>NZ_JAKXMK010000047.1 GCF_022524485.1 Pseudonocardia alaniniphila
CGACACACGACCCACGCCGCCGACGTCCTGACCAGCAACCCGATCCAGTACGCCGCAGGCGAGCCCGGCGTCAAGGTGGGCCAGTAGCCCGTGCCGGCCCCGCGGATGTGGAGATCGTGACCTCATGAAGCCGTTTCGGTATCACCGCCCGGAGAACGTCACGGAGGCCGTGACGATGCTGGCCGATGCGCCCCACGGGGCCTATCTGGTCGGCGGCACCGACCTCGACGACCTGATGCGACTGGACGTGGCGTCGCCCGATCTACTGGTCGATGTGCGGTGCCTGACCTCCGATCGCGTCGAGGAACTGCCGGACGGCGGCCTGCGGATCGGCGCTTCGGTCCCCGCCCGCGAACTGGCGGCCGACCCGCGGCTCCGGCAGCGTTATCCGTTGCTGACCGAGGCCCTGTCGGCGGGTGCCCCGGACCGGGCCCGCAACGCCGCGACCACGGGCGGTGACCTGCTGCACCGCACCCGCTGCGCGTTCTTCCAGGACGTGACATCGGGGTGCAACAAGCGCGAGCCGGGATCGGGCTGCGCGGCGCGCGAGCGCCATCATCCCGAACTGGCGATCCTCGGCGGTTCCCCCGCGTGCGCAGCCACGCATCCGTCGGACATGGCTGTTGCCATGACCGCGCTCGACGCGGTGGTGCGCACACAGCGTCCGGACGGGGAACGCACGATCCCGCTGACCGCGCTGCACCGGCTGCCAGGAGACGAGCCGGAACGCGACACCGTGCTGGAGCACGGGGAGCTCATCATCGCCGTCGACCTGCCGCCGCCGGCCTTCACGAACTCGCGATACCGCAGGGTGCGCGCTGAGGCCTCGTATTCGGTCGCGCCGGCGTCGGTTGCCGCCGCGCTCGAGGTCACCGACGGGGTGGTGCGTGACGTGCGTATCGCGCTCGGTGGCGTGGCGCCCAAGCCGTGGCGGGCGACGGTGGCCGAATCAGCTCTGCGCGGCGCACCGGCGACGCAGGCGAGCATTCGCAATGCGGCCACCGCCGAACTCGCCGCCGCGCAACCACTGCCTGGCAACGCGTTCATGGTCCCGCTCGTCCGCACCACCATGATCGCCACGCTGCTCGAACTGGCCGAGGACGAAACAGCGGCTCCAGCCGCGGTCGTCGTGGGCGCAGGAACGCCGCCGCCCCTGTGACGCCGTCTCCCGCGCCCCGTCAGTCGGCGTGCGGAGTGTGCGGCTGGGTGAGCGCATGCACGATCCGCTTCCGCATGCTGGGGTGGATCGGCAGGAGCGAGAGTTCGGCGGGGTCGACCCAGGCGGCGTCACAGGTCTCGTCGTGGTCGGGCTGTGGCTCGCCACACCGCGGTTCCGCATGGAAGCACACCGCGAACTGTTGGCGCGCCTCACCGGTGGCCGGGTAGACCATGACGTGCCCGGGGTCGGTGAACACCCCGACGAGCCGAGTCACGCGGATGCTCACGCCGCTCTCCTCGGCAACTTCGCGTTCCGCGGCCGCAATGGCCGATTCGCCGACCTCGACGCGCCCGCCGGGCAGCTCCCAGTTGCCCGAGTCGGTCCGGCACACCAGCAGCATGCGACCTCGTTCGTCCTGCACTGCAGCAAAGGCCGTGGGCGCGATCGAGTTCGCCGGCGGCGCAGACCGGTCGTGAAAGAACTCCTCGCGGGCCACTGGCCTACCGTCCACCCGGGCCGGCCTGCCACATCGGGAGGTCAATATCTGGACACCAAGAGTTCACCATTGAGCAACCTCCATAACGCGTGAGGAGAACAATCTCCACGGAGCGGTCGGCCCGGCGTTCACGATCTCGATCGAGCGGCCTGCGGACTGATCGTCGAATGGCACCATGGCGGCGGGGTTACGGATACTCGGGCGCAAAGCCGCCGACGATGCCGCGCATCTGATCAATCCCGTGACGCTGGGACGGCTGGCATGCTTTGCGCTCATGGAGGCCTCGACTGTGCTGCGTCGCGCCGACCTGAATCTGATTCCCGCCCTCGCCGCCCTGCTCGATCAGCGACACGTGACCAGGGCAGCGGAGTCGATCGGGATCGGCCAACCGGCGATGAGCTCGGCATTGGCGCGGCTACGGCGGCTGTTCGACGACCCGCTGCTCGTACGCCATGGCCGGGTACTGGAACTGACGCCGATGGGACAAGCACTTCTCGAACCGGTGCACGACGTACTCGCGGGCCTCGAGCACCTGTTGGTGATCACACCGTCGTTCGATCCGGAGAACGACATTCGGTCATTCACGATCGCGGCGAGCGATTACGTCACTCTCGTACTGCTGCGCCCACTTCTCGAAGAGCTCTACCGGGAAGCCCCTGGCGTCAGGGTGAACGTGGTGCCCGTCAACCTGGCCACCTCCGTTGCGATCGAGCGCGCGCAGATCGATCTCGCCGTGGTTCCCCGGCAGGCGATGACCTCGCGTATGCCACATATCCAGCACCGCGAGTTGTTCACCGAGGAGTACGTGCCGGTGGTGTGGAAAGAGAACCGCGAGATCGGTGACGTTCTCGATCGAGAAGCGATCGAACGGCTCTCGTACGTCCGATACCACGACGAAAGCAGTGGTCCTGCCCTCATCGACGCACAGTTGGCCACCCTGGGCATCGAACCGCGGGTCGCACTGACCACGCTGAGTTTCGCGCTCGTCCCGTTGCTGCTGCCGGGCACCCAGTTCCTCGGCTTCGTGCAGAGACGGCTGCTGCGACAGGCGCACCTGAGGCGTGATCTACGGATGCTGACCACACCGATCCCCATCGATCCGATCGTCGAGCACATGTACTGGCACCCCGTCATGCACAGCGACCCCGCGCACCACTGGCTCCGTGAGCGGATCGCGGCCCTCGCCTCCAACATCTGACCCCGCGTCCCGGATGGATCGGCCACACCCGAGTCAGGCCCCCATGACCGCCTCCTCCGCGTCGTGCCCGTAGAGCCATTCGTTGTGGCGCAGGGGGTCCTGGCCTGCGAACTCGGCGTCTCTCGCCCGCTGCTCCGGCCCGTCGGGTAGATGATTGATGCCCGCCCGGTCCCGGCTGCCCAGTTGCACCGCCGTCGCCCGCTCGATCCGCATGTCCTGGTAGACCCGCAACGCCTTCTGGACGTCCGCGCCGCCATCGACGAGGCAGCGCGCGAGCACCGCGGCGTCCTCGATCGCCTGGGCAGCACCTTGTCCGAGATACGGGACCATGGGGTGCGCCGCGTCGCCGAGCAGGGCAACCGAGCCGCCGACCCACCTCGGCAGTGGATCCCGTTCGAAGACAGCCCACCGGCCGGCGCTCGGAGAAGCCTCGATGAGGCTGCCCAGTCGGGGGTCCCACGTCGCGAACTCGGCTGCCACGTCGTCCACTCGGCCCTGTGCGCTCCAGGACTCCACCGCCCAGTCCGTTTCGGGCACGTAGGCGACGAGGTTGATCAGCGTGCCGCCCGAGATCGGGTAATGCACCACGTGACGGCCCGGGCCGAGCCACAGGGTCTGCACCGGGCGCCGGGCGAAGTCGGGTGCCGCTTCCGCCGGCACCAGGCAGCGGTAGGCACAGAGCCGGGCGAACACCGGCTCCGGCGCCGGAACCACGGCGGGAGCCACAGTGGAATGCGTGCCGTCGGCCCCGATGACCACAGCGGCGGTGGTGGACGTGCCGTCGTGGAAGGTGACGAGCACGTCGCCCGCCCGCTGCTCGACCCCGACGCAGCGCTTGCCCAGCACGAGGCTCTCCGGGTCGACCGCGGCCACCAGCGCCGCGAGCAGATCGGCGCGGTGAGCCACCAGGCAGTCCTCGCCGTACAGCCGACGGCACCGCGCTCCCAACTCCTGGGAGAACAGCACCGCGCCATCGCTCCAGCGGCGGAACTCCCAGCCGACCTCGAGGGGAACGGCCTCGCGCTGCAGAACATCGATCACTCCCAGCCTGCGGATGAGTCGCACGGCGTTGGGAGATACGACAAGCCCTGCACCGACGGGCCGCAGTTCGGTGGTCTGCTCGTAGACACGCGCCCGCAGACCTGCCCGCCGGAGGAACGCGGCTGCGGCGAGTCCGCCGATACCACCACCGATCACGACGACGTCAGACTCGTCATTCGACCTCCAAACTGCGGACAAAGCCATCCTCCTGGAACGTTCTCGTGGCGTGGAATGGGCGTCTTCGCCGGCTTTCAGGATCAACGCTCGCTATCTACGATGATGTACCCACCTGGTCGAGCCCCGTTACGCACGCTAACGGTCCAGCTCAGGGATCCGACCGTGTTCCGTTGTCAAGAATCCGCAGAGGAGGTGATCCCGCAAGGCGACGGCGAAGCCCCCGGCGGGCGGTCGGCTGATCGAACCGGCCGGGCCCCGCTACCGGTCCGTCACGCCGTCGATGATCGCGGTGGTCCCACGTCGGCGCATTGTGATCATTTCCGGGCGGGCCACCGTTGATGATGACGCTTTCTTGATCACATCGGGTGAGACTCGACGACAAGCGGTCCCGTGGTGGCATCCTGAAAGGGGATGCTTCACTCGAACCGGTTACGAAGCCCGGCGCCGGAGGGTCCCCTACTCGGGCGCTTCCTGCATTCTCCCTGATTTCGCACATTGTTCATCTCCTGGTGGTGCTACGGTCCCGGCCGTGTATTCGTCCACGGGACATCGCGCCGATCTGTGTCCGGTTCGATACGGGCTGCCGATCACATGACGGGCACATGGTTGCGCCACAGGACGGCGACCGCCCACGTGGACGGCGCCGCCCCTGTCGTCGGCGTCGCGTCGACCGCCGTGGCCGGTTTCGCGTTCTGGCTCGTGGCCGCCCGGCTCTACCCGGCAGCCATGGTCGGCGTCATCGTCGTCGCACTGTCCGCGATGCAGTTGCTCACCGGCATCGCGCAGCTCAACCTGAACCAGGCCCTGCATCGTTCCGCGGCCGGACCGCACGACCACCGGCGGATCGGACGGGCCTACCTCGTCAGCGCCATGCTCATGGCGGCCGGGGCGGTGGCCGTCGTCGCCGCTGCGAGCTTCTGGGCACCTGAGCTCCTCGGATACGCCGGGCGGGTGCCGCTGCTGGAGTTCTTCATACCGGCGACGATCATCTGGTCCTTCTTCGCACTGCAGGACTCCGTGGTGGCGGCCGCCGCCCGGGGCGGATCCTTGCCGGTCGGGAACGTCGTCCTCGCACTGCTCAAGATCATGCTGCTGGCCATCGCCGTCGTCTGGGCGCTGCAGGACGGATCGACGTTCACCTGGGCACTGGCCGTGGCAGCGGTCGTGGCCTGCGCCGTCGGCTACCTCTTCCTCCGGGCGCTGGCCGACCGTGAGGCCACGCCCGTGCAGCAGTCCGGACTCGACCACGCCGGGCGGCTGCTCTGGTCGGCCGCGGTACACGGACTGCCTCTACTGGTGCTGGTCGTCATCGGTCCGGTGCACGCAGCCGTGTACGGCATCGTCTGGACGATCGGGTTCTCACTCCACCTCGTCTCGTCGACGATCGGCCACGCCCTCACTCCGCAGGCCGTCGCGGCGCCGGAAGGAGCACCCACGGCTCGGCGCGACATGGAGCGCCGGGCGCTGACGCTCCTGCTGCCGGCCGTCGTCCTGATCGAGGTGACGGCACCGTTCGTCCTCCGCATCTTCGGACCCGAGTACGCCGAGCTCGGCAGCACCGCCCTGCGTATCGCTGCGTGGTCCGCGATCCCCGGCATCGTCACCACCTCGGCCATCAGCATGGCCAGGGCCCGGAAACGAGGCGCCGTGCTGTTCGTCGTGCCGGCAGCGGTCGCGACGATCACGATCGGACTCTCGCTCATCCTCGTGCCCCGCTGGGGACTCATCGGCATCGCGACGGCGTGGCTCGTGGGTCAGAGCCTGGTGGCAACCGTCGTGCTCGTCCTCCGGGCCACGTGGCTACCGCCGCAGCTCGATGCGCCACTGAGCGCGGTCCGGCATGCGCGGCTGCTCGCGCGTCTCCGCTACGCGGCCGGCGGGCAGGTCCTGTCCGGTGGCGACTGGGGCACTTCCAGGATCCTGTCCGGTGGTTCGCAGGGGCTGGTCGTTGCGGTCGGGCACCAGGACGGCACGGACTCCGTGCTCAAGGTGGCCGCCACCCCCGTCAGCCGCGAGGCCCTCACACGGGAATGCACCACGCTGCTCGCCCTGCACGCGAACCCGCGCGTCGGCAGCTGGCGCAGGCTGGTGCCCGAGCTCGTCTCCGACGGTGCCGCAGGCGGGATCAGCTACGCACGCCACACACGACTCCCCGGCCGGCCCGCCACCGACGTCACCGATGCAGCCGTCCAGGAGCGGGTCGCCGCGGATGCCGTCGCGACGATCAGCGAGCTGCACCGGCGCACGGCATACGCGACCCCGGCCACCGAGGAGCACCTCGCCCGGTGGATCAGCCGGCGCGCCGCCGTGGTGCGGGAGCACGTGCCTCGCGCCGACCACGACCGCCTCGACCAGGTCGAGCAGCTCCTGATCGAGGAGCTGCGGGATCGCCGGGTCGCGCTCGGGTGGACGCACGGCGACTACACCGCGCCCAACGTGATCGTCGCCGACGACGGTGCGGTCTGCGGCGTGGTCGACTGGGAGCAGGGCGACCCGGCCGGGCCGACCATGCTCGACCCGGTGGCGTTCCGCCTGATCGCTGCCGTGCAGGCCGGCCGAGAGGAGCTCGGAGCCGTCGTCGTTCGCTGGTCGGCCGACGGCGGCCCGTACGCGGGCGAGCTCGCCGACCTGCAACGCAGGCTCGGCGCCGACCCGCTCCACCCCAGAGCGCTCGTGCTGTTCGGATGGCTGCACGTCGTGGCGCTCAGCATCGAGAAGTCGGCCCGGTTCGCCGCGAACCCGGTGTGGATGCGGCGCAACGTGCGGATGGTGCTGCGCGACGCCGTGCTCGAACCCGTCGGCCGAGCGCACCACCGATAAGGCCGGACCACCGTCACCCCGGTCTCCCACACCCCCTCGGAACGACCGGATCGCCGATCCCCACGTCGGTCATCGACCATGCGGGTCCCAGCGGGATCCCGAACACACACCGCACCTCACGAACGAGCCGGTTCGTCACGGCTGTCGCGCCGCACAGGACCGTGCGCAGCGCCTGCAGGTGCTGGGGCCTTCCCCGCGCGGCCGTGATCATGTCGTCGACGAAAGCGGGTGCGGCGAGGAACACCGTCGCTCCTGTCTCGGCGAGCAGAGCCAGACCGTTCTCCCCCGACCAGTCATCGAGAAGCACCACACAACCGCCGGTCAGCAGGGAGGAGAGGAGGGCGAGATTCCCGGTCACGTTCATCAGGTCGTGCGGCGTGAACACCACGTCCGGCCTGCCGGGGCGGCCTGCTCCCGCCCATCCGGACGAACGGGCGTGCAGGGTGTTCCACGTGTGGAGCACGCCCATCGGCTCGCCGGATGGGCCGGCGGTGAAGCAGACCACCGCGACCCGGTCCGGATCCTCGTGGGCGTCGTCCAGAGCCACCGGATGACACTGTTCCCACCGTGTGTCCTCGAAGAACGAGCCGAACTCGATCTCATCCTCGCTGGCGAGCCCGCCCAGGACCACCCGGTGCCGTAGCCACGGCAACCGCGGCGCCATCTCCCGCAACGCCCCGGCATGGCCGAACCCCGACCATCGGTCGACCGTGATACAGACGCTCGCCCCCACCCGGTCCAGCACTTGCTCGAGCTCACGCGCCACGATCCCGGTGGTGATCGACACCAGCATCGCGCCCAGCCGCGCCACCGCCAGCATCAGCGCACTCGTCTGCCACAGGTTCGGCAACTGCAGCGCGACCACGTCTCCGGGCCGGACCTCCAACTCGTACAAGGCACCGGCAAACCGCTCCACCCGGCCGGCGAACTCGGCATAACTGACCTGCTCCGGCTGCACGCCGGACCGGTACGCCCTGACCGCTACCCCCTCCGGCGTTTCGTCGCGCCATCGGCGTAGGTCGCTCAGTGGCCCGGAATCCCGCCACACTCCCGCGGAACGGTATTTCGCTGCGAGCGCATCTGGTGGGCGAATGCCGAAATCGAACACAGAAGATCTCCCCGAGCTCGTCAACACGGACGGCTTCGACTTTGGCCGGCCGCGCACACAATGGACGGAAATAACCATGCACGACGAGCCGACACCAGGTCGGGTTCGAAACACCCGGATCCGGCCGCCATCGACTCCCCATCGGACCGGCAATGCGTTATCTCGATAAGGCCGACCGGCAGAGCGGTCCGACCGTTCCGTGTTCTCGGGCAGCACCGGCCGACCAGGCCCCGACGCGAGAATCGGACGGCAGGGATCAGCGAACCGGTGGCATCACCGGTATACGCCGCACCGAGTGGCGCGGACCGCGATGGCGAGCCATTTTCGGATCGGCATCCCCACCTAGCGCGGGTGCATGCGAATCGCGATCTCCAATGACCTCCATCTCAGATGGAGCGAGCTGGCCCTCATTGCTTTCCCCTTTACCGCCTCACGGGACGAGGTAGTGGACACCGTGACCCGTCCTTTGCCCTCCGCACGATTGACTCACCATCAATCTCATCCCTACCAGGTCATTCTGCCACACACTTTCAGCCGTGCCCCCTCAGATTTCGCCGGGCCACCTCTTGTGACATGTCATCATTGAAATCGAGCTGGACATGTCGGAAATGCGCCGTCACCAGATCACCACAGTGCCGACGAAGGGGATGATCGCGCGCCGAGGGCCCTGCCGCAGCGGTGGGGACGCCGGACTCGAGAACGCTCAGGTACGCCCCTGCATCTGGGCCGCACAGCGATTCCCGGCATCGACGCGGTTCTCGGCCGATGGCGGACCACCTGACGTCGATGTGCCCGAGCGTCGAAGTGATGATCATGTGCCGGCCCTGTTCGCACTGATCGCCATGACATCAAACTGCCACCGGAACGCGGGCTCGGCCACGCAGTTCCGGCCATCCCGGCCACAGATTCGGACGCCTGACCCCGGCGGGCCCGAGCCGCATTCGTCCCGTTCTGGCGGCGCAGTTCACAGGCCGCATGATGATCCTTCACAGGCGTGAGCGAACGGGTTGCGATCGCAGTTCGCGTAGCTTGTTCCGGAGCATGGTGGGCTGCCGTTTCATACGGCATCGGACGATCCTGGGGGGTGGGGCGCGGCGAAGAACGAGAAGGCGGTGTTGGCAGGTGCTGCGTGGCCGTCACGACGAGCGTGCGGCGCTCGACCAGTTGCTCGATGACCTTCGGGCAGGCGCGAGCCGGGCGCTGGTGATGCACGGCGAGCCCGGTGTGGGCAAGACGGCGCTGCTGCACGACCTCGCCGAGCGGGCGACGGGGTGCCAGGTCGTGCAGGCCGCGGGGGTCCAGTCGGAGATGGAACTGGCCTTCGCCGGCCTGCACCAGCTGTGCGCGCCGATGCTCGAACGCGTCGAGCAGCTCCCCTCCCCTCAACGTGAAGCGCTGAGCACGGCGTTCGGACTGAGCCGCGGCCCCGCGCCGGATCGCTTTCTGATCGGGCTGGCCGTGCTGGGGCTGCTCGCCGAAGCGGCCCGAAGCCGCCCGCTCGTGTGCCTGGTCGACGATGCGCAGTGGCTCGACCGGGCCACGGCACAGGTGTTGGCCTTCGTCGCACGCCGCCTGGGCGCGGAGTCGGTGGGGCTGATCTTCGCGGTCCGAAGCCCCGACGGGGTGGCGGAGCTGGCCCACCTACCGCAGCTGGTGGTCGGCGGGCTGTCCGACGCCGACGCGCGGGCACTGCTGGGTTCGGCGGTTCGTGGCCCGTTGGACGAGCGGGTGCTCGGCCGGATGGTCGCCGAGACCAGGGGCAACCCGCTTGCGTTGCTGGAACTGCCACGCGGATTGATGCCCGCGGAGCTGGCCGGTGGGTTCGGTATGCCCGAAGCGGCCGCGCTCCCCCAGCAGATCGAGGACAGCTTCCGGCGGCAGCTGGAGCCCCTCCCGGATGACACGCGGCAGTTGTTGCTGCTCGCGGCCGCCGAGCCGGTGGGCGACCCCGTGCTGGTGTGGCGGGCGGCCCAGCGGCTCGGCATCACGTCGGGGGCGGCGGCGCCCGCGGTCGGGGCGGAGCTGCTCGAGATCGGCACCCACGTGCGGTTCCGGCATCCGCTCCTGCGGTCTGCGATCTACCGAGCGGCGACCCCCGAGGAGCGGCGCAGCGTGCACCGGGCGCTGGCGCAGGTCACCGACCCCGAGGCCGACCCCGATCGCCGCGCCTGGCACCGCGCCCAGGCCGCGCCCACCCCGGACGAGGACGTCGCCGCGGAGCTCGAGCGCTCGGCCGAGCGGGCACGGGCGCGGGGCGGGCCGGCGGCGGCAGGCGCGTTCCTCGAACAGGCTGCCGCGCTGACGCGTGACCCGGCGCGCCGGACGGAGCGCACGCTGGCCGCCGCGCAGGCCATGCACCAGGCCGGCGCTCCCGACTCGGCCCTGCGCCTGCTGTCCCTTGCCGAGGCGACACCGCTCGACGAGCTCTCGCGCGCCCACGTCGACCTGCTCCGCGCCGAGATCGCCTTCTCCGTGAACCGCGGCGGCGACGCCGCCCCGCTGCTGCTC
This sequence comes from Pseudonocardia alaniniphila, assembly GCF_022524485.1. Lineage (GTDB taxonomy): Bacteria > Actinomycetota > Actinomycetes > Mycobacteriales > Pseudonocardiaceae > Pseudonocardia > Pseudonocardia alaniniphila. The sequence continues at coordinate 10,508 of NZ_JAKXMK010000047.1, forward strand.
AAGGCGGCCGCACAACTGGAGGGGATCGACGTCCGGCTGGCTCGCGAGACCTACCTGGACGCACTCTCCGCGGCCATGTTCATGGGCCCGCTGGCTGCCGGCAGCGGTGTACGCAAGGCCGCCGAGGCCGCACGGGACGCACCGCGGGCGCCGCACGACCCACGGGCGGCGGACCTTCTCCTCGACGGCCTGGCCACCCGTTATGCCGACGGGTTCGCTGAGGGGATACCCGTGCTCCGGCAGGCGTTGCGAGGCTTCCGCGGGCCGGACCTCTCCGAGGAAGAGGGGCTGCGCTGGCTCTGGCTCGCCCATGTCAGCGCCGTCGACACGTGGGACGAGACCTGGGACGGGCACTCCGCCCGCCATCTCGAGCTCGCCCGCGATACCGGCGCACTCACCGCGCTCCCACTCGCACTGTCCATGCGCATCGGCGTGCACGTGTGGGTCGGCGAGCTGGGAGCCGCAGCGTCGCTGATCGAGGAGCTGGAGACCGTCACCGAGGCGACCGGAAGCCACCTCGCGCCCTACGGTGAGCTCGCGCTCGTCGCCTGGCGGGGTCGTGAGGCCGAGGGCACCGCGCTCATCGAGGCCGCGCTCGAGGAGGCGGCACACCGGGGCGAGGGGATCGGAGTGGCGTTCGCCCACTGGACAGCGGCGGTCCTGTACGCAGGCCTCGGCCGGTACGAGGACGCGCTGGCCTCGGCCACCCTGGTGACCGAGCACCCGCACGAGATGGGCCTGTCCACCTGGGGCGCGCTCGTCGAACTCATCGAGGCCGCGACCCGCACCGGGGACCGCGGACGCGCGGCCGACGCCCTGCAGAGGCTCACTCGACTGACACGCGCCGGCGGCACCGACTGGGCACTGGGCGTCGAAGCTCGCTCCCGCGCACTGCTGGGTGACGGCCCGGCAGCCGAGGCCGACTATCGCGAGGCCATCGACCGACTCTCGCGCACCCGCGTCCGGGGCGAGCTCGCCCGCGCCCAGCTGCTCTACGGCGAATGGCTGCGCCGCGCGGGTCGCCGGCTCGACGCGCGCGAGCAGTTGCGCACCGCCCACAACGCGTTCACCGCGATGGAGATGGAGGCGTTCGCCGAGCGCGCCGAGCGCGAACTGCTGGCCACCGGCGAGCACGTCAGGAAGCGCAGTGTCAGCACCACCAGCGACCTCACCGCCCAGGAGGTCCAGATCGCCCGCCTCGCCGGCGACGGGCTCACGAATGCCGAGATCGCCTCCCGGCTGTTCATCAGCCCGCGCACGGTCGAGTGGCACCTGGGAAGGATCTTCGGCAAGCTCGAGATCACCTCACGCAGACAGCTCCAGCGGCGCTGACCGCCGAATCGCGACGTCGCAGCCCGTCGTGCGTCCGCGCAGCACGCCGGGGCGTTTGCCTGTCGCTCGCGGGATCAGGTCACCCCACGTGCTGCGAGGTGCCGGCGCTCACTGTCGCTGCCAGTGAGGCGATGTGGTCGATCACCGTGTCCAAGCCGGCCTCCAGCCCGGCGGTGTCCCTGCGGACCTGCGTGAGCAGCAGGCCTCCTTGCAGAGCCGCGAGCAACGCCCTGGCCAGGCGTTCAGGATCGGCCTCTCCGGGCAGCTCGCCGCGGTCGCGCATCGCCTGGATCCCCGCCCGGATCGCCGATTCCCACGTGCTGAACCCGGCGGCGAGAGCCACCCGGGCCGCTGGGTCCGTGTCGGCGAGCTCGCCGGCCAGCGAGCCGATCGGACAACCCCCTTCGTAGTGGCGCTCGCGCTGGAGCCCGACCAGGAGGTCGCGCCACTTCCGCAGGGCCTCCACGCTGTCCAGCCGGTCCAGGAGAGGCTGCTGGGCGCCGAGCACCGCATCCGTCTGGCAGATGATCACGGCACGAACGAGCGCCCGCTTGTCGCGGAAGTAGTGGTAGATCTGTGAGCTGCTCACCCCGGCAGCGGCCTGCACGTCCTCGATGCTCGTCCCGGCGACGCCATGGTCGAACATCAGCCCAGCCGCCGTGGTGACGATCCGGTCCCGGGTCGCCCGGCCCTTGCGTGTCAAACGTGACTCCGCGGGCACGACCCCGTCTGTACTCACGAGAGCCGATCCTACTTTTGGACCCACCGCCCGAGGTCGAAGCGAGGCGAGTCGGTCACGGATCGGCGAGCACCGCTCTTAGGACTCTCTTACCGATCCACCGCGCGGGCCTGTTCGCCGCCGCCGTTGTCGTAATTTGGAGCGCCCACACCATTTCGAAGGGACCCCCGATGACGCTCCTGCAGCGCGGCCCACGTTCGCGCCGGCGCACCGGACCGCATCCCATCCGGTTCCGCAGCCCGCTGCGCGGACCGTGGCTGACCTCGGTGTTCGGGGCCGTGCTGCTCGCAGCGCTGCCTCTGGTGGTGATCACCGGCCTGCTCGACTACGTCGCCTACGGACCGGGACAGAGCATCCCCGGCGACGTCGGCTGGCTGCACCTGCCGGTCTTCGACTGGCCCACCCGCCCGTCGTGGCTGTTCCGGTTGACCCAGGGGCTGCACGTCGGGCTGGGGCTGGTCGTCGTCCCGGTCGTGGCGGCGAAGCTCTGGTCGGTCATCCCGAAGCTGTTCACCTGGCCGCCGGTACGCACGCCCGCGCAGTTGCTCGAGCGCGCGTCGCTGCTGCTGCTCGTCGGCAGCATCCTCTTCGAGATCGTCACCGGGCTGCTCAACATCCAGTACGACTACGTCTTCGGTTTCAGCTTCTACACCGGGCACTACCTGGGCGCCTGGGTGTTCATCGCCGCGTTCGTCACCCATATCTCCCTCAAGCTGCCCACGATGGTCCGGTCGCTGCGTTCGCGATCCCTGCGTGCCGAACTGCGCACGCCGCTCGCCGACACCCGGCCCGAGGAGCCCGACGGCGAGATCGGGCTCGTCCCGGCCGCACCCGCGGCACCCACGATGAGCCGGCGGGGAGCGCTCGCCCTCGTCGGCGGCGGGGCGCTGTTCGTCGCCTTGCTGACGGCCGGTGAGACGGTCGGCGGCCCGCTGCGTCCCCTCGCGCTCCTGCTCCCCCGAAGCCGCACCCCCGGCGGTGCCGATGCCGGAGCCAACGACTTCCCGGTGAACCGCACGGCCGCCGCCGCGACGATCCAACCCGCCACTACCGGGCCGTCCTGGCGGCTGGACCTCCGCGGGGGCCAGGTCGCGCAGCGGCTGGACCGGGAGATGCTCCTCTCCGGAGCCGGCCCGCTGCCCCTGCACACAGCGCAACTCCCGATTGCCTGCGTCGAGGGCTGGTCGACAGTGCAGACCTGGACGGGCGTGCGACTGCGCGACCTCGCCACGCTCGCCGGAGTCGCGAACCCGGCCTCGGCGTTCGTCGACTCGCTCGACCCCGGCCCGTTCGGCCGGGCCACGCTGTCGGCCGGCCAGGTCCTCGATCCCGACTCGCTGCTCGCTCTGCGGGTCAACGGCGCCGACCTCAGCGCGGACCACGGCTTCCCGGCCCGTGTCATCGTCCCCGCCCTGCCCGGCGTGCACTGCACGAAGTGGGTCCGCTCGATCGACTTCCGGGCCGCGTGATGGTCCCGTTCCACCGTCGCTACGGCGCCCGTCCCGGCCATCTCGCGCTGCTGCTGGCCTGTTTCGCGCTCGCCGGCTACGCGGCGTCGTTCCTGCTGGGCGATCCGACGCTGCTCACCGTACTCGTGTGGTTCGTCGGCGCCGCCGTCGTCCACGACCTGGTGCTGTACCCGCTGTACGCCGGGGCCGACCGGATTCTCACCACGGCTCTCGCCCGCCTGCCGCGCCCGCGCGTGCCGGTCGTCAACCACGTCCGTATCCCCACCCTGGGCGCGGGCCTGACCCTGCTGATGTTCCTGCCCGGCATCATCCGCCAGGGCGGGGCGACTCACCTGGCCGCCACCGGCCTCGACCAGCAGCCCTACCTGGGCCGCTGGCTCTGGCTGGTCGCGGCGCTGTTCGTCGCCTCCGCCCTGGTGTACGGAGCACGGCTGCTGCTCACCCCCCGCCCGCCCGACCGTGACAGCGGGCCACCGGCGAGCACCGTGCCCGAGCGCGCACCGTAAGCGGAGTTCTTGTATCCGCCTGCTCGCTCTGCGTAACACGGCAGCGGATACGACGATGATCAAGAGTGATCACGACATGATCCGGATCGGATACGCCATGCTGACCGCGGTCGCCGCGCTCGCGCTGATCGCCGGGTGCGGGTTGGGCGATGCGAGTCGATCCGCAAGGCCGTCCGCTCAGCAAGTCGTCGACAACTTGAACACGGAGTTCCCGGTGGGCCGTCAACGGGACAACACGGAGTCGTGCACCTCCGCAGGCTGCGTGCAGCTGATCACCACCGATGCGGTGTCGGTGTACCAGATGCGCGACGACTCGACCGCGGTGCACTTCGCCGACGGGCTCGGTGACAGCGTCGAGCGGATCGGGCCGTTCGTGCTCTCCTACAGCGGGTCCGAGCAGCAGCTCACCACCCCGGAGACACGCGCGGCCTACGCCACGCAGGTGCGAGCGCTCCTCAGCGGCTGAGCCGCCGAGGAGCGGTCTCTCACGACATCGCGGGGATCGCGCCGGTCTTCGCCAGCACCGGGACGTCCACGGGCACCGTGTCCGGATAGATCAGCCCGGTGCCGGTGTTGAGCACCACCACGTCCTCGGCGCCGGTGAGCCACCCCGACTCCCGCAGCTGTGCGACCGCCGCGAAACAGGCCGCACCCTCCGGGCACACCCAGCTGCCCTCGTCGCGGGCCAGCGCGCCCTGCGCCGCGAGCAGCTCCTCGTCGGTGACGGCCACGGCCGTGCCGCCGGTCGAACGCACCGCGTCGAGCACGAGGAAGTCACCCAGTGCCTTGGGCACCGTGATCCCGAACGCGACGGTGTGCGCGTCGGCCGGCGGGCTGCTCTCGTCGAGCCCGGCGTGGAAGGCCTCCACGATCGGCGCGCATCCGGCGGCCTGCACCGCGACCAACCGTGGCAGGTCACCGGTGAGCCAGCCGAGCTCGCGCAGCTCCAGCAGAGCCTTGTGGATCGCGATGATCCCGACCCCGCCTCCGGTGGGATAGAGGATGACGTCGGGCGCCCGCCAGCCCAACTGCTCGACGATCTCGTAGCCCATCGTCTTCTTGCCCTCCAGCCGGTAGGGCTCACGCAGCGTCGAGGTGTCCTGGTAACCGGAGCGCTCCGCCACCGCGGCCTTGATCAACGCCCCCGCGTCTCCGATCAGGCCGTCCACCAGGTACAGCTCCGCACCGGTCACCACACACTCCCGGCGGGTGATCACCGGTGCGTCCACCGGCATCGCGACCAGTGCGCGCATCCCGGCGCGCGCCGCGTAGGCGGCCCATGCCGCGCCGGCGTTGCCGTTGGTCGGCATCGCGATACCGGTGACGCCCAGCTCGGCGGCGCGTGACACGCCGACCGCGGCACCGCGGGCCTTGAACGCGCCGGTCGGGACGAGCCCCTCGTCCTTCATCCGCAGCGTCGGCACACCGATCCGGGCGCCGTGGCGGGGCAGGTCCAGCAGCGGGGTCATGCCCTCGCCGAGGGTCACGACGTGCGCGGGATCCCGCACCGGGAGCAGCTCGTGGTAACGCCAGAGATCCGGTGCGCGTGTCGCGATCCCGGCCGGGGTGACGGTTGCGGCCGCCCGTTCGAGGTCGTAGCGGGCCAGCAGCGGGGCGCCGAGCGGGGACGTCCCCTGCACCACGTCGGCGTCGTGGCGGGAACCGTCACGGGAACACTCGAGGTGCGAGAGCGTGGAGAACTGGTCGGGGCCGGTCGAGGATGTGGCGTTCACGACCAATGGGAACTCCGTCGTGATCCGGTCTCTTCCGATCATGGAACGAGGACACGACGAACCCGGCGCCGGCAAGGGTGGCGCCGGGGCCGGCTAACCCACGCAACTGCGGCCCTGGACCGCCCGAGCCAGTCGTTCGCGGGTGTCCGTGGTCAGGTCCGGTATCCAGATCACCATGTGCAGGTCGGGATGCCCTGCGGGGGCCAGCCGGTGGAGCCAGAGGTGGAGATCACCGGCGACGGCGTGGTGGATCAAGGATCTCCTCGGGGTGAATCCGCGGACCTCGTGAGCCTCCCAGTAGGAGCGGAAGAGGTCGCTCCGGGCGGAGAGCCTGCCGATCAGACGGGAGACCGGCGGGTCGGTCAGCCGGGGACCGACTTCGGTTCTGAAGTCGGCGACAAGCTGTCGCCCGGCGGCCTCCCAGTCGTGCATCAACTCGCGCACGTCCGGATCGGTGAACATGAGCCACAGCTCGTTCCGCTCGGCTTCCCGAACGGTCGCGACGCCGGGGTAGATCGCCTCGAGCGTTCTGGTCCACCCCACGATCTGCCAGTCCGCGGAGGCGACGTATGCGGGAAGGTCGTCCAGCACGGCAAGCAGCCTTCGCGCGTGCACCGGGGTGCGCCGGGGGATCTTGTCCTCGGCCGGTGGAGGAGCGGCATACCCGGCCAGCGTGAGGATGTAGGCGTGCTCGGCGACCGACAGGCGAAACGTACGGGCGAGCGAGTCGAGCACATTTCGGGACGGCCGGGTGTCGCGTCCCTGTTCGAGCCAGCTGTACCAGGTGATGCTCATGCCGGACAGGGCGGCAGCCTCCTCGCGGCGAAGCCCGATGCTTCGCCTGCCGATGGGGGGCAGACCCAGATCGGCGCGGAGGAGCCGCAACCGCCGGATTCTGAGGAACTCGCCCAGTTGGCGCCGCCGTTGCGCATCAGCATTCATGATTCGCGCGACGCAGGCTTATAGGGGGCCATGACCTCGGTTGCGGATAGGTCTCCTCTGGCGGCTCCGCCGACGGGCACGACGTGCAATCGGTCCCGACCGGAGGTGTGGATCCGGCGGCCAAGTGCGATATCGGGCCCCTCGGTGGGCGGCCGGGAGCCTCTCCGGGCATGTCCTGCCGGAGAGAAACGGTGGATGGTGATGACGGAACCGGCTCCTCACGCGAAGGGGAAGGCACCCGTGCCGCACAGCTTGCGGTCCTCGGCGGCGGCGGGCTATTCGGTCCGCCGCAGCACCCCTCGATCCGAGGCGAGTGGCGACCGTCGGTGCCGACCCTGCGCAGGTCGGGGAGCAGGAGGATGAACCGCCAGGGCGTGCCCCGCCTCGCGGGGATCCGGCGTTCGGGCTCGTCCAGGGCTGACGACTCAGGCCCTGCCCCAGCGCGCTGGTGCTGGATCGCGCGCGGCCGACCACGCTTCACCCCTGTAGGCCTGGGCGCACGTTATGCGTCCCGGCTTCCGCCGGCGTGACATCGAGGGAACGGGGCCCGCGTTCTCGGTGCCCCCGGTAGCCGTTTCCGGCAACGCGTCCGGAGGACTCGACCTCCTCGTGCAATTGACTCGGGATCGTGTCACAGGCATTCCTTTCGATTCGCGGGATGGCACACTCGCAAAGACAGCTACCTCCCCCCGGATAGCCGCGCGGTCCAACCGTCATCGTCATACTCATCGTACTTTCGGAAGGCCGGACGGCCGAGGACTGCACTTCTGCTATTGCTGACGCTAAGCAGAAAATCGAGATACGCACGGATCGAGCGGACTGCACGAAGAGGACAGGAGCCGGCCCGTCGCGAAGGTCAGCACGCCGACGTGATCGGAGTTCCCGCATGACCTTGGGGCGATTCTGCGCAACACTGACCAGCGCGCACGCACCGGACGTCCACCGGTAGCGGGGCCGACGACCGCACTCCTGGCCGAAACCGAAGGAGCACTCGGATGCGCACTCAACCCCGACCCGACCGCTTGTCGAAGCTCGCTGCTCCCGACATCGACGTCGCCCGGCTGCGGAAGGAACTGGAGTACGTCACCGCCCACCGCGACGAGCACGAACAACGTTTCTGGGCCCTGCGCCGCCCCGGCTGCGGCACCTCGCACTGCCTCGCCGGCACAGTCGTCCGGCACGAAGGTCTCGCCCTCGACTGGGAACCGATCACCGACCCGGTCTCCCAGTGGCACGGTGCCTACTCCGCGCGCCGGCTCACCGACGGACGCGAGATCGGCGGCGTCGCCCGTGATCTGCTCGGCCTCACCACCTTCGAGGCCGACGCCCTGTTCTTCGCCGAGAACGATCTGCACACGCTGTGGTGCGTCGCCGAGCACATCACGGGGGGTGGGATCACGATGCCGCCCGAGGTCCCGAGCGAGCACAGCGATCTGTGCATCACCTGCCGCGTCGTCGCAGGCATGCGACCGCGGATCACCTTCTGAGTCCGCACTTGACGCATACGAGAACGCCGACCGCGGTCGTCCGCGGCCGGCGTTTCGCCGATCAGTTCTGCGAGTAGGAAGAACCGTTGGTACGGCTGGGCTGCCCGGCCGACGAGTACCCACCCGACGACCGGCCGTAGGCAGGCGCCGGGGCAGCAGAAGCGATCTCGCTCCCCTGCGACTGCCTATCCGAGGACTGCCCGTAGCCCTGGTAGCCCGACGAGCCACCCGACTGTCCGTAACCCGTCGAGGATCCTGAAGACCTGCTCGACGACTGCCCGTTGCTGGACGACTGCCCGTTGTTCGACGACTGTCCGTCGCCGGCCGACCGGCCGTTGTTCGACGACCGCCCGTTGCTCGACACCTGCACGGCCGTGCTGCCGCCCTTCGGGTTCACAGCGGACCAGGTGTTCGAGACACCCTGGCCGTTGATCTGGCCGGGTCGGTCCTGGGAGTAGTAGTAGACGGGCGATCCGTTGAGGGTCACCTGAACAGTGCCGTCGGACCGCTGCATCACGCCGACCTTGGAAGCGTCGATCCCCGACAGGTAGATCTTCGCGGCGCCGTCCACCAGCATCGGCTGGAAGACCTCGGCACAGCGGCCGCTGCAGTTGGACCGCGGCGGGTTCGTGTTGTCCGAGGTGGACTTGTAGAGGGTCATGCCGGCGCTGTCGGTGACGTAGGTGCCGACCTTGGGGCTGGAAGCCGCCTGCATCTGGATGGTCTTGGCCGGCTTGTGGCCGGCAGGCGGTGTCACGTAGCTCGGGGCCGCCTCCTGGAAGATCTGCACCTGACCCAGGGGCTCGAGCGTCTGCTGGTCACCTTGCTGGGGAGGCAACGCAAGGGGCGTCGGCGCAACGGGGGCCTGCTGCACCACCGGCGCCAGCGAGGCGGGGGCACCTTGGCCGCACGCGGTGAGCGCGGCGAAGCCTGCGGCGGCGATGACCCCGTACCGGACAACGGAGATGAGCTTCATCAGGAAATCCCTCGATCTGTAGGCGGTCGCTCCGACCCGGTCGCGTGATCACACGAACCGACGGCCCGTCGCGGTTCGACGAATCCAGTGATCCACAGCACGCCCGGGAACGTGAACCGGAAAGCGGCCCACGCCGTGCCAGTTCATGAGCGGGCGAACCTGGAGTGCCTCCGGCCGTAGCCGCAGTAGAGCGCGAGTCCGACAACCATCCACACCACGAACCGCAGCCAGGTCTCGATACTCAGGTTGACCATCAGCCACAAGCAGGACAGCACGGCCAAGATCGGAATGATCGGCATCAACGGGGTACGGAATGCACGCGGCAGGTCGGGTCGGCTGCGCCGCAGAACCACCACCCCGATGGACACCAGCACGAATGCGAACAACGTGCCGATGTTGACCATCTCCGCCAGATCCCCGGCGGGCAGCAACGAGGCGACGACGGCCACCACCGCGCCCACGATCACGGTGATCCGCACCGGCACCTGCCGGGAGCCGGTCTTCGCCAGCCCGCGCGGCAGCAGCCCATCCCGCGCCATCGCGAACAGAATCCGGATCTGGCCGAACATGGCCACCAGAACGACGGTCGTCAGCCCGGCCAACGCTCCCAAGGAAATGACCACCACCGCCCAGCTGACCCCGTCCAGCGCGAATGCGGTGGCCAAGGTGGCCGTTGTGCCGTCCGGCCGAGTGGCGAGCTCCGTGTAGCTCACCATGCCGGTGAGCACGAGCGAGACCGCCACGTACAGAACCGTCACCGGCACCAGCGCGCCGATGATGCCGCGAGGGATGTCCTTTTGTGGATCGCGGGCCTCCTCCGCGCTGGTGGCCAGCGCGTCGAAACCGAGGAACGCGAAGAACACCAGCGACGCCGCGGCAAGCAGTCCGGCCACGCCGTAACTGCTGCCCCCGCTGCTCCACAGCCTCTCCAGCAGTGTCTGGTGCAGCCACGAACCCGTATGGACCGATGTGGACCCGTGGGCAGGCGGCGGGATGAACGGGCTGTAGTTCGCCACCTTGACGTAGCCGGCACCGACCACGACCACCAGCAACACCACCAGAACCTTGATCGCGGTGATGACCTGGCTGACCCTGCTGGACAGCTTCACCCCGAGCGCGAGGACCGAGGTGAGAGCCACGACGATCAGCAACGCGCCCCAGTCGAGCTCGATCGGGCCCAACGGCACCGTGGCAGCGGACATCGGCACTCCGGCCTGCGTCAGGAACTGGGCCAGATACTGCGACCATCCCTTGGACACCACAGCGCCGCCCAGCGCGAACTCCAGCACCAGATCCCAGCCGACGATCCAGGCCACCGGTTCGCCGAACGTCGCGTAGGAGAAGGTGTACGCGCTGCCGGCCACCGGGACGACGGAGGCGAGCTCCGCGTAGCACAACGCGGCGAGCCCACACGCCACGGCGGCCATCACGAATGCCAGCGACACCGATGGTCCGGCCACGTTGCCCGCCGTACTCGCAGTGAGCGTGAAGATTCCGGCGCCCACCACGGCCGCAACGCCGAACCCCACCAGATCCATCACCCCGAGCTCCTTGCGGAGCCTTGTGCCCGGCTCGTCCGTATCGGCGACGGACTGCTCGACCGACTTGACACGCGCTCGCCCACCACCGATAACCGGTGCCCCGTCACGCAGGCTCAAGGAGATTCCCTTCTCCGTCGCGTCACAATGACTTTGCATTCACTTTCCACTGTGCCTATATCATCCATTTCGAATGAAAATGAGTGAAATTAGCGCTACTACCGGCGCCGACGACGCTAGCACCGCCGCAAAGCCGACGGCCCGCTTTCAGCGCTCGATCGCCCGGCGGGCCGCAGGACCACAGGTCCGTTGAGCGGACACCACCTGGAGTCTCCCCACAAGTCTTCCTATCGTCATCCCCATGACTTCCACTGTGATTGTCGGTGGCACCGGCAGCCTGGGCTTGGGAATCGCCCGCAACAGGGCCACGCTCGGTGACCACGTCGTACTCACTTCGCGCAGTGCCGATCGCGCCGAGAAGGCGGCACGTGACATCGGGGGAGATACCCACGGCCGCGCGCTCGACCTTTCGGACCCCCACAGCATCGAGGGAGCTTTGTCCGGATTAGGGCCGGTCGATCACCTCGTCCTCGCCACAGCAGCCAACGACACATCTCGAAACACCCTGGCGGAATTCAACGTCGACGCCGCGGCGGACTCGGTCACGGTGAAGCTGATCGGCTTCACCGAGACGATCCGGGTGGTACGCGAGCGATTCACGCCGTCGGCGTCGATAGTGGTATTCGGCGGATTGGCCCGAAACCGCCCCTACCCCGGTTCCACCATGGTCACCACGTTCAACGCCGGCGTCAGCGGACTGGTCCGCACGCTCGCGCTGGAGCTGGCGCCGATTCGGATCAACGCTCTGCACCCCGGGGTGGTCGGCGACAGCTCACGGTGGCGGGATCAGCCCGATCACCCGGCCATCGCCCGCACGCCGCTGGGCCGGCTCGTCACGATCGCCGAGATCGTCGATGCCACGGACTTCCTGCTCACCAACACAGGTGTGTGCGCGATCGACCTCATGATCGACGGCGGGATGCGGGCGAGCTGACACCGGGCTCACATCGGCTCGGCCGGGTGCGCGGCCAGCAGCGTCGCGATACGGCTCGTGGTTGCCTGCAGCGGGGCGAGAAGTGCGCGAGGCAACCGCGGCAGCGGGACGGTCATGCCGACGCATGCGACGTCGCCGCCGGGCAGTGGGAGCGCATGCGCAGCGCAACTCACACCGTCGATCGACCTGCCGTCGTCGATGACAAGAGCCCGCCCGCGGGACTGCAGCAGCCGCGCCCCGGCCGAGCCCGAAGGCGCCGGTTCACCCGGCTCGCGACGGAACGGCAACCGGCCCCTGCCCAGGAACACGTCCAGGTAGATCGGCCCTGTGGCCGCCGTCACAAGCAGGCCTACGTGGGCCGGGGTTGCCGCAGCGAGCTCGATCAGCGGCCGCTGCGCCACGGCGCGCAGCCGTTCGAGCGGTGTCACGCGCCGGCCGAGGGTCAGCAGGTTCGGACCGAGCCTGTAGTGCGCGTCGATGCGTTCGACCGCCCCGACGGCCGCCAGTTGGCCCATCAGGCGATGCACGGTCGTGCGAGGCAGCCCGGATTCCCTCGTCAGGTCGGCCAGCCGGGCCCGGCCGAGGCCCCCCAGCAGTTCGAGCAACCCGAACGCCGACCGGATCACACCCGGTCCACCGTCGTCCTGACCAGCCTCGGCCATGCCCGCCCTCCCCGTGCACCTGTGACTGCCGGCTCCTGAATAGCGCGGGAACCCTCAGCCTACGATCCGCCGTCGGCCACTGCGGGCAGGAGTGGCGCTGCTACCAGCGTCATCACTGCTGTTTGCGCTCGCTTGACGTAGGCACGCCCGATCCCGCACCCGGGGGAGATCCACAACGAGGCCGCCATGTGCGCCGGATCACTACTTCCAGGATGGATGTATTTCCTCTGTCGCATCACCCCGGTGATCAATTCCACACATTCGCACTGCGACCAGGTAATTTACAGAACTAGTGATCAGATCATTTGATCAGGTGATGCTGGTCACCCAGCGATCATGTGGACAGAACTCGTAGCTTCATGTGGCGGTCGTTCCGGAGAGGAGCGATCGGGAAAACATCCGGAACCGTCGCACCGCCCCCAGTCCCCGGTTCCGGTCCGCCGATCCCCCGTCGGGACTGGGCCGAGACGGCCATTTATCGAGCCGACCCCGTGGCTCGAAGAAGCACCTGGACCCCATTTTCCAGGCCGCCTCTAACCCGCTGACCAGCAGGTTCGTCTCGGGGTGCGCCATGGAGAAAATCAGAATGAACACCCCGAAACCCCGCAAGAGTCGAGCTCTCCTCCGCGTGGCCGTAGCCGGCGCAGTTGCGCTCGGAATCCCGCTCGCCATCGCCGGAACCGCGAACGCCACGCCGACCGCGAACGCTGCGCCGGCCTCCCTCTGGGACCGAGTTGCGCAGTGCGAGAGCAGCGGCAACTGGCAGACCAACACCGGAAACGGTTTCTACGGCGGCCTGCAATTCACGATGAGCACGTGGCGCGGATTCGGCGGCCAGGGCATGCCCCACCAGGCCAGCCGGGCCCAGCAGATCGCTGTCGCTCAGCGCGTCCTCGCTACGCAGGGTTGGAAGGCGTGGCCGGTCTGCTCCAGCAAGCTCGGCCTGCGCTGAGCCGAGGTGTACTCGTGCCCGGGCTCCCCAGCCCTCACCACTCCCCGTCGGACGTCGGTGGGGTCGGGCGGGGCCCGGGCGCACCGGCCGAGATGTGGTCGGCCCGCAGCCACCGTCGCCGCTCGGTGATCACCCGGCGAGGACCAGCGCGTCGACGACGACCGCGCCCTCGCCGGCAGCCCGGAGCATGACCGGGTTGACGTCGATCGCGACGAGGCCGGGGTCGGTCGCCACCATCTCGCCCACACGCACCGCCAGGTCGGCGAGGGCGTCGACGTCCGCGGCGGGTTCTCCACGGACCCCGCCGAGCACGCGGGCGAGCCGCAACTGCCCGATCGCCTGCAGGGCCCGTTCGCGCCCCAGCGGCGCGAGCACGACCTGAACGTCCGGGAGGTACTCGACGTACTTCCCGCCCTGCCCGATGAGGACAACGGGTCCGAAGGTGGGGTCGCGGCGAGCCCCGACCACCATCTCGTGCAGTGCACGGACCTGCTCGGCGATGATCACGCCACCGAACGCGAGCCCGAGGTGCCGAATCCGCGCGCTGAGCCGCTCGTATGCAGCACCGACGGCGTCGGGTGTGGTCAGGCCGAGCTCGACGAGGTCGAGCTCGGACTTGTGCGGCGCATCGATCGAGCAGCCCTTTGCGACGACGTCTCCGGTCCCGAGCTCGGCGAACGCCGCGACCGCCTCGTCCCGGCTACGGCACAGGTGATGTCGCACGACGGGAATCCCTGCGTCGGCGAGCCGCGCCAGCGCGGCGGCCTCGTCGAGTGTGACGGGGTCGGCCGACGCCGGTCCGGTCCCGTACGAGCGAGGTTCGGTTCGCACCGAGCGTCGCAGCTCGGCGTGTGCGAGGTAGTGGTCGAGCGCGCCGATGGCGGTCGACTCGTCCGGGTAGACGGTCATGCCGCGGCGACGGAACTCCTCCGCAACCGACTCCTGCGGCGCGGCGACGACGAGGGGCTTGCGCGTGCGCGCGGCGAACTCGGCCGCGTCGACCGCGAACCGCGGTACGTCGTAGCCCTTGCCCGCCACCGGAATCCCGAGCAGGAACGCGTCGGCGTCAGGATCCTCGGCGACCAGTGGCAGGACCCGCCCGAACAGCCCGCTGTCGGTGAGGAGCGCCGCGGTGACGTCGATGGGGTTCGCCGAGGTGGCGAAGCCGGGCAGGACCGAGGCGACGCGCTCTTCGGTCTCCGCGGACAGAGCGGCGAGCGGCATGGCGCGGTCCTCGGCAGCGTCGGCGGCAAGGACGCAGACCGCACCGGAGTTGCTGACGACGACCAGCCGGCGACCCTGCGGGCGCCAGTCCTGCAGATACAACTCCGTGGTGTCGACCAGTTCCGGCATGCTCATGGCCCGCCGGATGCCGAGCTCGGCGAAGTAGGCGTCGATCACGCGGCGCTCGCCTGCGAGCGCACCGGTGTGCGACTTCGCGGCGCGCTGCCCGGCGGCGCTGCGCCCGCCCATCAGCGCGACGATCGGCAGGTCCCGCTCGCGGGCCACCCGGGCCGCAGCAGCCAGCGACTCCGGGTCGGCGAGGTTCTCCAGGTAGAGCAGGATCAGCCGGACCTGGGGGTCGGCCGCGACCGCTGCGGCCAGTTCGCCGACGGTCACGTCGGCGTCGTTTCCGGTGGCGTGCGCGTGCCGGACACCGATGCCGCGCCGCCTCAGCAGCCCGTAGGGCACCGAGCACATCGCGCCGCTCTGGCTGATGACGGCGACCGGGCCGTCCTGTGGGGGCTGCTCGGCGAACATCGTGGAGAACCCGAGGACCGCGCCGGTGCCGAAGTTGGCCAGCCCTTGCGAGTTGGGCCCGAACAGGCGCATTCCGGCCGTCCGAGCCGCTGTGAGCATCCGTTGCTGCTGCGCGACGCCCTCCGGGCTCCTGGTCTCGCCGAACCCGGCCGTCATGACGATCGTCGCGAGGGCCCCGGCCTTTGCCGCTGCCTCCACCGCCTCCACCGCAGCCGCTCCGGGTACCGCGACGAGCACGACGTCGACCGGTTCGTCGAGGGCCGCGAGGCTGGGCACCGTGCGCAGGCCTTGCACCTCGTCGCGGCGCGGGTTCACGGGGTGGATGACGCCACCGAAGCCGTACCGCCGCAGGTAATCGACGGGGCGGCCACCGACCTTGTCCGGGTCGCTGGACGCTCCGATGATCGCCACGGATCCTGGGTCCAGAACGGCGTGCAACGGGTCGCGGGCGCTCGACACGGTCGGGGTCCTCTTCTGCGGGTCGGGCCGCATCACGAGTTCGTCGGTCATCCTGCTCCGCTCGTCGGTGAGCTTGCGGCGTGGTGCCGCTCAAGATCGCCGTCGCGAGATTTCGCCGCGCCGCTGCCGGTGTCAATCACTCGTTCCACCAGTGAAACGGCCTCGCATTCCTCGAACGAGACCTTTGACAGGCTCAGATCGGCCTTGCCATAGTCCGGTGACAGTGAGCCGAAGGAACGGCGTTTCATATATGGCACAAATCGGCTACCACTCGCCCGGGGCGGACCTCGCCGCCAGGGTGCTCAAGCTGCTCAGCCGCTACCGCACCCGTGAGAGCACGCTCTCCGAGATCGCCGCCGAGTTGGACGTCTCCAAGACCACCTGCCTGCGTGTCCTGCGCACCCTGCAGGGGCACGACCTGCTCTCCTACGACGACGAGACCCGCCGCTACCGGCTGGGCGAGTACGCGGTCGTGATCGGGGTGCGGGCCGAGGAAGGGCTCGATGTGCTCCACAGGGTGCGCCCGCTGCTCGCGGCGATCTCGCGGCACACCGGCCTCACCGCAGCATTCGTCCAGCGCGCCGGCGACAACCGGATGATGTACATGGCCAAGGTCGAGCCGCCGTCTGCCGCCGGCGTCAGCGTCTCCGTGGGGAATCGGTTTCCGATCACGTCGGTCTCCTACGGCAAGTGGGTCGTCGCCTTCGCCGATGACGAGGAGCGCGAGCGGCTGCTCGCCCCCGGACTGGCGCAGATGACGGCAGCAACCACGACCGACCCCACCATGTACCTCGAACAGGTCGACGCGCTGCGCCGCGGCGAGATCCTCGAGTCCAAGGGTGAGTACGTCGCCGGCATCTACGCCGTGTCCTGCCCGGTGGTGAACGCCCGCCACGAACTCGCCGGCGTGCTCGTGGCACTCGGCGTGCTGGCAGCACTCGACGACGACGAGCGCCGCGACGTCTGCCGGCATATGCGACGAATCGCCGCGCAGTGCACGGCCGAGGCCGCTGCGCACCCCCAGCCCTCGACCGGCCGCTCCCGTGAGACGGGCTGACCCCAGGAGGAGACATGCCCCTGTATTTCGAGGACTTCGCGACAGGGCAGGAACTGGTGTCGCCCGCGCGGACCGTGACCGAGGCCGACATCGTGTCCTTCGCGGCCTGGACCGGCGACTACAACCCCGTCCACACCGACGCCGTGGCGGCAGCCGCGGGCCGATTCGGGGAACGCATCGCGCACGGCGCGCTCGGCCTGTCCCTCTGCCTGGGCCTCATCTCCCGGACAGGCGCGTTCGAGGGGAGCGCCGTCGCGCTTCTCGGGATCGACGGCTGGCGTTTCCGCGCGCCGGTGAGAATCGGCGACACCGTGCACGCGCGGGTCACGATCCTCGACACCCGGTTGACCAGCCGGGGCGACGCCGGTGTCGTGGAGCGCCGGTTCTCGCTGGTCAACCAGCATGGCGACGTGACACAGGAAGGTCGGATGGACGTCATGGTGAAGCTGCGTCCGGAACCCGCAGCCCGATGACCGGCAACGGTGGCCCGTGGCTCAGCGGGGTGGGCCTGACCCCGTTCGGACGGCAGCCCGGTCCCACCGCCCTCGAGTGGCAGGCTCGCGCGGCACTGGCAGCCCTCGACGACGCGCAGGTTCTCGCGACCGAGGTTGACGTCGTGATCTGCGGCTACGCGACAACCCATGGCCATCTGATGCCCGCCGATCTGCTCGCCGAGCAGATCGGCGCCCGGCCCGACGCAGCGTTCGGCATGAGCGCGGGCGGTGCAACAGGGCTCGCGATGGTGGCCGCTGCGGCACGGCTGATCCGGGCAGGCGACGCGACGACGGTGCTCGTCGCGGCGGGAGAGGACCGCGCAAGCGGGCAGAGCGGCGACGTCTCGACCAGGACGCTGGCCCAGGTCGGGCACCGCCGGTACGAGGTCCCGCTCGGCGCGACCGTTCCCGCGTACTACGCGCTCCTGGCATCACACCACCTCGCCCAGCACGACCTCACCCCGGCCGACCTCGCGCCGCTGGCCGTGCAGATGCGGGCCCACGCCGGCCCGACCGAGGGCGCTCACCTGCGTGCACCCGTCACCGTCGCCGACGTCGAGCAGTCGCGCATGATCGCCGAACCCCTCCGGCTCCTGGACTGCTGCCCCGTCTCCGACGGCGGGGCCGCGTTCCTCGTCAGCGCGGAGCCACGGGGCGGACGGGCAGTGCGCATCACCGGGACCGGAGAAGGACATCGTCATCAACACATCTGCGAAGCCGACTTCTCCGACCTGGGAGCCCGGCGCGCCGCGCGTACGGCCTTGCGACGGGCCGGTCGCGATCTCGACGACGTCGACATCGCAGGCATCTACGACAGCTTCACGATCACCCTCGCGATGCTCCTCGAAGAGATCGGCTTCTCCACTCCGGGCACCAGTGGTGCCGACGCCGCCCGTGGCAGCTTCGACCGCGCCGGCCGTCTTCCCCTCAACACGCACGGCGGTCTGCTGTCCTACGGACATTGCGGGGTCGGCGGCGGGATGGCGCACCTGGCCGAGGTGGTGACGCAGCTGCGCGGGGCCGCCGGAGCGCGGCAGGTGCCCCGCCCGCCCCGGACCGCACTCGCACACGCCGACGGCGGAGTGATGTCGGCGCACGTCAGCATCGTGGTGGAAGCGGCGTGAGTACCGAGCCGGGCCCGGACGCCGACTGGACGCGAGGCGTCCCCCGGATCCTCTACAGCCAGTGCCGGCGATGCGGCCGACGAGGCTACCTGCCCCGGGATCGTTGCCCGGCCTGCGGACACGACACGATCGACCGCCTCCCCAGCCACGGGGTCGGCACCGTCACCGCCATCACCGTCGTCCATCGGGCACCCCGAGGAGCGGATCACCCACCCACACCGTTCGGGATCTGCCTCGTCGAGCTCGACGAGCAGGTCCGCGCGATGGGGCGCTGCGCACCCACGTTGACGGTCGGTGACCGGGTGCGCGCCGGCTTCACGCACGAGGTTCCACACTTCGATGCTGTCGACCCGGCGGCGGCGTCCACGTAATCGGCGTCGTACTACGTGTCGGGCGAATTCGCAATTCCTGTTACAGCTCGTTTTCTCGATTCCGCCGGTGGGCGCACCCCCGTATCCTCGAATTCGCTGCAGGCAGACGAAAGGGCGATCGTGGATATCTACGGCGATTCCGACACCACTGACTATCTCGTTGTGGGTGCAGGCACTGCCGGATGTGTGGTCGCCTCACGGCTCTCCGAGGACCCGGACGTGAGAGTCGTGCTGCTGGAAGCGGGAGCGGCCGACGGCCCGGAGGCGATGTCCGTGCCGTGGACCTGGCCCAGGCTGCTGGGTACCTCGGTCGACTGGGCCTACACCACCGAACCGCAGACCGCCCTGACCGGAAGGGACCTGGACTATCCGCGAGGCCGGGTGCTGGGCGGGACGAGCAGCATCAACGGGATGATGCATCTGCGCGGGCACCGGGCCAACTACGACGGCTGGTCCGCTGCGGGCGCGACGGGCTGGGGATACGAGGATCTGCTCCCCTATTTCTGCCGGAGCGAGCACGCGGCCGGCCGCGACGAGCGGTACCGGGGCACCGGCGGCCCCATGATCGTGACGGGCGCCGAGGAAGTCGCGCCGTTCGAGAACGCCGCATTCGAAGCCGTGGCCGAACTCGGCCTCCCGATCTCGGACGACCTCAACGGCGCCGATCAGGACGGCGTGGGCTGGATCGACCAGAACATCGTGGACGGACACCGGCAGTCCGCGGCCGACGCCTACATCCGCCCCGTCCTCGCGGACCGGCCGAACCTCACGGTCATGGCAGGCGCTGTCGTCCGCGGCCTGGTGCTCTCCGGCGGTCGGTGCCGGGGCGTGGAGTACGTCCTCGACGGTGTGCGGCGGCGGATCGACGCCACCCGGGAAGTGGTGCTGTGCGCCGGAGCGATCGGGTCTCCGCACCTGCTGATGCTGTCGGGCATCGGACCGGCAGACGACCTCCGCCGCCACCGGATCGACGTCGTCGCCGACCTCCCCGGGGTCGGCCGGAACCTGCAGGACCATCCGATGGCCCGCGTGATCCGGTCGGGGGCCGGGCCGGTGGCCTCCAGCACGGAGGTCCATCGGGTTCTGGGCGCCCTGCTCCGCACCACCCGGACGCTCGACGCACCGGACGTCCAGATCTTCTTCTTCGACCGACCGTTCTACCCCGCGACCGTTCCGGTTGGCGGGTACGCCGTCGCCGTCGCCGCCGCGCGCCCACACAGTCGCGGAACGGTGACGCTGGCCTCGGCCGACCCCACCGTCGCACCCCGGATCGATCCCGGCCTCCTCACCGACGACAGGGACGTGGCGGTGTTGCTGGCCGGGCTGCAGATGGCCCGGGAGATCGCCGGCACCCGGGCCCTGGCCGGCTGGAGCGAGCAGGAACTCCGGCCGGGCCCGGACATCCAGGATCGGCCCCGGTTGCGCGAGTACCTGCGGGAGTCCGTGCACAGCGGGGCCCATCCAGCAGGCACCTGCCGGATCGGGGACGACGAGCAGGCAGTGGTCGACACCGAACTCCGCGTCCGGGGCGTCACACACCTGCGCGTCGCCGACGCCTCGGTCATGCCGGACCTCGTCGGAGCCAACCCCAACGCCACGGTGCTGGCGATCGGCGAGCGCGCCGCGGCACTGATCCGAGACCGGAGAGCGGCCTAGTTCGGGGTCACGGCGTCGCTGACACCGGGGTCGGACGAGTGAGTCCGTTTGGGCAGCAATAGCGGGGTGGCGAGCAGGAGAACGCCGGAGACGGTGATCGCGGAGAGGGGGCTGGTGAGCGTGGCGAGGACACCCCAGATCACCATGAGGGTGGCCTGCACGAGTTTGCTGCTGACACTCCATGCGGTGAGGACTTGGGCGGCATGATCCGCGGGAGTCCGTTGCAGGCGTGCTGTGGCGTAGATCGGGTTGAAGATGCCCATGCAGGTGATCAGCAGGCCCTCGACGACGATCACGGTGAGGAGCCCTGTGATGCCGGGATGGATGAACGCGAGACCGAGCGGGAAGAGCGATCGCAGCCAGCCGGAGACGGTCATGACCCGGTGCCGGCCGTAACGCCTCACGAGGCGTGCGGAGAGGCGGGCGCCCACGAGGCCGCCGAGTGCCGGGATGCCGAAGGCAAGACCGTATTGCCAGGCCGGGACGTGGTGGTCACCCAGCAGGAGCACGGCCAGGAGCGGGACGGTGGCCATGATCAGGCCGCCGACCAGGATCGAGTTGAGGAACAGGCACCGTAGTACGCGGTCGTGGAGGATGAAGCGCCAGCCACCGAGAAGGTCGGCTCCGCGCAATCTGGTGGCCGGGTCGCGAGGTGCTGCGACGTCGCCTCCGCGGATGCGGAGGACCGCGAGCGCCGACAGCAGGTAGCTGAGCGCGTCGGCCGTGATGGTGACGACCGGGCCCAGCAGCCCGATGAGCGCGCCGCCGAGGGGCGGTCCGGCCGCGGTCGCCACCCAGCTCGTGCCCTCGAATCTCGCGTTCGCGATGAGGAGATGGTCGCTGCGGACGAGGTGTTTCAGGTACGCGCCGGACGCGGCGGTGAAGGCGATGCTCGCCGCTCCGGAGACGACCGAGACCGCCAGCAGCTGACCGTAGGACAGCAAGCCCAGAACGTAGGCGACCGGAACGCTCGCCATCGCGAGGAACCGAACCAGGTCCATCGCCATCATCACCGGGCGCTTGGACCGGTGCTCGACCCACGGCCCGAGCGGGACCGCAACGATCGCCGCGACGGCAAGCCCGGCTGCCTCCAGAAGCGCAACCTCGAATGCCGACGAGTGCAGCACTCGAACAGCGATGAGCGGGAACGCTCCGAAGGCGATCCACGTGCCGTACGTGCTGACGGCGTAGGCCGACCACAGCCAGCCGAAACCGGACCCGAATCTCACGCGCACATGACTCCTCCAAGACAACCGATGTTTGGATCCCGGAATCACATCGGTTACACGAGCGCGTGATCAAACAACCGACTTTCGGCGAGCCACAACGATTGGTTGGATCGGCATAGGCTGGATCAGTGGATACCGAGGCAGTGCGGTCGTTCGTCCGGGCGGCCGAGTTCGGACAGCTGCAACACGCAGCCGACGAGTTGGGCGTGACACAGCAGGCGGTTTCCAAGCGGATCGCCGCCCTGGAGCGCGAACTGGAGGTCCGCCTTTTCACCCGGACCGCACGAGGGGTCGAACTGACGCTCGACGGCCAGGCGTTCCTCTCACACGCACGGAGCATCGTCGCGGGTGTCGATCGCGCCGTCGCCTCGGTCAGGCCGGGCTCACGGGCCCTTCGGATCGACGTTCTCGGCCTCCGAAGCGCGCAGGCCGTCGTTCTGCACGACTACTGGCGCTCGCATCCCGACACCGACCTCGACGTGGTGACCCTCAGGGTCGACGACCCTCACGTGGCGGCCGCCGCCGTCCGGACAGGCGACATCGACGCCTCGTTCCGCACCGTCACCGATCCGGCCACGCTGCCGCGCGACGTGCAGATGATCCACGCCTTCGACTCCCCGCTGGAACTCCTCGTCGGCCCCAGGCATCCGCTTGCCTCCGCACGAACACTGACACCACCCCGGCTGCGCAAGCTTCGGATCTGGGTGCCGGGTATCGCGCCCCGAAGCGAATGGGCAGAGTTCTACGACCAGCTCGCCACCGCCTTCGACCTCCGCATCGACGCGGCGGGCCCCAACTTCGGCACCGAGGTACTCATCGACGAGCTCGCGGAATCCGCCGACGTGGCCACCCTCGTCGGCGCGCGCGACCGGTACGTCTGGCCGACGAACTACGACCTACGCCGCATCCCGATCGTGAACCCGACGCTCGCCTACCCGCTCTCCCTCATGTTCCCCAGGACGAATCCGCATCCGGGACTTCAATCGATCATCAACCACTTCGCCGGCCTGACACCGCTCCCTGAAACGGCCTGGCTCCCGTCCTGGGCAACGACACCACGCCGCAGCGCTGGCGACATCGCGCACACCCGCCACTGACGGTCGGTCGACATCGGCAATGAGTTCTGCCTGCCCAAGGCCCGTCCGATCATCCCGGATGGACGGACGAGGACGGTCGTGAGCCCGGCCGGATCTGAGGAAACCGGCTACGTCGCAACGTCCGCAGCAGCGTCTCGGCGGCCAGTTGGCCGGAGATGGCGTTGACGCCGCCCCCCGGCCAGGTTCCCACGCCGGCCAGGAAGAGCCGGGGTATCGGCGTGCGATAACGACTGAGCCCCAGGCTGGGGCGCAACATCAGGAACTGATCGAGATGGTGGCTGCCGGAGATCGAGTCGCCGCCGACGAGATTGCTGTTCGCCCGCTCCAGGTCGTCAGGAGAAGAGATCGCCCGAGCACGCACCTGCCCTGTGAGGCCCGGGGCGTGCGCCTCGAGAATGTCTGTCACGCGATCGGCGTAGGCCTCGCGCACGTCCGGCCAGTGTGTTCCGCTGATCCGGCCGCCTGCGTCGCCCGTGATCTGTGACGGCACCATGCGGACCTGGATCCACACGACGTGCTGTCCTGCTCGTTGAACCCTGGTGGGATCGACGACGCTGGTCTGGCCGACCACCAGCAACGGGGCCTCGGGCAATTGGTGTGCGAGCGCCTGCTGGTACGTCCGCGCCATGTCGTCGACGTACGAGCCGATATGGACGTACGCGAAATCGGACAACCGCGGATCCCGCCACGGAATGCGGCCATCGAGAGCCAGGTGCAGCATGAAGGTGGCCGGCCCGAATCGATAGTTCCGCGCGGTGGCCGACATTCCGTTGGGGACCGCGGCGTCGGCGAGGAGATCCTGCACGAGACGAGGCAGCACGACGGTCGAGACGACCCCGTGCCGCGCACTGATCCGCTGCCCGTCGGCGAGGGTCACACCGCGCGCACCGCTCCCGTCGACGTCGACGCGGGCCACCCGCGCACCGGTGAGAACGGTGCCGCCCCGTGCCTTCACCAGCGCGGCCATCGCGTCCGGAAGCCGCCCGGCACCGCCTTCCACAATCGATATGCCTCCCAGCATGTCGGCGAACATCTCCAGCAAGGGGAAGACGGCGCCACCGGCGATGTCGGGCGCGTAGTCCAGATGCATGCCCCAGGCAGCCGCCAACGACTTCGCCTCGGGCGTCGAGAAGTAACGGTCGCCGAGCGCTCGGGTCGAGGAGAGGAGCGTTGCAGCAAGATCCCCCGGCGGCATGCTCTTGCGATGGCGCCACACCTCGCGCACGGACTTCATGGCGACCCACGACGGCTGGGGGCTGGTGTAGATCGGTAGGTAGGCGGCGGCGAAAGCCTCGAACAGTTCGCGAAGGCGCCCCCACCCAGCCGCATCCGCCGGGGAGTGTTCCTGCCACATCGCGAGAGTGGTGTCCTGGTCGGATGTGACGCGAAGATTCGCACCGTCGGGGAAGGCCGATGCGTACGGGTGAGCGGACCTCGCGAACCGCAACCCCTCGTTGCACAGCTCGGCACCGTACTTCGCGAAGAACGGGGATCCGAGGAACAGGTTCATATTCGTGGCATAGAGATCGTGGACGTATCCGGGCAGCGTCACCTCGCCACTCTGTACCGCCCCGCCCACCGTGGGGTTGGCCTCGACGACCACCACGGACAATCCCGCGTCGGCGAGCACGGTGGCAGCGACCAGGCCTTGATGGCCGGCACCGATGACCACCACATCACACTCGTCCACGCGGTTCTCCTGTGCGTCTCGTCATCCGGCGAAGTCGTGCCAGCCCATCACATCCTCACCGAGGCGTACAGGGCTCGGCGGCAGTTTCCAGGATCGCGATGAAGGGCAGGTCGCGGTAGCGCTCGGCGAAGTCGATTCCATAGCCGACAACGAACTCATTCGGGATGTCGAACCCGACATAGCGCACCGGAACGTCGGCTTTCCGCGTGGTCTGCTTGCGCAGTAGGGCACACACCTCGAGGGAGGCCGGCTTGCGCACCTCGAGGTGCTGCAGCAACCAGGCCAGGGTGAGGCCGGAGTCGATGACGTCCTCGACGATCAGCACGTGCCGGCTACTGAGATCCGTCTCCAGATCGTTGACCAGACGCACCTTGCCCGAGGACACGGCGGCCGACCCGTACGAGCTCAGTGTCAGGAATTCCAGCTGCGCCGGAATCGACAACGCACGGGCCAGATCCGCCAGGAACATGACGCTGCCCTTCAGCACCCCGACCAACACGAGAGCATCGGCGCCATCCCGGCAGCGCTCTCGGAAATCCCGGCTGAGCTGCTCGGCCAGCTCATCGATCTTGTTGCGGATCTGCTGCTCCGTGAGGAGCACACGAGCCAACTCTGCGTCATACACGCCGTATCGTCCCGTCTGCATATAACAGCAAGATTCTTTCCCGATCCCGTCAATTCAGGGATGAACGCCACGTCGTGCACGGTTCGACGAACAGTCAGCTGCAAGCCTTGGCTGAGCGCCACTCACGATGCCGAGTGTGGGCGGGCCCGGAAGATGGCGGCCAGTGCCTGATAAACCTGAGGATCGCGCGCCCCTGGTGCCGCCACATCCAGCAGCACGCTATCCCCCCGCGATGAATGTCGCAACAACATGCGCCGCCGGCACGACGTGAAGCCGGACAGAGCGTGCGCATTCCGGAAGAGCGCGAAAGGTGTTCTATTTTGCACTTTCTCTGGAACACGTGGCCGACCAGGGCGGTTACCAGAGCGCGGCATAGCGCTGGGAGTACTAGTCGGGGCGCGCTGCAAGGAGATGGGCGGTCGATCGCACCGCTTTCAGCGCCTCCTCGTCGCGCGTGGCGATGCACAGGACGAAGGTGCCCTGGATGAGGGCGAGTATCGCGTTCGCCAGCTCCTCCGCCGTGCGGTCGGCACGGACGTCGCCGCTCTCCTGCCCCTGCGCCAGGAGGGCGGCCAAGTGCTCCCGCCAGGCAAGCAGGGAGGCGCCGATCTGCTCACGGAAGGCGTCGGAGCCGACGGCGACCTCGGTGGAGAGCTTCCCCACGAGGCAAGCCCGCCGGTAGCCGGACCGCACGAAGAGCTCCACCAGTTCGTCGACGTATCCGCCGAGCCGTTCGGTCGCGGAGAGATCCGGCTCGCTCGCCCAGCGGTCGAGCAGGGCAAGCTGGAAGTCCGTGTAGCGGGTCAGGACAGCTCGCGCAAATTCCTCTTTCGATCCGAAGTGGTGATAGAAGGAGCCCTTCGGCACCCCCGACGCCTCCAGGATCGCATCGACCGTAGTGCCGTGGAAGCCACGGTCGTAGAAGTACTTCAGGCCCTGCCGAAGCAGCCGCTCCTTGTGTGACAACGGCTCACTCTGCTGCGTGCTCATGTCGTCTTCGTCCTCTTACGAAAAAGGTCCTTTCCATCCATACTAACCGTTCATTGACGTGGCCATAACCTTCCACGATTCCTTGACGACCTGGTCTAGACGACTTAGTCTAACGCTCAATACAAGGCCACGACCAGCGCAAACGTCCGAAGGAAAGGTACAAATGGGTCACACCGAGTATCAGGCCGTGGACACCGTCGCGGTCGTCACGATGAGCAGCCCACCAGCAAGCCTGTTCAACGAGGAGTTGTCCGATAGCCTCCTGGCCGACGTCGAGCGCGCCTCCGACGAGGGCAAGCGTGCGCTGATTCTCCAGGCCGATGGCGCCGTATTCTCCGGCGGCGCAGACGTTTCCATGTTCCGGGCCCGCACGATCAGCGGCGCGCGCGAACTGATCGGCCGGTCCATGCCATTGATCGCCGCGATCGAGGACGCCCCGTTCCCCGTCATCGCGGCAGTGCACGGCCTGTGCCTGGCCGCCGGGCTGGAACTCGCGCTCGCCTGCGACCTGATCGTCGCCGAGGAGTCCGCTCGCTTCGCCCAGGTCGAAGCCATGATCGGGGCGACGACGTTCCTCGGCGGGGTCTACCGGCTGGCAGAGCGCTGCGGACCGGCCCGCGCCCGGGAGATCACCTTCGGGGCCGAGCAGTACACCGCCGCCACGTTCGAGCGCTGGAACATCATCAACCGGGTCGTCCCCGACGGTGAGCTGCGGGAACACGCGCTCGGCTGGGCACAGCGCCTGGCGAAGGGACCGACGGCCGCGCACGCGGTCACCAAGCGACTCGTCCGGTACGGGCTCGCGCACGGGCCCCGGGAGGCCGACCGCTACCTGCTCGATGCCGCGACGCCGTTGTTCGAGAGCCACGACATGCAGCACGCCGTCGGCGAGCTTCTCTCGCAGGGCGCCCGGAAGTTCCGGGCGAACCACGACCAGTTGGTCTTCGAGAACCGCTGATAGTGGAGACCACGTCGTCGCAGTCGATCTGCGCCTTGCTGGAACGGCAGGCACGGCAGCGTCCGCAGGCGCCGGCCGTCTCCGAACTCCATGACGGCGAGCTGCGCACGACGACATGGGCGGACTACCACCAGTACGTCCTCGACACCGCGGCGGCGTTTCTCGACCTCGGCCTGCAGGCGCGCGAAACCGTGGCCATCCTGGCCGGCAACCGGATCGAGCATCTGGTCGCCGACCTCGCCACTGCACACTGCGGCGCCGTTTCGGTCACCCTCTACCCCACGCTGTCCGCCGAGCAGCTGGCCCACGTCGCCTCCGACGCGGAACCGCGCATCATCGTCGTCGACGGGCCTGCGTCACTCGCCAGGATCACGGAGCTTCCGTGGGTCGAGCAGAACCGGCCGGTCCTCGTCACGCTCGACGTCGACGGCGAGCCCACGCACGGCGAGCTCCACTGGCAGAAGCTGACAGCGGCCGGCGCGGGCCACCGGGAGCAGCACGACGCAACGCTGCGTTCCCGCCAGGCGGCCATCCGCGCCCACGATGCCGTCACCTACGTCTACACATCCGGTACCACGGGTCCGTCCAAAGGCGCGGTGCTGACCCACGGCAGCATGCGCTGGATGGCCGGCGCCATCGAGCGAGCCGGCCTGACCGACTACGAGTACCGGGGGATCTCCTACCTGCCGCTCGCTCACGTCGCCGAACGGCTGTGGAGCATCTACCTGCCGCTGCAGACCGGCGGACACGTGCTGTGCTGCCCTGCCCCGGAGCGGCTCGCGGAGTATCTCCACGTGTTCCGGCCGAGCTTCTTCATGGCCGTTCCCCGCGTGTGGGAGAAGCTGCTCCAGGGCGCCGAACGACTCCTCGCCTCGCCCGCGTTCAGCTCGCGGGGCGACGAGCTCGCGCGCGACCGCGACACACTCCTGCGCGAGTGGGCGCAGCGCTACGACGACATGCCCGTTCCCGCAGCTCTCCGGATGCAGGCCGCCGAGGCCCGCGAAGGAGTCCTACGAGACGTGCGGGCGGCGCTCGGGCTCGACAGGACGCTGGTGCCCGCCAGCGGCGCGGCTCCGATCGGGGACGACGTGCGGGGCTTCTTCGCCTCCCTCGGCGTCGAGATCATCCAGGGATACGGGCTCACCGAGACCAGCGGCGTGGTTGCCTGCGAACGCTTGGGCACCGCTTCCCGCGGCTCCGTGGGCCTCCCCCTGCCGGGCGCCGAGATCCACATCGCCGACGACGGCGAGATCCTGGTGAGCTCACCGGGCAACACCCCCGGCTACCGCAACCGGCCGGATGCGAATGCCGAGCTCTTCGACGCCAGGGGCTGGCTGCACACGGGCGACATCGGCCGGGTCGACGAGGCCGGGCGCCTGCACATCACGGACCGCAAGAAGGACATCATCATCACCGCGGCAGGCAAGAACATCTCCCCGACGGCGATCGAGTTCCGGGTGGCGGGGCAGTCGTTCATCGACCAGGTGCTCACCTTCGGTGACACACGGCCATACGTCGTCGCACTGCTCACCGCCCCACCGGAAAACCTGCTGGAGTTCGCCCGGGACCAGGGCATTTCCGGTACCGACCCGGACGAGCTCGTCCATCATCCGGCCGTGCTCGCAAAGGCCCAGCGCGTCGTGGACGAGGCCAACAGCCACCTGTCCCGGCCCGAACAGATCAAGCGGTTCCGGTTGCTCGCAACGACGTGGACCGTTGAATCGGGCGAACTGACCCCCACGTTCAAACTCCGGCGAGCAGTCATCCACCGCCGGCACGCCGACGATCTCGCGGCCCTGTACGCCCAGCGCGACCAGTAGTGAGCGCTGACCTGTCATCCGGCCTCCACTGCCCGCGACATGAGCGGGAGCAACTCTCTGCGGCACCGATCGTGGCGTCGAATTTCACATACCGCTGCAGATCACGACCAGCTGACCTAAGGTGGTTTCAGTTTACTACCACTTTGGTCCGCGCTACGGGCCGGGGGAACCGAGCGCTCTGGGCGAATGGCGGAAGACCTCGGGAAGGAGTGCCACGATTGTCACGAGTCGCCGTGGTGACGGGAGCAGGCCGCGGGATCGGGAGGGCGTGCGCAACACTGCTCGCCGAGCGCGGGATGCGGACCGTGGTCAACTACCGCTCGAGCCGCGAAGAGGCCGACGCCGTCGTCGCCGCGATCGGCGCGGCCGGAGGTGAGGCGTGGGCCGCGCAGGCCGACGTCACCCTGCCCGCCGACGTGGATCGGATGTTCGCCGAGGTCCGTGACCGGTGGGGCGGGGTCGACGTGCTGGTGCACAACGCCCCCACACCGTTCGCGATGGGCTCCTTCCGCGACCTCACCTGGGAGGAGTTGGGCGGGAAGCTCGACCAGGAGATGCGTGCGGCGTTTCTCGTGACCAAGGCGGTGGTGCCGGACATGGTCGAGCGCGGCCGAGGCCGGCTGGTCTATCTGAGCACGGGCCTCTCGCGCCGTCCTCGCTCCGGGATGATCGCGCTGGGCACGGCCAAAGCCGCTCTGAACCAGTTCGTGCGCTACGTGGCCCAGGAGTTGGGCCCGCACGGCATCACGGCCAACGTCGTGGCGCCCGCGACCGTCGAGGAGACCTGGTCGGAGGAGAAGCTCGACCCGGCACTGCTGGCACAGATGGCGGCGGCCACGCCACTCGGTCGCCTCGCCCGCCCGGCCGATGTCGCCCGCACGGTGGCCTTCTTCGCGGGTGACGAAGCCGATTTCACCACGGGAAGCTACGCACCGGTCAACGGTGGTCTCGCAATGGACTGAAAAGGGATGATGCATTGGAAATGCTCGATCTTGCTTACGTCGGACGTGGCATACACGAGGAGCTGGTCGCGTACATCGCGGACCAGGAGGGCTATTTCGAGGACGAAGGCGTACGCGTCGCGCTGCGCGACGGGGTCGCCTGGAAGACCGAGCGGCTGCGTCGCGGCGCGACGATCGGGTTGGGCCGGTCGATGCTGTCGCGGCTCACCGACGACATCCCGCGGACCGGGCTGAGTGTCAGCACCCACCGGCCGCTGTTCTGGTTCGTCGGCCGCGCCGGGCTGGAGTCACTGCAGGACCTGAAAGGTCGCAAGCTGGCCGTGCACGCTCCGGAGACCGCCCCCGGATGTTTCGCACGGATCGTGCTGCGCCGGGCCGGACTCGACCCGGACCGTGACCTCGAATGTCAGTACCGCACGCCCGGTGACTACGGGATGCACCTGCGCAGTCTGCGCGCCGGTGAGATCGACGCCGCGCTGATCGGCAGCACGATGGCTCCCGAACAGGTGGCAGAGCAGGAGGGATGGCGGGTGCTCGCCTGGGTGGGCGACCACTTCCAGATCCCGACCGTGGGAGTGATGGTCGACCCGACCTACATCCCGCTCGACAGCCCGGCGCTGCACGCGATGGTCCGCGCCAGCCGGCGCGCCCTGCACACCATCCAGGACCGGCCCGAGACCGTGGTCGACCACGTGCGGAGCTTCATGGGCCGCCACACCGACGACGAGATCCGCGCACACCTCGACCGATTCGTGATCCCGCACTTCACCCACGACGGCCAGGCCGACCTCGAGATCGGGGACGCCGCGATCACAGCCGTCGCCGCGGAACTCGGCGTCCCCGCGACATTCCGGGCTGCCGACGTCTACCGCACCGATCTCGTCCCCGCCGACCGATAGAATTGCGTCCGGCCTCATACGAGCTGTCGACATTCGACGGGCTGGACTTCTGCCATGGCCAGCGGCCGGTGATCTCCAGCTCCAACGAGAAGCTCAGGAACGTACGGATGAGGACGATTCCACCCAGCACCGCCACGCTGTTGAGGCTGGGCAGGATCGCCACGGTACGGACGATGTCGGCGGCCACGAGTAGTTCCAGTCCCAGGAGGACGGTCCGGGCGAGCATTCGCCGGAACTGGCGGTAGACGTCGCCCCCGGCCCTGCGCTGCGCCAGGCGAATGACCGCAACGACAACCGCGATCGCAGCACCGACGGCGATGATCGCGACGCCGGCGGCGTCGATGACCATCCCGATCTTCTCGATCACGTCATCGAAGAGCATTTCGCCCCGTCCCTGTGTTCCGGTGACTCCTCTCTACAGCATCCATCGCCGCATCGGATCCGGATTCACCGAGCAGGCCAAACTGCGCAACAACCGTGGAAAGCCGTATACCGACGCTGCTGTTGCTTATTCAGGCGCGGACTCGGCCCATGGTGTCACCTGTTGCGGACCCCGGAGGTCACCGCGCGGCGGACGTCATCCGACCATGGAACGGCCGGCTCCGTTCGGCCAACTCGTCCGGTTCACCCGCCAGAAGCCTTGTGCCGGAAATTTGACGTCCGAAAATCAGGCGCGATACCTTTTCGGTGCTCAGGAGGCCGTGACGACCGCCTCCAACGGATCCGAGAGTGGAGATCCTCATGCCCGATCGTTCCGCCTACCTGAAGCCGGGCGCCGACATGGTGATCCGCGCAGGGGCTGTGCACACGCTCGTCACCGGCCAGGAGGCGCAGCGTGCGGTCGCTGTCCGCGGCGACCGGATCGTCGCTGTGTCGGCGGACCGTCACGGCCTGGACGACCGGATCACGCCCGGCACCACCGTCATCGACGAGCCGACCGCAACCGTGCTCCCGAGCTTCGACGACACGCACACCCACCTCATCTTCGCCGCGCACGGCGCGCACGACGTCCCCGTCCATCGCGCCAAGGACATCGCCGAGTTCCTCGACCTGATCCGAGAGCGAGCGGCGATCACCCCGGACGGCGAGTGGATCCGCACCACCACCAACTGGCAGGAGCTCAACCTCGCCGAACGCCGGATGCCGACGGCGACAGAACTGGACACCGCGACGGACCGGCATCCGATCCTCGTCAAGCGCGGTGGCCACAACGACGTCGTCAACTCATTCGCATTGCGACTGGCCGGCATCACCGAAGACACGCCCCTGCCGCCAGGGGGTCTGATCGGCCGCAACACCGACGGCACGCTCAACGGCAGGCTGGTTGACACCGCCATCCATCTGGTCGAGCACCTTCTTCCACCGGCCGACGACCAGCGCCGTATCTCCGGCCTGGACCTGGCCTCGCACGACTACGCTCGCACCGGGATCGGCACCGTCCGGGACTGCGCCGTACCGCTGCCGGATCTCGACCTCCTCCAGCGCACGCTCGACGCCGGCCGACTCGGCACCCGCGTCCGAGCCCTGGTGTCGGCGATGGGTACGGCCGACCCGTCGGATGTCGACGGGCTCCTCGACGGAATGGAGCCGTGGCGCTACCGACACGATCCCTGGCTGCGCGTCTGGGGAATGAAGTTCATGCTGGACGGCGGGCTCGAGGGCGGCGCGACCGAAGAACCCTACGTCGGGCACGACGACTTCTGCGGCCTGTTGCTGTGGGAACCGGACGCGCTGACCGAAGCCATCGAGCGCGTTGTGCGGCGAGGGTGGCGAGTCGGCACGCATGCCTTCGGCGACCGCGCGGTGCGCATCCTGCTCGACACCTACGAGAACGTCCTCGAACGCAATCCGGGGCTCCCACCGCACTCGCTCGTCATCGAACACGGCGGTCTGGCCGGCCCTGAACAACGCGCACGAGCGATCGCGCTCGGCATCCCCGTCACGATCCAGCAGCCGCTGTTGCACGACACCGCCGAGGTCGGGATCAGCCACTGGGGACAGGAGCGCGTCGGGAACCTGTTCCCGGCCCGCGAGTGGATCGACGAGGGCGCCTTCGTCACGGCCGGGTCGGACTTCCCGGTCGGCCCGTTCGGTGCCATGCCATCGGTGTGGGGCATGGTCACCAGGCAGACGGTGGTGGGAGTACAGGGACGGGAGCACGCGATCAGCCGCGACGAGGCGATCGCGCTCCACACGACCGACGCCGCCCGATTGGTGGGCGAGGGCGACCTGCGCGGCCGTCTCACCCCGGGCAGGCTCGCCGACCTCACGCTCTGGCCCACGGATCCGCGAAACTGCTCGATCTCGGAACTACGCGACCTCACACCGAGTCTCACCGTCGTCGGTGGTCGCACGACTCACGACGCGGCGCTCGCGAGCTAGCATCCGTGCACGTCGGCCACCAGGACCATTCACGCCTTTCCTCGCATTCCCAGGCCGTGGACCTGCGGATACGGGTTCGGCGGACGCCGCAGCTGGTTCAATGGTCGGTGTGCCTCGATGCGAATCGAGCGCTGCCGCAGCCGGTCGAGGGGCGGACGTGCCCGAACACCCGTCAGCCGGCCTGAGCGAGCAGCACGACGGTGCGCTGCGCTGTCGTGGCGCCGAGGGCAATCTTCCGATCGAGCTGACGAGCTTCGTCGGCCGGCACAACGAACTGGCCGAAGCCAGGAGATTGCTCGGTTCGGCGCGCTTGGTGACGCTCACCGGGATCGGTGGGGTCGGCAAGACCAGGTTGGCGCTGCGAGCAGCTGAGAAGGTCCGGCATGCCTTTCCCGACGGTGTGTGGCTGGTCGAGCTGGGTGAGCTGTCGGACGCGTCCCTGCTGGTCGACGTCGTCGCCGGGACGCTCGGGGTGCGGGCACCTGCCGGTAGGCCACTCGAGGACGCGCTCGTCGACGTGCTCGCCGACACCGGGTGCCTGCTGGTCCTCGACAACTGCGAGCAGGTCGTCGAGGCCGTCGCGGCGCTGTCCGAACGCGTGCTGCGTCGGTGTCGCAGGGTGCGCATCCTGTGCACCAGCCGCGAGGAACTGCGCACCGACGGAGAGGTCCTCCTGCGCGTTCCGCCGCTGACCGTGCCTGGCGGCGCCGGTGATGCGAAGCTCACAGGCCTGTCGCAGTCCGACGCCGTCACCCTCTTCGTCGACCGCGCCACGGTCGCCGTTGCCGGGTTCACCCTCACCGACGGCAACGCGGCCACCGTGGCCGACATCTGCCGGCGGCTGGACGGGCTGCCGTTGGCCATCGAACTCGCCGCGGCGCGTCTGCGGACGCTGTCGCCTGCGCAGATCCTCGAGCGGCTCGCCGACCGGTTCGCGTTGCTCACGCAGAGAGGCCGCGGAGCCCCGACCCGCCAGCAGACCCTCCGGCTGTGCATGGACTGGAGCCATGACCTCTGCAGCCCTCCGGAACAGCTCGTCTGGTCGCGCCTGTCGTACTTCGCCGGAAGCATGGACATCGACGCCATCACGGCGGTCTGCGAGGACGCGGTCGAGGCGATGTGCGAGCGGGACACCGGCGGTCCGAACGAGCTGCTCGACATCGTGACGTCGCTGGTCGAGAAGTCGATCCTCGTGCGGGAGGACTCGGGGAGCGCGCCGGTCCGGTTCCGCATGTTGGAGACCTCCCGGGAGTACGGGCGAGAGAGGTCGCGCGCCCGCGGGGACGAGCACGACGTACACGAGCGTCTCTCCCGCTGGTACGAGGACCTCGCCGTCGCGGCGCGCGATCAGTGGATCGGGCCCGGGCAGCTCGGGTGGATCGCCCGTATCGAGCGCGAGCAGTCGAACTTCCGCTACGTCCTCGACTACTGCGCCCTCGAGAACCCGCGGCGGGGCCTGCGGACGGCGGCCGCCCTGTTCCCGTTCTGGAACTCACGCGCTCTGTTCAGTGAGGGGCGCCACTGGCTCGATCGGCTGCTCGCGCAGGCCGGTGCAGAGGTCTCCGGCGAGGTCACCATGGCCCTGTATGCCGACATCGTGCTCACCGCGTCGCAGGGCGATCTCGACGCGGCCGATGTCCTCGTCGCCCGAGCCAGGGAGATCGCGGAGTCGAGCGGGGACCCCACGGCGCCAGGGATCGTCGCGCTGGCCGACGGGACCGCCGCGCTCTTCCGCGCCGAGTGCGGGCGTGCCCAGACGCACCTCGAGGACGCCGTCCGCGTGCTGCGCGCCGACGAGGCCCCTGACGTTCTCCGTCTGTCGGCCCTCGTCCTGCTCGCCTTCTCTCATGAACTGCAGTCAGCCGGCCACCGCGCCATCCGGTATTTCGAGGACGCCCTGGAGATCAGCCGAGCTCGCGGCGAGTCGGTGTACCGGTCCTACATCTTGTGGGGGATGGGCGTCTCGCTGTGGCGCAGTGGCCGCCGGGAGGACGCCAGGGCCCGGCTCCACCAGGGCCTGCGGATCGCGGACGACGTCGGACATTCCCTCGTCGCTGCGTCGTGCCTCGACACCCTCGCGTGGATCGCCACAGAGGAGGGGGATGCCCGGCGCGCCGCCGTTCTCCTCGGGGCCGCTGACGCGCTCAGCCGTCGCAGCGAGAGCATCACGACATTCCTGCCCGCCCTGCTGGTCCACCACCGGGACTGCGAGCAGAGCATCCAACGGACGCTGGGGGAACGTGCGTACGCCGCGGCGTACCGGAGGGGCGCCGAGCTCGCGAGCTCCCGCGACGTGACGGCGGCGCTGGCGTCGACGGCACCGCCCTCGCCCGGGTCTGCGGCGTCCACCCCCGCTCCGGCTTCTCTGCCGACCGGCTCAGCGGACAACCCGCTGACCAGGAGGGAGTCCGAGGTCGCCGCGCTCATCGGCCGCGGACTGACCAACCGCGCCATCGCCGAGGAGTTGGTCATCTCGCAGCGCACGGTGCACGGGCACGTCGAGCACATCCTGGCCAAGCTCAACTTCTCCTCCCGCGTGCAGATCGCAGCGTGGGTGGTCACGCATCGGGCGTCGGCCTGACGCGATCCGGTCGGAGCACGCCTTCGCCAGAGAGCAGTACGTCCTGGGGGACGCCACGCACGGCGACTGCGCGTCAAGGGGTAGGCATACCCATTTCCCTTCGGCGCGTATACCCGTTTCACGGTTGGCGCCCTGTTACCCATAGCCCCGTTGACGTTGTCGTCCTTATGGTCGGGATCAACGCACACCTACGCCATCACACGGCGTTAGTGATCAACGGCGATCGACATGTGCCGGCCAGGGCGCTGCGCGCGAAAGATTCATTCCAGGAGGCCTCGATGGCCGAGTTCATGGTGTCCCTCGACGACCTGACGGCGATCGTCTGACGCGTCCCCTGGTGCTGCGCACCGGCCGCGGCGTCTGTTTCACGTCGATCTCGCGGTGCGACCAGTGAGGTTCTCTCGAAGATCGACTGCACGGACCAGAAAGGAGAAAACCATATGACCGCGCAGATCGACGCGCCCCAGGAGCCGCTCGGGTGGTTCGGCAGCGACACCCCGGAGAAGGAACCGGTCAAGGAGGACGTCTTCGCCACCATGGTGACCCATCAGGGGATGCAGCAGCAGCGCGAGCTGTTCCCCTATTTCAGGCCGAACGACCTGGTTCCGGCCGGCGCGTTCTCGTCATCACCATCCGGATGAGACCGCTCGCACCACAGAACGAAGCCAAGGTGTTTCGGTGCTCCGAGTGCAATGAATTGATCTACCGGTACGACGAGGACATGCACGTCGGCCTTCCGCGGCGCCCACGTCGCGGACAACATCCGGTTCTTCGCCGAACCGCTCCCCGGCCGGAAGGAGCCGGTAGGGCAACCCGGCGGCGCCGAGGACTTCGGTCCCGTGGGGGTGGACACCGAGTTGGTGCAGGGCATCCCCCGACGCGACGCCGGCTGACGGCGAAAGTCCGCTCTGGGTCCGCTGCGACGACGAGCTACGTCGCAGTTCCCCGCTCCAGCCGGGTGAGCCTCGACCGGATGTCCTCCAGAATGGCGCGAACCGGCGCGGACAGGCCTGCCGTGGCCTGCTGGGTTCGGCTGAACACCACGCCGGCGACCGCGGCACTGACCGCTGTGCGGAGCCTGGCGAGATCGGCGCTCATGGCTCGGAGAGCAACCGCGACGCCGTCGTCGTCCGGCCCGGCGGCGAGCCCCAGCAGCAGGTGTTCGCACCCGACGAAGTTGTGCTGCAGCCGGACCGCCTCGCTGACGGCTCGATCCAGAGCGCCGCGCAGATCAGTGCCGTTGCCGTGTCCCCGGGCCTCCGCGACGACGTCCGGCGGCTCCACGTCGAGCGCGGCGAGAACGGTCAACGCCAAGTTCTCGCCCTCCTCGACCAGGGCACTCAGGAGCTCGACAGTGGTGGCCGGCTTGTTGCGCAGCGCGCGATCGACCGCGCTCCGTGCCCGGGCTGTGAATCGATTCCAACTTGCCGTCTCGATCATCTCGAGTCCTCCGCTGGGCGCTGTGCCGCCGGTGGCTGCGAGTACCGCCTCTGCCAGCGCCTGTTGGCACACCGAGGACACCGGTACCCCGGCTTCCTTCACCGCGGCGGCCAGGTCGTCCGGCAGGTACACGTTGATCTTGGGCACAGCAGCCTCCGAGGCTATGGGCACAAGGGGTTATAACCCTCTATAACCCCACACGCAAGCTGCTTATGTGCCGTCAGCGTCCGCGGCCCGATCGCCTCTCCGCGCAGGCGATGCAGGTCTCCGCCACGGGCAGTGCCTCCAGCCGCGCCTCGCCGATGGCACGCCCACACCGCGCACACAGGCCATAACCACCCGCGGCCAGGCGATCCACCGCCCGATCCAGCGCGGCCAGATCCCGTCGGGCGCCGGCCAGCAGTCCCTGCAACTGCGCGCGCTGGACCGCGATCGTCACCCCTTCTGGATCGTGCTCG
Organism: Pseudonocardia alaniniphila; assembly: GCF_022524485.1. Lineage (GTDB taxonomy): Bacteria > Actinomycetota > Actinomycetes > Mycobacteriales > Pseudonocardiaceae > Pseudonocardia > Pseudonocardia alaniniphila. The sequence continues at coordinate 47,951 of NZ_JAKXMK010000047.1, forward strand.
TCGTCGTGCGTGGTGAAGGCCTGTTCCTCCGCCAACGACCCGACCTGCCGCTCCAGCCCGGCGATCCGATCCGCCGTCTCCTCCCGCTCAACAGCGAGCCGCGCAGCGACTTCGGGCCTGTACATGCAGGTCAAACGGGCATGAGCGTGCGACGGTTCCGCTGGGCAAGCAACCGACGCCGGTACGCGCCCTTCCGAACCCTCACCGCGCCGGACTGGAAGGCGACCGTCCTCACCAGCCGCTTTCTCGACTCCGGGCTCTCGCTTCTCGCAGCCGCGCTGGAGGAGTCCGCAGCGAGCGGCCGTCCCGGCACCTGCGAGATGGGGCCTACGTCCCGTGCGTGCGACCCGACCGCAGCATCGAGCACCTCTGTCTGATCGAGCGCTAGGCCCCGATTACGGGTGACGAGCCGCCCACGCGCCAGCCTGTGGAGACCGACGCGTGACGGCCGGCAAGCATCAGGCCGCTGGATGGATCTCATCCAGCGGCCTGACCAAATTGCTTGTCGGACTATCTGAGCTTGCCGGCGTGGAACCTGAGACCGGGGATCAGCCCGCCGAGAATTCCGGCGATAACACCGGTCAGGACCACCAACAACTGGATCCACGGGGATCCCATCACCTCGGGGACGGTTGCCGCCAGGACGATCGCCGTGATCACTCCGAGGGCGAGGCCACCCAGGCCTCCGAGCATGACGAAGCGAGCATCCCGCCGTTCACGCCGGCTCTGTTCCTCCTCGATTCTGGACTGATACCAGGGAAGAACGGGATCGCCCTGAGAGGAAGAGGATGGAGTCTGTGCGGGCGGGATGGCCGTGCTGTAGAGATCTCCCTTGTCAGGCTTGGACCAAAGATCGTCAGTCATCGATGCAGAACCTCCATTGGGGCATCGACCGGTCATGGCGGCTCAACGAGAGCGTGCTGGTCAGCCCTGATACCCGGACAGCAGGGTTTGCGCCAGGTGGCGCCGACGATGACAACACCATTCTCACACGTCACATCGTTTTGATGAAAAAGTAAGGACAAACCTCATCGCAGGCATCTCGGCGAACCGCTAACCATCTGACTTTCAAATTTGCAATGAGGGGCGCCGCGGCTCCCATCGGCCGCTCGGCGGAAGGCCTCCCGGGCGGAGTTCAGCTCGTCGGACCGACGGTCGAGGACCACACTCCCCTGCGCCTCGCCGAGCTCCTCGAACGCGAGTTCGACGGCTTCACCCCGCCTCCACCCTTCCGAGCATTGCTCGAGCCCCCGGGCGGGTACCTCGACTGCGGACAGAGCGCTCCACACCACAACCGAAGGAACGCCATGACCGCACTGACGCTCGCCGACGCTCGCAAGATCATCGCTGCCGCCGAGGCCAAGGCCGAGGAGATCGGCCAACCCATGAACGTGGCGGTGGTCGATGCCGGCAGCAACCTCATCGCCCACATCCGCATGGACGGCGCCTGGATCGGGTCGGTCGACATCTCGATCAACAAGGCCTGGACCTCCCGTGCCTTCGACATCACGACGAAGCACCTCGGTGAGAACTCCCAGCCCGGCCAGGACTTCTACGGAATCCTCGCCTCCAACAACGGCAAGGTGATGATCTTCGCCGGCGGAATCCCGCTCACCCGCGACGGCAAGGTGGTCGGCGCGATCGGCGTCAGCGGCGGCACCGGCGACCAGGACCAGACCGTCGCCGAAGCAGGCGCCGCCTCCCTCTGACGCCGCGACGGTCCCGTCCACCGCTTCGTCGTCTTGACGAAGGAGGGCTCAGCGGCGTAATTGCCGTCGTGAGGTGATGTTGAGTTTGGTGAAGATTCTGCTCATGTGCCATTCGATGGTGCGGGGGCTGAGGAAGAGCCGGGATGCGATCTCGGGATTGGACAACCCCTCGCGGACCAGGCGGACGATCTGCATCTCCTGAGCGGTGAGCTCGTTGCAGGTCTCCACATTGCGCTTTCGCGCCGTCGCGCCGGTGGCTCCCAGCTCACGAGCAGCGCGCCGGGCGAACCCCTCCGCGCCCATCTCGCTGAACATCTCGTGCGCCGTCCGCAACTGTTCATGCGCGTCCGACCGCCGCCGCTCACGACGCAGCCACTCACCGTAAACCAGATGCGCCCGCGCCAGCTCACCGCGAATGCCGGTGCGACCCAGACGCTCTATCGCCTCACGGTAGGCACTCTCGGCGGCCTGCCCGCCGCTGAGCAGGCCACGGCAGCGCGCCTCCATCCCCAGCGCCCAGTCGGTGCCACTGGCCCTGGTCAGCGGGCTGAGCCGCTGGAACGCCTGAGCCGCAAGTGCCGGCTGCCGGACACGGACGGCGGCTGTGACGAGCTCGACCAGGGATGCCCAGGTCGGCATGCCGATCTCCACGGGCGGGTCGGTGGCCTGCCGCGCAGCCGTCAGCGCCTCGTCGTACTTGCCGACGCCGTTGCACAGCAGGGCTTTCATCCACCCGCAGCAGATCACGCCGGTCCCCTCGCCGCGGCGCGTGTTCTCCTCGAAGGCAGCCTCGATCAGCTCGAGGGTTTCCGCTTCGCGACCCTGCCAGGCAGGGAGCAACATGGTGCCGTACGACGCGACGGGCAGAACGGTCTCCCCGAGCACCACCTTCTGTTCCTCGAGCAGGGACGCCGCCACGTTCAGCTCGCCGGCGAAGGTGTGCCAGCTGATGCGGGCCGTCAGGGCGAGCGGCAGCAGTGCGAGCGCGCCGGCATCGCGGGCGAGCTGGAGGTAACGCATGCTGAGCACGTCATAGGTTTCGTCGTCCGCGAGAAGCGCGGCGACGGCGATGTAGGTGAACCAGGGCACGCTCAGGCCCTCGTTCCCGGAGGGGCCTCGGTCGCGGAAGACTCGAAGTGCCCGCTTCAGGCTGGGGGCGGCAGCCACGTATCCCTCCGTGAAGCGCAGCGCCAAGGCGTCGAGGAGGAGATCCGCGGTCGACGGACGCGGCGGCACCGGTGCGTTCCGGACGGCCTCGCCCACCTCGCGCATGTCGCCGCCGCTGGCGAGATGGGCGGCGAACCAGGCAGCCATCGACGCATCCAGGTACGTGTCGCGAGCCAGCCGGAGGTCCAGTGGCTCCAACTGGGCGGCAGCTTTGAGCAGTAGCGACGAGACCTCACCCCCGCGGTTCATCGTGAATGCGATCCGCGCACGCAGCAGGTCGACCTCGGCGCGCTGGAGCTCGGCCAGCGAGCTCGCCTTCGCCACGGAAAGCAGTCTCAGCGACGAGTCGGGCAGGCCGGCGAGGTGTTTGGCCCGTGCCGCAGCGAGTGCTCGCTGCCCGCGCTGTCGCGGGTCCGGCGTCAGCTCGGTTGCACGTTCGAGGAATGCGGCTGCCGCGGCCAGACCGCCGCGAGCTTGCGCTCGCCCAGCCGAGCCTTCGAGTTCGAAAGCGACGTCCTCGTCGGGTTCGGCCGCCGCCTGAGCGTTGTGCCAGGCGCGCCGGTCCGGATCGGCATCCGGATCGGTGACCTGCGCCAGAGCCAGATGCGTGGCCCGCCGGCTCTCCGGCGGCGCCGCGCGGTAGATCGCCGACCGCACCAATGGATGCCGAAACCGCACCCGGTCGCCGAAATCGACCAAGCCCGCCGCTGCCGCCGGCGCCGCCGCTTCGACGCCGACGCCGAGCCGCTCACCCGCCCGCCACATCAACACCGGGTCACCCACCGGCTCCGCCGCCGCCACCAGCAACAACTGCCGAGTCTCCACCGGCAGGGCCGCGATCTGCCGCCGATAACTCTTCTCAATCTGACGCGGCAGCCTGCCCCGACCCGAGAGCCCGAACCCGCCCGCCAACTCCGTCGGCGTGAACCCTCTCGGCAACTCCAGAAGCGCAAGCGGATTGCCCTGGGTCTCCGCGAGCACCCGCTCCAGCACCCGCTCATCGACCGGACCGCGATGCTCCGACAACAACAGCGCGCGCGCATCCTCGTCGGGCAGGCCGGTGACCAGTACCTCCGCCAGACCATCCAACTCCGGCACCTCGGAATGCTCCCGGCCCGTGGTGGACTCACGCACCGCGAAAACGATCGCCACCGACTCCGCCAGCAGCCTGCGCGCAACGAATCCGAGCACCTGCGCTGACGCACGATCCAGCCATTGCGCGTCATCCACCACACACACCAGTGGCCGTTCCCGGGCAGCCTCGGCGAACATTCCCAGGACCGCCATCCCGACAAGGAAACGATCAGGCGGACTACCGGCGCTCAACCCGAAAGCGGTACTCACCGCCCCCTTCTGCGCATCCGGCAGAAGCGCGAGCTGATCCAGCATCGGCGCACACACCTGGTGCAACCCGGCGAAAGCCAACTCCATCTCGGCCTGCACACCCGTGGCCCGTACCACTCGGCAGTCCGCCGACCGCCCCAGCAGATACTCCAGCAACGTCGTCTTGCCCACACCGGCGTCACCGCGCACTACCAAGGCGCGGCTCTGTCCCGTCCGGACACCTTCGAGCAGCCGGTTGAGCAGATCACGCTCGCTGCGCCGGTCCAGCAATACCGCTGTCACCTGTCAGCCCATCGTCGAGGCACCACACGTTATTGCGACGCCGATCCGGGCGCCATCCTCTGGGACTCAGGACGGTGTGCCCAGCTATTCGCCCGCCGGCCCAGATGAACACCGATCCCCGTCCTATCGGACGCAATCCGTGCCGCCGCCCGGCAGGACGGATTGCGCCCTGCGCCGAGGGAATCTCAGCGGAATGGTCGATCGTGGCTACTACACCTTGCCCGTAGGCGACGGGTGGTTCTCGGCGTGGTGACGCTGGTAGTGGCGCGCGACGCGAGCCCGGTTGCCGCACACGGCCGAGCACCATTCCCTCCGCGGATGCTGCTTGACGAAGTACAGGAGACAGCCAGGGGCCAGACACGCGCGGAGCTGGTTGCGTTGCGCGCCCGCGAAGAGCTCGACGGCCTGGTGAGCGATCAGGGAGACCGCGAGTTCGCCGGGGGCGCCGGTTGTCCGGAAGGCTCGCGCCGGCTCCCCGCGGGCCGGCCAGAGCAGCTCGGGCCAGGCCGGCGCGAGAGCGTTGACGGTGTCGATCGCGTCCTGCCGCGCCGGGATGGTGGACGTCACCGGAGCACGTGGATCGTCAGTCGTCTCCGCAGCCAATCGGCGCAGAGCGGCGCGCAACCCGCGCAACCGCCCGGCGACCTCAGCAGTGGCTCCCCCGCCGAGCTCCGCCGAATCCACGCTTCCGCCGGACTCCACCTCCAGACGATCGCCGACCGCGTACAGCCAGCCGACCGCGGCGGCGTCGTCACTCAGTGCGTCCTGCACGTCGCCCCGGTCGATCCGGACCGTGTTCATCAGCTCAACCGCAAGCGGCTCACCGAGCAACGTGGCGCCCGCGGGCACCTCTGGACGTCTCATCTGCCCACCGTACCACGCAAACTAATGGTTTGATGCCGATCTCCCCATTTGACAGCAGCCCACACGCGTGGCAGCGTGGCTAATGGATGCGATGCCGTCCATACATTAGAATCTGGAAAGTGGTCATACCGCCACGGAAAGGACACCACCATGTCCGCGCTGCCTCAGATCGAACCCGCCGACGCCATGGGCGCCGCAGCCGACGTGCTCGTCCAGACGAGGAAGACCCTCGGGTCCGTCCCGAACATGGCCAAGGCCATGGCCAACAGTCCCGCTGTGCTGAAGGGCTACCTCGCGCTGTCCACCGCCCTGAGCGGTGGAGTGATCTCCGCGCCCGCACGTGAGCAGCTCGCCCTCGCCGCGGCCGAGTACAACCGCTGCGAGTACTGCCTGTCGGCCCACACCTTCATCGGTTCGAAGGTCGCCAAGCTCAGCCCCGAGGAGATCGAGCGCGCGCGGCACGCCGAGTCCTCCGATCCTCACGTCGCCGCTCTCCTGGCGCTGTCCGACGCCATCGCCAGGGGACGCGGCGCCGTCGACGACACCGTGCTCAAGACCGCCCGAGCCGCCGGGGTTTCCGACGCCGAGATCGCCGAGGTCGTCGGCAACCTCGCGCTCAACATCCTCACCAACTACTTCAACATCCTCGCGGACACCGACAACGACTTCCCGGCCGTCACACCGCACGAGCAGAACTGACGCCGACACCCAACTGGTCGGAGTGACCCGGATCCGATCACGAGCCAGGCCGAGGACCACCTTTCAGATGGTGGGAACCGGCCGACCGAGCTCCGTGGCCGAGGGGCTCACCGAAGAGCTCCTCGGCCACGGAGCGCCAATCTGCTGACCGAGGACAGCAGCAACGACGGCGCGACGAATGTCGAAACGGCCGTGTCGGCCCCGACTCCATGACGGATCGTCTGACACCACCTCCGAAGGAGCCCCGATGTCCCGTCCCGCCATGGAGTCCGCCCGCGTCGTCCAGGTCGCCGCCGGTATCGAGTACACCGACCGAGCGGCGCCCGTCCGCGACGGCCGTCACCAGGCGCTCGACGTCCTCATCGGCAAGTGGATCAACGAAGGTCGCACGATCGGGACCACGCAGACCCCCTCGGTTCCGATCCTCACCAGCGACGTCTACGAGTGGGCGCCCGGTGGGTTCGTCGTGGTGCACTCGGCCTTCGGGAGGATCGGCGACACGGCTGTCGGCGGCGTCGAGATCATCGGCGTCGACGGCGAGGCGTACGGCTCCACGTTCCACGACAGCTTCGGCAACGTCCACCGCTCACGGCTGGAGATCGAGGGCGATGTGATCAGGTGGATCGGAGAGCGAACGCGCTGCACCGTCACGATGACCGACGCCGGCATGACCCAGGTTGCCCACCACGAGTCCAGCGCCGACGGCGTGAGCTGGGCCGCATCGATGGACGTGACGCTGCGCAAGATCACCTGAACCGGAATCGGTCCAGCAGGCGCAGGGCTACGAGGCAGTGACCCGGTACTCGACATGTGGCACCGCATCGGAGTCACCTGGATGCTGGTAGGGAGCACACCAGAACCGACACGCACCGCAGAGCGAACACTAGGAGTGAACAGTGACTGAACAGCAGAAGGCCGTCCTCGCCGGGGGTTGCTTCTGGGGGATGCAGGACCTCATCCGGAGGCGCCCTGGAGTGGTGTCGACCCGCGTCGGCTACACCGGCGGCGACACACCCAACGCGACCTACCGCAACCACGGCTCGCACGCCGAGGCGATCGAGATCATCTTCGACCCGGCCGTCACCTCGTACCGCGAGTTGCTCGAGCTCTTCTTCCAGATCCATGACCCCACCACGAAGAACCGCCAGGGCAACGACATCGGAATGTCCTACCGCTCCGCGATCTTCTACCTCGACGACGAGCAGCGCCGCATCGCAGAGGACACCATCGCCGACGTCGACGCCTCCGGCCTGTGGCCCGGAAAGGTGGTCACCGAAGTCACGCCGGCAGGGCCGTTCTGGGAGGCCGAGCCCGAGCACCAGGACTACCTCGAGCGCTACCCCAACGGGTACACCTGCCACTTCCCGCGGCCGAACTGGGTGCTGCCGCGACGAAGCGACGCCGTCGCCGGGTAACCGGCCACCGCGTCGACACCCGATTTGCCCGAGGTCGAGTTGGTAAGGACCGTCACCACTTGACCTCGGCCCGGGTGGCCTGCCGCCGGGTTGGCTCAGTCTCACGGCGTGACTGGTGGCTCCTCGATTCCCGATCCGCGAACCGTACGAGCAGCCGTTGTCGGCGGCCTTCTCGGAGCGGGTCTGCTCACCGTGCTGTGACGGTCTGTCGGGCCGGTGCCAACCTCGCAGCTCGGGGTCGGTCTCGAATCGGTTACAGCGCACGATCCTGGATTCCGCCGGGCCCCGAACGGGAACAGATCCTCAGACCGGGCCGAGCATCGGCCCGCCGTGCGCTGGAGGGACTGTGACCATCACCGGCATCATCACCGCGATCGTCGTCGGAGCGATCATCGGGGCGTTGGGGCGCCTGGTCGTTCCCGGCCGGCAGCCCATCCCCATCTGGCTCACCATCGTGATCGGGATCGTGGCGGCATTCATCGGGACCTTCATCGCCCGCGCGCTCGGCGTCCCGACCGCCACCAGCGGCATCGACTGGCTCGAACTGGTCGTGCAGGTCGTCGTCGCCGCAATCGGCGTGATCCTCGTGTCGAACCTCTACGGGCGTCGTTCAGTACGCCGCTGACACGCGTTCCACGGCGCCGGGTCCACCTCACTCCGAGGTGGGCCCGGCGTCGTTATCGCAACTCGATCCCGGCCTCGTCCTCCAGGAGCGCGACGGCCGGCAACTCCGGGTCACCGAGGACCTCGAGCGAGGAGCGGTCCGGCCGACGATCGACGAGCCGCCTGAGGGCTCATCGAGCCTCCTTCCCCACGCGGTCCGGCGTCGCACGGCTGGGCGACCCCGCGTCCGCGATCCGGACCGAGAACGACTCGCCGAGACGCTCTGCGGTGAACCCGAGTTCCGACAACACGTCCACGAGCGTGTCCGCCATGATCTTCTCGACCGCGGTCACCCGCTCATCGATGGGCGAGAAGGCCGCGACGTGCGGTGCCCAACTGACCAGCAACCCACCGCCGTACTCGGCCGGGCACGGCCTGACCTCCACTCCTCCTGCCGGGCCCACGCCGTGGATGGTGAAACCCGCCAGCTCAAGCTGTTGCCTGACCGTCCGCGACAGTGGGAAGTCGACGACGGCCTCCTGACGGGACGGCTGGTCCGAGGTGTCCAAGGCCGGCCCGCACAGCTTGCAGGTCCGAGGAGACCACACGCCGGTCAGCCGCAGGACAGCAGCGATGATCACCGCGCCCCCGAGCGGAGCGAGCATGTAGAGCCAGAAGAAGCGGAAGTCCGAACCGAGCACGAACGGACCGAAGTCGCGTGCGGGGTTGAAGCTCCCCCCGGAGGTCGGACCGGTCGCCACGATCAGAACCGCGATCAGCCCGCCGATCACCCACGGTGTCTCGCGCGGCCGTGGCTTGGAAACCAACCAGGACAGCACGAACAGCAACACGATGACACTGAGCGTCTCGCCGACCACAGCACCCAGTGCGCCCACACCAGGGCCGGGTTGGATCAGGCCGTTCGAGACCTCGTCCATCCGCCCGGCCCAGCACAGACGTGCCACGAGCACACCGACGACCGACCCGATCAGTTGTGCCAGGGAGTACACGAACGCATCACGAGCCGGCAAGGCGCCGCGCAGGGCCATGAACAAGCTCACCGCGGGGTTGAGGTGCGCGCCCGACCTCTTTCCGGGGGGCGTGACGGCGAAGACCGCGACGGTGCCTCCGACAGCGAGACCGATGACGAGCAGACGCATCTCCAGCGGCCAGGCTCGCAGCGGAGCTGCCGGAGCCATCGTCACCGCGATCGCGCTCAGTGCGTCGAAGACCAGCAGCGCAGTTCCGAGCGCTTCGGCAGCCCCTGAGGCCAGCAACCCCTCGGCCTGCCGATCAAGCAGCCGACCGCGGAACCGTCCGGCCAGTGTCACGGCTTGCGGGCCGTCGTCACACCGATCATCGCGTCCCGGGTGACCAGCTCCGCGAGTTGTTCCTCGCTCCAGCCATCGGTGCCCTCCGGGCGCATCGGAAGAACGAGGTAGCGCATATTCGCGTTGCTGTCGTGGACGCGGATCGTCACGTCGTCGGGCACGTGCGTGCCGAACTCCGCCAGCAACGCCCGCGGCTCGCGGACCGCTCGGGCCCGGTACGGGCGGCTCTTGTACCAGTCCGGCGGCAATCCGAGGACCGGTCGCGGATAGCACGAGCACAAGGTGCACACGACGAGGTTGTGGGTGTCGGTGGTCTGCTCGAGGACGATGAGCTGCGTTCCGTCGTAGTTGTCGATCCCGAACTCCTTGATGGCGGCCGTGCCGTCAGCAAGCAACCGCTCTTTGAAAGCGGGATCGGACCAGGCATGCGCCACGAGAGCGGAGCCGTGGGCCGGTTCGTGCGCGTCGAGAGTCTCGATCATCGCCCGGACCTCGTCGGCGCCGATCAGGCCTTTCTCGACCAGGATCTCCCGGATCGCCATCTGGAGAACGTCGAAGTAGTCAGGGCCCTCCGGCATTTCCTCGATCGGCGCGTGCGGGTCGGCGTGGGTATGTGATTCCACGGTCACTCCTTCTCGTTCGCAACGAGCTGGATGGGCTCCAGCCAATGCTCGAAGATCTCGAGCTCGACCACATCGGACGACCGGCCTTCGTAGTCCGGCCACAGCGAGTTCTGGCTCAACCGCACGCGATACAGCTGCGTCTCTGTCCCCTCGTTGACCCCGTACGCCTCCAGCTCGGGGTTGATGAAACGCGGCAGCACGCGTTCGATTAATCCTTGCTTTCCGCGAACGTAGAAAGGCGTTCGCACATGCCCGGGGGCGTACCGCGCGGAAATCCGTACCGCATCGCCTTGCTTGAACCGGGTCGTCGTCACGCCTCCTCCCGCAGGCGCTCGTTGATCTCGGTCATCTTCGTCCCCAGCTCTTCACTGGTGATGATGTTCTTCTGGATGAGGACCTCCGACGCCGAGACCGCCCAGTGCTCGTAGTAGGTCAGCTTCACTGCCATCTCCGACCCGAGGTCCTCGACTCCCCGCCGCTTCTCCTCGGTGTTGACCAGCAAGTGCTTGTTGAGCACGTTCAGCAGCGCGTGGCAGCTCTTCTCGAACGGCGTCATGTCCTGCTCGGTCCGGATCAACGGCCCCGCGGGCACCCCACCGAGATCGTGCGGTGGGTGGACCACCAGCCTGCTCTTCTCCGTCATTCACTTCTCCCGTTCGATTGGCACTTCTTCCCGGTCCCCCAGGATTAAGACTCGGAAATGTTCCGGCACCGACGTTTCTGGCCTCCCATGTCGTCCATCTCCCACGGTCCTTGCGAGGGCCCCCGGAAGTGGCCCTCGTTACGAGCCTCGGGTCGCCCTCGCCAGCCGTCAATAACCCCCGGGAGGAATCTCGGACAGCTGCCGGAGAATCGGCCGGGGACCACGAGGACCGTGGTAAACCCAGTAGGCCACGAAGAGGACAGACTGCCGTCGCACGGGCATTCGTCGAGGAGGTTGACGGCAAAACTGCGTGATTTTGTCGTCGAACCGCGGAATCTACTGGAGAACGAGATGCTGACATCGTGGCCGGGTTCGCCGGTCTTGTCGGCTCTCCTGCGTTCCTGGTCGCCGCGAGTGGGCGGTCAGCCCGTGAGCACCGCCGCGGGCCGCGGCCCGTGGGCCAGGGTGGGTGTCGCACAGACAGCCCGGGCGGTCACCTCAGAGCATGCTCGTGCGGGCGATGTGTTCGGCCAGCATGATCGTGGTGACGTTCGGGGCGGTCGAGGGCACGCGCGGCATGATCGAGGCGTCGACGACCCGAAGCCGGCTCACACCCCGGACGTTGCCCACGCTGTCGACCACGGACCACAGGTCGTCGTCGCCGCCCATGGGTGCGGTCGAGGTGGGGTGCTGGTAGGTGTCCAACTGCTGTCGGATCACCTGCTCGAGGGCGGCGTCGTCGCGCACGTCCGGCCCGGGGGTCAGCTCACTGTCGACAACCGCCGCCATCGCTGCATCGCGGCCGATCCGCCGGCTGATCTGCACACCCTCGATCATGCGGCGCCGGTCGCGCGGCTCGGCGAGGAAGTTGAGGTTGATGGCCAAGCCGTCCTTGGGGTCACGGCTACGCAGCGAGACGGAGCCGATCGAGTCCGGCTGCGTGACGGCGGTCGCGAGCACCATCGCTCCCCCTGTCGGGCTGATGCCCGGATCGGCCAGGTGAGTGGCCGAGATGTGCAGATCGAGCTCGTCGCCGACGGCCTCTGCGCTTCGCGTCCACACGATGGCGCCTGCCGCGGGGGACATCGCGTTGGCGTCCGGCTTCAGTGCGTAGATGTTGTAGTAGAAGGGGTGGTCCTGGAACCGGCGGCCGACGGGAAGGTCACTCACGACCTCGATTCCGTGCCGACCGAGGTCTGCGGCCGGGCCGATCCCGGAGCGCATCAGGATCCCGGCGCTGCCGTAGGTGCCGGCGGAGAGGACGACCTCGCCGGCCCGGAGCACCTGCCCGTCGAGTGTGACGATGCCGGTTGCGGTCGTTCTGTCGAACAGCACGCGGTCGACCGTCGTCCGGCCCCAGATCGTGAGGTTGGGCCGCCTGCGGATCTCATCGGTCAGGTAGACCAGGCCCGTGTTCTGTCGTACCTCGTTCACGACGTTCAGCGGGTACGGGGTCACGCCGTTCTGCTGCGTGCCGTTCGGGTCGTCGAGCCTCGCGAACCCCTGTGCCGCGGACGCGTCGACGAACGCCCGCAGCGAGGGCGTCAGCTCGGCGCGAGTCCGCAGGCGGACGGGGAACGGCCCGGACCGCCCCCGCAGCTGCGGGTCGCCGTCGGGCGTGTTCTCCAGCGCCCGGTAGGTCTCGAGCACCTCCTCGAAGGACCACCCGGTGGCCCCGTGGGCGGCCCACTTCTCGAAGTCATCGGCGCGGGCGCGCAGGGCGACCGCCGCGTTCACCGCGGAGCTGCCCCCGAGCACCTTGCCCCTGGGCGTCCGGATCACCCGGCCCGTGTCATCGATCGTCGCCGTCAGGCCCCAGTCGTGCTCGACATCGTCACCGACCCGCGCGGGGTCCCGCAGAGAGGCGGGGTACTGGTCCGACGCGTAGGCGGGACCGCCCTCGACCAGGAGGACCGTATGCGCCGGGTCCGCCGACAACCGGTTGGCGAGCACCGCGCCCGCCGACCCGCCGCCGACGATCAGGACGTCGGCTGTCTCCGCACCGCCGTTCGCAGGCATCTCTACGGCTCCCCACTGAGCAGGACCGGGCCCGGACCGTCCACGCGCCCCCACCAGGTTGGCACCGCCGGTTCGGGGCCGGCCGATGTCAGTTTCATGGCCGCTGCAGCGCACTGCGTGTCAGCGGAGCGCGACAGCCGGCAGCGCCTCCGACAGCAGCATCGACGCTCCGGATCTGCTCCTGCAACTCTCGATGACGAAACGCCTGCCGCTGACGAGAAAACGTCCCGCCAGGGGCACCGGCAACAGTCCGCCGGCCACGCGGCTCGTCGACTGCGGAGCCCCTGTGCTGCGGCGTTGACGAGCGCGGCCGATCCGGGCGAGACGCACAGCACCCGACCTCGGCGGACGTGTCCCAGATCGTGGCCTGCCGCCGGCTCAGGACAGATTGACGATCTCGCCGGCGGCATCGAGGTCGATCTGTCGCATCCTGAGCGAGGTACAGCTCAGCTGCGCCGGTACATCGCGTCGCGGAGTCCGGATGGGTGGGATGACACGACCCGCCCGCGTCCCTCGGTCGAAACGCAGAAACCTCGCGCCTCTGCATCGCGCTGGCATATCGTTCGGGCCTCCACAGAGGAGGGATCGATGCACTTACCCTGCGAACCAGAGGTCTGAATGAGGATGGATGCTGGTGCGACACCGGGGCGATGCCGCTGCCCCCGGCTCCCGCCGGATGTGCCGGAAGACGCCCAGCAGACTTACTGGGCGTGCCTCGACCGGGGCCGGCACGACTGGATCTACGACGGCTCCACGTGCTGCCTGGAGGCGCCACGGAATTGGCGGCAGGTTTGTCACTGCGGCGCACAACGCTGGACGGAGGCGCCTCTGTCTCACACTCGGCGACTCGATCAACTCAGAGCTGAGATGAGCACCGTCCCCACCCTCGCAAGGGGATAGATCAAAGAAGTACGAACACGGTGGGCGCCGGTCGCGTGCCGACCCGGCTCGTGCATCACGTTGCTGCCGGCCCGGCGAGTTCCCGCCGACCAAACCGCCGGCGACCAGGCGGCCGTTGCGGCGTCGCACAGCAGTTCGCGAAGTCAGAGTGCCCCATCTGCTTCGCTTCGGCGAAGGATCTCGTCAACGACATGCGCGATCGGCACGGTTGCATCGATTGCGATACCGTTTCCCGGAACGTCCTCCTTCGTTTGATGCAATCGCAATACGAGATCCCGTTCCGATCGTTTCCCACCCCACTCGTCTTCCGGTCGCTCGGCAAGTCGCCTGTTCAATGTGTCACGGTCGATCTCGAGGACAAAAACTCCGTCAAATAGATCTATGAACTTCGAGAAGTTCCTGGAACCTCCGCAGAAGAAGGTTATCGACTCGTCCCGGCCGGCAACTATGGCTTCCACCTTGTCCACCTGCCAGATATGGTGCTCATGGACAACCGGGCCATCCATCGGTTCACCAGTTTCCGGATCGCCTTGATACGCCAGTTCACGGTCACCGTTGATGGCATGGTAGCCGCGCCGCTGTAATTCTTTGCAGACCGACGTCTTTCCAGTCCCCGAAACGCCTTCGATCAGGTAGTTTCTCGTGCCCACTGCCAGATGATAGCGAATGAGGCCCAGCCGTTGTCCATGTCCATCGAAGGCCGCCCGGCCCGGAGAGATTTCGGTCGGCACGCGAGAACCTGACGACCGGCTTCTCCGATGGTCCGCAAGCCTTCCCGGTGGGAAGCTGCCGTGTCCGGCCGGCTCAGAACAAGCGCATGAGAGCAAAATCGAGGTCGGGCAGCCCGGAGAGGTCGATCAGGAAGTATTTCTCCAGTGCGGCTCGAACAGCGGACGGCGAATCCAGGCTGCGGCGCTCGGACGGCCCGTCGACGTGGTGGACAGCGAGCTCGGCACCCCGGGAAACGCCGCCTGACATGGTGTATCGGCAGCCGACGCCGGCCCGGCCGATCACCAACTCGCTGGCGAACATCGATTCCGGGTGGTGCGAGCTGTACCACGAAGCCATCTCGTAGTCCGGGTAGAGCTGCTCGCACAGGTCGAATCGGTACATCCGCCGCCACTGCTCGCCCGTGCGCCCCTCCACCACGTAGTCGGAGCCGTCGGGCAGCAGGCGATACGGACCGTGTGGCGTGTCCTGCTCACCGTGCGACTCGAGCGCGAGCGCGCCGGTGATCGTCAGACTTCCGAACCCGACGTCGACGATGTGCGGGCCTTCCGGCAGGTCGACACGCACGAGCATGTGGCCGAGACGGGGCATGACCGCGTCATCGGGCAGGTTCCACAGGACACGGCCCGACAGGCCCGTGGTGCGGTAGCCGAGCGCGTCGAGGACGTAGCGGAGCAACATGTTGTTCTCGAAGCACCCGCCTCCGCGGCCGCCGTGCACCAGCTTGGCACCGAGGGCGGCCACGTCGAGGTGCACGTCGCGCCCGGTGAACTTGTCGAGGTTTTCGTAGGCGATCGACTGGGCGTGCGCGGCAACGATCTGCCCAAGGGTGGCGAGATCGGGCGCTGCCGACTCCTCGAAACCGGAAAGACCGATTCGGTGGAAGTAGGCGGCGATGTCGACAGCAGCCGTCGGCGCAGCGGCGTCATCGTGGGTGAGAGTCATCGGGCGGTGTCCCGTCAGCTTCGAAGTGGCAAGGAATGGCCACGCGTCGGACGCGGAAACAAGGAAATACCATGATACCCAACCGGACACCGATCGACAGGTGGCAGCGGAGAAAAACATCGATTCGGGCTGTGCGTCATCCGAACACACGCAGCTTCGGGTATCGGCGGATCGCACTGCTTCGACCCCATGCGCCGATCATACGAAAAAGGCGCTCGACGCTGTCGATTCCCGTTTTCTGCGCGCTCTTGATTGACAAATACGGAAAGCGTGCTGGACCGAGTACACAGCACGCGCCCGGCTACCGCCTGACAGCGTACCTTCCAGGCGCCGGTGCCGACCTGGACGCTGCTGCGTCCACGGAAGTGCGTTGTACCGTTTTCGACGTGCCGGTTCGAACGGGCGAGCCATCCGACGCGGCGTTCATCGTCGAGATGGCCCGACTCGCCTCGGCGATCGAGGGCCGCCCGCTGCCCCCGGCCGACGATCCCCTGCTGGCGCAAGGCCTTCCTCCATCACCGGATACGAGCGTGCTGGCGCTCGACCACGATGGTCATCCGATCGGTGCGGCCTGGTGGCACTTCCGGGAACCCCTGCTGGTCGTCACACCCGACGGCGCACCGGTCCCCGAGCTCGTGATCGCGGTGATGCCCGCCGACCGCGGTCGCGGTGTCGGTCGTCGTCTGCTCGACGCGCTCACCGCCCGCGCTGCCCACCACGGCTACGACCAGCTGGCCCTCAACGTCCACATCCGCAATCCCGCAGTGCGCCTCTACAGTCGGGCCGGCTTCGTCGTCGCGGGGAAGGGCCGCGGCCCGCTCGGCGTCGCCATGGTCCGCCACTTGCCGTGAGCTGATTGCTCGGCGAGGACCGGCAGAAGCACCGCGCGGTCCACGGCGGCGGCCTAGGCTCCGTCCGCGCTCCCGGCGCTGGGCGGTGAGGACGCGGGGTGGCGGGCGCGGGCGTTGCGCCGGATAGTCGCTCACCCACCACGAGGTCATAGAGGTACGACTTGGTCCCCTTCCAGCTGAGCCAGGTGCCAGGCGGGGGATGTTGATCGTCATCAGTGGGCGTCAGCGGCCTCCCGAAGACGGTGCCATCGACATCGTGCACGCCCCAGCCATAGCCAGGGATCCAGCTGCACCACAGCTCGGCGCCCTCGCGTTTATAAGCGGGCCGCTGCTGAGGGCTCGCCTCCCGGTGGAACAGGTATGTCCGCCGATCAACGTGCCGGACGAAGGCGAAGCCGACGACCTCCACAGCGCCCCCCTCGCTCTCGTGCGGCATCCAGTCGTCCTGGCGCAGCCCGATCACATCGCCACCTTGCTATCCCCGCCGGGGCGGGGGTTGCGCGACGCTTCGAACACGCAGGCCGATCTCCGGCTGGTCTCGCCGATGCCGACTACCCGTGGGTGATGGTGCCGATGATCTTTCATCACGTCCACGTCGCACCGCGCCGCAGCGCCTTTCGGAACTGCCCGGATAGAGGCTGTCGGCCTTTGGTCGTCCCGGTCTCCGGACACGGGCCCCTCCGGGCCGGCCCGGTGTCTTTTACTGGCGCGACCAACGCCGTGCAGGACGACAGTCTCCGGTCAGTGGCACAGGTCCAGCGAAGACGTATCCAGCGATCCTCGCCACGGACAGGAGCTGACCATGTCTCGGAAGCCGCAGCGACCACCACTGTGCGACCAGGTCACAGCCCCATGAGCTCTTCCGAGCTGGTCTCGTCACGATCGCCGAAGCGGGGATCGGTGGGGCAATGCGTTGCCGCCGGCATAACCATCAGCGGACGTTCGGGGCTCGAAGCCGCGTGACAAGGCCCTGACGTCTCGCACCGCTGGGAGGAATCGATCGATGAAGTTGCACATCGGCAAACGCGCGGTCACCGGGGACGGTAATGAAGAGCGGCTGGTCCGCGAGTGGCGAGCACTTCAGCTACAGCGACTGGGCCTCTCGCAGGTGCTCGCGGGCAGATTCGCCGAAGTCGTCGACTGGCACGAGGTCGCCGCACTCGTCGAACGCGGTTGCCCACCGGACCTCGCACTCATGATTGTCTGCTGAGCCCAACCACTGACGAAAGGAGCACCATGCCGATCACGAGAGGTTTCACCAGGCGAGGTGCCAGTGAGCCCGACCCGCGCCTGCCACCCCGCCAGTACGACACCGGCGCCACATGGCCCGTCCTGCACACGGAAGCCACTCCTCGCATCCAGACCAATACCTGGACCTTCACAATCGACGGCTTGGTAGCAACGCCCACCACGTGGAACTGGAGCGAGATCCGAGCGCTTCCCGGATCCCGATACCAGGGCGCCATCCATTGCGTCACCACGTGGTCGAAATTCGGCATGACATTCGACGGTGTCTCCGTCGATACCTTGCTGGAGCTAGCGGGTCCACTCGACAACGCGGCGTTCGTACTCGCCCGTTCACACACCGGGTACACCACCAACCTGCCGATCGAGGACGTGACCGATGGCAAGGCGTGGGTGGTCTGGAAGGTGAACGGGGCACCCCTGGAGGAGATTCACGGAGGCCCGGCCCGGCTGCTCGTGCCCCATCTGTACTTCTGGAAGAGCGCAAAATGGGTGTCGGGGCTGACGCTGCTGGCCGAAGACCAGTCCGGCTTCTGGGAGCGCAACGGGTACCACGACCGGGGAGACCCCTGACTCGAGCAACGCTACCAGGGAGACTGAGAGGGCATGACACATTCCTTCTCGATCGAATCCGGCACGGAGACCGATCGAAGAACAGGGCGTATACGGCCCGCCCACGTCAAGTCCATGAGCGCCGGCGCTTCTCGCGTCCAGATGCCTGCAGCGCGTTCAGCCGCACCCTACTGAACATGATCCACGGAGAACCGATGCTCGAATCGCTGAAGAACATCCGCGTCACGGACGGCGACGCCGTGACCACTGAACACATCCGGCTCGCGTTGACCGCAGGGAGCTTCGTCTACGACGAGGGCGCCACCCAGGTCTTCGAACCGACCGGTGCCACGACGTACGTCGAGCAGGGCCAGCCGACACGAGGTGAGTGGTATCTCGACGACAACGGCCGCTTCTGCTCGTTCTGGCCCCCGACCTATCGAGCCTGCTACGACCTGCAATGGATCGTGGAAGACGGCAGGATCGCCGGTCTCCGGTTCACCGAGCTCGGTCGGGGATCACACTTCGACGGCCGTTACCGCTGAGACCCGGCGTTCCACGGCCTGTCCGAGGTTGCAGCGTTGGCTCCACCTCGGTCGGCACTACAACGGCGCCGACGATGCCCGACACCAGCTCGCCCGAGAACTCCCCATAAGGCCTGACCGGCTGCCTGTGCCACGCATGGAGTTCGGGAAGAGCGTGACGTGGGTGCGCGGCCTGGATGCTGCTCTCCGACGACGAGGCCGGATCTCGGAGCGGGGCGCCTACCACAACTACAGGGACGCCGGGTCAGCTTTTGCCCCGCTGGTCCTCGCGCTGCTTGATGATGAATCCCAGTTTTCCGAGCACCCTGACCGCACCGGCCTTCCCGCCTTCGAAATCACCGGAGGCAAGACGCTCACCCGTAGCGAACTCGTAAGCTGTGCCCAGGATCGCTTTTGGCGGGTAACGGCGCTCGTCCCAGATCAGCTCGTAAGCCCGGGCGGGGGCGAAGCCGTGCTCACAAAAGAATTGCTCCGGACCCAGTCGGTCGTACTCCTGCATCGCCTGCAGCACGTGAGCCTGGGTCACACGGTTCCATGTGAGTGAATGCCCCATCGAGTCCTCTCAAGATAGATCTGCGCCTCAGCCGTTCTGCTGCCATTCCGCTGCTCCCCGACTGCGATCAGCGTGCGGCCTTCGACGTTCTCGGTTCTGACAATCACGAAGGCAGCCGCGCCGACCCCGGCCGCTTTCGTTGCCGCCGGTCGGGCGTACGCCGGCGAACGCGCGGTATCTGTCCACCGCCCGTCGAGGTCGCCTTCGACGGTGTACACGCTTGCGTCGCCGAGCGGCGATCGGACCCGTGATAAGCACTGGTGAGCGCACAGGATCTTGCTCGGAGCGGCCCGGGTGTGCCGTGCCGTCAGCCGCGAGCGCTCATCCCGAGGAGCGGCATCGCCCAGCTCCATTCGGATCCCGACGCCGCACAAAAGGATCTACCAGATCTGTGCCCGCTGGGAAGACGCGGACGCGACCTGCGTTGTCGAAATCGATCACACGCGTCCAGATCAAGGGCGTCGGCTTGATCCTCAAGGGAATCAAGAGCGTCACCGCTCTCCAACGCTACGGTTGCCTGCCTTCACCCTCACCATGCCGCGGACGGGGCATGCCGCGGTCGATTTCGACGGCTGCCCGGCCCAGGACGTCGTGGTGATGGACATCCGCATGCCGGTGCTCGGCGGCATCGAACCCGTCTTCCCTACACCTCCGTCAGGCCTCGGATCGCGTTCACGAATCACCGGCGGTCTGCGAGGTCTTCGGGGCGGGTATGAGCACCAGCGGGCACACGACATGGTGAGCGCAGCGCTGCGCGACGGAACCGAGCAGGGCGGAAGCCAGTGCGCCGCGTCCATGATTTCCCAGCACGAGCAGATCAGCATCGCGGGCGGCATCGAGCAGAACCGTCGCGGCATCGCCGTGCACAACGTGCCGCTCCACTGCCCTTACGGTCCCGACCGGGAGCGCGGCAATCGCGTCCGTGAGCCATTGCTCGGCCACGGCGGCCATTTCCTCGCCTTCGATCAACTGCGGGACCATGACGCCGCCCACGATCCCGAGGTCGCCAGCCAACACCGGTGGAGGCTCGCTGACCGCCAGAGCCACAACCCTGCCCCCGCTGAGCTGCGCCTGTTCGAGCGCCCACTCGAGCGCGGCGACGGCGGCAGCAGAGCCGTCGACTCCAACGACAAACACCGGCTGCCGGGTCCCTTCGGCATCTTCCATCGCGGGACGCTGCGACTCGCCCGAGCCCCTGGTGACGGTCATGTCGCCAGTCCTCCTCGGATCGATGATCGTTTCGTGATCGTGGGGTACCCGCACGATCACAGATACATCCGCTCCGACGATGCTCTTCAGGCAGCGCGAGCTACCTGCCGGGCGTGACCAGACCCGTCTCGTAGGCCGTAATGACCAGCTGTGCGCGGGACCCCCTTGGCGGGCGAACGCGGCGATGAGGCGGCGTGTGACGCACTTCGCCAGCAGCGCCTCGCCGGCGGCGACCACCCGGATCGCGGTGATGAGCTCGGCCGCGGTGGAGTCCTTGACCAGGAACGTCGGCCGATGTTCGATGGCGCGTCGCCGATCTTAAATCGTTCTCCGGACTTTTGAACTGAGCGCACAATAGAATTAGCGAGGAAGCTTGAGCAATCGTTATGGACTTCTTCGCGTACCCACTCAGATCGGTCAACGGCGCACCCGATAGCGCAGGTGAAGCACCCGGTTGCCCTGAATCACCACGTCAGGATCCTCCAACAGGTGCTGCGCGTGGACCGACCCGAAGTAGCGCTTGCCGGACCCGAACACGACGGGTACAACGTCCATGCGCACCTCGTCGATCAGGCCCGCGGCAAGCACCTGGCCACCGACGTCGCCAGCGGCGACCTCAACCAGGCGGTCACCCGCAAGCTCCTGCGCCTTGGACACGGCTGCCTCGACGCCGTCGACGAAGTGAAACGGCGCTTCGGGGTCCCAGCCCTCGGGCTCCGGCCGGTGCGTCACGACGACCACGTGGTCGATCCCGCCCGGAGGCTTCCCGTCCCAACCGTCCGTCATGTCGAAGACGTGACGGCCGGCGATTGTCGCCCCGATCTGGTCCCAGTACGGCCGGGTGTAGTCGTAGGACGCCTGCGACACCTTCAAGACGCCGCTTTCGTCCAATGGCACGTCACCGCTGGTCAACCAGTCGAACAGCGGTCCGGGCTGGTCGTTCTTGTCCGCGATGAAACCGTCCACCGACACCGAGCTGTACATGACTACTTTTCCCAACGGGGCCCTCCTCCAATTTAGGGGTCCCCCAAGTTAACGTTTCATGAGCCGTCGGTCTTGTAAGAAATCAATCGGCCGGCAGCGGCCAGCCGTCCAGCGCGTGGCCGGGATGTTCGCGCAGGAACCGCCGCCGGACTTCGATGTACCGGGTCGGCGTGAGCCCGGTGAACGCCCGGAACTCGTGGCCGAAGTGGGCCTGGTCGAAGTAGCCTGCGCCACCGGCGAGGTCGCCCCAGTCGATCGGTTCGGCGGGGTTGATCGCGAACACGGTGGCGGCGAAGCGGTGGGTGCGGGCCAGCCGCTTCGGAGTGATGCCGATGAGCTCCTTGAACCGCTGTGCCAGATGAGTGCTGCTGACACCGGCTGCCACGCCCAGGTCGCCGATCGCCACCGCCCCGCCGGTCGCCGCGATGACGCTGCTCGTATGGCGGACCAACCCCAGGCCGGCGGTCTCGCACAGCCGTCGCATCAGCTCGTCCTCGAGCAGCGTCAGCATCTCGTACGGTCCGTCCGCCGTGGCCAGCCGGTCTCGCAGCTCAGCAACGGCGGGCCGGCCCCAAACCTGCTCTACCGTCACCGGCCGGTCACACAGCTCGGCCGCGGGCATCGGCAGGAACGGCGCCAGCCCCCACGGCTTGAAGTGCACGCCGACGGACCGGGTCCGGAGTGGGTAGCCAAACTCCCATGCGCGGGTGGGCATGGTGACCACGCAGCCGTCGGCGTACTCGGCCGTCTCGATGTCGGTGCCGCCGCGGATGCGGAACGGCGCCCCGAGGTTGACGATGAGCAACCCAGCCGGCGCCGGCGGCAGCGTCAGCCGGGCGTACGGCGGCGCACCCTCCAGGTAGTAAAGGTCGTCGATCAGCCCGTCCAGCGGCGGT
The DNA here is from genome assembly GCF_022524485.1 of Pseudonocardia alaniniphila. GTDB lineage: Bacteria > Actinomycetota > Actinomycetes > Mycobacteriales > Pseudonocardiaceae > Pseudonocardia > Pseudonocardia alaniniphila. The sequence goes on from NZ_JAKXMK010000047.1 coordinate 70,059, forward strand.
TGCGGCACTCTGGACACGTACTCCACGCCCACAGCATCGCCGACGCCCCGCCGGCATCGCGCGCCGGTGGTGACCTCGCACGTCTACCGCAGGACGGTGGCGACGCTGATCGACGCAGCGTGCCTGAGCGCACGCCAGACTGCCGACCAGCTCGACCACGCCAAGGTGTCGATGACCAGGACAACTACTTCGGCCGGAAGGTGGCGCAGACGGGCGCGGCTGGAGTGCTGGAGATGTTCGGCAACAGCCCCCGCGATCGCTGCGCACGTCAAGCCGACCGGACGCGCGAGGCTGCCCGCTGAATCCACGCCTGTGCCCTGCTCCTGCTTGCGCTCGGCGGCGTACTTGTCCGTCCAGGCCTGGATGGCCGCGCCGTTCTTGGCGTCGAGCTCGCCGTGGCGGCTACG
>NZ_JAKXMK010000048.1 GCF_022524485.1 Pseudonocardia alaniniphila
CGTTAGGGTGTGGGAGAGTAGGTCGCCGCCGACATTCAACGTTTGTTGTGGGCCCCCGCCGGAAGGCGGGGGCCCACTTTTTTGTATCATCTGCAGGTGAGTATCGCGGATGGTTCCGGCGATAACCGCCCGCGACGAGAAGATCGCGACGGGGCCCGGAGACCAGAGAATCGGCAGGGACGCGGCGGCGACCGCCTGGATCGAGGCGAGGAGCGCCGCGCCGGCGAGCGCGGGCGTCGTGACGACCGTGCAGGCGGTGGAGGCGGGCGCACCGGCTCGGGCTGGTCCGCGCGCGAGTCGGATCGCCCGTATCGGCCGCGCAGCGAGTCGCAATGGGGGGCCGGCGAGCGACGTGCCGGCGGCACGGGCAACCGCGATGCGGCCCGACGTGACGACCGCAGGCGTGACGATGGTCCGCGCGGTGGTGGGCGAGGTACCGACCGCTTCGGTGAGCGTCGCGGATATTCGGCAGGCGGCAGCCGGTACGAGCGCGGCGGCGCGGACGGCTCGCGGTGGTCCGGTAGTGGCGCGGGCTCGGATCGTCGACGTTCGGATGATGCGCCGTATTCGCGACGCGACGACGCTTCGGGCGCCGACCGTGGGCGCGGGGATCGGCCTGACAGAAGCCGCAGTGGCGGCGCGGACCGAGGCCGGTCCGAGGACCGGCCGAGGGGCGCGGGCTGGTCGGATCGCGGGAATACCGAGCGGCGGTCGCCCGAGGGCGGTCGCGGCGGACCTCGTGACGATCGCGGTCGGGAGCAGGGCCAGTACCGCGGCAGTTCAAGCGGCAGGGACCACGACCGGTACCGAGGAGACGACCGCGGCGAGCGGGGTGGCTACCGCGGTGGCTCCACCGGCGAGCGGAGTCGGTTCGCGAGGGACGATCGTGGAGGCCGGCCGGGGTATCGCGGCGAATCCGGTGGTGACCGGGGCCGCTATCAGGGCGGCGACCGCGGCGACCGGACCGGGTACCGCGGTGCGGGCGGTGGCGAGCAGAGCCGGTACACCACCGATGACCGGGGCGATCGCACGTCCAACCGGGGTCGTTCGGACTCCGGTGACCGGGGCGGCTACCGGGGCGAGCGCGGCCAGTACTCGCGCGACGATCGCAGCAGTGGCTACCGCGGCCAATCCGGTGGCGAGCGCGGTCAGTACCGACGCGATGACCGCAGCGGCGGCCACCGCGGCCAGTCCGGCGGCGAGCGCGGCCAGTACCGCCGGGATGACCGCGGCGGCGGCTACCGCGGCCAGTCCGGTGGCGAGCGTGGTCAGCACCGGGACGATCGCAGCGGTGGCTATCGCCGCGATTCCGGTGGCGAGCGTGGCCAATACCGGCGCGACGACCGCAGCGGCAACCGTGCCGAATACGGAGGAGACCGGAGCCGGTACCGGGACGACCGGAGTGGCAGCCAGGGTGAGACCGGCGGCGAGAGCGGTCGGTACCGGTCCGACGATCGGCGTGGCTATCGCGGCGACTCGGGCGGCGAACGTGCGTCCTACCGGGGTCAGACCGGTGGGGGCTACCGCGGGGACGAACGGCGCGACCGTGGCGGCTACCGGGGCGAGGCCGGCGGTCAGCGCGGTCGTTACCAGGGTGACGACCGCGATCGCGAGTCGAACCGTGGGGACGACCGCCCGCGCAGCCGTGGCGCCGGCAGACCGGATGAGCGCGCCGGGAGCGGATGGGCGGACCGTCCGGAGGTCTCGCGCCAGGAGCTTCCGGAGAGCAGCGACAACCGGCCGGAAGACCAGGCGAGCGATCGACCGGCCGCTCCGCGGGAGGACGCCGCGCCGGCCGACGCCGCTCGAGCTGACATCGCGCAGGACACGCGCCGGGAGCACGGGGCCGAGCGCGAGCCGCAGAGCAGCGGGCCGGTCGAGGAGCGAAAGAGCGAAGAGCGGCCCGCCTCGCCGGCGCCCACTCCCGCACCTGACCACGAGCGTGATCCCCCCGTCGACCGCGCGGACCGTCCCGGCGACGAGGGCGCCGAGGGCCGTGAGCGCGGCGGCCGTGATGACCGGGCCGACCGCGAGCAGCGTGAGGATCGGGGCCGCCCGGCGAGGGGTCCCCGCACCGAGCGCTCCTACGGTGCCGAGCGGGGCCGCCCTGCCCGGTCCGGCGATCGCGGTGCAGGCGGTCGTGGTGCGGGACAGCGTCGGGGTGAGGGGCCGGGCGGTGCGCCCGGGAGCCGTCCCCCGCAGCGGGCTGCGTCTCGTTCGGGCGGACGTCCGACCGAGGGCGTGCCGGTGGCGCGTGTCTCCGAGCCGCCGCTGAGCGATGAGATCACGACGGCAAGCCTCGATCCCGAGGTCCGCCGGGACCTCAGGGGCCTGCAGAAGGACACGGCGAACAGCGTGGCCCGCCACCTCGTCGCCGCCGGGATGCTCGTCGACGAGGACCCTGCGCTCGCGCTCGAGCACGCCCGGTTCGCCCGCACGCGGGCGTCACGGATCGCCGTCGTCCGGGAGGCCGCGGGCATCACGGCCTACCACGCAGGCGAGTGGGCGGAGGCGCTGAGCGAGCTGCGGGCCGCCCGCCGGATGGGCGGTGGTCCAGGGCATCTGGCGGTGATGGCCGACATCGAACGTGCACTGGGACGTCCGGAGCGCGCGCTCGACCTGAGCCGCGGACCCGAGGTCCGTGAGCTGGATCGAGCCGAGAGCATCGAGCTGCTCATCGTGGCCGCCGGGGCCCGCCGCGACATGGGTGAGCTGGACGCCGCCGTCATCAGCCTGCAGGTGCCGGAGCTGGACCCGGCCCGCCGCGATCCGTGGAGCGCGCGGCTGTTCTACGCGCACGCCGACAACCTGCTCGCCGCCGGGCGCGAGTCCGACGCGCTGCAATGGTTCGTGCACGCCGCCAATGCCGATTCGGACGGCGAGACCGACGCCGATCTCCGTATTGCCGAGCTGACCGGCGAGTCGCTCCCTGAGGAGGACATCGAGTTCGGTCCCGAAGAGTTCGACGAATTCGAGGACGGCTCAGATCGGGAGCCCGAACCGCAGGATTTGCGTCGGGGGGAGTCCGCCGATACGGATGCCGAGAGCGATGAGGAGCCGCTCGGGCACACCGCGGCGGAGGATGCCGACCGGGAGATCGAGGAGACCACCACTCCGGCGGATGAGGTCGAAGCTCGCGAGGAGTCGGGTTCCGCTTCCGCCTCGCCCGCTGAAGACGCCCTGGGCAGCGGGGAGTCTGCCGATGCGGATGCCGAGAGTGGCGAGGAGCCGCTTGGGCGCACCGCGGCGGAGGATGCCGACCAGCAACTCCAGGAGACCACCGCCCCGGCCGATGAGGTCGAAGCTCGCGAGGAGTCGGGTGGGGCTTCCGTCCCGCGGGCCGAGGACGCCCAGAGGGGCGCTGCGCCGAAGGCGGATGAGGGCCTGGGTGGTGGGGAGCTCGCCGAGGGCGTGGACGATGCTGAGGAAACCGCAGCACCGCCGGCCGGCAGTGCAGGCGAGGACGACGCACCGGGAGAGGACGCCGTGGGCGAGGCCGTGAAGGCGAAGGCTCCTGCCGAGGGGGTTGCGACGGTCGACTCCGGCGGGCGTGACTCAGCACGGGATCCGAAGCCGTGACCACCCACACGACAGACGCGGCCGACCTCCTCAGCCGCCACGACGCAGTGCTCGCCGACCTGGACGGCACGCTGTATCGGGGTCGGGGAGCCGTGCCGGGTGCGGTGGAGGCGGTGAAGGCGGCGCTCGCACGTGGCGTGCCCACGTTCTACGTCACCAACAACGCCTCCCGGCGGCCCTCGGACGTGGCCGCGCACCTGGTGGAGCTCGGCTACCCGGCCGACGACGGTGACGTGGTCACCAGCTCGCAGGCCGCGGCGGCGATGCTTGCCGCGCAGCTGCCTGCGGGGGCCCGGGTTCTTGTCGTCGGCACGGACGCGCTGGCGGCCGAGGTGGTCGCCGCCGGATTGGCCGTCACGGAGCGGGCCGAGGACGCGGTGGCGGTGGTCGAGGGGCACAGCCCGGATACCGGATGGCGAGTGCTGGCCGAGGCATCGGTCGCCCTGCGGGCCGGCGCCGTGTGGGTGGCGTGCAACCTGGACGCCACCCTGCCGACCGAACGCGGGCTGCTGCCGGGCAACGGCGCCATGGTGTCCGTGCTGCGGGTGGCCACCGGACGCGAGCCGCAGGTCGCCGGCAAGCCTGCTCCTGAACTCCTGCACACCGCCGTGGAGCGCACCGGGGCGAAGTCCGCGCTCATGGTGGGTGACCGGCTGGACAGCGACATCGAGGGCGGGCGCGCCGCCGGTCTTCCCACACTCCTGGTTCTGACCGGCGTCTCCGACCCGGCGGAGTTGCTCGCCGCGCCGCCCGCCTTGCGGCCCGACTACGTCGCTGCCGACCTCGGTGCGCTCACCCGCACGCCCGAGGAGCTCGCGCCCGGGCACCGTCCCGGTTGGGACGCGCATGTGACCGGACCGGGGCGTCTGACGCTCACGGGGTCCGACGGCACGGAGCCGCTGGACGCCCTCCGCACGCTGTGCGCGGTGCACTGGGCGGCGGGCGGCGGTGCGGCAACGGTCGTTGCCGACGGCCCCATCGCCGAGCGGGCGTTGCGTGCGCTCGGGCTCGGCACGGCGGGCTCCGGCTCGGCTACCGTGGGCGCTACCGGCGCCGCTGCGCCCGCAGCCCGCGGGGCGCGCGGCGACACCGGCACCGACGATGCGGGAGCGCAGCACCGATGACCGTGCCCAAGCCGGGCCCTCCACCAGGGACCGCCGATCCGCAGGAGATCGTCTCCCGCGCAATGGCGGGTCTCGACGGTCTGGGCGACCGGCCGCTCGCCGAGCACGTGGAGGCGTTCGAGCGGGTGCACGCCGCGCTGGGCGAGGCACTCGCCGCGGGAACTTCCGGCGCTGCGTGACGGTGGTCACCCGACGTCGTCTCGACGCCGAGCTGGTACGCCGCGGTTATGCCCGTTCGCGACAGCAGGCGAGCGAGCTGATCGAGCAGGGCCGGGTCGTCGTTCGCGGGGTGCCGGCCGGCAAGCCCGCCACGGTCGTCGACCCGGACACACCTGTCACCGTCACCGCGGGCGATGAGCGCGAGTGGGCCTCCCGTGGCGCGCACAAGCTGATCGGCGCGCTCGACGCGTTCGGCACGGATGTCACCGGGTTGCGGTGCCTCGACGCCGGCGCGTCCACCGGTGGGTTCACCGACGTGTTGCTCGAGCGAGGCGCCGCGCAGGTCGTGGCCGTCGACGTCGGGTACGGGCAGCTGGTGTGGCGGCTGCGCAGCGACGCCCGCGTGCAGGTGCACGACCGCACCAACGTGCGCGCGCTGGAACCCGACGCGATCGGTGGCCCGGCCGACCTGGTCGTCGCCGACCTGTCGTTCATCTCGCTGCGCACCGTGCTGCCCGCGCTCACGGCGTGCACGAGCGCCGACGGTGAGCTGCTGCCGATGGTCAAGCCTCAGTTCGAGGTGGGCCGCCAGCGGCTCGGCGCCGGCGGGGTGGTGCGCGACCCCGGCCTGCGGCTCGCGGCTCTCACCGAGGTGACGGCCGCGGCGCGGGCGCTGGGCCTGGTGCTGCGCGGTGCGGTGGCGAGCCCCTTGCCCGGCCCGTCCGGAAATGTGGAGTACTTCCTTCGGCTGTCGCGACATGGCGAGGACGCCGAGGACCTGGTGCTGGCCAGGGCGATCGAGGAGGGTCCGTGACCAGGGAGATTCTGGTCGTCCTGCACGCCGGGCGGGAGAAGAACCGGCGCACGGCAGCGGCGGTGGCGCACCGCCTCGCCGAGTCCGGCGTCCGGCTCCGGGTGATCGGCGAGGAGTGGGCCGAGGTGGAGAACGGCGGCCTGCCCGCCTCGCTCACCCCCCGTGTCGTCGAAGGGCGACCCGGCTGTGCCGAGGGCGCCGAGGTGGTGCTCGTGCTCGGTGGCGACGGCACACTGCTGCGTGCCGCGGAGATGGCCCGTCCGGTGGGGGTCCCGCTGCTCGGGGTGAACCTCGGACGGGTCGGGTTCCTGGCCGAGACCGAGGAGGAGTCGCTGGGCGAGGCCCTCGACGCGGTCGTGGACGGCAAGTACTCCGTCGAGGAACGCATGACGATCGACGCCGTCGCGCGCCTCAACGGGCACGTGCTGGTCCGCTCGTGGGCCCTCAACGAGGCGACCGTCGAGAAGTCCAGCAGGGAGCGGATCCTCGAGGTGGTCCTCGAGGTCGACGGGCGGCCGGTATCGGCCTTCGGGTGCGACGGAGTGATCTGCGCCACTCCCACCGGCTCCACCGCGTATGCGTTCTCCGCGGGTGGCCCGCTGGTGTGGCCCCAGGTGGAGGCGCTGCTGTTGGTGCCGAGCAACGCGCATGCGCTGTTCTCCCGGCCGATGGTGGTCGCGCCCGACACCGAGGTGGCGATCGAGGTCGACCCGACCGGCCCGCCTGCCGTCCTGGAATGCGACGGGCGGCGCAACGTGGTGCTGCCGCCCGCGGCGCGCGTCGAGCTCTCCCGCAGCAACGACCCCGTGCGGATGGTGAGGTTGGACGGGCAGCCCTTCGCCGACCGTCTGGTACGCAAGTTCGACCTGCCCGTCAGGGGATGGCGCGGCGCGCCGCAGTCCGGCAGCTGAGGCGTTGTCGGGCCGGCGCCGTACGCTTCGCCCCATGCTGGCCGAGATGCGGATCCAGGGCCTCGGCGTGATCGACGACGCAACGCTCGACCTGGATCCAGGGCTCACGGTGCTCACCGGTGAGACCGGTGCGGGCAAGACCATGGTCGTCACAGGGCTGTCGCTGCTCGGCGGCGGGCGGGCGGAGTCCTCGCGCGTGGCCGACGGCGCACGTCGAGCCGTCGTCGAGGGGCGTTTCAGCGCCGACCCGGCGGCGCTGAAGGTCGCCGACGAAGTGGGCGCCGACGCCGACGAGGACGGCACCCTCATCGCGGTCCGCACCGTCAGCGCCGACGGCCGGTCCAGAGCGCACCTGGGCGGGCGGTCGGTTCCTGTCGGGGTGCTGTCCCGGCTCGCCGAGGTCACGCTCGCCGTCCACGGGCAGAACGACCAACTGCGGCTCCTGCGCCCGGCCGAGCAGCGGGCCTTGCTGGATCGCTTCGCCGGCGACGTCGTGGCCGAGCCGCTGGAGCGCTACCGGGCCGTGCGGGCCGAGTGGCAGCGCGTGGCCGCCGAGCTCGTCGAGCGGCGGGACGGGGCGCGGCGGCTCGCCCAGGAGGCCGACCTGCTGCGCCACGGGCTCACCGAGATCAGGGCGGTCGACCCCCAGCCCGGTGAGGACGTCGAGCTGACCGAGCTGGCCCACCGGCTGTCCGCGGCCGACGAGCTGCGCGAGGTCGCCGCCGGTGCCCAGCTCGCGCTCATCGGCCCCGAGGACGGCGACCCGGACGCGCCGGGCGCACTGGCGCTGATCGGCGACGCGCGCCACCGTCTCGCCGGCGCGGGCGACCCGGCCCTCACCATGCTCGACGCGCGGCTGCACGAGGTGCTCGCGCTGCTCGGCGACGTCGGCACCGAGCTCACCGGCTACCTCGACCGGCTCGACGCCGACCCGGAACGGCTGGCGTCCGTGCTGTCCCGGCAGGCCGAGCTCAAGGCACTCACCCGCAAGTACGCCGCCGACATCGACGGCGTGATCGCCTGGGCCGAGGCCGCCGAGGAGCGGCTGGCCGGGCTCGACACGTCCGACGAGGCACTCGCGGCGCTGGCCGCGCGCCGCGACGCACTGGGCGTCGAGCTGGCCGAGCACGCTGCGGCCGTCACCGCCGCCCGCACCGAGGCCGCCGCTCGGCTGGCGGCCGACACCACCGCCGAGCTGGGCGGGCTGGCGATGGCCGATGCGCGGCTGCTCGTCGCCGTTGTCCCGCGCGAGGCCGGGCCCGGTGCGGCCGACGCGCTCCTGGTCGGGTCCGCCACGCTCGTGGCCGGCACCGACGGCGTCGACGAGGTGGAGCTGCGGCTGGTGGCGCACGCCGGTGCCTCGCCGCTGCCCCTGCACAGGGGAGCGTCCGGCGGGGAGCTCTCGCGCGTGATGCTGGCGCTGGAGGTGGCGCTCGCGGGGGCCGACCCCGTGCCCACGATGGTGTTCGACGAGGTCGACGCCGGCGTCGGCGGGCGGGCCGCGGTGGAGATCGGGCGGCGGCTGGCCCGGCTCGCGGCGCGCCACCAGGTGATCGTGGTGACGCATCTGCCCCAGGTCGCTGCCTACGCCGACCGGCATCTCGTGGTCGACAAGTCGGCGCGCGACGGCGGTGGCCCCACCCGTAGCCGGGTGCGCACGCTGGCCGAGAGCGACCGCATCGTCGAGCTCGCGCGGATGCTGGCAGGGCTCGACGACACCGACACGGGCCGCGCCCACGCCGAGGAACTGCTGGGAGCGGCCCGGGCCCACCGTGAGGCCGACCGCGCAGCCGCGGGCCGCGCCGCCGTGAACGGCGCCGGCCCGAAGAGCGCCGGGGCGGGCAGTACTGCGGCGAAGAGTCGCCGGAGAGCGGCTACTCGCGCCTGATAGTCGCGTTCGTCTCGCTCCGTGCGTGCGGGTGATCGCTCGGCGTGCCTTCGTCGTGTCGACAGCACCGGATGCCACAGTGCCACCATGGAAGGCGGGTGCCTGGAATGAAGATCTCCGGTCTGTTGCACCGCTCGCGGCCCGTGCTCCCGGGGCTCGCGGGCACTGCGCGGGTCGACCGGCGCACCGACGGTCTGCTCCGCCGCATCAAACCGGGGGAGATCGCGGTGCTCGACCAGGTCGACCTCGATCGAGCCACCGCGGACGCCCTCGTCGCGGCGGGGGTGGTGGCTGTCGTCAACGCGTCCCCGTCGATCTCCGGGCGATTCCCGAACCTGGGCCCGGAGGCGCTCATCGATTCGGGAATCATGCTGGTCGACGACGTCGGCGCCGAGGCGTTGCACGCCATCAAGGACGGCAGCCGCATCCGGCTGCTCGACGGCATCGTGTACGCGGGCGAGCTGCGCCTCGCCGATGGCATCGAGCAGACCGCCGACATGGTGGCCGACGCCATGGTGGAGGCGAAGTCCGGGCTCAGCCACCAGCTCGAGGCGTTCGCGGCCAACACGATCGAGTTCATGCGCAGCGAGCGCGCGATGCTGCTGGACGGCGCGGGTGTCCCCCAGGTCGAGGTCGAGCTGGCCGGCCGGCAGGTGCTCGTGGTCGCCGCCGGGTTCGACCACGCGGCGGAGCTCGCGCAGCTCAAACACTTCATCCGGGACCAGCGACCCGTGTTGGTGGGGGTCGGGGCCGGGGCGGACGTGCTGCTCGCGGCCGGATACCGGCCGCAGCTCATCGTCGGCGACCCGAGCGAGGTGTCCACCGAGGCGCTCACCTGCGGCGCCGACGTCGTCGTCCCGGCATTCGCCGACGGTCACGCCCCTGGCCTGCACCGTGTGCAGGATCTCGGGGCCGGGGCTGTGACGTTCCCGAGCACGGCCAACGCCGAGGACCTCGCGCTGCTGATCGCCGCGCACGACGGCGCGTCGCTCGTGGTCACCGTGGGGCTGTCCGCGAGCATGGCCGAGTTCCTCGATCGCGGGCGTTCGGGAAGCAACGCCTCGACGTTCCTCACGCGGTTGCAGCTCGGCGGCATCCTCGTCGACGGCCGGGTGATCGCCACGCTCTACCGCAGCCGCATCACGTCCGGGGCGATCCTGCTGATGGTCGTCGCCGCGCTGGTGGCGCTCGCCACCGCTCTGCTCGTCTCGCACGCGGGCGATGCCGCGGTGACGTGGTTGAGCCAGAGCTGGAGAGCGCTCCTCGATCACGTCACGGGATGGCTTCGGTGATCTCCCTGCGCTACCACGCGGTGTCGATCGGTGCCGTGTTCCTCGCGCTCGCGGTCGGCGTCGTGCTGGGCGCGAGCGGTGTGTCGGACCGGTTGCTCTCGGCCGTCGCCGCGCGGGCCGACGACCTCGGCGGGCAGGTCCAGACGCTGACGGCGCAGCGTGATGCCTTGGCCGCCGCCCAGCGAAGCGCCGACGAGTTCGCGCGGCGCACCGGCCCGGCGGCGGTCCGGGGGCTGCTGCAGGGCCGGACCGTCGCGCTGGTGACCGTGGGCGCCGACCCCGCCGACCGCGACGCCGTGCGGGCGCTGCTCGGGCCGTCGGGAGCCTCGATAGGCGGCGAGATCGCCCTGACCGACGCCGTCGGCGACCCGGCGCGTGCCGACCAGCTTCGTGAGCTCACCTCGCAGCTGCTGCCGACCGGAGCGCAGCTGCCCGCCGCGTCCGACACCGGCAGCCTGGTGGGTGGTCTTCTGAGTGGCGTCCTGCTGAAGTCGTCCGGGCAGGTCACGCCGGAGCAGGCCGACGCGGTGCTCACCGGGCTCATGTCCTCCGGGTTCGTGACGCCGGGGGAACGGCCCCGCCCGGCCGATCTGGTGCTCGTGCTCACCGGCGGCGCCGTCCCGGGCATCGACGGCGCCGACGCGGCGGCCGTCACGGCGCGCCTGGCGGCGCAGCTCGACCGGGCCGGAGGCGGTGCGGTGCTCGCGGGTCGCACGGGTTCGGCCGACGCGACGGGGCCCGTCGGGGTGGCCAGGGCCGACCCGAATGTCACCGCCTCGCTCTCCACGGTCGACGACGTGCAGACCGGCGCCGGTCAGGTCTCGGCGGTGCTGGCGCTGCGCGAGCAGCTCGACGGGCGTGCGGGGCGCTACGGCACCGCCACGACGGCCGCCGACGGCGCGGCGCCTGCGGCGTGACGCCCGATCACGGTGGGCGGTCGGGATCTCACCTTTGGTGATTTTTGGGCCGCAAATGGGGCGAGGCGTGTCGCAAGAGGCGGGTGGGAGCGGCCGGCGCGGCGCGTCCTATGTACCCTGAAACCCCGTGCAGCCTCGCGCGACGCGTCATCTGTTCGTCACCGGCGGGGTCGCGTCCTCGCTGGGTAAGGGTCTGACCGCCTCGAGCCTCGGGCAATTGCTCACATCTCGCGGCCTCCGGGTCATCATGCAGAAACTGGATCCCTACCTGAACGTGGATCCGGGCACGATGAACCCCTTCCAGCACGGCGAGGTCTTCGTCACCGAGGACGGCGCCGAAACCGACCTCGACATCGGCCACTACGAGCGTTTCCTCGACCGGAACCTCCACGGCAACGCCAACGTCACCACCGGCCAGGTCTACTCGTCCGTGATCGCCAAGGAGCGCCGTGGCGAGTACCTCGGCGACACGGTCCAGGTCATCCCGCACATCACCAACGAGATCAAGGACCGCATCCTCGCCATGGGCGAGCCCGATGACGACGGGATCACGCCCGACATCGTGATCACCGAGGTGGGCGGCACGGTCGGCGACATCGAGTCGCTGCCGTTCCTGGAGGCCGTCCGCCAGGTCCGTCACGACGTGGGCCGGGACAACTGCTTCTTCCTGCACGTATCGCTGGTGCCCTACCTCGCGCCGTCGGGGGAGCTCAAGACGAAGCCGACGCAGCACTCGGTGGCGGCGCTGCGCAACATCGGTATCCAGCCCGACGCGCTGGTGCTGCGTGCCGACCGGGAGATCCCGGACGACATGAAGCGCAAGATCAGCCTCATGTGCGACGTGGAAACCGACGGTGTCGTCGCCGCCCCCGACGCGCCCTCGATCTACGACATCCCCCGCGTGCTGCACCGGGAGGGACTCGACGCGTACGTGGTGCGCAGGCTCTCGCTGCCCTTCCGGGACGTCGACTGGACGGTGTGGGGCAACCTGCTCGACCGCGTCCACCATCCCGACGAGACGGCGCGGATCGCGCTCGTCGGCAAGTACGTCGACCTCCCCGATGCCTATCTCTCGGTCACGGAGGCGCTGCGCGCGGGCGGGTTCGCCCATCGCGCGCGTGTCGAGATCGTGTGGGTGCAGTCGGACGAGTGCCGCACCCCCGCGGGTGCGGCGGCCGCGTTGGAAGGCATGGACGGCGTCCTGATTCCCGGCGGCTTCGGTGTGCGCGGGATCGAGGGCAAGCTCGGCGCCGTCCGGCACGCTCGCACGCGCCGCATCCCCGTCCTCGGCCTGTGCCTCGGGTTGCAGTGCATGGTGATCGAGGCAGCGCGCTCGCTCGCGAACCTGAGCGACGCCAACTCCAGCGAGTTCGACGAGCGCACCCCGCATCCGGTGATCTCGACGATGGCCGACCAGCGTGACGTCGTCGCAGGCCAGCGCGATATGGGCGGCACGATGCGGCTCGGGGCCTACCCCGCCACCCTCGGTGCCGGCACCGTGGTCGCGGGGGCGTACGGCAGCCGGGAGGTGTCGGAGCGGCACCGGCACCGATACGAGGTCAACAACGCATATCGCAAACGGTTGGAGGAGGCCGGCCTGGTGTTCGGCGGCACCTCGCCGGACGGCACGCTGGTGGAGTTCGTCGAACTTCCGGTCGACGTCCACCCGTTCTTCGTCGGCACGCAGGCGCACCCGGAGCTCAAGAGCCGCCCGACGCGTCCGCACCCGCTGTTCAGCGCGTTCGTCCGGGCCGCTCTCGACTACCGGGCCGCCGACCGGCTGCCGGTGGAGCTGCCCGCCCGCGAACGTGCGGCGGCCGGGGTCAACGGAGCGCCGTCATGACCGCCCCGCGTCACGACTTTCCGGTCAAGGCGAGCAATGACATCTACGCCGGCGCGGTGATGGCGCTGCGCGCCGACGAGGTGGTGATGCCCGGCGGGGGTGTCGCCGTCCGGGAGATCCTGGAGCACCCGGGAGCCGTCGCGATCGCGGCCCTGGATGCGGACGACCGGCTGATGATGATCCACCAGTACCGCCACCCGGTGGGACGGCGGCTCTGGGAGCTGCCTGCCGGCCTGCTCGACGTCGACGGGGAGAACCCGCTCGACACCGCGAAGCGCGAACTCGCGGAAGAGGCCGGGCTGGCCGCCGCCGAGTGGTCCACGCTGGTCGACGTCGTGGCCTCGCCGGGCTTCTCCGACGAGTCGGTGCGGGTGTACCTCGCGCGTGACCTCACCGAGGTCGGCCGCCCGGAGCTGGGTGACGACGAGGAGGCGGACCTGTCCACCCGCTGGATCTCGCTGTCCGTCGCGGTGCGGATGGTGCTCTCGGGCACGATCGTCAACGGGGCGACGGTGGCCGGGGTGCTCGCCGCTCATGCCATCTCCGGTGTGCCCGCGGCGGCACGGCCCGCGGACGCCCCGTGGCAGGACCGGCCCACGCGCTTCGCCGAGCGGAAGCGCCAGACGGAGTAAGGGCGGGTCGAATCAGGGGCGCAGGGGACGTCCACGCGGGTCGGTGGGGCGCCCGGCGAGGATCACGATGCCGTCGATGAAGGCCCAGACCACGCCGATGACGACGAACGAGAGCAGCAGCTGGGCGACGGCGATCCCCATGTGGCCGGTGTAGAACCGCCCGATCCCGAACGGCAGCAGCAGTTGCAGCACGCCGGCCACGACCTTGTACCGATCGGAGTAGGGCATCCCGGTCGTCGGCTCGCGTCCGTACGGCGCTTCGGGGTCGCGCGGGTAACGGCGGGCGGGCGTGGCGACGGTGGGCGCAGGCAGCACGGTGGTGGTCTGCTCGTCGTGGGGGAGGTCCTCGAAGAGCGGCACGAGATCATCGCTGGTGCGGGCGGCGTACGCGGCGGTCGTGCGCTCCTCGTACTCCTCCTGGTCGAGCCGGCCCTGCGCGTAGTGCTCCCCGAGGGCGCGCACGGCCGCTTCCCGCTCCGTATTGCCGATGCGCATGGGACGGGGGCCGGGCGTGCTCATGTCAACGACGGTACCGGGGGTTCATGCCTCCGTGCCCATGCATGAGGCGTGTGGCTTCCATGTCTCTTTCGTCCGGATCGGTCACACGGCCTCCAGCCAGGCCGGCCAGCGGTGGTCGCCGATCGTCATCCGGCACCGCATGAGCTTCCAGAGCCCGTACTTGTGGTAGTCGAAGCCCCATGCCTGGTTCAGCCTGCTCTGCAGACATCCCCACAGACCCCATTTGAGGTCGGCCAGGGCGGTGAACAGCTGCACCCGCGCGGTCAGGGGACGGGTGGCGCAGCCGTAGTAGGCCTCGACGAGCTCCAGGGTCTGCCTCTCGCCGGAGAACATCTCGGTGACGAGCACGGCCAGGTCGTAGGCGCGGTCGTTGTTGGACGCGAACTCGAAGTCGATCATCTTCATCGGCAGGGCGCCGGCCCCGGAGCCGATGAGGAAGTTGCCGGGCTTGGAGTCGTTGTGGCACGGGACGAGGTCCATGCCCGTGGCCTCGAGTGCCTTCCTGGCCGCCGCGTACTCGGCGAGTATCAGGTCCGTGTCCGCAGGCAGGGCAGCCCCGAGCTCCCGCACCTGGTCCAGGTGCTCGTCGATCATGTCGAAGACGGTCTTGGTGAGGGAGAGCGGCTCGCCCGAGTGGAGCGTCCGGTAGAGCGCGATCGCCTGGTGCGCGAGCTCGGGCCGCGTGAGATCGCCGGTGGTGCAGGCTCGGTAGTGCTCGAGGAACTCGGCCACCTCGACTCCGCTGCCGGCGTCGAAGAGCACCATCCCCGGCCCGATCCCCAAGCTGTCCGCCAGCCGGGCCGCCTGGTTCGCGGCCGCGCGGTCGATGAAGGCCTCGCTGCCTGCGCCGGGGATCTTCATGAAGTACCGGCTGGGCGCGCCCTCCACCGTGAGGCACCAGTTGCTGTTCTGCAGGCCGCCGGAGACGGGTGCGTACCGGATGTGCCTGCCGGACCAGGCCGTGACGGCGCCCAGCGCCTTCTCCACCGCGCGTTCGGCGTCGGTGCGGGCCGTGCCGAGGACACGGCCCACGGTGTCGTCAGTCATGAGCATGCCGCCACTAGAGGCTCCGCAGCCTGTCGTCGAAATGTGGGTCGCGCAGGCCCGCCCGGGCGCGCAGGAACTGCCAGCCGGAGAACTTCGCGTACTCGTGGGTGCCCGGGCGCGCGGCGTCGGCGTAGGCGCCGACGAGGCCCCAGCGGACCGAGTCGGCGATGCCGTACACGCGGCACCGGTCGAGCAGGGCGTCGTCCGAGGTGCCCCAGTACATCTCGAACACCGCCCGGGCGTCGACGTCGGACGTACCCAGCTCCTGCAGCAGCACACCGAGGTCCTGCAGCGGGTCCATGAGCGCGGCGCAGTCCCAGTCGACGAGCCGAAGGCTTCCGTCCCCGTGCGCGATGAGGACGTTGGAGACGTTGCCGTCGCCGTGGCAGGGCACGAGGTCGTAGCCGCTCGCTGCGATCCGCTCCTCGGCCGTGCCGAGCATGCGCACCATCCACGGGAAGTCCTCCGGCAGCGCGCCGCCGGCGTCGACGACGAGCCGGTGCACGTCGCGAATGTCGTCGAAGACCGTGGCGCGGCGCGTGCAGCCGGGGAGGCCGTGCACCTTCCGCCGTAGCGCCACGAGCTGCTCGACGCGGTCGAGGTCGTCGAACCGGTCGAGTGTGGCGGTGGCGGCGAGCCCGGTGAGGTCCTCCATCACGAGCAGACCGCGGTCGACGTCGGCGAGGTGGACGCGGGGCCCGATCCCGGCGTCGCCCGCCTCCCGGGCGAGGGCGAACGCCGATGCGAGATCGACGTAGGCGTGCGCATGCGGCTCCATGACCTTCACGAACGCTGCGGTGCCCACCACCTGGTCGGGGACGGGTGAGCGCACCGACCATCGCCGAGAGTCGGCTCCCCACCAGCTGGGGCTGGCGATCGTCACGGCCGCATCGAGCATGAGCTCGGCGCCGCGCCACAGCCCGGCGGCCCCGAGGATCTCCTGCACCGTCGCGGTCACCGGCAACGCCACCATGGAGACCATCATGCTTCTTCGCGACGACGGTGAGCCGGTCGAGCGTGGCGGGATGCCAGGTCAACCGGCGGTCGTCGCGCGCGTGACGTGGTGGATGAGGCCGAAGAAGGTCGCTGCCCACGCGACCAATGCGATCGCCAGCGCCACCACGGGTAGCCAGGCGAGCATGCCGAGCTCGATCGCGAGTCTCATCTTGAAGGTGGCGACCGCGTACATGCCCAGCGGGAAGACCAGCGCCCAGTACGAGGGGTGGTAGCGCAGCGGGAAGCGGTTCACGATGTGCTTCCACACGCCGATCGCGATCATGAGTGGGAACCAGAACGTCGCGGTCGCCCACGCCAGCACGACGAACAGTTCGATCGCGGGTGCCATGCGTTCGAGCAGCGGGTCCGCGGTGCGGGCGAGGAGCAGGTTCGAGCCGGCCAGTGCGGTGATCGCCACGGCTCCGGCGGCGATCCAGGTCGGTGGGTCCTCGTCGGCAGGGCGGAGGCGGTAGAAGGTCCAGCGCGTGAAGATCATCGTCATGACGATCACGTAGAGCAGGATTCCGAGGCAGAAGAACGCGAGGCAGGTGAAGGCGAGCGCTTCACCACCGAGCTGCGGTTGCAGCAGCGCACCGAGCACGGCGATCGACTCGGTCGAGACGGTGAGCAGGAACCAGGTTCCGTTGATGGCGCCGAAGCCGGGCTTCTCCACGGACAGCACGACGGCGATGAGCGTTGTGTAGACCAGCACGGCCCACAGGGCGACGCCGACCCACCACAGGGCCAGGGCGAGCTGCCACCAGCCGAAGAGGATCAGGCTCGCTGTGCCGAGCACCTCGGTGCCGGCCACGGCGGTGGTGAACGCGAAGCCCTTGGCGTGACTCGTGATGTCGGCCGTCACGAGCCTCGGGTAGCGGACGAGCCGGGCTGTCGTGAGCGCCGCGATGACGACGTAGGCCACGGCGGCGATGACGTAGAGCACCTCGCCGAGCCAGGGGATGCCGAGCGACCGGCACCCGATCGCGATGATGCCCGTGGCCATCACCATCGCGAAGTAGCCGGGGAAGTACGACGCCAGTGGGCTCGGCCCCGGCTGGGTTTCGAGACCCGCCTCCCCGCTCGTAGGCTTACCCATGTCGCCTCCTCGCGGGGCATCCGTCCTGGTCAGCGAGCCAGCGTAGTACCAAGGGCGGCTGTATTGTGATGGTGATCACATCCCTGGGGAGGCCCGGATGGCGGTCCGAGGAGACGATCGGGAGGCGACCGACGGACCGGTCGTCGATGCTCTACTGCGAACGGGGCGCTTCTTCACGCGCCGCTCCGTGTCGGACGACCTGCGTGCGGTCTACCACGAGGGCGGGCGTGACGGCGACGTCTTCTATCGTGACAGGTGGAGCCACGACAAGGTCGTCCGCTCGACCCACGGGGTCAACTGCACCGGTTCGTGCTCGTGGAAGGTCTACGTCAAGGACGGGATCATCACCTGGGAGAGCCAGGAGACCGACTACCCGTCCGTCGGGCCGGACTCGCCGGAGTACGAGCCACGCGGCTGCCCCCGCGGCGCGGCCTTCTCCTGGTACACCTACTCGCCCACCCGGGTGCGCTACCCGTACGTGCGGGGTGTGCTCGCCGAGATGTACCGGGAGGCGAAGGCGCGGCTCGGGGACCCGGTGGCGGCGTGGGCGGAGATCACGGGCGACCCCGACAAGCGGCGGCGCTACCAGCGTGCGCGGGGCAAGGGCGGCCACGTCCGCGCGACGTGGGACGAGGCCGTCGAGATCGTCGCCGCTGCTCACGTCCACACGATCGCCACCTACGGACCCGACCGGATCGCGGGTTTCTCGCCGATCCCGGCGATGTCGATGGTGAGCCACGCGGTCGGCTCGCGGTTCATCCAGCTGATCGGCGGGTGCATGACGTCGTTCTACGACTGGTACGCCGACCTGCCGGTCGCCTCGCCGCAGGTGTTCGGCGACCAGACGGACGTCCCGGAGTCCGGGGACTGGTGGAACGCCACCTACCTGCTGATGTGGGGCTCGAACGTGCCGATCACCCGCACGCCGGACGCCCACTGGATGGCCGAGGCCCGCTACCGGGGGCAGAAGGTCGTCGTGGTCTCGCCGGACTACGCCGACAACACGAAGTTCGCCGACACCTGGCTGCCCGCCCAGCCCGGCACGGACGGCGCGCTCGCGATGGCCATGGGGCACGTGATCCTCACCGAGTTCTTCGTGCAGCGCTCGGTGCCGTTCTTCACCGACTTCGTGTCGCAGTACACGGACATGCCGTTCCTGGTGACCCTCGACAGCCACGACGGTGGCTTCGTACCGGGCCGGTTCCTCACCGCCGCCGACCTCGGGGACACGTCCGAGGAGGCCGCGTGGAAGACCGTGCTGATCGACTCCCGCACCGGAGAGGCCGTGGTGCCGAACGGGTCGCTGGGCTTTCGCCACGCCGAGTCCGGGATCGGGCGCTGGAACCTCGACCTCGCCGGTGTCGTCCCGCAGCTGACCGCCGCCGGGAAGGACCGCGCGGTCGAGGTGCTGTTGCCACGCTTCGACGCACTCGACGGGTCCGGCGCCGTGATGCACCGGGGCGTCCCGGTCGTCGAGGTGGGCGGGCGGCTCGTCACCACCGTGTTCGACCTGATGCTCGCCCAGTACGGCGTGCGCCGCGAGGGCCTGCCCGGCGCCTGGCCGGCCGGATACGACGATCACGCGGAACCCTGCACCCCGGCGTGGCAGGAGCCGATCACCTCGGTGCCTGCGGCCCAGGCCGTGCAGGTGGCGCGGGAGATGGCGCGCAACGCCGAGGAGTCACAGGGCCGCACCATGATCATCATGGGCGGTGGCATCTGCCAGTGGTTCCACGGTGACGCCACCTACCGGGCGGTGCTGGCGCTGTTGATGTTCACCGGCTCGATGGGCCGCAACGGCGGCGGCTGGGCGCACTACGTCGGGCAGGAGAAGTGCCGTCCGGCAAGCGGCTGGGCGACGATGGCGATGGCGGCCGACTGGCAGCGCCCGCCACGCACGATGATCGGCACGGCGTACTGGTACACGCACACCGACCAGTGGCGTTACGACCACTACCGCGCCGACGCTCTCGCCTCACCGCTCGCGCGGGGCCGGCTCACCGGGATGCACACGATGGATGCGGTCGCGCTGTCGGCGCGGCTGGGCTGGATGCCGTCGTATCCGCAGTTCGACCGCAACCCGCTCGACGTCGCCGACGAGGCTGCCGCTGCGGGGGAGGAGGTGCCCGCGCACGTCGCGCGCAGGCTGCGGGACGGCAGCCTGCGGTTCGCGGTCGAGGATCCCGACGCTCCGGAGAACTGGCCGCGGTGCCTCACACTGTGGCGCGCCAACCTGCTCGGCTCGTCGGCCAAGGGCGACGAGTACTTCCTGCGGCACCTGCTGGGCACGCACGACAACCTGCTCGCCGAGCAGGCCCCTCCCGACCTGCGCCCCCGTGACGTGCGGTGGTGCGAGGAGACACCACCGCAGGGCAAGCTCGACCTGCTGCTCTCGCTCGACTTCCGGATGACCAGCTCCACGCTGCTCTCGGACGTCGTGCTGCCCGCGGCCACCTGGTACGAGAAGCACGATCTCAGCACCACCGACATGCATCCGTTCGTGCACGCGTTCAGCCCGGCGATCGATCCACCGTTCGAGTCCCGCACCGACTTCGACGCCTTCCACGCCATCGCCCGCCGGTTCTCCGAGCTCGCCGCGGCCCGGCTCGGTACCCGTCGGGACGTCGTCGCGGTGCCGCTGCAGCACGACACGCCCGGTGAGACGGCGCAGCCCGGCGGCGAGGTCCGGGACTGGCGGGCAGGCGAGGTCGAGGCGGCACCAGGGCGCACCATGCCGGGGTTCGTGGTCGTGGAGCGCGACTACGCGGCCGTCGCGGACAAGATGGCGACGGTCGGTCCGCTCGTGGAACGGCTCGGGATCAGCACCAAGGGCGTCACCTACCACCCGGACGCGGAGGTCGCCGACCTGGCGGCCCGCGGCGGCGTCATGCCGGAAGGGGCGGGTGCGGGGCGCCCGGCGATCGACACCGACGCCAAGATGGCCGAGGCGATCCTCGCGTTCTCGGCCACGACGAACGGCAGGCTCGCCGTTGCGGGCTTCCGTGAGCTGGAGCGGCGCACCGGAAAGCGACTGGCGGATCTCGCCGAGGGCAGCGAGGAACGGCGGATCTCGTTCGCCGACACCCAGGCCCGGCCGGTGCCGGTGCTGACCAGCCCGGAGTGGTCGGGGAGCGAGACCGGAGGGCGCCGCTACGCGCCGTTCAGCGTCAACGTCGAGCGGCGCAAGCCATGGCACACGCTCACCGGGCGCATGCACTTCCTGCTCGACCACGAGTGGATGCAGGAGTTCGGCGAGACGCTGCCGGTCTTCCGCCAGCCCCTCGACATGCACCGGCTGTTCGGCGAGCCACGCATCGGCGACTCCGGTGGCACGTCGGTGACCGTGCGCTATCTGACGCCGCACTCCAAGTGGTCCATCCACTCCGAGTACCAGGACAACCTGTTCATGCTCTCGCTGTCCCGCGGCGGCCCGACGGTATGGCTGAGCGAGGCCGACGCGGCCGCGATCGGGGTGCGCGACAACGACTGGGTGGAGGCGGTCAACCGCAACGGTGTGCTGGTGGCGCGCGCGATCGTCACCCATCGCCTGCCCACCGGCACGTCGTTCGTCTACCACGCGCAGGAGCGGCTGGTGAACGTGCCGCTCTCGGAGACGACCGCGCGCCGCGGAGGGATCCACAACTCACTGACCCGGATCATGCTCAAACCCACGCACCTGATCGGCGGCTACGCGCAGCTCTCCTTCGCCTTCAACTACCTCGGACCCACCGGCAACCAGCGCGACGAGGTCACGGTCGTGCGCCGCCGCGAGCAGACGGTGAGGTACTGACATGCGCGTGATGGCGCAGATGGCCATGGTCATGAACCTCGACAAGTGCATCGGGTGCCACACGTGCTCGGTCACCTGCAAGCAGGCATGGACCAACCGCGCGGGCACCGAGTACGTCTGGTTCAACAACGTCGAGACCCGTCCCGGGCAGGGCTACCCGCGGCGGTTCGCCGACCAGGAACGCTGGCGCGGCGGCTGGGTGCGCAACCGACGTGGCCGCCTCGCGCTGCGCGCCGGGGGCCGGGTGCGCAAGCTCTTCTCGATCTTCGCCAACCCGGTACTGCCGACGATCCAGGACTACTACGAGCCCTGGACCTACGACTACGAAACCCTCACCGAGGCTCCACTCGGCGACGACTTCCCGGTCGCGCAGCCGCGCTCGTTGATCTCCGGACAGCCGATGGCCGTGGAGTGGAGCGCGAACTGGGACGACGACCTGGGCGGTGCTCCCGAGCTCGCGCCGCTCGACCCGATCGTCCAGCGGTTGCGGCGCGAGTCCGAGGACGCCGTGAAGCTGTCCTACGAGCAGGCGTTCATGTTCTTCCTGCCCCGGATCTGCGAGCACTGCCTCAACCCGTCGTGCGTGGCGTCGTGCCCGTCAGGGGCGATGTACAAGCGCGCCGAGGACGGCATCGTGCTCGTCGACCAGGATCGCTGCCGCGGCTGGCGGATGTGCGTCACCGGCTGTCCGTACAAGAAGGTCTACTTCAACCACCGCACGGGCAAGGCCGAGAAGTGCACCCTCTGCTATCCGCGCATCGAGGTCGGCCTGCCCACCGTGTGCAGCGAGACGTGCGTGGGGCGGCTGCGCTACCTCGGACTCGTCCTCTACGACGCCGACCGGGTCGGTGAGGCGGCATCGGTGGCCGACGAGAAGGAGCTCTACCGAGCCCAGCTCGACGTGCTCCTGGATCCGCACGATCCGCAGGTGTTCGCCGCGGCCCGCCACGACGGGATCCCCGAGGACTGGCTGGACGCGGCCCGCCGCTCGCCGGTGTACCGCCTCGCCAAGGTCTACCGGGTGGCGCTGCCCCTGCATCCGGAGTTCCGCACGATGCCGATGGTCTGGTACGTCCCGCCGCTCTCACCGGTGGTCGACCGCCTGACCGAGACCGGTCACGACGGCGAGGACGCCGGCAGCCTGTTCGGTGCCGTCGACGCGCTGCGGATACCGATCGGGTACCTGGCGGAACTGTTCACCGCGGGCGACCCGGCACCGGTGCGCGAGGTGCTGCTCAAGCTCGCCGCGATGCGCTCGTACATGCGCGACGTCACGCTGGGCCGTGACCGCGACGAGTCGATCGCCACGGCGGTGGGCACGACCGGCGCCGACCTCGTCGAGCTCTACCGGCTGCTCGCAATCGCCAAGTACGAGGAGCGCTACGTCATCCCCACGGCGCACGAGGGGGATGCCCACCAGCTCGAGGAGCTCGCCTGCAGCCTCGACGCCGACGGAGGGCCCGGGATGCTCGACAGCGGCCCGTTCGGCGAGTCGTCCGGTCGACCGTCACCGGTCTCGGTCGAGACCTTCCACGCGTTGCGCGACCGGCAGACGAGCGACGCCGTGTCGCCGACCGGCGGCCACGGAGGCCGGGTGAACCTCCTGAACTGGGACGGCCGGGGCCGTCCCGACGGCCTGTTCCCACCTCGCCGTGACGGGACGGCGGGGCAATGAGCGGCGACCGCGACAGCGCGGTGGTCCTGCAGGCGGCGTCGGTGTGCCTGCAGTACCCCAGCCACCAGGTGCGGGCCGACTTCCCCCTGGTCCGTGAGGCCCTCACCAGCATCGACGCACCCGCCCGGACACCCCTGCTGCGCTTCCTCGACCTCGTCGCGGGCGAGACCGAGACCGACCTCGCCCGCCACTACGTCTCGATCTTCGACGAGCGCAGGCGGTGCTGCCTCTACCTGACCTGGTGGTCCGACGGCGACACCCGACGCCGCGGCGGGGCGCTGGCAGCACTGAAGGCGCGTTTCCGGGAGGCAGGCGTGGCGCTCACGGGAACCGAGCTGCCCGACTTCCTGCCCGTCGTGCTGGAGTTCGCCGCCACCACCGACCTCACCGGCGGGTTGGCGTTGCTGCAGGAACATCGCCCCGGGCTCGAACTGCTCCGGCTCGCGCTCCGCGACGCAGGCACGCCCTATGCCGAGCCCGTGGCCGCGGTGTGCGCGCTACTGCCGGGTCCGTCCCCCGAGACCGTGGCGGCGGCCAAGGAGATGGCCCGGCGGGGACCACCACGCGAGCAGGTGGGGCTGGAGCTCACGCCCTTCTCGATCGCGCCCGACACGATCAGGCAGGGAGACCGCCGATGACGCTGCTCGACGTGATGCTCTGGGGCGTGCTGCCGTATGTCATGGTCGTGGTGCTCGTCGGCGGGACGATCTGGCGGTACCGCTACGACAAGTTCGGCTGGACCACCCGGTCCTCGGAGCTCTACGAGTCACGCCTCTTGCGCATCGGCAGTCCGCTGTTCCACTTCGGAATCCTCGTGGTGGTCATCGGGCACGTGATCGGCCTGCTCATCCCGCAGAGCTGGACCTCGGCGATCGGTCTCACCGAGCAGGGCTACCACGTCCAGGCCTTCGTGCTCGGTGGCATCGCCGGGATCTGCACGCTGGTCGGGCTCGGGATCCTGATCTACCGCCGCCGCACCACCGGGCCCGTCTTCCGTGCCACGACCCGCAACGACAAGCTGATGTACGTCGTGCTGGTGGCGGCCATCGTCGCCGGGCTGACGACCACCCTGCTCGGCGCGGGCGGGGGCGAGGAGCACAACTACCGGGACTCCGTCTCACCGTGGTTCCGGTCCTTGTTCGTGCTCCAACCCGACATCGAGTCGATGGCACGGTCGAGTCTCGCCTTCAAGATCCACACGCTGATCGGCATGGCACTGTTCGCGCTCTGGCCGTTCACACGCCTCGTGCACGCCTTCACCGCACCGATCGGCTACCTCTTCCGTCCCTACATCGTCTACCGCACCCGGTCCGGCGGGCGGCCGCCGCGGCGCGGGTGGGAGCAGGTCGATTCGGGCGGTCCTTCCGCCCGGCGGTGACGGCGCGGATCATCGCGGGCTCGGCCGCGCGGAGCCAACGGTAGAATCACCAGTCTCGTCAAGACGATTGTTCGGCGGTGACCCGCGACATCGAACAACGAGGAGCCGCATGGACATCCGCCAGATCGAGTCCTTCGTCGCGGTGGCCGAGGAGCTCAATTTCACCCGGGCCGCCGAAATCATGTACGTGACGCAGTCCGGGCTGTCGTCGTCGATTCGTGCGCTGGAGCGCGAACTGCGCACGCAGCTGTTCGACCGGACGCCGCGAACGGTCACTCTCGCCCCCGCAGGCCACGCGTTCCTCCCGCGAGCCCGGCGCATGCTGCGTGATGCGCATGCGGCTCAACGTGAGCTCGCGGCCGGGCCGGACGAGGTCTCCGGACTGCTCGGCGTGGGCACGGAGCAGTGCCTGGGCGACCTGGTCGATCTGCCCGACCTGCTCGCCACGTTCCAGGAACGATTCCCCGGTGTCTCGGTCCGGTTCGAGCAGCTCGGCTCGCAGACACTCCTCGATCGACTGCACCACGGCGAGCTGGGCGCCGCCCTGCTGGCGCAGCCCGGCAGCTTCGTGTCGCCGCTCGCCAGGGGTGAGCTGGAGTCGTTCGAGGTGGCCCGCGACGGCTTCGAGCTGGTGATGGCCCCCACCCACGCTCTGGCGACGCGGGACGACACCGGATGGACGGATTTCGAGGAGCACGCCTTCGTCGACTTCGACACGACCTGGACGGCCCGGCGGATCGTCGACTCCGCGTTCGCCTCGCGCCGTCTCGTCCGGCGCACCGCGTTCAGCGTCAACGACGTGCACATGCTCCTCGAACTCGTGCACCGCGGGCTGGGCGTCGCGTTGATCCCGGCTTCGCTGGCCAACAAGCCGCAGGCGGACGGCCTGGTCCGGCGTCCGTTCGTCGAACCGGACCTGCAATGGGCCGTCCATTTCGTCACCACTGCCGAGAGCGGGCCTCCGGCGCGCCTGCTCGCGAAGATGATGTTCTCGACGGAGACCATGGCCGAGATGCGCAAGGGCATCGGCGGCGCGAGCGCGGGACGGTCGTCCGCCCTCGTCGACTGATCGGGTTCTCGGGCCGCTCAGGACCGAGCGATGGTGGAGGCGTACCCGTCGAGGTACGGCGCCTCGCCGCGGTCGGGACGGTCCGTGGCGAGCATCGCCCGGTGCCAGAACGGGTACTGCACGGCCGGTTGGGTGACCTCGTCGATCTGCCGCGTCTCGTCCTCGGTGAGCACGAGGTCGACGGCTGCGAGGTCGTCGCGCAGCTGGTCCTCGTTGCGCGCACCGAACACGGCGCCCGTGATGCCCGGCCGGTTGAGCAGCCACGACAGCACGACCTGAGGCACGGAGACCCCTCGATCCTCCGCGACGCAGACGAGCACGTCGATGATGTCGAACGCCCGCTCGCGGTCGGTGACATAGGGCTCGGGCCAATCCGTGCCCTGCCGGGTGGTGGGCGGGACGGGCCTGCCGCGGCGCACCTTGCCGCTGAGCAGGCTCTGGCCGAGCGGGCTCCAGACGAGCGTTCCCAGGCCGCTGTCGACGGCGGCCGGGATGATCTCGTACTCGGCCTCCCGGGCCTCGGGCGTGTAGTAGACCTGCTGTGCGATGGGCGGGATGAGGTTGTGCGCGCGGGCCACCGCGGCGGTCTTCGCGACCTGCCACCCGGAGAAGTTCGACACGCCCGTGTAGCGGACCTTGCCGTCGCGGACGAGCTGGTCGAGGGTCTGCAACGTCTCTTCCAGGGGCGTCTCGCCGTCCCACTGGTGCAGGTAGAGCAGATCGATGTGGTCGGTGCCGAGGCGACGCAGCGACGCCTCCACCGCGCGCGTGAGGTGGAAGCGCGACGATCCCGCGTCGTTCGGGCCGGCTCCGGACGGGAAACGCGCCTTGGTGGCGATGAGCACGTCGTCGCGGCGGCCCTTGAGGGACGCTCCGACGATCTCCTCGGCCTGCCCGTGGGAGTAGAGATCTGCGGTGTCGATCATGTTCACGCCGGCGTCCATCGCGATCTCGATGAGACGCTGTGCGGTGGGCTGGTCGAGACCGCCCAGCGGAGCGAATTGTTCATGACTTCCGACGTTCAGCGTGCCCAGAACGAGTCGTGAGACACGAAGTCCTGAATTCCCGATCTTTCGGTACTGCATCGGTGGTCGTCCTTTCCGGCTCGCGTTCGTCTGCAACGCTATGTTTCGGGAAGTCCGAACGTCCAACAGCGTCCGGCGATGGCTGCGATGGCGGATTCGCGTGGCCCGTTCGTCGCCGTCAGGTGTGGAACAGCACGCTGCGGCAGGCCAGGTGCAGGGCGAGCCGCTCGTCGGGGTCGGTGAGCTCCATCCCCAGTAGCTCCTGGGCCCTGGAGATCCGGGCGGTCACGGTGTTGCGGTGGACGCCGAGCACCGCGGCGGTCTCGGTGAGTGAGGACTCCGCGTCGAGGTAGGCCGTCAGCGTGGTGAGCAGGTCGCCCGGCTGGTCACGCAGCGGTTCCAGCATCGAGCGGGCCGCCGGGAGGAACGTGTCGGTGCGGGTCCAGCCGAGCAGCAGCTGACCGAGCCCGAGCCGGTCCACGTGCACGAAGTGCCCGCTTGCCGATCGTGCTCCGGCCAGCCGGGCCGCGTCGCCTGCCTCGCCGAGGGTGCGGGCCAGCCCGGCGGCGCCGCGGTGCACGCGTCCGACCCCCATCGCGCTGGGCAGGGACGAGCGCAGCAGCCACTGCGCCCTGCGGGCGGCCGTCGCGTGGCGCTGCAGCTGCTCGGGTGGCGGTTCCTCGGGAAAGGTCGACCATGCACCCCAGCCGGAGCCCTGCTCGACGACGAACGCGCGCAGGTGTGCCGTGTGGAACGCGCGCAGCACCTCCGGGCGCGTGGTGACCGGGTCGACCGTGCCCGGGACGTCGATGCGGATCCCCACGTGCCAGCCCTCGAGCTGCCAGCCCGCGTCCAGGGCGCGCCGCCGGGTGGCCGCGTCCGGCTCGGCGGCGGTCTGGACCAGCTCCGCCAGCAGGGACATGCGCAGCCGCGCATCGCGCTCCAGGGCGAGCCGTTTCTCGGCCATGCGCTGCCCGACCGCACCGGCGGCGACAGCCAGCCCGGCGGTGACGGCCGTGAGCTCGGCCGGGATGCCCGTGGGCACCGCCGCGGCCAGGTAGCCCGAGAGCGGCCACTTCGGCCCGACGGCCCGGCGCAGCACCGTGACCGTCGACGATCCGGTGGGCGGTCCCGGCTCGGGCCCCGATGCCACCTCGCCCCTGCCGTCGAGCAGCCACACCGGGCGGCGCCACACCCTGGCGAGCTCGGCCACGAGCTCGTCGACGCCGCCCGTGACGGAGGCGCAGGCCGTCGCGGTGCGCGTCACCAACTCGGCGACGACCTGCTCGGACTCGCGCAGGAGGCGGGTAGCGGCCAGCGCGGTCGCCAGCGGATCGCCTGCGCTGAGCACGGTGAGCCCGACGCGGTCGGCGAGCAGGCGGCTCGCCGTCCGCAGCGGTTGCGGTCCGGGCAGCATCACCGCGGCGACGTCGGCGGCGCTCGCTCGTCGCAGCAGCACGTCGAGGTGCCAGTCCTCCCGGTCGCCCGACAGTGCGACGGCGAGGAGCGCGCCGGGCGGGCCGGAGGGATCAGCGCGCAGATCGGAGATCGTTCGCACGTCGTGAACCGCGACCGAGGCTGCGGCCGAGAGCGCGTCGGCGTCACCGGCCAGCACGGACACCCCGGCCCAGTCGGGGTGGGCGAGCAGCGCGCGCAGGGGAACCGGGGGCGGGCCCGGACCCCTCACGCCGGGATCCCCGCCAGATCGGACGACACCGCGGCGTCCGGTAGCAGCACGGCGTCGCAGTCCAGACCGAAGGCGCGCGGGTCGACGTGCCGCAGCCGCTCGGCGTTCGCGCTCCACCACGGTGGGCCGGGCAGCACCACGGCGAGCACGTCGTCGCCGATCCGGAGGCCGTCCACCGCGATCGGGGCGGCCGTGCGGCGATCGAGCAGGCAGATCAGGTCGGGACAGCTCGCCACCGGCTCACCGTCGAGCAGGGCGAGGAGGTACTCGTTCTCCGCCTCGATGCGCAGCACACCGCCGGCCGGCCTGTCGTCAACGACCG
This sequence comes from Pseudonocardia alaniniphila, assembly GCF_022524485.1. GTDB lineage: Bacteria > Actinomycetota > Actinomycetes > Mycobacteriales > Pseudonocardiaceae > Pseudonocardia > Pseudonocardia alaniniphila. The sequence continues at coordinate 27,764 of NZ_JAKXMK010000048.1, forward strand.
CGATGCCGGCCCGGCCGAACGACGCCGAGGACTGCCGGGCGATCTCCACCGTCCGTCCCGCAGCGAGCAGCCGGCCGCCCAGGGCGGCGGCGACCTCGTCCGCGGTCGGACGGGTGAGAGCCGCGTGTGCGCGCCCGAGGCACAGAGCGCGGGCGAGGGTGCCGACGCAGGCGTCGGTGCGGGCGCGTCGCGCCGGCACCGGGGCGAGCGCCCCGCCTGCCCAGCCACCGCCCTGCGCCACGACCGAGCGGGCGAGGCGTTCCAGCGCCTCCGGCCCCGCATCGTCGACCAGCACGATCTCGCCGGTGGGCTCGGCCATCGCGTAGGGCGTGACCGGGCCTCCGGCGACGGCGCGGGTGAGCTGGTCGAGGCGCGGCAGCGCGCGGCCCATCAGATCGGCGTCCACCAGCGGGAGGTCCAGCTCGCACGCGGCGGCCACGGCCATCGCCCCGTTGAGGCCTGCGGCCTCGTAGGGCATGACCGCCGCCGGCTCCACACCTGTCCAGCGCGCGAGCGCGCGCACCGCCGTGGTGATCTCCCGGCCGCTCGGCAGCTTCTCGGTGAGCACCCGGGTGGCGCCGAGCATCCCGACGGCGACGACGGGGGCGTCACCGAGGTCGGCGGGATCGTGCAGCACCACCGCGGCGCCGGCCAGCGCCTCGCGCAGCGCGTGCCGGAACGGCTGGGGGTCGCCGCCACCGCCCGACCCCAGGAACATCAGCCCGACGACCAAGGCGTCGACATCGCTCGCCGCGAGGCGTGCTCCGGTCATCACTGCATCGTCGCAAGCGGGTGTCACGAACGGGTGAAGCGCTCAGCTCACCGGCACGGCATCCTCGACCGGCCGGAACTCCTGCGTCAGCCCGAAACACGCCGGTCCGAACACCGCCAGCGCCTCGGGCGTGCGCATGATCGCGGGGGTGGAGATGCCGACGACCACCACCCGCTGCCCGTAGCGCAGCGTCTCCGTGGTGATGGGCTCCCCGGACTCCGCCTCCAGCACGCAGATCAGGTCGGGAACGATGCAGGCCACGACGCCGTCGACCTCGGCAACGAGGTTCTCGTTCTGAAAGACCGTGCGCAGCGTCGAGGTGCCGTCGAACGAGACGAACCGCGCCCGGCCCTTGGCGAACCCGTCGACGGTGCGGCGCTCCACGTCCGCGACCTTGCCCGCGAAGAGCACACGCAGGTGCGAGTAGGAGGTGGGGGCGAGGGCCTCGGCGAGCGCGGAGATCGGGTCGCGCAGCTGTTCGCGGGCCTCCCGAAGTGCCCGCCCGAGCGACAGGCCGAGCGAGAGGGTGCGCGGCACCGCCGTGCGCTTCACGTCGGCGCCGGACATCGGGTAGTCGGCGATCAGCGCTGCGCCCCCCATCCGGATCGTCGCGCCGCGCGCCAGCCACTCCATCCGCCGGTTGTCCGCCCCGGTGTCGATCGTGACCGTCTCGCCGTGGTCGCCCGCGACGACCATGGGCGAGCCCGGCACGCCGTAGACGCCGAACGTCTCCATCTGCAGTTCGGGGAACGCCCGGCCCATCCCGTCGGCGTCCACCACGGGGAGCCCGGTGGTCGCGGCCACGACCAGCGGGATCATCGAGTTGATGCCGCCGCACTCGATCGGCATCGTGGCGTCGGCGGAGCGTCCGAGGTGGCGTTCCAGGGTGCGCAGGGCGATCACCGCCTCGTCACCGCGCGGGATCTTCTCCACCATCACGGTCGGCGCGCCCATCATCGCGGTCGGCACGACGAACGCGGCGTCGTCGACCTCGCCGGGGTCGAGCACCGTGACCGGCCCGTGCTCGCGGATCGCCGCCTCGACCATGAGCCTGCCGATGTGCGGGTCACCCCCACCGCCTGTGCCCAACAGCGCCGCGCCGCGGGCCAGGTCGGGCAGGTCCTGCGGGTCCAGCGTCCACGTCACGGCCGCTCCCGGGCGTCGAAGCGGACGGGATCCGTGTCGTAGCCGAAGTACCGCGGGCCGACGAGCGCGATGCCGGCAGGGGAGTGCCAGCGTTCGTCGGCGGGCGCGGCGAGCACGCTCACGCGGTGGCCGAACCGCAGCGCCTCGGTGGTGACCGGCTCGCCCGAGTCGGTGTCGAGCACGATGATCAGGTCCGGGGTGGTGACCTCCACCCGGCCGTCGCGCAGGGCGACCAGGTGCTCGTTCTGGAACTCCAGGGTCAGGTCGCCGCCTGCGCCGGTGATCACGGCGCTGCCGCGGGCGAAGCCGGTGGTGGTCCGCCGTGCGACGTCGACGACCTTGCCGGTGTGCAGCACCCGGCCGCCGAGCTCGTCGGCCACCGCGCGCACCGCGTCGCCGTGCTCGGCGCGCACCTGCTCGACACGCCGCCCGATCCGGGTGCACAGGCTCAGCGTCCCGGCCACGAGACCCTCGCGCGCCTGAGCGCCGGTCATCACGTAGTTCGAGATGATCGCGGCGCAGCCCATCGTGATCGTCAGCGAGCGCGCGAGTGACTCGGCCCAGTGGTTGTCGATGGACGTGAGCAGCCCGACGTTGCCTTTCTCGTCCCCGATCGACATCGGTGTGGCCGCCACGCCGTGCAGCGTCGGCAGCACCATCTGCAGTTCGGGGAACGCGCGGCCCATGCCGTCGCCGTCCACCAGCGGGAGCCCCAGCTGTGCCGCGGCGACCAACGGGAACGTGGAGTTCACCCCGCCTGCCTCGATGCACGCGATGTGCGTCGGTGTGACACCCAGGTGCTCCGCGAGCGCGGCGACCGCGTGCCCGATGCGCTCCACCGAGGGCGTCTTCTCCACCATCACGGTGGGTGCGCCCATCATCGCGACCGGGAAGACGGTGGCGCTGTCGGGCAACTGCGCCGGCGCGACGAGCTGCACAGCGCCGTACTCCCGCAGCGCCTGGGCCGCGAGGAGCCGTCCGATGTACGGGTCACCTCCGCCGCCGGTGCCGAGCACGGCCGCGCCCCGGGCGAGCGACTCCAGGTCGTCCTCGTCGATCGCGGTGACGGGCGGGGTCAGCGTGCCGGTCATGCGTGCCGCCCGGCCACGTGCTCGATGCGCAGGTCGCCCACCGCTTTACAGCGGATGCGGGTCGCGTTTCCCGGCAGGTAGGGGATGGGAACCTCGTCGAAGTCGACGATCGCGACGGTGGCCGGGTCGGCACCCGCCACCACCGCACGGTCCACCGCCTCCTGACGGGCCTCGTCCACGGCGGCGTCACGGCGGCCGGGCTCGATCGCGAACACCCGGTCGACCTCGCCGCCGACCTGCGCGATCGCCGCGCCGATCGCGTTGGCCACCGCGAAGTGCTCCGGCCGGTGCACGGGCCCGAGGCCCGGGAAGGAGTCGGGCAGCAGCACCGAGCCGCCGCCGACGGCCACCACCGGCAGCGGGTCGGCGGAGATCCGCATCCGGTCGACGACATCGGCGACGTCGGCGCCGATCCGTTCCAGTGCCGCGGCGACATCCGAGGGCGCGAGCTCGGCCACGCGGGACGGATCGCCGATCGCGACCCGGCCCGCCGCCACGGCCACGTCCGTGGCGGTGAGGACGTCACCGCCGAACACGAGCGCCTGTTTGGTGAGCCGGTAGCCGACCGAGTCGGGCCCCACCGTCACGTCCGTCCCGTGCCCGCGCACGAGGCTGCCACCGCCGAGCCCGATGCTCAGCACGTCGGGCATCCGGAAGTTGGTGCGGATGCCCGCCACGCTCACCTCCACCGTGGCCTCCCGGGGGAAGCCGCCGGTGAGCACGCCGACGTCGGTGGTGGTGCCGCCCACGTCCACGACCGCGCAGGTGTCCAGGCCCGAAAGCACGGCCGCCCCGCGCATCGAGTTGGTCGGACCGGACGCGAACGTGGCCACCGGGTATCGGCGCGCGAACTCGACGTCCATCAGGGTGCCGTCGTTCTGGCTGAGGTAGAGCGGTGCGGTGATGCCGTGGCCCGCGATCGAGGCCGCGAGGCCGTCGACGATTCCCGCGGCGAGATCGCGCAGAGCGGCGTTGATGATCGTGGCGTTCTCGCGCTCCAGCAGCCCGACCCGCCCGATCTCGTGGGAGAGCGACACCGGCACGTCCGGGCCGAGCTCCTCGCCGAGCACCTCTGCGGCACGCTGCTCGAACTCCGTGTTGACCGGCGAGAACACCGACGAGATCGCGACCGAGCGGACGCCGTGTGCGGCCATGTCGGCGGCGTGGCGGCGCAGTTCGTCCTCGTCGAGCGGGGAGATCGGCCTGCCGTCGAACTCGTGCCCGCCGTGCGCGAGGTAACCGCGCCCGGAGATGGCCGCGACGAGCCGGTCGGGCCAGTCGACCATCGGCGGTAGCGACGCCGTGGCGGGAAGGCCGAGCCGCAGCGCCGCCGTCGGGGCCAGCCCCCGGGCCTCGACCAGCGCGTTGATGAAGTGCGTGGTGCCGATCATCACCGCCCGGACGTCGGCGGGCGGGAAGGGGTGCTGGCCCTGCAGCCCGTTCAACGCCATGACGATGCCCGTCGTCACGTCCGCCGTGGTCGGGGCCTTGACCGCGGCGAGCACCTGGTCGCCGTCCATGAGGACTGCGTCGGTGTTGGTGCCGCCGACGTCGATCCCGATCCGCATCAGACCACCTCTCGCTGTGCGGCGGACAGTTCCGTGCCCTCCGCTGTTCTGCTGAGCCCGACCCCCCGGACGAGCCCGAACTTTCCGGCAACCACGTAGAGCAGGAACGCCGCGATCAGCGAGTTGATGCTCGGTAGGCCCCACGCGACGAACTGGCCGACGAACGCGGCGAGCACCCAGATGACGAGCGTGGCGGGCACCCAGGTGGGCGCTGTCTCCGGCAGCGTGCCCGCGGCGCGGGAGCGGTCCAGCTCGGGGCGCCACTGCTTCACCACGAAGTACTCGGCGACCATGATCCCGGCGATCGGCGGGAACGCGATGCCGAGCAGGGTGAGGAACCCGGTGAAGCTGTCGAGGATGCCGCCTGCGGCCAGCACGCTGCCGATGACGCCGATGATCAGCGTGACCATCGCGCGGTTCACACGCTTGCCGAACACGGTGCCCACGAAGTTCACGATGCCGAGGCCGGAGCTGTAGAGGTTCCAGTCGTTGATCTTCAGCGTGCCCAGGATGATCACCAGGGTGCCCACCCAGCCGACCGACGACGTGACGATCGTGATGACGTCGTCGGACCGGATCGCGTGCGCGAGCAGCACACCCGACATGCCGATGAGGTACTCGCCGATCGTGAAACCGACGACGGTCTGCTTGACGACGTCGGCAGACGTGCGGTTGAACCGGGTCATGTCCGGGGTGATCACGGCCCCGACGATGAAGCCGCCCGCCACGAGGGTGGTGCCTTCCAGCAGCGACATGCTCGGGCCCGGCGGAGGTAGCGCGACGAGCGCGCCCACGTCGTGGCCGAACAGCTCGCTGCCCACCGACCACGCCACCAGCACGACGAAGGCGGGCACGGTCACGTAGGCGACCCACTTCATCGACGCGAAGCCCCACAGCACGATGAGCGTCACCACGAGACCGAAGAGCAGCGACCACGCCCAGGTCGGCAGCACCCCGATCAGGCTGAGCAGGCCCTCCGCCGAGACGCCGGACTGGATGCCGAACCAGCCGATCAGCGAGATGCCGATCGCGACGCCGACCACGGCGCTGCCGCCGTGGCCGAACCCTGTCCAGCGGGTCAGCACGGAAGTCTGCAGACCTTCCCGGCAGCCGATGATCCCGACGCCGATGCAGACCAGCTCCAGGATGACCGCACCGAGCGTGAACGCCCAGAACGCGTCCCAGAAACCCATGCCGAATCCGACGGTCGAGCCGAGCAGGAACTGGCTCAGCGCCGAGACCTGCCCGAACCGCTGCACAGCGACCGACCACCAGGAATACCGCTTCTCCTGGGGAACGCGGACCAGCGCGTAGTCGTCGACCCCCACATGTGCAGCAGCCATGGCGCACCCTCCTCCGACGTCGGATCGACGGTAGGTAGGGGCGATCACATGGTCACGAGGCAGATTGCCCGGTGGAGGCCCTCTCGCTGTGCACACTGCACGGGCGGGTGCTCGGTGCTGATCCGTCCTACTATTCAGGTCCGTGACCGGTATGCGCTTCGGAATGTTCGTTCCCCAAGGATGGCGACACGATCTGGTCGGTATCGACCCCGCCGACCAGTGGCAGGCGATGAAGGGGCTCGCGCAGCACGCCGACGCGGGCCCATGGGAGTCGATCTGGGTCTACGACCACTTCCACACCGTTCCCGTCCCCACCGACCAGGCGACCCACGAGGCGTGGACGCTGATGTCCGCGTTCGGTGCGGTCACCGAGCGGGTGCGGCTCGGGCAGATGTGCACGTGCATGAGCTACCGCAACCCGGTCTACCTCGCGAAGGTGGCAGCCACCTGCGACATCGTCTCCGGTGGCCGTATCGAGATGGGTATCGGCGCCGGCTGGTACGAGCACGAGTGGCGGGCCTACGGCTACGGCTTCCCGTCGGCGCCGGAGCGGCTGCGGATGCTCGACGAGGGTGTCCAGATCATGCGTCAGGCCTGGACCGAGGGCGTCGCCAGCCTGGACGGCAAGCAGTACCAGGTGAGTGACGCGATCGTCCGGCCCCTCCCGCTGCAGAAGGGCGGCATCCCGCTGTGGATCGCCGGGGGTGGCGAGAAGGTGACGCTGAAGATCGTGGCGAAGTACGGGCAGTACGCCAACATCGGCGGCGGTGACGCCGAGGTCTTCGCCCACAAGTCCGAGGTGCTCAGGAAGCACTGCGACACGGTGGGCACCGACTTCGACGCGATCGTGCGCTCGACGAACTTCAACGTGGCGATCGGCAGCTCGGAGGCGGAGGCCGAGCGGCGGATCGAGACGCTGAAGGCCCGGCTGGCGCCGCACGTGGGGGCGGAGCGCGCCGAGAGCAACGCGGAGTCCTACCGCGGCTCGGCCGCGTTCGGCACGCCCGAGCAGATCGTCGAGAAGCTCGGCAAGCTGCGTGAGCTGGGGATGAGCTACGGGATCTTCAACTTCCCGGAGGCCGCCTACGACCGTTCGGGCATCGAGCTGTTCGAGCGCGAGGTGATCCCCGCACTCTCGTGACACGTGCCTGCACGGCTTCGAGGCCGCCGTGCGGGAGGATGCCGCCGTGGGTGCCCGACCTGCTGACGTGGTGGAGGCGTTCCTGCACCACATGACGGTGGAGCGGGGGAGCGCTGCCAACACCATGCGCTCCTACGGCACCGACCTGCGGCGCTACCTCCAGTACCTCGAGACCCTCGGGATCGACGACCTCGGCGCCGTGCAGGAGGGCGACGTCGCCGGCTTCGTGACGGCCCTGCGCAGCGGTCCGTCACCGTTGGCGGCGTCGTCGGCGGCCCGTGCACTCGCGGCAGTGCGCGGGCTGCACCGGTTCGCGGTGCGCGACGGGCTGCTGGCCGACGACGTCGCGCGAGAGGTACGCCCGCCTGCGCTACCGGCCCGGTTGGCGCGCGCGCTCACGCTCGACCAGGTCGAGCAGCTGCTCGCCGGCTGTGTCGGTGATGGACCAGGCGCGCTGCGCGACCGCGCGTTGCTCGAACTGCTGTACTCCACGGGCGCGCGGATCTCCGAAGCCGTCGGGATCGACCGGGACGACCTCGACATCGCCGGCCGCACCGTGCTGCTGCGCGGCAAGGGCGGCAAGCAGCGGATCGTCCCCGTGGGACGCCCGGCGCTCGCCGCCGTCGACGCCTACCTGGTGCGGGCCCGGCCTGCTCTCGCCTCGCGCGGCCGCGGCACACCGGCACTCCTGCTCAACGCCCGCGGGGCGCGGCTGTCGCGGCAGAGCGCCTGGCATGCCCTGCGGGGCGCGGCGGAGGCGGCCGGGCTCGCCACCGACGTCTCGCCGCACACGCTGCGGCACTGTTTCGCCACGCACCTGCTCGCCGGCGGCGCGGACGTGCGGGTGGTGCAGGAACTGCTCGGCCACGCGTCGGTGACCACCACCCAGATCTACACGAGCGTCACGGTCGACACGTTGCGCGAGGTCTACGCGACCTCACACCCCCGTGCGCTCGGTTAGCGATTCCATCCCCGGGATCTCGGCGAGGTCGGTGTAGACGGGGATGCCGCGCTCGCGCGCGATGGCGACGTCCTGGTCCGCCCCGCTCGACGCGCCCGGCAGGCGCAGGACCGCGTCGCAGTGCTGCAGCAGCCGGTGCGCCGCTGGGTACATGACCTGCTGCGCCAGCGGGTCGGTCACACCCGTGGCGCCCGCTCCGCGCAGCACGGGCAGCGCCACCCACTCTCCGATCATCGGCACGTGCCCGGCCCGGAAGATCGGCCAGGCCGCCTCCTCCAGCCGCGCCAGGTTGGCCGCCATCAGGCCGGGGTCGTCGCCCGTGCCGGAACGGTAGGGGCCGGCGATCAGGATCATCAGTGGTTTCGTCACATTCGGCACGGTATCGTGCAGAAGTCGGCAAGAACAAGGGAGAACGTGCATGCTTGCGGCGCAGCGTCGTGACCTGCTCCTCGCCCGCCTCCGCAGCGAGGGGCGGATCGTGGCCAAGGACATGGCCGACGAGCTCGGCGTCTCGGAGGACAGCGTCCGGCGCGACCTGCGGGAACTCGCAGCGGCCGGTCTGTGCCAGCGGGTCTACGGCGGTGCCCTGCCGGTCTCTCCGGCGATCGCCGACGTCGCCGGGCGCGAGCGCGTCGAACCAGGCAGCAAGGCGCGCGTCGCGAGCATCGCCGCCGGCCTGGTCACGCCGGGCGGCACCGCGATCCTCGACGGGGGCACGACGGCGCTCGCCGTCGTGCGGGCGCTCCCGCTCGACCTCACGGCCACCGTGGTGACCCACAGCCCGTCCGTGGCCGCGGCTCTGGTGGACCACCGCGACGTCGAGGTGTTCCTGCTCGGCGGCCGCCTCTTCAAACACTCCCTGGTCACCTGCGGTGCGGCGGCGGTGGAAGCTGCGCAGGCCGTGACCGCCGACGTCTTCCTGCTGGGCGTCACCGGCGTGCACCACGAGGCAGGGCTCACCACCGGCGACGCCGACGAGGCCGCCATGAAACGCGCGCTCTCCCGGCGGGCCGCCGACACCTACGTGCTGGCCAGCGCCGAGAAGATAGGTGCGGCCTCCCGTTTCGCGGTGCTCCCGCTCGCCGAGGTGACCGGGCTCGTCACCGACGCCGATCCGAGTGCACCCGTCGTGCGCGAGCTCGTGGCCGCGGGTGTGCAGCTGGTGACCTGACCGCCACGAGGCACCTGCCCCCGCAACGCGTGGGCGCTGCCACGGGTAGCGTTGGGCAGCGGTCGGCCGACCTGCGCCGATCAGTCGGCCGGCGTACGGCGGGGCGCGTTGCCCGTCGTCAACCCGGCCTCCTAGTCTGCCGGGATCGACCCGCCCTGGGTCGCCCGCCGAAGACCGGAGCCCGCATTGGACACACCGCGGCCCTTCGCCCCCAGCCCGGAGCCGCTCGACGAGGACCACGACGCCGCCGAACACGACGGAGTCGGGAGGTCGCATGCCCAGGTACCGGAGCCGGCCCCCCTCACGGAGCACGGCCCGGCGCGGGTCATCGCGGTGGCGAACCAGAAGGGCGGCGTCGGCAAGACGACCTCCACGATCAACCTCGGTGCGGCGCTGGCCGAGTACGGCCGCAAGGTGCTCCTCGTCGACTTCGACCCCCAAGGTGCGCTGTCGGTCGGCCTGGGTGTGCAGGCTCACGAGCTCGACACCACGATCTACAACCTGCTCATGGAGCAGGACGTCGAGATCGACGACGTGATCCGCGAGACCTCCGTCGAGGGCATGCACCTGCTGCCGAGCAACATCGACCTGTCCGCCGCCGAGGTGCAGCTCGTCACCGAGGTCGGGCGCGAGCAGTCGCTCGGCCGCGCGATCAAGCCCGTGCTCGACCGGTACGACGTCGTCCTCATCGACTGCCAGCCCTCGCTCGGCCTGCTCACGATCAACGCGCTCGCCTGCGCCGACCAGATCCTGATCCCGCTGGCCTGCGAGTTCTTCAGCCTGCGGGGCGTGGCGCTGCTGATGGACACGATCGACAAGGTGCAGCAGCGACTCAACCCCGACCTGCGGATCCTCGGCATCCTGGCCACGATGTTCGACCCCCGCACGCTGCACACCCGCGAGGTCCGCCAGCGGGTGATCGAGGCGTTCGGCGACCTCGTGTTCGAGTCCGTGATCAACCGCACCGTGCGGTTCCCGGAGACCACCGTGGCCGGCGAGCCCATCACCAGCTGGGCCCCCACCTCGAACGGCGCCGAGGCGTACCGCCTGCTGGCGCGCGAGGTCATCGCACGGTGACGTTGGTCGAGACCGGAGCGCCGGTGCAGGACGGTCCCCCGCTGCTCGACGGCGGGCGGCCGCGGTTCCAGGTGCGCCTGCACAACTTCGAGGGCCCGTTCGACCTGCTGCTGCAGCTGATCGGGAAGCACGAGCTCGACATCACCGAGATGGCGCTGCACACCGTCACCGACGACTTCATCGCGCACCTCGCCGCTCTCGGTGATGACGCCGACCTCGACGAGACCACCGAGTTCCTGGTGATCGCGGCCACGCTGCTCGACCTCAAGGCGGCCCGGCTGCTGCCCGACGCCGACGTCGAGGACGAGGAGGACCTCGCGCTGCTGGAGGCGCGTGACCTGCTCTTCGCCCGGCTCCTGCAGTACCGCGCGTACAAGCAGGTGGCGGCGCTGTTCGTGGAGCTCGAAGCCGGTGCGATGCGCCGGTTCCCGCGGTCGGTGGCGCTGGAGGAGCGCTTCGCCGCGCTGCTGCCCGAGGTGCTGCTGGGCGTCGACCCCGCCACGTTCGCCGACCTGGCCGCCTCGGTGTTCCGGCCCAAGCCACCACCGACGGTGGGGCTCGACCACCTGCACGCCGCCAAGGTGTCGGTGTCCGAGCACGTCGCGATCCTGCGGGAGCGGCTCGCCGAGCTGGGGGTGGCCACCTTCGCGGTGCTCACCGCGGACTGCGCCGGGCCGCTGGAGGTGGTGGCGCGGTTCCTCGCCCTGCTGGAGCTCTACCGCGAGGCCACCGTCCTCCTGGAGCAGCCCGAGCCGTTCGGGGAGCTGACGGTACGCTGGAGTCCGCCTGACCAGCCTGGATCCCTCCCCGAGCCCGGTACCGCACAGGCGGCCGGCCCCGACGAGAGTGATGAGTGACGACAGGCCAGTGAGCCTCATGGATGTGAGCACCTCTCCCGACCCCGACGGTCCCGACGACGCCGGGCCCGTCTCCCCGGAACAGCTCGGCCCGGACCAGGACACCCCCGGCGAGATCGGCCCGGACGTGATCACGCTGAGCGACGCCGAGCTCGACGCCGCCCTCGAAGCGCTGCTGCTGGTGGTCGACGCCCCCACCGAGGACGAGGCCCTCGCGCTGGCCGTGCAGGAGCCCGTCGCGCGGGTGCGTGCGGCGCTCCTGCGTCTGTCGGCGAACTACGCCGAGACAGGGCGCGGCATCGACCTGCGCAAGACGGGAGGGGGATGGCGGTTCTACACGCGCGACGCCTACGCCCCCTACGTCGAGCGCCTGTTGCTCGACGGCCAGCGCGCCCGACTCACGCGGGCGGCGCTGGAGACGCTGGCGGTGGTGGCGTACCGGCAGCCCGTCACGCGGGCCCGGGTGTCGGCCGTTCGCGGGGTGAACTGCGACGGTGTGCTCCGCACGCTGCTCACCCGCGGGCTCGTGCAGGAGGCGGGGGCCGACCCTTCCACGCAGGGCACCTTGTTCTGCACCACCGAGCTGTTCCTCGAACGGCTCGGACTGTCGTCGCTGGAGGAGCTGCCGGCCCTGGCGCCGCTGCTGCCCGATGTGGACGCGATCGACGAGTTGTGACGAGTGAGTACCGAGACATGAGCATCGAGATGAGTCAGATGAGTACGGAAGCCCGGCCCGATGGGGTGCGGCTGCAGAAGGTGCTGGCCCAGGCCGGCGTCGCGTCCCGACGTGCGGCGGAAGAGCTGATCGCGGCGGGCCGGGTGAGCGTCGACGGCAAGATCGTGCGCGAGATGGGCCGCAGGATCGATCCCGACACCGCGGTGGTGCACGTCGACGGGGCCCGGATCGTGCTGCGCGACGACCTCGTGCACCTGGCGCTGAACAAACCCCGGGGGATCCTCTCCACGATGTCCGACGACCGCGGCAGGCCGTGTGTCGGCGACCTCGTCGTCGAGCGTGGCATCGTCGACGAGCACTTCGACGGTGCCCCTCGCGCGCGGCTGTTCCACGTCGGGCGGCTCGACGCCGACACCGAGGGGCTGTTGCTGCTCACCAACGACGGCGAGCTCGGCCACCGCCTCATGCACCCGTCGTACGAGGTGGAGAAGACCTACCTCGCCGAGGTCATGGGCCAGGTGCCTCGTGACCTCGGGCGCAGGCTGCGCGAGGGCGTCGAACTGGAGGACGGCCTCGTCGCGGTCCACTCGTTCAAGCTGGTGGACTCCAACGCCGGACGGTCCCTGGTGGAGCTGGTGATCCACGAGGGGCGCAAGCACGTGGTCCGCAGGCTGCTCGACGAGGTCGGGTTCCCGGTACAGCGCCTCGTGCGCACGGCAATCGGCGACGTGCGCCTCGGTGACCAGCGGCCGGGGCGCTTCCGTCCGCTCACCCATCACGAGGTGGGGTCGCTCTACCGCTCGGTCGGGATGTGACGGTGGCGGTTCGCGCGGTACGCGGTGCGATCCAGGTGGACGGCGACAGCCGGCAGGAAATCCTCGACGGTTCGGCGGAGCTCGTCAGCACCGTGCTCGAACGCAACGAACTGACGGCCGACGACATCATCTCGATCCTCTTCACGGCCACGCCGGACCTCACCGCCGAGTTCCCCGCGTACGCGGCGCGCCTGCTCGGCCTGACCGACGTGCCGCTGCTCTGCGCGTCGGAGATCGCGGTTCCGGGGGCTCTGCCGCGCACGCTGCGACTGCTCGCGCACGTGGAGACGGAACTGTCGCGCGCCCAGGTGCGTCACGTGTACCTGAGGGGAGCCGCGGCGCTGCGCACCGATCTGCCCCAGTAGCCTCCGAGGGCTTCCCGACCTGCGGTTTCGGCCCCGAGCTGAGATCATCGTCGGCCTGCACGGCATGATGGGTCGCGATCCGCGAACGGCGTGCGGCAAGGTGGTAGGGCCGCTGGCCCGGACAGGGGCGAACGGTGACAGGGCGGTTGCGCGGGGTCGTTGCGATGGACGGCCCCTCGGGCACCGGGAAGTCCACGGTCTCGCGGCGCCTGGCCCTCGCAGGCTCGGCCGCGTACCTCGACACCGGTGCCATGTACCGGGCGCTCACCCTGGCCGTGCTGCGCGCGGACCTCGAGGGCTCGGAGCCTGCCACCGAGAGCGTCGCGCTCGCCGCCGTGCCCGACCTGCGGTCGGTCGTCGATCCGGGCGCGCCCCGGATCCTGCTGGCCGACGAGGACGTCGAGTCCGAGATCCGCGGCCCCGAGGTCACGGCAGCGGTGAGCGCGGTCTCGGCCGTCCCCGCCGTGCGCACGGCACTGGTGGAGCGGCAGCGCGCGATCGTGTCCGACGCGCTCGCAACCGAGGGCGGCATCGTGGTCGAGGGCCGCGACATCGGCAGCGTCGTGGTGCCGGACGCCCCGCTGAAGGTGTACCTCACGGCATCGGAGCAGGTCCGGGCTGCCCGCCGCGGAGCCCAGGACCGCAAGGCGGGACGCAGCGCGGACATCGGCACGGTGCTGGCCGACGTCCGGCGCCGGGACCGCCTCGACTCCACGCGCAAGACCTCGCCGCTGCACGCGGCCGCCGACGCCGTCGTGCTCGACACCGACGACCTCAGCGTCGACGCCGTGCTGGAGGAGCTGCTGCGGCTGGTACGGGAGAGAGGTCTCCTGACGTGAGCGCCGATCTACCGCCTGGCTCAGTGCCATGGCTGCACGACCTCGCCCGCTGGGTCGGCACGTGGCTCTTCCTGCCCGTCTACCAGGTGCGGGTGCACCACCGTGACCGCATCCCGGCCACCGGAGCGGTCGTGCTCGTCGCGAACCACAGCGCGTTCGTCGACGGGCCGCTGCTGTTCGGACTACTGGGACGCCGCGCGGTGTTCCTCACCAAGCAGGAGATGTTCTCAGGCGTGATCGGCTGGTGGCTGCCGCGGATCGGGCAGCTCGCGGTACGGCGCGGAGAGCCCGACCGGCGGGCGCTGACGACCGCGCTCGACGTTCTGCGCGCCGGTGGTCTGATCGGGGTCTTCCCCGAGGGCACGCGGGGCGCAGGCGAGGTCGCCGCCGCGCAGCACGGGGCGGCCTGGCTGGCCCGCACCTCGGGAGCGGAGGTGCTCCCGGTGGTCTGCCGGGGAACCCGTCGTCCCGATGGGTCGGGCAGGCGGTGGCGCCCCAAGGTGGACGTTCTCGTGGGAGAGCCGTTGACCGTGGCCACCGGTGGTGGCCGGGCCGGTCTGGCCACCGCCACCGAGACCGTCCGGGCCGAGCTGGCCGGGATGGTCCGTGAACTCGATGATGTTCGGAGCAGGACGTGAGTGGTACCGAGGGCCCGCGGGTGGGGCCGAGCAACGACACCCGGCCGATCGACGACGGTGACGTCGCCGCGATGGCAGCGCTGGGGCTCCACCCCGGCGAGTTCGTGAGCGCCGACGACGAGGACGGCCCCGGTTCCGGCGACGAGGGCTTCCCCTCGTCGGACGTGCTGCCGCCCGCGCCGGTGCTCGCCGTCGTCGGGCGTCCGAACGTCGGCAAGTCCACGCTGGTCAACCGGCTGATCGGGCGCCGTGAGGCGGTGGTGCAGGACATTCCGGGCGTCACCCGCGACCGCATCGCCTACGACGCGCTCTGGAACGGCCGCCGGTTCACGCTCGTCGACACCGGCGGCTGGGAGCCCGACGCCACCGGGCTGCAGGCAGCCGTCGCCGCGCAGGCGGAGCTGGCCATCCAGACCGCCGATGCGGTTCTGCTGGTGGTCGACGCGAGCGTCGGCGCCACCACCACCGACGAGGCCGTGGCCAGGGTGCTGCGCCGCTCGGACCGTCCCGTCCTGCTCGCCGCCACGAAGGTCGACGACGACCGGCTGACCTCGGACACCGCCGCCTTGTGGCGGCTCGGGCTCGGCGAACCCCACGCCGTCAGCGGCCTGCACGGGCGCGGTTCGGGCGATCTGCTCGACGCCGTACTCGAGGCACTGCCGGAGAGCCCGCGGGACCTTCCCGGTGGGGGCACCGCGGGGCCACGCCGGGTGGCGCTGGTCGGCAAGCCGAACGTCGGCAAGTCCAGCCTGCTCAACCGCGTGTCCGGCGAGGTCCGCTCGGTCGTCCACGACGTCGCGGGCACCACCGTCGACCCCGTCGACTCGCTCGTCGAGCTGGACGGCGAGGTGTGGCGGTTCGTCGACACCGCCGGCCTGCGCAAGCGCGTCCACACCGCGAGCGGCATGGAGTACTACGCGAGCCTGCGCACCCGCGCGGCGATCGAGGCCGCGGAGGTCGCGGTCGTTCTGATCGACGCCAGCGAGCCCATCGCCGAGCAGGACCAGCGTGTGATCGGGATGGTGGAGGAGGCCGGCCGGGCCCTCGTGCTCGTTTTCAACAAGTGGGATCTCGTCGACGAGGAACGGCGGCTCGCGATGAAGCGCGAGCTGGAGCGCGACCTCGCGCGCGTCCAGTGGGCCGAGCGGGTCAACGTCTCCGCCCTGACCGGCCGTGCGGTCGCGAAGATCGCCCCGGCGCTGCGCACCGCGCTGCAGTCCTGGGACCGGCGGATCCCCACCGGCAGGCTCAACGGCTGGCTGGCCGAGGTGGTCGCAGCGACCCCGCCGCCGGTGCGTGGGGGAAAGCAGCCGAAGGTCCTGTTCGCGACCCAGGCCCAGACGCGGCCGCCGACGTTCGTCCTGTTCACGAGCGGTTTCCTGGAGGCGGGCTACCGGCGGTTCCTGGAGCGGCGGCTCCGCGAGGAGTTCGGGTTCACCGGGTCACCGGTGCGGATCTCGGTGCGGGTGCGCGAGAAGCGGCCCCGCAAGCGCTGAGCTGGATTGGGGATGACCGGGGCGCTCCGGTTACTCTCGGCCACATGGCGGTCGACGGGGCGCAGGGGAGAGCGCCCGTCCGTGTGGTGCTCGCCGACGACGAGCCACTGATGCTCGCCGGGCTGCGCACGGTCCTCGAAGCGGGGGGTGCGGTGCGAGTGGTCGGCCAGGCCGGAGACGGGGCCGAACTGCTCGCCGCCGTCGACGCCCACCGGCCCGACGTGGTGCTCGCCGACGTCCAGATGCCGGGCACCGACGGACTCTCGGCCCTGCGCGTCCTGCGAGCCCGGCCCGATGCCCCGCCCGCCGCGATCCTCACCACCTTCGACCACGACGACTACGTGGCCGAGGCACTGCGGATCGGGGTGCAGGGTTTCCTGCTCAAGGACACCGATCCCGATGCGCTCATCCGAGCCGTACGCGACCTCGCCGCAGGCGGCGCCGTGCTCGACCCGCGCATCACGGTGCGGTTGCTGCCCCGCCTTGCGGCCGGGTGGCCCTCGCCGCCACCCGCCGGGCTGACCTTGCGCGAGCAGCAGGTGCTGCGCGGCCTCGCGGCAGGCGAGTCGAACGCCGCGATCGCGTCCCGGCTGGGACTCGCCGAGGCCACCGTCAAGAAGTACGTCTCGGCACTGCTCACCAAGCTCGGGGCGGAGAACCGGGTGCAGGCAGCGCTGATGGCGCAGAACTGGGGCATCACGTGAGGAGCGGGGGACGGGTGCCCTGAGCGGGGGGAATCTGAAGATGAGCTGGATGCGACTACGTCGGCTCGCCACGGAGCTGGCCGTCATCTCGGTGCCGGCGATCGCGGTGCTCTGGGCGGAGCCGGCGTTCTCGTGGTCGGTGCCCGCGGCCCTCGTGGCCTGCGGGTTGCTGCCGCTGCGCCACGCCTGGCCCCCGCTCGCCGTCCTCGCCGCTCTGTGGGGTCTCGCGGGCGGTCTCGCGTGGCCCGCCGCGCTGGTCGCGCTCTACGCCCTCGGCAGGCGCGGCGCACGCGTGGCGACCACCGTTCCGTGGCTCGTGCTTCCGGTCGTCGCGGCCGTCACCCCGGTGCTGCTGACCCAGTCGCTGCCCTGGCAGCGGATCGTGCTCACCGTGGCGTTCGTCGCGCTGTACGCCATCGCGCCCACCTCACTGGGCCTGCTCATGACCACCCGGGAACGCCTGACGGAGAGCCTCCGAGACCTCGAACGCGCGCGTGAGAAAGCACTCGCGGCCTCCCAGGAGGCGGCGCGGGCACAGGAGCGGGCGCGGATCGGCCGGGAGATCCACGACTCGGTCGGCCACCACGCCACACTGATCGCGGTGGGTGCCGCGGCGATCGCCACCACCACCACGGAGGACGAGACGCGCCGGGGGGCCGAGCAGCTCCGGGTGCTCGCCAAGCGGTCGCTGGCGGAGATGCGGGTCGCTCTCGGCATGCTCGACGGGCAGGAGCACACCCCAGGGCTGACGGGCCTCGCAGCCCTCGTGGACGGGTCGCGGGCCGCGGGCGTCGCCGTCGAGCTGCAGCACACCGGCACGCCCGGCGATGCCGCCCCCGCCGTCGAGCGGGCCGTCTACCGCGTGGTGCAGGAGTCGCTGACGAACGCCGCCCGCCACGCGCCCGGCACCGCCGTCCGCGTCGACCTGCGGTGGCTCCCGCACGAGCTGGAGGTGCAGGTCGGAAACTCGGCTCCGGCCTGTCCGGTCCGGTCGCGGCGCGAGCCGCTGGGCGGCGGTGGAGCCGGCCTGACGGGCCTCGCCGAGCGTGTCGAGTCGGTGGGCGGCCGGCTCTCGTGGGGACCCGCGGTGGACGCCGGGTTCGTCGTGCAGGCGAGCTTCCCGTTGCGCACCGTGCCGCCTCCCGCCGCCCCGGCCCGCGAGGAACAGCCCGCGTAGCCCGCGCTCAGGCCGGGAGCGTGCGCAATCGCTCCAGCAGCTCGGCGAGCCGGGCGGCGTCCTGGGCGCCGAGCTCGTCGACCAGCGCCTCTGCGACACCTGCCACGGCCGGTGCGAAGCGGGCGTGGGTCCTGCGGCCGTGCTCGGACAGGAATACGAGTACGCGCCGCCGATCGACCTCGTCGGCCCGCCGGTACACCAGCGCCCGGTCCACGAGCCTGTCGACGATCTTGGTGAGGGTGGGCGGGGGCACCCTCACGTGACCCGCGATCTCCGTCATGGGGCGGCCGGTCCCGTCGGCGAGCAGGGCGAGCACCCGCCACTGCTCGAGCGTCGGGCCGTCCGGGCCAAGCGCGGCCTCGAGCCGGCGGGACATCTGGTAAGCCACCTGGCCGAGCAGCTCCGGAACCGCGGTCGTGGGCGCGGACGAATCAGCCGCAGGCACCCGAGAGAGGGTCACGTCATCCTCCTTCGGCCGCGTGACGTAGCCCTCGTCATCGTAAACACTGTCACCGACAGGGTCTCCTCATCGGGCCTCGTCGTCGGGCATCGTCAACGGCAGGAAGCCATATATCGCACGAAGTCACCTCGACACCGGGCGAGAGTGGGACCGGGGATGCGCCATGAGCCGTGACACGCTGGAAGTCGCCTTCGTGGTACCGCGCAGCGGGCCGGCGGCGATCGTGGGCCCGTCGTGCGAGGCGTGCGGTCTGCTGGCAGCCGACGAGGTCAACGCAGCCGGCGGGGTGCTGGGCCGGGAGCTGCGGCTGCAGGTCGTCGACGGCGGACGCGCCCCGCAGGCGGTGGCGGGCGACATCGACATGCTGCTCAGCACGGGAGCGGTCGAGGCGGTCACGGGCTGGCACATCTCTGCGGTCCGTCAGCAGGTCGCGCCGCTCGTGTCCGGCCGCGTGCCCTACGTGTACAGCCCCTTGTACGAGGGCGGCGAGCGAACCCCGGGCGTCTTCCTGGCGGGGGAGACCCCGGACCGGCAGCTGCTCCCGGCGCTTCGCTGGATGGCGGGCGAACTCGGCGTCCGGACGTGGTGTGTGGTCGGCGACGACTACGTGTGGCCGCTCGCCTCCGCGGCGGTGGCGCGCCGCTTCGCGCAGCACTCGCCTGACATCCGGATCCTCGACGAGGTGTTCGTGCCACTGGGCACCCAGGACTTCGCGGCTGTTGTCGAACGTGTCGAGCACAGCGGTGCCGACGGTGTGCTGATGCTGTTGGTCGGCTCGGACGCCGTCCGGTTCAACCGTGCGTTCGCCGCCGTCGGGCTGGACAACGCGTGCGTGCGGCTCAGCCCGCTCATGGACGAGAACATGGTCTTCGCCACAGGAGCGGCTGCCACCCGTGAGCTCTACGCCGCGTCCGGCTACTTCGAAGCGCTCGCCACTGCGTCCGGACTCGACTTCTCCCGCCGTTACTCGGCGCGATTCGGCGTACAGGCCCCGGTGCCCGGATCGCTCGGCGAATCCTGTTACGAGGGCGTGACGTTGCTGGCGAGGCTGGCCGAGAGGGCCGGTGCTCTCGGGTCCGACGAGCTCTCAGCGGCCGCCGAGACCCTCGCCTACGACAGTCCACGTGGGACGGTTCGGATGGCGGGCAACCACCTGATGCAGAGCGTCTACCTGGCCCGTGCCGACGGACTGGACCTGGACGTCGTCGCCCAGCTCAAGGCTTGACTCGATGTTTTGATCAAAATAGTTTCATCTGACAGTTTCAGCTGGAGGTGAGCTGCTGTGCCGACCTACGCATACCGGTGCCCCTCGGGTGATGACTTCGAACTCGTCCGGCCGATGGCAGAGGCCGCCGACCCGGCAAGCTGCCCCGACTGCGGGGAGGCCGCCCGCCGAGTCTTCGGCGGCCCGGCGCTGCGCAGGCTCGACCCCTCACTGCGCCGAGCGCTCGACGCCGGCGAGCAGAGCGCCGATTCCCCGCCGGTCGTGACGTCCGTGCCGGGCCGGTCCCGCCGGGCCACGCCCGTCACCAGGGACCCGCGTCACGCCCGGCTGCCCCGCCCCTGACCCGCTCGCAACCGCACGCGCCTTCCGGAGGTCCTCATGCCCGATGTCGTGTTCTCCGTCGACCAGGCCAAGTCCATGCGCGACCAGGCGGTACCCGGCCACAACCGCTGGCATCCGGACATCCCGCCCGCGGTCACCGTGCGCCCTGGCCAGTCGATCAGGGTCGAGTGTCGTGAGTGGACCGACGGGCAGATCGGCAACAACGACTCCGCCAACGACGTCCGCGACGTCGACCTGACCCACGCGCACATGCTGTCCGGGCCCATCTTCGTGGAGGGTGCCGAGCCGGGCGACCTGCTCGTCGTCGACATCCTTGACCTCGGCCCGGTGCCCCAGGAGGTCGGCGATGCCCCCGGCCAGGGCTGGGGCTACACCGGGATCTTCGCGAAACACAACGGCGGCGGCTTCCTCACCGACACCTTCCCGGACGCCTACAAGGCCATCTGGGACTTCGCCGGGCAGAAGTGCACCTCCCGGCACATCCCCGGCGTCGAGTACACCGGAATCACCCACCCCGGCCTGTTCGGTACCGCGCCGTCCGCCGACCTCCTGGCCCGCTGGAACGCCCGCGAGCGCGCGCTGATCGCCACGGACCCGGACCGCGTCCCGCCGCTCGCCCTCCCGCCGCTGGAGGAGTCCGTGCTCGGCGGCACCGCATCCGGCGACGCGCTGTCGGCCATCGGCCGCGACGGCGCCCGCACCGTTCCCGCCCGGGAGAACGGCGGCAACCACGACATCAAGAACTTCACCCGCGGCTCGCGTGTCTTCTACCCGGTGCACGTGCCCGGGGCGCTGTTCTCCGGCGGCGACCTGCACTTCAGCCAGGGCGACGGCGAGATCACGTTCTGCGGCGCCATCGAGATGGGCGGGTTCATCGACTTCCACGTCGACCTGATCAAGGGCGGCATGGAGACCTACGGCGTCACCACGAACCCGATCCTCATGCCCGGCAACGTCGAGCCGCGCTACTCGGAGTTCGTCACGTTCATCGGCATCGGCGTGGACCACACGAGCGACACGCAGCTCTACAACGACGCCACCGCCGCCTACCGGAACGCGTGCCTGAACGCCGTCGAGTATCTGAAGAAGTTCGGCTACTCCGGTGCGCAGGCCTACCTGCTGCTCGGCTCGGCGCCGATCGAGGGCCGGGTGAGCGGCGTGGTCGACATCCCGAACGCCTGCTGCTCGCTCTACCTGCCCACAGCGATCTTCGACTTCGACATCAAGCCGTCGGCCTCGGGCCCCGTGTCCGCGGACCGGGGGAGTTGTGCGGTGTCGTCATGACCGGCCCGGACGCGCCCTACGACGTCCACGAGATCCCGGACTTCACCCTCGAGTGCGGCGCGACGCTGCGCCCGGCGAGGGTGGCGTACCAGACCTACGGGACGCTCAACGCGGCGAAGGACAACGCGATCGTCTACCCGACCTGGTACTCGGGCAGGCACTGGGACAACGAGTGGCTGATCGGCGAGGGCATGGCGCTCGACCCCGATCGCTGGTTCATCATCGTGCCGAACATGCTCGGCAACGGGCTGAGCTCGTCGGCGTCGAACACGCCGCCGCCGTGGGACCGGGCCCGGTTCCCGCGGATCTCGGTCCGCGACAACGTGGCGTCACAGCACCGCCTCGTCACCCAGGTGTTCGGGATCGAGACGCTGCCACTCGTGCTCGGCTGGTCGATGGGCGCGGGGCAGACCTACCAGTGGGCCG
The DNA here is from genome assembly GCF_022524485.1 of Pseudonocardia alaniniphila. Lineage (GTDB taxonomy): Bacteria > Actinomycetota > Actinomycetes > Mycobacteriales > Pseudonocardiaceae > Pseudonocardia > Pseudonocardia alaniniphila. Next base: position 49,338 of record NZ_JAKXMK010000048.1, read on the forward strand.
TCAGCCACCCGGAGATGGTGCAGCGGATGCTGCCGTTCTGCGGATCATCACGGACGGCCCCGCACAACCAGGTCTTCCTCGACTCCCTCCGCTGGGCCATGCGCGCCGACGCCGCCTTCGCCGAGGGCTGGTACGCGCCGGACGCCTTGCCGGTACGCGGCCTGCGGGCGTTCGCCCGGATCTACGCGGGCTGGGGCTTCTCCCAGGCGTTCTACTGGGACGAGGTCTGGCGCGAGCTCGGGTACACCTCGCTCGAGGATTTCGCCGTCGGCTTCTGGGAAGGCTTCTTCCTCGACGACCGCGACCCCAACAACCTCCTGACGATGCTCGATACCTGGTGGTGCGGGGACGTCGGCACCACGCCGGGCTTCGGGTCCACGGAGGAGGCACTGGCCTCCATCCGAGCCCGCGCCATCGTGATGCCGGCGGAGAAGGACCTCTACTTCCCTCCCGAGGACGAGAAGTGGGCGGTCTCGCACATGCAGAACGCCGAGCTGCGCGTGATCCCCGGAGTCTGGGGCCACTTCGCGGGCGGCGGCGCCAACCCGGTGGACACCGCCTTCATCGACGCAGCGGTTGCGGACCTGTTGGCCCAACCTTCCGGAATCTGACGGTTACCGGACGGTACCCACGAAGGTCGCCTCAGAAGGGCGACCGAGGGCGGTGGTGTCCTGGCCCGGTGCGTCAGAGACTGACCGGGCCGTGATCCCCGGACATCCGGGCGAGAGCGGGCGGGCGAGTGGGGCTACCGGGGGAGTGGGGGGAGCCGCGACCGGCCGGTGGGGGCGGATTGGCGATGGGGTAAGCTGATCGCGCTCCCTCGGGGGCGGCCGGGACGTGGCGCAGCTTGGTAGCGCACTTGACTGGGGGTCAAGGGGTCGCAGGTTCAAATCCTGTCGTCCCGACGGCACGATGGGCGGTTCCCTACGTCGGGGGAGCCGCCCATCAGCGTTTCTACCTGCGGAAACGCTGATCGTCGCGTTCGGGCCGCCAGGCCGGTCACGATCTAGAGCGTGTGTGCTTGGGGACCACTGGGGGACCGCGGCGTTCTGAGGTAGGCGCTCAGGGCGTTGCCGGCCGCTGTGACGCTGCGGCGGTCTGGGTGCAGGTACCGCTGTGTTGTGGAGAGCGAGCCGTGTCCTGCGATGGTGCGCAGCACATGCACGGGGACGCCGGCGTCGGCCATCCACGTCAGGCCGGTGTGGCGAAGGGCATGTCGGCGGAGATGCTCGAGGCCGAGGTCACTGACCACCTCGTCCCAATGAGTGGCGTCGCGGAGTACCGCGGTGCTGATCCGGCCGCCGCGTGGTCCGGTGAATAGGCGGGCGTCGGGGCGGCCTTGTGCAGCATCGATGCGTTGCTGGACGAGTTCACGGACGTCGACGATCAAGGGCACGACGCGGGCTCGTTTGCCTTTGGTGCCCTTGTCTAGCAGACCTCCGGGGGACGGTGTGGTCTGTCGGCGGACGGTCCATAGCCAGTTGCTGGTGTCGATGTCCGCGACGCGGCAGCCGGAGACTTCACCGATACGGGCTGCGGTGCAGGCTGCGAAGATCGTTACTTCTCCCCATCCGCGGAAGTGGTCGGCGGATCGTGCGACCAGGGCGTCGGCGAGGCGCGTAAGTGTGGCCCAGTCGGGAAGGGCGAGTGATCGGGGGTTATCGAGTTCGTCCTCGGCCTTGCGGTACAGGCTCTGCCAACCGGTGATTCGGGCAGGGTTGCGATCGATGATCCCGTCGCGTACCGCTTGTTCCATCACGCGGACCAACGCTGCGATGCTGTTCTTGACAGTCGAGCGACTGCAGTCGTCGGCGATCCATCCGTGGACGGCGCGGTCAACGGCGCCGTTCGTGATCATTCGCGGCGAGAGGTGTCCGAGCGACGGAACAACCCGGTGGCGCCATCCAGAGAGATACGGATCGAGGGTCTTCGCCTCGAGCCCTCGCATCGCGAGGGTCATCACTGACGTGCCGTATTCAGCGAGGTTCATCGTGGCGGTTTCCGGATGGACACCGGCCCGCGAGAGCCGTTGCATCTGATCCAACCAGGCCACGGCAGGCCCCTCGGCGTTGAAGGCCTCCGACTTGGACCGGCGCTGGCGTGTGACGGGATCTGTCCAGCGGACTCGGGCTCGGTAACGCAGCGGTCGATCCGGTCGGTCCTCGATCGCGCCGTGGATAGTGACGCCGAGTGGGGGATCGGGGGAGACCATCATGGGGCCGGGCTTGGATCAATGCGCTGCTTGCGCAGCCACACTTCGACGTCCGTGATGCTATAAATCGTTCGCCGAGGTGACACCTTCACGAAGGGTGGGCCCTGCGGGGGCTGGGCAGTTCGCCAGCGGCGCACCGAGGATGGATCTACGCCGAGAAGTTCAGCGAGTTCTTCGGTCGAGTACCAGTAATCCTGCGGGTTCATCGAGCCTCCAGCGGTCGGAACACGTCGAACGTCAACAGCCGCCACAGACGATCCTGATGCGCGTTCCTGGCTCGTGGCTGTCTTGTGACCGGCAGCCTGCAGATCCGTAGTCAACGGCGACTGCGCTCGATCGCGGCCAGGGTCCGCAATCGCTGTTCGTCAACGAGCGCCGGCGCACGCATCAACCAGTGGGCTTCATCACCCCCGACACCGACACCGACCAAGCAGGTGGGCATCGGTGGCTGATGATCCGCCGCCATCTCGACACCGGTGAGCTCGCCTACTACCGGTGTTGGTCAACGACTCCGGTTCCGCTGGGTGAGCTGGTCCGTCGCCGGAGCCCGGTGGAGCATCGAGGATGCGTTCCAGGTCAGCAATACTCTCAGCAGTCTCGACGAGCACCGGGTCCTCTGCAGCCGCCGCCGCGACGAACCGGCGCAGCGCGAGTCAGACCATGAGCTATCTGGCCACGTGTGGTCAACTTCAGCACTGATCGGTCCAGTAGAGTGTAATGGCCCTCAGGGGTCATCACGGCAGGGGTACCGAGGCGGAAATGACTCGAGGAACAGACAATCTGGGATATCGCGGGATGTACAGAACGTACGCGATGGAGCCGAAGATTTGAAGGTGCCGGTGGAATAGGGCGTTGGAAACCAGAAAGTGGACTTGACAGTTCACTGAATCACGGAGATGGTTGGCCTGTCTGGTCCAGGAGAGTCGGTTGGTCCGTGGGGAGTTGGTTGCCAATCGCGCGTTCTTCCGGATCAGCTCCGTCGCGGCACGATCGTGGGGTCGCGTTGCTCAAGCCGTAGGGCGTCGTGGAGGCAGTCCCTGGGAGGGTCGGGGAAGTCCCCCGGCAATGGCCGTCGCTGACGGGGCGACGTCGCTCGGGAGGAGTTTCCGACACGAGTCGTGAAGGGTTGTTGGTTGAACACGGAGGTAACCGGTCTGAAATTTCTCGGCGGCTTCTCCTTCCCAGTTATCGAGCGGCGGCCCAGCGGGGTGCGATCCGCGATGCATAAGGCTGGTCGTCAACGCCCCTGCGAATCCCTTGTCCGCGAGCTGCGGGCGCGGTGGGCAAAGGCGTTGGCACCGGTCGCCGTAGCCCGCCATCGAGTGCCAGTGTTCTTCCGTCCCTGCCGGCGCCCACAGTCGAGCGTGGCGCTTTTGAGCTATCGGGGCATGTGAGGCCGCGAGCAAGAAAGTGTCCGACTCGGCGGGCTGGACCAGTTTAGGAGACGACATGCCACGAATTGTTTCCGCGCTAGCATCCATTCGCATGATCGCCAGGATGCTGCGAACGAAGGACCCTGAAGACCTCGCTATCCTCTACCTGGCCACGGCATTCGGCTTCTTCCCGGCCGGCGGTGCAATGGCGCTCCTGATGCCTGCGAAGCTGGGCCGGACCGGGACTCCAGTTCCTGTCCATGGAGCGGAACAACCAGCTGTTCACGATGCACGGCACGGTCATGCTGTTGCCATGCGCCACACCGATCCTGCTCGGGTTCGCCAACTACCTCGTGCCCCTACAGACAACTACCTCGTGCCCCTACAGATTGGTGCCCCCGACGTCGCGTTCTCGCGACTTAATCCCTTCTCGATCAGGCCGCAGGCACGGCTGGGATGACGCTGGCGGATCGGGCTATGCCAGACCGGCCGGCACTGATGTACTTGGCGCGTTGCACGCCTCGGGCTGCACCCGGGTGAGCTGACCTGGGATGGGACCTGTCTCGACGACGGCCGAAGACTGGCGATGGCAGAGGTTCCGTGATGGGCCTGCGGGTGTGCTCCCCGTAGTCAGTTGATCATGCTCCGGGTGTGACCTTGATCTGAGCGTCCTGTTCCGCCACTTCGTGGGGCTATGCGTGGACCGCGTGTTCGAGCCGGGAGCGACCCTGTGGCTTGAGGTTCGGGCGCGGGAGGCCGAGGCGCGGTGCCCAGCTTGTGAAGCTGCGTCGGTCCGGGTGCATAGCCGCCATCAGCGGCGTTTGTCCGACCTCGCCGTGGCTGGTCGGACAGTGCCGAGAAAAGTGGCCGCTACCGCGTACCGATCGCCAAGTACACAAGCGTAGCTTGCACCAACGGAAACCGAGGTTGAACGACGCGCTACGACAGTACAGCGCCTTTCTCGACGTTGATCGTGAACCGCCGAAACCCCGGAGAATGAGTAGGCAGATGCGGCTCTCAGGCCATCGCCAGACCAGAAACGAGGACGGGGCTATCGCGTCCCGAAAGCAAAGGAGGACGCACGTGCAGCAGGCCCACCCGGACGACGACGTGCAGCCGCAGGCGTTGCGATTGCTCGAGATCGTCAACGGCAGTTGGATGACCCAGGCCACGCGCGTGGCCGCCGAGCTGGGCCTGCCCGACCTGCTCGCCGGCAGCCCGCGTTCCGCGGGCGACCTCGCCACCGCCACGAACACCCACGCCCCGTCACTGTATCGGCTCCTGCGTGCCCTGGTGTCGCTGGACGTCTGTCGTGAGCGCGCGGATCACACGTTCGAGCTGACCCCTATGGGAACCCTGCTCCGGACTGACGCCGAGGGCTCGCTGCGCTCCTGGACGATCTACTGGGGCCGGGAGGCGTGGGGCGACTTGCCGCATCTGCTGGACAGCGTGACCACCGGCCTCAGTCGCCGTGAGCTGATGTCTGACGAGACGCCTTTCGACCGACTCCGTACCGACCCCGCGCGTGCCGCGGTATTCAACTCGGCGATGGCCGAGCTCACGCGTTTGACCTCACGGAGCGTCGCCGGCGCTTACGACTTCGCCGGTATGTCGCGGATCGTTGACGTCGGTGGTGGCTATGGCGAGTTGCTCGCCGGAGTCTTGTCGGCTAATCCCGGTCTGGACTCAGTGCTGGTCGATCTCCCCCACGCGATCGAGAAGGCCCGCCCCTATCTCGAGAAGCGTGGCGTGGCGGAGCGGTGCATGTTGCTGGCCGGTGACTTCTTCAAGGAGGTGCCTGCCGGCGCGGATGCGTACATACTCAAGACGGTTTTGCACGACTGGGACGACGAGCGCAGCCGTGACATCCTCGCCACCTGCCGGCGAGCGATGACCGACTCGTCCAAGCTCGTGGTGATCGAGCGGCTCGTTCCCGAGGTGATGGAGCCGGTGCCGGAGCACCGGTTGCTTGCTCGCGCCGACCTGCACATGCTCGTGGCCCTCGCGGCGCTGGAGCGCACCGAATCGCAGTTCCGCGACCTCCTCAGCGCCGCCGGGCTGACGGTGAGCGCCGTCGTGCCGCTGCCCATGGGGTACAGCCTGATCGAAGCGGTCCCGTAGGCCGACTGCGCGTCGTTCAGTGCCGGGGCTCCGATCGATCCACGCCTCCGTCGCATTGAGATAACCATAAATTCGACACATCAATATCGCCCAATCGATCAGTCCGAGTTGATTGGCACTGGAAGTTTACCCGAAGATCGACTTGCCACCCTGTCGCTGTTGCTGCAGCACGGTGGTCCCGATGGCCGATATCTCGCGCGCGGAGAGATGTGGGCCCTGGGTGCCACTCGGCTCGCGGTAACGGATCCAACCGGCAGCGCTCAGCCGTACCGTCTGGGTGACCAGATCAGAGTGGTATTCAATGGGGAGATATATAACCACCACGATCTCCGTAAGGAGTTGGAAGGTTTTGGTTACAAATTCCCGGACCGCTGCGGCGGATCTATTCTGCCCGCACTCTATCATCGTTACGGCCAAGATTTCGTTGAACATCTGGACGGCATGTACGGAATCGCTGTTCTCGACCTGCGCGGTCTGCCCACCCTGATACTTGCCACCGATGAAGCGGGGATGAAGCCCATCTACTACCACCGGGCCGGCGGCCAGATGTTCTTCAGTTCAGAGATCGGCGCACTTCGTTCGCTCGCAGATATCGGCGGCCACCGCGATATCAACGGCTCGACGCCTACCTCAGCACGAGGGCTCCGTTCGGGGGACGAACGATGTTCGCCGACGTCCATGTTCTGCCTCCAGCGGCCACCGCAGTGGTGACCGCGAACAGCGGTGGCATGACGATCCAGGAACGCCGGAAGTGGGACGCGCAGCCCGTGCCGACCGGGTTGGAGGCGGCGGCGGAACTGGTCCGTGAAACCCTTCGTGTGGAAACCGAGCGGTTGTCGATCGCGGATGTTCCGGTAGCCGCAGTGACCAGCGGAGGCCTTGATTCCAGCTTCGTCACCGCGCTCCTGGCCAGCAAGCTCCCTGGGCTGGTCGGGTTTCACGTCCGCTACCAGGGTCATTGGCCTTTTGATGAAGTCGTGTTCGCCCGCGATCTGGCCAACCAGTACAAGTTAAGGCTCCATGAGGTCGAACTCGATTCCGCTGACTTCCCCGACATGCTCGACGATGTTGTGAGGCATCTCGGACAGCCCAATGCAGATCCAATTACGGTGAGCACATTCGCACTTTTTCGGGCCGTCCACGCGGCTGGTTATCGGGTGGCGCTGACCGGTGATGGCGCCGACGAGTTCTTCGGGGGGTACGACAGAGTCAAGGCCGCCTTGCTGGACGGCGAGGACTGGGCTGACCGCTATGTGGCCGCGCTCGCCGCAGCGCCCGCACGACTCCGCTGGCAGCTCTACAGCGCGGACTACCAAGACTACCTGCGCGCACACGGAACCACTCAGAACGTGTTTGAGAAGATCAACTAACTGGGTTGTAAGACCCGTCGTTGTTGGCGGGTAGCCGGCCGGCCGCGGGCCAGTCGGCGGGTCATGGTGTTGATCGCGGCCCAGCGGATCATCGCCTCGGACACCGCGGTGTGGCGTTCGTAGTCGCGGGCCAGGCGGCGGTGGGCGGTCAGCCAGGCCAGTGTGCGTTCGACCGCCCACCGGCGTGGGATCACGGCGAACCCGCGTTGGCCGGCCGGTTTGCGTACTGCCTCGACGGTCATGCGCAGGACGGTCTGTGCCCAGTCCAGAAGGCGTCCGGCGAGCCCGGCATCGGCGAACAGGAACCGCACCGGGGTGGTCAGGTAGGTGGCCAGCAGCACCGTCTTCGCGCCATCGCGGTCCTGGCGCGAAGACGGTGCAGACCATGACGGTTAACAGCAGGCCGAGGGTGTCGGTGACGATGAACCGCTTCCTGCCGTTGATCTTCTTCCCGGCGTCGTAGCCCCGGGTTGTGCGTCCAACGGTGTCGGCGCCCTTCACACTCTGCGAGTCGATCAACCCGGCGCTGGGTTGCGCGTTGCGGCCGTCGGCCAGGCGCAGCTGTTCGCGGACCACGGGGAGAATCTTCTCGGTGACCCCGGCCTGTTCCCAGCGGGTGAAGTACCAGTACACCGTCTCCCAGGGCGGGAAGTCCGCAGGCAGGGCCCGCCACGCGCACCCGGCCCGCACGACGTAGAGGATCGCGTCGACGACGTCACGACGCGGGTGCTTCTCCGGGCGACCGCCGGTCCTCGCTGGCGGGAGCAGCGGCTCGATCAGCGCCCACTGCTCGTCGGTCATGTCCGAGGGGTACCGCGGTGCACGTCGGGCCATCACTGCACCGTGGAGGATCACGCGGGGTGGGTCACGTACGCACGCCGAGGCTTCTCAAACACGTTCTTACTAATCAATCAGTCAACTCGCGCAGAGCCGGCTAAGTTCCCAGGGACCGCGCGGGCTCCTGGCTCTCCGGCGCAGGACCCCGGGAGGAGTTGTCACTGAGCGACAAACTGAGTGACATTAAGTGCGACGCCACCCGGGCGGGTGTGGACTCCGGTGGACGTCTGACCAGGCCCATCGCGCCGTACCCGCAGGTCTGAAGGCGGGGTCAGATGCCTGGGGGTCAAGGGGTCGCAGGTTCAAATCCTGTCGTCGCGACGGCACGATGGGCGGTTCCCTACGTCGGGGGAGCCGCCCATCAGCGTTTCTACCTGCGGAAACACGAATGGGCGCCGGTTTTACTTACGGCCTTGTGGATCAGCGCGGGCTGTCCACTGTGGTTATGGAACGTCAAGCAGGAGCGAATCTGGAGCGGCATGCTCCGCGCTTTGACTGAAACGGCCAAATGAGGTCGGGATCCTTGCCAAGCGAGCCCAAATGTGGTCAGCGGTGACTGACGTCACAATCCGTCTGGCGGTCGGGTCTCGAACGGTATGGGCTTCGCCCAGGCTGTGCCCGATCCATGAAGCTGGCGTCGCCAGACGTCGGTTCCCGATGATGGGCCGACGGGCTGGCCGCGCAGATCGACGCAGCTGCGCCGGCCTGACGGTCACGGGGCCAGGGCCACCTCGGCCAGCAGCGCGTCGCGGTTGGCGAGGATGAACTCTTTCAACACCGCTGGCTTCAGATCGACCGCGGAGAGGGCCTCGCTGCGCAGGTCTACGCGCTCGAGCTCGTAGCCGCCGCGCGAGGGATCCGCGTATTCCTCGCCGCTCCTGGCCTGCTCGTCGATCTTCGACAGGCGTGCCGCGAAGATGTGCTGCAGCGATACCCCACCCTCGGCGGGCATGCTGACGAGGAACACCTGCGACGCGTCCGCCACACGCGCACCCAATTCCTCGGCCAGCTCCCGATATAGTGCCGCCTCCACAGAGGCGTCAGTGTTCTCGACGCCGCCACCGGGCGCCGTCCAGTAGGGCTGCTGCCCGGGCTTGGTCCGTTTGATCAGCAGCAGTTCGCCGTTGTCGGTCAGAAGGATGGCGCGCGCCGATCGCTTGATCACCGCTGCAACACTAACTAACGTGGCCACTGACGAGATTGCTGGCGGCCGGGAGGTCGGTGGTGACGCGGCCAGGTCTCGCAGCCACCAAGGTATACACGTCCATGCACGACGACACCCGGCCTGCGATCCGGCGGCCCGGCATCGCAGGGCTCATCCGCCCGACGAAGGCGGGGCGCCGTACCCCACGGCGACCTGACGGCGTCGCCGCTCAACCCTCCGCGGTGAGGGAGGCTTCTCCCCGCACCCAGCGTCGGAGCAGCTCCTTGCGCACCTTGCCATTCTCGTTGCGCGGCAACCTCTCGACGTACTCCAGTTGGGTCGGCAGGTACCACTCGGTCATGCCCTCGTCGGTGAGGTACTTACGCAGCTCGTCCAGAGTGACCGGCGGCTCGGTGGCCGGAACGACGACGGCGCACGCCAGCTCGCCGCCCCGGCCGTCCGGATAACCGACCAGGACGACATCCGCGACGCCGGGGTTCTTCAGAAGCTCGGACTCGACGTCACCGACCGGGATCATGAACGCCCCGCCGATCCGGTCGGCGGCGCGGCCCATCAGTCGGATCCCGCCGCGCCCGTCGGGCACCGCGAGATCACCGGTGTCGTACCAGCCGTCGTCGTGGTTGGCGATCACGTGCAGCGCCCCGGAGTCCCGCCCCACGGTCGCCAGGCACACGCTGCCACCGCGCACGAACAGCCGGGCGGGCCGGTCCCTCGTGATCTCGGCCTCCGAGCGCAGGTCGAGCTCCACGCCCCGGACAGGGCGGCCGTCGCTGTGCATGGCCCAGTCGACGGGGTCGTCGACGCGGGTCACGGTGGCGGCGCCGACCTCGGTCATCCCCCATCCGCTCAGCAGACGCGCCCCGAAGACATCCGACACCTGCGAGACGAGCGTCCTCGGGATGGTCGTGGCGCTGCAGGTCATAACGCGGAGGGCGGGCAACCGAGGTGGAGCCCCACCGGTGGCCGCGATCATGTCGTAGACGAAGGTCGGCGCCCCTGAGAAGCTGGTGGCGCCACTCTCGGCCAGCGCATGCATGCCCCGCTCGCCCGACCATGCGTCGAGCAGGGCCATCGACCCGCCGGACACCAGGCTGGCCCGGGCGCCGATCTGGCCCATGACATGCATCAGCGCATGCGGGGTGAACCGCACATCGCCGGACCCGCTGTCGTACGCCTCGATGATGCCGCACGCGGCCGCGTACATCGTGTTCTGGCTGTGCAGCGCGCCTTTCGGCTCTCCCGTCGTGCCGGACGTGAAGAGAACCATGGCGACCCGATCAGGATCTTCGTGGGCGTCGTCGAGCGCCACCGGATGGCGCTGCTCCCATGGCGTCCCGACGAAGAAGGACCGGAAATCGATCTCGCCGTCGGAGGGTTGTCCGATCACCACCCGGTGGCGCAGCTCGGGCAGGCCGGGGGCGATCTCGGCCAGCGCAGCCGCGTGGCCGAACCCGGCCCACTCGTCGACCGTGACGACGACACCCGCGCCCAGCCGGTGCAGCATCCGCTCCAGCTCGCGCGGCCGGATCGTGGTCATTATCGGCGCGACCACCGCCTCCAGCCGGGCGGCGGCGAGTAACAACGCCTGTCCCTGCCACCAGTTCGGGAGCTGGCACGCCACCACCTGTCCCGGCCGCACACCCAGCTCGTACAGAGCGCCCGCGAACCGCTCGACGTGACGGGCGTACTCGGCGTAGCTGATCAATGCGGAGCCGGCGTCGGCGCGATAGGCCTTGATGGCCGGCGCGTCGGGCGTCTCGTCCCGCCACCGACGCAGTTCGGGAATCTGCCCCGAGTCGCTCCACACCCCCGCGGCGCGCCCGCGGCGCGCCGCGACCTCGGGAGGGCGAATCCGGAAATCGACAGGCACAGTAGAACTCCTTCACAGCGCAAGTGTTCACGTGAATTGCAGTGCTTGAGCGTTACGAAATGGCGATTGCCGGGCGGCACTCACCGACGACTCCTAATTCGTGACTTTTTCCACCCACGCCGAACGTCCTCGCGCGAGAGGCGCGGAATGCGCGGCCCTCAGATCCGTCCGCCTCCCGGTCGAGAGGTGACCGGGAGCGCCCGGAGCGCGGCATCCGTGCCTCCCGCCCCGTGCTCAGCCACACCTCTGGCTGCGTGCGGCAGTGAGTGAGCGACGAGGACTGCCAGCGCGAGGCCAGAGGGTCCCGCGGCAATCCTCGCCCTGACGAGACGGGATGGACGGTTGGCTACGTGGTCGGGGAAGCCGCCCCGTCAGCATCCCTCCGAGCGGAAATACCCGCATTGGCAGATTCGGTGGTCTCGTTGGGCGGCCCCGTCATTGACCGTACTTCGGGGTCGTATGGCGCCCTGGTCAGAGTCAGCCCGATAGTCCATCCATACTGATGCCACGCTAATTTGATGATGCCTTCTATTCTGACGCAGAATACAACTCCTCGACGCCGAGCAGTAGTTATCTGATTCTGGCGATCAGAGCTTCCAGCGTATCCCAGTGAGTTGCCTCTGTCTTATGTGATCGGGGTCGGGAAGTTGAACAGGAGTGTCGCGGGCAAAAGCATGCCTACCGCCTCGGGCAGGATGTTGCGCAACCTCACGGCCGTGACGGAGTCCATCCCGTGGCTGCCGAAGGTGCTGTCCGCTGCGGGCAGATCCGCGCTGTCGAGTACCGCGGCCGCGCACTCGCGCACCGCCTGCAGGAAGCGATACACCTCGTCCGTGCGGGCGACCCGCTCTAGGCCCTCCCGTCCAAGGCTGATCCGGAGCAGCCGTGCGGCCGATCAGAGCGGTAACGCCATGCCGGCTGATCTTGCCGGTCGGTGTCAGCGGGATCCGGCCGACCGTGACGAGCTCGGCCGGGATCTTGTACTCGGCGAAGCCGGCCTCGCGTAGCTGCCGCACGACCTCCATCAGGTCGATCCCAGGCCGTTCCACGACCAGGCAGGGGTACTCGCCGAGCCGAGGATCTGGCCGGCCGACCAGCGCCACCGGCCCCAGGTGCTCGAGCAGGTCTTCGATCTCCCGGGCGTTGAACTTGCGGCCATCGACATCGATTAGCTCGGCGGAACGGCCCAGGTATATGGTCCTGCCATCGGGGTCGATGTTGACAGTGTCCCCAGTACGGAGCCAGCCGTCGTCGGTTATCGCTGCATCGGTGGTCTCGGGCTCTCCCCAGTAGCCGCGGAACAGCGAGGGGCTACGGAACTGCAGCTCGCGTTCTATCGCCCGGGCTTCGGCCTCGCGGACCGGCGTGCCGACGGTGCTCGACAAGGTTTCCGCCGTCTCATCCGGCCGCGTGAACGCTCCCGCTCCTAGCTCCGACATCCCCCATTGTACAATCATTTGGGCGCCGAGTTCCTGTTGCGTGCGAGTGACGAGTGAGGTCGGTACGGAGGAACCACTCGCGCGTACCTCCCGCAGCGTGAACCCCGGTCGGCCCGCGACACCGGAAAGGATATCGGACAGTGCAGAGACGGCGAAGAGGACGGTCGTGGCCGCCTTCTCCGCCAGCTCGAAGAAACGCGGAAAATCCCATTCAGCAAACGGATCCTGTCGATTTCTGGTGAACAAGCTCAGATGAATCGACGGCAATCCGAAAAGGTCGGTCAGTGGACTGGCGCTGGTGACCACGTCCTTGCCTGTCATGCTGGACTCGGCCAAAACCGAGGCAGCGTTGCTCAGCAGCCCGTCGTGGCTGTCCATGCAGATCTTGGGACGCCCGGCCGAGGTACCTGACGAGGGCAGCAGCATGAATGGCGCGTCCGGTGAAACCACGACCTCGTCCGGCCTCCGCCCCGCTCCAGCCGCCGACAGACCCTGCCACGTCTGAGTATCGACCACCACGGCCGGACGGACCCGATCGATGAGCGCCCGCACATCGCCGTGCCCGTACGCGTGGCGCACCGGCAGCAACGCCGCCCCGACGGACGCCGCGGCTGTATGCAGGGTTAGAAACTCCCAGCTACTGGGCAGCTGCGCCGCAACGACATGGCCCGGCTCGACACCTCGGTCCTGCAGGCGGCTGGCCAGCGTCTCCGACCGGCGCCACCATTGTCTCCACCTCCAGTACCGCTCGCCTGCAGTGGTCGCTTCCTTGTCGGGGTCTGCCTCGACGGCCGCCGAGAACACCTCGGACAGCGTGAAACCGCCCAACGCCCCGACCGGATGGCCCAACAAGTAGTCGCCGGTCGTGATCCTTGCCGGAATCTCACTGTGGCCATGACTTAAATTGCTCACCATATCTAACGACTGCTGCGAGACCTGGCGACGCTCCAATTGTTCTCCCACTAGTTGGCGTGCACATTTCCGCATCGTGACAACTTCGATCAGAATGACTGACATAGCTGATCGAGCAGGAAGCTCATTCGATCCGTTGATCGAGTTTCGCTCGTAGGCGGCTCATTGATTCGCATACCATAGCGACGGCACCATCTCGAGGCGAGTCGCCGTCGGGCTGGAGCAATCACCGCTGCGCGTTTCACGGCGCGCACGCTAAATTCAGAATTAAGATGTTTTCGAAGCCATTCGCGGCCCAGCCGACACGCGAGTGTCAGCGGCAACCCCTCTCGATGACAGTCCGTCACGGGGCGACATCCGTGTGCAACTGACGACCCTCCACGACCGTGTCGGAAACCTTTGTCTTCCCGAGCGACGTCGGCCGTCGACGACGGCCATACCGAGCGGCTTCCCGACTCCTCCTGGGACTACCTCCACAACGCCCTGCGGCGTGCGCAACGCGACCCCGCGATCCTGCCGCCGACGACGCTGACTCGCAGGAACGCTCGATTGGCGAACCCGCCGCCACGGGCCAACCGACTCTCCTGGACCAGGCAGGCCAACCATCTCCGTTACCTGGCGAACTGTCAAGTCCACTTTCCTGGTTTCCCAACGCTCTGTACGTTGGTTCTGAACCTTAAGGCTGCACATCCCTTTCGGCCCATGATGTCCTGTACTACCCCGTCCTTCGAGCCACTCCTACCCGGAAAACATGCCGTGATGATCCCGAACGCCGTTCCACTTTACTGGACCGGACAGTACCGAAGTTGAATACCAGTGGCCTAGATAGCTCATGGTCTGCCCATGCTGCGCCCGTTCGTCGCGGCGGCGGATGCAGATGCCTCAAGTGGGACATCCATCCCGAACTCGAGATCCGTCGAGCTGGATTCGGGTCGACCCGCACGTCACATCGTGGCGACAACGTAGGAGGAATACCTTGCGATCACGAGAGGCTTCGCCCGGCGAGGCGCGGCGGCGCGTGACCCCCGCTTGTCCCCCGGCTAGTGCTGCATCTAGTGCCTCGTCAAGGAAGGTCGCCGCTGTAATGGCGTCGGTTTGATCCGCCGCGTTCGGCCCGGGAGGCTGTC
>NZ_JAKXMK010000049.1 GCF_022524485.1 Pseudonocardia alaniniphila
TACCCCTTCGACATGGGGCACTACGACCCACTCGGACAACTCGAGGGCGTGCACGGACTGAGCGAGGAAGACAAGGAGCTCATCCGCAGCCAGACCGCGTCACGACTGCTCAACATCAAGGACTGACACCCGATCGACGCACCAGCGGACACGCCCGCGGTACTCCATCGAGCAGCTCGGGTTCACCCCCTGTCAGCGATCGACCACCGCCCACGTCGCAGATCGTCCAAATCCATGACTAAATTTGCCAGGGCGAGCAGGCGGCGGCCCGACTACCGGAAGCCCCTCACCGAGGCGCGTTCGACGTCTCCGCCGAGACGCGGGCTCACCCGAAATCGCCCGATATGATCGTTCTGACCTGCCGATATGATCTCTCGGCAATCCGATGAAGCTTCCAGCGTCCAGTGACGCTTCGATGAACACACGGCTACTCCGTGGCCGTCCTTACTCCACAACCTTGCGGCGAGTCCAGCCCTGTGATAGTCGTGGAGTATGACTACTTCGGCTCGGTCTCAGGACTCCTGATACCGGCCGAATAGTCAGGCGTCGGCCGCTCAGATCGCCCGATTCATGCCTATTCGTTCCTATTATGGGGAGAAGTCATGTCTGCAAACAGATTCACCGAGCGGCTGACTCGAGACAACGCCGCGTTAGTGCTCGTCGACCATCAGGTCGGCCTCTACAGCGGCGTCCGGGATATCCCGGTCGGCGACCTGAAGCACAACGTCGTGGCGTTGGCCAAGGCCGCCCAGGTGTTGGGGCTGCCGCTGGTGGTCACCACGACCGCGGCAGACAGCATGTGGGGCCCGCTCATCCCGGAACTGGCCGCAGCACTGCCTGCCGACCTCGAGGTGATCGACCGGACCACCGTCAACGCCTGGGACGACGAACGTGTCGTCGGCGCCATCCGGGCGACCGGCCGGAAAAAGCTGATCATCACCGGAGTGTCCACTGAAGTATGTCTGGCGTTGCCGGCGTTGGCCGCGACGGCCGAAGGGTTCGACACCTACGCCGCGATCGACGCGTCGGGAACGTTCTGGCAGGCAAAGAGGGAAGCCGGCTTGGCGCGGATGGCGCAGGCAGGCGTCATCCCGGTCGACTACTCGAACGTGATGGTCGAAATCCTCGCCGACAATGCCCATCCGCTCGCGGCGGACGTCTACGCCGCTCTCGACATGCCCTTCGCCGTGCTCGTGGGCCAGATCGCCGACTCTTACACCAAGCGCTGAACCGGACAGGGTGTCGGTACCCGGGTCAGCCGCTACGCGGTCAGCCCTATCCGCCGACGTGCACATGTCGGGCCCGGGAGGATGGGAGTGCAGTGTGAGTGACGGCGCGGATATCGGTTCGGCGGATCCGGACCGCCTGCAGGCGAGCGTGGCGATCGTCGGCGGGGGTGCGAGCGGCACGCTCGCCGCACTTCACCTGCTGCGCACCAGCAGCGATCCCGGTCTTCGGATCGCACTGTTCGAGGCCGACCCCTGTCGGGGCCATCTCGGCGTCGCCTACGGCACGACCGATCCCCGGCACCTGCTCAACCTCCGCGCGCAGGTCATGAGCGCATTCCCCGACGAGCCCGACCACTTCGCGGATTGGGCCCGGTGCGCCGGGCGCGGGTGGACACCCACCGATTTCCTGCCGCGCATGGTCTACGGCGACTATCTGCGAGACCTGGTCAGCCAGTTCGGTGGCCACCGACTGAGCATCGTGGGCGCCCGGGTGAAGGACATCGCGTCCCGCCAGGGCGGTTTCGAGATCAGCACCGACTGCGCAACCGCCCCGGCCGAGAGCGTCGTTCTCGCCTACGGTGTCTCCGCTCCCCACCGGCTGGCAACCGCAGCAGGTCCGGTCCGCGACGCCTCGTGGCACCTGCAAAGCCCGTGGGATCTCGAAGCCCTGGCTCGCGTGCCCGACGACGCCACCGTCGTTCTGGCCGGCAGCGGCCTCACCGCCATCGACGCGGCCATCACCCTCCTCGAGGACGCCTCCCAACGCCGGGTCGTGATGGTCAGCCGCCGCGGCGAACTCCCCCGCGCCCACCTCGAACAGGTACTCCCCGACTGGCGAACACCCATCCCGACCGGCCCCCTGACCACCGACGGAATCGCCGATCTGGTCTACGACCAGATCGCCGCCGCCCACAACCGTGGCGTCGACTGGCGCGCAGTCCTCGACGGCATGCGCCCGCAATCGCAGTCGATCTGGCGCCGCCTCGACCAATCCCAGCGACGGCGTTTCCTCACCACCTACGAACACACCTGGCACGTGCACCGCAACCGCATGGCCCCCCAGATCGCCGCCCGGATCAGCGCCTACCGCGACACCGGGAGACTCACCCTCCACGCCGGCGGACTCCGGACCGTCGACGACCTGGGCACCCGCTGCCGCGTGCACCTCGCCGACACCACGTTCGAAGCCGACGCACTCATCAACTGCACGGGTCCCCTCAGCGACGTCACGAAGACCACGAACCCGCTCCTACGGGCCCTGCTCGACCGCGGCTCCATCACCCCGGACCCACTCGGCCTCGGCGTCGCATGCACCGAAAGCGGTGAGCTCCTCGACAGCCGCGGCGACGTCGTGCCGGGCATGTACGCCCTCGGCCCACCCACCAGAGGCACCGCCTGGGAAGCCATATCCGTCCCAGAAATCCGCAACCAAGCCGCCCGACTCGCCACGCACCTCACCGGCACCACTGCAGTAAGTCGCACCGCGATGCCCGTCACCGGACAATGAAAAGACGGAACAAACCGACGCAGATCGGCAAACTCCTCAGATGAACGGGTCCGGGTTCGAGCAGCGGCGAAATCCGGCGATTTCGACCCGCTCCTTCCGGAGCTTTTCGTCGTCCGCTCGGACAACACTCCGCTCTCAGCCGGTCGCGAACCGCAGGCCTGGGTGTGTCGATCATTGCGAAAATATTCAGCTGAACAATCATGAGCCGTGACCTCGACGGCCTCATAGGGCCTGCGCGAAGGAGTAACAATGAGCATCGATATTCCCGCCGGTCGGTACGCCCTCGATCCGGTCCATTCGTTCCTCCAGTTCGCCACCCACTTCGTGGGCGCGCGCGTGCGGGGGACGTTCAGGGGGCTGTCCGGCCACCTGGAGATCGCCGAGGATCTCACCAAGTCCTCCGTCCAGGCGCAGATCGACGTGACCACTCTCTCGACAGGCGTCAGCGCGCGTGATGACCACCTGCGCTCGGCGGACTACTTCGACGCGGCGAACCACCCGGTGGCGACGTTCGCATCGAGCGGCCTCGTCCCGGACGGCGACCGGTTCCTGTTGGCCGGCGACCTGACCATCCGAGGCACGACCCGGTCCGTCGAACTCGAGGTGCGATTCTCCGGCGATGGCGAGGACCAGACCGGAGCCTTCCGGATGGGCTTCACCGCGTACGGGCGCGTCTCCCGGTCCGCATTCGGCGTGAACGGCAACGTCTCCAAGGTGGGCGGTCCACTTCTCATCGGTGACACGACCGACATCACCCTCGAGCTCCAGACCACCCGGGAGAGCTGACCCCACATCGGCCCGAGCGGGCCCGCCCCGGTCCGACGAGATTTGGAGCAGTGCGACGATGAGCCGCCGAACCACCGCCATGTTTCTCAGTAGTGCAGGTGCGGAGTTCACCCGCCGCGATCTGACGATCGGCGAACCCGCCGCCGACGAGGTGCTCGTCCGCGTCGAGGCCGTCGGCATGTGCCACGCCGATCTCGCCGTGCAGGCAGGGGAATTCCCCTTCCCACTGCCGGGTGTCGCGGGCCACGAGGCCGCCGGACGTGTCGAGGCCGTCGGGGCCGGGGTGACCTCGGTGCGCCCCGGCGACCGGGTCATGCTGACCTTCGACTCGTGCGGACACTGCGTGTGGTGCGTGTCCGGCGAACCGTCGCGTTGCGTGGAGTTCGTGGCCTACAACTTCACGAACGGTGCGCGCCCGGACGGCACACCCACGTTGTGGGACGGCGATGCGCCGGTGCACGGCAACTTCTTCGGTCAGTCGTCCTTCGCCGACTACGCGCTGACCCGCGAGCGCAACACCATCCGGGTCCCCGATGTGGCGGCCGACGTCGCGTCCGCGGTGCTCGGGCCGCTGGGCTGTGGCATCCAGACCGGGGCGGGGGCGGTGCTCAACACGCTGGCCCCCGAGGCGGGCGGCACGGTGGCCGTCTTCGGGGCAGGCGTGGTCGGGTTGTCGGCGGTGATGGCGGCGGCGATGCTGCCGGTCAGCAAGATCGTCGTCGTCGACGTGCAGGACACGCGCCTCGATGTCGCCAGCGCGCTGGGCGCGACCGATGTCGTCAACTCCCGTACCGAGGACGCTCGCGAGCGGGTCACGGAGATCACCGGTGGCGGCCCGCAGTACCTGGTCGAGAGCAGCGGGGTGCCCGCCGTGCTGGCTCAGGCGATCCAGAGCCTCGCGATCGGCGGCACCGCCGCCGTCGTGGGCGTGCCCCCGTTCGGCGTCACCGCTCCGTTCGACGTGGCCGACCTGGTCAACGGCAGCAAACGCGTCGTCGGCGTCGTCGAGGGACGGAGCAATCCACCGGTCTTCCTGCCGCGGCTGGCCGCGCTGGTGGCGACGGGCCGGCTGCCGGTCGAGAAGCTCGTCGGCACCTTTCCTCTCGACGACATCGAGAAGGCCGCAGCGGCCATGAAGGCGGGCACCACGATCAAGCCGGTTCTCGTGCCGTCATGACCGTCGCACTCGGTCCGGGGCCTGCCCTGGCACACGCATTGCTCGCCTCGGTGGACGAGTGGATGCCGCTATCCGGCAGTCGCCCCCACGGGCCCCGAATCATCGGTCCGAGCCCTGCCGCTCCCCCGCCGGCCGGCTGGCCACGCCCACTGGAGCGGCGTGGCCGGCCGGCGCGGGAGTGATCCCACGTGGTCATCGGCGTCCGGACGGGATACAGGAGAGGAAATGACATCGAATATCACGCTCGAACAACACCTCGAGACCTGCACCGAATGCAGGGAAAGTAGTCGATGCGCTCCGCGAACTCCAGAGTTGCCGGCCGAGGTACCCCCCGAATTCTTGCTGGACGGTCCACCCGACGATGCGGACCTCCTCCTGCAGAGAACACTGCGGCACGTTCGAGCAGGGTCGTCGGTGGTCGAGCACGGACGCCGATCCCTGCCCACCGCGCCTTCGCCGCCGACCTACGCGACAGGACGTTCGCGGATCTCGCGTGACGTCCGCGTGATGCGCGGTGGGCACCTGATCTCGACAGTGGGAGTCCAGGCGGTGCCATCAGCACGGCGCCTCCGCGTGATGCGTGGTCACTACAACATCTGCACGGGAGTCGATTAATTGGTTACTCATTCGGGTCCGTACGACGTGGTGATCGTTGGTGCCGGAACGGCGGGTTGTGTGCTCGCGTCCCGACTGACAGAGGACGCCGGCACGCGGGTACTGCTGGTGGAGGCAGGGAGCCGGGATCCGCTGCCGGCCGCTGCCGATCCCCAGGCATGGCCCTCGTTGGCGGGCACCTCGATGGACTGGGGCGACGTATCCGTGAGTGTGCCCGGCAGCCCGCGGGTGCGGCTGCCGCGCGGGCGCGGTGTGGGTGGGTCCTCGGCGATCAATGCGATGTCGTTCATCCGGGGCCACCGGGCGAGCTATGACGCGTGGGTCGCGGCCGGAGCGACGGGCTGGGGGTTCGACGACCTGCTGCCTTTCCTCAAGCGCAGTGAGCATGTCGAGGGCCGGGACCCTGCCGTGCGGGGCAACGGCGGTCCGTTGCGGCTGTGGCGGGTGTCGCCGCCGCACCCACTGTCGGAGACCATGCTGGAGGCCGCCCGACAGGTCGGTCATCCGCTCGTCAACGACATCGACAGCGGCGTGCAGGAAGGATTCGGCTGGGCGGAGTTCACGATCGTCGACGGCAGGCGACAGAGCGCGGCGGACGCCTACCTGAGGCCGGCGCTGCAACGGCCCAACCTCGATGTCGTCACCGACGCGCTGGTGCACCGGCTCCTCTTCAGCGGCGAGCGATGCACGGGTCTCAAGTACAAGGTCGGCTCGGAGGTCGTCAGCGTGACGTGCGACCGTGACGTCGTGCTGGCAGCCGGTGCGATCGGCTCGCCGCAGCTGCTGATGCGCTCCGGCGTCGGCCCGCAGTCGCACCTGCGCGAGGTCGGTGTACCGATCGTCGCCGATCTTCCCGGGGTGGGCGCGAACCTGCACGACCACCCGCTGACAGGCGTGGTGTACCGATCGCGGCAGCCCGTCGTGGGCAGCGTGGGCAATGGCGGCGGCGAAGCCAAAGGCACGATCCGCACCACCGCCGACGCGGCGTGGCCGGACGTGCAACTGTTCTGCGCGATCGCGCCGATGCTCGGCGACACGGTCCCGGGCCCCGAGCGAGGGGCGGGCTACACCATCGTGGTCGCGATTCTGGCGCCGTTCAGCCGGGGTTCGGTCCGGCTGGCGAGCGCCGATCCGGCTGCGGCGCCGCTCATCGACCCGGCCTACTTCAGCGACAGCCGGGATCTCGACGCCGCGGTGACAGGGCTGCGCGCCGCACGTGATCTGGGAAACGCACCCGCGTTCGCGCCGTGGCGGGGCGAGGAAGCTCAACCCGGCCTCCCGGCGCGTGACGACCACCAGTTGCGCGGCTACGTACGCCGCAGCATGCACACCTACTTCCACTACGCAGGCACCTGCCGCATGGGCACCGACGACCACGCCGTGGTCGACACGGAGCTGCGGGTGCGCGGGATCGAGGGACTGCGTGTGATCGACGCCTCGGTGATGCCGACCCCTGTCAACGCCAACACCAACGCCACGGTCTACGGGATCGCCGAGCGTGCCGCCCACCTTCTCCGTGCCCGAGCGGCCGCGCGGGTCTGAGCACATGTTGAACGACAGTGAACCGTCCAGTGCGCCGACGTACGAAGACGACGCGACCCATGAACCCTCCTCTCTCGGGGCGGCCGCACCGTGGCGAGCGGAACGGCGGCTCGATGCGCCCGGGAGGAATCACCATCCGCATGAGCGGCATTGACTGGCAGGATGTTGCCCTATTCGGTGAGCGGGCCTGCGGCTCGCTCGATCCTGTCACCGTCCAGCGGCGGACATTGCCGGACCTCATTCGCATGCTGCAAGCCGACTCAGGCGCGATCCATCTGATCGATCACCGCTATCGGGGCCTGGTCGCCACAATCAAAGGCGCGCCGGTGAGCATGCTCGCCGACTTCGAGTCGATCTCCCGCCACACGGACGTCTACCGGCAACGGTCGTTCGCCACGCGGTTCCCCGTGCACGACGCCATGATCCACAACGAAGTGGGCGAGCACCAGCAATCTCCGGTGGGCCTCGTCCTGTCGCGGTACGGTTTCGAGCATTGTCTGTTCGCGCTGCTTCTCCGCAACGGCAGGCCGGTGGGGACGGCCACTGTTGCACGACGGACCGGGCGTCCGCCCTTCACTCCGCAAGACTTGACCGTGGCCCACCGGCTCGGCGGCTTCCTCTCGATCGCGCTGGCCAACGCGGTCACCCACGCACGGGGCAGACCGGTGGCGAACCCCTTGACCCCGCCCAGCTGGTCGGACGGCGACACCCATACCCTTCGGCTGGACGGCCTGCAGGCCGGCGACCACGACCCCGCCGTCGGCTCCGGTTGCGATGTCACCGAGGTACTGACCAAGCGCGAACGCGAAGTGCTCGTGCTGGCCATGAGCGGCCTGCAGAACGCCGAGATCGCCATCGACCTGGGGATCGCAACGAACACAGTCAAGCAGCACATGAAGCACATCTTCAACAAGATCGGTGTGCGCTCTCGTCTCGATGCTCTCCGCTACCTTCAGAGCAAGGGCGGCAGACTTTGATCCCTCGCTCGGGAGCTACCCACTGGGCCGCAACCGCCCGCTGCCTCGGAAACATGCCTCTCGGGGGTTATCGCCGTGCTGCATGTAAAGAGATAACGATGAGCCCATGCACAGTCCCGCCGAATCACCACGCCGCCAACGAGGCGCAATAGGTATTCGATAATGCATGCGCTTGCCATCGACCGTGTCCGTTCTCGGCTGATCGAGACCGTTCAGCCCGAATACGGCCGGATTCCGATGTTCATCTACTCCGACCCGGATGTCTATCGGCTCGAGATGTCGACCGTATTCCGAGAGGCGTGGCTGTTCGTCGCCCACGTGTCGGAGCTGCCCGAGGCGGGTTCGTTCGTGGTTCGCGACATGGGCGAGGAGTCGATTATCGTCGCTCGCGGCGACGATCGGACGGTCAGGGTGTTCCTCAACGCCTGCCGGCATCGCGGCATGCGTCTGGCATGTGAGGACTTCGGCTCCACGAACGCGTGGCGGTGCTCGTACCACGGCTTCACCTACGGCAGTAAGGGCGAGTTCCTCGGCACGTTGGTCGGCGCGCCGTATGAGCGAGTCGCGTACCCGGGCGGCCTGGACCGCGACGCACTGCACCTCATCGAGGCGAAGGTCGACATCTACCAAGGACTGGTCTTCGCCACGTGGAGCAAACACCCTCCTCAGCTCGTCAGCTATCTCGGCAATGTCGCCTGGTACCTGGACCTCGTGGTGGGGCGCGCCGAGATGGAAGTCGTGGGGGTCCCCCAGAAATGGGTGGTTCCGACCGGCTGGAAACTGCCGTCCGAGAACTTCACCGCTGACGCCTATCACACAGCCACCGCACACTCGTTCTTGGCGCGGCTGGGACTGGTGGAGAAAGTGGACTTCGGCCGCGACGGCTACCACGTCGACCCTGGTGGTGGGCACGGCCTGGGGGTCGGGGTGCACGGCGACGAGGCGGGCTCGTACTTCCCTGCCGAACTCACGGACGAGTACGCCAGCAGGCTGACTCCTCATCAGCTGAACCTGTTGAAGCGGGTCAAGAATGTCCACGGCAATGTCTTCCCGAACCTCTCTTTCCTGATCCCGAGCTTCATCAACATCGACGGGCGCCTGGTCAGCGGGATGATGTTGCGGTCGTGGCAACCGATCGGCCCGGACCAGACGCAGGTGTGGTCATGGCACCTGGTGGAGAAAAACGCGCCGAACTGGTGGAAGACTCTCGGACGCAAGATGTACACCCAGACCTTCGGTGCGTCCGGCATGTTCGACCAGGACGACACAGAGAACTGGGAAGCCCAGACCCGCAACGCCACGGCGTCGCTCAGCCGGGCGGACGAGGTGTTCCTGCATTACGAGATGGGCCTGGGCATGCAGCCGCTGCAGGACTTCCCCGGCCCGGGGGACGTCTATGACGGCAAGTTCAACGAGGCGGCCGGGCGCACGTTCTACCGCACATGGTTGGACTACCTGGCCGGCCGGGAGTTCGAATGACCGCAACGCCGCCCCGTGTCGACATCGAGACCCGGATGGCGGTCCATGATCTGCTTGTCGACGAAGCAGCATTGCTGGACGCGGGGCGCTACGAGGAGTGGCTGGAGCTCTTCACGGACGATGTCGAGTACGTGGCCCCGATCCGCGTCACTCGCAAGACCGGCAATCCGGACGTGGTCGAGGAAATCTGCTGGTTCGACGACAATCGCCAGTCACTGGAGCTGCGAGTGCGGCGGCTGGGCACCCCCGTCGCATGGGCCGAGGATCCTCGATCGATGACCCGCCGATTCGTCACCAATCTCAGGATCACAGCGAACGAGGACGGCTATCAAGTGGTGGGCAACCTCATGCTCTTCCGTAGCCGAGGCGACCATGGGCGCTACGACCTCATCGTCGGTGAACGCACCGATCATCTGCGGTGGGTGGCGGGCGAGCTGAAAATCAGCAGGCGGCGAGTCCTGCTCGACCAGGCCTCGCTGGGAACGAAAAACCTCGGGATCTTCTTGTGACCGAGACGCAAGATTCGCCGACCCCGCTCACAGCCGATCAGCGCAATTCATTCCTTGCGGCCCTGCTGGGTTGGATGATGGACGCGTTCGACTACTTCGTCGTGGTGTTCGTCTACGCCGACATCGCCGCGGACTTCGGCATCTCGCTGACGCAGGTGGCCTTCATCACCACCGCGACATTGGTGATGCGCCCGGTCGGAGCGACCATCTTCGGGCTGTGGGCCGACCGCATGGGACGTCGCATCCCCCTGCTCGTCGACGTCTGCTTCTACTCCCTCGTCGGGTTCCTCTGCGCGTTCGCACCCAACTTCACCGTGCTGCTGATCCTGCGCCTGCTCTACGGAATCGGCATGGGGGGCGAGTGGGGCCTGGGCGCCGCACTGGCCATGGAAAAGATCCCCGTCCGCCGACGCGGCTTCTTCTCCGGTCTGCTGCAGCAGGGCTACTCCCTGGGCTATCTGCTGGCCTCCCTGGCCTCCCTGATCGTGCTCACCGGTCTCGGCCTGTCCTGGCGCTGGCTGTTCGCCCTGAGCATCATCCCCGCCCTGATCAGCCTGCTGATCAGGGCTCGCGTCCGCGAATCGGAAGTCTGGACCGACACCCGCCGGCAGATGCGGATGGCCAACTCCTCGATCCGCGACGTGCTGCTCAACCCCGCGATCGTCCGCCGCTTCGGCTACCTCATCCTGCTCATGACAGCCTTCAACTGGCTCAGTCACGGCACGCAGGACATCTACCCCACCTTCCTGCAGGCCAAGCACGACGGTGGCGCCGGCCTCCTACCGGGCACCGCCACCGGGATCGCCGTGCTCTACAACGTCGGCGCAACGATCGGCGGGCTCGTCTTCGGCACCCTGTCCGAGCGCTACGGCCGCCGTTACACCATCGCCTTCTGCGCCGTGCTCGGGCTGCCCATCGTGCCGCTGTTCGCCCTCTCCCACACGGCGGGCCTGCTCGCCCTGGGCTCATTCCTCATGCAGGTCATCGTCCAAGGCGCCTGGGGGGTCATCCCCGCCCACCTGACCGAGATGTCCCCCGACGCCATCCGCGGCTTCTACCCCGGCGTCACCTACCAACTCGGCAACTGCCTCGCCGCGTTCAACCTGCCCATCCAGCAAAGCCTCGCCGCGGCCCACGGCTACCCCTACGCCCTGATCATCACGATCGTCCCCGTCCTCTGCGCCGTCGCCGCCCTCACCTTGCTCGGCACCGAAGCAAAAGGCATCCACTTCGGCAAGAACCTCGGCACCGCCACACCCGTTGCCGGCCAGGGAACGCAATGAGGGAAGCCGAGATCAACTCGTCACGGTGGCAATCTGCTGCATGAACTGATCCGCAGCGTTGTCGGGAGCCACCTGACCGAACATCACCTGTTCGTTGAGTTGCTGCAAGATTCCCTGCACTTCGCCGGCACCCCGCGGGGGCAGCGGCGGCGGGGGCGCGATATCGGGCTCGATGTCCTTGAGAAAGGCGGCAGCGCGCTGGTCGGAAGGAGTCAGCTTCCCGAGGATGCGAGCGCGCTCGACCAGATTCACCGGGAGGCCACGCTCGCTGAGCATGAGGTCGGCCACCCGCGGATCGTTGAGCAGGAAATTGATGAATGCAGCGGCCTCCTCCGGATGTTCGGTGCTTGCGCTGGCGGACCAGAACTGAGAGGGCTTGTAGTACATGCCGAGCTTGTCGGTGCCCTGGCCGGGGAAGCGCAACAGTTCCAGGCTACGGCCAGACACCTCCTCCAGTGCGAGCAGCTGGTTGGTCCACGCGGTTCCCATCGCCCCCTGGTGTGTGGAGAACAGTGACCCGTCGATGTCGGCAGCCTCGATCTCCACTGCCTTCGACGCCGGTGGACCTGCGCCCCGATCGATAAAGGCCTGCTGGTACGTCCACCAGTCAACGAGGGTTTCCCGCCTGAATCCGAGATCGCCCTGCTCGTTGAACAGTGCCTCTCCGCGCTGCCTCGCGAAGGTCTCGAAGCTTGTGTCGATCGCCGTGGTCATCTGGTAACCCCAGGTGCCATCAGGAGCGGCCTGAGTGATTCGAGCGGCGACGTCGATCATCTCGTCGTAGGTCCACGTATCGTCGTTCGGCATCGCGACACCTGCATCAGCGAACACCTGCGGGTCGGCAACGACGGCGTGGGCGTTGACACCGATCGGGATGGCGTACATCCGGCCGTCGATCACGCCGGTTCCCATCACTGACTGGTCGAGATCCGTGGTGTCGATGATGTCAGGCGCGTACTCGGACAGATCCAGCAGCGCCCCGCGTTCCGCGTACTCGCGCACGTAACGCGTCTCGTGCTGGAGGATGTCCGGCGCGTTCCCCCCTGCAACGGACGTGGCCAGGCGATCCCAGTAGTCCGCGAAGCCGGTGAAGGTCGGCTGGATGGTGATGCCGGGATGTTCCGACTCGTAGAGGTCGATGATCTTCTGGGTGTACTCGTGCCGGACATCGCTCCCCCACCAGGCGAACTGGAGCGTTACGCCCTCCGAACCCCCACCCGCCCCGCCACCACAGGCCACCGCCAGCAGCGCCACTGTGCCCGCGACGCCGGAGAGCGCGATACGCCAAGGGCGCCGACCCTCCCTTGCAGCGATTCCTGGTCCTACCATCGCCTGACTCCCTCCCTATCGGCCTTGAGCTTGCGCCGTCTGCCGAGATACAGCCGGCAGTCCCAGCAATCCGCGGCGATGGAGACCCGTCGCTGGTGACGTCGCCCCGATCGACTGATCTCGCTCCGTTCGGTCATTTGATCCCCGAAGTTGCGATGCCACGCACGAGGTACCGCTGGCCCGCGAGGAAGAACCCGAAGATCGGGCCGAGCGAAACGATTGACATCGCGAACACCGGACCCCATGGAGTCTGGCTCGTCGCGTCCACGAACGTTCGCAGTGCAACCGGGACCGTGTACATGTCCGGGCCGGTGAGGAAGATGAGCTGGCTGAAGAAGTCGTTCCAGGTCCAGATGAACGTGAAGATCGCCGTCGTAGCCAATGCCGGGAGCGACAGCGGCATGATCACACGCCAGAAGATCCCGAAGTGGCCGCAGCCGTCGATACGCGCCGCCTCGTCGAGCTCCTTGGGCAGGCCGCGGATGAACTGCACCATGAGGAAGATGAAGAACGCGTCCGTGGCGAGCAGTTTGGGGACGATGAGCGGCCAATACGTGTTGATCCAGTCCAGCTGGGCGAACAGGATGTACTGCGGCACGATCACGACATGTATCGGCAGCATGATCGTGCCGAGCATCACCGCGAACCAGAACCGCTTGAACTTGAAGTTCAGCCGGGCGAATGCGTATGCGGCCAGCGAGCACGCCAGCAGATTGCCGATGATGGACCCGACCACCACGATGAGGCTGTTGAGGAGATAGCGGCTGAACGGGCTGTCCAGGGCTGTCCAGCCGGCCACATAGTTCTCCAGTGTGAAGTTCTCGGGGATGAGCCCCGGCGAGGTGAAGATCTCCGGCGTCGGCTTGAACGAGCTCGACAGGAGCCAGATCAGCGGATACAGCATGAACAGCCCGAAGGCCATGAGGCCCGCGTGGGCCAGGTAGCGGGGGCGCCGTCGGGTTCGCGGGGTTGACGTCACTGCATCAGTCGTCGCCATAGAACACCCAGAATTTCGAAGCGAGGAAGTTCACCGCGGTAAATCCAGCGACGATCATCAGCAGCACCCAGGCGAGCGCCGAGGCGTAGCCCATGTCGAAGTTGCCGAATCCCCGCTGATAGAGGTAGAGCGTGTAAAAGAGCGTAGAGTCGGCAGGCCCACCGGTCCCGCCACTGACGATGAAGGACTGCGTGAACGTCTGAAAGGCGCCGATCATCTGCAGGATGAGATTGAAGAAAATGATCGGGCTCAGCAGGGGCAACGTGATGCGCACGAACTGGCGGACCCGGCCGGCGCCGTCGATGGATGCCGCCTCGTAGTACATCCGCGGGATTTGCCTCAAGCCGGCAAGAAAGATGATCATCGGTGAACCGAAGGTCCAGATGTTGAGGATCATCAGCGTGCCCAATGCGTAGTCCGGGTTCGACACCCACCCCGGGGCGTCCTCCCAGCCGAAGAAACCCAGTGCGGCATTCACGAGCCCGTCGGTACCGAAGATCTGACGCCAGAGGATGGCGACCGCGACGCTGCCACCGAGCAGCGACGGCAAGTAGTAGATCGACCGGTAGATGGGTAGCCCCCTGATGCCCTTGTCCAGCACGAGCGCCAGCGCCAGCGCGAACGCCAACTGCAGGGGTACCGACACCAGGACGTAGATGAAGGTGACCTTGAGCGAGGAGTAGAACCGTGGGTCGCTGATCATACGCTGGTAGTTGTCCAGCCCGATCCACGACGGTGTTCCGATGAGGCTGTAGTCGGTGAAGGACAGATAGGCCGACGCCAGAATGGGGCCAACGGTGATGAGCGCCAGGCCTGCGAACCACGGAGCCAGAAAAATGTACGGCGCATACCGCTCCGCCATCGCCGGCAACCGCAGCCGGCGGCGTAGCGGTCGGGGTTCCGGTTTCGTTGAATCGTCGGCCACTGCAACATGTTTCTGATCGCCGCTGATCAAGGACATGACATGAGCCAATCCTTTCGCGGTGCCGGGATCTGCACCCTTCGCATCGGGCGCAGCACTTCGAGTTGGTCGTTTGCCACGGGGCCTTCAGGGTCGCGACCCGCCGCATCGGCTGCGGGGGGACCACCACGTTGCCGCGCCGACATACCCCCATCGAGCCCGCGGCTACCGTTACGGACCGGCCTTGGCCTCCAGGCGATGGCGATGTCTACCCGGACCTCGCCGGTGAGCGCGCTGCAGAACCTCCGCCGGTAGCCGACATAGCGATAGGCCCCGCCACGCCGACGAGCGACGCCTGCGGCAGCCCGAGCGAACGGGCGCCAGGCACAGAAGGCGGCACGGCGCAGTGCCCACCCGAGATGGTCATGAGGAGCTCCTTCGATCGCTCACGGACCCGGGCAGCGTCGCTATGGATCGGGACAGGCCGCTCGGCTCCGGATCATTAGGTCAAACAACACGGACCCCGTCAATGACTCTTGCGGAACTTTGCAGGGCTTTGCATCATGGAGTCATCGGCGGCCGCAGACCCTCCCTGAGGTCTCCTCCTGCGGGTCGACGAGCAGCTACACGCGGCAGAACCCGAGCTCCAAGCGTTTGCACTACCAACAGCAGGGCCGCCCCCACCACTCCGCGGCCGGGTGCTCACTCGCACCGCGGAGATCCTGGAGACGTAGGAGGAGTCGACACCGACCCCCTCGCGCCCTGGCCGTCGACCAACCCGGTTCCGATCACGCGCACGGACGGCAACGCGGTCACATCGTTATCGACACCTTCCCGAAGTGCCCCTGCGTGAGGAGATGGTCAACCGCCTCCTGCGCCTCGCCAAAGGGAAAGACCCGGTCGACCGACGGCCGGAACTTGTGAACGTCAATTGCCCGGCACATATCGGCAGTGTCGTCAATGCTGCCGACAGTGGACCCCACCATGGTGATGTTCTTGGCCATGACCACGACGTTGGGGAATTCCGCACTTTCGCGACCACTCACGAAACCGACACAGGCGATGTGGCCACCGATCCGGGCGGACCGGACCGACTGGGCAAGCGTGTGACCACCGCCGACATCGATGATTGCGTCCGCTCCGCGCCCATCGGTTATGTCCGACACCGCCGTGCTCCATTCCGGGATCCGGCCGTAGTTGATCGTGTGGTCCGCGCCCAGCGCGCGCCCGCGCTCCAACTTGGCGTCCGAGGAGGACGTGAGAACGACCGTGGCTCCGGCCATCTTGGCAAACCCGAGAGCGAAGAGGGATACACCCCCGGTGCCTTGAATCACGACAGTATGTCCGGGCTTCACGCTCGCCTTCGAACAAGCGCGCCACGCCGTCACGCCGGCGCAGCCGAGAGTTGCAGCTTCGACGTCCGACAGATGAGCAGGTGTCGGCACCAGGCAGGCCGACGAGACGCAGACATGGGTCTGCAGCATGCCATCCACCTGGTCACCATGGATGAGCGAGAGACCATCGGCCGTTGGATCGCCGGCCTGCCACTTCGGAAAGAAGGATGGGATCACGCGGTCGCCGATCGAAACATTCGCGACCCCGTCACCGACCTCGACAACTTCAGCACTGGCGTCGGCGAATGGGACCCGCGGCCAGGTCAGGTCAGGCAGCTCGCCGGTCACCACCCCCAGATAATCCTTGTAATTCACACTCGTCGCATGAATGCGCAGCAAAACTTCACCCGCCCGACGGCCGGCCGCGGCACGGGTGATCGGCTTCGACAACCTCCCCGGTTTGTCAATCACATAGGCAACCGATTGCAAAATTCGATTCCTCTCATCGACCCAGGACGATCGCGCGGTCGCTGTCGACCAACCTTGCCGCCCGGCCGCAGCACTCACACGATCTTGACGACGGCACGACCTGGCCGGTCCGAGAACTGGAACATCGAACCCTCGGCCCACCACCCGACACACCACAGAAGATACCCCGGGATGACGCCCCACAGCCGAGGGTCTGCTTGCGCAGCCCTCGTGAAGGAAATACCGTTCCGCTGACGAGAAAATGCCCGCCCCCGAGCCGACCGGCGCGGTCCACTGGGGTGCATCGGTGGGCGGTCATGCCGGCGTTCTGAAATCCGTAAATGACCGCTTCATGACCAGTGATCGTGAGATGGGCGTGCTCCTCCGGAGATGACCGATCAACGCGTATTCGGCAGAAGGTTCGAGCCAGCCCTTCTACGGCCGCGCCTGCCTCGTCACCGGTGGCCTCGGCCGGTCCCGTCCATCCATTGCAGGAACGGCAGTCACTCATGACACAGCACGATCTGGTGCCCGCCACGGCATCGGCCCGGTTCAGGTCGCCGGCGCGGCTGACCCGCCGCAGCTTCCTTGCCGCCGGCGCCTTGTCGGCAACCGCGTTCGTCGCAGCCTGCGGTGGGTCCGCGAGTGCCCCGCCGTCGGGCCGCAGTTCGGAGGTCGACATCTACAGCTGGGCCGACTACTTCGCCCAGGACAACCTCAGTGCGTTCACCGCGGCGACCGGGATCACGCCGAAGATCAGCACCTACGACGACAACGACACCTTGGCCGCGAAGCTGGGCAGCGTGGCCGCCACCGGGTTCGACCTCGTCGTCCCGACGTCGGGCTGGATCCCCTTCTATGCCTCCCGCGGCCAGATCGAGAAGATCGATACCGGCAGGGTCGACCTGTCCACGCTGGATCCCTCGCTGCTGAGCCGCAACTACGACCCGCACAACCAGTACTCGATCCCGAAGGACTGGGGCGTCGTCGGCGTGGTCTACGACCCGCGTGCGGTGGGCGGGAACATCAGCACGTGGCAGGACGTCCTCGACGCAGGCGAGCGCCCGGGGGTGCAGGGCAAGATCCGGCTGTCCGGCTCGGGATGGGAGAACGTCGGGATCGTCATGTGGGTGCGGGGACAGGACTGGAACACCACCGACCAGTCGGTGATCCGCGCCGCGGGCGACCGGCTCAAGGACTGGGCGACCCGGGCGAAACCGCAGCTCGGAGGCACGGAGGTCGACCCCCTCGTGAACGGCTCGATCGTGGTGAGCATGTACGACCAGTCGCAGGCACGGCGCGCGATCATGCAGAACCCCGCCCTGCGCTGGGTGGTGCCGGCGCCGACGAGCGAGCTGTGGGTGGACTGCTACGCGATGCCGAGGGGCGCCCCGCACACCAACGCCGCCTACGCGTTCCTGAAGCACCAACTCACCGAGCAGGCGCAGATCACCGACACCCAGTCGCTCGGATATCCCGCCGCACTCGCCGGTCTGCAACAGAAACTGCCCCCCGGCACCGACCACGCCGACCTGATCTTCGGCGGTCCGGGCCTCGACCTCTCCAAACTCACCAGCTTCGTGGTCAACCCCGACACTGTCACCGTCTACCAGGAGATCCAGACCGAGCTCCGCGCACTCTCCTGACCGAGGGCCCGGATGCGCCCGATGGCCGGGTGCGCCATCGCCTTCTCGGGGAACGGCGCCTCCTCGTCAGGGGGGAGGCATTTCTTCCTCCAGGGTTGCGGAAGCGGATCCTGAGCGGCAACGCTCACGGCGCCAGTTGCCGGGCGTCATCCCGTACTGCCGCCGGAACGCCCGCTCGAACGTCCTGCGGTCGACGAACCCCGCCACAGCCGCGATGTCCGACGTCGCCAGCCGGGCGTGCCTCGGGTCGGCCAGCATCGCCTGTGCGGCGAGCAGCCGTTGCTCGCGCAGGTACGAAGCAGGCGTGGATCCGATTCGTTCGAACAGGGTGTACACGTGGCTGACCGACACGTGGTGCCGCCGCGCCAGCTCGTCCACCTGCAGGTGCGGGTCGGCCAGGTGTTCGCGGACGTGCATCAGCATCATGTCGAGCAGCACCTCCGCCGGGCCGTCGCCGCCGGCTACCGAGGGGACGACGTCTCGCAGCGCCATGGCGAGCAGGTCGATCGCGGCGTGCCCGGCGTCCAGCCGCTGCGGCAGCGTGAGGCCGTCGGCGATCTCGAACAACCGATCGAGGTAGGCGGCCAGCGTGTGCATGGCCGGGGAAGCAGGGTCCATGCTTCGGCCACAGGCCTCGGTGATCTCGGGGGCGCGCAGCGCCAGCAGCTCGCGCGAGAAAGACAAGACGAGATGCCGCGTGTCGGTCTGCGAGACCCACGTGAAGGGAGCGCGCGCCTCGTGCAGAAACCCCATACCGGCCCCCAGCTCGGCGAGGCGGTTGTGCTGGGAAAAGCGGCCCTGGCCGGCCACCTGTACGACGAAGAGCATCCGGTCGTCTTCCGAAGCCGTCGCTGCCATCCGGTCGGTCCGATCCGCCGATCTCGGGCCCGAATGCAGCCGAGAGAGCACCAAGCCCTCGCCCAGGTCCTGCACCGCCATCCGCCCACGGACGCCGGGAGCCGTTCGGACGATCACCGGTATGAAGAACTCACCGGCGACGTCTTCGAACTCCCCACTGGCGAACTCGTGAATCTGCACGGGCCCGAGGCTATCCGCGGTACTGCATGTCGACAATTACCCGCATTCCGATTTGTATGGATAGCGTCATCTGGATACATCATTCACACGTGATCTTCTCGAGTTCTTGTGGACGACCAGGGCTGCGCGGCGTCGAGTTCATCGTTCATGTGCACCGCTTTCGGCGTCGATGTGGGAGAGTTCGTTCGACAGGGTCACGAGCCGTTCTCGCCCCGGATGAGCTCCGCTGCACGTTCGGCGATGGCATAAACGGTTGCGTTGAGGTTGGCCGACACCGGGGACGGCATCACGGACGCATCCGTCACCCGCAGTCCGCGCAGGCCGTGCACCCGCAGTTCATTGTCGACCACGGCGTCGGAGTCGGTCCCGATCCGGCACGTACCCGCATAGTGGAAATAGCTGCTGGCACCGTCGCGGACGTACGCGCGGAGATCCTCCTCGCGCCGCAGGTCGGCGCCGGGCTCCGACTCCTCGCGCCGCCACGGCGTGAAGGCGGGCATCTGCCCGAGCTCACGGGCACGGTGCAGGCCGGCGACCACGGCGTCGACGTCGCGGGTGTCGGTGTAGTAGCGCGGGTCGATCAGCGGCGGGGCGCCGGGAACGGTGGAGGCCAGCCGCACCGATCCACGACTGAACGGCGTCATGAGCGCGACAATGATCTCGTAGCCCTCCCCCGGTCCGGGGCCCGGCCTCGTCTGCTGACGCAGCGGCTGCGACACGATCATGATCTGCAGATCCGGGCCGTCGAGGCCATCCCTGCTGCGGATCAGGCCCTTGATCTCTCCGATGTTGCCATTCGACGGCGGGACGGCTCGGGCCGAGTAGTAGGTGACGCCGGACGCCGGGTGGTCGTGCAGGTTGGCACCCACGCCAGGAAGATCGGCGAGCACCGTGATCCCGACGTCGTCCAGATGGGGCTTCGGACCGATCCCCGATGCCAGCAACACCTGCGGCGATCCGATGGCACCGGCGGTGAGGACCACCTCCCCATCGCACTGCGCGACGAACGTCTGCTGCCCGATGCTGTACTCGACCCCGCTGCACCGGTCGCCGTTGAGGACGACGCGATGCACCAATGCGTCGGTGACCAGGTCGAGGTTGGGCCGGTCGAGGGCCGGGCGCAGGTAGGCGTCGGCGGCACTCTGCCGCCTGCCCTCGATGATGTTCATGTCCGTGACGCCGAAGCCCTCTTCGAGGCCGCTGTTGATGTCGCCGGCGATCCGATGGCCGGCCTGCCGCGCTGCCTCGAGCGCGGATTCGGCGATCGGGTGCGGCGGAGCGGTCGGCCCGGGCCGCAGCGGCCCGCTGTGGCCGCGCACGGCGGGGTCTCGTCCGTCGATGTGCTCGGTGCGCTTGAAGTAGGGCAGCAGGTCGGCGAACCCCCAACCCTCCGCCCCGGCTGTGACCCACGCGTCGTAGCTCGACCGATGCCCACGCAGAAACGCCATGGCATTGATCGCCGACGAGCCGCCGAGCCCACGGCCGCGCGGCAACTCCACGGCTCGTCCGCTGCTCTCGAGGACGACCGACGTGTCCTGCCAGTCCATCGACGAGCCGATGAGTGCCGGCCAGGTCTCGGCCGAGGCAACCGCCTCCAGCGGCGTACGGGAGCCGGCCTCCAACAGGAGCACGCTGGTGTCGGGGTTCTCCGAGAGGCGCGCGGCGAGCACACAGCCCGCGGTTCCCGCACCGGCGACGATGAAGTCATGACAACGGGCCACAGAACTCACGGATCGGACTTTCTGTTCGAGTGCCGACGAGCGCGCGCCTGACCGAGTATCGGAGGACACGCACGCTGCCGCAATCAGCAATGCGGCCCTTGTTTGTTGCGTGCTCTCCGTCGAGGATTCATCCTCGCAAGCCGCGCTTCTCGGACTAGGCAGTCAAATGATCGCTGATCCAGGTGTTGATCCGCGCCTGCGCGTGTTTCCCGAGCGGCGGAACGGAGTTCACGAATCCGTGGATGGCTCCGGGGTACAAGTCGATCTCGGCGTCATTTCCGGCCGCCCGCCAGCGCTCTGCCATGAACAGGGCGTCGTCGAGCAACGGGTCGAGCTCCCCGATGGTGAACAGCGCAGGCGGCAAACCGGTGAGATCGGCGTACAGCGGGGAGACCGTGGGGTTGCGCAGTACCGCGGCGGTGTCCGGGAAGATCAGCTCGCGGGTGGCGCGCAGGAACGACGTGTTGACGATCGGCGTGGCGGGAGTCGTCAGGCGCTCGGCAAGGGTCAGGGTGGGGTCGAAGACGCCGTTGACAAGGCTGACCGCGGCCAGGCGGTCGATCGCGCCCAGCCCGTCGCGGACGTGCAGCACCGACAGCGCCGCAAGATGGGCACCTGAGGAGTTGCCGCTGATGAGCAGCTTCTCGGTGCCGAACTCGGAAACCGCGTTGTCGATCAGCCACTCGACGGCGGCCAGCACGTCCTCGAGGCCGGCCGGATAGGGATGTTCGGGCGCGAGTCGGTAGTCGACGCTCACCGTCGCCACGCCGGCGTCCCGGGCCGTGAGTTCGTTGGCGTAGTCGTTCTCTTCGGGCTTGCCACCGAACCAGCCACCGCCGTGGACGTCGAGCAGGACGGCGCGAGCCTCCTCGTCCGGCCGGATGATGCGCACACGCACCTCGCCGGCGGTACCCGGAATCAGCTTGTCCACGGCGCGTTCGGTGCGCGGTGCGCGGTCCGCCGCTGACCGCAGCATCGCGAGCCCGTCAGGTGTTGCGGGGTCGGGCAGCGACCTGGACGCTGCCTCCGCGACGATCGCCCGCGCAGCCTGGGAGTCGACGTCCGGAATCGGAATTTTGTTATACAACATGGATGTTCGTCTCGCGCCTCTCTGTGCCGCAGTCACGCATGTCGTAGGCATCTCCCGCTCTCGCGCGACCCGCCCGTGGACCGCGCGAATCAGACATGCGGGGCGGCGCAGGACCGCCGCACGATTGCCGCTCGTGGCAACGGCTTGCGGGCGACCTGCATCAACCTCTCTCCGAGAGCCCGAGCCCCAGTCGACCGTACCGGACCATATCGGGGCGGGCATTTCTTCCTCAGCGAGGAGGCATTTCCACCGTATCTGCCGCAGGAGATTGAACCTGATCACACCAATTGGCGGATATGGGGCTTTTCCGATCAGCCCTGCAGCAGCGGCGCCCTGCGGGCACCGAACATGACGACCCCGGAGACGAAGGTGCCGACCGCGCCGACCAGAAGCGTGGCGTGCGCCCAGGTCGAGCCACTCGCGAGCATCGCCGTGACGATGGCGCCGGCCACGATCGAGCCGGGCTGGGACATGGCGTTGAGGAACCCGGTGCCCGTGGCGCGACACGTCGTGTCGTAGCACTCGCCCATGTAGAACAACATCGCAGAATACGCACCGGTCAGGAAGAACAAGCCCAGCGAGTACAGGATCACCACGGCGATCGTGCCGTTCGCCACCGTCAGCATGAACGCGAACAGGACCCCGGCGGTGATCCAGCCGAACGCGATGACGTTGCGGCGGCCCAGCCGGTCGCCGAGGAATCCGTGCGCAATGTCGCCGACGTAACCGACAGCGTTCGCCACGATGAGCAGCACCAGCGAATTCGTGAAGCTCACGTGCTTGCCCTCGGTGAGCACAGTGGTGCCCAGCACGGCGAACAGCTGCATACCGGCCGCATTGATGAACCACGCGAACCCGAGCACCAGCGTGTTACGCAGCGCGTGACCCCTGAAGATCGCCGCCAGCGGAGCGGCGGGCCGCTCGTCGACGCCGTAGGAGCGGGCCAGCTCG
Source organism: Pseudonocardia alaniniphila (assembly GCF_022524485.1). Taxonomy (GTDB): domain Bacteria; phylum Actinomycetota; class Actinomycetes; order Mycobacteriales; family Pseudonocardiaceae; genus Pseudonocardia; species Pseudonocardia alaniniphila. Next base: position 22,580 of record NZ_JAKXMK010000049.1, read on the forward strand.
GCGGCCTCGGTGGTGCGCCCCTGCTTGCGCAGCCTGCGCAGCTGCAACTCCAGCTCGAACTGCGGGCTCTCGCGCAGCCCCCGTCGCATCAGGGCGATGACCACCGCGGGGAACACCGCGAGCAGGAAGCAGCCGCGCCAGCCGATCACCGGCAGGAAGATCGCGACCCAGGCGGAGGCCAGGAGCACACCGAGCGGGAAGGCGCCCTGCACGAGACTGTAGATCAGGCCGCGGCGCTTCTTGATCTTCTCGTCGTCGGTGACCGCGTAGATCTCGGAGAGATAGGTGGCGTTGACCGCCTGCTCGGCCAGACCGAGACCACCGAGGGACCGAACACCGATGAGGTAGGCGGCGCTGGGCGTCACGGACGAGAGAGCCGACGCCACCGCCGTGCCCAAGACGGTGAGGATCATGCCCTTGCGGCGCCCGATCCGGTCGGTGATCGGTCCGACCGCCAGCGCGATGATCGCCGTGCCGACCGAGACCAGCGTGGAGACGAGGGACGCCGTGGCGTCGTCCCAGCCGAAACTGGCGGAGATCTGCGGCAGCAGCGTGCCGAACATGATGAAGTCGAAGACCGCGAAAAGCCAGGCGAAGAAGGCGATGATCGTCGCCTTCCGGGTGGCGCGACTTCCTATTCGCCGAAACGACTTGGTGGCGGGCGTGACTCCGCGCCCGGGTACAGCGGACATGGCGCCGCTCCCTTCAGAATTTGGTCGAAAAACGAATGGACGAGACTCTCCGGAGCGCGGAGGCGGCTCAGAAAGCCGTCAGCGAGGGTTGATGGTCACGTTGACCCAGGTGAGACCACCCGTCGGCCCGGAGGGCTTGATCGCCTGCACGCCCGGCGTCGCGTCCCACCACCGGCACAGGCCGGATATCGACCCCGAATGGCATCAAACCCCTGCGGCGCAGAACTTCTCGCGCCGCAACGTCGGACGAGCGAATCGAGCGGACAGGCACTCTGGACCTCTCCTCACACAGTGGACCGCTCCCAGAAGTTTACAGTACAGATCTGTAACGAAACTTGCCCCGAAAGCCCACTACGACCGGTTCTCGTTCAGCGGGACACCAGGAGCCCTTCGCCGAGCGTCGTGACGTCGGTCATGTTCATAACCTTCATTCGCACGTTGACAGGTTAGGACGCTCGTGGTCTCCTCATAACCGTCATCGACCAGTCATGGAGGTTAGAGGGATGGGCGTGGTGGTCCACCACAGGTACGCGACGGTCGGGGGCCGTCGGCTCTTCTACCGCGAGGCCGGATCGGCCGGCATGCCGACGGTCGTGTTTCTACACGGCTTCCCGACGAGCTCGTTCATGTTCCGCAACCTGATCCCACAGCTGGAGGGCTACCGGGTCATCGCGCCGGACCACCTCGGGTTCGGGCTCTCCGATGCGCCGTCGGTCGACGAGTTCGACTACAGCTTCGACGCGCTGGCGGACCTGACTGCCGGGCTGCTCGAGCAGTTGGGTGTGACGCGGTACGCGATCGGCGTTCAGGACTACGGCGCCCCGATCGGCTGGCGGCTCGCGGTCCGCGACCCCGAGGCGGTGGTCGCGGTGATCAGCCAGAACGGGAACGGCTACGACGAGGGCTTCGTCGCGAGCGGCTGGCAGGGCATCTGGGACTACCAGCGGGAGCAGACCCCGGAGAACGAGGCGGCGCTGCGGGGGGTGTTCACGCTCCGGGCAATCCGGGATCAGTACGTGACCGGCGTCGAGGACGAGAGCATCCTCAGCCCGGACACCTGGCACCTCGACCACGCCTTCCTGTCGCGCCCGGGGAACGCCGAGGTGCAGCTGAAGCTGTTCTTGAACTACGCGACGAACCCGCCGCTGTATCCAGCGCTGCACGAGTGGCTGCGGACCAAGCAGGTGCCGGTGCTCGCGACGTGGGGCAAGTACGACCCGTTCTTCGGCCCGGACGGGGCCCGTGCGTTCGCTCGCGACACCGAGAACGCCGAGGTCCATCTGATGGAGGGAGGGCACTTCCTCCTGGAGAGCGCCGGCGACGAGGTCGCAGCGCTGATCCGCGAGTTCCTCGCCAAGCACCTGCCGACGGCCTGAGTCCGAGGCGACCGTGGAGAACGAGAGCGATGGCGCTGGATCGGTGGTGGCGCTGCGCCGGCCATGCCTGAGCGCCTACGCCGAAGTCGTCAGGGCGGGCGAGGTCGCAATCGGCGATCGCGCGGCGTTCTGAGCCATCCGTCCCGCATCCGCCTCCGCGGCAGAAAGCTGCCCCAAGCACCAGGCCCACGGCCGCCGCGACTGCGGCGGGCCGGGTCCAGGAGGAGCCAGCGCCAATGCTGAGCTCCCGAAATCACGAAACACAACATCGGAACAGGAAAAGCACACCCATGAGCGAGCAGAAGGTTGCGATCATCACCGGCGCATCCCAGGGAATCGGCGCCGGCCTGGTGACGGCTTACCGCCAGATCGGGTACGCCGTCGTGGCGAACTCCCGATCCATGAAGCCCAGCGACGACGCAGGTGTCGAAGCAGTGGCAGGCGACATCGCCGACCCCGCCACCGCGCAGGACATCGTCGCCACCGCCCTGGACCGGTTCGGCCGGATCGACGCGCTGGTCAACAACGCCGGCATCTTCACGGCCAAGCCGTTCACCGAGTTCACCCCGGAGGACTTCAGGAACAACATCGACATCAACCTCGGTGGCTTCTTCCACCTCACCCAGCGCGTGATCGAGCCGATGCTCGAGCAGGGCGGGGGCCACATCGTCAACATCACCACCACCCTCGTCGAGTCCGCCCGCTCGGACGTTCCGTCGGTGCTCGCCTCGGTCACCAAGGGCGGCCTCGCCGCGGCGACCAAGTCCCTTGCCATCGAGTACGCCGCCCGCGGCATCCGCGTCAACGCCGTCGCACCGGGCTTCATTGACACCCCGCTCCAGGGCGGAGCCACGCCCGAGCAGCTCGCCCAGTTCCACCCCAGCAAGCGCCCCGGGACCGTCGAGGACATCGTCAGGGGCGTCATCTACCTCGAGCAGTCCCCGCTGGTCACCGGCGAGTTCCTGCACATCGACGGCGGCCAGAGCGCCGGCCACTGAGCCACGCGGCTGAACGCCTTTCGTGGTGAAGGCGCCGCCGGCTCGAGAGATCACTCTGGAACGAACCCTTGTCGGCTGGTCTCGGATGAGCCCTGCTGGTTCCAGATGCGCACAAACACGTCGAGCTGCGCCGGGTTGTAGAGATCGCGCAGCGCGTTGATCATCGCGGCGGTTGCTGCGTGCCGACCGAGCACCGCGTTCTCGACGGTGCGCGGTGGCGTCGGGTGCTTTCCACTCAGCGCGATCATCTGCGGGAACATGCGTCGCGCGAGTTGTTCACGCGTCTCCTCGTCGGCATCCGGCGGGAGCGCGTCGAATTCGTCGGCCACATCATCGCGCTCGTAGTCCTGCAACAGCGCCCGCCAGTGCTGTGTGTTGTCATCGCCGATCACATGGGAGAGCACGGCGAACAGCGACCGGTCGGCCGGTGACAGTCGCGCTTCGGTCGCCGCGGCCGAGATGTCGAACGGAAGGTCGGTCGGCACCGGTCGACGGCGCAGTTTCACGATCTCCTCCCTCGCTTCCTGCAGCCGTGTGATCGTGGCGGTGAGTTCCGCATCGACGGCTTCGAGGGCTGCTTCGAGATGCTCCGACCCCTCCTGCATCGCCGCGATCGTGGTGAGCGAGAAGCCGAGCCCGGTGAGACGGCGGATCTGCAGCAGACGCACGAGGTGCTCGGTGCGGTAGACCTTGTAGCCGTTCGACAGTCGTTCCGGTTCGTCGAGCAGGCCGATCTCGTGATAGTGGCGGACGGTGCGCAGGGTCGTGCCGGCGAGTTGCGCGACTTCCCGGGTGCTCCAGCCCACGCCGGCCCTCCTCACCACGTCTCATGATCAGCGGACTTGAGTATGCCGCAACGGCACGGTGTCTCCTGCGACAGCGACCGCACACCCGCGGCGTCGAGAAGGCGGCAAGGAACGGCAATGCAAAGATCGGCGTGGACTCTCTGGCCCGTGGCGGCGGGAGCCGCCTGGCTCATATCCATGTTCTGGGTGTCCACGCAGGTCGGTCCGGACGGGGTGGCCGGCGGTCTGCTGCTGTCCGCCCTCATCACCCTTCCGGTCGTCGGCGCATTTCTCTGGCTCGACCGCTGGGAGCCCGAGCGTCCGCACCGCCTGGTCTCGGCGTTCGTGTGGGGCGCCTCGTTCGCGGCCTTCTGTTCGCTCTGGTCGCAGCAAGGACTCCAAGCCGTCGTCGACATCACTCTGGGCACGGACTTCGGTGCATGGTTTCGCCCGCTCGTGATCACCCCTGTCACCGAGGAGGTCTTCAAAGGCCTGTTCCTGGTCTGGCTGCTGGTGTACCGCCGCAAGCAGATCACCGGCCCGCTCGTCGCCATCGTCTACGCGGGACTCGTCGGCGCGGGATTCTCGTTCACGGAGAACGTCCTCTACCTGGGCCGCACCGTCACGACCTTCGCCACGTCGGACGTGTCCGACGTGAACGCCATCGCCCTGCTCGCCGCAAGCTTCTTCCTGCGGATGGTGATGGTGCCGTTCTTCCACCCGCTCATGGTCGCCGTATTCGGGCTCGGCATCGCCGCAGCCGCGCACAAGCGCAGCCGAGCCGCACGCGTGGGACTCGCCCTCGTGGGCCTGCTCGTCGCGATCACCCTGCACGGTGTGTGGGATTGGGCGGGTCTCGCCGGAAGCGATCCGTTCCTGATCTACAAGATCTACGCAGCCGTCATGGTGCCGGTGTTCCTCGTGGTGCTGGTCCTGGCGCTCGTCCTCCGCAGCCGCGAAGGGACGATGATCAGCGCGGCCTTGCCGGCTCTCGCTCGCGACGGCCACATCGCTCCCGACGAGGTCACACCTCTCGCGAACCTCGGGAAACGCCGCCGCTGGAGGCGAGACGTACGTCGCCGCTGCGGCCGAGCCGCGGCTCGCGCCACCGGCCGCTACCAGGCCGAAGCGAGTGCACTCGGCATCCGAACGGCCCGCGCGCGGACCACCGGCACCAGCGACGGGCTCGACGAGCAGGTCCAGGCAACAGCGGCTGCCAGGGCGGACATGCTCGACGTCCTTGCGGCGCCTCGTTCCTGACGCACGCAGGTGCAGCAGAGGGATCCCGCGGGGCCCCATGACGCCTGCCGCCGACTTACCCGAACAGGCATAGCCGCGCCCGGAATCCGCATTGGACCTGCATCGCGTGTCGACACGACGATGAACGTCGTCGGTCCCTCCGCACCTCTTCCGCCGCGTCGGAAGGGCTTCCGACGAGTCCCCGGCAGCCGGCGAGAGGCGATGATGCTGCAGATCAAGAACTACGTCGGCGGACGGTTCGTCGACGGGGTGAGCACCTTCCCCGACGTCGACCCGGCCACCGGCGCCACTGTCGCCGAGGTGCATGAGGCAGACGCCCCGCTCGTCGACCGGGCCGCTCTCGCGGCCCGTGCAGCTCACCAGGGGTCCTGGGGACGCACCTCGGTGGGCGATCGCTGCCGCCTCCTGCGCCGGTTGGCCGACCTCGTCGATGCCAGGGCCGAGTACCTGGTGCATGCGGAGGTCGCGGACACGGGAAAGCCGGCGGCCGTCGCGCGCAGCCTCGACGTCGCCCGCGCCGCGGCCAACCTCCGCTCGTTCGCCGATATGGCCGCGGCCGAGGGCATGGAGTCCTACCTGCTCGACCACCCCGGGGGCCAGGCGCTGAACTACGCGATGCGCAAGCCGCTCGGGGTGGTCGCCGTGATCGTCCCGTGGAACCTCCCGCTGCTCCTGCTCACCTGGAAGCTCGCACCTGCCCTGGCGTGCGGCAACACCGTGGTGGTGAAGCCGTCCGAGGAAACCCCGGCATCGGCGACGATGCTCGCGGAGCTCGTCGAGGAGGCGGGCTTCCCCGCCGGGGTCTACAACGTCGTCCACGGCCGCGGCGCCGGCTCGGCCGGTGAGTTCCTCACCGGTCACCCCGCCGTCGACGGGGTGACCTTCACCGGCTCCTCGGCCACCGGCGCCGCGATCATGCGAGCGGTGGCTCCGCGGGTGCGGCCCGTGTCCTTCGAGCTCGGCGGCAAGAACGCCGCCGTGGTGTTCGCCGACGCCGACCTCGACGCCACGCTCGACGGCCTCGCGCGGTCGGTGTTCGCCAACACCGGCCAGGTCTGTCTCTGCACGGAGCGCGTCTACGTCGAACGCAGCGTCTTCGAGGACGTGTGCGCCGGGCTCGTGGAACGCGCGGAAGCGCTGCACCTGGGCGCCCCCGACGACGAGCGCACGACGACCGGGCCACTGATCTCCGCCGCCCACCGCGCGAAAGTCCTGCGCTACCTGCGGCTGGCGGAGGAGTCGAGGGCGCAGGTGCGCACCGGCGGGGACGTCCCGGACATGCCGGACGCACTGAGCGGCGGCTGGTGGCTGCGGCCCACGCTCTGGACCGGACTCACCAACGCCGACCGCGTCGTGCGCGACGAGGTGTTCGGTCCGGTCGCCGCGCTGATCCCGTTCGACGACGAGGACGAGGCCGTCCACCTGGCCAACGACACCGACTACGGCCTGGCCGCGGCTGTGTGGACCAGTGATCTGCGCCGCGGCCACCGCGTCGCACAGCGGATGGACGTGGGGATCGCGTGGGTCAACACCTGGTTCCTGCGCGAACTGCGGTCCCCGTTCGGGGGCACCGGTCTGTCCGGGATCGGCCGCGAGGGCGGCCGGCATTCCCTCGACTTCTACACGGAGACGACGAACGTGTGTGTTGCCCTGTGACTGCCTTCGACACCACCACCCGCCGCGACGTCGTCCTGGTCGCCGCCGAACGACTGTTGGACGCGCGGGCGAGCGCGACCCCGTGCGCCCCCGTGCGCGATGTGCTCGGCGCCGCCGACGTCGATGCGGCGTACGCGGTGCAGGAACTCGTGCTGGAGCGCCGGACGGCGGCGGGCCTGCGCCTCGTCGGCCGCAAGATCGGGCTGACCGCGCCTCCCGTGCAGGCCCAGCTCGGGGTGGATCAGCCGGACTTCGGACCGATCCTCGACACGATGGTGCGGGCCGACGGCGAGCACGTGCACCGCGCGGAGTTCCTGCAGCCCCGGGTTGAGGGCGAGGTGGCGTTCGTACTGGGAGCCGACCTCGACGACCCCCGCTCCACCGTCGTCGACGTCCTGCGCGCCACCGACTTCCTGCTGCCTGCCATCGAGATCGTCGACTCCCGCATCGCCGGCTGGGACATCGCCATCACCGACACGATCGCCGACGACGCGTCCTCCGGGGCCGTGGTCCTCGGCACGACACCGGTGTCGCCACGCGGGCTGGACCTCACCGAGGTGGCTCTCGCGCTCGACCACGACGGCGAACTCGTCTCCAGCGGCGTCGGGGCGGCGTGCCTCGGCTCCCCCGCCCGGGCCGTGACCTGGCTCGCGCGCGAGTCCGCGCGCCGCGGACGTCCGCTACGCGCTGGCGAGGTCGTGCTCTCCGGCGCCCTCGGCCCGATGGCCGATCTCAGCCGTCCGGGGCGCTACCGCGCGGAGCTGTCCGGACTGGGGCACGTCGAGCTCCTGCTGGTCGACGACGGGCCGATCCACAAGGAGGCGACGCAATGACGGTCGCGGACGTGCAGCACGTGGCACGACTCCTGGAGGACGCGGCACGCGACCGGACGCCGCTGTCCCCCCAGGCCGAGCTACCCGACCTCGACCTGACCGAGGCCTACGCCATACAGCGGGTCCTCGTCGGGAACCGCGAGTCGCTCGGCGACCCGCGCGTCGGCGTCAAGCTCGGGTTCACCAGCACCGCCAAGATGCGGCAGATGGGCGTGGACGACGTCATCGTCGGCGCGCTCACCGCCCGCATGCGGGTACGCGAGGGCGGCCGGATCGACCGGTCGCGGCTGATCCACCCGCGCGTCGAGCCGGAGATCGCCTTCCGGCTGTCGCGCGATCTCGACCCGGCCGACCCGCGAGCCGATCTGGTGAGCGCTCTCGACGCGGTCGCCCCCGCTGTTGAGCTGATCGACTCCCGGTTCTCCGGGTTCGCGTTCGACCTGCCGCGTGTCGTGGCCGACAACACCTCGGCCGCCGCGTTCGCCGTCGGGCACTGGGTGCCGCTGGACGCGGCACTGTGGGCGCACCTGGCGAACGCGGCGGTGACGCTGTCGATCGCAGGCCGGCCGGTGGCCTTCGGGTCCACCGCCGCCATCCTCGGCGACCCGCGCCGGATCGGTGCAGCCCTGCTGGGGATCGCCGCCGAGCACTCCATCCCGCTGCGGGCCGGGGACGTCGTGCTCGCCGGAGCAGCCACGGCGGCGCTTCCGGTCGACACGGGGCACGTCGAAACGCGGGTCGCCGGGCTCGGGCGGGTCGCGCTCACGATCACCGGCACACGGGACGACGGGGAGCGCACATGAGCGAGTCACACCTGCTCGTGACGGGCAAGGCCCGGCCACGGGGACGGTTCCCGCACGCACGCAGGGCAGGGCCGTTCCTGTTCGTGTCCGGAACGAGCAGTCGGCTGCCCAGCAACGAGATCGTCGGAGCTCGGGTCGACGAAATGGGCACCGTCGACCTGGACATCCGCGTGCAGACCGCGGCGGTGATCGAGAACATCCGCGACGTCCTGCACGCCGGCGGCGCCGATCTGAGCGATCTCGTCCAGATCACCACCTACCTCGTCAGCATGAACGACTTCGGTGGCTACAACGAGGTCTACGGCCGCTACTTCGACGAGACCGGTCCGGCGCGCACCACCGTCGCGGTTCACCAACTGCCGCATCCGCACCTGCTCATCGAGATCCAGGCCATGGCGTACACCGGCCGGCTCGACCCGACGTCCGTCCCCCCGACAGGAGGAACACCATGACCGACATCGGTGCGGCCGTGGACTTCACACAGTGGATCGCCGAGCACGAACCCTCGCTCAAACCGCCGGTCAACAACAAAGCGCTCTTCACCGGCAAGGACTTCATCGTGCAGGTGGTCGGCGGCCCCAACCAGCGGACCGACTTCCACGTGGACCCCTACGAGGAATGGTTCCATCAGATCAAGGGCGACATGCACATCGACGTGATCACCGACGAGGGGCCGCGCACCGTGCACGTCCGGGAAGGCGAGACCTGGCTCCTTCCGGGCTCCGTTCCGCACTCGCCGCAACGCCCGCAGGCAGGGTCGATCGGCCTGGTGATCGAGCGGGTCCGCGAGGAGGGCACCCTGGAGAAATTCCAGTGGTACTGCGCGGAGTGCGGAGGGCTCGTCCACGAGGTCGAGCTCCAGGTCCGCGACATCGTCGCCGACCTCCCGCCCGTCTTCAGTGCTTTCTACGCCGACGAGAAGGCCCGTACGTGCGATGGGTGCGGCGCTCTGCACCCGGGGAAGGGCTGAGGTGAATTCGGCGGGAATCGTCGACGTCCATTCCCATTACGTCCCGCGCGGCTGGCCACAGCTGCCCGGCGGACCGGACGGGCTGCGCTTGGAGATCCGCAGCGAACGCGACGCGATGATCATGCTGGGCACCCACGAGTTCCGCCGCATCAGCGACGACGCCTGGGATCCCCAGGTGCGGCTCGCCGACATGGACGACGACGACGTCGCCGTGCAGGTGCTCTCACCGACCCCCGTGTTCTTCTCCTACGACGCGGATCCCAGCGTGGCATCGAAGATCGCCCGGATCTTCAACGAGCTGGCGCTCGAGATCACGAGCGCGTCCCCGCGGCTCGTGCCCTTCTGCCAGGTCCCCCTGCAGGACATCGACGCGGCGTGCGCCGAGCTCGAACGCAGCCTCGCCGACGGGCACGTCGGTGTGGAGATCGGCAACCACGTCGGCGACCAGGATCTGGACGCCGGCGGGATCCGGACGTTCCTCCAGCACTGCGCGCGGCTCGGCGTCCCGGTGTTCGTGCATCCGTGGGACATGCCGCAGTCGCCACGGCTGGACCGGTGGATGGCCCAGTGGCTGGTCGGCATGCCCGCCGAGACCCACCTGTCGATGCTGGCGCTGGTGCTCGGCGGTGTGTTCGACGACGTCAGCGAGGACCTGCGGATCTGCTTCGCGCACGGCGGCGGCTCGTTCGCCTACTGGCTCGGGCGCATGGACAACGCCTGGCACCAGCGACCCGACGTCATCGCGACGTCGGAGGCACCACCGTCGTCCTATGTGGGCAGGTTCAGCGTCGACAGCGTCGTCTTCCGGCCGGAGTCCCTGCGGCTGCTGGTCGACACGCTGGGGGTGGGCTCGGTGATGGTCGGCAGCGACTATCCGTACCCGCTGGGGGAACGTCCGGTGGGAGCCGTGGTGGACCGGTCGCCCTTCCTGGACGACGAGCAGCGTGCGCTGATCCGGCGGGGAAACGCCGAGCGGTTCCTCGGGGTCGAGCTCCCGACGCTCTCGTCCTCGTCGGGGCGGGCGGCCGCACCGGCGGGATGACCGGCGACCCGGACAGGCGAGATCAGGGAGAAATCCGCTCCCCGGCCTCGGCTGTCCGGGTGTCCTGCGCCCGGGCGGCCTCGAGCGGGCCTGCGGCCCCGACCAGGCAGGAGATGAACGCCAGTGATGCCGGGTTGAGGCGCCGTCCCGTGCTCATCGTCGCGCCGACGGTCTGCCTGATCCCCGAAAGTCCGATGTCGAGGACCGTGAGCCGCTCGTCCTCCTGGGCTATCAGCGTCGGAAGGAAGGCGACGAAGTCCCCGTCGAGGAGGAGCTGACGGACCGTCAGGAACGCCGTCGACTCGACGACGTTCTGCGGCACGCTGATCCGGCGGCGGAAGAAGTACTCCTCCAACTCCTGGCGCAGCACCGTCTCGGGCCCGGGCAGGATCCACGGGTATTCGCTCAGGCCCTCCGAGCGCACCGCAGCCCGGCCCGCCAGCGCGTGCTGCGCGCCGACCACGGCCGTGATCGGCTCGTGGTACAGGTGGCGCTGCGTCATCCCGGCCGGAGGTGGCGACGTGAGCCGTCCGACGATCAGGTCGACCTGACCGGATTCGAGCTCCAGCAGCAGCGACTCCGGTGTCCCTTCCCGGGTGACGACCGTGACGAGCGGGCTCTGCGCCTTGAACGCGGCGATGGCCCGCGGTACGAGGAGGTTGGCGCCCACCAGGTGCGATCCCACGATCACCCGGCCACGACGCGCGTCGGCGATCTCGTCGAGGTGCCGCGCCGCCTGGCTGATCTGGGCGAGGACAGCACGGGCGTGCTCGACGAACGCCGCGCCGAACTCGGTCGGAGTGACCCCGCGCGAGGTGCGTTCGAACAGCGTGACACCGAGGATCTCCTCGAGCTCGCGCAGCCGCCGGGTCAGCACGGGCTGAGTGACGTGCAAGGCGTTGGCCGCGGCCACGATGCTCTGCTGCTGGGTCAGGGTCTGGACGAGCACCAGGTGCCGGATCTTGAGCCGGCCGTCGAGGAGGTGGTTCTCCCGCCCGCTCATCGACGGGCCTGCTGGTCGGGGTCCGCAGGGCACACGGCTCAGACCGAGGTGGTGGAGTGCTCGTGGACCGTCCGCCCGCCCACGATGGTCTCGAGCACGCGCAGGTCCAGGAACTCGCTGTCCGGCACGTCGAGGACATCCCCGGAGAGGATCACCAGGTCGGCGAGCTTGCCCGGCTCGATGGACCCCTTGATGTGCTCCTCGAAGGTCGCATAGGCGTTGTTGAGGGTCCAGATGCGCAGCGCCTCCATGCGGCTGACCTTCTCCCCGGGCATGAGCTCCCCGGCAAGGGTGTCCTGCGAGAAGGTCGTCCACAGTCCGAGCAACGGTCGCTGTAGGTCGTACGGGATGGCCGGGGTGTCCGTCCCACCCGTCACGAGCAGGCCCGCGTCGAGCCAGGAGCGGACAGGCTGACCCCACTCCCGCACGGTGTGCTCCAGCGGCGTCAGATCCTCGCTGTGCGCCACCAGCTTCAGGGCCTCCATGGTCTTGTGCATCTCCATGGCCCGGCCCGCGCCGAAGTAGGCGAGCATCGGGTTCGCCGCGATGATCACGCCGAGCTTGCGCAGCCGTTCGTGGTGGACGGGATCGATGAGCCCGAAGGCGTGCTCGTAGCTCCAGCGCTTCCCGGCCAGCGGGCTCTCGGCATCGGCGGCCTCCAGCGCGTCGAGGATCACCGTGATGTCGTCGCCGAGATCGCCCGGCGTCCCGTGGATCGCGAACCGCCACCCGAGCCGGTTGCCCTCCCGGACGAGGCTTTCGAGCTTGCGCGGGGTCGTCGTCCAGTAGCCGTAGTTCTGTGCGACGAGCTTGAGCCCGCCGATGCGCACCCACTCGTCGCCGAATCCCTGCCGGGGGCCGAAGTAGGAACGCAGGGTCTCGGTGATCCGCTCCACGCTCCAGTGCTGCACCGGCAGCCCGAGCAGCAGGTCCATCCGGACCGTCGCGTCACCGCTGCGCGCCACGTCGACGTACGCGTCGAGGTCCGCCACTGACGTGCCCATGTCCCGCGTCCCGGTGATCCCGGCCGCGCTGAGCTTGCGCATCTGCGCGAGGATCGCCCGCTTGCTGGTCTCCCGGTCGTACTGCAGCAGGTCCCACATCTGGGGCTCCTGGCCGAGCCGCACCCACCACGCCCGCCGCGCAAGGTCCCCGGCCCCGACGATCAGGTGCCCGGTCGGGACCCCGTTGTCGTCCCGCACGATGTGGCCCTCGGACAGCTCGTCGGTGCCGTCCGGGTCCGGCGTGTCGGGCCCGATGCCGGCCATCTCCAGCGCCAGCGTGTTGACGATGACGTTGCGGCCGCCGTCGGCGATGTAGACCGGGTTGTCCGGCGCCACGGTGTCGAGGTCGTGCCGGTTCGGGAAGCGTCCGTCCTCGATGCCCCCGCGGTAGAGGCACGACGTCGTCACCCACTCCCCCGGCTTCGCGTCGCGCACCGCGGTGCGGATCAGCGCGAGGATCTCCCCGATCGACCGCGCCGACGCGACGTCGACCTTGGCTCCGACCTCCGCCGCCTCGAACCCCGCCATCATCGGGTGGGTGTGGTTGTCGATGAGGCCGGGGATCACCGAGGCGCCCTGCAGATCGACCTCCCGCGTCCCGCACCCGGCCAGTGCCCGTATCTCGCGGTCGTTGCCCACTGCGACGATCCGGTCGTCGGCGATGGCCACCGCCTCGGCCACGGAGGACCTGGCGTCCACAGTCACGATCTTCCCGCCGTGCAGGACCGTGTCCGGGACCAGCCGGCCTGAATCGATCTTCACGTCACCACGTCCTTCCCGCTCGCCCACGGCGTGCAGGCGATGAGTGCCTTCGAGGCGCGGTCCGCTCCCCGGCCGAACAGCACGAGAACCGCGTCGTTGTCCTGCAGCACCCGCCCCGCCGCCGGCGGGGCGAACCGGAACGTCGTGCGCGCTCCGACCCGGTCGACCACCAGCGGCGGCCCGCCCCCGTCGAAGGTCACCAAGCCCTTGACCCGGACGACGCTCGAATCCAGCCCGTCGATCCAGCTCGTGAACCGAACCCGGTCGAGCGGATCCGGCACCGAGAGCGTCACGACGGGCAGCGTCGTGTGCTCCCGTGCCCCGGGTTCGGGGACGTCGCGCCGGCGGGCCGGGACGGCCTGGGGAGCGAACAGTGACGCGACGGCGTCCACCGCCTCACCGTCCCGGACCGCCGGCGCGACCGAGTTGATCATCGCGAGCCGCGACGGGATCAACTCGACATTCGCGGCGGACGCCACCGCGGTCTTCGACAGCACGAACAGGTCGGCGGCCACGATCTGCCGGTAGGCGACGGTCGCGTGGCGCAGGTTCGCGTCGAACTCTTGGCAGTCGATCACCGTGACGACTCCGACCAGCGCCAGCGGGGTGTCCGTCCGGTTGTTCGCGACGACCTCCACGACCGCGGTCGGGTCGGCGAGGCCGCTGGTCTCCACGACGATGCCGTCCAACCGGTGCGCCTGCGCCGTCAACGCCGCCAACGCCGCCTCGAGATCGCCGGTGTTGCGGCAGCACAGGCAGCCGTCGGCAAGCTCGATCACGTCGTCGGTGCTGTCCGCGATCAGCGCGCCGTCGATGCCGATCTCGCCGAAGTCGTTGACCACCACGCCGAGCCGGGCACCGTCGGCCCCGCCCAGCACCCGGTTCACCAGAGTCGTCTTCCCGCTGCCCAGGAACCCCGTGATCACCAGTACGGGCAGCACCGCGCGGTAGGCCATGCTCAGGCGACGGGATCGCGCGGCTCGAGCGCGGCCACGAGCTCGGTGTCCACGCCCACGGGACCGAAGTCCGCCGCCCCGCCCGGGCTGCCGATCGGCTCGTCGCGGCCCGGGAGGGGCTCGGCGAAGAAACGGATGTTGTCGGTGACGTGCGCTGCGTACTGCTCCGGCGTTTGCTTGTCGAGCGTGATGGCGTCGACCGGGCACACCGTCTCGCACTGACCGCAGTCGATGCACTCGTCGGGGTTGATGTACATCTTCCGCTCGCCCTGGTAAATGCAGTCGACCGGACACTCCTCGACACACGAGCGGTCCATCTTGTCGACGCAGGGCTCCGCGATCACGTAGGGCATCGCCTGCCTCCTTTCCTGCTCATCCGGCCGCGATATCGACCTCGTCGGCGGGCGACGTCATGCCTTCAGCACGTCGGCGACGTCGTTCCAGGCGACTCCGGACAGGTCGACGGGGTCGGCGACCGTGCCGCACCTCGTGCAGGTCCGCTGCTCGACCGAGCCGTTGAACGCGACGACCGCGTCCCAGTACTTCTGCTGCGGCACGTCCGCGACGAACTCGATGGAATGCACCAGCGCGTCGCACGAGGTGCAGAAGAATGCTGCGGCCTCCTGGTTGGGAGTAGGCGCCTTGAGCCGCACCTGCAGCGCCTCGGTGGCCGGCAGCACCCGGGACGGCGTCCGGGCGGGCAGGTAGGTCACGGTGCCGGGCTCGAACTCGAGGGTCGTGACCCCGCTCGGTGTGCGGAACTCGACCGTGCCCGTCCCTGCCATCGTCACCAGCAGCTCGTCCATAGCCGTGACCAGGTGGAAGGGCTGGGCGACGCTGTTGCGGCTCAGGTGCGGCGCCGGGTCGACGCCCACGGCGGCGAGGGGGAAGTCGTCGTAGGAGCCCCAGGTCTTCTTCCCCTCCTTGAAGATGTTGATGGTCTTCTTGCGCATGGGATACTCACGTGCGGCGGTCATCGCGCGATCTCCCCGCCGAAGCCCGCCTCGGCGCCGGCCTTCTCGATATCGCCGCGTGCCCGGTTGGCCAGCTCGATGTACTGGGTGTATCGCCTCCAGCCGGCGATGTAGTTCGGGAACTCCTCGTTGTGGTGTCCGCACGCGGAGCAGATCCGGTCGGTCTCGTTGAACGCATCGACCGCATCGGCGTACAGCCGGATGTTCGGCAACTCCTGGTAGTACGGGTGCGGCGGGCCGACGTGCATGTCGACGTCGAGACGGAAGATCACCTCGTTGCACTCCGAGCAGCGGAAGATCTTGGCCTCGTTCTGCGGCGCGGCGTCGCGCATCCGGATGGCGATGATGCACATCTGGTACGCCTGCATGACCGGAGCCTTGGGCTTGTTGAGGAACATCGTCACACCGTGCGTGGTGTCCTGGATGTGGACGTGGCCCGTCTTCAGCGGCGCACCCTCGGAGGCCATGCTGATGACGACCTCCTGCTGGTCGTTGTAATGGTAGAAGTGAAAACGCGGCATATCGGGAATCGAGTACGAGAACGCGGTGACCGGCACCATGTCGCCCGGCCCGAAGAAGTTGAACATCTCCTTCTGCTGCTGCATCCCCTGGTGGGTCAGCATGTGCTCGAAACTGTTCGCCGCGCGCGGTTCCTTCGTGGGGCCACCCTCGCCGAACCACTCCAGGGTCTCCTCGACGGGCTCGTCGGTCTGCACGGTCATGCGGTCATCTCCTCCCGGGCGGGAACGGGTCAGACGTTCGCGGTCAGATCCGCGAGCGAGGTCTCGTACTGGATCTTCGCGATCTCGTCGAACGGCCAGCCGAGCCGCTCCATCTCCAGCTCCACCTGGTCCGCGTTCTCCGCCTCGTAGATGTTCACGATCGTCCCGTCGACGAGGTTGGCGTAGGCGTGCACGAAGGTCGCGTGCTCGTTCTTGACGATCTCCCGGGCGGACTCACCGAACTGCTCGAGGGTGATGCCGGGCGCGTGCAGGATCACGAGGTACTTGGCCATGGATATCTCCTGGAGAGAAGCGGTGCGCGGATACCGGGTCGCGGACCGCAACGCCGGTATCGGCGTCGGCCGATCGCCGATCTTCCCGACGGTGACGCCGGATACCTGTGCTTCGAACCATATCGACAGGGCGTCGGCAGGACACGGGTAATCCGAAGCCCCGGGCCGGATCAGGTACCCCCGCGGCTACGAAACAGGTATGTCTACCCCTTGACGAAAAGGGCCTTCCCGGGCGCGTTGTCGAGCCGCGGGGCCGCCGCTACAGTCCGGTCCACCGCCTGCGCCCTTCGTCCCGGCAAGGATGTCGTGCCCGCCTGCGGTCCCGACCCGTCGCGCCCGTGCGGACCCGTGTCCCCGCAGCCGGCCGCGCGACCGGTGTCCGTGTTCCGACCACACTCCGGGGGCTCCCGATGACCGACACCGAACCGACCGCCCGCACGACCGCGGGGGTGGTGCGCGGCCGGACCGAGGACGGAGTGCAGGTCTTCCGCGGCGTCCCCTACGCGCGCCCGCCCATCGGTGAGCGGCGCTGGCTGCCCGCCGAACCCGCCATCCCCTGGTCCGGAGTGCGCGACGCGTCGGCCGACGGCCCCGTCTGCCCGCAGCCGGGACGCGGACCCGTTCCGTCCCTGCTCGGCTACACGATCGACCCGGCCGCCATGTCCGAGGACTGCCTCACCCTCACCGTCTGGACCCCGGGTGCCGACGACCGCCGCCGGCCCGTCGTCGTCTGGATCCACGGCGGCGGGTTCCTCACCGGCGCCGGCAGCCTGCCCCTCTACTCCGGGGCGTCGCCGGCCAGGCACGGCGATGTGGTCGTCGTGGCGATCAACTACCGGGTCGGTCCCTTCGGCTACCTCGACTGCCACCCGGGCGACCGGTCAGCGGGCAACCGCGGCCTGACCGACCAGGCGCTGGCCCTGCAGTGGGTCGCCGACAACGTCGCGGCGTTCGGCGGCGACCCGGGGAACGTCACCGCTGTGGGCCAGTCCGGCGGGGCCTGGTCGATCCTGACCCTGCTCGGGATGCCGGACGCACCTGCGCTGCGGCGCGCGATCCTGCAGAGCCCCCCGCTGGGCTCGCCGATGCGGACGGCCGACGACGAGGCAGGGATCCGGGAGCTCTACCGGTCGGTCCTCGGCGTCGGCGACGATGCTGCCGTGCGGGCGCTGCCGGCGAGCGCGCTGATCGCAGCGGTGCCGGAGATGATCGGCCGCACCGCGGAGTGGGGCCGCTACCTGCCGGTCTTCCAACCGCACGTCGACGGCCGGTACCTGCACGCCTCGGTCTGGGACGACGTGCCGACGCACTCCCCCCACACCGAGATCATGATCGGGTGGACGAGCCGGGAGTTCGCGTTCTTCTTCGGGCGGGAACCGAAGCCGGAGGACGTGCCGCCGTCCCGGCTCGTGGAGCGGATGCGGTGGAGCTTCGGCGACGCCGCGGACAAGGCTCTGGACCGCTACCGGGACCTCTACCGGACGGACTCGGTTCAGGAGCTTCTCACCTGCTACGCGGGCGATGAGATGTTCCGGATCCCGTGCCTCGACCGGGCGGCGGCGCTCTCCGCGGGGGGCCTCCCCGTTCACGCCTACGAGTTCGGCCTGTCGTTGTCCGGCAGCACGGAGGTGTTCGGCGGGGCGCACTGCCTCGAGATCCCGTTCGTATTCGGCACGTTCGACGCGATGCGCCTCGGCGACGCGGTGCTGACCCGTGATGTCGACGCGGACACCGCACGAACGGCGACGGGCGCCATGCGGTCCGCGTGGCTCGCGTATGCCCGCGACGGCGATCCCGCTGTCGGGGCGACCGCGGGTTGGGCCCCGTTCTCGGCGGGCGCCCCGAACGGCATGGTGTTCTGCGAGCAGGGGGTGGTGGCAGCTCCCACCGGCAACCTCGGCGCATCGCTGCGCGCCGTGTGGGACGAACTGCGCGCGTGACCGCCTCAGGGGACGGACTGGTGACGCACCACCCAGGCTGCTACCTGCACCCGTGACGACAGGTTGAGCTTGGCCAGGATGCGCTCGACGTGTCCGCTGACGGTGCGCTGCGAGATGACCAGCTCGCGGGCGATCGCCCGGTTCGTGAGACCCCGGCCGATGAGGGCGGCGACCTCCAGCTCCCGGCGGGTCAGAGGGTTCGCCCGGGGGTCGGCGGGCGTGGTGAGCGCAGGCGTGGGTGATGCCGCGACACGGGGTGGCGGCGCCGCCGGCTCCAGCAACGACCGCATGTCACCGGAGGCGGCGAGCTCAGCACCCGTGCGGTAGGCCCGGGAGAAGGTGCGCTTCCCCACCGCCTCGCGGATGCCCTGTTCGGCCTCGCGATGGTGGACCAGCAGCGCGGGCAGGAAGGTCGGCACGCTGTCGGTCCGGTGGCTGAGCGCGTCCGCCGCCCCGAGCAGTGCGGCTGCGCGGCTGGAGTCCCGGTCACCTGCCGCGATCCAGGCGAGCGCCTCCAGGCAGACCGCGGCGACGAGCGGATGGCCGACGTCGTCGGCCACGCGCAGGCCCTCCTTCAGCCGGACCGCGGCGTCCTCCCCCCGGCCACTGCGCCAGAGCGAGACGCCCGTCCCCCACAGCAGGTAGGACCGGAACACCGACTCACCGCGCGCCGCGGTGATGTCGAGTGCCTGCTCGAAGCATCGCCCTGCTCGCTCGCTGTCGGACCCCAGCTCGTAGGCGAACGCCAGCATGGTCAGCGCGGAGAGATGGAGGATCTCCTCGGTGCCCGGACCACCCAGCACTGCGACGGCGACTTCCAGCAGCGCCCTGGCCCGGTCGACCTCGGCGGAGAAGAGCGCCGCGATCCCGTCGGTCAGCGCCACGATGCCGTGCACCAGGGGATCCGCGCTCGCCGTCCCGGTCGCCCTGGCTCTGGCCACCAGTGCGAGAGCCGCCTCGAGATCGCCCTGCGACGCGGTGAGCACACAGTCGGCGAAGATGCCCGTCGCGAGCTCGACCGAAACCATCCCGTCGTCTTGCGCGAGCATTCGATCCAGCCAGTACCGCCCCTCGCTGAAGAGGCCTCGCGCGTTCCAGAACGGGAACAGCGCGACCGCCGTCCGCAGCCCACGCTGCGGATCCTGGAGCGCGCAGCGGTCGAGGACGTCGCGGAAGTTCGGCAGCTCCCGCTCGAGACGAGCGATCCACTCCAGCTGGCGGGGCCCGATCCACTCGTCGTGCGCAGTTCCGGCCAGGTCGCAGTACCAGAGGGTCAGCCGCTCGACCACCTCGTCGGCGTGGCCCTGCTCGCGCGCCTTCTCCTGCCCGTACTCCCGCAGCGTCTCCAGCATCCGGAAGCGCGCCGGCGCGGCGTCGGAGTCCTCCCTCATGAGGATCGACTTCTCGATCAGCGACGTCACGATGTCGAGCAGGCCGTCCGCCCCGCAGATCGCCGCCGCAGCCTCCATGTCCATGCTGCCGGCGAAGAACGCCACGCGGGACCAGACCCGCTGCTCGGCCGGACTGCAGAGCTCGTGGCTCCAGTCCATGCAGAGCCGCAGCGTCTGCTGGCGCGTGGGTGCCCCGCGGCCGCTGTGGGTCAGCAGCGCGAACCGATCGGCGAGCCGTTCGAGGATCTGCGACGGCGACAACGTCCGCAGCCGCGCCGCGGCGAGCTCGATGGCCAGGGGCAGCCCGTCGAGGCGGCGGCAGATGTCCGCGACGTCGCCGGCCACGCCATCGGTGAGGACGAACCCGCGGGCAGCGGCCGATGCTCGTTCGACGAACAGCGCGACCGCGTCGGACTCCACCAGGCCGGCGGGCGTGATCTCGTCGGCGTCGCCGGGCACCGCCAGCGGCGGGACGCGCAGGAGCACCTCACCCGCGGCCCGCAGCGCCTCACGGCTGGTGCACAGGATGTGCACGCGCCGGCACCGGCGGAGCACCCGATCGCACAACGCTGCGACGGCGTCGACGATCTGCTCGCAGTTGTCGAGCACCAGGAGGCAGTCGGCGTCGGCGAGCTTGTCGACGAGCGCGTCCTCGAGCGGCTTGTCGGCGGGCGCCAGCACCCCGAGCGTGCCGGCGACCACGTTGACCAGCAACGACGCATCCGACAGCTCCCCCAGCTCGACCAGCCAGACCCCGCCCGGGAAGCTCCCACGGACCTTCTCGGCCGCCCGCAGCGCCAGCCTGGTCTTGCCCACCCCACCGATCCCGGTCAGCGTCACCAGGCGGGCTGTGCGCAGCAGCCTCCGGGTCTCGGCCAGCTCGTTGTGCCGGCCGACGAACGTCGTCAGCTCGATGGGCAGGTTGTCGACGGTCGCGGACCGGCCCGGAGCTGCCGTGCCCGCGGGTGCGCTGCCACCAGCCGGGGTAGCGCTAGCGTCATCGCCGGGCATGCCGGCCATTGAACCAGTTCCGCCGCCCCCGACGAGTCCCTTGTGGACGGAGTGCCACGGCTCCGCGCCGTCCTATGCATGAACGGGCATCGGGCTGTGCCGAGAAGACATGGCACGGCCCTTCATACCCGCGTGTCCCGGGTCTCGGGCATCAGCCGTGCCGAGGTTCTCGTTCATCAGAGATGGCTCCTGCATGCGACACGAAACGGCGGACATCGGACGCGCAGCGGTAATGCAGGTCGACAGGAGTGCTACTTCGGAGCGAGGCCCCGGAGGGCGTCGTCCAGGGGCTGTTGTCGGGCGATGGCGCGACGCCAGGGCAGCAGCTCCTTCGCGGCATCGACTCCGACAGCGCCCACCACCCGACCATCCGCCTCGTACACGACGAGGCGAGACACGCCCGCGCCCGGATCGAGCACTCGGACGGTGTCGGGGTTGCGGGTCGTCCCGTATATCTGCAGCCGGTGCCCGTACTGGTCGGACCAGACATAGGGCATCGACACGAAGGCTTGGTCGTCACCGAGGAAGTTCCCGGCCGCCACGCGACCCTGCGCGTGAGCGTTCGTCCAGTGCTCGATGCGGCGCAACTCGCCGGTGTCCCGGTCGCGCCATCGGGCCACGTCACCCACGGCGTAGATGCCCGGCGCGGCGCAGAGCGTCTCGCTGCAGATGAGGCCGTCGTCGATCTTCAGCGCGTCGTCGCCGGAGAGCCAGTCGGTGCTGGGCGCGGCACCCACGCCCACCAGGACCAGATCGGCGGGAACGACCCGGCCGTCGTCCAGCACGGCTGCGTCGACGCGCCCATCGCGCTGGTTCAGCGACACGACCGTCCTGCCGCAGTGGACCGTGACGCCTCGCCGTCGGTGCAGCTCGGTCCACTCGGCGCCGACCTGCTCACCCAGTCCACGCTCCAGAAGCGTCGCGCCTGCCTCGACGATCGTCACGGGGAGCTCCCGCTCGCGGGCGGCCACGGCGATCTCGGCGCCCACGAACCCGCCACCCACGATCAACACCGTCGAGGCGCGAGCGAGTGCCGCGCGCAGACGTTGCGCGTCGGCGAAGGTCCTCAGCACGTACACGCCATCGCAGCCGCTCAGAGCATGCGGACGCCGAGGCGCGGAACCGGTCGCCACGAACAGGCCGTCGTAGGGCAGCTCGCTGCCGTCGTCGAGATGGACGGTTCGGCTCGTGCTGTCCACGCCCACCGCCCGGGTGCCGAGGCGGAGGTCGGTACCCACGAGGTCGTCCGGACCGCACAACGGGGCCGCGACGCTCGACGCCCCGTTGCGGATGCCCTCCTTCGACAGATGCGTGCGGTCGTACGGCATGACGTCTTCGTCACCGACCAACGTGATCGACCCGGTGAACCCGCGTGCGCGCAACGTGCCGACCACCGTCGTCCCTGCCCGGGAGGCGCCGACCACGACGACGCGGGCAGCACCGATCACGTCTCGACCATGGCGAGCACACCGGCCGGGCAGTCACGGATCGCCTGCTCGACGGCCACACGCGCGGACTCCGGCGGCTGCGCCAGCAACAGGATCACCTTGGCGTCGTCGTCGTCGAGGTCGAACACCTCAGGTGCTGCCAGCGCACAGTCGCCGCAGCTCGTACATCCGTCCCGGTCGACGCTGAGGGTCATGCCCACTGCGCAGCCTCCTGCGGACTCCACTCGACGATCAGGCTTTCGGGGCCGCGGAAGGAGATGTTCCTGGGATACGTCACGGTCTGCCCCTCCGCCAGCCGCAGGTCGGGGAAGCGGCGGGCCAACATGCCGATCACGGTGCGCACCTCGACCCTGCCCAGATGCTGGCCCAAGCAGAAATGGGTTCCCTTGCCGAACGAGAGCTGCACCCGCGCGTTCTCGCGGTTGATGTCGAACACCTCGGGCTCCGGGAACACACTCGGATCGTGATTGGCGGCGCCGAAAGCGAGCATCAACCGTGTGTTCGCGGGGATGTCCACATTGCCGATCGTGACCGCCCTGGTCGTGACTCGCCGCCACGCGATCACCGACGAGTCGAACCGCAGCGTCTCCTCGACAGCGGAGTCGACCAGCGTCGGGTCCGCGTGCAATCGCTGCCACAGTCCAGGATGGGAGAGGAGATTGCGGAGGGCATTGCCGATGAGGTTCGTCGTCGTCTCGTGGCCCGCGAAGCTCAGCGCGAAGATGACGCTCGCGATCTCCCGATCGTTCAGCGCGCTGTCGTCGGACTCTCGTTGACGAATCAACTGGCTGGTCAGGTTGTCGCCCGGGGCCTGCGTCTGCTGCTCGACGAAGCGCTCGCAGTAGTCCCAGAACTTGACCATGTTCGTGGCCGCGCGCAGCTGGTAGCCGGCGTCAGGGCGGCCCCAGTTGATCTCCAGCTTGTCTCCGCACCACTGCTTGAGCTGCTCGCCGTCCGCATCGGGGAACCCGAGCAGACGGAAGACCGTGAGTGCCGGCAACGGGAACGTCAGGGCGGGCACGATGTCCACCCGGCCCAGCTGCGCGAAGTCATCGATCAGGCGCTTCGAGAATTCCTCGATCCGCTGCTGCAGCTTCGCCACCTTGCGCGGCAGGAACAGCGGCGCGAGGTGGAGGCGGATTCGGCTGTGGGCAGGCGGGTCGAGGTTGGACAGAACCGGCACATTGCGCAGACCCAGCCTCAGAATGTCCTGAGCCTCGTCCGTCAGTGCCGACAGCGGAGCTTGCGCAACCGTCGCGGAATACGTCACGGGGTCGGACAGGATGGCCGCGATGTCCTCGTAGCGGGTGACCACCCAGTAGTCGATCGACGGCACGTAATGAACCGGCCCGCTCTCCCGCAGATCGTTGAGGATCGAATACGGCTCAGCCAGATATTCATCGGAAAGAGGATCGAACCCGTGGGCTACCGGACATCCCGCCACTGCCGACATCGAATGGTTACTCCTCACATGTGCACGCACGCTCCCAGTGCACGTCGTGACCGGGTCCGCCGAGTGTGAGCCGGGCAGGAAGCCAGAGTCGGCCCGCAGGACCGTGCACACAAGAACCTTTTCCGGCGTGAACCATGCCTGTTCGGCTATGACGACTGGAGCGGCGCTACCTGGCAGGGCCCGTGCCCTGACATCGGCCTGAACTGGGAAAGGCCAGCAGTTCGCCCTCCACAGGAGGCTCATCTGGGTAGCCGGAGACGTGCCCGTCCCGGGCGGCGAGCACTCCAGAGAGAGTCTGCGGTATCAGAACCGTGATGACCAGAAGAAGTGGGATGGTCCAGCCGCCGGTGGCCTGATGAACCACACCCAGCGCGAGCGGACCGAGCGCTGCCAGCACATAGCCGAAACATTGCGACATGCTGGACAACTGCGCCGCGTGCCGAATATCCGGTGCCCGCTGCACGATGAAGAGTAGGGCCAGACTTATCGCCGCGCCCTGGCCGAGTCCGAGCAACGACATCCACAGATACGCTCCTGCGATCGGCGCGACCAGCAATCCACCGAGGGCAATCACGTACAGCACCGAGCCGGCCACCACGATCGCTGCAGTCCGCACCGCTCCCCCGGCGAGCATGGGGGCCAGGAATGCCCCGGCGATGCCCACGACGCTGCTCAGCGAGAGCATCACGCCCGCAGTCACGCCACTCATTCCGGCGTCGGCCAGCAGAGTCGGCAGCCACGCCGCAACCATGTAGAAGGTCATCGCCTGCAGACCCATGAAGCAGGTGACCGCCCAGGCAAGCGGGTTGCGCCAGAGTCCACACACCGGACGCGCGGCCGCTTTCGTGTCGGCAGCCGAAACTCGCGTGCGCCGACGAGTCTGTGGCAGCCACACGATGATCGCCGCGACCGCCAGCACACCCCACAACGCGAGCACGCGGCGCCAACCCAGCCCGGTAGCCCTCTCCAGCGGGACGCTCAACCCAGCGGCGAGGGCGGGGCTTGCGAACAACGTCATGGTGTAGAGCCCGGTCATCAGCCCGACCCTGCGCTCGAAATCGCGCTTGATCACTCCTGGCAGCAGCACGTTGGCGATCGCGATGCCGGCACCGATCAGCACTGTGCCGGCGAGGAGTGCCGCCAGTGGCTGCAGCAGGCGAACCGCTGCGCCGGCCGTGATCAGCACCATGGTGAGCAGCAACGTCAGTTCGATGCCGAGTCGTCGACCCAGTCGAGGGGCGAGCGGCGCCAGCACCCCGAAGCACAGCACCGGCAGCGTGGTCAGCAGCCCGGCGGTCGACACCGACAACCCCGTGTCGGCGCGAATCGCGCCCAGCAGCGGGGACACGGCGACCACCAACGGCCGCAGGTTCGCTCCCAGCAAGATGACGCCGACGGCCGGTAAGAGTGTGGAACGAGGCGGCGTCATCACCGTGCCGTGTCCTTGTCGGCGGCTCGCGGCTTGTCGAACACGCCACCATGCGCACTGACGTGATCGCGCTCGGATTTCATCAGATCCATGGCCTTGTTCCAACACGGTCTCCGCTCTCAAATGGCCGATGAAAAGGCGTGGCCGCCCTCACGTCGAGACGGGCGAGGAGGCGATTGGCCGTAGGTGTCGTAGCGAAACACCGACAGCGATGATCGCGGCGAAGATGACCGCAAGGTAGATCGAGAGACCATTCCAGCCTGATCGGCCGTACCAGACGCCGCCGACGGTGCCTCCGATCGAGGAACCGAGGTAATAGCAGAACAGGTACAGCGCGGGGCCCGAACCGTGCAGTTGTCCTGATCGGGCGCCGACCCAGCCGCTGGCCACGGAGTGGGTGGCGAAGAACCCGATCGTGACCAGGACCAGACCGAGCACGATCACCGCGACGTGGGAGCTGAGCATCAGAGCCACCCCGGCGAGTGCCACGAGCGCGCCGGGCCACAGCACTGCTCGGTAGCCGAACGAACCGACGAGCCGGCCGGCCACCGCGGACGCCCCCGCCCCCGTCAGGTAGATGACGAACAGGGCGCCGACCAATGCCTGTGAGAGCCCGAACTCCGGAGAGAGCAGCCGGTACCCGAGATAGTTGTAGACGGTCACGAACCCGGCCATGTCCAGGAACCCGATCACGTAGAGAGCTGTCAGGCCCCGGTCGCCGAAGGTTCGCGACCCGCCACCCGGCGCAGCGGCGAAGCGCAGCGGGACGGGGTGGAAGTTCCGTGACTGCAGGACCGCCGGAATGAAAACCACAGCCGCGACCACCGACAGGACGCTCACCGTGGCGAGCGCTACGCGCCAGCCGGCGAAATCGGCGACCGCTCCGGCCAGTGTGCGTCCGAGCATGCCGCCGAACGCGGTGCCCGCAACGTAGAGGCCCATCCCCGAGCCCAGGGAACCGCGGTGGAGTTCCTCGGACAGATACGACATCGCCGTGGCCTGGAGCCCGGCCAGTGCACAGCCCTCCAGCCCGCGTAGCACCAACAGAACCGCAAAGCTCGGTGCGAACGGAACAGCTAATCCGATCACGGCGGTCGCGACGATGGAGATCGACATGACATTCGTGCGCCCGTGGGCGTTGGAAATTGCGGCGAGCGGGATCGTCGAGACCGCGAGCGCTGCTGTCGGTACCGACAGCGTCAAGCTCGCGATCGCCGGGCTCACCCCGAACTGCCGACCGACCGCAGGGAACAGCGCCTGCATGCTGTAGAGCACGGCGAACGTGGCGCAGGCTCCGGCCACGAGCGCCAGGGTGACACGACGGAACTCGCGGGTTCCCCGGCGGTGGCCGATCTCGTCGGCGGCCACGAGCTCGCGCACGATCGGATTCTCGGATGCGCCTTTCACAAGATTGACGTTAGGCGCGCACAAGTCATCCGTCCCATGAACTTTCGAATGCCAATCGATCCAGAAATGAGTACGATGTGGTCATGGCCGGTACGGCGGAAACCATTGCCGCAGATCTCACACCGCACCTCACTCTGTTGCGGGCAATGCGATCCCACGGCCATCTCAGCGCGGCCGCCGAAGCCGCCGGTGTACCTCAGCCGACTGCCACCCGCTGGATCGGCGACCTGAGCAGCACAGTCGGCGTCGCGCTGACCCGGCGGGTCGGGCGGCGATCGGAGCTGACTGCAGCCGGACTCGCACTCGCGGATGCGGTCGTCACCTCGCACCAGAGCTTGGCCATCGGGGTAGCCCGGGCACTGGAGGCCGCGGATCCGGAGCGGGGTCATGTGGTCTTCGGGTTCCTCCGCAGCTTGGGCACGACTAGCGTGCCGAAGCTGCTGCGTGGCTTCCGGTCCGAATTCCCTCATGTGCGGTTCAGCCTTCTGCAGGCCGGCCACAACGAGCTGCTCGAGCGGGTTGCCGCGGGCACGGTCGACGTCGCCTTGAGTTCCACCCTGGCGGTGCCCGTGGATCTGCATTCGGTGGCGCTGTATCGGGAGCCGCTCGTCCTGGTCGTGCAAGCCGATCATCGGCTGGCGAAGCGCCGACGGATCCGTCTGGAGGAGTGCCGCCACGAGCCGTTCGTGAGCCTCCGGCCGGGGGTGGGGCTCCGCAGCCTGGTCGACAGCCTGTTCACTGCGGCGGGATTCAGCCCTGCTCACGGGTTCGAAGGCGATGACGTGGAGACCGTCCGGGGTTTGGTGGCGGTCGGTCTCGGGGTGGCGGTCCTGCCGGCCCGAGAGGGAGGACCCCTTGCGGGTGCAGCGGAACTGGACCTCCGACCGCAGCGCCACCGTGAGATCGGGCTGATCACGTCGAACAAACGGCACCTCGAGCCCGCGGCGGCCTCGTTCTATCGGTATTCGCTCGAGAGCTCGTTCTGACGGCGACCTTCCAGCCTGGGCAATCGCACGGTCAGGCAACGATGTCGACCGTCGGGTCCAGGCGGATGTCGAGCACGAGCGGGCGGGTGCGGTTCACGAGCAATTCCGCCACGGCATCGAAGTCGGATGTCTTGGTCACCGACATCGCCTCTGCGCCGAGGCCCTCCGCCACCCGCCCGATGTCCGGCCAGCTCATGTACGAGTGCGCGGGATCGACGCCGTGGACCACGAACTTGTGGTACTCGGCGCCATAGGCACCGTCGTCGAAGACCACCACGATCAAGGGGAGCTGTTCGCGGACCGCGGTGGCCAGCTCGGCGGGATTCATCATGAATCCGCCGTCGCCGACGAGGCAGACGGTCGGGGCGTCCGGGCGCGCCACGGCCATGCCGATCGCACCCGCCAACCCCAGTCCGATCGCGCCGAATCCGCCCATTGCCGTGAACCGGGAGGCGTCATCGGTGTGGATGTAAGGCCAGGCGGCGTTGACGAACCGGCCGATGTCGCTGACGACGTTGCGCGTGGCGGGCAGACGCTCGTCGACCTCGGCCGCCGCGACACGCACATCGATGGTGCTGCCGTTCGAGCGGTCCAGGAACTCGGACCGGGGATCGAAGTCGGCGATGAGGCCCTGCGCCCGATCGAGCCAGCCTCGCTGCGGCTTGTGTCCTGCCTCGTGCAGCAGGGCGATGAGCCCACTCGCCACGTCGTCGGCGTCCCCCACCACGGCCTCGTCGGGCCGCACATACCAGCCGAACCTGCCCGGATCGGAGTCGATCTGAACGATCTTCTTCCCCGAGGTGAGCTCGCCGTGCATTGTCGTGTGGAGGTTCAAACTCGACCCGAAGGCGACGATGCAGTCGGCCTCGGCGAGCACGGTCGACGCGGCCGCGTGCGCGAGGTTGCCGCAGATGCCGAGGTTGCTCGGATGACCGGCGAACAGGTCCTTGGCCGGCACCGATGTCGCGAGCGGAGCGCCGATCAGCTCCGCCAGCTCGGCCAGCGACCTCTCCGCCCCGGCGGTCACCGCGCCCCG
Organism: Pseudonocardia alaniniphila; assembly: GCF_022524485.1. Classification (GTDB taxonomy): domain Bacteria; phylum Actinomycetota; class Actinomycetes; order Mycobacteriales; family Pseudonocardiaceae; genus Pseudonocardia; species Pseudonocardia alaniniphila. Next base: position 50,810 of record NZ_JAKXMK010000049.1, read on the forward strand.
CCCCGCCAGGATCACCGGGCGTTTCGCCGAGGCGATCAGGCCCAGCGCGGAGTCGAGCTGCATCTCCCCCGCGACGAATCGCGCGCGGTGGGAGGGCGCCCGCAGCGCCGCGGGATCGACCGAGACGGACGCGAGCAGGAAGTCGTATGGCACATCGAGCAGTACCGGCCGCTCCTCGGCGAGGATTCTCTGCAACGCGCGACTCACGTCTCGGTACAGCGACTCCGGCCGATGAACACGCTCGTACCCGGCGCCCGCCGCGGCTGCGAAGGTCGACAGGTCGAGCCGCTGAAAGTGCGTCGGCTCGGCCGGGGTCGCGCCGGTCAACAGCAGCACGTGGCTGCGACTGCGCACCGCCTCCACGAGGCCGGTGAGGGCGTTGGTGACACCCGGCCCGTGGGTGACGGTCGAGAGGCCGATCCGGCCGGTAGCCCGCGACCAGCTGTCCGCCATCGCTACCGCGCCCGTCTCGTGGGCCGCAGCGACGAACCTGCCGCCCCGCTCACGGAACGCCGAGGCGTAGAGCATGTTCGCGTCACCCATCAGCCCGAAGACCGGCGCGTCGTCCTGCTCGATCAAGGCGTCGGCCAACGCTTGGTAGAGCTTCATTCAATCTCCCTCAATCCGGCAAAACGCGCCTACGGTCGTGAGCCGGCGCGCGCTGCGGTTCCTGTGGATCTCACGCTAGGCACCGGGAAACATCTACGTCCAAGACAGATTGCAGCCCTCGTCATATCGTGAAGATATGACGAGGTCCGAACTGCGGTTACTTCGCTACTTCGTCGCAGTGGCGGAAGAACGCCATTTCGGTCGGGCCGCTGAGCGCCTGCGCATGGCGCAGCCACCGCTGAGCCAGCAGATCCGCAAACTCGAGCAGGGGCTGGGGGCCGAGCTTCTCGACCGCTCGTGCCGGCCGATCGGCTTGACCGAGGCGGGGCAAGCGTTCTTCGCCGAGGCACGACTGTGCCTCGTGCACGCCGAACGTGCCTTCACCGCAGCGCGGCTCGCGGCCGCCGGCCAACTGGGCCAGGTCCGCATCGGTGCGATGCAGGCGGCCGTCTCCGGCGTCCTGCCGCACGTCATCCGCGAGCACCGGCGCAGCCACCCCGACGTCGCGCTGGAGGTGGTGGACCTCGGGACACTCGAGCAGGCGCATCAACTCGTCGAACACCGGCTCGACATCGGCTTCCTGCGCGGTCCCATCGACGACGCGTCACTGACCGTCGAACCGCTGCTCCACGACCCCTTGATGGCGGTGTTCTGGGACGATCACCCCCTGGCCGGCGAGGAACGGCTCTCCCCGTCGGTGCTGTCAGGGCAACCGACGCTGCTGTGGGCGCGGGCCGCGGCCCCCACCGTGTACGCCGACGTCGTCGAACTGTTCCGGCGCCACCAGATCGATCCCCGCGTCGTCGACGAGTCCCCCCGAGTCGAGTCCGTCCTGGCCCTGGTCGCGGCCGGCCTCGGCATCGCGTTCCTGCCCACGTCCTTCGTGAACCTCGGCCGGCGCGGTGTGCGATTCGTCCCGCTCACCGGATCGATCCCGGATCGGCCGCTGGAGCTCGCCTGGCGGACCGACAACACTTCCGCAACCCTGTCGGCTTTCGTCGACGCCGCGCGTAGGTCGGTGCCGTGCTATTTGGCGGATCTGACGGCGCGGCACCCGTCTCTGCAGCTCTGAGGCGGCCACAGATACGCGAAATCAGGACCGTGCGACCGCGTCGACGCATCACGCCCGTGGGCCTCCGGCGACGTAGAGCACCTGGCCGGAGACGAAGCTCGATCGTTCGTCGACGAAGAAGGACACTGCGTTGGCGACGTCCTCGACCCGGCCGACCCGCTGGACGGGGATGGCCTTTGCGCGATCCTCGGCGTACTGCTCCCATGCAACGCCGAGCCGATTCGCCGTCGCGCGCGTCATGTCGCTGGCGATGAACCCGGGCGCGATGCAGTTCGCGGTGATCCCGAACTTGCCCAGTTCGACGGCGAGGGTCTTGGTGAATCCCTGGAGCCCGGCCTTGGCCGTCGAGTAGTTCGCCTGACCGCGGTTGCCGAGCGCCGCGGTCGACGAGAGGTTCACGATCCGGCCCCAGCCGGCGCTGACCATGTGTTTCTGTACGGCCCGGGTTATGAGGAACGAGCCGCGCAGGTGTACTCCCATCACCGCGTCCCAGTCCGACTCGTCCATCCTGAAGAGCAGGTTGTCGCGTGTGATCCCGGCGTTGTTCACCAGCACCGTCGCAGGCCCGAGCTCGTCCGCCACGAGGGATACGGCGGCGTCGACAGCGCCGGCGTTCGTCACGTCGCACCTGACAGCGATCGCGGTGCCGCCGGCCGTCCTGATGCCGTCGGCGGTCTTCGTCGCGCCCGACTCCTCCAGGTCCAGCACGGCGACGGTGAGCCCGTCAGCCGCCAGGCGTTGCACGGTGGCAGCGCCGATGCCGCGGGCAGCGCCCGTGACGATCGCGACGCGTCCTTCGGTCGATCGGGTTCCAGGCATCAGAGGGCTCCTTCACGAGAGGCTTCGGGATGGCGTAGTCGTGCTCGCCGAGGGTGGGGACCAGCCCTGTCGGCGCTGACGGCCTGGCGGACGAGTCCGCCGCCGACGATGAGCCGCTGGATCTCGCTGGTGCCTTCGTAGAGGCGCAGTAGCCGCACGTCGCGGTAGATCCGCTCCACGGGCAGCTCCCGCATGTATCCGGCGTCCGCGTGGATCCGGACGGCCAGGTCGGCCACCTTGCCGACCATCTCGGTGCAGAACAACTTGGCTGCTGACGGGGCGATCCGGCGATCCTCGCCGCTCACGTAGGCGCGGGCGGTCTCGCGCACCATGGCACGCCCGGCGAGAACACCGGCCTGCTGGTCGGCGAGCATGGCCTGGACGAGCTGGAAATCGCCGGTACGTCGGCCGCCCTGGGTGCTCTGGGCGGCGTACGCGACGGACTCGTCGAGGGCGCGCTGGGCGGTACCGACCGCAAGGGCGGCGATGTGCACCCGACCCCGCGCCAGAGAGATCATCGCGGCGCGGTAGCCGGCTGTCACTTCGCCGCCGACGAGAGCGGAGGCAGGTACCCGGACGTCGTCGAAGGTGACATCGGCGCTCCAGGCGCCTTCCCGGCCAGTCTTCGTGCCCTTCGGCCTGACCGTCACACCGGGTGTGTCCGCAGGGACCAGGAACAACGCGATCCCGGGGTCGCGCGGCTCCGCGTCGGCGATGCGCGCGAAAACGATGAACAGGCCCACGTCGGGGGCGTTGGTGATGAGCTGCTTCTCCCCGTCGATCACCCAGCCCGCATCATCGGCACCGCCGTCACGGCAGGCCCAGGTCCGCAGGCCGGCAGGGTACGAGCCGGCGCCGCGCTCAGTCAGCGCGAACGCTGCCACCACCTCGCCGGCTGCCATCCGCTCCAGCCAGATCTGCTTCTGCTCGTCGGTGCCGAAGCCGACGAGCACCTGACCGGCGATGCCGTTATTGGTGCCGAACATCGAGCGCAGCGACAGAGTCGTGTAGCCGAGCTCCATCGCAAGCTCGACGTCCTGGGTCAGGTCGAGCCCGAGACCGCCCCACTCGACGGGGATGGCGTAGCCGAAGAGGCCCATCTCGGCCGCCGCTGATCGCAGGTCGTCGGGGATTCGGCCCTCATTCATGATCTCGATCTCGCGGGGCACCACCTCCGAGCGGATGTACGTTCGGACCCGCCGGCGGATGACCTCGAAGTACTCACCCGATACCTGTGTCTCGGTCATAACCCGATGGTGTGCGCGGCGCTGATGCAATTCCAAGACCAGTTCGCTGGTTATTGTTGGCGGATCCGCATCAATGGAGGTCCGGGTGGACCCGATCCAGCTGCGCGCGTTCGTGGCCGTCGCCGAGGACCTGCACTTCGGCCGGGCAGCCCAGCGTCTGCATATCGCCCAGCCGTATCTGAGCCGCACCATCCGCGCGCTCGAGGAGGACCTCGGCGCTCCGTTGTTCCGTCGGACCACCCGCCGGGTCGAACTGACGCCGGCGGGAGCGGCACTCGTGGATCGGGCGCGGGCCATCCTTGCGATGGGGGACGAAGCGCGCGCTTCGGTCGCAGCGGCCCACGAGGGGAGGAGCGGGCGGGTGCGGATCGGTTTCGCCGGGCCGTCCGCGCACGACGCGGTCGGGCAGCTCGCCCGGGCCGTCCGGCAACAGCACCCGCTGATCGACCTCGTGTTCCTGCCGGGGCGCTACGGTGCGTCGGTCTTGTCGGACCTGCTGCGCCACGACAGCGACCTCGCGCTCGCGCGGTTCGCCGAACCACCTGCCGAGGTGTCCAGCCGCGGTATCGCCCGCGACCGCTGCGTCGTCGCGGTGCCGACGAGCCACCGGCTCGCGCAGGCCGAGGAGCTCCGGTTCGACGATTTCCGCGACGAACCGTTCGTCGCGTTCCCCGAGTCCTTCGGTTCGTCGGTTCGCGCCATCCTCGTCTCGGGGTGCCAGGCCGTCGGGTTCGCCCCGCGGTTCGTGCAGATCGCCCCGGACTCATGGACGAGCATCGCGCTGGTCTCGGCCGGAGTGGGTCTGCACTTCACGACGGCGACCGCGGTCGCCCACCTTCCGCTCGACGGCGTCCACATCTGCGAGATCGCCGATCCGCCCGCGATCTCCGTCTACCTGCTGTGGCGGCAGGGCGACGACGATCCCGTCCTGCACCGCGTCCTGCGCACGTCGGTGGAGGTGCTGCCCGGCGCCGAGTGACCGCGGCGAACCCGGACACGAGCTACAGCGGAGGTTCGCCGACCGGTCAGGTCGACCAGGTCTCGGTCACATCGGACAGTGCGGCGATGACGGCGTCCGGGATTCTCCCTCTCGGCTCGGCGCGGCGATCGGCCACCGAGAGCGCGCCGGTGACCACCCCGTCGTGCCGCAGCGGGACGGCGGCCGCCACCGCACCGGGGAGCACCGCGCCGCTCTCCCCGCGCTCGGCCCCCGTGTCCCGGATCCGGGCGCACGCGTCGAGCAGCGCAGCAGCCGCGGCCGGGTCCGCGTCGTACACGGCCAGCGCGATCCGCTTGCGCTCGGCGGCAGGCAGGAACGCCAGTAGCACCCGCCCGGCCGCGGTGTCCGGCAGCGGAGAGCGCACTCGCGCGGATATTGCGACGTCGAACGACTCGTCGGCACCCGCCCAGTCCACGTAGACGACGTCATCCCCCACCCGGGCGGCGAGCAGCACCGGCAGGCCGATGACCCCGGACAAGTGGGTCAGCGCCTCGTGCGGCACGGCCGGCACCGGCGGCGCCCCGGCCCGCGCAGCCAGCATCCACGGCGCCGGGCCGAGCGTGTAGCGGCGCTCGCGCTCGTCCAGATAGCCGGTGGCGACCAGCCCGTCGACCAACTTCTGCACCGACGACACCGGCGCGCCCACCGCCCGGGCCAGGCGGGTCAACGTGCTGCCGCCGGGCCGGCGGGCGGCCGCCTCCAGCAGTCCCGCCACCCGGTCCACGGTTCGGTGATGGTTACGCATATGGGTAACTCTAGCCCCGATCATGAAAAGTAGTTAGCAATACTCATTCCCTGAAGCGCTACGGAAGGACGTGAGGACGTGACTCGGGACGCGAGCGCCGCAGGGGCCCTGTCCGGGCTGCGCGTGATCGACCTGGCCTCGGTCGTGATGGGCCCCTACGCCTGCCAGATCCTCGGCGACCTCGGCGCCGAGGTGATCAAGGTGGAGCCACCGGAGGGCGACATGACCCGGCGGACCCAGCCGCAACGCAATGCCGGCATGGGCGCGCTTGCGCTGAACGTCAACCGCAACAAGCGGTCGCTGGCGCTGAACCTCAAGACCGACGACGGCCGCGCGGTACTGGACGACCTGCTCGACACCGCCGACGTGCTCGTCACCAACATGCGCCCCCGCGCGCTGGCCCGGCTCGGGCTGGACCCGGACCGTGTGTCCGCACGGTTCCCGCGTCTGGTGCAGGTCCGCGCCCAGGGCTTCCGCAGCGACTCCGCGCTCGCCGACCGGGCGGCCTACGACGAGATCGTCCAGGCCTCATCCGGGATGGTGGACCTGATGCGCCGGGCCACCGGCACCCCGGCGTACGCGCCGACGATCCTCGCCGACAAGGTCTGCGCCCTGACCATCGTCTACTCGGTGCTCGCCGCGGTGATCCACCAGCGGGCCACCGGTGCGGGCCAGCTTGTCGAGGTCCCGATGACCGACACCCTGCTGGCCTTCAACCTGGTGGAGCACCTCTCCGGGCACACCTTCGTCCCGGCGGAGGGGCCGACCGGGTTCAACCGGTCGATGGCCGAGAAGCACGAGGCCGTCGCGACGAAGGACGGCTGGGCGTGCATCCTCCCCTACACCCCGGCGAACGTCGCCGACTTCTTCCATGCCGCGGGTCGCGAGGACCTTGCGACGGACGAGCGGTTCGCCGACTCGGCCTCGCTGTCGCGGCACCAGCCCGATCTGTACGCGCTGATCGGTGAGCTGGCCTCGTCCCGGACCACCGACGATTGGGCGCAGCTCTGTGCCGAGCACTCGATCCCGTTCGCACCGGTGCTGTCGTTGGACGACGCCGAGACCGACCCGTACGTGGTCTCCGGCGGGCTGCTCACCGAGGCCGACCACCCCAGTGAGGGCCGCTACCGCTCGATCGGATTCCCGGTCCGGTTCTCAGGCGCGCCCACCGGCCTCCGTACCCCCGCACCGAGGTTGGGCGCCGACAGCGCCGACGTGCTGCGCGAGCTGGGTCGCTCCGAGACACAGATCCGCGCCCTGACCGGCGCCGGCGTGGTGGTGTCGTCGTGAGGACCGTCGATCCCATCAGCGCCGCCACCGAGGACGCCGACGGTTCTGGCCGCCCTCACCACCACGCGCGACCGCGCCCAGTGGGCCGTCCCGGCCGCGCGTTTCGCTGCACAGGAGGATGCGTCATGAACACGTTGGAGCCGCTGCCGGCCGACTTCTACGGCTATGCCGATCTGCTCGACGACACCGACAAGAAGATCCTCGCCCGCGTCCGCGAGTTCGCCGAGGAGAAGATCGCGCCGGTCGCCGACGACCATTGGGCCCGCGCCGAGTTCCCGTACGAACTCATCCCCGGGTTCGCCGAGCTCGACATCGTCGGCCTGGACCGCGACTGGCCGGATCGCCCTGCCCACTCCCGGCTGCTGACGTCGTTCATCAGGATGGAGCTGTCCCGGGTCGACCCGTCGATGGCGACATTCTTCGCCGTACAAGCCGGGCTGGCACTCTCCTCGATCGACCTGTGCGGGTCCGACGAGCAGAAGGAGCGCTGGCTTCCGGCGATGCGCCGGATGGAGAAGATCGGCGCGTTCGCGCTGACCGAGCCGCACGGCGGCTCCGACGTCGCGGGCGGGCTGGAGACCACCGCCCGCCGCGAGGGCGACGAGTGGGTGATCGACGGAGCCAAACGCTGGATCGGTAACGGCACCTTCGCCGACCTGGTGGTCGTCTGGGCCCGGGACGCGGCCGACGACCAGGTGAAGGGCTTCGTGGTGGAGAAGGGCATGCCCGGCTTCACCGCCAGGAAGATGGAGGGCAAGCTCGCGCTGCGCACCGTCCAGAACGCAGACCTCACGTTCGACGGCGTGCGGGTGCCGGCGGCGAACCGGCTGCCCGGCGCGCGGACCTTCGCCGACACCAACCGAGTGCTGCGGGTGTCCCGCGGCGGGGTGGTCTGGGGCGCCGTCGGCGCGATGGCCGCGGTCTACGAACTGGCCCGCGACTATGCGACCACGCGGATCCAGTTCGGCTCGCCGATCGCGTCATACCAGCTGGTCCAGGACCACCTGGTATCGATCCTGGGCAACGCCACCGCCTCGCTCGGCATGGCCGTGCGGGTCGCGCAGCTGCAGGACGCCGGCACTTTCCGCAACGAGCAAGCGGCCCTCGCCAAGCGGCAGGCCACGCTGATGCTCCGCGACTCGGTGGCCCGGGCGCGGGAGGTGTTCGGCGGCAACGGGATTCTGCTGGAGAACAAAGTCGGCCGGTTCTTCAACGACGCCGAGGCGCTCTACTCGTACGAGGGCACGAAGGAGATCAACACGCTGGTCGTCGGGCGCGCGGTAACCGGGATCGGTGCTTTCGTCGGGCGCGCCCGGCAGAAGCCCTGACTCGTGCAATTCGCATGGCTGTCGTCAATTGCACGGAACCGACCACTAATTGGGTGATCATGACCTCAGATATCAGGGAACCGGCTCGCCGGATCGACGGTCAGCACGTTCCGAACGTGAACCCGCTCCAGGGAGTGCGCGTGCTCGAGTTCGCCAGCTCCCTCTCCGGCCCGTACATGGGCATGGTCTTCGGTGACCTGGGGGCGAGCGTCGTCAAGATCGAGAGCCCCGGCGGTGGCGACATGACACGTGGCTGGGGCCCGACGGCGGGCGGCGAAAGCGCCTACTTCCTGTCGACGAACCGCAACAAGCGGTCGATCGTGGTGGATCTGCGTACCGGGGAGGGTGTGCGGCTGGCCCGTCGCCTCATCGCCGACGCCGACGTCGTCGTCGACAACTTCCGGCCGGACAGCAAGCTGCGGGCCGTCTTCTCCTACGACCAGGTCCGGGAGGTCAACCCGCGGGCTGTCCACGTGCAGTTGTCGGCCTTCGGCACGCATGGGCCGTGGAGTGGCCGGCCGGGCTACGACCTGATCGCCCAGGCCACTGGTGGGCTCATGTCGGTGACCGGAGATCCGGGTGGGAATCCCGTTCGAGCAGGATTCTCCGTTGCCGACCTCACGACCGGGCTCTTCGGTCTGATCGGTGCGCTCGCGGCGCTGGCGGAACGGGAGCGGACGGGACAGGGGCGGCTGGTTACCACGTCCCTTTTCGAGGCACAGCTCGCTCTGCACGTCAATCTGGCGATGAACCTGTTCGTCGCCGGTGTCAAGCCCGTCGCACTCGGGTCGGCGCACCCGGACCTGGCGCCGTATCAGGCGTTCACAGGGCGGGACGGCGACTTCGTCGTGGCCGTCGCCACCGAACGACTCTGGGAGCGATTCTGCCAGGCCATCGATCGGATCGATCTGCTCGACGATCCGCGATTCGCCGACAACTCGAAACGGGTGCAGCACCGCGCCGTTCTGGCCGACCTGCTCAACCACACATTCGCGACCGAGTCGGTGTCCCACTGGGTAGGGCGGCTTGATCGTGCGCAGATTCCCGCGGCGCCTATTCTGTCTATCGAGCAGGTGTACTCGATCGAGCACACCTCGGCGCTGGGAGTCGTGACGACTCTGGCCCACCCGACAGCGGGTCTCATCGATCAGGTCGCGAGCCCGCTGTCCTTCGATGACATGCGCGCCAGGCCGCGATCTGCGCCGCCCACCCTTGGCCAACACACAGACGAGATCTTGGCCGAGCTCGGAATCGACGCCTCTGCCGGCGCCGCGCTGCGGCGCGACGGGATCGTCGCCTAGCCGGTATCGGCCAACCGAACATCAGCCACAGGGAGAACCAGAACGCGTGGGTGCACCGACAGTCAGCGACAACAGAAGGATTCGCTGGATCACGCTGAATCGACCGGACGCGGCCAACGCGCTGCGCGTCCAGGACCTCGACGTCATCGCGGAGGCCGTCACCACGGACCTGGCAGGGATTCGGGCCGTCGTGATCACCGGACAGGGCGACCGAGCCTTCTCCGCGGGAATGCACCTCGACACCTTCCGTGATGCGGACCGGGAAGGGAGCCGGCGCAGCATCGCCAGTGTCGGGCGCTGCATCGCAGCCGTTCGAACCTGCTCCGTGCCAACGCTCGCCGTCGTCAACGGTGCGTGCATCGGCGCGGCTTTCGAACTCGTCCTCGCCTGTGACCTGCGGATCGCCGCACCTGGAGTCCGATTCGGCCTGCCCGAGGTCAAACTCGGTGTGCCCTCGGTCGTCGACGCAGCGCTGCTCCCGCATTTCATCGGACTCTCGAAGGCCCGCGAGCTGATCCTCACCGGCAACATGTACGCGCTGGAGGAACTCGGGGTCGACCGTCTGGTCAGCCGGGTAGTGCCCCACGAGGCGCTGGAATCCGCGGCCCGGGAGCTCATCGAGCAGGTCATCGCACACTCACCGGAGGTACTGACCGCTCAGAAGAGCCTGTTCGAGACGTGGCTGAACTGCTCGCTGCGGGAGAGCGTCGACATCAGCATGGACGTGTTCGCCACCATGTTCGACCTCCCGTCGACCACCGAGAACATCGCCGCGTACGCGGCCGGGCGGAGTCGATCGTCCAGGCCTCCGGCCGGCTGATGCCCTCCGAGCGACGCAGTATCGAGAGACCCGCACCGAGAGAACGGAGAAATGCACATGGCACCGCGACGGGCGGCGATCGCCGGGATCCACGAGTACCCCCTGCGCCGGGCACCCGGCCGCAGCAAGA
>NZ_JAKXMK010000005.1 GCF_022524485.1 Pseudonocardia alaniniphila
GGTGGTAGCCGTGATCGCGGTGGCGGTAGATGCTCGAAACGAACCTGATCTTGCCGGCGCTCATGCAAGCGCTCCTTTCTGCGTCAGTTCAGAACGTCGTGTGGCGTTCTAACTGTAGAACCCAGGTGCAGCCCGAGTAGATCCCAGTCTCGGCCGATATTACCCGAATGGAGTAGCAGTTCTTTCGGTTTTAGCGGGTCGCATATCGTACGCGACCTTGATGGTTGTCGACGTCGTTGTCGTGTGAACTCGGTCATTAAAGGGATGGTCGAGAACTTGTTTTACCTGGCATTGGTCTCGGTGTGTTCGGGGCCACTGATCGTGCATTCTCTGTGGCGTCGATCAACCATCACCGACCGTACGTCAGGCGACCTGGCACCCGGCTCAGATTCCCGTACCGTGGCGGACTGTCGGGTGCTAGGGAATCCGAAATCACGGAAGAATCGGGCAGTGTGCATAAATGGAGGTACGGCCATCATCGAGACATGCCTCCGGCTCCGTGCGGGCGAGTGCTCGAGGCGGCTGGGAAGCTGCTGTCGGCCGGAGGGGTGCCCACCTTGTTACGGTTGAACGAACCGCGGCGTCCGGCAGGCCGCCGTTCTCTGTCTCCACCAGGAACGTCACCTCGGACCGGACAGGATCTGGCGGATCGTCGTAAATCCCCAGGTAGAGCCCATGTACTGGGCTGCGCGGCGTCACGGCGGCACCCCAGCGTGACCACCTGGTCGCCCGGTCGTCTTTTCCGTCGTCATCGGTCGCATGCCAGCAATCGTGGCCACAGTTGCAGAGGCCGTCGTGCTGGGAGTTCCTTCGGATTCTCCTGCCGACCGGGCCGGCGGCGCTGAACCTGGGTGCCGTCACCCTCCTGCTCCCTCCTGTTCGGCCCGTCAGATGCAGTGTGGCCCTCATGCATCTACACGTGCCCGGAGTCCGTGCAGGTCGGAATTTCGGCTGGAAACGCTCGAACGGAGCAATCCCGGTTCTCCGGCACTCTGTTCTACGGCAGTTGCCGCCTGTGCTCACGGCGTCAGGCCCGAAGTCGGGTCGGTCGCGTGCATGCTGTCGGCGTGGCGGCGGCGCCGGCGTCGTTAACGGGCGCTTCATCGGCTGGCCTTGAGCGGTTTTGCATCCGGCACTGCGGCATTCCGCGGCCCGGACGGGACGTCGACGTCTTCATGTCGGGCCGGAGGTCACCGATAAAGCGACTGGCAGCTGTGGGCTTCCACACCCGGGACGGGTTTCCAGTGGCGCTGCATCAAGGGGAGCGAACGTTTGGAACCCTGTGGCGGGTAGTCCCAGTCGAAGCGGATCGGCTTCCGGTGCTGCCCGAGCTATTAGTTGTCGTGCGGGTGTCGTCGACAACCTGTGTTCTGCAAACAAATCAGGCTGTGCCGTGGGCACGATGTGCCAGCACGATGTCGAGTGGCGGCCGACGAGCCGAGATCCCGGCATTGGGGACCGATCGGACCATCAATGCTGCGTCTCGCTGGCTGGCGGATTTATCCGGGTCGGCGGCAGCTGAGCGGCAAACCGCGGCGCCTGTTCGACCTGTAGAAGGACATCTGTGAGCGACCCGAGCCTCGTGGTCGTGAGCAGGAGTTGCGCAGCCTATTCCGGTAGTGCAAACCGCTGATGGGTGATGTGGCCCGATTCTCGCATTCCGGACGTTCCATGCGAACACCGACGATGGCCACGACGCGCACCGAACGTTCCTGGAGCAGATCAACGACTAACGGCGAATCTGCAGGTGGAGCACATGTGAGCGAGGCGGTGGCCCCGCCGGAAGCCGGCGGGGCCACAAGCCCAGTTGATCAGTTACCCCACCAGTAGTAGCCGTTGTGGCGGCGGTGGTACTTGTCGTACCACGGCGGGCGCCAGTGGCGGCGACGCTTGCTGGCGAGACTGATGAATGCCTTCATCGTTGTTCCCCCTTAGCTTTCCCTGTCGAACACCGTGTGGCGTTCTAACTATGGAACGTACCTGAAGCTCGACCTGTTTCGACTCCGGGCCAACGCTACCCAAACGGAGTAGTGGAGCTATAGGGCGCGTTTGGGCTGCTTACAATACGCGCGCTTCCGCTGGGCTTGGCTGTGGATCCCATATGAGCTGGCAATATTAAAAGAACCACCAAGCTTCTGTCTCCTTGCTGTCAAACGCAAATTGGCATCATGTTCGGGAAATAGTCTGGTACCGGCGAATCGGATGATCACCCCTCTTTGGTCGTGAGGCTCGGAGGAGCACGAACCGCACGCGCTCGGAGGGTGCGTCCGGCCCTGGCCCGTCGGTCCGTGCCCCCCGCTGTCGCACCGCCGATCGACCCGCTCGTCCCGGCCTGGGTCACGACGCACCAGCGCGGATAGGAGGGGCCACCCCGTTCGCCGGGGCACCTGTCTCCGACGCCAGGTCTGCCCGGCCACGTCGCCGGGTCACGCATCGCAACCATCTCCCCGCCGGACGCAGGCTGCGCACGCCGCCGAGTTCGACGGGCGTCGCGGCGATCGCCACGTGCCGCCGCGGTCCGAGGCCGCGGGCGACGGGTCGCTCGGTATGTCCGGGTAGGTGTGGTGGATCCGCCGGGGCCCATCCCGGCGCCGCAGGCCTGCGAGCGCCGTACTGAGGCACGCCACTGGCGCAGGGCTGCCGTAGCGGGCACCGGCCGAGCCCCGCGTCGCTCCCGGTGGCGGACGCGCGGTCCGAGCAGCTTCTGAGTGCCGGAGGGCCAGCTAGGGCGTCCCGTTGGCTCAGGCCGGGAGCAATCGATGCCGGCACCGCGCCGCGGGGTGGCCGCGATGCTGATCGGGGCAACTGTCGGTGGGGGAGAGGTCCCTGCCCCGGGATGCTGGAGTCTCGGATGCATCTGTCTCCGTGTCGGGATCGCCGGGTGTGGGTGTGTCCCTCGAAGCGGTTCGACCGTCCTCTGGCCGGGGGCTCACCTCGTCGGGCGGGCGCCAGGCTGAACAGACAACCCCTGTGCCCGCGAGTCGCGCGGTTCCGGTGGGTGGGTCGCGAAGATCGCCGTGAGATCGGGCTGTGCGCCCTCGGCGGGGCGGATAGGCGGATCTCGCGGCGATCTTGCTCCCGCGACCCGCGACCCGCGACCCGCGGGTTGCCCCGGCCCCCGGCCGTGGGTCGCGCGGTACCGGCGGGTGGGCCGTGAAGATCGCCGTGAGATCGGGCTGTGCGCCCTCGGCGGGGCGGATAGGCGGATCTCGCGGCGATCTTGCTCCCGCCAGCCGCGGAGCGCCTCGCTCCCGCCCGCGGGTCGCCGGGTTCCCGTGCGCGCGTTGCGAAGATCGCCGCGAGGTCGGGCTGTGTGCCCTCGGCGGGGCGAACAAGCGAATCTCGCGCCGATCTTGCTCCTGTGGTCGGTGACCCGCGGGTTGCCCCGGCTCCCGTCCGCGGGTCGCCGGGCTCCCGTGCGTGCGTTGCGAAGATCGTCGTGAGATCGGACTGCGCGCCCTCTGCGGGGCGGATCGGCGGATCTCGCGGCGATCTTGCTCCTCGCCAGCCGCCAGCCGCCAGCCGCGCTCCTGCCCGCGGGGCGCCTGGTTCCCGTGCGGCGATCTTGGTTCCGCGGTCGGTGACCCGCGGGTTGCCCCGGCTCCCGTCCGCGGGTCGCGCGGTTCCGGCGGGTGGGCCGTGAAGATCGTCGCGAGATCGGGCTGTGCGCCCTTCGCGGGGCGGGCAGGTGAATCTCGCGTGGATCTTGTCGGATTCGTGCCCGTGGGTACGGACTGCATGTCGCCTACCACGATCCGTTCCGGAAACGGGACGGTTGCGGGTGAATCGCCTGCGCTGCCGGGGCCGGCACAAATCGTGCCGGCGGTTGTGGGAGTGCTCGGCGAGAAACGGCGTCACCGCGAGACGGGTGTGTTCCGGATCGGCGAAATCTGTCGGGGGAGTTCTACCGCAGGATCATCTGTGTGGCGGCGCGGTGGCCCCAGGCATGTGGGACCACCGCGCACCGGCTACTGATCAGCGGCGGCCGAGGCGGCCCAGAATGTTGATGTTGGTGACCCGGTTGTGACTCCGGCTGGTGCTCTTGTCCCGATCTCCATGCTGGCTGACCCTCGTGTTGCCGTCGTTGCTGTCGTCGTTCTTGTGGTCCTGGGTCCGGTAGACGGCCATGGTGAAACCCCTTCCTTTCACTGAGAACCCCGTACGGCGGTTCCAGCGGGTAGATCGCGCCGGCACTTCTGCGTGTATCGCGATTCCGCCGATGCCACTCGAATGGAGTAGGAGTTTTTTATTCGGCGGTTTCGTGTGTTTCGCGGTCTTCGACGCCGGGCGCCCGCTGCCGTGCGAAATGGCGGGGAACCGGCCGATCGACGAATGCTGAGTGATCTATCGGGATATGTGAGGGCCTGGTTCGCCGGGAACCTTTGCGCGGTGTGCGAGGGAGGTCGTGGCCGGCCCGGTGCCCGTGGGTAGGCGGGCTGGACCTGGGCCGGCGGGGACCGAACGACCGCCGGGCTGCGGCCGAGTCGAGTCGGACCTGGTGGGCCGGGGGATGCCGAGCGTGCGCCGTCGGGGAGGCCGCGGGGGTGTCGTGACGGCGGCTGTACGTGGCGGCGATGGGGGCGGTCGCTCGGGGAGAGTGGTGTGCTGCAACTCGGGGAAAAGCGCTCACCGATGAATGGGCGGGTGGAAGACTGCATCCGCTCCGGTGGGCAAGGACGATCGTGCGAGAGGTCGGTTGCCTATTCCGCAATCCATGCCAAAACGTTCCCGTGTTGTGCTGTGGATGAGCATCGCAGGCATGGATATGCGCGGCAGTGCGGTACGCGCGCCTGTCTCTACTACGGAATTCTGGTGAGACGACCGGTCGCCGATCCGCATCTCGCGCGGCAGGCGCCGGCAGCGGCCCCGCCCGGAGGGGCGGGGCCGCCGTGCGCCGGTTACCAGGAGCGGCGGTGGCGGCTTCGCGGCGGGACGATCACGATCCTGTTGATGATCTTGTTCTTGTTGCTGGCTTTGCTGCGGGCGCTGCTGCGGCTCCGGTTGTGGTTGTGGATGTCGTCGTCGTGGTGCCGGTACTCAGCCATGGTAAATCCCCTTTACTTCGGTTGGAGCACCATGCGGTGATCCCACCCGAGGCACGTTCCCACGCTTCCGGTGGATCACGATTCCTGCCGTCGCCACTCGGATGGAGCACCATGTTCATCAGCCCGCTCATGCGTATCCAATGGCCTGACGATGCCGGTCGGCGGTAAGGATGATCCGGAGTACAGGAATGGTCGGTCGCTGTTTAACCCGGACGTCGGTCCGAGATATGCGGAGCATCCTTTTTCGGATGTTGCTGCCGATGATTGCCCGGACCGACCGGCTCTCGCGGACGGGAATGGTCAGGTCGCTACGCCGAGCTGTGTCGCCGTCCGCTGGAGCGCGTCCCACGTTGCGACGGGCAACGGCACGCCGTCGGCGAGGCGTGCCGCACGCGTCCGCGCCTCTGGCTCACCCGGAGCGAGAACAGGCGCTTCCTCGTCGATCGGCCGGGCCGCGAGCACCCAGTCCAGGTACTCCCGTCCGATCCGCTCGAACTCGGCCTGCGTGCCGAAGTGCGCGGGGGAGAGGTAGACGGAGAGCATGCCGTTGGCGATGCCGCGGCGTTCGCCCTCGAGCGGCCCGGCGCATCCGCCCCCGGTCAGGGCGCCCGCGAGGAGCTCGCACATGAGGGCGAGGCCGGATCCCTTGTGCTCGCCGAAGGCCCGGATCGCACCGGTGCCCCCGCTCGGCCTGCGCAGGTCGGTGCTCGCGTACTCGCCGTAGAGGACGTGCGGGTCTCCGGAGCGCCGGCCGTCGGGGCCGACGAGGGCGTCCGGGGGCAGCGGCCTGCCGCCGTAGGAGGCCACCTGGACCTTGCCCTCGGCCACGAGCGAGGTGGCGAAGTCCAGCACCACCGGACGTTCGGGGAGCGGTAGCCCGATCGCGAACGGAGCCGTGGAGAAGCGGCGCTCGACCGCTCCGAACGGAGCCACCAGCGGCGATCCGGCGACGTTGACGAAGTGGATCGAGATGAGTCCGGCGCCGATCGCGGTCTCCGCGTAGGCGCCGACGCGCCCGATGTGCCCGGCGCTCCGCAGCGCCACGATGCACGTTCCCTGTGCCTGTGCCCGCTCGATCCCCAGCGCCACGGCCTGTGTCGCGACGGTCTGCCCGAAGCCGAGCTGCCCGTCGAGCACCACGAACGCGCCGCCGTCGGTGACCATCTGCGCGTTGCGTCCGGGAAGGACGTATCCCGCGCGCATCCAGTCGATGTAGATCGGCACGCGCACCACGCCGTGGCTGTCGTGCCCGGTCAGGTTGGCGCCGACGAGCTCGTGGGCGATGTGTCCGCCCTCCTCGTCGTCGCAACCCGCCGCGACGAAGATGTCGCGCACCATCGTCTCCAGTGCGCCGGCCGTCACCAGCTGCACCTGAGCGTTCGTCATCGTGTCTGCCTCGTTGCTTGCCACGATCACAGGATGGCTGATCACCCGTGTGATCTCAGTCCTGCGCTTCCTCGGACCAGGTGCCGAAGCAGAGGCGCGAGATCTCGTCCCAGTACCCGCCCTTGACCAGGGTGGGCGGGGTCAACCAACTGCCCCCGACGCATGCGACGTTGGGCAGGGCGAGGTAGTCGGCGGCGTTGCCGTGGTTCACCCCGCCCGTGGGGCAGAAGGTGACGCCGGGCAGCGGCCCGGCGAGCGCCTCGAGATAGCTCGGACCGCCGGCGGGGCCGGCCGGGAAGAACTTCATCTCGGTGATGCCGTGGCGGAGCAGGGCCAGTGCCTCGGTCGCCGTGGCCACCCCGGGCAGCACCGGCACCCGCTCGGCGAGCATCGCGGTGACCAGGGGCTCCGGCGAACCGGGGGAGACCAGGAACCGGGCGCCTGCCGTGACGGCCATCGTGGCCTGCTCGGGTCTGGTGATCGTGCCTGCTCCCACGAGCATGTCGGGCACCTGCTCGGTCACGCGGGCGATCGCCTCGAGCGCCACGGGGGTGCGCAGGGTGAGCTCCATGATCGGGACGCCTCCCGCGAGGAGTGCGCGCGCGAGCGGCACGGCGTCGTCGGCGTCGTCGAGGACGACGACCGGGATCACCCGGCTCAACGCCATCAGGTCGGTAGCGGTTGTCGACATGCGCCTACCTCCTCCGGGTCGGCGGCCACGGGCGGCTCATGCCGCTCCGGCGTGGGTGCGTACCTCCTGCAGGCCCGCGATGAACCCGGTGCCACCCTGCCCGCCGACGGCGAGCGACGCAGCGGCGGCGCCCAGCCGCACCGCGTCGTCGAGCGAGTCGCCGAGGGCGAGGCGGGCGGTGACGGTGCCGGCGAACACGTCGCCGGCACCGGTCTGGTCGATCACCGCAGGAGCAGGCACGGCCGGCTGGAAGCGGTCCGGGCGGGTGCCGCACGAGACGTGGACACCGCGGTCGCCGCACGTCACCGCGACCGCTCCGGCGCCGAGCTCGCGCAGCCTGACGATCGCCTCGGTGGGGTCGCCCGTGCCGAGCAGGGCGCCGGTCTCGGCGGGCGCCGACGGCGTGAGCAGCGACGCGAGCGGGGCGACCTCGGTCAGAGCGGCCGCGGCGGCCGCGGAGGTGGTGAGCCGGGGGCGGAAGTTGGGGTCGTAGACGAACCGGGAGGTCAGTCTCGCCGCTGCGAGCACGGTGTCGTGGGCCGACGGCGAGAGGGCGGTGGTGATACCGCTCGCGAGCACGGCACCAGCCGCCGCGAGTGTGTCGGCGTCGAGATCGGCGGGGGAGAGGGTGGATCCGACCGAACCGGCGCGGGCGTAGCTGAACTGCCGCTGCCCGGACGGGTCGCTGTGTAGCAGGTAGACGCCTTGCTGGCCGCGCACCCTCTGCACCAGCGCGTCGTCGATGCCGAGCTCGCGGATGTGGGCGACGACGGCGTCGCCGAGCTCGCCGGTGGCGACCCGGGCGATGATCGCCACCCTGGCGCCGGCCGCTGCCGCCGCTGCGGCCGCGTTCACCACGTCACCGGAGACGCCGAGGGTCGCCGGGACGCCGTGCGCGAACGGCTCGCCGGTGGCGACCTCGATGAGCGGCTCACCCAGTGCGATCACGTCGTAGGCGTTCACCAGTCGTGCACCGATCCGTCGAGGCGCCGGTTCACCGGCAGCTGTCTGGGGTCATAGGGGAAATGCACGGCCGCATCCTCGTCCACGTCGACACCGAGGCCGGGCGCATCCCCGGGATGCATGTAGCCCTCGGCGAAGGTGTAGGTGGTGCGGAACACCTCGCCTGCCGGGTCGCGGTGGCCCATGTACTCCTGGATCCCGAAGTTCGGCACCGACATGTCGACGTGCAGTGCCGCGGCCATCGCCACCGGTGACAGGTCGCCCGGCCCGTGGGAACCGGTGCGCACCCCGTAGAGGTCGGCGAGGGAGAAGATCTGGCGCAGGTGTGTGATGCCGCCGGCATGGGTGACGGAGGTACGGATGTAGTCGATCAGCCGCTCGGTGATCAGCTGCTGGCAGTCCCAGATGGAGTTGAACACCTCGCCGACGGCCAGCGGGGTGGTGGTGTGCTGCCGGATCACGCGGAACGCCGACTGGTCCTCTGCCGGGGTGGGGTCCTCGAGCCAGAAGAGGCGGTGCGGCTCGAGGTCGTGGCCGAGCCGGCCCGCCTCGATCGGCGAGAGCCGGTGGTGCACGTCGTGCAGCAGGTGGAAGCCGAAGCCGAAGCGTTCCCGGACCGCGCCGAGCATCTCCGGAGCGAACCGCAGGTAGGGCCCGGTGTCCCAGAGGTGCTCCGCAGGCAGCGCCGCCGATGCGGGTTCGTAGAGCTTCCCGTCGGGGGCGGGGACGCCGTAGGTCCCCTCCAGCCCGGGCACCGCCGCCTGCGCCCGCACCGCGAGGTAGCCCTGGTCGAGGTGGCGCGCCACGTCGTCGAGCAGGGCGGCGACGTCCGAACCGCTGGCGTGGCAGTACACCAGCACGCCGTTGCGTGCTGCGCCACCGAGCAGTTGGTAGACCGGTAGCCCGGCCACCTTCCCCTTGATGTCCCACAGCGCCATGTCCACCGCGGCGATCGCCGTCATCGTCACGGGGCCGCGGCGCCAGTAGGCACCTCGGTAGAGCAGCTGCCAGGTGTCCTCGATGCGTGCGGGGTCGCGGCCGACGAGCAGCGGGCACACGTGGTCGGTCAGGTAGGCGGCCACGGCGAGCTCGCGGCCGTTGAGGGTGGCGTCGCCCCAGCCGACCACGCCGTCGGACGTGGTGATCTTGAGCGTGACGTAGTTGCGGCCCGGTGAGGTGACAATCACGCGGGCTTCGGTGATCGTGGTCATGTCCTCTCCTTGTGCAGGTACCTGACGTTCGTCCGGCCGGCGGTCCAGTCGGCGTACTCGCGGCCCTCGAGCCGTCCGGGTGCGGTCTCGGGCATTCGTAGAAGGGCGAGGATGCTGACGAGCACCAGCGCGGCGACGTAGACGGCGGGCCCGATGAAGGCGCCGTGCCCGGCCACCAGGAGTGCCGTCGCCACCACCGTGAACGGCCCGCTTGCGATCATCGCGCCGAACTGCCAGACGATCGAGACGCCGCTGTAGCGCGCGGAGGACGGGAACAGCTCCGGGAAGTAGGACGCCTGCGGTGCGTACGTGCCGCCGTGCCCGAGCGCGAGTCCCGCGATGAGAAGCAGTGTGATGAGGACGACGTCACCTGTGCGGACGGCGAGGAACGCGGGCACCACCAGCACGAGGTTGAGCGCGGCGGCGCCGAGGAAGACCGGGCGTCTGCCCACACGGTCGGTGAGCCTGCCGATGACCGGGATCAGGATCAGCTCGGCCAGGATCGCGATGATCACCGCGTCGAGCACGATCCCCGACCGGACGCCCTGGCTCGCGGCGTAGGTGACCAGGAAGATCGTGTAGAAGGGGAAGATCGCCGCCTCCACGAACTTCGCCAGGGTGCCGCCCACCACCTCGGCGCGGTTCTCGCTGACGAGCGTGGCGAGCGGGGATTTCGCGGGCCGCCGCTCCTTGACCGCGCGGAACGCCGCCGACTCCGGCACTCGCAGCCGGATGTAGAGCCCGATCACCACCACCACGGCGCTGAGCAGGAACGGAACGCGCCAGCCCCATGACAGGAACTGCTCCTCGGTGAGCTGGGCTTCGAGCACGGCGAACAGCGCCGTCGGGACGAGGTAGGCGGCGGGGGAGCCGAGCTGCACGAAGCTGGTGACGAATCCGCGGCGTTCCGGTGGCGAGGCCTCCGCGGTGAGAAGCACAGCTCCGCCCTGCTCGCCGCCGACGCCGAAGCCCTGCAGGAGCCGCACGACCACGAGGACGACCGCGGCCCAGATGCCGATGTCGTCGTACGTGGGCATCAGGCCCACCGCGAACGTGCCGATCCCGGTGAGCAGGAGCGTGAAGACCAGGGTGCGTTTGCGTCCGACGCGGTCGCCGAGCCATCCCCAGAAGATCGCGCCCAACGGGCGGGCGACGAACCCGACGGCGTAGGTGGAGAACGCCGCGAGCGTGCCGACCAGCGGGTCGACCTGGGGGAAGAAGACCGTGTTGAACACCAGCGCCGATGCGGTGCCGTAGATGAAGAAGTCGTAGTACTCGGCGATCGTGCCGATCACCGAGGCTGTGACGGTGCGTCTCAGCACTGCCGGGATCTCCCGGCAGTGGTTCCCGTTTCGGGGGCGGGAGCGAGCTCGGTCGGCATCGACACTCCTGGGAGCAGTGCTGGGGGCACTGCCATACAAGCACTGCCATACTTCGCGGGCAACCCGCTACGGTGTCGCCGTGAGACAGGGGGCAGGCGTGGGCCGGTCGGCGCGCGCGGTGGTGCACGAGCAGCTCCGGCGGCGGATCATCAGTGGCGAGCTGCCACCCGGCGCGCCGCTGTCGGAGAACGAGCTCGCCGCGGAGCTGTCGGTGTCGCGCACCCCGGTGCGGGAGAGCCTGATCCTGCTCGCCGACGAGGACCTCGTGCAGGTCTTCCCACAGCTCGGCTCGTTCGTCTCCCGCCTGGACATGCGGCTCGTCGCCGACGCGCAGTTCGTCCGGGAGGCGATCGAGGTCGCGTCGCTGCGTGATGCCGTCGACCGTCTCGACGACGAGGCACTCGCCGCGCTCCGGGAGGTGCTCGCCCGCCAGCGCGAGCTCGATGACGACGTGGAGGAGTTCTTCCGGCTCGACGAGGAGTTCCACCATCTGCTGCTCGCCGTCGGCGGGCACGCGGGGGCGTGGCGCGTGGTCGAGTCGGCCAAGGCCCACCTCGACCGGGCTCGCAGGCTCGGGCTCCGCACGGTCAGCCCCATTGCGGTTCTGGTCGCTCAGCACACTGCCGTGGTCGACGCGCTCGCCGCGGGTGACCTTGCGGCGGCCGAGGCGGCGCTGCGGGGGCACCTGCGGGCGGTCTTCGACGACATCGAGCGGGTCCGGGACCGCTCGCCCGAACTGTTCGTGAGCGACGAGGGCGCGCGCCCGGTGCGGCGCAGCGTCACGGTCTGGCGCTGACCGAACCCGCGTCCCGTCCCGCAAGATCGCCGTGAGATCCGGTTGATCGCCCTTCCGAGGGCAGAAAGCCGGATCTCACGGCGATCATGGAGTGGTGCAGGAGCCTCGGACCACCAGCCGGGTCGGTAGGCGCACGTGCGTCTCGGCCGGTTCGCTGCCGGCCAGAAGCTCCACGAGCATCTCGATCGACCGCTGGCCCATCAGCTGGAGCGGCTGCTCGATCGTCGTGAGCCCGGGCCGGGTCATCGCGCTCTCGGGAACGTTGTCGAACCCGATGACGGACAGGTCATCGGGCACCCGCAGGCCCATCGACAGGGCGACCTCCATCGTCATGATGGCGGAGACGTCGTTGGCGGCGAAGATCGCCGTGGGGCGGTCGGGCACCGTCAGCAGTTGCAGCGCGGCTTCCTTCAGATCCGAGTCGTCGTACCCGCCCGCCCGCACCAGGTCGGGGTCGGGCGTGATGCCTGCGGCCCGCAAGGCGCTGCGGTAGCCCTCTTCGCGCTGCGGGCCGGATTCCAGGTCGCGGGGCGGCCTGCTCAGCAGCCCGATGCGCCGGTGGCCGAGCTCCAGCAGGTGCTCGACGGCCAGTTGCGCGCCGCGGAAGTTGTCGGACGCCACGGTCGGCACGTCTTCCGCGCCCGTATGCGGGTCGACGGCGACCACGGGCCCGGCGAACGGGGCGGTCTGCACGGTGGGCGTGACCATGACCGCGCCGTCGATCAGCGTGCCGGAGAGCCGGGACAGATAACGGTGCTCCCAGCCCATGCGTTCGACGCCCTTGCCGCCTGCGGAGTACACCACCAGCTCGTAGCCGGTGCTCTTGATGGCTCGTGCCACCCCCTTGAGCACCTCGGCGCTGTAGGGCTCGATGTCCCACACCAGCACGCCGATGACGTTCGTGCGGTGGTTGCGCAGGCTGCGCGCCACCAGGCTCGACTCGTACCCGAGCTCCGAGATCACCGAACGGACGCGCTCGATGGTGCTCGTCGCGACGCCGTAGCGGTCGTTGAGGACCTTCGAGACGGTTGCCACGGACACACCTGCCATGGCAGCAACGTCCCGGATGGTCACGCGGCTGGTGCTCACGATCGGAGACTCTATCGTCTTCGAAAACGTTATCGATAACGATTGACACGCCCGCCGGAGGACTGCAAGATCCCTCCAGTTCCAGTCCTCAGGGCTGCGAGAGACCTTGAGATTCCGTGAAGCGGAAGCTCGACAGGGCACCGGTGCCAGTCGCCTGACGTCGGTGCCGCGCTCACCGACGTGCCCCGGGCCACCGCCATGACCAGGGCCAGAGAGGCGGACAGTTGTGAAGGCATCAGGCAGAGCGCGACGGGCGCTCGCGGCGCTGGGACTCGCCGCGGCACTCGTCGGCGCGGCAGCCTGTGGGACCGCCGGACCACAGGCCGGCGGCGAGGGCAGCGCATCGGCGTGGATCATCAGCGGTGTCACCGACAAGGCGTTCGACGACTCCTTCGACTCGTGGAACGTCGACCATCCCGACCAGACGTTCGCCATCCAGTCGTTCGCGAACGACCCGTACAAGCAGAAGATCCGCACGGCCGTCGGGGCCGCGGACGCGCCGACCCTGATCTACAACTGGGGCGGCGGAGTGCTGCGCTCCTACGTCGAGGCCAGGGCCGTCGACGATCTCTCGGACCTCGCCGCCGACCCCGCCATGAAGGACCGCTTCCTGCCGTCGGTGGCCGCGGTGGGCCAGATCGACGGCAAGACCTACGCCGTGCCCAACAACGGCGTGAAGCCCGTGATGATCTATTACAACAAGGATCTGTTCGCGAAGATCGGCGCACAGCCCCCGTCCACGTGGGGTGAGCTGATGGCACTGGTGCCGCGGTTCCAGGCCGCCGGCATCTCACCGTTCGCCGTAGCGGGCCAGCCGAAGTGGCCGCTCCTGCCGTGGTTCGCCTATCTCGTCGACCGCCTCGGCGGCCCCGGCGTGCTCGACGGGATCGTGGCGAACAAGCACGACGGCTGGTCCGACCACGCGGTGCTCGAGGCGAACCGGATGATCCAGGACCTCGTGAACAAGGGCGGGTTCATCAAGGGCTTCGCCTCGATCTCCACCGACAGCGGCGCCGACGTCGCACTGCTCTACACGGGCAAGGCGGCGATGACGCTCGGGCTGCCCGCCACCTACCAGACGATCAAGACGGGCGACCCGACGTTCGTCGCGGACCGCAAGCTCGGCTACTTCCCGTTCCCGGCCGTGGAGGGCGGGAAGGGCGACCCGGCCGACGTAGTGGGCAACCCGTCCAACTACTGGTCGATCTCCGCGGCAGCCACCCCGCAGGAGAAGCAGGTGGCCCGCGACTACATCAAGAACAACCTGCTGAACGACAAGTACGTGAGGGATCTGCTCACCGTCGGCAACGTGCCTCCGGTGGCCGGGATCGACGACGCCATCGCGACGTCGAGCGACCCCGACTACTTCCGGACCGTCTACGACGTCACGGCCAAGGCCCCGAACTTCCAGCTATCCCTGGACCAGGCGCTGAGCCCGGCGCAGGGTGACGCGCTGCTGACGAACCTGCAGCAGATCTTCCTCGGCCAGATCACTCCGGAGCAGTTCTCCGCCGCGATGAACGCGACCGTCGGGAGCTGACGGTCGTGACGGTCTCGACTGCGTCCGCTCCGGTCCCGGCCGCGGCGCGTGTCCCGGCGCCGGCTCCCCGGCCGCGCCGCACGGGTGCCAACGGGCTGCTGGCCCTGCCGGCACTCGTGTTCTTCGTCGTCTTCGCGCTCGTCCCGCTCGCCGGTGCCGTGGTGCTGAGCTTCGCCGACTGGGACGGGCTCGGCGAGCTGGGCTGGGCGGGCTGGAGCAACTGGGCAGGCGTGCTCACCGACCCCGTGACCGGCCAGGCCCTGCTGCTGACCGTGAAGATCATGGTGGTGTCCTGGCTGGTGCAGACGCCGATCAGCCTCCTGCTCGGCGTCTTCACCGCGGGTACCCAGCGCTACCGCGCGGTGCTGGCGGTGCTGTACTTCGTGCCGCTGCTGCTCTCCTCGGCCGCCGTGGCCATCGCGTTCAAGGCGATCCTCGACCCGAACTTCGGGATCGGTGGTGCCCCCGGTCTCGGGTTCCTCGCGCAGGACTGGCTCGGTGACCCCGACCTCGTGCTGTACGTGGTGATCTTCGTGATCGCCTGGCAGTTCGTGCCGTTCCACACGCTGCTGTACCAGGCCGGCGTGCGGCAGATCCCGACGTCGCTCTACGAGGCGGCCACGATCGACGGCGCGGGAATGCTGGCGCAGTTCCGCCACATCACGCTGCCGCAGTTGCGCTACACGATCGTCACGTCCTCGACGCTGATGCTGACCGGCTCGCTGACCTACTTCGACGTGGTGTTCGTGCTCACCGGCGGTGGTCCGGGCACCTCCACGCGGCTGCTGCCGCTCGACATGTACCTCACCGGGTTCTCGGCCAACGACATGGGCGGGGCCAGCGTGCTGGCCGTGATCCTCGTGGTGGCCGGGCTGGGGCTGGCCTTCGTGCTCACCAGGTTCTCCGGCTTCGCCCGCATGAGCAGCGAGCAGGAGGGCCTCTAGATGACGGTCACGATGACGGCGGGCGAGCAGCCGCTGCAGGTGCGCCCCACCCGCCGCGGCCCCCGGCGCCCGCCCAACGTGCTCGCCGGGCTCGGCGGGTTCATCTGGCTGGCAGTGATCATCCTGCCGATCTACTTCGTGGTGATCTCCAGCCTCCGCAGCCAGGCCGGATTCTTCTCCACCAACCCGCTGGCCCCGCCCACCGACTTCACCCTCGACAACTACCTGCTGGTGCTGCAGAGCGGCTTCGGCCTCTACTTCCTCAACAGCGTGATCATCACGGCGGCAGCGGTGGCCGTGACGGTGACGATCTCGCTCATGGCCGCATACGCGGTGGTGCGGGGCAACGGCCGGTTCGTCCGCTCGACGTTCTCGGTGTTCCTGCTGGGACTGGCGATCCCGACCCACGCGACGATCATCCCGCTGTACTACATGATCACGCGCGCGCATCTCTACGACAGCCTGCTGGCGCTGATCCTGCCGTCGATCGGGTTCGCGGTGCCGATCACCGTGCTGATCCTCGCCAACTTCATGCGCGACATTCCCTACGAGCTGTTCGAGTCGATGCGGCTCGACGGCGCGGGCGACTGGCGGATCCTCTGGAACCTGGTGCTGCCGCTCGCCCGGCCCGCGCTGGTGACCGTGGCGATCTACGACGGCCTGCACGTGTGGAACGGGTTCCTGTTCCCGCTGATCCTCACCCAGAGCGCCGACAAGCGCGTGCTGCCGATGGCGCTGTGGACGTTTCAGGGTGAGTTCACCGTGAACGTCCCGGCGGTGCTCGCGGCCGTCGTGCTCTCCACCCTGCCGATGCTCGTGGCCTACGTGCTGGGCCGCCGCCACCTGGTGCGCGGTCTCACGGCGGGCTTCGGCAAGTGATCCCTGTCCGGTCGACGAAGGAGAGTCCCGCCCCGATGTCCGACGAGTCCGTACTGATCCGCGTCGACGGCGACCACCTCGCAACCGCTGCGGGCGAGCCCGTGCGGCTGCGCGGGGTGGGGCTGGGCGGGTGGATGAACATGGAGAACTTCATCAGCGGCTACCCCTCCACGGAGGAGCTGCAGCGCAAGGCCATGCACACGGTGCTCGGCCCCGAGGTCGCAGCCGCTTTCTTCGACCGCTTCCTCGAGGTCTTCTTCACCGACGACGACGCCCGCTTCCTGGCCGAGCGCGGGATGAACTGCGTGCGGCTGCCGTTTCACTACCGCCACTTCGAGGACGACGACCGGCCGCTCCAGCTGAAGGAGGAGGGCTTCCGGCTGCTGGACCGGGCCATCGACGCCTGCGCCCGCAACGGTCTCTACACCGTGCTCGACCTGCACGCGGCCCCCGGCTTCCACAACCAGCGCTGGCACAGCGACAACCCGACGCACCGGTCGTTCTTCTGGACCCACCGTCACTTCCAGGACCGGGTGGTGCACCTGTGGGAGGCGCTCGCCGACCGCTACAAGGACAACCCCTGGGTCGCCGGATACAACCCGCTCAACGAGCCCGCCGACTCCGACGGCACCACGATCGGCCCCTTCTACGAGCGGCTGCACGCCGCCATCCGCGCGGTCGATGAGAAGCACGTGATCTTCCTGGACGGCAACCGGCACGCCACCGAGTTCGACGTGTTCGCCGAGCCGTGGGAGAACACCGTCTACACCGTGCACGACTACGCGCTCGCCGGGTTCGCCGACAGCGGCGCCTACCCGGGGGACTCGCGCGGCCAGTACGTCGACCGCGACTACATCGAGGCCCGGTTCCTGCACCGCTCGGAGTACATGCGCCGTACCGGCACACCGATCTGGGTGGGTGAGTTCGGCCCGGTGTACAGCGGCGACCCCGTCCGTGACGACGCCCGTTACCGCGTGCTGGAGGACCAGCTCGACATCTACGACGAGCACGCCGCCGGCTGGAGCCTGTGGACCTACAAGGACATCGGGCTGCAGGGCGTGGTGCACGCCGCGGCCGACTCCGCCTACCTGCAGCGGATCGAGCCCGTGCTGGAGAAGAAGGCCCGGCTCGGCGTGGACGTCTGGGGCGGTGTCGACACCGGGGTGCGGCACATCCTCGACCCCATCGAAGCCGTGGTGGCCGAGGAGTTCCCCGACTTCGACCCGCACCCGTTCGGCCGGCAGCAGTGGATTCACGTGCTGGTGCGCCACATCTTGCTGGCCGAGCCGATGGTGCACGACTTCGCGCGCTGCTTCGCCGGGATCGACGCCGAGGAGGCGCGGGCGCTGGCCGACTGCTTCGCGTTCGAGCGCTGCGTGGTGCGCCCGCGCCTGGTCGACGTCCTGGAGAAGCACCTGTGAAGATCACCCGCATCGAGACCCTCGTCCGTGGGCCGCTCGCCATCGTGCGGGTCGGCACCGACGACGGTGTCGTCGGCATCGGGCAGACGGCGCCCTACGAGGCCGCCACCAGCGCACACGTGCTGCACGCGATGGTGGCCCCGCTCTTCCTCGGCCGGGACCCCTGGGACGTCGAGGCGCTGGTGGACGAGTGCCTGCGCGTGCACTACAAGTTCCCCAGCAGCTTCCTGCACCGGGCGCTCGCCGGGGTCGACACGGCGCTGTGGGACGTGCTGGGCATCGTCACGGGGCAGCCGGTGGCGAAGCTCCTGGGCGGTCATGCACGGGCGTCCGTACCGATGTACGCGTCCAGCATGCTGCGGTCGATCACGCCGGAGCAGGAGGCCGATCGCCTCGCCGGGTTCGTCGCCGAGCAGGGTTTCCGTGCGGTGAAGATCCGTGTGGGCGAGGCGATGGGCCGTGACGTCGACGCGGCACCGGGCCGCACCGAGCGGATCGTCCCGCACGTGCGCGCTGTGCTGGGCGACGACGTGGACATCTCGGCCGACGCCAACGGCGGGTTCTCCGTGGGCCGTGCGATCCGCGTCGGCAGGCTCCTGGAGGAGCACGGGTACTTCCACTTCGAGGAGCCGTGCCCGTTCCCGGAGCTCGAGCAGACCGCGCAGGTGGCCGCCGCACTGGACGTCCCCGTCTCGGGCGGGGAGCAGGACATCTCGCTGCCGCAGTTCCACCGCATGATCAGCGGCCGCGCCGTTGACATCGTGCAACCCGACGTCGGTTACATCGGGGGGATCTCGCGAGCGCGCAAGGTGGCCGTGCTGGCCGAGGCGGCGGGCATCCCGTGCACGCCGCACTGCGCCAACGACTCGCTGCTGCAGGTGTTCTCGCTGCACCTCGCGGCCGCCATGCCCGCATGCACGCAGTACCAGGAGTGGAGCATCGAGACCACGCCGTGGACGCAGGGGGTGTACGAGCCCGCGCTCCGCGTCGTCGACGGCAGGGTCGACGCCCCCACCGCCCCGGGGTGGGGCGTGCAGCTGGACCCGGCGTTCGTCCGGGAGGCGGAGATCACCACCTCCGCTGTCTGAGCTCCCGGGCGGCGCCGACCAGGGGGACGCGGCGCCGCCCGGTGCCATCCGGGAGGGTGTGCAGTCGGGCCGGGTGTTCAGGCGAGGTCCAGGGCCGCCAGCCGTTGCGGGTCGGCCAGGATGTCGATCTCGACGATCAGCCCGTCGGCGACCGTGAACGCCAGGACCCCCGTCAGCCGCCCGTTGATCACCGAGATGATGCCGGGGCCGCCGTTGACCACCGCGAACTGCGCCCGGAGCCCGCCTGCCCGGTACATCGCCGCCTGCCCGGCCACCTCGGCCGCGCCCCGCACGAGCTTCGAGCCTGCCCCGCCAGTGTCGACGCGCAGCACGGCGTCCGGGTGCAGGAGCGTGACCAACCCCGCGAAGTCACCGCCGCGTGCCGCCGCGAGCCAGGCCTCGACGATCTCGCGCTGCCGGGCGCGGTCGGGCTGCCCGGTGGGCGCCACGCCCTGGATCCGCCGCCGGGCCCTGCTGGCGAGCTGCCGAGCCGTGGCAGGGGTCCGGCCCACGATGGGTGCGATCTCCTCGAACGGCACCGCGAACATGTCGTGCAGCACGAACGCGAGCCGCTCCGCAGGGTCGAGTGCCTCGAGCACGACCAGCAGAGCGAGGCCCACGGAGTCGGCGAGGGCACCCTGCTCGGCAGGGTCGACACCGTCGCCGGACTCCACGACCGGGTCGGGCACCCGCACGTCCAGCGGGTCCTCGCGGCGGGTCGCCCGCGAGCGCAGCATGTTGAGGCACTGCCGCGAGACGATCGTCGTGAGCCAGCCGCTGATGTTCTCCACGTCGTCGCCCGACGCGCGCGAGACGCGCAACCAGGACTCCTGGACCGCGTCCTCGGCCTCGGCGAACGAGCCGAGCATCCGGTAGGCGACTGCCCGCAGCCGGGGGCGGTGCTCCTCGAACTGCGCTGCCCAGAATTCTTCGTCCTGCACCTGTCACATCCTCTCGATCCGGCGGGTCACCCCTATGACCCGCCCGGACGGGGCGGATGTGACAGCAGGAGGACATGATGCAGGCTCGGATGACGCACCCCGTGAAGGTGCTGCCGGACGTGATGAAGGCGCTGCACGCGCTGAGCAAGGCGGCGCAGTCGAGCGCCGTTCCCGCGACGACCCACCACCTGATCCACCTGCGCGCGAGCCAGATCAACGGCTGCAGCGTGTGCGTCGACATGCACTCGCGGGAGCTCAAGGACGCCGGTGAGAAGGACGAGCGGATCTGGGGTGTCGGCGCGTGGCGGGAGTCGTCGTACTTCAGCGACGCCGAACGTGCTGCGCTCGCGCTCGCCGAGTGCGTCACCCGGCTCGCGGACCGGTCCGACGCCGTCCCTGACGACGTGTGGGCCGAGGCCGCCCGCCACTACGACGAGGAGGCGCTCTCGGCGTTGCTGGTGTCGATCTCGGCGATCAACGTCTGGAACCGGCTCAACGCCGCTGTCCAGCAGCCGGTCGGCGCTGCCTGGTGAGCCGGGGTGAGGCCGTGTCCCGTCGATCCGGATCCGCGGGACACGGCCTCACCGCTCAGCCGACGAGCGCGGGGCTCCGGCGGTGGACGCACGCCCACGCGAAGGCGAGCTGCTCCAGGTGCAGCGTGCGGCCGAGATGGTGGTGGTCGATGTTGTGCCCGGCGCCACGGAAGAGCGATGCCACGGTCCAGGGCGCCGATGTGAAGTAGCCGGCGAACTTCTCGACGCGCTCCTCGTCGACGAGCCACAGCCCGTCGAACTCGGCGAGTGCGTAGTGCACGGGCACCGTCACCCCGGCGGCGAGCTGTGCCGCCGACGCCGGCCACTCCCGGACGATCTCGAGCAGCTCGGCCAGCGGCGCAGGTGCGGCCGAGATCTCGGCCCTCGCCACCGCGTCGGCGTCCATCGTGCCGTCGGGGCCGTACATGAACATCCGCCGCTGCTCCTGCGTGAACGCGATGGGCTGCCCGGCCGGCATGGCGTTCCAGGCGTTCACGACCGGGTCGGGAGACCGGTCGTTGACGCCGTGCAGCGCGATGCCCAGCAGCGGCCACGCGGGCTTGCCCGCCGCCATGTGGACGGCGATGGCCGAGCCGATCGAGTGGGAGACGATCACGATGCCGGGGTGCTCGGCCGACCGGTCGGCCCACAGCCGGGCGATCGCGTCGTCGAGCACCGTCGCGCTCCCGGCGAAGAAGGGTGTGCCGTCGTCGAGCGGGTCGCTGCCTCCGTAGCCGGGGCGGTCGAGCGAGACGGCCGTGAAGCCGGTGGCCTCGGCCAGATCCAGGAAGGAGAAGCCCGGCACGTCGAAGTAGGCCGACGTGTAGGTGCCGCCGTGCAGGGCCACCAGGAGCGGAGCCTCCGCGCTGCCCGGGCGGGTGGTGACACCCGTGACCCGCCGGTCGCCCGCCGCGATCTCGATACGTTCCCGAGCCATCGTCTCTCCGTTGTGGTGGGGCAGGCGCTGTCGATCTTCAGGGGAGCGTAAAGGGCGGGTCCGAGGCCGGGAATGTCGGCCGTCGGCCGTGCGCGGCACCTGGCGGTGGCAGCGACCTGGGCCGCGATCCGCCTGGACCGCACTGGTGGGGGGTTTCCCTCCGAGGGAAACAACTTGTTAGTGAGTGGGCGCTCATTTACTGTCCCCGCGTGATCTCCGAGGGCAGGCGCGCTCCCCGTATGGCGCCGGAGGCGAGGCGAGCCGCGATCGTGGCGGCCACGCGGCCGCTCGTACAACAGCACGGCACCGCAGTGACCACCCGCCAGATCGCGGCGGCGGCCGGGATCGCCGAGGGCACGATCTTCCGCGTCTTCCCCGACAAGGAGTCGGTGGTGGAGGCGGTGGTCGCCGACGCGTTCGATCCCGCGCCCGCACTCCGCGAGTTGGCGGCCGTGGACCGTTCTCTCCCGCTCCGCGAGCGCCTCGTCGCGGGCGTCACGGTGCTGCAGCGCCGGATGGCCGAGGTGTTCGGCCTGCTCAACGCCCTGGGCTGGGCACGGACGCCGCCGCGCGAGGGGCGCCCGTCGCCGGCTCGCCCGGCCGGGGGCCAGAACCCCGGCGAGATCAACGAGGCCTTCCGCGCCGCCGTGATCGACCTGGTGGGCCCGGACGCGTGCCGGTTGCGCGTGCCGCCTGCCGAGTTCGCGCACGTGCTGCGCCTGCTCGTCTTCTCCGGCACCCACCCGCTCATCGCCGACGGCCGCGAACTGGACGCCGAGCAGATCGTCTCCATCCTGCTGGACGGCCTGGCGTTGCCCGGTCACGTGACGGATTCGGCGGATTCCGTCCGGCTCCTAGCGTCCGCACCACGACAAGGGACAAGGGGGAGCAGCCCGTCATGTCCGACGGACAGATCCGACCGACGCTGATCGCCGGCCCCTGCGCCCCACTCATCACAACCGAGGACCGTTCATGTTGATCCGGCTGCTACGCGAGCGGCTGCGTCCCTACACCCGCCCGTTGTTGCTGGTGGTGGTGCTGCAGCTGATCGGGACGATGGCTTCGCTGTACCTGCCGAGCCTCAACGCGGACATCATCGACCAGGGCATCGCCCGCGGCGACACGTCCTACATCCTCGGCACCGGCGGCTGGATGCTGGTGGTCACGCTCGTGCAGATCGCGTGCTCGGTCGCCGCCGTGTACGTGGGCGCGCAAACGGCCATGGGCTTCGGCCGGGACGTGCGTGCGGCGCTGTTCCACCGGGTGGGGGAGTTCTCGGCGCGCGAGGTCAACCGGTTCGGCGCCCCGTCGCTGATCACCCGCGGCACCAACGACGTGCAGCAGGTGCAGATGCTGGTGCTGCTGTCCTGCACGATGCTGGTGACGGCGCCGATCATGTGCTTCGGCGGGGTGGTCATGGCCCTGCAGGAGGACACACAGCTGTCCTGGCTGATGCTGGTCTGCGTCCCGGTGCTGGTGGCGTCGATCGGCGTGGTGATCGTGCGGATGGTGCCGGGCTTCCGGAGCATGCAGACGCGCATCGACGACGTGAACCGGATCCTGCGGGAGCAGATCACCGGCATCCGGGTGGTGCGGGCGTTCGTCCGGGAGCCGGAGGAGACGGCGCGGTTCGAGCGGGCCAACGCCGAGCTGACGGACGTCGCCCTGCGGGTCGGGCGCCTGCAGGCGCGGATCTTCCCGATCGTCATGCTCGTGCTGAACGTCTCGAGCGTGGCCGTGCTGTGGTTCGGTGCGGGGCGGATCGACGCCGGGCAGATGCAGGTCGGTGCACTCACCGCGTTCCTGACCTATCTGACCCAGATCCTCATGGCCGTCATGATGGCCACGTTCATGACGATGATGATCCCGCGCGCGGCGGTCTGCGCGGAACGCATCGTCGAGGTGCTCGACACCGCATCGTCGGTGGCGCCGCCGCGGGAAGCGGTCGTTCCGTCGGGCGCCACCGGTGTTCTCGAGCTGCGCGGGGCCGGCTTCGCCTACCCGGGCGCGGCCGAGCCCGTGCTGCGCAACGTCACCTTCACGGCGCGTCCCGGCACCACCACGGCGATCGTCGGGAGCACCGGCGCGGGCAAGACCACACTCCTCGGGCTCGTCCCGCGCCTGTTCGACGTGACGGGTGGCGCGGTGCTCGTCGACGGCGTCGACGTGCGCGACCTCGAACCGGAGTACCTCTGGGGCCGGGTGGGGATCGTGCCGCAGCGGCCGTACCTCTTCTCCGGCACCGTCGCGAGCAACCTCCGCTACGGCAACCCCGACGCCACCGACGAGCAGTTGTGGACGGCGCTGGAGGTGGCCCAGGCCGCAGAGTTCGTCCGGGCCATGCCCGCGGGCCTCGACGCCCCGATCGCGCAGGGCGGCACGAACGTGTCCGGCGGCCAGCGTCAGCGGCTCGCCATCGCCCGGCTGCTCGTGCGGGCACCACAGATCTACCTGTTCGACGACTCGTTCTCCGCACTCGACCTCGCCACCGACGCCCGGCTCCGCGCGGCACTGCGACCCGTCACCGAGACGGCGACGGTGCTGGTGGTGGCGCAACGCGTGGCGAGCATCCGGGACGCCGACCAGATCGTCGTCCTCGACGACGGCGCGGTGGTCGGCATCGGCACCCACGACGAGCTGCTCGGCACCAGCCCGACGTACGCCGAGATCGTGGCGTCCCAGTTCAGTGCAGATGAGATCGGCCCGGAAGAGATCAGCCCGGAAGAGATCAGCCCGGAAAAGATCAGCGCAGAAGCGATCAGCGCGGAAAAGATCAGCGCGGAGGAAGTGGTATGACCAGGCCGAGCCCGACTCCGGCGCCTGCACCGGCGGGCGGGGGCGGTGACGACACCGGCCGTGCGGCACGGGAGATGTCCGCGGCGCGCCGGGGCGGCGGCCCGCCGTGGGCGTCCGCGGGGATGCCGGCCGAGAAGTCGATGGACTTCGGCCCGTCGGCACGCCGGCTGGTGGGCATGCTCGCTCCGGAGCGGGCGCTGGTGGTGCTCGTGGTGGCCCTCGGCGTCATCAGTGTGGCGCTCTCGGTGATCGGGCCGAAGATCCTCGGCCACGCCACCGACGTCATCTTCGCGGGGGTGATCGGGCAGCAGCTCACCCCCGGCACCACCACCGCGGAGGCGGCCGCCGCGGCGCGCGCCGCGGGCAACGAGACGTTCGCCAACGTCATCGAGGGCTCGTCGGTGGTGCCGGGGCAGGGCATCGACTTCGGGTTGCTCGGGCAGGTGCTCCTCGGCGTCATCGCGATCTACGTGGCCGCCTCGCTGTTCGGCTGGATGCAGAGCTACCTGCTGAACGGGATCGTGCAGCGCACGATCTTCTCGTTGCGCCGGGAGGTGGAGGACAAGCTCAACCGCCTGCCGCTGCGCTATTTCGACCGCCAGCAGCGGGGCGAGGTGCTCAGCCGTGTCACCAACGACATCGACAACATCTCCCAGACCCTGCAGCAGACGATGAGCCAGCTGCTGACCTCGGTGCTCACGGTGGTCGGCGTACTGGTGATGATGCTGGTGATCTCACCGCTGCTGGCGCTCGTCGCGCTGGTCACGATCCCGGTCTCGATGTTCGTCACCAAGGCGATCGCGAAGCGGTCGCAGAAGCAGTTCGTGGCGCAGTGGCGCTACACCGGCGCGCTGAACGCGCACATCGAGGAGGCTTTCACCGGCCACGAACTGGTGCGGGTGTTCGGACGGCGCCAGGAGGTGGAGGCGGACTTCACGCAGCGGAACGAGCGGCTGTTCGACGCAAGTTTCCGGGCGCAGTTCATCTCCGGGATCATCATGCCGTCGATGATGTTCATCGGGAACCTGAACTACGTGCTGGTGGCCGTCGTCGGCGGTCTGCGCGTGGCTTCGGGCTCGATGAGCCTCGGTGACGTCCAGGCCTTCATCCAGTACTCCCGGCAGTTCACCCAGCCGCTCACCCAGCTCGCGTCCATGGCCAACCTCCTGCAGTCGGGCGTGGCCTCGGCCGAGCGCGTGTTCGAGCTGCTCGACGCCGAGGAGCAGGTGCCCGACCCGACCTCGCCCGCCGTGCCGGTGACGCGGCGGGGACGGGTGGTCTTCGAGCATGTCTCGTTCCGCTACGAGCCGGACAAGCCCCTGATCGACGACCTGTCGCTCACGGCGGAGCCGGGGCAGACCGTTGCGATCGTCGGGCCCACGGGAGCGGGCAAGACCACGCTGGTGAACCTGATCATGCGGTTCTACAAGCTCGACTCCGGCCGGATCACCCTCGACGGCGTGGACACCGCCACGATGGACCGCGCCACGCTGCGCTCCGGGGTCGGCATGGTGCTGCAGGACACGTGGCTCTTCGGCGGCACGATCCGCGACAACATCGCTTACGGCAATCCGGCCGCGAGTGAGGAGCAGGTGCTCGCGGCGGCGCGCGCCACGTACGTCGACCGCTTCGTCCGTAGCCTGCCCGACGGTTACGACACCGTGATCGACGACGAGGGCAGCAACGTCAGTGCCGGTGAGAAGCAGCTGATCACGATCGCGCGGGCGTTCCTCGCCGACCCCACGCTGCTCATCCTCGACGAGGCCACGAGCTCGGTGGACACCCGCACGGAGGTGCTGGTGCAGCGGGCGATGGCGGCGTTGCGGTCCGACCGCACCAGTTTCGTGATCGCCCACCGGCTCTCCACGATCCGCGACGCCGACCTGATACTCGTGATGGAGTCGGGGCGGATCGTCGAGCAGGGCACTCACGACGAGCTGCTCGCCGCGCGGGGGGCCTACCACGACCTGTACTCCGCCCAGTTCTCCGCCGCCGCGGCCGACGTGGAGTGAGCGAGGGAGTCGATCAGGCCGGGTAGAGGGCGGTCCGGACGAACGCCACGTTCTCGAGCGGCACCTCGCGACCGGTGTCGTCGATGAACCCCACGTGCACGGGGCGGTCGCCGTCCACGGTGCGGCGCACGACGGTGGGGCCGAGCTCGTAGGGCCGGTGCTCGTCGCCCCACTGTTGCAGGGCGCCGAGCAGCAGCTGGAGGTCGCGCCCGGCGGGTGTCAGGTGGTAGCTGTCGCGCACGCGTGCACCCGGCTCCCGATAGGGCTGTTTCTCCAGCACCCCGGCATCGACCAGCGACGCCAGCCGGTTGCTGAGCACGTCCGGGGCCACGCCGAGCTCGGAGCGGAAGTCGGCGAACCGCGTCGTGCCTGAGAGCGCCTCGCGCAGGATCAGGAATGTCCAGCGCTCGCCCAGGACCTCGAGCGAACGCGCGATCGAACACATCCTGTCCTTCTCCGTCGCCGCCATGTGTTCAGTCTAACCCTGAGTTGCCTCGGCATACTTAGATAGCTAGATTTGGTTTTCCTACACAGCAGGACCTCAGGCGGGAGAGACAGCATGGACATCCAGAACTCGGTCGCGGTCGTCACCGGTGCGAACAGGGGGCTGGGCCGGCACTTCGCCGCAGAGCTCGTGAAGCGAGGCGCGAAGGTCTACGCGGGAGCGCGCAACCCCAGCTCGATCGACCTGCCCGACGTGGTGCCGCTCCAGATCGACATCACCGACCCGGAGTCGGTCGCGGCAGCAGCGGCCACGGCGAGCGACGCGACGCTTCTGATCAACAACGTCGGCATCGACACACACACCGAACTGCTCGACGGTGACCTCGACGACATCCGGCAGGAGTTGGAGACGCACCTCTTCGGCACGCTGCGAGCCACGCGCGCCTTCGTGCCGGTCATCGAGGCCAACGGGGGCGGCGGCGTGCTCAACGTGCTGTCCGTGTTGTCCTGGGTGCACATCCCGCAGAGCGAGGCGTACTCCGTCGGCAAGGCCGCGAGCTGGGCGATGACCAACTCCGTGCGCACGCGGCTCGCGCCGAAGGGCATCCGGGTCACCGCGCTGCATGCCGGCTACCTGGACACCGACATGGCCGCGCACATCGACGGCCCGAAGAACGACCCGGCGGTGGTGGCAGCCCTCGCGCTCGACGGCGTGCAGGAGGGTGCCTACGAGGTGCTCGCGGACGAGATCAGCAAGAACGTGCGTGCCGGGCTCTCGGCGGACCTGACCGCCCTGTACCCGCAGCTCACCGCGCCGCAGGCCTGATTCGCCCACGCGGCCCGCAGGTGGTCACGCCCGCGGGCCGCGTGTCCCCAGCGATCCGCCCCGGCCGGCACCCGGCCGGGGCGGTCGGCCCGGCTTCTCGCTGATCGCACGGGGAACTGCCGACGCGGGCCGGCCGTTGCGTGGGCACAGGGGCAACGACGCCAGGACCGGTCCCGGCACTGCCGGGCTACGGTCGACCAGGGGGCCGGCGAGGGACACCTGACCGTCGTGAGCACTCCGCTCTCTCCGAGATCAGGCGTCTCACTGACCACGTGAGGAGCTGAAACGGTGCTCGATCTTGCGTCACCCACGGATCCCGGCTTCGTCCGGCTGTTGCTCCACTCGTACGAGCGGTTCGTCGGCACGCCTCTCGTCGACCGGGAGAACGCCGCCGCCTGGCTCTACGAGGACGCACCTTTCGGCCTCCTGGCGCACGACGCGGATCCGGACCCCCGGTTCGTCTACGCGAACAGGACTGCGCAGGGCTGTTTCGAGTACGGCTGGACGGAGTTCACCGGGCTGCGTTCCCGGCTCTCCGCCGAACCGGACCGCCAGGCCGACCGCAACCGGCTGCTCGCCGACGTCGAGTCGAACGGCTTCTCCACCGGGTACCGGGGGCTGCGGATCGCGAAGTCGCGGCGCCGGTTCTGGATCGAGGACGTGACGATGTGGAACCTCGTGGACGACGCGGGGTCACGGGTCGGGCAGGCGGCTGTCTTCCCCCGCTGGACGGACGCCGCGGGCTGGGCCGAGGCAGAGCGGACGTGTTCGTAGGAAAGCGGCAGCGGCCGTGAGGTTCGGGCTGGGCCTTCCGCAGCGCAGCGATCGCTACGACATGCGCAACGATGTCGTGCACATCGCGCGTGGAGGGGAGCGTGCCGGCTATTCGAGCCTCTGGGTCTACGAGCACGTGCTGTTCCCGCTCACGCCTGCCGAGGGGCCCGGTGGCGGCGCGCCGCGCCCGTGGCCCGATGGCTACCGCAGTTGCGCCGACCCGCTCACCGTCCTCGCGATCGCGTCGGCGGTGACGGAGACGGTGCGGCTGGGCACCGGCGTTCTGATCGCCCCGTTGCACTCCTCGCTCGACCTCGCCCGAGCGCTCGCCACCCTGGACGTCACCAGCGGCGGCAGGTTGATCGCCGGTCTGGGTGCGGGCTGGTCGAGCGACGAGTTCCGTGCTGCGGGCGCCGACTTCGCGCACCGGGGGCAGGCGCTCGACGAGACGATCGACGCCTGCCGCGCGCTCTGGGGGCCTGACCCGGTGAACCACCGCGACTCGCGCATGAACGTGCAGAACGCCCTCGTGGCGCCGAAGCCGCCGGTGCCGGTGCCGGTCCTGCTGGGCGGCAGGTACACGGAACGGGCGGCCGAGCGGATCGCCCGCAAGGCCGACGGCTGGCTGCCCGCCGGCACGCCCCCCGCGGTGATGGCGGAGGGTTGGAAGCGGATCCGGGATCGCGCGGCAGAGCACGGTCGCGACCCCGAACGGCTCGAGCTGATCCCGCGGGCGAACGTGATGCTCCACCCCGCCGAGCGTGGCGCGGGCCGCCAACCGTTTCACGGATCGCTGTCGCAGGTGGTGGACGACATCGCCGGGCTCGCCGAGGCGGGCGCCACCGAGATCCTCATCGACCTCACGTGGACCGCCCGAGGCGGTGAGGAACTCCTCGACCTCGCGCTGCAGGCCCTGGGCGAGCTCCGGGCTGCGGGAATGGAGTGAGCGGCACTTACATGGTCGGTGCATGCACATGGTGGCTGCATCCACATGGTCGGTGTCACATGCGCCGCGCTGAACTACCCCGATCGGCAACCCGTTCTCAGGTGTGTGGCCGTGTCGCAGAGCACCGCTCATGCGGAGTCGTTCGTCCGTGCGTTGTACGAGGACGTCGCCGGCCCGCTCTACGGGTATGTCGTGCGACTCACCGGTGACAGAGCCCGAGCCGAGGAAGTAGTGCAGGAGACCTTCGTCCGTGCCTGGCGTCGGGCCCACCAGCTCAACCGCGGGCCCGATGAGCTGCGCGGCTGGCTCTTCACCACGGCTCGCAACCTCGTCACCGACCTCTGGCGCTCGGATGCCGCACGCCCCACCACCGTCTCCGACGACCGGGCCCTCGGCGCGGCCCCGGCTGCCGACGACCTGGAGAACGCGGTGCAGCGGTGGACGGTGGCCGACGCGCTCGATCGGCTGTCGCTCGACCACCGAGCGGTGCTCGTCGAGACGTATTACGAAGGTCGCTCGGTGGCGGAGGCCGCGCAGCGGCTCGGCATCCCTCCCGGCACGGTCAAATCGCGCACGTACTATGCCCTGCGCGCTTTGCGGCTCGTGCTGGAGGAGATGGGGGTGCTGTCGTGACGGACGGGTGCCGGAGAACCGATCTCGGCGCCTTTCTCGTCGGCAGCCTCGATCCCACCGAGCGTGCCGAGGTCGAGCAGCACCTCGCCACCTGCGCCGGCTGTCGGTCCGAGATGGCCGAGCTGGCACCGCTGCCCGGAATGCTGGGGCGCATCGACGCCGCCGAGGCCCGCGAGCGCCTGCTGACGCCGAGCCCCGATCTGCTCTCGCGGGCCCTCGCCGCCGTCGACGAGCACGAGCAGCAGGAGCGACACCGGTTGCTCCGCTGGAAGATGGCGGCCGCGGCCGCTGCCGTCGTGGCGGTACTCGCCGGAGTGCTGCCCCAGCTGATCACGAACGGCGCGGACGGCACCCGGATGGCCGTCATGACCGGCGTCACCGCGGCGGGTGTGGGGAGCATGCACCAGCGCGCCTGGGGCACCGCGGTCCACCTCGAGCTGACGGGGCTGCCGCCCGCGTCGGGCTACCGCGCCTACGCCACCGCCCGCGACGGGCGCACGGAGGTGGCGGCCAACTGGGGTGCCAGCCCCGATGGCCGGGCCACCGTCGTCGGCACCACGGCCATTCCGCGCAACGAGCTCGCCTCCATCGACATCCGCACCGCCGACGGGCGGCCGTTGCTGACGCTGCCCTGCTGAGCGTTTTGCCGATCACCTGATCGGCCTCACTCGGCGAGGCCGTGGCCGGGTACCTCCCCTTGTGGGTGTGATCAGGAGGATCGACGGCTATCAGCGACGACACCGCTGGCTCGGGGTGCCGCTCGCCGTCGTCTACAAGTTCGTCGACGACCAGGGCTCCTACCTTGCGGCCCTGATCACCTACTACGGGTTCCTGTCGCTGTTCCCGCTGCTGCTGGTGATGTCGACGGTGCTCGGGTTCGTGCTGCCGGGTAACCCCGGCCTGCAGCAGCAGCTGATCCACAGTGCGCTGTCCCAGTTCCCGATCATCGGCGACCAGCTCACCAGCACCGCCCAGCCCCTGCGAGGGTCGGGCTTCGGGCTGGCGATCGGGATCGTGGTGTCGCTATACGGCGGCCTCGGCGTGGCGGTGGCCGTGCAGAACGCGCTCAACCACGTGTGGGGTGTGCCGATCAACAAGCGGCCCGACCCGTTCCACGCGCGCCTGCGCAGCCTGCTGATGCTCGTGTTGCTCGGCCTCGGGGTGCTGGTCACCACCGTGCTGTCGGCGCTGGCGGCCGGGGCGGGTGCCGTGGGGGAGGAGCTGGGGGTCGGGCTGCGCCTGCTGGCGATCGTGGTGTCCGTCGCGGC
Organism: Pseudonocardia alaniniphila; assembly: GCF_022524485.1. Lineage (GTDB taxonomy): Bacteria > Actinomycetota > Actinomycetes > Mycobacteriales > Pseudonocardiaceae > Pseudonocardia > Pseudonocardia alaniniphila. The sequence goes on from NZ_JAKXMK010000005.1 coordinate 30,546, forward strand.
GATGTGCGGGCTGTTCGTACTCGGCTTCCGCGCAATGACGGTGCGAGACGTCAGTGCGCGCGAGGTGCTGCCAGGGGCGTTGCTGTCGGCGCTCGCCTGGCAGGTCCTGCAGTCGACGGGCGCCTTCTTCGTCAGCCACGGGCTGATGGGCTCCACGCAGGTCTACGGGCTCTTCGGCATCGTGCTCGGGCTGCTCGCCTGGATCTACATCGAGGCGGTGATCATCGTGCTGGCCGCCGAGCTCAACGCGGTGCTGGGCAGGCGGCTCTACCCGCGTTCGCTCCTCACTCCCTTCGTCGAGGATGTCGAGCTGACCCGTGCCGACCGCCGCAGCTACACCTCCTACGCCAGCACGCAGCAGTTCAAGGAGCAGCAGACGATCAACGTGCAGTTCGAGCCCCGCCGGGAGACCGCGCAGCCCCCGATCACCGAGTCGGAGGGATAGGGGACCGGCGCCCCCGTTCCACCAGCGACGCTCTCCGGCGCCGGCCTGACGTGCTAGTTCTCGTCCCGGGTGTGCTCGAGGAAGAAGCGGACCATCTCGGCGGAGGCGTCCGGTCCGTCGCGGTCGGCGTACGAGCCTGCCGGGTCGCCACCGGACCAGGCATGGCCCAGGCCGTGCACGAGCCACGATTCCGCGAGGACCCTGTCGTCCTCGTCGCACACCAGGGTCCGGGTGCTCGAACGGCCTCCCGCCTCGACCTGCTGGGCCGTCGGGGTGGCGGCGGGCCGCGAGGTGGCGGCGAGGCGGGCCGCGACCAGCTGCTCGGCGTTGGCCGGGTCGACGACGTTGTCGGCGTCGCCGTGGAAGACGATCAGTGGCAGATCGGCACCCGGATGAAGGGTGCCACCGTGTTGCATCGCGGTGAATGCGGAGCTCATGTCGTCGGCTGCGCGATACGCCACACCCGAGTGCACGCCGACGGCCGCGTAGAGGCCGGGATATGTCGCAGCCATCACGGCGGACATGGCACCGCCTGCCGACATCCCGGCGACGTACACGCGGCGCGGGTCGGCGCCGTACTCGTCGATGATCCGTTGGGTGATCCCGGCCAGGATCGACGGCTCGCCCGCACCGGCATGCTGGTCGGCAGCGGAGAACCAGTTCCAGAACCCGCCCTGGTTGGCCGCGCGGGACTGCTCCGGGTACGCGACGAGCATCTCGTGCCCTTCGGCGAGCCGGCTCATCCTCGTGCCGAGCGCGAAGTCGGCGGCGTTCTGCGTCCCGCCGTGCAACATCACCAGGAGCGGCGGAGGCCCACCGGGGTGGCGCGGAGGGACGTAGAGATCGAAACGGCGGGTGCCGGCCTCCTCGCTGTGCGACAGCTGCAGGGCCTGGACACCGTCCGGCGGGCCGACCGTCGTCAGGATGCGCCGGATGGCAGCCGCCGCCTCCGCCGGTCTTCCCTGCATGGTCAGCTGTAGTGCCGAGGTGGGTCCGGCGTCGAGATCGTCCACGAAGTCCTCCTGGCCCGCACGGGGTCTGTGGTGGTCGGGAAACTGATCGCACTGATCAGCATGCCGAATTTCCTAGGTCGACGCCGCGCACCGGCCCTGTGACCGGCCGGGCCGTCCGTGTTCTTGAGCACGTGCGATGCCAGAGGCTTCCCGGCGTCGTCCGGGGCTCCGCCGAACGGTGTAGCGCGGGTGGAGCCGCCCGTCGCGTCCCCACGGAGGTTTCCGGTGTGATCCCGGTGGCTATCCGTATGCGCGGCGATCACAGCGGGTCTCCGCGAGACAGAGCGAGGAGGTGTCGCGTGGCGGGTGGATCAAGGGATCCGGGGAGGTCCGTGATCAGCAAGATCAGCGCGATCCTGCTCGCCATCTCCGAGGGCGGCTGGCCGACGCTGACGGAGATCGCCGCCCGGTCGGACCTGCCGCTGTCGACGGTGCACCGGCTGGTCACGGAGCTCACGGCGTGGCGTGTGCTGGAGCGCGACGAGGAGGGGCGCTACCGCGCCGGGTCGCCGCTGCGAACGTTCGGGGCCGGCTGCTCCCGCCAGGAACCCGACGACCCCGCGGCCGCCACCGCCGTGCGCGTCCGGGACCGGGCGGGGCCGGTCATCGAGGACCTGTTCCGCGCGACCGGTTCGCCGGTGCGGGTCGGCTTCCTCGACGGTCCCGCGGTGGCCTACGTGGAGAAGGTGGCAGGGCACCTGCCGGTCTCGTCGCCCTCACCGGCCGCACGGCTGCCGGTGCATGCGACGGCACTCGGCAAGGTGCTGCTCGCGTTCTCCTCGCCGCGCGTCGCCGACGCGCTCCTCGCGCAGGACCTGGTGCGCTACACGACCGCCACGGTGACGCGACCGGAACGGCTGCGGTGGAGCTTCCGCACGATCCGGGCCACTCGCATCGCGGTGTGCGACCGGGAGCTCGACCAGGACTGGTGCGCCGTCGCCACCCCGGCGTTCGAAGCGGGCGGCGACGTCGTGGTCGCCGTCGAGCTGCGGGTGCGCGACCTCGCCCGTGACCTGCCGACGCTGCGGGCCCCGCTCGTCATGTCGGCGGGATGGCTCTCGCGCGAACTGGCGCGGTGCATCCCCCCGCGACCGGAGCCGGTGGAGCGAGGATCGGCCTGATCGCAGCGCGGCGGTTCTCGCTGCGACATGGCCACATCACGCTCATCGATCCGCCGACGAACAGCGACATGCGTCCATGTCGCGAGCGGCCTGCGCCTGTGCGAGTCTGCGAGCGGAAGGGGACGAAGCGGGCACCGAGCAGAGGAGGCACGAGCATGACCACACCCGACGGTGGCGACGATCTCGAGGCCGCCACGCAGCGCGTTCGGGAGCTCGGCGAGCATGTGGCTCTGCAGGCGAAGCAGAACGGGCTCGCCTGGGTGGAGGCATACGAGCAGATGCTCGAGAACTTCCTCGACCTGGAAGAGCAGGCGGCCAGGTCCAGCGGTGCGGAGTGGGCGACCACGTTGGCCACGGCTCACGCGAACTTCGTGCGAGACACCTCCGAGGCGTTCCTCAAGACCGTCCGGCAGCAGCTCGGGTCCTGACGCCGAGGCAGAAGCGACGGCCGAGCGCACCGTCACGGAGATCACTGCCGTCGTCGCGCAGCGGCGCGTGCAGTCGACGGTCGGCTCGGCGCGCCCGTCCCGGTCGAGGTCAGGGGCTGTGTGGGAGAGCGCCGGGCCGCTTCCCGGTGCACGCGTGAGTCAGCGAGATCACTGCGAGCCGCGATCCGGGGGGCGCGCCACCGGGGCCGATAGTGCGAGGTCAGAAGCTCGCCGGGGGTACTCGCGGGGTCGGCGACGTCGCTCTGCGCGGGCTCTGGCGGGCGCGCCGGGCGCCGCTGCGAGGGCTGGCCCGGGTTCCCGGCCAGCGGGAGGATGTCCCGCAGGGGAAATGCGGACACGAGGATGGGCACATGGCCGAAGAACTGCCCGACACCGTTGCCGAGTACGCCGCGAGCGTCCTGGGGCCGGAGTCCGAACTGTTCGAGGACCTGGACGCCGCAGGCTTGGGAGAGGCGCTGACCCACGCGGTCCGCGCGAGCCTCTACAAGCCGGGAGACACCGCGCTGGCCGCGATCCGGCTAGCCACGGACCTGGCGCGTATCCCGTTGATCGCCGCCACCCGCTGGGTCGGCGGCGAGGCGGAGCCACCGCTGCCGATCGACCCGAAGGACCGGCGATTCGCCGACCCGGCCTGGGACACCAACCCGGTGTTCTACGGGCTCCGGCAGGCCTATCTCGCGTCGTGCCGCTTCGCGCGGGACGTGGTGGGCTCGGCGGAGCTGGAGGCAGAGGCGACACACAAGGCCGAGCTGGCTCTGGACCTGTTGCTCGACGCGATCGCCCCGACGAACTTCCTCGTGACGAACCCGGCCGCCCTCAAGCGCGCCTTCGACACGGCGGGCGGGAGCGTCGCCAAGGGCGTGCACAACTTCCTCGACGACCTGGTGCACAACGCCGGAAGGCCGCGTCAGGTGGACACCAGCGGGTTCGAGCTGGGCCGCAACCTGGCCTGCACACCGGCGAAGGTCGTCTACCGCAACGAGCTCATGGAGCTTCTGCAGTACGAGCCGCGCACCGAGCAGGTGCACGCCACGCCGATGCTGTGCAGCCCGCCGTGGATCAACAAGTACTACGTGATGGACCTGTCCCCCGACCGCAGCTTCGTGCAGTGGGCGGTGGACCACGGGCGCACGGTCTTCGTGATCAGCTACAAGAACCCGTCCAAGGACATGTCCGGCACCACCATGGACGACTACCTGGTCAACGGCCCGCAGAAGGCCGTCGACGTCATCCAGGAGATCACCGGTTCCGAGACCGTGGACATCGTCGGGCTCTGCCTCGGCGGCGCCCTGACGGGGATCACAGCGGCCTACCTGCAGCAGTCGGGCGACACCCGGATCGGCACGCTGACCCTGCTCAACACGATGCTCGACTACGCCGAGCCGGGCGCGCTGGGCAACTTCACCGACGAGCACACCGTGGACAAGCTCGAGAAGAAGATGCGCCGCGAGGGCACCCTGGAAGGCAAGTCGATGGCCGGCACGTTCGACGTGCTGCGCGCCAACGACCTGATCTTCAACTACGTGGTGTCCAACTGGTTGCTGGGCCAGAATCCGCCCGCGTTCGACATCCTCGCCTGGAACGCCGACAGCACGCGCATGCCGGCCGCGATGCACGCGTTCTACCTGCGCAACTTCTACATCGAGAACAAGCTTGCCGCCGGGAAGCTCCAGATCGCCGGAAAGACCATCGACTTGAACGTGATCAAGTCACCGACCTACGTCGTCAGCGCGGTCAACGACCACATCGTGCCGTGGAAGTCGGCGTACAAGACCGTGGGCCTCGTGAGCGGCCCGGTGCGGTTCGTGCTCAGCAGCGGCGGACACATCGCCGGGGTCGTGAGCCCGCCGGGGCCCAAGGTCTGGCACATGGTCTCGGAGTCCGAGCAGTTGCCCGTCACCGCGGAGGGGTGGCACGACGCCGCCGAGCGTCACAACGGCTCCTGGTGGGAGGACTGGACCCGCTGGTCGGAGGAAACCTCCGGGCCGCTGCAGGATCCGCCGAGGACGGGCAGCACGGTCCACCCGGTGCTGGGGGACGGGCCGGGGGAGTACGTCCGGACCTGAACCCGGCGGCTCAGGATCCGGGCTGCGGTCTCCCGGGAGTGAGGACGGCCGGCCGGCTCTCCGGTGGGAGCGGCGTGTCGAGCAGATGCGCGGTCTCGTGCCAGGGCGCGGGCCGGCCGTAGAGCCACCCCTGTGCCGTGTCGCAAGCGCTCGCCCGAAGCCGGTCGGCCTGGGCGGGGGTCTCCACGCCTTCCGCGGTGACGGAGAGCCCGAGGGCGTGGGCGAGGGCGATGAGGCTGCCGACGATGGGACTGGCGTCCGCCGGCGGGGTGTGCAGGCCGTCGATGAACATGCGCGCGAGCTTCAAGGTGTGTAAGGGGAGCCGCGGGAGATATCCCAGGTTGGAGTAGCCGGTGCCGAAGTCGTCCACGGCGATCCGCACTCCCATGCCGGCCAGTGCCATGATCGCCTCGACGGGGCGGCCGGCGGGGCCGAGCAGGGCGCTCTCGGTGAGTTCGAGCTGCAGCAGGTGGGGCGGGAGCCCGGTGGTCTCCAGAGCGCGCATGACGTCGTCGACGAGATCGGGGTCGTGCGCCTGGCGGACAGCGAGGTTGACGCTGACGAAGAGCTCGGCGCCGGGATGCGCGCTGTTCCACTCGGCACCGCGCTCGCAGGCGGACGTCAGCACGTGGCGTCCGAGTTGGACGATCGAGCCCGTCTCCTCGGCGAGGTCGATGAACTCGTCGGGGCGCAGTGGCCCGAACGTGGGGTGCGCCCACCGGACGAGCGCCTCCACGCCGACCGCCCGGTCGTCGGAGAGCCCGACGATCGGCTGGTACTCCACCTGGAACTCGTCGCGTTCGAGTCCGGGGAGCAGGGTGGCCGACAGGGTGTAGCGGGTCATGTCGCGGGCATGGCGCTCCGGGTCGAAGCGGACCCACCGGTTGCGTCCGTCGGACTTGGCCCAGTACAGCGTGACGTCCGCAGCCTTCAGGATCTCCGCGGGCGTGGTCTCCTCCACCGGGTACTCGACCACTCCGATGCTGGCCGAGACGACGAGACGGTGCTCGTCGATGACGATCGGTTCGGTGAGCACAGCGAGCACGGTGTCGGCGAGCATCGCCAACTCGCCCTCGGGCGGATCGTCGACGAGGATCGCGAACTCGTCGCCGCCCATCCTGGCGACGAGGTGGCCCCGGGTGGCCACCCACTTGTCCAGCAGGCGGGCCACCACGATCAGGAGCGCGTCGCCGACGTCGTGCCCGTGCCGGTCGTTGACGGCCTTGAACCGGTCGAGGTCGAGATGGCAGATCCCGACCCGGCGACCGGGCTGCGCGAACGCGGCGCTGAGCCGGTCCTGGAAGAGGGCGCGGTTGGGCAGCAGGGTCAGGGGGTCGTGCAGCGCCTGCCGGCGCAGCCGTTCCCGCAGCTCACGAAGGGCGGTGACGTCCTCGACCAGCGCGACGATGAACACGGGCACACCGTCCGCGTCGCGGATGGGCGAGGCCGTGAGGTCGGTCCACACCACGTGTCCCTCGCGGTGCCGGTAGCGCTTCTCCACCCGCGCGCTGTCGCGTCTGCCCTCGGTGATGTCGCGGTAGAGCTCCCACATCTGGGCTGCGTCGTCGGCATAGACGAAGTCGCCCACCGTGAGTAGGCGGAACTCCTCCACGGTGTAGCCGAGCATCGAGGCGAACGCCGTGTTGACGTCGACGATCCGGCCTTCCATGTCGACGATGCCGATCCCGATGCCCGCGTTGGCGAAGATGGCGCGGAAGCGGGCCTCGCTCGAGCGCAGCGCGCCCTCCATCTGGCGGCGCGCCGCGACCTCCGTGCGGTGCATCGACTCCTGCTCGTCGAGGATCCGTGCCCGCAGCCGTGCGACGTAGCCGTCGGCGACCGCGGCCTCCACGGTGGGCGCGGTCTCGTGCGGCCGGTCGGCCCCCGCCGACCGCGCGGCAGTGGGCAGGTTGCGGGCCAGGGCGCTCACCGTGATCGGCAGGACGTCCGGGGCGAGCAACCCCGCGTCCACCATGGACGCACCCACCTGACGTGCGGTGTCGACGTCCACCGGGTCGACGGCAGCGGCGTTTGCCACCTGTGACGCGGCGTGGACGAGGAAATGGTGCAGTTCCTCGCCGGCCAGCGGGAGGGCCGCCAGCCGTGCGAGATCGCCGGCCCAGGACGCCACCAGAGCGGTGACATCCGGCGCGGATCGGGAAAGCTCGTGACCGCCGGTCATCGATCAGAGGATACGGGCCAAATGCTGCATACCGGGCCGTCCGATATGAACATGCTGTTTCCGTCGCAGGGTCGTACGCCATCGTGTTCACCCTGTTGGGTGGCGCACTCGAGTCGATTGGGAAAAGTGATCCGAAATTGCTTGGCCGGCAACGGCTCCGGCGCCCGTCGATGGGGCCGGGACACCGTGATCGAGAGTGTTGCACGCGCGTCCGCAGGGCCGCTGTTCTCAGCCGGTCGTGACCTTTTACCGAACCGTCCCACGGAATAGGGTGATCGGAACCCAGGGGTCGGCAAGCCGTGGATTTTCCCGTTCCGACCGCCGTGCGCGTCTCGGAGTGGATGGTGCGTCGTGACTGATGTTGCCGATGCAACTCGTGACGAGAAGACGTTCTTCGGCCAGCCGCGGGTTCTCGCGAACCTGTTCGGCGTCGAGATGTGGGAGCGCTTCTCCTTCTACGGGATGCAGGGAATCCTGCTCATCTACCTCTACTACTCCACGGCCGAGGGTGGCCTGGGGATCAGCCAGACGACGGCCACGAGCATCGTCGGCGCCTACGGCGGTCTGGTGTACCTGTCCACCATCCTCGGCGCCTGGCTCGCCGACCGGGTCCTGAGCGCCGAACGGACGCTCTTCTACAGCGCGATCGTGGTGATGGCCGGGCACATCGCGCTGGCACTGCTGCCCGGGCTGCTGGGCGTGGGGGTCGGCCTGGTGCTGGTCGCGGTCGGCAGCGGAGGGGTGAAGGCCACGGCCACCTCCCTGGTCGGCACGCTGTACGCGCCGGGCGACCCGCGCCGGGACGCCGGCTTCTCCCTCTACTACCTCGGGATCAACCTGGGCGCGCTGGTCGGGCCCATCCTCACCGGGCTGTTGCAGACGAGCCTCGGCTTCCACTGGGGGTTCGGGCTCGCGGCCGTCGGCATGGGGATCGGCCTCGTCCAGTACACGATCGGCCGCAAGCTCCTGGTCGGAGCGGCCCGGATCGTGCCGAACCCGCTGCCCCATTCCCGGCGGCCGCTGATGGTGGCGGTGGCCGTCACCGGCGTCGTCGTGATCGCCGCGCTGGCTTTCGGGGGAGTGCTCACCGCCGACCGGCTCGCCAACGTCGTGGTGGCGCTGAGCGCGGTGGCGACGGTCGTCTACTTCGTGGTGATCCTGCGCAGCAGCCGGATCACCGGCGTCGAGCGGCGGCGGGTGCTCGCCTTCATCCCGATGTTCATCGCCAGCGCGGCGTTCTGGTCGCTCTACCAGCAGCAGTTCACCGTGGTCACGATCTACTCGGACCAGCAGCTCAACCGGAACATCTTCGGCTGGGAGATGCCGGTCTCCTTCGTGCAGTCCATCAACCCCATCTTCATCATCCTGCTGTCCGGCACGTTCGCCGCGCTGTGGACGAAGCTCGGCACCCGGCAGCCGTCGAGCCCGATCAAGTTCGCCCTCGGCACGGCCATCATGGGCGTGGCGTTCCTGCTGTTCCTGCCGATGGCGGGCGACGCCCCGGGCACCGCCCCGTTGCTGGGGCTGATCGGCATCCTGTTCGTGTTCACGATCGCCGAACTGCTGCTGTCGCCGGTGGGTCTGTCGCTGTCCACCAAGCTCGCCCCGGCGGCGTTCCGCACGCAGATGGTGGCCCTGTTCTTCCTGTCGATCGCGCTCGGCACCGCCACGTCCGGGGTGCTGGCCGAGTTCTACAGCCCCACCCACGAGGCCGTGTACTTCGGCGTCCTCGGGATCCTCGGGATCGCGCTGGGTGCCGTGCTCGCGGCGATCAGCCCGTTCCTGCGCCGCCTGATGGGCGGGGTGACTTAGTGGTCGCCCGGGACGATCAGCTCTCGCGGACCTCGGCCTCGATGTTGCCGAAGACCCGGTTGTCGGCCACGTACTCGGCGGGGGCGGTCCTCGACATCACGCCTGTGCGGTTGCCGAAAATGGTGTTCCCGGCGAGGTCGAAGATGCCGTTGCCGTCGATGTAGACGCCGTGGCGGGCATTCTCACCGATGACGTTCCCGCGCACGGTGGTGTGCGTGGCCTCGCTGACCAGCCGAACCCCGTCCTGCTGGTTGCTGCGGATCTGGTTGTTCTCGACGAGGGTGGCCTCGGCGGTCTGGCCGACTCCGATACCTGATTCCCTGTTGTCGTAGACGTGGTTGCCACGAACGACGTTCTCGACCGACGCGTTGATGTTGATGCCTTGGGCGGCGTTGGCGAACGAGTGGTTCCCTTCGACCAGGTTCCGGTCGGAGCGCAGGTAGAGCACGATTCCGTGGTGTTCATTGCTGTAGACGATGTTGTCCCGGATGACGCTCTCGGTGCAGTCCTCGGCCAGGATGATTCCGTGCTTGCCGTTGTGGTGCACCACGTTGCGCTCGATGAGCAGGCGATGTGAATCGGTGTGCGGGTCGATGCCGTAGAGCACGTTGTCGTGGAACTCGTTGTCCTGTACCACCAGGCCGTTCACCTCGTAGGTGTAGAGCCCGTAGAACAGGTGGGAGACGAGGCTGGACGTGATCGCGCCGGTGGTGCTCTCGGTGCGCCAGGACAGGCCGTAGGACTCCACGTCCCCGTACCCGAGGTAGCGCAGTTCCGCGTGCTGGATCGTCATCCGCGCGCCGCTGCGGGCGAGGAGGAAGCTGCGCCCGTCGACGTGGTCGCTGTCGGCCTGCCCTCGCGCCTCGTCCCAGGACGTGATGCAGGAGCCGTCGACGTCCAGGCTCCCGCCGAGCGCCGTGACGCTGACGAAGCCGGCGGGGCTGCTGCTGACCTTCAGCCAGCGGACGTGCGGTGCGGCGATCCGCAGTGATGCACCGGCGAGCACCTGGAGGTTGGCCGTGAGGAGCCACTCACCGGGTGCCACCTCCCGGAGCGCAGCAGGCGTGCCGATGGCGCGGCTGAGCGCCGGGAGGGTGATCCCCTCGCCTGCGGAGAGCACGATCGTGTTGGACGTGGAGTCGTAGCTCGCGCGCACGACTGCTCCGGCCGCCGGGTCGCTCGCGGTTCCCGGTGGGGCCTCTCGGATGCAGGGCCGGGCGGGATCGACAACCGGCCTCGGCGGCGCACCGTGACGCACCAGGGGTTCGGGTGGAGCGGCGCAGGCGCTGCCCAGCAGCAGGAACACGGCTACGAGGAACAGGGCCCGGATCTGCGCCGCCGAGATCATGGTTTCACTCCACATTCGGTGTCGTCGGTCGGTCGGGTGTCGGTGGCCGGTGTGTCACGCCCGCCTCGGGCGGCTCGGGGCACCCGCGGCGGCTCCAGTGGCCGGGCGCCGAGCACGATCGCAACGCGACGTCGGGTGCTGCGGAGACGGAGCCGGGTCATGCCGAGACGTCCTCCGGCTGGGCCTTGTCCCGAGTTGTGGTGCCGGCGGTAGTGGTTTCCGCGGTGTTGGTGTCCGCCGTTTTGGTCGTGCGGACGACGGTGCCGTTTTCGACGGCGACTTGGCGGGTGAGCCAGCGTTGTTGGCGGATGGTGGCCAGGGCGTGGATCTTGATGATGGCCATGAGCCAGGAGATGGCGATGTAGCCGGGGATGTAGAAGAAGGAGGTGGGGCGGCGGCGGAGGTGGGGGAGGAGTTTGGCGGAGCGGCTGATTTGCCACCAGGCGGCGAGGATGATGACGAAGATCCATTGTTGCTCGATGATGGAGGCGATCATGAACGCCAGTCCGAGGAGCAGGGTGAAGCTGGAGACTGCTTTGTCGATCATGGTGTAGGCCAGGAACGGGTGTCGCCATACCCAGCGGCGTGACAGGGCTCGCAGGTCGGAGCGCCAGGTGTTGCGGGCCCAGCGCAGGCGTTGGCGGATGAAGATTCGCCAGTGGTCGGGGAAGGTCGACCACACCTCGGCCGAGCGTTGCATGTAGGTTTTGTGGCCGCGTTCGAGGATCAGGGTGGTCAGGCGTTTGTCGTCTCCGGACAGGCAGGGCACCCCGAGGAAGGTTTCGTGCATGAACTCGTGCTCGACCTGTAGCAGTAGCTCGCGTCGGTAGACCGCGGTGCGTCCGGACAGGCAGGACACGGCTTGGCCGAGCAGGCTTTGTGAGGCGTTCTCGTCGAAGTAGCGGTGGTCGAGGAACATGTCGGTGATCCGGGCCAGGAACCCGGTGGAGCCGTAGACGCTCTGGCGGGTCCCGACCCCTCCCATGCGTGGGTCGGCGAAGGGTTTACACACCTGCTCGGCCACGTCCGGCGCCCAGATCGTGTCGGAGTCCACCAGCGCGACCAGTTCCCCGGTCGCGGCGTTCCACCCCCGCCGCAACGCATCCCGCTTCCCGGGTACCTCGGTGACCAGCACCGTGACCGGGTAGCGGGCGGCGATCTGCTGGCAGGTGGTGTCCGAGGCGTCGATGACCAGGATGACCTCGTGTACGTCGTTGTCCAGCCACGACTCGATCGCCGCGGTGAACACCGCCGGATCCTCCTGGTACACCGGCACCACCACACTCACGCTGGCCCGAT
>NZ_JAKXMK010000050.1 GCF_022524485.1 Pseudonocardia alaniniphila
AACCGGATGCGATCGCGCCGCCCGTTGACCAGCACTTCACACCACTCCTCGTCCTGGTCGAGGAGCAGGTCGCCGTCGAGTGCGGGAAGAAATACTTCGAAATCTGCCGATGAGGTGACTCCGGAAAGCATCAGCTTGTTCGGGTTACTGGTGGTCATTACCCCTCCGTGCGACCTCGTCCAGGTCAACGGAAGCGCGAATCGCCACGCGTCACACGTCACGCGTCGCGCCTCCGGCTTCTGGCTGCAATGACGATACAACGGGTTTCGTGACGTGCATGGAAATCTATACGGAAATCAACATAGACTTGTACGAGCGGCGGTGATCGCGCTCACGAAAAGCTTGGCGCGTTCTCTGCTCACCCCTAGGATCCGACCAATTCCCGATGCGCGCGAGCAGGACGCACATGGCACGTGTGCGCCATCCTGGTACTGCAACCTCCTGGTACCAGGATGCGGGCGGTGCTTACCTGGGACGATGAACTCCGTCGTCGAAGAACGCGTCCGCCGTGGTGACCTCGGCGCGTTCCTGCGCAGTCGGCGCATCCGCATCACACCCGCCTGGAACAACGGTGCTGGAATGTATTTCTTGTGACGCGGAGGTCGTCTCGTGGCGGCTGGGGCTGAATAGACCTTGCCGGAGCCATCTGCGTCCACCGCGGCGAATTCCGCGTGACCGCATCAGCGGGCGGTGTGAGGGTACGGATCATGACCACTCGAGTACGCACGTCCGCAGGGGCGGTCCGAGGAAGCTGGGAGGACGGGGTAGCCGTGTACCGCGGCGTGCCCTTCGCCGCGCCCCCTGTCGGACGGAACCGATTCGCCGCCCCCCGCCCCGTCGTCCCGTGGGACGGGGTGCGTGATGCCACTCGGTTCGGCGCGCCCCCACCGCAGCCTGACCGGCCGACGGAGGGAGTGGACTGGTTGAACCTCGCGGTCTGGACGCCCGATCCAGGTCGGACCGGCCTCCCGGTCCTGGTGTGGATCAGCGGTGGCACGTACCTGAACTGCAACTCAGCCAATCCGCACCTCGCGGGCGCGACGCCGGCGCGAGACGGTGCGGTCGTGGCGAGCGCCCACTACCGGACCGGGGCCGAGGGCTTCGCCCGGCTCGACGGCGCGCCGGACAACCGCGGTCTGCTCGATCAGATCGCCGCACTCCGGTGGGTGCAGGACAACATCGCCGCCTTCGGTGGGGACCCGGGCAACGTCACCGTCTTCGGGCAGTCCGCAGGAGCGGGCTCGATCGCTGCGCTGCTGGTGATGCCCGAGGCGGCCGGCCTGTTCCGTCGCGCGATCCTGCAGAGCCTCCCGGGCACCTTCTTCGCTCCCGATCTCGCTGCGGACGTCGCGACGGAGGTCAGCGCCGAGCTCGGCCGCTCGCCCCGTGCCGAGGAACTGGAGGCCGTCGCGCCCGATGATCTCGTTGCGGCGGCCCGGTCCGTGACCGACCGTCTTCCGCAGCGCGTGGGCCGGTGGGGTCCGGTGGCGTACACGCCTACGCCGTTCTCCCCGGTGGTGGACGGTGAGGTCCTGCCGGCGTCTCCGTGGGCCGCGCTCTCCGATGGCGCGGCGCGTGATGTCGATCTGCTCGTCGGGCACACCCGTGACGAGTTCAGCTTGCTCGCCGCAGAGCTCGGTACGGCGCCCGTCGACGACGCCGAGGTGGACACGCTGCTGAACGTGCTGACACCGACGCCGGGCGTGCAGCGGTACCGAGCGGCTCATCCGTTCGCCTCTCCGATCGAGCTGCGCGATACGGCCATGTCGGACTGGTTGTGGCGGATGCCGGCCCTCCACCTCGCCGAGGCTGCCCGCGCCGGTGGAGCGCGGGTGTGGCTCTACGAGCTCTGCTGGGGGTTCAACTCCCTGGGCGCCTCGCACGGCCTCGACACCTTGCTCGTGTTCGGCACCGCCGAAATCGAAACGGGGCTCACGGAAGCAGGCTCGGACGCCGTGGCGCAGTCCCGTGGCTTGTCGAACCTGATGCGGGCCGAGCACCTGTCGTTCGCCGCCACCGGCAATCCCGGCTGGGCCCGCTACACACCCCACGAGCGCAACACGCGCGTGTATGACACCCGGTCCACCATCACCCGGTACCCGGAGGAGCGGTCACGCAGGATCTGGCGTGATCGACGGTTCGGCGCCCTGGGCCTGACGACGTGACAGAGCGACAGATCCGGCGTGCGACTCACCCGGCCACGGGCCTGTTCCCCCGGCGCCCGCGGGGTCAGAGCCTGCAGCGGGCGTCGGGGGCGGGGGTCTGCAGGTCGATGAGGTAGGCGGCGACCACGTCGTTCACGCATGGGCTGGTGCCGGACAGCGCGACGGTGTGCTGCTCGCCCTCGACCGTGAGCATGCTGCCGCCGAGGGACCTGGCCAGACTGGTTCCCGCCTCGAACGGGGTGGAGGGGTCGCCGGTGATGGAGATGGTCAGCGTCGGCGGCAGGCCCTCGACCGCGTCGGCGTAGGGGTAGTCCAGCGTCGGTTCGACCGGCCAGAACTCGCAGCCGTCCCGGGTGCCGGCGACGCCTGTGCCGGAGTCGAGGAACGGGGCCGCTTCGAACAGTTGCCGGCGCAGCTCCGTCTCCTGCTCGGGTGTGCGGCGCTGCTCGTCCAGGCAGTTGATGGCGTAGTTGGCCTCGGCGTAGTTGGTCCACCGCCCGGTCGCGTCACGGCCGCCGAAGGCGTCGCCCAGCGCCAGCAACGTGTCGCCGCGGCCCTGCTGGACCTCGGTGATCCCGCGGAGGATGTCGGGCCACTGGGCGGCGGTGTACAGCCCCGCGATCACGGCGCCGGTCGCCTGGTTGTAGGTCAGCCGACGACCGGAGGCGGTGGGTACCGGCGCGTCGATGAGTGGCCGGACGATGCCCTGGAACACCTCGGCGGCACGGCCGGGATCGCCGCCCAGCGGGCAGGCCGGGCCCGCGGCGCAGGCGGTGGCCAGTTGCTCGAAAGAGCGCTGGAACCCGGCGTACTGGGTGAGCCGCCGCTCCACGGTCCCCAGCTTCGGGTTGACGGCGCCGTCGAGGACCATCGCCCGCACGTTCTGCGGGAACATCTCGGCGTAGACCGCGCCGAGGCGGGTGCCGTAACTCTGGCCGAGATAACTCAGCTGCTCGTCACCGAGCGCGGCCCGCAGTACGTCCATGTCCCGGGCTGCATCGCGGGTGCCCACCGTGGCCAGCACCTGCTCACCGCCTGAGCCCGCTGCGCACGCCGTCACCAGCCCTCGGGTGTCCTCCTCGGTCCACTGCCCTTCCTGGCCGATCAGCGTGGTCATCGGCCCGTCGTCCATCTCCGCGTCGGTGAAGCAGCTGATCGCAGGGGTCGAGGCGCCCACGCCGCGCGGGTCGAACCCGATCAGGTCGAACCGCTTGGTGACCGGGCTCTGCGCGAGCAGCTTCGCCGAGATCGCGGCCTGCAGGAGCCCGGCGCCGCCCGGGCCGCCGGGGTTGATCAGCAGCGACCCGAGCCGCTCGCCACGAGCGGGCACGCGCAGCACCGCGATCTGTGCGCTCGGCCCGTCCGGGTCGGCGTAGTCGAGAGGCACCTGCATCCGGACGCACTCCAGCTGCGGGTTGGCGGCGTAGACCTGCTCCTCGGTGGTGGTCGTGGCGTACTCGCCGCATGGCCCGAAGGGCAGCGGCTGGTCGTAGAAGCGAGCCAGCGCCGTGGCCGGGGACTCCGTCGCGGTGTCGACGGCGCCGCTCGGGGCGGCGCACGAGACCACAGCCAGCAACAGCGGCAGGCCCGTGGCCGCCAGCCGGCGCCGGGCCCGGGAAGAACGAACGGCCATGATCTCCTCCTCGGGCAAGGGTCTCGGGCAGTTGATCATCTCCCGTCGATCGACACCCTGCACGTTGAGTGCTTACGTCCAGCAGAGACAGGCTCGAATCGGGCGCGTTGCTTGGCGCGGGGCTACGCGCTATCGCGGGTCGGTCACGAAGACGTCCGCCAAAGCGGGGTTGTAGGCGTGCACGAGGATGCCGAAGATGATGGCGTCGAAGGTCAGATGGACGGTGACCACGTAGGGCAGTGATCGGGTGCGCTGGAAGATGTAGCCCTGCAGCAGGGCGAAGGGCACCGTGAGCAGCGGGCCCCAGCCTCGGTAGCCCAGCTCCCAGAGGAACGAGACGAACACCACGGACTGCAAGAGGTTCGCCTGCCAGAACGGGAAGTGGTGGCGGAGCAGGGCGAAGACGATGCAGATGAAGAACAGCTCGTCCCACAGCCCGACGGCGTTCACCCCGATGAACAGCCGGATGATCTCGTTGGCGCCGGTGATGTCAGGCCAGTTCCGGTAGGCGCCCGAGCCCAGGAAGTACACCGGCAGGATCAGGTAGCCCCCGACGACCACCAGCGCCAGGTAGCCGAACTCGAACCGGCTCCACCGGTTCCCGGTTCCGACCGGGAACGTGATGATGTTCTCCCGGTACCACCATCGGGAGAGGGCGTATGGCAGGGCGACCGCCGCTGACAGGGTGATCGCGAACCGGACCATCGCGGCGTTGCTCAGGTCCGCCTCCAGCGACATCGTGCTGATGACGACCAGGCCGGCGGCGATGAGGATCAGGTGCCGGAGCAGCAGACGGTCCACCACCGCTGCGACGACCAGACCGGCGACGATCAGCGCGTATCCGATCGGTCGCTCCTGCAGGCCGAACAGCGCGATCGCGGACACCACCACCAGTGCCGCGGCCAGCAGCCGGTTCCACGAGGGCCGTGCGATGGACCGGCCCTCGTGGCTGTCGGGAGTCGTCACACTGCCGCTCACCTCGCCAGCATGGCGGGACCTCGTCGGTGCGGACAACTTCGCCACGGGATCCGGGATCGCAGCCACCGCCGACCCGTCCATCGGCACGTGAGGCGCCCACCGTCACGGACGTCCTCAAAGACGGACCGACGGCTCGTGGCGAGCGTCGGCCGTAGCGGGCTGAAGCTGAGCCGGACCTTGGTCAGGGGAGCCGTATTTCCTTGAGCTGCCGGCGGGAGGTGATGCCCAGCTTGCGGAAGATGCTGCGCAGGTGGGCTTCGATCGTGCGTGGGCTCAGGAACAGCTGCGCGCCGACCTCTCTGGAGGTTGCGCCGGTGGCGACCAGCCTGGCGATGTGCAGCTCCTGGGCGGTGAGTGCGTCGGCGGGTTGGGCGGTTCGGCGGCGCGGGTGCTCGCCGGTGGCACGGAGCTCGCGGGCGGCACGGGCGGCGAACGCCTCGGCGCCCATGTCGGACAGCATGTCGTGGGCGATGCGGAGGTGCTCGCGGGCGTCGTGACGGTGGCCGCCGCGGCGCAGCCACTCGCCGTAGACGAGGTGCGTGCGGGCGAGGTGGGTGGCCATGCGGCAGCTTCCGAGCCGGTCGATGGCCTCGCGGTAGTGCTCGTCGGCGGTGATGCCGGTGCTGGTCAGCGCCTGTGAGCGGGCGGCCAGCCCGAGTGCCCAGTGGGTGGCGCCGGCGCGGGCTCGCGAGGTGAGTTCATCGAGGGCAGCGGCCGCCCGCTCCGGCTGGCCGGCGCGGGCGGCCGCCTCGACGAGCTCGGGCAGGGCGAGGTTGCGGTGCGACAACTCGTAGGACTGGGACGCCCGCGTGGCGGCGTCCAAGGCTGCCGCGTAGTCGCCGACGCCGTTGTACAGCACGGACATCGAGTAATGGGCCAACGTGACTTCGGTGCCCTCCTCCCGTCCGGTCGCCTGCTGGACGCTGGCCGCGAACAGCTCGGCGGCTTCGGATCGGCGGCCGCACCATGCAGCCAGGAGGAGCCGGGCGTGGCGTAGCGGAACGGCGCCGGTCGCCCGGGTGATCGCGGTCTCCTCGGCTGCGAGCTCGGCGGCGTGGGCGAGTTCGCCCGCGAGTACGAGCGCGGCGGACTGGAAGATGAGCGCGGCGGGGAGTTCGGCCAGCGCGCCCGCTTCACGTGTGAGTTGGACGTTCCGGCCGGCGAGCTTGTGGACCATCTCGTCGTCGAACAGCGCCGCCGCGGTGCGGCCTGCCAGCCACAGCGAGCGACGGCTGTCGGTGTCGAACGCATCCAGCGCCCGGCGTAGCCCGGGCACGCCCACCTCGTACCCCTGCGTGTATGTCGTCACCAGTCCGTCGAGCAGCAGATCGATCGGCGTTGGCGACCCCGGAGCAGCGGGCGCGGCCTGTGCCGCTTCGGCCACCTCCGGCACCCCGCGGCCGTACCGGAGGGGGCCGGTGATGATCGCCGCGTCGAGCGCATGCAGGTAGGTCTCGCGGGCCAGCGTGGCATCCAGCGGGGCGAGCGTCCTGGCCGCATCCAGCAACATGCCCGGCGCCTCGCTGCCGCGCGTCAGGTGGAACGCGATCTGGGCGCGCAGCAGCTCGAGACGGGCGCGTTGGAGGGCGTCCAGCGACCCGGCAGCGGCGATCGCCAGCAACTTCGAGGCGGCCTCCGACGCTCCGGCCTCGTGCTTGGCGTGCGCGCCGTCCAAGGCACGGCGGCGACGGCGGGTGGGTTCGGACGACAGTTCGGCTGCC
The DNA here is from genome assembly GCF_022524485.1 of Pseudonocardia alaniniphila. Lineage (GTDB taxonomy): Bacteria > Actinomycetota > Actinomycetes > Mycobacteriales > Pseudonocardiaceae > Pseudonocardia > Pseudonocardia alaniniphila. Next base: position 6,498 of record NZ_JAKXMK010000050.1, read on the forward strand.
TGCTGCAGGAACGCGGCCGCAGCGGCCAGCCCGCCCCGGCCGCGGGCCCGACCGGCTGAGCGCTCCAGCTCCGTGGCGACCTCTTCGTCGACGCCCGACACCGCCTGCGCACGGTGCCACGCCCGCCGGTCGGGATCGGACCACGGATCCGTGGCGGTGGCCAGCGCACGATGCACGCGGCGCCGGTCGGTCGGCGTCGCGGCCCGGTACACCGCCGAACGCACCAGTGGATGACGGAACCGCACCACGGTGTCGATCTCCACCAACCCGGCCGTCTCCGCCGGCCCGGCTGCCTCGTGCTCGATCCCGAGGTCTCCAGCTGCGCGCCACAGCAGCGCCACGTCACCGGTCGGCTCGGCCGCGGCGACCAGCAGCAGCAACCTGGTCTCGGCGGGCATACCACCGGAGCGCCGGCGGAAGGCATCCTCGACGCCGCGCGGGACGTCCAGGACGTCCGGCCGTCCGAACCCACCGGCCAGCCGCGCGTGCTCCGCGCCTCGGGGCAGTTCCAGCAGCGCCAGCGGGTTGCCGCGCGCCTCGGCGATGATCCGGTCGCGCACCTCGTCGTCCAGCGTTGTCCGGGCCGCGCCGGCCAGCAGTGCCCGCGAGTCAGCCTCGCCGAGCCCGTTCAGGCGCAGCTCGGGAAGCCCGGTGAGCGCCGGGAGGTCGCTCTCATCGGGGTCGCGCAGCGCGAACACCAGCCCGACCCGCTCGGCCACCAGCCGCCGCGCCACGAACGCGAGAACCTGGGCGGACGCCTGGTCCAGCCACTGGGCGTCATCCAGGAGGCACAGCAGCGGCCGGTCCTCGGAGACGTCGGCGAGCAGGTTCAGGGTGGCCAACCCGACCAGGAACCGGTCCGGCGCGGTGCCGCTGCGCAGCCCTAACGCCACACCCAGGGCAGCCTGCTGTGGCTCGGGCAGGGCACCGGCCCGGTCCAGCAGATGCGCGCACAGCTGGTGCAAACCGGCGAACGCGAACTGCGTCTCGGACTCGACGCCGCATGCGCGCTCCACCCGGAACCCCGACGAGGTCGCGGTCGCCGCGGTGTGCTCCAGCAGCGCGGTCTTGCCGATGCCCGCCTCACCGCGCACCACCAGCACCCGGCTGCGCCCGGCCCGAGCCTCCGTGAGCAAGTGTTCGACGGCCTCGCGCTCGGCGCGCCGGCCCAGCAGGTTCGCCAGATCCATGCCCCGTCCGACTCAGGCCGAGCCCTCCGTACCTGGTCGTGAGACTAGGCCATCGGCACCGATGTCGATCAGGTCGTCGTCGACGCGACGACGTCGAACCAGGCCGCGGCCTGCGGTCATCGACCAGGCGTGATCAGCCGCCTGGTGCTGCGTCGGCAGAGTGGACGACACCCATCGGACCGCCCATGCGGTCCAGCACGGTCGGTCCCGGCTCGCCCGCTGCGGAGGTCAGCGGAGCGAGGGGCTCGGTCGGAGGTGTGTCGTCGGGTCGGGGTGCCGGTCGGTCGTGGACATGTCCTCTTCCCAGGTCGTCGCTCGTATCGGGGACCAGGGAAGGCGGTGCCGCTGCGGCATGCTCAACCCGCTGTGAGGCAGCACACCCCACGGTCGGTTATGTCCGGCTTGCGTGTGCCGTGGCGGCACGGTGTCGGGTGGTGCTGTCGGCACAGGGTCGACCGGGACGGGACGGGGGGCTCCGGTGAGTGGGTACGTCGTGACGGGATCGGCGTCGGGGATGGGTGCCGCGGTGGCCGAACGGCTGCGCGCGGCCGGTCGGCCGGTGATCGGGGTGGACCTGCATGACGTCGACGTCGTCGCCGACCTCGGTACGCCGGAGGGCCGTTCGGCCGCTGCCGAGGCAGTGCTGGAGTGGTCGGGGGGCCAGCTCGACGGCGCCGTACTGGCGGCCGGGATCAGTCCGGTGCCGGGGCCCGACCGGCCGCGGCGGATCATGCAGGTCAACCACCTGGGCACGGTGGAGCTTCTGGCTGCGCTGCGGCCCGCGCTCGCGGCGACCGGCGCTGCCCGGGCAGTGGTGTTCGGCAGCAACTCGGCCACCATCACCCCGGGCGTCCCCCGGCACGTCGTCCGGGCGCTCCTCGCCGGAAAGGTCGACCGGGCAGCGCGGACGCTGCGGCTGGCCGGGGCGGTGGCGCCGAACATCGCCTATGCCGCGTCGAAGTCCGCGGTGGCCGAATGGGCCCGACGCGCGGCCGTGACCCCGGAGTGGGCCGGGGCCGGGATCCGGCTCAACGTACTCGCGCCCGGTCCGGTGGCGACCCCGCTGCTCGACGGGGAACGGGCACACCTCAGTCCGGCGGCGGCCGCGGCGTTCCGCTCGCTGCCTGTGCCTGTCGGCGGTGTCGGCGACCCGGGAGATCTCGCCGAGTGGGTCATGATGATGCTCTCGCCCGCGGCGGCCTTCCTGTGCGGAAGCGTCGTCGTCGTCGACGGCGGCACCGAGGCGTGGCTGCGTGCGGGTGAGTGGCCACGGCCCGTGCCGCTGCATCGGGTGCCCGGTTGGCTGCTGCGGTTCCGGGCCTTCGCCCGGTCCCGGTGAGCTGCCCGCACCATGCGACGACGAACCACTCCGCGGCCCCGACCTGGCCGGGGTCACTCGTCCCACAAGAGCGCGCTCACCCGGCGGATGACATCGCGTTGCGCCGGGTTGTAGAACTCCGCCATGACGGCCGCGGCCGTCTCGACGACCCGTCGCTCCTCGCCGCGGGCGCCAGTGGCCCGCGTCATCACCAGCGGGTGTTCGGCCCGGATCCGGCGGATGTACGGGAGCATCCGTGCGGCCAGGTCCTGCCGCGCCGCGGGGTCTGCGTCGGCGGGCAGGGCGTCGAACTCGGCGTCGGTCGGGTCGGTCGGCACGCTGCGCAGCAGGTCGGTGTAGGCCGCCAGACGATGCGCCCCCATCACCCGGGTCATGACGGCGACGAGCGCGCGGTCGGCATCCGACAGCGCCACCCCGTCCGCTGCCAACCCGACCTCGGACGGCAGGTCGACGGGCGTGTGGTTGCTCAGGATCAGGCCGAGCTCCAGCCGCACCCTGTGCAACCGGTCGATGGTGGCGGCCAACTCGGCGTCGATGGCGCGCAATGCCTCCGCCGGCGGGTGCTCGTCCTCGTCCATGGCGGCGATCTGGGCCAGAGAGAAACCGAGGCCGACCAGGCGCGTGATCCGCAGCAGGCGCACGAGGTCCCGGACGCCGTACTGCTTGTATCCGTTGGCGCGCCGCTCCGGCTCGGGGAGCAGGCCGAGATCGTGGTAGTGCCGCACCGCCCGCAAGGTGGTCCCGGCCAGCTCGGCGAGCTCACGGGTGCTCCAGGACATGGCTCCATCCCACATCGTGCCGCAACGGCATGGTCAAGCCCGCGTGCCGGGCGACCGTTCGGCACGCAGGCCGCGTGACATCAGGTCGCCGAGCTCCGATCGGGCACCACGCGGTGTCCGGGGTGGGTGAGCGCAGCCCGCCGGCCGTTGTCGATCGGACGCCGCGGACCCGGACGACAGGGCGACCAACAGGAGCACCGGAAGGGCGCCGGATCGAGGTCGATCGCGCCCTGCCGGCTGACGCCCGGCTGTCCTCGCACGGCCGCGTCGATCAGGTGGTTCATCTCCTGGTAGCGCCCGTCCGTCACGGACCTCGCGGAAGGAGTACCCGGCGTACTCGACCGTGGCACCGGTGAGGGCTGCACCGAAGCACTCCTCGATGGAGTGCTGGGAGAGCTCGCACAGGTCGGTGTTGGACATGATCGCCTCTCTGGCGGATGACGTTCGGCGTCTCGTGCACGCCACCTCGACAGGCTCGCGTCGTCGGCGGTGCGTTCGCGTCGGTAGAAGTCCCGTATGTCCTGGACGTCCTCCGCCGTGCGTGTGTCCCGGATCACCGACCGCGGACCGGGCCGCCGACTGGACTGTGCCGTGACGTCCACGTGTCTGATGCAGGGGTGTCCATCTCCGACCCCGCCTCCGACCCGGGCAGGCCGTGGTCCGCGGCGGAGGCTCCGCCGTTGCCGCACCAGCTCTTCCTGCTCAGCTACGACCCGGCCAGAGCCAGGCTGGACGACGACAGTGCCGCGGTCCGCGGGTCGCTGCTGCGGGCCGCCGCGATCGCGGAGCTGCGCATCGCCGGGCTGCTGCGCGACCGGGACGGTCGGGCCGAGCGGACGAGCGCGACGGTCACCACGCCTCTGCACCCGTTCCTCGCCGAGGTGCTCGACGACGTTCCCCAGGACCGTCCGCGCCGCTGGTTCGGGGTGCTGGAGCGGCGGTGGTACCAGGCCGAGGGGACCGTCCGCGATCAGCTCGCCGCCGCGGGTGTCGTCAGAGTCGAGCGTCGCCGGATCCTGGGGCTGATCCCGACACGTCGGATCGAGGTCCCCGATCCTGGGCCGGTAAGGGCGCTCCGGGCGAGTGTCCGGGAGGTGGTCCGAGCCGGCGCGGATCCCGCGGCGGTCCCGCTCCAGGAGGCCCTGCTGGCCGTGCTCGCAATCGACGGCGACGTGAGCACCATGTTCGGGTGGCGTGAGCTGCGGGCGCACAAGCCTGCGGTACGTGCACTGGCTCAGCGGATCGACCGGGAGCTGACAGGTCTACGCCCGGCGCTGTTCGCATCGATCGCGGCGCGCCGAGCCTCCGGGTGAGCGCCGGATCGGCACACCGCGGGCCGCTCGGGTCGATGACCGTCACGCAGACTTCCTGGAACACGCGCGCCAGTTCGTCGTATCAGCTGTCGAGCGCGCGCCGGACCCGGCGGTCAGCCGGTCAGCTGCCGCTGCAGAGCCTCCGCGTCGTGCATGGCCGACATGTGCCGGAACCGCCCGTCACGGACCGTGTAGATGGCGAACTCGACGATCTTGATCGAGGCGCCGCTGGGGGCCGCCCCGAGCCACTCCTTCACCGGGGTGCCGGTGTTGATCAGACGCGCGGCCAGGCGATCGCCGTCGATGGCCAGCTCCTGGGTCTCCCAGTGGAAGTCGGGGACCGCGTCGGTGATCCCGCGCAGCTGCGCGACGAGGTCATCCCGCGTTCCCGGCTCGCTCTGCAGGGTGATCGTGTCGTGGACGAACTCGTCCATGCGGTCGAACTCGTGGGCGTTGAGCGCCTCGATGTAGCGCTCGTAGAAGTTGCGCAGGTCGGTGCCGGACATGGGGACCTCTCTCTCTGCGCCCCGGATCGGGGCTGAACGCCGGTGTGCCGTGCGGGGGAGATCGATGGGGTCCCGAACTCCCTCGTCGGCCCCGACCCATCGGACACCGTGCCGTCGGGGCACACGCAAGTCCGGCGCGCGCCCGGCAGCCATGGCGGTGTGGTCCCGCTCTCATGGGCTGGAGTGTGCCGCGACGGCCGGGTGTTCGGTCGCGCTCGACATGTTGTTCGCATCCAGGGAAAGGTGACCATGCGGAAGCCGTTTGCCATGCACGTCACTCTCTTCATCCGCCCGGAGTGCCGCGAGGAGTACCGCGAGGCTCTCGACAAGGTCATCGATCAGGCGCGGGCCCGGCCGGAGTGCCGATACCTCTACGTCTACGAGACCGTCGACGATCCCGACACCATCCAGCTCGTCGAGAGCTGGTCCGACTGGGACACCTTCCAGAACGAGATCCTCGGGCTCGACTTCTACCGGGAGTACGCCGCGGCCAGCGAATCGATGTACGCCGCGCCGCGGAAGGTGGTGCTCCTGACTCCTCTGCACGGAAGCGAGTGGCGCTGAGCCGGCGACCAATGAGGATCAGGAACGGCGAAGATCGTCCCCGGCTGGATGCGCGAGCTGTCCGGGCCGGGGTCGTCGCGGCGATCGAACGCACGCTGATGCTCCGCAACACCGTGAGAGGAGCACGCATCATGTTGCCCTTTAGACGGCGGGTGTCCCGGAGCGGCGTGGCCGTCGCCGCCGCTGCGCTGGTCCTGGCCGGGTGCGCCGGTGGGGCCGCCGGGTCCGGTGCCGCATCGGCGAGGATGTCGGACGCCAGTTCGTCCACCTCGGCCCCCGATCCGATCGCGTGGAACGAGTGCGGACCGAACCTCGACTGCGCCACCGTCGAGGTGCCGCTGGAATACACCGAGCCCGACGGCGCGCAGATCCCACTCGCGGTCATGCGGCACCGGGCCACCGACCCGACGCAGCGCATCGGCAGCCTGTTCTTCAACCCGGGCGGGCCGGGGGTCGCCGCCACGGACACGCTGCGGAACATGCCCGCCACCGCAGGCGCCCCGGGCACGTTCTCGCCCGACCTGCTCGCCCGGTTCGACGTCATCGCGATGGACCCCCGCGGCGTCGGGCAGTCCGGTGCCGTCCGCTGCCTCACCGATGAGCAGCGCGCCGAGGCTGCGGGCACCGGGTCCGACCCGGCCGTTCCCGGGGGAAAGCCGCTGCCCGAGTTGCTGGCCGACGCCACCGCGTTCACCGACGGTTGCGCGGCGCACCAGAGCATCGAGTTCCTGGCAAGCCTGTCCACCGACAACGTCGCCCACGACATGGACCGGATCCGGGCCGCGCTCGGCGAGAACCAGATCACCTACTACGGCATCTCCTACGGCACCGTGGTCGGCCCCATGTACGCCACGCTCTTCCCGGACCGCGTCCGGCAGATGGTGCTCGACGCGCCTGTCGACACCGGACTCTGGTTCGGCGATTCCCTCGAGTTCCTCAACGAGGTCGCCGTGGCCAGTGAGCGGACGCTCAACGCGTGGTTCGAGACCTGCCGCACCGAGGGTGCCGCAGTATGCCCGTTCGGCGGCGGTGACCCGGAAGCGGCGTTCGACGCGCTGATCGTCGCGCTGGAGGCGCAGCCGCTGCAGGTCGCGCCGGTCGAGGGCGTCACACCGGGCGGCATGCTCGATGGCGCCATGGTGCTCGAGGCCGCCCGGGGCCTCGCAGGCGACCGGGTCACCTGGCCGGCGCTGACCTCCGCCCTGCTGGGCGCACAGAACGGTGACGGCACGCTGCTGCATTTCCTGTGGACCAGCATCACGGTCTCGCCTTTCGGGGTCCCGACCGCCATGCACGAGGTCCACACCGCGGTGCGCTGCGCCGACTGGCAGACGCTAACCGACGTCGCCGCGCACACGGCTGCTGCCACCGAGGTCGTCGCGGCGGTCGAGCGGATCGGCACCCGGGCCGCCTACAGCGCGCTCAACTGTGCCCTGTGGCCCGCGCCGAACGAGGACCGCGTCACCGGGCCGCTCACGGCCGCCGGCGCCCCACCGGCACTGGTGATCGGCGGTCGGCTGGACCCTGTCACCCCACACCACTGGGCCGAGTCCATGGTCGAGACCCTGGACTCCGCCGTCCTGCTCACGCGAGAGGGCGTCGGTCACGGGTCCTACGGCACCGTCCCGTGTGTCGACGCCGCGGTGGACGCCACCCTGATCGACGGCGTCCTGCCCGCCGACGGCACCGTCTGCAACCTTGAACAGCCAGGCACTACCGCCCCTGTCGCCTTCGCGCCCGGAGGGGGGAACTGAGAGCCTCGTGCCTCAACTGCCGCTCGGACGGCTGACGGACGCCAGGTATTCGATCCCTGCGAGATTCGTCCGAGCCTGTGTGAGCTCACGCGACACCGGTCGTCCGGCGGTGGATGGGCGGAGCACGGATGACAACGGTCAGGCGGTATGGCGCCGCAGGGGGCCGATCCGAAGCGTTCACGTCGCCCGCCTGCGCGAGGGTCACGGCTCCTCGACCAGAGACTCCTCGCCGGCAGGGATCTCGTGCCGCGGGCACGATACGGGCACGAATGGCCGCAACCGCCCGACCACGGCCGGGCACTACCGGAGATGACAAGATCGGCCCCCTACCTGTTCAGCAGGTAGGGGGCCGATTCTCGCTGCTAGCGCCGGGTGCCCCCGGCAGGATTCGAACCTGCGACACACGGTTTAGGAAACCGATGCTCTATCCCCTGAGCTACGAGGGCGTAGCCATGAGCATCGTAGCGGCGCCAGGTGCAGGTGCCCCGGTCCAGGGGGCGTTGGGGTGGTGAACACGACCGCATCGAGCGCGGCGTGCAGGCGCGGGATGTCTCGTGCCCGGCGTGCTCATCAGGGCTGATGATCCCGTGAGTGCCGGGTAACAGGCGGCGATCAGAGCGGCGACAAGGAGGCAGGCACAGACCGCGACTCCCAGGGACACCCTCGCCATGACCGCACCGTGGACGCCGCAGCATCAACAGATCGATCCACAGGCCGAGGGTTCGGCTGTCCCGGCGCAGGGTGGCAGGCCGCCTCTGCTGCGTCGTGGGGCCTGGCCTGTCGTCGTCGCGATCCTCACGGGCCTGGTGGTCGTCGGCAGCGTCGTCGTCGTGGCCGTCAATGTCGACGGCGCTGCCCGGCGCCCAGCCGATGCCGTCGCCGCGGAGAGCGTCGTCCCGGCCGCGGGTCGTGCCCCCACCGCCGCTGACGTTCCGGTCACGGTCCCGGACCTGTCGGGCAAGACCGGGAACGCGGCCTCGGAGGCTCTGGGATCCGCCGGGGTGCTGAACGTGACCTTCGCCCGGAACGACGCCCTCATGACGCAGCCGGTGATCGGTCAGAGCCCGGCGGCGGGTACGCGGCAACGGGCAGGTGACCCCGTCCACGTCACGCTGCAGCCCGCGGCTCCGGCCGCGCCGCCCTCGGAGTCGCACCGGAAGCTCAGCTCACGGGATTGGCTGGTCATCGCGAAGAACCCCGACGCGCACGTCGGCGAGCGGGTGATCGTCCACGGGCGGGTCACGCAGTTCGACGCGGCGACCGGAACCACGGCCTTCCGCGCGTCGGTGGACGGGGTGCGGCAGAAGCAGGCCTACGACTACGACACGAACACGCTGCTGGGCGGAGACGCTGCCGATCTGGAGGACATCGTGGTCGACGACGAGTTCACCGCGGAGGTCACGGTGATGGGGTCGCTGACGTACAAGACGCAGATCGGCGGGAGCACGACCGTTCCGGTGCTGCTGGTGCAGACCATCTCCAGGACGTCCTGACGGCCGCACCGCTCCTCGAACAGGCGTTCCGTGATTCGCACAATGGGATGATCCCTGTGGGGCCTGCTCGAAGCAGGCATGAAGAGGAGGCCGAAGCGCTCGTGGACGTCAAGACGCTCGTCGAGGTCGCGCCGCGCGACCGGTTCACCCGGGTCTGCGCGCTCACCGGCGCCGGGATCAGCGTGGCGGCCGGCTTGTCCACGTTTCGCGGGCCGGACGGCCTGTGGCGGCTCTCGCCGGAGATGGAGCGGGCGATGCACGCTCAGCTCCTGCCCTCGAACGTCGACGCCCTGTGGTCGGTCTGGGGCAGCATGTTCCACGTCGCCGCCCGCTCCGGGCCTACGGCGGCCCACCGGGCGCTGGCCGACGCGGGGGCCTCGGTGATCACGCAGAACGTCGACGAGCTGCACCAGCGGGCGGGGTCGCATGACGTCGTGGAGATCCATGGCTCGGCGGGGCGGGCCCGCTGTCTCGACGAGGACTTCTGCGGCTGGATCGGCCCGCGGGAGGAGGCCGAGCGCACGGATCCGCCGCAGTGCCCGCAGTGCGGGGAGCCGGCGCGTCCGGCGGTGGTCCTGTTCGGCGAGATGCTCGACCCGGAGGCCCTCACCACGGCACGCAAGCTCGCGTCGGAGTGCGACCTCTTCCTCGCGGTGGGCACCTCGGGCCGGGTGGCCCCGGCCTCCTGGCTCGCGCCCACCGCCCGCGAGGCCGGCGCCTACTGCGTGAACGTCGACCTGTACCCCGACGGCCCCCTCGACCCCGCCTTCCACGCTCGTGTGGTCGGCGACGCGCAGGAGGTACTCACGGAGTGGGCGCGCTGACCGTCGACGACGGGTCGTGCGCGGCGAGGTAGCCGGCGACTCCGTCGAGGAAGAGCACGAGTCCGAAGTCGAACTCCGCGTCGACATCCTGGTCGTCGAGCAGCGAGTCGATGTCGAACACCCCGGCCGCCACCACCCTGCTGAGCGCAGGCATCCGGCGGGGGTCCACAACGCGGGCCAGCACGGCGGCGTACTGGCGGCTGAACGCGTCCGGGTTCTCCGCGTAGCCCGCCGCGAGCTCGGAGCCGAGCCGGATCTGACCGTGCACGTAGGTCAGAAGGCTCATCACGATGCCCACCTTCTCGCCCTCGTCGATCGAGGTTCCGGAGAGTGCGGCAAGCGCGGATTCGAACCACGCGAGGTTCTTCGGGCCGACCGGCGGTCCGGTGATCGGTAGCCGGGCGAACCACGGGTGACGCTTGGCCACGGCCACGATGCTGTGCGACCAGAGCGTCAGACCCGATCGCCAGTCACCGCCGGCGGGCAGGTCCGGAGGGTCCCCCAGCGCGACGTCCGCCATGAGCACGAGCAGCTCGTCCTTGCTGCGCACGTGGCGGTAGAGCGCCATCGTCGAGTTCCCGAGCTCGGCCGCCACCCGGGACATCGAGACGGCTGCCAGGCCCTCCGCGTCCGCCACCGCCACCGCGGCGCGCGTGATGTCGGCAGCCGTGAGGGTGGGCTTCGGCCCTTTGCGGGGGGCTTCACGCAGTCCCCACAGCAGGGCGACCTCCTCCGGCAGGTCCATGTCGTCCGCCATGTCGCCCTCTCGTTCGCCGGCCGGATGTCAAGTCTAGGAAGGGGCTTCCGCTCGTTACTGCGTAGGCTATACGCTTTCTTGCGTATCTCATACGCAGAAGGAGGCGGGATGATCGTCGAAGCATCGGGGCTGTGCAAGGCCTACGGGTCCACCGTGGTCCTGGACGGGCTGGACCTGCAGGTGGAGGAGGGCTCTGTGCTCGCCCTGCTCGGCCCCAACGGGGCGGGGAAGACCACGACCGTCCGCATCCTCACCACGCTGTCGCGGCCGGACGGGGGCCGTGCGACGGTCGCAGGCCACGACGTCGTCCGCGAGGCGGCGAAGGTGCGCGCGGCGATCAGCCTCACCGGTCAGTACGCCGCCGTGGACAACGAGCAGACCGGCCGCGAGAACCTCGTCATGATCGGCAGGCTGATGCATCTCGGCCGGGCGGGAGCCCGCCGGCGCGCACTGGAGCTGATCGAACGGTTCGAGCTCGTCGAGGCGATGGACCGGCCGGTGAAGGGTTACTCCGGGGGCATGCGCCGCCGGCTCGACCTGGCGATGAGCCTTGTCGCCGCGCCGCGGGTGATCTTCCTGGACGAGCCCACCACGGGCCTCGACCCCACCAGCCGCAGCACGATGTGGGCAGCGATCACGGAGCTGGTGCGGGCCGGAACGACGATCGTCCTCACCACCCAGTACCTCGAGGAGGCCGACCGGCTCGCCGATCGGATCGTGCTGCTCGACAAGGGGCGGGTAGCCGCCTCCGGCACCGCGGACGCACTGAAGGCACAGGTCGGAGGGGAGCGGGTGGACCTGCACTTCGACGACCCCATGGAGTTCGCCCGCGGCGCCGAGATGTTCGCCGGGCGCGGCGGCCCGACCGATCCGGAGCGACTCGTGCTGAGCGTCGCCTCCGACGGCAGCGCCGAGCACCTGCACCGGGTGCTGGACGAACTGCGCGGCGGGCGGATCGCGGTCGCGCGCGTGACCTCGCACCGGCCCACCCTCGACGACGTGTTCCTCGCGGTGACCGCCCCGGCCGGCGAGCAGGCCCGTGCCGCCGTCCCCGCCTGACCACCACCCCGATCGGAGGACCACCATGACGACCACACCGACCATCACGACCGCCCCGGCCACGGCCCTGTCACCGGCCCACGGCGGAGTCACGAACGCGCTCAGCGACGCTTCGACCCTGATCGGGCGCAACGTGCGCCTGGCCCGGCGCAACCTCGACACCCTCATCGTGTCGATCGCCCTGCCGCTGCTGATGATGCTGCTGTTCGTCTACGTCTTCGGTGGGGCCATCGAGACCGGCACGGAGTACATCAACTACGTGGTGCCCGGGATCGTCCTGCTGTGCACGGGCTACGGCGCGGCGAACACCGCCATGTCGGTGGCCGCCGACCGCGCCAGCGGCATGGTCGACCGGTTGCGGTCGTTGCCGATCCGCAGCTCGGCGATGCTCACCGGGCACGTCACCGCCAGCGTCCTGCGCAACGCGGTCTCCACCACGATCGTCGTCCTGGCCGCGGTCGCCATGGGCTTCCGGCCCACCGGCTCGTTCACCGACTGGGTGCTCGCGGCCGGGCTGGTGCTGCTGTACGTGCTCGCGCTGTCCTGGGTCGCGGCAGGGATCGGGCTCATCGCGAAGAGCGTGGAGTCGGCGAGCGTGCTGGGTTTCGTGATGCTGTTCCTGCCCTACCTCAGCAGCGCGTTCGTGCCGACTGCGACGATGCCGTGGATTCTGCGGGCCGTCAGTGAGAACCAGCCGATAACGCCCGTCATCGAGACGGTCCGCGGCCTGCTCACCGGCACGCCGATCGGCGCGCAGGGGTGGGTGGCGCTCGCGTGGACGGTCGGCATCCTGGCTGTTGCCGCCACGGGCTCGACGTGGCTCTACCGGCGCCGCAATCTCACGTGACCGGATACCGGACGGGCGGCGCGAACACGTGGTGCTCTGCACAAGTACCTCTCAGGCGCGTCTCAGACGCGCAGGTCACACTGGCTGCATGCGCATCCTCGTTGTCGACGACGACCGGGCCGTCCGCGACTCGCTGCGCCGCTCGCTCGCGTTCAACGGCTACCAGGTCGAGCTTGCGAACGACGGGCAGGCCGCGCTCGACGCAGTGCTCGCACAACGCCCGGACGCGATGGTGCTCGACGTGATGATGCCTCGCCTGGACGGCCTGGAGGTGTGCCGTCGCCTGCGGGGAGGCGGGGACGACCTGCCGATCCTCGTGCTCACCGCGCGCGACGCCGTCTCGGACCGGGTGGCCGGGCTCGACGCCGGCGCCGACGACTACCTGCCCAAGCCGTTCGCGCTGGAGGAGCTTCTCGCGCGGCTGCGCGCGCTGCTGCGCCGCCGCACGCCCGAGGAGCTCGCCCTCGCCGACGGGCACGGCAAGACGCTGGAGTTCTCCGACCTGAGCCTCGATCAGGACACCCGCGAGGTTCGTCGTGGAGACCGGTCGATCAGCCTCACCCGCACCGAGTTCTCCCTGCTGGAACTGCTGCTCGCCCATCCGCGCCGGGTGCTCACCCGCGCCCAGATCCTCGAGCAGGTCTGGGGGTACGACTTCCCGACCACCGGCAACGCGCTCGAGGTCTACATCGGCTACCTGCGCCGCAAGACGGAGGCGGACGGGGAGCACCGGCTGATCCACACCGTGCGGGGCGTCGGATACGTCCTACGTGACACGCCGCCGTGAGGCCAGGCATCGCGACGGTCGGTGAGCGCGCGCGGGCGTACTTCCTCGCGCTGAGCGACCGCGCACGGCCGCGCCATGCGGACCCCCGTCCGCCCGCCGAACAGCACGCGGTCGCGAACGCCCCCACCGCCCCGATGCGCCATGGCCGTCCGGACGGATCGGTCCCGCGCATCGCCGCGCTCGACCAGGTGTCATTGCGCGCTCGCATCGGGATCCTGGCCGCGCTGGTGGCCGCGCTCGCAGTGGTGCTGGTGTCGATCGCGGCATTCGTGACGGTACGCGCCAACATCCTCGAGACCCTCGACGCCAACCTGCTGCAGCGCGCCTCCGCCGCCGCCCAGAGCGAGCTGGCCGACCCCCGGCAGCTGGCCACCATCCCCACCGAGGTGCTCGGCGCCGGCGACATCCGGCTCGCCCTCCTGCTCTCCGACGGACGGGCGAGCTCCGCGGAGGGCCAGGCATCGGCACCACCGCTCGGGGTCGACGAACTGGCGGTCGCGCAGGGCGTCGAGACATCCTCCGCCCGCACGGCGTCCGAGGACGGGATCCAGTACCGCGTAGTGGCCGTGCAGGCAGGGCCGGGGCAGGCCCTGGTGATCGCGCAGCGGCTCGACTCCACCCAGCAGGTGCTCACCAAGCTCGGCGTGGCCCTGCCGATAGTCGGCGGGATCGGTGTGGTGCTCGCCGCCTTCGCGGGCTTCTTCATCGCCAGGGCCGGGCTGCGGCCCGTGGACCGGCTCACCGCCGCCACCGAGCGGGTGGCCGCTACTGGCGAGCTGCGGCCGATCCCCGTCGAGGGTTCCGACGAGCTGGCCCGGCTCACCCGCAGCTTCAACGACATGCTCGGCGCGCTCGCCGCGTCCCAGGAACAGCAACGCCGCCTCGTCGCCGATGCCGGCCACGAGCTGCGCACACCGCTGACCTCGATGCGCACCAACCTCGAACTGCTCGCGGCAGCCAGCAGGCCCGGTGCACCCACGCTCCCCGACTCCGATCGCGCGGAGATCCTCGAGGACGTGCAGGCGCAGGTGGCCGAGCTGTCCACGCTCGTCGGCGACCTCGTGGAACTGGCCCGCGACGACGTTCCCCTCGTGGTGCACGAGCCGCTGGAGCTGACCGACGTGGTGCTCCGCGCGCTGGAGAGAGCCCGGCGGCGGGCCGGGGACGTCGAGTTCGTGCCGATGCTCGTGCCGTGGACGCTCGTGGGCGACTCGACCGCGCTCGAACGCGCCGTGCTCAACCTGCTCGACAACGCCGCGAAGTGGAGCCCGCCCGGGGGCCGGGTGCGGGTGCAGATGCGTCCGCTCGACGAGTGGTGGATCCTGCTCGAGGTCGCGGACGCCGGGCCCGGCATCGCCGAGGAGGACCTGCCCCGGGTCTTCGACCGCTTCTACCGCGCGGCCACGTCCCGCACGATGCCCGGCTCGGGCCTCGGCCTGGCGATCGTCCGCCAGGTGGCGGTACGGCACGGCGGCGCCGTGTGGGCCGGACGCGCCCCGGAAGGTGGAGCCCTGCTGGCGGTACGCCTGCCGGGGCGCCAACCACGCTTCTGACGCCCTCACCCGCTCGGCGATCCCCCCGGCTGCCTCTTAGGCTCGACCGTCACGAACTCGGACCTCTCGGACACGGTGGAAGCAATGGCGAACGAGAACCCCGACCCCCACGCGACGCCCCCTGGGCCGCATGATCGCGTGCCGCCGGCCGGGGTGGGCGGTTACGGCGGAGGGCCCACCTACCACGGTGACCCCTACACCGATCCCTACCGCACGGTCGGCTACGCCGCAGGAAACGGGCCCGGCTACCCGCCGCCGTCACCGCCACCGCGCCGGTGGGGGACCGGCCGGCTGGTGGCGATCGGCCTGGCCGGGGTGTTGCTCGCCGGAGGTGTCGGGGGATCCGTCGGTTACTCGCTCGCCGAGAGCAGGCAGACCAGCGGTTCCAGCGGTGTGCTCGGTGCCCCCCTCCCGGAGGTCGCGGACAACGCGCTGCCGATGGGCCCGGTGGAGGCCGTCGCCGAACGCGTGCTGCCGAGCGTGGTCCAGCTGCGCGTGGAGGGCGCCGGTTCGAGCGGTGAGGGCTCGGCGATGGTCCTGAGCGCCGACGGGCTGCTGCTCACCAACAACCACGTCGTGGAACCGGCGGCGAACCGGGGCCGGGTCACCGCCGTGTTCCAGAACGGCGCCACCGCGCAGGCCGCGATCGTCGGCCGCGACCCCAGCTCCGACCTCGCACTGATCCGGGCCCAGGGCGTCAACGGGCTCACCACCGTCGAGCTGGGCAACTCCGACTCCGTGCGTGTCGGCCAGCAGGTGGTGGCGTTCGGTTCGCCGCTCGGGCTGGGCGGCACGGTGACCACCGGCATCATCAGCGCGCTCAACCGTCCCGTGAGCGTGGGCGGTGACCAGGCCGCCAGCGAGGCGACGGTGCTGAACGCGCTGCAGACCGACGCCGCGATCAACCCCGGCAACTCCGGTGGCCCGCTGGTGGACATGCAGGGCCGCGTGATCGGGATCAACTCGGCGATCGCCACCACGGGAGAGCAGGGCGGATCGATCGGCGTCGGCTTCTCCGTGCCGATCAACCAGGCCAAGAGGGTGGCCGAGGAGCTCGAACGCACCGGCAAGGCCTCCCGCGCGGTCCTGGGCGTGAACGTCAGCAACGACCCGCAGGTGTCGGGGGCCCGCATCCAGGGCGTGGCGCCGGGCAGTGCCGCCGAAATCGCCGGTATCAAGGCCGGTGACCTGGTCATCGGCTTCAACGGCCAGCGCATTCTGGCGGGCGACGGGCTGCAGGCCGCGGTACGGTCGCGCGCACCGGGTGAGGTGGTCGAGATCCAACTCGCCGATCGGTCGGTCTCCGTGACACTCGGCGCGGCGTCCTGACAGTGACCGCTCATGTGCTCGCAGTGGTTGACGAGACCCATGCGGGGATGATTCCGTTCCGGAAGTCCCGCCTGCGGTGCCCCGCAGCCGGGACAAGTGGATCGCGTCGGCGCCGGCACCCCCTCCCAGCGCCGGCGCGATTCAGGAACCGGTGACGCTTACCGATCGGTGACGTCCTTCGCGTCGTCGTCCGCGGCCTGCTCGCGCGGTTAGCCTCGTAGTGTGCGGGGACTCACGTGACCGACCAGCCGCTCGCCCTCGTCGTCGACGACGACGTGATGGTGCGGGACGTAGTGACGCGCTACCTGGACCGCTCGGGCTATCAGGTCCAGGTAGCAGGCGACGGCGAGCAGGCCATGCATGCCGTCGCCGGGCGCGTCCCCGACATCGTGATCCTCGATCTCATGCTGCCTCGCCTCGGCGGTCTGGAGGTCTGCAGGCGACTCCGCAGCGAGTCGGCCGACCTGCCCATCGTGATGCTCACCGCGCTCGGTGAGGAGGAGGATCGGGTGCTCGGCCTGGAGCTGGGTGCCGACGACTACGTCACCAAGCCGTTCAGCCCGCGGGAGCTGGTGCTGCGGGTCGCGTCGGTGCTGCGCCGGTCGCGCGAAGTGCCTGCTGCGCGTGAGGCGGAAACCGCGCACGTCACGGACGGCGACCTGCGCGTGGACGTCCTGGGCAGACGCGCCTCCCTGGGTGACCGCGCGCTCGCGCTCACCGTGCGGGAGTTCGACCTGCTGGCGTTCCTCGTGCGTCGGCCGGGCCAGGTCTTCACGCGGGCCGAGCTGCTGGAGCAGGTCTGGGGCTGGAACTTCGGCGACCAGTCCACGGTCACCGTCCACGTGCGCAGGCTGCGGGAGAAGATCGAGGCCAACCCCACGAAACCGACGCGAATCGCCACCGTCTGGGGGGTCGGCTACCGCTACGACGGGCACAGCTCCCCGTGAACGAGCAACCCCACGTCGTGGTGGCGGTGGCGCTGGCGTTCTCGGTGCCGGTCGCCGCCCTCGGTGCGGTGGTGCTGCACCGGATGCGCCGTCGCTCGATCACCGCAGCGGTCACGGTGCTCGTGCTGGTACCCGTGCTCGCCGCGCTGGTGGGCGTGATCGGCGTCAGCGGCTTCATGTACACCCCGTTGCTCGCGGGCGCCGTCGTCGTGTGCGCGGCAGTCGCCGTCGTCACCGTGCCCGCGGCGATGATGCTCGGACGGGGCATCGCGAGCGACGTCATGTGGTTGCACGAGGCGCGTGACGCCGAGCGGACGGCCGAGGCCTCCCGCCGCGAGCTGGTGGCCTGGATCAGCCACGACCTGCGCACCCCGCTCGCCGGGATCCGCGCGATGAGCGAGGCGCTCGCCGACGGCGTGGTCGCCGAGCCCGACGAGGTCGCCGACTATGCCCGGCGGATCCGTGGGGAGACCGTGCGCCTG
The DNA here is from genome assembly GCF_022524485.1 of Pseudonocardia alaniniphila. Taxonomy (GTDB): domain Bacteria; phylum Actinomycetota; class Actinomycetes; order Mycobacteriales; family Pseudonocardiaceae; genus Pseudonocardia; species Pseudonocardia alaniniphila. The sequence goes on from NZ_JAKXMK010000050.1 coordinate 24,021, forward strand.
TCCGGGATGGTGGACGACCTGTTCCAGCTGTCCCGGATCACCTCAGGTGCGCTCCAGCTGACGCTGTCCGCCGTGCCGCTGCACGACGTGGTGTCCGAGGCCGTGGCCGTCGAAGGGGTCGCCGCTGCCCGCAAGGGTGTCGTGGTGCGGGCCGATGTGCACGGCAGCTGGCCCGTGGTGCGGGGCAGCGACCCCGAGCTCGCACGGGTGGTGCGCAACCTGCTCTCCAACGCGATCCGGCACACGCCGCCCGACGGCTCCGTCGTCGTCGTGGCCGGTGTGTCGGGCGACAAGGCGTGGCTGCGAGTCGACGACGCCTGCGGCGGGATCCCCGAGGAGGACCTGGACCGCGTCTTCGACGTCGCGTTCCGCGGGGTGACGGCCCGCACTCCCGAGGAGCGCTCCGGCGGGGGGCTCGGGCTCGCGATCGCCCGCGGGCTCGTCAAAGCGCACGACGGTGACATCCAAGCCTGCAACCACGGGCCGGGCTGCCGGTTCGAGGTGTCCCTGCCGCTGGCGACCACGGCCGGCGCCGAGAGCTGAGCGGCGTCGCAGGGTCAGTCGCCGTTCCCGGTCGGTAAGCAGAAGGGGTGCCATGGCGGCCCGGTCCGCCCCGCTACGGTGAGCGCCATGGAGATGGCACCGCCCCAGATCGGACGAGCTCTCGTAGTGGTCGTGGACGACCGGGTGAGCCACGGGGAACGCGAGGATGCCATCGGACCTCTCGTCACGGAGTTGCTCGAGGAGGCCAAGCTGGTCGTCGACGCGGTGGTCGTGGTTCCCGGCGACCCGGTGGCGATCCGCAACGCTCTCAACACCGCAGTGATCGGTGGAGTCGACCTCGTGGTCACCGTGGGAGGCACCGGTGTCTCGCCGCGCGACGTCACCGCCGACGCGACCGCAGGAGTGCTCGACCGCCCGATCCCGGGCATCGCCGAGGCCATCCGCGCCTCCGGGCTCGCGGCGGGCGCGGTGGATGCCGGTCTGTCCCGTGGGCTCGTCGGGGTGTCGGGCAGCACGCTCGTGGTGAACCTCGCGCCCTCCCGTGCAGCTGTCCGGGACGGTATGGCCACCCTTACGCCGCTGGTCGGGCACGTGATCTCGGAGCTGTCCGGGCTCGACTGAGCGCTCGGCCCGGCAGGCCGCAGGTCAGCGCGTCGGGCCAGGGATGGTGCCTGGGCCGGGACCGCCGGGCCTGGTCGTGCCGGGCTCATCCGGCTTGGTGGTGTCAGGTGTGGTGGTCGCCGGGGGCACCGGCCCTCCCGCCGCGGACGCCGGCGGTGCGCTCGGTGTGGCGCTGCCGGGCGCTGCGGTGCCCGGGGTGCGGTCGAGCGTGTGGCTCAGCTTGGTGCTGGCACCCTCGATCTTGTCGTGGTACTTGCCGCCGGTGGCCTTGTCCACCCGCGCCGCGGTGCTCTCGACGGCCCTACCGGCCATATCGGCCGCGCGGTCGAGGTAGCCCGGGGTCTTCTCCCGGGCCACACCCGAGAACTCGGCCACCTTGGTGGCAGCCCGCTCCCCGAACAGCTCCAGCTTCCCGAACAAGCGGTCAGCGAACTCCTTGGCCTTCTCCGTGAGTCCCATCGCCCCATAGTCGCACCAGACATGCAGGATGGCGGGATGGAAGACGCTCCGGATCGGAAACGACGCAGACTCGACGAGGTGTTCGGGGACGTGCTGCCGACCACCACGTCCGACGAGCGGGACGCCCGCGACGAGCCGGTGCCGACGACCAGTGACGAGGAACTGCTCGCCAACCGGCCGCCGCACCACGATCGGGACTGACGGCCCCGTCTCGGCGGTGGTCAGCTGCGCGGACGCTCGCGCAGCAGGTCGCGGATCTCGGTGAGCAGCTCGATGTCGGTGGGGTCGGCCGGGCCGGTCTCGATGCCGCGCCTGCGCCGCTCCTGGATGGTCTTGAGCGGGTAGACGATCACGAAGTACACCACCGCGGCGACGATGAGGAAGTTGAGCACAGCGGTGACCACGGCGGAGAAGTCGATGTAGGTGCTGGCCTTGCCGCTGACGAGCTGCACGCCGAACCCGGGACTGCTCGGCGGCGTGACCGTGTTGATCAACGGCTGGATGATGCCGTTGGTGAAGGCGCTGACGATCGACCCGAACGCCGCGCCGATCACCACGGCGACGGCAAGCTCGACGACGTTGCCGCGGAGGACGAAGTCCTTGAAACCCTTGATCACGCGCGGAGGGTAACGGCGACCTGTTCGGTGAGCGAAGCGGCCGCTACCTGTGCCGCCTGTCCCGGCGCCGTGGCGACGAGCACCAGCCGCCCGGATGTGCCGCCGTCCTCGGGAAGCACGGCCAGCACGGTGGCGGCAGCGGCGAGCACGACGGGCTCGTCGGTGCGGGCCCCGACGGTGACGACGTCGACGCGGCTGCCGGGCACGAGCATCGCCGCGACCCCGGCGTCGGCCAGGCGGATCGGCACGGCCGTGGCGCCAGGGGAACCGGCGGGGGAGAGGCCGGCTCCGGCCAACCGGACGTCGGTCAGAGGCTCACCGGCGCGCGCGGCTCCGACGAGCACACGCCCGTCGGCGACCGGGATCTCGCCTACCGCGCCTGCGGGTGCGAGCGCGGCAGGAAAGTGGCGGACCGCGAGGTGCTCGGCCCGCAGGGCGGAGCCCGCCGGCAGGTCGGCGGTGGTGACCACCACCGGGGTGCCGCTCATTGCGGGCTGGGGTGCAAGGGCCAGCACGAGGGCGGCAGCGGCCAGCACCGTGGCCGCCACCCGGCGGAGCAGGGCCAGCCTGCGCCACCCCGGACGCGCCAGGAGCGTGCCGAGGCGGTTCGTCGTCATGGCCTCGACGCTAGGTCGCGCAGGCCCTCACGACGGGGCGATCACCGGTCCTGTGGACAACCGGGCAGGGATGTGGACAACCCTGCCCCGAAGGTCAGGACGCGGCTGCGGCGGGCGTGCTGCTGGACGAGGAGCTGGTCGACGAGGAGGTGCTCGAGGAGCTCTCCTTGCTGCTGCTCGACGACGAGGCCGAGCCGTTGGACTCGGACTTGCTCTCGCTCTTCGTCTCGGTCTTGGTCTCGGGCACCGTGGCGCCCGAACGGCTGTCGGTGCGGTAGAACCCGCTGCCCTTGAACACGATGCCGACGGACGAGAACACCTTGCGCAGGCGCCCGGAACACACGGGGCAATCGGTCAGCGAGGGGTCGCTGAAAGACTGCACCGCGTCGAACCTGTGGTCGCAGGCGGTGCAGGCGTACTGGTAGGTCGGCACGTGTCCCTCCGGACTGGCACTGGACGAGCTGGCACTCGAACGCACTGAGTGCCAGCATAACCTGCGGGGATCAGCTCCTGTTCCCGAGAGGATCGCCTCTCAGCGGAGTGTGACCGGCATCAGCGAGGAGCGCGGCGGTCACCCGCCGGTCGTGCGGCTCGGCAGGCAACTCGTCCACGAGCTCGTCGTCGTTGAGCACCACCACCAGCGGCACGTCATCGGCCACCAGCGGGAGGGTGCGGTCGTAGTAGCCGCCTCCCCTGCCCAGCCTGCGGCCACTGCGGTCGGCGGCCAGCGCGGGAACCAGTATCAGGCGGGCCGTGGCCACGGCGGCCGGGCCGAGCCGCGGCCCGGTCGGCTCCTGTAGTCCGAGCGGGCCTGCCGCGGTGGCTCCGGGGCCGTCGTACCGGGCCCAGTCGAGCGGACCGGGCACTGCGGGCACGACCGGCAGCAGCACCTCGTGGCCTGCGGCGTGCAGGGCCGCCACCAGCTCGGGTGAGCCCGGTTCGATGCCCACCGGGAGGTAGGCGCACACGGGTCCACCGGTGGTGGCGGCCAGGTCCACCGCGCTGCGCGCCAGCGCCACCGCCCGTTCTGACCGCACGTGGGGCGGGATGGCCCGGCGCGCGGCGAGGAGGCGGGCCCGCCACTTCACCTTCGCGGCGACGACCGCCCGTTCGGTCCGATTCGCGCGTGCCGTCACGCGGCCACGCTACCGGCGCCGATAGGCTCGCCGACCATGAGAGAGGCTTCGACCGAACCATCGGCACAAGCGGCTCGGCCGTTTCGCTCGGCCGTGGTTCCGGCCGCGGGTCTGGGCACCCGATTCCTGCCCACGACCAAGACCGTCCCCAAGGAACTGCTGCCGGTCGTCGACACCCCGGGCATCGAGCTGGTGGCGGCGGAGGCGGCCGAGGCAGGGGCCGAGCAGCTGCTGATCGTCACGTCCCCCGGCAAGGACGCGATCGCGGCCCACTTCGCCGACTCCTCCGAGCTGGAGAAGGAGCTCCAGGCCCGGGGCAAGGAGAACCTGATCGCGAAGGTCCGCCGCGCCCACGAGCTGATCACCGTGCGCACCGTCACGCAGGACGAGCCGAAGGGCCTAGGCCACGCGGTCGGCTGCGCACGCGACGCGATCGGTGACGACGAGGAGGCCTTCGCCGTCCTGCTGCCCGACGACCTGGTCCTGCCCACGGGCGTGCTCGCGAAGATGGCGAAGGTGCGCGAGCAGCACGGGGGCAGTGTGCTGTGTGCGTTCGACGTCCCGCGCGAGCAGATCGCTGCCTACGGCGTGTTCGAGGTCACCGACACCGCCGATGACGACGTCAAACGCGTGCACGGGATGGTCGAGAAGCCGGCACCGGACGAGGCGCCCTCGACCTTCGCTGCCGCCGGACGGTACTTGTTGGACCGGAAGATCTTCGACGCGCTCGACCGGATCACGCCGGGTGCAGGGGGTGAGCTTCAACTCACCGACGCCGTCGCGCTGCTGATCTCCGAAGGGCACCCTGTTCACGTGGTGGTTCATCGAGGGGGACGGCATGACCTTGGCAACCCGGGCGGCTACGCGCGGGCGTTCGTGGACTTCGCGCTGGAGGATCCGGACTACGGTCCCGACCTGCGCGCCTGGCTGGCTGCACGCCTGAACGGCTGACCCGTGCGATCGGTCGACGAGCAGCTCGAGCGGGTGCTGGCCAGTGCGGTCAAGCCGGCGCCCGTCCGGGTGGCGATCTCCGAGGCGCACGGGCTGCGGTGCGCGGAGGAGGTCGTCACGGCACGGCCGCTGCCCGGCTTCGACCAGGCGGCGATCGACGGCTACGCCGTGCGCAGCGTCGACCTGGCCGGTGCGACCGAGATGGCACCGGTCACCCTGCCCGTGGTGGGAGAGATCCCGGCCGGGTCGCGGCAGCCGCTGCGTCTGCAGCCGAGGCAGGCCGTGCGGGTCACGGCGGGGGCGCCGTTGCCCACACTGGCCGACGCGGTCGTCCCGGTCGGCTACACCGACGCGGGGAGCGCCCGCCTCACCGTGCACCAGGGCGTGCCGTCGGCCGCGTTCGTGCGACGGATCGGGGAGGACGTTCAGCCCGGTGACGTCGCCGTGCGCCGGGACGCGGTGATCGGAGCGGCCCAGGTCGCCCTGCTCGCCGCCGCCGGGCGCGACAAGGTGCTCGTGCACCCCAAGCCGCGGGTCTCGGTGATCTCCGTGGGCGACGAGCTCGTGGACCTGGCCCGCACCCCGGGCGCCGGGCAGGTGGCCGACGTGTGCTCCCACGCACTCACCGCGGCCGCCCGCGAGGCCGGGGCGGAGACGTCGCGGGCCGGTCTCGTCCGCGGCGACGCCCGCGAGATCACCGCGGCCATCCAGGGCCGGCTGCCGTTCAGCGACGTCATCGTCGTGTGCGGGGCGGTCGGCGGCAGCGCGGGTGCCGAGGTGCACGCCGCGTTCGCCGATCTCGGAGAGCTGGACACCACCCGCGTCGCGATGCATCCCGGTTCCTCCCAGGGGTTCGGCCGGCTGGGCCCCGAGGGCGTTCCGACCTTCCTGTTCCCGTCGTACCCGGCCACCGCGCTGCTGCTCTTCGAGGTGCTGGTGCGCCCGCTGCTGCGCCTCGCGCTCGGCCGTACCGACCCGCACCGGCGTCTGCTCTCGGCACGGCTCACCTCGCCCGTCAGCTCCCCATCGGGGCGCCGTGGCTACCTGCGCGGCCGGTTGCTGCGCGAGCAGGCCACCGGCGAGTACCTCGTGCAGCCGCTCGGCACGTCCGGAACGCACCTGCTGTCCTCGATCTCCGAGGCCAACGGGTTGATCGTCTTGCCGGAGAACGTCACTGAGGCCACAGTGGACGAGGTGGTCAGCGTGGCGTTCCTGCCGGCCCCCGCCTGAGTCGGCGATGGCCCATGCCTACCCGGCGCCGATCGCGGGGCGCCACCCCGGTTGGCCTGCCTCGCTCGGGGGCCTCCGGGTCTCTGCCGGTGTGGTGGCGCTGCGGCCTGTGCGTCTCCGCGACGGCAGGACGTGGTCGGCGATCCGGATCCGCGACGAGCAATATCTCGCACCGTGGGAACCCAGCATGCCGGGCGGATGGGCCCAGCGGCACGCCGCGAGCGAGTGGCCTGCGCGGTGGTTGCAGCTGCGCGGGGCCGGTCGGAGGGGGGCCGTGCTGCCGTTCGCGATCACCCTCGACGGGCGGTTCGTCGGGCAGGTGATGGTCGGCAACATCGTGCGCGAGCCGCTGCTCTCGGCCTACGTGGGCTACTGGGTCGACTCCTCCGTGGCCGGCCGCGGTGTCACCACGGCCGCGGTGGCACTCGTGGTGGACCACTGCTTCGGCCGGGTCGGGCTGCACCGGCTGGAAGCGACCGTGCGGCCGGAGAATCTCGCGAGTATCCGCGTGCTGTCGAAGTTGGGTTTCCGCAAGGAAGGGCTGTTCCGGCGCTACCTCGACGTCGACAGCGCATGGCGCGACCACTATTGCTACGCGCTCACGGTGGAGGATCTCGAGAAGACGGGCGGCCTGACCACCCGGCTCGTGATGGAGGGCCGGGCCGAAAGGGTCTGACCACACTCCGCGACCATTCCCGTCGGTTTCCCACCTCACAATAGTCACAGCTGTCACAGCGATCACCTCCTGCTCAGCAGTGATGTCATCCCTTACGGCGCGTCGCCGCCCGTCGCCCGCTCTCGCTCACTACCGTTGCCGTTTGGGGTGTGATTCCGGCCGGGGAGACCGGGGTCGCAACCGGACTGCGCCGTGGGGAGGAAGCAGCCGTGCCGAGCTCGATGATTTTCGCGAGCCTGGTCGTCCTGTGGTTGCTGATCCTCGTCCCCGCGATCGCCCGGCACCGTCAGGAGGTGGCGCGCCCGACCGTGGCGGCGCTATCCGGCCGCGTTCTCGAGCGGCCTCGGCGGCGACATGGTCCGGATGTGGACAGCGAACTGGAGGTGGACGTGGACGAGGACGTGGACCAGGTGGACGAGGGGCACCCCACGGCGACTCGGACCGACCACGACGACCGCGACGACCGGAACGACCACGACGACATCGACGACCGGGACGACCGGGACGACCGGCACGCCGGCGTGAGCGACGACAGAGACGGTGACCGGCACGGCGAGGCCTACAGCGACGACCGGGACGACCGCCTCGACGACGACGAGGCCGACGACTACGACGGCCCCGAGGCCCGCGACGACCATGAGGCGGACGACGACCCCGGAGTCCACGACGACCCCGGAGTCCACGACGACGACGGGTGGGAGCGCCCGCCGCCGCGGTACCGGCCCGGTCGTGGTGGGTTCGACCCCGAGGCCGCCGCGGTCGCCGCCAAGGCCCGCTACGCCTTCCGGCAGCGGGTCGTGCTCTCGATGCTGATCGTGGCGATCCTCAGTGGAGTGATCGCGGCGATCGCCGTTCCCAGCGCCTGGTGGCTGCACGGCGCCGTCGACGTCCTACTCGTCGGGTACCTGATCTACCTGCGCCGCCAGGTGCGGCTGGAGGAGGCGATCCGGGAGCGCCGCGCCTCGCGGATGGCGGGTACGCGGCGTCCGCGTGCGGCCGATGACCCCGACCTCGACGAGTGGGCCCGCCGGGGCCGCGACGCCACCCGTAGGCCGGCAGACGACCGGTACGACGAGGACGACTACGACGACGAGGGCTACGAGGTCGACGGCTACGACGCCGATCACGACGACGACGCTGATCACGACGACCACGATCACGACGACGACCACGGCCGCGAACGGCGGGAGCGGGTGCGCAGTGAGTCATCGGCCGACGCCGTGGAGGGCGAGCCCGCACTGCCCCGGTTGCGCCCGGCTCCGCCTCCGCCGCTCCCTGCGGGCACGGCACTGGTCGAGGCGACCGAGGACGACCCCGAGCTGCACGATCTCGCCGGCCCGGCCCGACGTGACTACCGGCATGCGGTGGGCGAATGACCGACTGGTAGGCTTCCAACGTCCGGCGGGAACGACGGACGCCGGGGCTGTGGCGCAGTTGGTAGCGCGACTCGTTCGCATCGAGTAGGTCAGGGGTTCGATTCCCCTCAGCTCCACCACGAATTCGATTCTCGCGTTCTCACCTGCGGTTTCGGACGCAGAGCAACCCTCTCGCTCACAACACGAGCGAGAGGGTTTTTGCTGTGGTGTCGTTCGGATCAGGCGGTCCTCGGTAGGCGGCGCCCGCCGTGTCAGGAGCGGTGTCAGGAGTCGTGTCAGGTCGGTGTCAGGCCGGCCGATGACAGTAGTCGCATGACAACTTCAGCGATTGCAGCTTCGTCACTTCGCAAGCCCTTCGAGTTCGCCACGCCGGGCCCCATCGCCGCGACCGTGGAGGTCGCCGGAGCGCAGGTGCGGGTCACCGCGAGCGACCGGACCGACACCGTGGTGCTGGTCGAGCCCATCGACGAGGCGAACCGGTCGGATGTCAAGGTGGCCGACAGGACCAAGGTCGAGTTCGCCGACGGTCGGCTGTCGATCAAGACGACCGTCTCCGGGAGAAAGAACGGGTCCGTCGCCATCACGATCGCCCTGCCCGCCGGCTCCGACCTGGCTACGTATCTGGCGTACTCGGCCGTGCACGCCGACGGCTCGTTCGGCGAGTGCGAACTGCACATGGCATCGGGTCAGGTCCAGCTGGATCGCGTCGACGCGCTGCAGGCGAGCATCGCGTCCGGTGAGGTCACGATCGGCCACGTCTCCGGGCGTGCCGACATCGACGGCGGGGCGATCGCGATGCGCATCGGCGAGGTCGAGGGCACGGTCGGGTGCTCCACCTCGGGCGGGCAGGTCTGGATCGGCCACGCCTGCGCCGACCTCGATCTCAGCAGCAGCAGCTGCGACTTCGAGATCGACTGCGCCGACGGCAGCGTCACCGCCACGCAGGCCGGCGGTGCGATTCGGATCGGCCGGATGACGCACGGCCGGGCGAAGCTGATCAGCGGCTCGGGAGACATCGAGGTCGGCATCAGCGAGGGCGCCGCTGCCTGCATCGACGCCAACAGTGATCGAGGGGCGGTGCACAACTTCATCTCGCAGGGAGATGCCGGCCCGTCGGACGACAAGGTCATGGTCCACGCCCGCACGCGGCACGGCGACATCATCATCCAGCGCGCAGCGAGCTGACCCTCACGACGCGAGCGTGACCTCGACCAGCTCGGACCAGCTCGCCTGCGCACCCTCCCGCGTCACCTCGGCGAACCGTACTTCGCCGAGGTGACGCCGCGCGTCCCGTTCGATCCTGGCCGCGTCCGGGCGGGAGCGATCCGGCAGGCCGCGTACGCCGACGGCTGCCGCGAGCAACCGCGCCGCCTGGTCGTACAGGCCGAGACGATCCGCCAGGTCCGCGATCCCGACGAGGATCTGGGCGATCAAGAAGGCATGTCCCGCCTCGGTCGCCGCCTGCCAGGCTGCGATGCGGTGGGTACGGGCCTCACGGAGATCGCCGGCGAGGTAGCCGAGCACGTCGTGTATCCCCGCGCGGATGGTCGGCTCCGCTGCGTCGTCGCCCAGAAGGACGGTCGCGAGGCCGAGTTGATGGCGGGCCCCCTCGACGTCACCGCCCCAGCGAGCGAGCTCCGCCTTGGCGCGCGCCACCTCGACCAGCGCGTACGGCCAGGTGACACCTTCGGCGATCCGCTCGGCCTCGGCGATGGCGTCCGCGCTGGAGTCCCGGTCGTCGTCGAGCCAGTACAGCAGGGCCTGCCTGGCCCGCAGGCTGATGACGTCTTCGATGGCACCGACCTCGGAGACGACCGCGACGGCCTGTTCGTAACGATCGCAGGCATCGGCGAACTCGCCACGCTTGGCGAGGTGGTCACCCAGCTCGGAGAGGGCTATCGCAATCCCGAACCGTTCGCCGAGCGCCCGGAACTCGGCGAGGGCCACCTCCAGGTGCGTTTCCGCGTCCTGCGCGCCCTGCCCGATCATGATCAGCATCTTGCCGACCTGCCAGCGGGCCAGTGCGCGTACCCAGGGGTCTTCGCTGTCCAGCAACGACTCGAACGCAGACACTGACGAGTCCGGAGCCTGCAGCATGTGTTCGAGCGGGATCACCAGGTCCAACACCGGGTTATGGTGCTGACTGAGCCGCCCGAACCGGTACGCCTTGTGGATCCATTCCGCGCCCTGGTGCTCGCCGCCCGGCCCGGAGGTCACGAAGAGCACCACCATCGCGTACGTCATGGCCCGGACGTCATCGCTCACCTCGCCGGGGATGTCGGTGGCGGCGATCATCAGCTCGATGCCTTCGGCCCGGCGCCCGCCGAGCCACCAGTACCAGCCGGCGGCTGCCGCGAGCCGCATCGCCCCCTGCGCCTCACCGGCCGCGAGCGCACCGCGCATCGCGGCGCTGATGTTGTCGTGCTCGGCCTCGAGCGTGGCGAGCCATTCCAATTGCTCGGCGCGGCGCAGATGTGGCTCGGCGGCCTCGCCGAGTTCGGTGAAGTACGCGAGGTGCGCCTGGCGCGCCAGATCCGATTCCCCCGCCTCCGCGAGCCGCCGGCGGGCGTACTCCTTGATCGTGCCGAGCATCCGGTAGCGCGGTGCGCCGTCGGCCTCGGTGAGCAGCAGCGACTTCTCGGCCAGCGCGGTCAGCAACTCGAGTACCTGCTCCGCCTCGACCGCATCGCCTGCGCAGACCCGCTCGGCCGCTTCCAGGCTCGCGCCGCCGGAGAACACGGAGAGCCTGCGCAGGACCATCCGTTCGGCGTCGGTGAGCAACTCCCAGCTCCAGTCGACCACCGCGCGCAGCGTCTTGTGCCGCGGCAACGCGGTACGGCTACCGCTGGTGAGCACGCGGAACCGATCGTCGAGCCGGTGGGCGAGCTGATCGATGGACATGGTGCGCAAACTGGCTGCGGCCAGTTCGATCGCCAGCGGCATCCCGTCGAGCGTCCGGCAGACGCGCACCATCGTCGACAGCGTGTGGTCGTCGACCGCGAGATCCTTGCGCGCCGCACCCGCCCGGTCCCGCAGCAGCCGGACGGCCGGAGAGGACTCGATCTCGCCGGGGCCGGCGTCCGCCTCCGGCAAGGCCAGCGGCTCGACCAGCCACAGTGCCTCACCGGTGATGCCGAGCGGTTCCCTGCTCGTCGCCAGGATCCGCAGCCGTCGGCACTCGCCGAGCACCCGATGGGCGAAGGCCGCCGCCGAATCGATCACGTGCTCGCAGTTGTCCAGGATCAGCAGCGCCTCCCGATCCCGGATCGCGGCGATGAGCCGGTCCGTCAGCACCGTGTTCGGTGCGCCGCCGAGCAGAGCATCCCGGAGGCCGAGCGCGGCGAGCGTCGACTGCGCCACGTCGCCGTCCGAGCCGATGGCTGCGAGTTCCACCAGCCAGACCCCGTCCGGAAGGTCGCCGAGCAGCGTGCGCGCGGTCTCCGTGGCCAGCCTGGTCTTCCCCGAGCCGCCCGGCCCGGTCAGGGTGGTGAGCCGATGTCCGGCGATGAGGTCGCGGACCGCGGTGACATCGGCGTCCTTGCCGACGTAGCTGGTCAGCTCGGCCCGCAGGTTGGTCTTCCGGTTCTCCTCCCGCCGTCCCAACTCGCCCCGCAGCAGCGCGACGTGCAACGCCGACAGCTCCGGTGAGGGGTCGACGCCCAGCGTGTCGGCCAGGGTTTCCCTCGTGCGCTGGTACACGAGCAGCGCCTCGGTGTCGCGACCGGTCGCGACGAGGGCACGCATCAACGCGGCGACGAGCCGTTCCCGCACCGGGTGCGCGGCCACCAAGTCGGTCAGTTCCGTGACCAGCTTCGCGCCGTGGCCGAGGCTGATCTCCGCATCGAACTGATCCTCCATGGCCGCCAGGCGTAGCCCCTCGAGCCGGGTGACCGCCGCGTCGAACGCTGCACTGTCCTGCAGACCGACGTCCTGCATGGCCGCACCGCGCCACAATCCGAGGGCCTCACGCAACAGCCGTGGATCGTCCTCGTTGCGGGCCTGGCCGACGAGGCGTTCGAACCGCACGGCGTCGACGGCGTCGGGCCCCACCGTCAACCGGTAGCCGTTCGGCTGTCCCTCGACCGCCCCGTCCGGCAGCGCCTTCCGCAGCCGGGACGCCAAGCGCTGCAAGGCATTCGCCGCGTCGGTGGGCGGGCGCTCACCCCAGATCCAATCGACGAGCGTCGCCTTCGGGACGACGTGACCTGGTTCGAGCGCGAGGGCGATCAACAGTGCGCGCAGCCGGGCGCCGGGCACGTCGGCGAGGATTCCGTCATCCGTGCGAACCTCGAATGATCCGAGCATCCCGATCTGCACCTGGCCGATCTTGCCACGGGCGATGGGCCGGTCTCCGACTGCTGACGCGGCCTGAAAGGTGTCCAGGAATGGCCTCCGGAACCGCCGGGCGGTGATCCCGCCACAGCCCACGACTCGGTCGTGGCCGGTGTCAGAGCCGTGTCAGTCGTGTGTCAGGCCCGTCGGCGAATGTGGTCACACCAGCCGCCACGAGAGGACATTCGATGAGTCACACGGTTCCCGTTCCGCACGGCCTCCTGACCGAACGCGACGCGGGCCCCTTCGACCCGCCCCGCCAGATCACCCGGCTGCGTGAGGCTCGCCCCGTCAGCCCCATGGTCTTCCCCGACGGGCACGAGGGCTGGATCGTCACCGGCTACGACGCGGTCCGCCGGCTCATGGCCGACACCCGGTTCAGCTCCCGCCAGGACATCGGCGTTCTCCACGAGCCGTACGAGATCCCGGGCATGCCTACATTCACCGAACCGTCCCCGCAGCAGCCGGGCCTGTTCATCAGCATGGACCCGCCGGACCACACCCGGCTGCGGAAGAAGCTCATCGGTGCCTTCACCGTCAAGCGCATGAAGCAGCTCGAAGAGCACATCATCGACATCGTCGAGCGGCAGCTGGACGAACTGGCGCGCCTCACCCCGCCGGTCGATCTGGTCAAGGAGTTCGCGTTGCCGGTGCCGTCGCTGGTGATCTGCGAAATGCTCGGTGTGCCCTACACGGACCGGGAGAACTTCCAGGTCAACACCGCCAGGTTCCTGAACACGGAATTGCCGTTCGAGGAGAAGATCGCCGCGTTCACCGAACTGTCCACCTACCTCGCCGCGCTGGTCACGCGCAAACGCGCCGAGCCCGGCGAGGACATCCTGTCCGACCTGGCCCGCCATGACGACCTCACCATCGAGGAACTGACCGGCGTCGCCTTCCTGCTGCTGCTCGCGGGCCACGAGACCACCGCCAACATGCTGGGTCTGGGCACCTTCGCGCTCTTGGAGCACCCCGAACAGCTGGCTGAGCTGCGCGCCGACCCTGATCTGATGCCCGGCGCCGTCGAGGAACTTCTGCGGTACCTGTCCATTGCCGACATCTTCTTTCGCTACGCCGTGGACGACATCGAATTCGGCGGCGAAACAATCGGCAAGGGATCGACCGTCATCGTCTCGCTGCTGGCCGCCAACCGCGACCCCGAGCGCTTCGAGAACCCCGACACCCTGGACGTGCGCCGCGAGGCCCGCGGTCACCTGTCCTTCGGTCACGGCATCCACCAATGCCTCGGCCAGCAGTTGGCCCGCATCGAGATGCGCGCCGGTTTCGCCGGCCTGCTGCGCCGCTTCCCGACCCTCCATCTCGCCATTCCCGCCGGCGAGGTGAAACTCAGGACCAACATGCGGATCTACGGCGTCCACGAACTGCCGGTCACCTGGACGGAAACGGCCCAGTAGAAATCGACGGCCGAGCGCAACACCGCCGAGCCGGAAACGCCGGTCGGCGTCAGGGTGTCAGTGTGTATTGCTCGCGCAGCTTGTGCTTGCGCATCTTGCCGGTGGCGGCCCGGGGGAGCTCGTCGACGAAGTCGATCCGGCGTGGCACCTTGTAGTGCGCAATGCACTCGCGCAGGTAGGTGAGCAGCTCTCGTTCGAGCTGGGGCCCGGAGACGATGCCGGGGGCGGGCTGGACGACGGCCACCACCTGCTCGCCCATGTCGGGGTCGGGCAGGCCGAAGACCGCGAGGTCGAGGACCGCGGGGTGGAGGGTCAGCGCGTCCTCCACCTCCTGCGGGTAGATGTTCACCCCGCCCGAGATGATCGTGAAGTCCGCGCGGTCGGTGAGGAACAGGAAGCCGTCCGCGTCGACGTACCCGATGTCGCCGGTGGTGCCCCAGTTGTCGTGCAGCGGGTGCTGCGCCTGCCGCGTTCGCTCGGGGTCGTTCTGGTAGGCGAACGGGAAGTTGTTCCGCTCGAAGTAGACGAGCCCGACCTGGCCCGGCGGTAGCTCGTCGCCGTGGTCGTCGCACACGTGCAGCACGCCGAGCACCGCCCGCCCGACCGACCCCGGCCTGCGCGGCCATGTCGCCGAGTCGATCATCGTGAGGCCGAGGCCTTCGCTCCCGGAGTAGTACTCCTCGAGGATCGGGCCCCACCACTCGATCATCTTCCGCTTGACCTCCACCGCGCACGGCGCCGCGGCGTGGACGGCGACACGGTGCGAGGACAGGTCGTGGGCGAGCCGTTTCTCGTCGGGGAGCTTGAGCATCCGGACGAACATCGTGGGCACCCACTGGCTGTGCGTCACGCGGAAGCGCTCGATGGCCTCCAGCGCGGCGGCCGCGTCGAAGCGAGGCATGATGACGACGGTGCCCCCGACCTCGTGCACCAATCCGGTGAAGCGCATGGGCGCGGTGTGGTACAGCGGGGCGGGGGAGAGGTAGACGGTGTCGGCGTCGATGCCGTAGGGGTCGCCGAACAGCCGGCGCACCGGGTTGCGGTGCCGGTCCACCTGCTCGCCGGACATGGGCACGGTGATGCCCTTCGGCCGGCCCGTCGTGCCGGACGAGTAGAGCAGCTCGGCACCGCGCGGCTGGCCGGGGAGCGGTTCCGGCGAGGCGGCGGCGATGGCGGCGGAAACCTCGGTGTGCGCGTGGAGCGGGCCGCCGACGGCGAGCCGGAACGTGACGCGCGGTGTGTGATCGAGCAGTTCGGCGGCGACCCTGGGGAACGTCGCCGAGACGACGAGTGCCGTCGCCCCGCAGTCGTCCACGATGTAGGCGATCTCGGACGTCGTCAGGTGGTGGTCGATCGGGGTGAAGTACAGCCCGCTGCGCATCGCCGCCCAGTACACGACGTGGAACTCGGCCGTGTTCTCGGCGAGGAGCGCGTCGCCGTCGCCCGTGCGCAGGCCGGCATCGCGGAACGCGCGCGCCAGCCGGGTGGAGCGCTCGTCGAGCTCGGCGTAGGTCAGAACAGCCCCGCTGTCCGTCATGACCACGGCAGCCTTGTCGGGGGTGAGGGCGGCGAACGTTCCGGGGAACAACGTGCTCCTCTTCGGACGCGGGAACAGTCAATCCTGACCGTCTGTGGCGCTAAGCTACCGTCGCCACCGATCACCGCCACGGGTGGGCCGTCCGACGGGCCGTCGGCGGCGAAATCAGGCACGATGCCGCGGTGCCGAGACTGCGCCGTGCCGTCATCCTCGCCGTCCTCGCCGTGATCGTGGGCGGGCTCGCCGCACTAGCCGTGTTGGACCCGTTCCACCTCCGCCACGCCCGCTGGTTCACCTCAGGTTTGGTGCTGGTGGCGATCCTGCTGATGACGGCCGCGTTCGCCGTCATCGTCCGGGGCATCGGGCGCGCACTCGTGCTGGCTCTGGGCGCGGTCGCAGTTCTCGGCTGGGTGACCGTGGTCTGGCTGGCGTCGCAGGTGGCAGGCGTCGACCGTGAGGTGTCGCAGGTGGCCGACGGTGGGCGGCGCCTGGTCGTGGTCGAGGGCGCGCCATACGCCATCGACCCCATCTACGCGGTGGTGATCCGGTCGGGCAGCGGGCCGTTCGAGCAGGAGTCGGTGGTGTACCAGGGGGTCGAGCAGGCACCTGCGCCCAGCGGGGTGCGGTTCGTCGACCCGGACACCGTCGAGGTGCGTACCAGCGGCGGGTGCCTGTACCGCTCGGAGGTCGAGGCGGTGACGCTCGCCGTCGACCCGGTGCACCGCCCGCTGCGGGCCGACGGCTGCTGATCCGCGGTCACACGAGCGGGATCTCGGCCTCCGCGATGCTCGTGGGTGGCACGAGCCCGGCGTCGCCGGGCTGCAGGACGACCATGACGAACCGCACCGGCGTGCCGTCGCCGTCCTCGGGAGCGTCGTTGCTGTAGCGGTGCGGGGCGTGGGCCTCGAAGAGCACGGTGTCGCCTGAATCCAGGTGCTGCACGCTGTTGCCGACGCGCAGGCCCAGGTGTCCGGACAGCACCGAGAGGACCTCTCGCGTGCCCATCGGGTGCGCCTCGCCGTCGAAGCTGTCGCCCGGTTGCAGCGTCCAGTCCCACAGTTCGACGACGTCGGGCGGGTCGGTGCCGATCCGGAACACGGCGCTGCTGCCGGCGGCGCCGGCCCACAGCCGGGCGGCCTCTGCTG
Source organism: Pseudonocardia alaniniphila (assembly GCF_022524485.1). Lineage (GTDB taxonomy): Bacteria > Actinomycetota > Actinomycetes > Mycobacteriales > Pseudonocardiaceae > Pseudonocardia > Pseudonocardia alaniniphila. The sequence continues at coordinate 40,637 of NZ_JAKXMK010000050.1, forward strand.
CCCTGCGCACGACGATTCGCGGCTCGGAGTCGCCGTCCACCAGGGAGGCGACTCCCACTCTCAAGGCTGCGGCCAGGCCCACCAGCGTGGCGATGCTCGGGTTGCCGCGGGACGTCTCGATCTGGATCACCGTGCCACGGCTCACGCCCGCGGCGGCGGCGAGCGCGTCGATGGTCATCCGGCGCTGCTGGCGCAGCGCGCGGACGTTGCGGCCGACGGTGGTGGCCACCTCCTCTGGCGACTGCATGTAGGTCAGTGTGCCGTACTTCCTCGGATACTTGGTTGTACTTCCCGAACCTCAGAGCTAACGTCCAATGAGATGTCCTGTTGAGTACGTTCTAGTGAACTGAGGTGCGATGTCCGTCCCTGTCGCGTTCCCCGCGGCGCTCGCCTACGGCGTGTGCGACTTCGCCGGCGGACTCGCCGCACGACGGGCACCGGTACTCGTCGTCACGCTGGTGGCCCAGACGGCCGGTCTGTTGGTCCTGCTGCCGGCGTTGTGGCTCCTGCCCGGGCAGCCGTCCGTCACCACGTTCGCGCTCGGTGCGCTGGCGGGCATCGCAGGCACCGCCGGGCTGCTGCTCTACCTGCGGGCGCTCGCGGTCGGGCCGATGGGAGTGGTCGCGCCCCTGTCCTCCGTGGTCGGCGCCGGGCTCCCGCTCGTGGCGGGCGTGCTCTCCGGGGAACGTCTCGGACCCCTCACCGTGCTCGCGATCGTTGTGGCGCTGGTCGCCATCCTGCTGGCCACGGCAGGCACCCGCCGCGATGCCGCGGCGACCACCGGGCTCCTGCTCGGACTCGCCGCGGGCGTCGGCTTCGGCCTGTTCTTCGTCGGCCTGGGCGCGACGAGCGACGACTCCGGGCTCTGGCCACTGCTCGCCGGGCGAGTCACCTCGCTGACGCTGGTGACCGCGCTCGTGCTGCGGCACCGGTTGCCGCTGCGGACGCGTCGCGCCGTGCTGCAGCCCGAGCTCGCCGGTCCGGCCGCACCGGTGCCCGTGCCGGCGCCTGCGCCGTCGCCCGTCGGTCTGATGATCGTCAGCGGGATCTTCGACTCCATGGCGAACGTGCTGTTCCTGCTCTCGGCCCGGCTCGGGGACCTGGGAGTCAGCGCCGTGGTCGTGTCGCTCTATCCGGTGGTGGTGGTGCTGCTGGCGCGCGTGGTGCTGCGCGAACGGCTCACCGGTATGCAACTCGCGAGCGCGGGGCTCGCCCTCGGAGCGAGCGTGTTGCTCGCGGCGGTCGGCTGACGGGCGCCGGGTTGTGAATGAGACCCGGCACCATCACGCGCGCCAGGACGGCAGCCACAGCTGCGCGTCCCACATCTCCGGGGTGATCGGCTGCCCGATGAGAATCGGCCAGAGCCACACGAAGTTGGCGACGACCGCGCCCACCCAGAGCCCGACGACGAGCAGCCCGGTCTGGCGGCGTTCCCGGGGTGCGTTCGACTTGCCCAGGATCCCGCCCATGACGAGCACCGTGCCGAAGATCAGGAACGGCACCACCGGCGTCATGTAGAAGAAGTACATCTGCCGGTTGATGTCGGCGAACCACGGGAGGATGCCCGCCCCGTAGCCCACCAGCACGGCGGCGTAGCGCCAGTCGAAGCTGGTGAAGGTGCGCCACAGCGCCACCGCGAGCACGCCGAGCGCGGGCCACCACAAGGCGGGCGTGCCGATCAGCATCACGGCGCTGATGCACGTCGGGGCGCCGCATCCGGTGATCTGGCTGCCGGAGCTGTAGTAGTAGAGCATCGGTCGCAGGCCCATCGGCCACGTCCAGGGCTTGGACTCCCACGGATGCACCCCGCTGGCCTGCGTGGTGAGCCCGACGTGGAACTCGAGCACCTTGCTGCTGTAGTACCAGAGCCCGCGCAGCGGGGCGGGGATGAACGACCACGGGCCGCCGAGGCCGATCTTCTCGCCGACGGCGTAGCGGTCGACGGAGGTCTCGCTCGCGAACCAGGCCCACCAGGCCGAGAGGTAGGCGAGTATCGGCACCAGCGCGAGCGCCCACAGGGCCGGCGCGAGATCGCGTCGCAGCGTGCCGACCCACGGACGCTCGACGCCGGCGGCGCGGCGGGCCGTGAGGTCCCAGACGAGGGCGAGCACCGCGAACGCCGCGAGCCAGTACACGCCCGACCACTTGACCGCGCAGCCCAGCCCCAGAAGCACGCCGGTGGCGAGGCGCCACCAGCGCACGCCCAGCCGCGGACCGTACGGGGAGTCGCCCACCCGGCCCTCGGCGATCACGATCGCCATCCGGGCGCGCACGTCGTCGCGGTCGCAGAGGAGCGTGGCGAACGCGGCGAGCACGAACAGGGCCGAGAACACGTCGAGCATCCCCATGCGCGACTGCACGTGGGACATCCCGTCGCAGATCAACAGCACGCCCGCGATCCCGCCGAGCAGCGTGGAGCGGGTGAGCCTGCGCCCGGCGCGCACGATCAGCAGCACCATCAGGGTGCCGGCCAGTGCGGCAGAGACCCGCCAGCCGAACCCGTCGTAGCCGAAGGCGTACTCCCCGAGCGCGATGAGCTGCTTGCCCAGCGGCGGGTGCACCACCAGCTCGTACCCGGGGTTGTCCTCGACGCCGCCATTGCGCAGCATCTGCCACGCCTGGGGCACGTAGTGCTTCTCGTCGAAAACGGGTGTGCCGCCGTCGGTCGGGCGGCCCAGGCCTGCGAAGCGCACCGCTCCCGCGATGAGCGCCAGCGCGATCGCGACAGCCCAGCCGCGCAGCCGGTCGGACGGCGGCGGGGCGCCGAGCCGGACCGTGGGGTCGGCGGGATGAAGCCCGGGTGCCGGGGCGTCCCCGACGGGGCGGTTGCCGATGGGGGCGTCGCTCCCCGCGGCCCGGGTGGCTCCGGCACCTCGCGTGCGGTCGACGCTGCGGGTGGCCACGAAGGCGATCGTAGGCTGCGATCCATGTCTGCTGAGCCGGTGTCCGGCCGTCTGGTGCTGGCGGCAACCCCGTTGGGTGATGCGGGTGACGCCTCGGAGCGCCTGCGGGTCGCGATCGGCACGGCTGACGTGGTGGCCGCCGAGGACACCCGACGGCTGCGTTCGCTGGCCGCCGCGCTCGGGGTGACCGTGACCGGCCGCGTGATCAGCCACTACGACGCCGTCGAGGCCAGCCGCCTGCCCGGCCTGCTCGACGACGTCCGGGCCGGGCGGACCGTGCTGGTCGTCACGGACGCGGGGATGCCTGCTGTGTCCGATCCCGGCTACCGGCTGGTCGCGGCCGCGGCCGCGGAGGACCTGCCGGTCACGTGCCTGCCGGGGCCGTCCGCGGTGACGACGGCGCTGGTGCTCTCCGGGCTGCCGTGCGAGCGGTTCTGCTTCGAGGGTTTCGCGCCGCGCCGCGCGGGTGAGCGCCGACGGTGGCTCGCGACGCTCGTGGCCGAGCCGCGGGCGACGGTGTTCTTCGAATCGCCGCACCGCTTGGCGGAGACGCTCGCGGACGCGGTCAGTGTCCTCGGACCCGAGCGGGCCGCCGCCGTCTGCCGTGAGCTGACCAAGGCCCATGAGGAGGTGCTGCGCGGCCCGCTCTCGGAGCTCGCCGAGTGGGCCGCCGTGGGCCCGGTGCGCGGGGAGATCACGGTCGTGCTGGCAGGCGCAGCGCCGTCGGCGGCACCGAGCGTCGAGTCGCTGGTCGATGCCGTCGAGGAACGGGTGGCGGACGGCGAGCGCCTCAAGGACGCGGTGGCAGCGGTGGCGCAGGCGGCCGGAGTGCCGAAGCGCGAGCTCTACGCAGCCGCGCTCGCCGCCCGCTCCTGAGTCCCGCCCAGGCGCGCTCCGGGCCCGCCGAACCCCCGCCTCGACATGGTCACGTGTCGCTGTTCTGAACGTCGGCGGATGCGCGTCAGGTGACCATGTCGTCGGGCGGAGGGTCAGTCGGGCGGAGGGTCAGTTGCCGGCGGACGGGGCGGGCGCGGTGGACGGGCGCTTGGCACGTGCCCAGCGCACGACGGGCTCGACCACCCGCGCGGCCACCGGGCCGATCACGGCCATGAGCAGCACGTACGTGGTGGCGAGGGCGGCGAGCTGTTCGTCCACCGCCGCGTAGCCGACAGCCAGCCCCGCGATGACGATCGAGAACTCGCCGCGTGCCACCAGCGCGGCGCCGGCACGCGCCCGGCCGAGCGTGCCGATCTTCACGCGACTCGCGGCCCACCAGCCGGTGGCGAGCTTCGTGAGCGTGGTGGCGACGGCGAGAACGACCGCCCAGCCCAGCACCGGGGGGATCGATGCGGGGTCGGTGTTGAGCCCGAACACCACGAAGAACACCGCGGCGAACAGGTCGCGCAGCGGCTCCAGCAGCTTGGTGGCGTTCTCCGCGGTCGATCCCGAGATCGCGATGCCCAGCAAGAACGCGCCGACGGCCGCCGAGACCTGCATCGCCGAGGCGAAACCGGCCACGAGCAGCGCGGCCCCGAGCACCTTGAGCAGGAAGACCTCACGGTCCGGGGAGTCGACGAGCGCGGACACGAACCGGCCGTAGCGCAGCGCCACCAGGAGCACGACGGCGAGCACCGCCACCGAGATCCCGACTGCGGTGAGACCGCCGGCGAGGCTCACGCCGATCAGCACCGCGGTGAGGATCGGCAGGTAGAGCGCCATCACGAGGTCTTCGAACACGAGGATCGACAACACGACGGGCGTCTCGCGGTTACCGAGGCGGCCGAGGTCGGAGAGGACCTTCGCGATGATCCCCGACGAGGAGATGTAGGTGACGCCGCCCATCACGAGCGCCCCGACAGGACCCCAGCCCAGCGCGAGCGCGACAGCCGCGCCGGGTGCGGCGTTGAGGACGATGTCGAGAATGCCGCCCATCCAGGACCGGCGTAGGCCCGTGACGAGCTCGGCCGCCGAGTACTCGAGCCCGAGGAGCAGGAGCAGCAGGACCACTCCGACCTCGCCTGCCAGCGACGTGAAGCCCTCGATGCCGCTCAGCGGAATGATGCCGCCGGTGCCGAAGAACAGCCCGCCGAGCAGGTAGAGGGGGATGGGGGACAGCCCGATCCGGCCGGCGAGCCTGCCCAGGATGCCCAGGCTCAAGAACACGGCGCCGAGCTCGATCAGTTCGAGCGCGGTGTGGTCCACGCGCGATCAGCCCCGCTTGAGGATCTTGACAGCGTTGTCGAGCCCCTCCGACGTGCCGACGGTGACCATCAGGTCCCCGGCGGTCAGGGTGAAGTCCGGCGTCGGGCTCGGGTGGACCTGGCCCGCCCGCATCACGGCGACGACGGAGACGCCGGTGCGGGTGCGCAGGGCGGTGTCGCCCAGCGTGCGTCCGTCGAACGGGGCGCCGACGGGGATCTGGCGGGTGTGGATGCCGGGCAGGTCGCGGTGCTCCTCGGTGAGCTGAGCGACGAGCTGCGGTGCGCCCAGCAGGTTGGCCAGCGCACTCGCCTCGTCGACGGTGAGCGGCAGCTCGGCGAGACAAGCGTCGGGGTCGTCCGACTTGGAGATGATCAGCTCGATCCTTCCGTCCCGATGCGTGACCACGCCGATCCGTCTGCCGCCCCGGATGGCGAAGTCCTTACGCACACCGATCCCGGGCAGTGGCGTGACCTCAACGTTCACGATGTCCACGGTAATGGAACGGCCCGCTACTCTGAGCGCATGCGGGTCCTCATGCTCGACGCGCCCCAGGCGATGCTCGACGAGCGCCGCCGGCTGGGTCACGACGTGCGCGACGAGATGTGGGACGGGGTACTACACATGGTTCCGCCTCCGGGTGGGCCGCACCAGCGGTTCAGCTTGAGTTTCGTGAGAGTCGTGAGTCCGCTGGCCGAGCGTCGTGGGCTCGTCCCGCACATGGAGACCGGTCTCTTCCGGTCCGATGACGACTACCGCGTGCCCGACCAGCTGTACTGCCGCCCGAAGCACCTCTCGGAGCGGGGGGCCGAGGGCGCCGAGCTGGTCGTCGAGGTCCGTTCGAAGGGCGACGAGACCTACGACAAGATCGACTTCTACGGCCGGGTCGGCGTCCGCGAGATGATCGTCGCCCACCCCCGCGATCGCCGGGTCGAGCTGTTCCGCGCTCTCGGCGGCCGGCTCGTCCCCGTGCAGCCGGGCGCCACGGGCGAGCTCACGAGCGAGGTGCTCGGGATCGTCCTGCGCACCGTCGACGGGAAGTTGGAGATCTCCTGGTCCGAGGGCTCAGCCACGGTCTGAGCACCCGCGGAACCCGGTGGCGGGCTGGGCCTAGTCTTGATGCATGAGTTCCCCCGTGCTGACCGCCGTGGCATGGCCCTACGCCAACGGCCCCCGGCACATCGGCCACGTCTCCGGTATCGGTGTGCCCTCCGATGTGTTCTCTCGCTACCAGCGGATGGCGGGCAAGCGGGTGCTCATGGTCTCGGGCAGCGACGAGCACGGCACCCCGATCCTGGTGCAGGCCGAGAAGGAGGGCCTGACCCCGCAGCAGACCGTGGACAAGTACCACCGTGTCATCTCGGAGGACCTGCGCGGGCTCGGCGTCACCTACGACCTCTACACCCGCACCACCACCGGCAACCACGCCGAGGTCGTGCAGCAGATCTTCCTGGCCCTGTACCGCAACGGTTACATCGTCCCGAGGACCACCACCGGCGCCATCAGCCCGTCCACCGGGCGCACGCTGCCCGACCGCTATGTCGAGGGCACCTGCCCCATCTGCGGCTACCCGCACGCCCGCGGCGACCAGTGCGACAACTGCGGCAACCAGCTCGACGCCACTGAGCTGATCAACCCGCGGTCGCGGATCAACGGCGAGGTACCCGCGTTCGTCGAGACCGAGCATCTGTTCCTCGACCTACCCGCCTTCACCGAGGCGCTCGGTAAATGGCTCGCCACCAAGACGGGGTGGCGGCCGAACGTCCTGAACTTCACCAGGAACCTCGTCGACGACATGCGTCCGCGGCCCATCACCCGCGACCTCGACTGGGGTGTCACGATCCCGCTCGACGGGTGGCGTGACCAGCCGCTGAAGAAGTTCTACGTCTGGTTCGACGCCGTCATCGGCTACTTCTCGGCGAGTGTCGAGTGGGCCCGGCGCACGGGTGACGCCGACGCGTGGAAGGCGTGGTGGAACGATCCCGACGCCGAGCACGTCTACTTCATGGGCAAGGACAACATCACCTTCCACGCCCAGATCTGGCCCGCGCTCCTGCTCGGCCACAACGGCCAGGGCGACCACGGCGGCGAGCCCGGCCCCTACGGCGTGCTCGACCTGCCCACGGAGATCGCCTCCAGCGAGTTCCTCACGATGAGCGGATCGAAGTTCTCCACCTCGCGTGGCACCGTCATCTACCTGCAGGACTTCCTGCGCGACTACGGGCCGGACAGCCTGCGGTACTTCATCTCGGCCGCCGGGCCGGAGACGCAGGACGTCGACTTCACGTGGGACGAGTTCGTCCGGCGGGTCAACTTCGAGCTCGCCAACGAGTGGGGCAACCTCGTCAACCGGTCGATCTCGATGGCGCACAAGAACAACGGCGCGATCCCGCCTGCCACCACTCCGGCTCCGGCCGACGCCGAACTGCTCGCGCTCTCCCGCGCGGCGTTCGACACGGTCGGTGGGCACCTCCAGCGCTCGCGGTTCCGGGCGGGCATCAGCGAGGCGATGCGGGTGGTCTCGGCGGCCAACCGGTACCTGTCCGAGCAGGAGCCGTGGAAGCTGGGGGACGACCCCGGCAGGCGCGACGCCGTGCTGCACACGGCGCTGCAGGTCGTGCAGGACGCCAACACGCTGCTCACCCCGTTCCTGCCGCACGCTGCGCAGAAGGTGCACGAGGCGCTGGGAGGCACCGGGGTGTGGGCTGCCCAGCCGGAGCTGGTCGACGTCCCGGACCTGGACATCCCCGGCCGGATCAACCCGATCCTGACCGGCGACTACACCATCGAGCAGGCGCGCTGGGAGTCCACGCCGATCCAGGTCGGTCGCCCGCTGGCGAAGCCCACGCCGATCTTCCGCAAGCTCGACCCGGAGCTCGGCGAGACCGGCCCGGAGTGGGCGCCGATCCAGAAGTGAGCGCAACCCGGAGCGGGGGCGGGTGTCGGTGAGCGGGGCGGATGGGCGCCGCGAGCGGCCGCCCGCCCCGGAGCCGCTCCCCGCGCCGACCGTCGACGCGCACACGCACCTCGACGCCTGCGGCTGCGTGGACGCCGCCGACGTGGCGGCCGCGATGGACCGGGCGGCCGCGGTGGGCGTCACGCGCGCCGTCACTGTCGCGGACGACCTCGCGTCCGCCCGGTGGGCCGTGCAGGCGGCGCACTGGGACGACCGCGTGGTCGCCGCGGTCGCGCTGCACCCGACGCGCACGGCCGCCCTCACCGAGGACGACCACGCCGAGATCGAACGGCTCGCCCGTGACCCGCGGGTGGTCGCGGTGGGGGAGACCGGCCTCGACTACTACTGGGACTACTCGCCGCCCGCCGCCCAGCAGGAGTCCTTCCGCAGGCACATCGACCTCGCCAAGCGGATCGGCAAGCCGCTGATGATCCACGACCGCGACGCCCATGACGACGTGCTGCGGATCCTGCGTGAGGAAGGAGCGCCGGAGACGGTGGTGTTCCACTGCTTCTCCGGCGACGCCGCGATGGCCCGCGAGTGCTCCGCGGCGGGCTACGTCCTGTCCTTCGCAGGCCCCGTGACCTTCCGCAACGCCCGCGCGCTGCAGGAGGCCGCGGTCGTGGTGCCGGAGGACCAGTTGCTCGCGGAGACCGACGCTCCGTTCCTCACCCCGCACCCGCACCGCGGCCGGGCGAACGAGCCGTACTGCCTGCCGTGGACCGTGCGTGCTCTCGCGACATTGCGCGGTGTCACCGACGAGCAGCTCGCCGCGAGCACCGCGGGCACCGCCCGGCGAGTTTTCCGTCTCGATGGGCTACTCGCTGTCGCGGATTTACCTTCGGCAGGCGCGGGCGACTCTCGTTCGGCGTAGCGAAGGGTCCACTCGGCGCTATCGGCGTGTCGGGAATAGGCGAGGGCTTTGACTGCCCGTTACGGTTCCGTGATCGCTAAAGCCGGGGTGGGGAACGCTCCCCAGCACAGCGGTCACGGTGGACCGGGGCGCTCCCCCTGATCCTTGCCTCCGGGCCACCGTGATCGATGCCTCCCCTGCCCGGTCCGACGAGGTCTGGAAGCCAGTGGTCGACGTCTCTCCTCGCGCGCGGCACCGTGCCCCGCGTGGGCGTGGGGGTCGAAAGGACACCGCGCCCCCTGCCGTGGTGTCCACGGAGGACCCTTACGCAGAGTGGTACAGCGGTGGGGACACCGGGACGTTCCCGGCATCCCCCGCCGAGCTGCTCGCGCATGCGCGCGAGTCCGCGATCGAGCGCAGCGGCCGAACCAGGCCGGCGCACGGCGGAACCGGGCCTGCGCGCCGCGACCTGCGGCGCCAGGTTCCCGTGATGACCCGGCCCGCCCGCGGTTCCATCGCCGTCGACGCCGGTGCCGACCCCTCGACAGGCCCCTTCGAGGTCGTTCCGGCGCAAGAGGTCACCGGCCGGATCGCGCCGATCGACGACGACATGACGGGCCCGATCCCGGTGGTCGCGGCCGTCGCCGCTCCCGAGGTCGAAGCCGAGCCGCTGACCCACCCGTTCGCGGCTGTCACGGCTCCGCCGGCTCCTCCCGGCGCAGCTGCTCCCACCCGTGCCGACCGGCGCCGCCAAGAGGCCGCCGCTCGCAGAGGCCACGCCGGCGTCGTCGTGCGCGGCACCGTGCTCGCGACGCTCGTCGCTCTGGTCGGCGGCAGCGCCACCGCGTTGGCGATGGACAAGACGATCACGATCACGGTCGACGGCGAGGACCGTGTCGTGCACACGTTCGCCGACGATGTCGCCTCCGCGCTGGAGTCGGCCGGGCTCGACGCCGCTCCGCAGGACCGTGTGGAGCCCGCGTTGCCCACCGAGCTGGTCAACGGCGACCACATCATCGTCAGCAAGGCACGCAAGCTCACGCTCGTCGAAGGACCGTCGGAGCGGGAGGTCTGGACCACGGCGGCGTCGGTGGGCGACGCCTTGGCCGTGCTCGGCGTCGACGCCAGCCCGATCCAGATGTCCGCCGCGCCCACCACGAGCATTCCGCTGGCCGGTATGGCGCTCAAGCTGAACGTGCCGAAGGCCGTCTCGTTCACCGACGGCACCAACGCCCTCGAGCAGCTCACCACCTCCGCGGGAACGGTGAGTGGCCTGCTCGCCGAGCGGGGCATCCAGCTCGGCCCGGACGACGTCTCGGTCCCGTCGGGCGACACTCCGCTCACCGACGGTGCGTCGGTGCAGGTGGTGCGCAACGGTGTCGGCGAGGTCGTGGTCGTCCGGCCGATCCCGCCGCCGGAGCAGCAGATCGAGGACCCCGACCTGCCCAGGGGCAAGCGGGTGGTCGTCGACAGGGGCAGGGCCGGCGAGCAGACGGCGATCATGCGCGTGTACGTGCAGAACGGCGCGGAGGTCCGGCGCGAGCAGGTCCGTGCGGGCGGCATGACCCCGCCGACGCCCCGCATCGTCAAGATCGGCACGAACGACGACATCCCGCAGGCTCCGGCCGTCACCGACGGCAGCGTCTGGGATCGGCTCGCCTATTGCGAGGCCACCGGCAACTGGGGGATCAACACCGGCAACGGCTACTACGGCGGCCTGCAGTTCGACGCCGGCACCTGGCGCGCCTACGGCGGCACCGACTACGCGCCGCTGCCCCACCAGGCCAGCCGCGAGGAGCAGATCGCGGTCGCCAGCAAGGTCCGCGACGACCGGGGCGACTACGGGGCCTGGCCGGCGTGCGCGAACAAGCTCGGGCTGCCCCGGTGACACCGCGCAGAGTGGGCCGGTGCACCCTCCGGGGGTGACGGACGAGCGGTCGCGGCTGTTGGGGCCGGCGGAGGTACGGGCCCTGGCCGGCGAGCTGGGGCTGCGTCCGACGAAGCGGCTCGGGCAGAACTTCGTGCACGACCCCAACACGGTGCGCCGCATCGTCCGGGAGGCCGAGCTCGCGCCGGACGACGTCGTGGTGGAGGTCGGGCCGGGTCTCGGATCGTTGACGCTGGCCCTGCTCCCGGCGGTGCGCGCGGTCCATGCCGTGGAGATCGACCCTCTACTGGCGGCCCGGCTGCCCACCACCGCTGCCGAGCGGGCGCCCGCGCTGGCCGACCGGCTCAGCGTCGTCACGGCCGACGCGCTGCATCTGCATGCCGCTGATCTCCCCGGGCCGGCGCCCACCGCGATCGTCGCGAACCTGCCCTACAACGTCGGCGTGCCCGTGGTGCTGCATCTGCTGGCCGAGCTGCCGCTGATTCGGCGTGGGCTCGTGATGGTGCAGTCGGAGGTGGCCGAGCGCCTCGCCGCCCGACCCGGCAGCAAGACCTACGGCGTGCCCAGCGCGAAGCTGGCCTGGTTCGCCTCGGCCCGCCGGGCAGGTCCGGTGCCACGAGCGGTGTTCTGGCCGGTGCCGAACGTCGACTCCGGGCTGCTGGCCTTCGACCGGCGCGAACCGCCGCCCGGCGACCGCACCGAGGTGTTCACGCTGATCGACGCGGCGTTCGCGCAGCGCCGCAAGGCCCTGCGATCGGCGCTGTCGGGCTGGGCGGGCTCGCCTGCGGCGGCCGAGGAGGCTCTGCGCGCGGCCGGAATCCCGCCGCTGGAGCGCGCCGAGAAGCTCGACGTCACCGCATTCGCCCGCCTGGCCGCCGCGCGCCCTTAGGGCTCGCTGAACAGCTCGGCCCTACTGCGCGGCGCCCGCCCGTGTCGATGAGGGCGGAAGTTCCGTGTGTACTATTCCGCGCGGAATAACCCTGGCGGAACGATCTGGGCGGAGTGGTGGGTGCAGTGGCGGCACTGACGTCGCTGGCGACCAGCATCCTGGCGCTGCTGTGTGAACGGCCGATGCATCCCTACGAGATGTACCGGTTGATGATCGACCGGTTCGAGGACCGGGTCGTCAAGGTGCGGCCGGGTTCGCTGTACCACACCGTCGACCGGCTGGCGGCCCACGAACTGGTCGAGGCGATCGGCACCGACCGCGAGGGTGCGCGTCCCGAGCGCACCACGTACCGCATCACGGCCGCCGGGCGCGTCGCGATGCAGGAGTGGATCCGCGGGGTGCTCGCCGAGCCGGTCAACGAGTTCCCCCGGTTCCCGGTCGCCCTCGGCGAGGCGCACAACCTGCCGCGCGCAGAGGCGATCGAGCTGCTCACAGCACGCATCCGCCACATCGAGGCGGAGCTCGCCGAGGTGGAGCCTGCCCTCGCACGCGGGGCGGCCAAGACCGCTGAAGCCCACCTGCTGGACGGGTACTTCCTCGTGGAGATGTCGCGGGCGGAGCTGTGCTGGCTGCGACGGCTCGTGGCTCGGCTCGAGACCAAGGAGCTGGGATGGCCACTCGACGACTGACCGACACGGCTGCCGAGGCCGCGGCGCCCAGCCCGTGGCCTGCGCTGTGGGCGCTGGTGGTCGGGTTCTTCATGATCCTTGTGGACTCGACGATCGTCTCCGTGGCCACGCCCGCGATCATGACCGGGCTCGGTGCCGGCGTGGACTCGGTCGTGTGGGTCACGAGCGCCTACCTGCTGGCCTACGCGGTGCCGTTGCTGATCACCGGCCGGCTGGGTGACCGGTTCGGACCGCGCCGCGTCTACCTCGCCGGGCTGGCCGTCTTCACGCTGGCGTCCCTGTGGTGTGGCCTGACCGACAGCATCGGCGAGCTCGTCGCGGCGCGGGTCCTGCAGGGCCTCGGTGCGTCCCTGATGACTCCACAGACGATGGCCGTGATCACGCGGACCTTCCCCGCGGAGAGCCGGGGCAAGGCGATGAGCCTGTGGGGCGCCACCGCCGGTGTGGCCACGCTCGTCGGGCCGATCCTGGGCGGAGTGCTCGTCGACAGCCTCGGCTGGGAGTGGATCTTCATCGTCAACGTGCCGGTCGGCATCGTCGGCTTCGTCGTGGCGGCCCGGCTGGTTCCCGAGCTCCCCACCCACGTCCGTCGCTTCGACCTGCTCGGTGTGGCGCTCAGCGCGATCGGCATGTTCCTTCTGGTCTTCGGCATCCAGGAGGGACAGACCTACGACTGGGGGACGATCGCCGGCCCGATCTCCGTGTGGTCGCTGATCATCGCGGGCCTGGTGGTGATGGTGGTTTTCCTGTTCTCGCAGGCGCGCACCCGCAGAGAGCCGCTGGTGACACTCGCTCTGTTCCGCGACCGGAACTTCAGCCTCGCCAACGTCGCGATCTCCACGGTGGGTTTCGCGGTCACCGCGATGACGTTCCCGATCGTCTTCTACGCCCAGGGCGTGCTCGGGATGACCCCGACCGGCTCTGCGCTGCTGCTCGTGCCGATGGCGGTCGTCTCCGGCGGACTCTCGCCGCTCGTGGGCGGATGGACCGACCGTATGCATCCGAGCTGGATCGCCGGTATCGGGATGGTGTGCTTCTCGGCGGCGTTGCTGTGGCTCGCGGTGATCATGGGGCCTGCCACGCCGGTCTGGCAGCTGTTGCTTCCCATTGCGCTGCTCGGCGTGGCCAACGGTTTCGTGTGGGCTCCGATCGGCAGCACGGCCACGCGGAACCTGCCGCCCTCGAACGCCGGTGGCGGCGCCGGGATCTACAACACGACCCGCCAGATCGGTGCGGTGCTGGGCAGTGCGGGGATCGCTGTGCTGATCGAGTCGAGGCTCGCGGCGAACCTGCCGGCATCTCCCGCCGGCGGAAGTTCGGAGGTCGGCGTGTCGCAGCTTCCGGAGGCGCTGCACGCCGGCTTCGCCACGGCGATGGGGCAGGCGCTGCTGATGCCTGCCGCGGTGCTGCTGATCGGGCTGGTGGCGGTGCTGTTGTTCGCGAGGCCGCGGCACCTGAGCCGCCCGTCGCCGGCCGAGGCGACGGCGCCCGTCCTGCCGGTTGTCAAGTAGCCCAGGCGCCAGGTTCGTGGCCCGCCCCGCTCGGGCCGGGAGCCGACGCACGTAGTGTTGTCGGGTGCTCGCTGCCGTCCCTCCCCCGGTCACCGTGCGCGTTCCGGCGAAGATCAACCTGCATCTTGCAGTCGGGCCGCTGCGCGAGGACGGCTTCCACGACCTGGTCACGGTGTTCCACGCCGTGAGCCTGTTCGACGAGGTGTCCCTCGCGTCCAGCGACGCGCCCGGGATCGAGGTGCACGGAGAAGGCGTCGCCGAGGTTCCCGCTGACGAGACGAACCTGGCCTGGCGGGCCGTCCAGCTCCTGGCCGAGCGCGCCGACCGTGATCCGGACGTGCGGCTGGTGCTGCGCAAGGGCATTCCGGTGGCCGGCGGAATGGCAGGCGGGAGCGCCGACGCGGCTGCGGCCCTCGTCGGGTTGTCGGCGTTGTGGAAGCTCGACCTCTCCCGCGACGAGCTGTCCGTGCTGGCAGCCGAGCTCGGCAGCGACGTCACGTTCGCGCTCTACGGGGGCACCGCTCTCGGCACCGGACGCGGCGAGCGGATCGTGCCGGTGCTGTCCCGGCACCCTCAGCACTGGGTGATCGCCCTGCACCGCGGGGGCCTGTCCACACCGAGCGTCTTCCGAGAGCTCGACCGGCTGCGTGGGGACGACGCCCCGCCGGATCGTCCTGTCGAGCCCGTGCTGGAGGCGCTGGCCGGCGGCGACCCCCGTCAGCTCGCGCTCAGCCTCGGCAACGACCTGCAGGCCGCCGCCGTCAGCATGGCTCCGGATCTGCGCCGCACCTTGCGCGCCGGGGTCACCGCGGGCGCGCTGGCCGGGCTCGTCTCCGGGTCGGGGCCGACCTGCGCGTTCCTGTGCTCTGGCGCCGACGCGGCGATCGACGTGGCCACAGAGCTGGCCGGCGTCGGTGTCTGCCGCACCGTGCGGGTGGCACACGGCCCCGTCCCGGGCGCCCGAGTCGTCGATCAGCACGAGCCGCCGGGTCCGCCCACGTCCTGGCCTCCGGTGCGTGCCTGATGCCTCCACGCGCAGCAGCCCAGAGATCCGCCCAGAACCTGGTCAACCTGGAGTCCGTCACCGCCCACGTTCCGGGCGACGCCTCGCGCGTCCTTCTCGATGCCGTGTCGCTCGGCGTCGAGCGTGGGGAGCGGGTCGGTGTCGTGGGACTGAACGGCGGGGGCAAGACCACCCTGCTCGACATCATCACCGGAGAGCGTCCGCCCGACGGGGGACGGGTGAGCCGCCTCGGCGGGCTCAACCTCGCCCACCTCGCACAGGGCGACGCACTCCCGGCCGGCGCCCGCGTCCGGGACGTCGTGCTCGCGGCCTGGAAGGGCGCGGCCGATCACGAGTGGGCGGCGGACGCCAAGGTCCGCGACGTGCTCGGCGGGCTCGGCATCGGCGATCTCGACCGCACCGTCGACGGCCTGTCCGGCGGCGAGAAGCGGCGGGTGGCGCTGGCGGCGGCGCTCGTCGGCGAGCCCGACCTCGTGGTGCTGGACGAGCCCACGAACCATCTCGACGTCGAGGGCATCGGCTGGCTCGCCCAGCATCTGCTGTCGCGGCGGTGCGCTGTCGTGGTCGTCACGCACGACCGGTGGTTCCTCGACGCGGTCTGCACGCGCACGTGGGAGGTCGCGGGCGGGCGGGTGGAGAGCTACCTCGGCGGTTATGCCGACTGGGTCTACGCCCGTGCCGAGCGCTCCCGCCAGGCGGACGCCGCGGAGGCACGCCGGCAGAACCTCGCCCGCAAGGAGCTGGCCTGGCTGCGCCGCGGCGCGCCGGCGCGCACGTCGAAGCCGCGGTTCCGGATCGAGGCCGCGGAGGCGCTGATCGCCGATGTCCCGCCGCCCCGCAACACGGTGGAGCTGCTCGGGTTCGCCACCAACCGGCTCGGCCGCACGGTGCTGGAACTGGAGGACGCCACCGCCGAGATCGCCGGCCGCACGCTGCTCGACCACGTCACCTGGCGCCTCGGTCCCGGTGACCGCGTCGGGATCGTCGGGGTCAACGGCTCGGGCAAGACCACGCTGCTGCGCACCCTGAGCGGTGAACGTCCGCTGCAGGGCGGCCGGATCGTCAGGGGCACCACGGTGCAGCTCGCCGAGCTGAGCCAGGAGCTCACGGACCTGCCCAAGGACATGCGCGTGCTGGAGGCCACCGAGCAGGTGGCGAAGTACGTGAGGTTCGGCAAGCTCGAGCTCACCGCGTCGTCGGTGCTGGAACGGCTGGGCTTTCCCGCCGCCCGCCAGTGGACGCCGGTCGGGCAGCTCTCCGGTGGTGAGCGGCGCAGGCTCCAGCTCACCCGTCTGTTGATGGCGGAGCCCAACGTCCTACTGCTCGACGAGCCCACCAACGACCTCGACGTCGACACGCTCTCCCGGCTCGAGGACCTGCTCGACGGATGGCCGGGCACGCTCATCGTCGTCAGCCACGACCGTTACCTTGTGGAACGGGTGTGCGACACGGTCGTCGCGCTTCTGGGCGACGGGAAGGTCACGCACCTGCCCGGCGGGATCGAGGAGTACCTGCAGCGGCGTGCGGCGGCCGGCAGGCAGGCAACGGGCCTCTCCACGCCTCCACCCGCACCCGCTGCGGCGAAGCCGGCGTCGAGCGCTGCTGATCAGCGAGCGGCACGCAAGGAGGCCTCTCGGCTGGAGCGCCGGCTGGAGACGCTGGGCAAGCGCGAGAAGCAGTTGCACGAAGACTTGGCCGCTGCTGCCACCGACCCGTCCCGGCTGATGGAGCTCGACGCCGAGCTGCGGGCCGTGCTCGCCGAGAAGGAGAGCGTGGAGCTGGACTGGCTCGCCGCGGCGGAGATCGCCGAGTCGTAGCGTCGAGCCGGACGTCCGGCTGACCCCGGGATCCGTCGTTCGATCGATTCGCCTGGATTCGCGGCGCCTTAGCGTCGCTCGTGAATCTCTGGGGGGACGAATGACGACGATCACGAGCCCGACGCTGGTCCGGGCGGTGCCGGATTTCGCCCGCGGCCCGGTGCTCGCGGTGGCAGCCGCCACGGCGGTACTGCTGACCGCGGTCAGCGGCCGCTACGGCTATTTCGGCGACGAGTTGTATTTCATCGCGGCCGGGCACCACCTCGCCTGGGGTTATGCGGACCAGCCGCCGATGCTGCCGCTGATCGCGCTGGCGATGGACACCATCGCGCCGGGATCGCTTCCGGTGCTCCGCATTCCGGCCACGCTCGCGACGGTGGCCGGGGTCGTGCTGACGGCGCTGCTGGCCCGCGAGTTCGGCGGCGGGAGGCGCGCGCAGCTGATCGCGGCGGGCGCGTTCGCGGTCTCGCCGAACTTCCTGGGCACCGGGCACCTGCTGGCCACGTCGACACTGGACCCTGCACTGTGGACTGCCCTGACCTGGCTGCTGGTGCGCTGGCTGCGCACCCGGCAGGACGGGCTGCTGATCGTGGCCGGGGTGGTCACCGCGGTCGCGCTCCAGGTGAAGTTCCTCGTCGTGGCGTTCTGGGTGGTCGCGATCATCGCGGTGCTCGTGTTCGGTCCGCGCGATCTGCTGCGCAGGCCCGCGCTCTGGCTGGGCGGCGCGATCGCTGTGCTCACCACCGTGCCCACAGTGGTCTGGCAGGCGCAGAACGGCTGGCCGCAGTTGGGGATGGGCCGCGCCGTCGCCGCCGAGAGCGTCTACGCGGGCGGCATGATCGGTTTCCTGCCGGTGGCGCTGCTGATGATCGGGTTGTTGATCGGGTCGGTGCTCGCTGTGCACGGTGTCGGCCGCCTACTGGCCGACCCCGCGTACCGGTTCCTGGGAGTCACGGCGCTCGGCGTCACCCTGATCTTCCTCGTCAGCGGCGGGCGTCCGTACTACATCGCCGGGATGTTCCCGCTGCTCTGGGCCGCGTCCGCGGCTGCGATCGAGCGGCGCAGGCCCGCGGTGTGGTGGCGCTGGGTGCCCACGTGGCCGGTGTACGCCGTCACGGCTGTGCTCGTTCTCGGTGTGCTGCACATCCTCCCGATCAAGCCGGTCTCGGCGCACGCCGACCAGCCGCTGCAGATCGGGAACTTCCAGCGCGACGAGATCGGCTGGCCCGAGATGGTGGACGACGTGGTGGCCGCGCATGGTGCACTGCCGCCGGAGTCGGCACGGAACGCCGTGGTGGTCACGGGGGACTACTGGTCGTTGTCGGCGATCCAGCACTTCGCGCCGGGCCTGCCCGCGTACAGCGGGGCGCGGGGGGCCGCGTGGTTCGGCATGCCGCCGGAGGACTCCGGCTCCGTGATCTTCGTCGGCGACCCGACCGCAGTGGCGGCGGGGTTCGACCGTGTGACGCAGGTGGGTGCCCTGGACAACGACGTGCGTGTCGCCAACCTGGCGCAGGGCACGCCGATCTTCCTGCTCGAGGGGCGTCAGCGGCCGTGGGCGGAGCTGTGGCCCGCTCTGCGGCACCTTTAGTGCCGAGGAAACGAAGGTCGTCTTACCCGCCTCCGACGACAGCGCAGCCCAGGCGGCGCCTCGCGGCGTTGTCGTTCGGCGCCGATACAACAGCGGTATCGGCGCCTCCTCCGCCTTGCGATCGCCCGGGTG
>NZ_JAKXMK010000051.1 GCF_022524485.1 Pseudonocardia alaniniphila
CCGAACACGAGCAGCGCGCGCGGGCCGTCGGGGCGCCCCAGCGCGGCGATCAGCTCCGTCGCGCTGCGCCCCGGCCCCGGCAACTCCTCCGGCCGCACCCCCCACACCCTCGCGACGTGCCCCCGGGCAGCCGGGTCGGCGATCGAGCGATACCCCGGCAACTGGTCAGCCTTCTGGCCGTGCTCACGCCCGCCCTGCCCGTTGCCCTGCCCCGTGATCGTCCCGAACCCCGACCCCGACCGACCCGGAAGGCCCAGCGCCAGCGCCAGGTTGATCCACGCCGTCACCGTGTCGACACCATTCGCGTGCTGCTCAGCACCCCGCGCCGTCAGCACATATCGCCGCGCCGCCCCACCGAGCCAGCCCACAACCATGCGCATATCAGCCGCAGGCACCCCGCAGACCCGTTCCGCCCGCTCCGGCCACCACTGCGCCGCCACCCGCCAAGCCTCATCGAACCCGGTCGTGCGCTCGGCGAGGTAGCCCGTGTCGAGCCACCCGCCGGTGACTGCGGCGTGCAACATCCCCAACGCCAAAACGAGATCCGTGCCAGGCACCGGCTGTAGGTGCAACCCGCCGGACGCAAGCGCCCGTTCCGCAGTAGGCGTACGCCGCGGATCGACCACCACGAGCCGCGCCCCGCCCAGGTGCCCCATGAGCGGCGGCATCGTCTCCGCGACGTTGGCCCCGGCGAGCACGACGATCTCGGCGTCGTCCAGGTCGGTGACCGGGAACGGCAGCCCCCGGTCGACCCCGAAGGCGCGGTTGCCCGCGGCCGCGGCCGAGGACATGCAGAACCGGCCGTTGTAGTCGATCTGCGACGTACCCAACGCCACCCGGGCGAACTTGCCCAGCAGATAGGACTTCTCGTTGGTCAGACTGCCCCCACCGAAGACCGCCACCGAGTCGGGCCCGTATGCAGCACGCAACTCAGCAAGTCGGTCTCCTACATATCCCAACGCCGCGTTCCAGCTCACCGGCGTGAATTCGACCGATCGCGACGGACGCAGCAGCGGTGATGTCAACCGCTGCGGATGGGTGAGCAACGCTCCCGACGTCCAGCCCTTCTGACAGAGCCCTCCCCGATTGGTCGGGAACTCGCGGGCATCGACATCCCCGGCCGAGTCGACCCATTGCCCACACTGCAGAGCGCAATACGGGCAGTGCGTTGCGACGCCCGAACTCGACGCCGTCGGCGCTGCCACAAGTTCCACAGCCATCGCGGCGCTCACGTGCGGGCGTGGGCGAACCGCGGGTGGGTGGACTCAACCCCGGCAGGCTTCAGGTAGACGACGTAGGTCACCACTATGCACACCACGTAGAAGCCGAGAAAGGACCAGAACGCGGGGTTGCCCGAGTTCGACCCGAGGAACGACTCGCGGAACGCGAGGTTAATGAAAAAACCGCCGAGCGCCCCGATCGCGCCGACGATCCCGATCACCGCACCCGATACCCGGCGGGCCCGCTGCAGGCTGGCCGCCTCGTCGGCGCCGGCGGCGATCGCGGCCATAGCCAGACCGCGGAAAACCGCCGGGATCATCTTGCACGTGGAACCGTTGCCCAGCCCGCTGAACACGAACAACAGCACGAACCCGAACGTGAACAGCGCGAGCGAGTGCGCCGCCGAGGCGAGCAGCACCACTCCGGTGGCCAGCGCCATCGCGATGAAGTTCCAGAATGTGATCCGCGCGCCCCCGTGGGAGTCGGCGAGCTTCCCGCCCCAAGGACGAATCAGCGAGCCGAGCAGCGGGCCGATGAACGTCACCGCCGCGGCCTGCAACGGCGTGCGGCCGAACTGGTTCTGCAGCACCAATCCGAACGCGAAGCTGAAGCCGATGAACGACCCGAACGTCCCGATGTAGAGCAGCGACATCACCCAGGTCTGGCGCTCCCGGATCGACTCTCGGAAGGCGCCCGTGTCGTTGCGCACCGACGTCAGGTTGTCCATGCTCAGCGCGGCCAGCACGCCGGCCAGCACGATCAGCGGGATGTAGACCGCCGGCAGAACCTGCGGCGCGCCGGCCCCCGTCGTCGCGATGATCAGAAGCCCGAGCAGTTGGATCACCGGCACGCCCAGGTTTCCGACGCCCGCGTTCAGCCCCAGCGCCCACCCCTTGCGGGACTCCGGGAAAAACGCGTTGATGTTGGTCATCGACGAAGCGAAATTCCCCCCGCCGATGCCCGCGACGCCGGCTGCCACAAGGAAGACCGACAAGGATGTCCCCGGGCGCATGATGGC
The DNA here is from genome assembly GCF_022524485.1 of Pseudonocardia alaniniphila. GTDB lineage: Bacteria > Actinomycetota > Actinomycetes > Mycobacteriales > Pseudonocardiaceae > Pseudonocardia > Pseudonocardia alaniniphila. Next base: position 2,240 of record NZ_JAKXMK010000051.1, read on the forward strand.
CACCGCGAAGATCGTCGGAACCAGCAGGAGTGCGGAGGAGATCACCGTCCAATTCCGGCCACCGAAGCGCGTCACGGCGAACGAGTAAGGCAGCCGCAGTGCCGCACCCGCCACCGTCGGCACGCCGACCAGGGCGAACTTCTCCGCCGCGTCGATCCCGTACTCGGATCCCATGAACAACACCATTACGGACCAGATCGACCAGATCGAGAAATCCATGTGTTGGCTGAACATCGAGAGCGCGAGATTTCGCTTCGCAGTCTTTTTTCCGACGCGCTCCCAAAAGTTGGGATTCTCCGGATCCCAGTTGTCGATCCAACGCCCCTCAAGGCTGAATCGGGCACCATGAACGTCAGGTGACAGAGTCACACCTAGCCCCCCAAAGGCTGCACGCGGACGGACGTCGCCGTTCGGCCTCGTCCCGAGGGCGTCGCTGCCGCTCGTGAATGTACCGACAAACCCGGCGCCACAAAGTGCAGATATGATGCACAGTGCACCAATCATCAGCGCCTGGTCTCCATGTGTGCACGATCCATCCGCCGAGGAGATACGACCACGCGCGGACGTCTCACTTTTCACCGGGATCGGATCATGGCCGGCGTGAGCCACATCGTTCGGCTGGCGCGGCAGCGGAGCCCTATCCTACTCAACGGACCGTCACTGGGGCGGGCGATTTCTCGTCAAGCGGGGAGGCAATTTCTCTTCGTTGGCTGGAGGGTAGATCTGGAGTAGCCGTCGCTTTCCGAACCGTGTTCCCGACGAAACGGGCGGCGTTGGGCGACACGGCCAGCCCCTCGCCGACGGCCCGTGACTCCGCTGACTGCTCGCGGACGCGGACAGCATCGCCCGGACTCATCCAAGAATGCAGCTACTCCGCCGACACCGCCCCCGATCACGACGAAATCGGGTGGGTTAGGGCAAGCCCGGTGTGGGTCACGAAACACACCGTCGACGAGAAGGATATGGCCGGTCATGCAGGAGGACGCATCCGAGACCAGGTACAGCACGCTCGATGCGATCTCTCCCGGCGTCGCCTGCCGCCCCAGCGGCACCATCCGCCTGACCAGCTCGTCCTACGCCCCGCGCCCGCCCATGAAGTCGACGGCCGGATCGTCGAACGGGGGGTCCACCCAACCGGGGCAGATGGTGTTCGACGTCAACGGCGGCGATCGTGCCCTTGGAACACCAAACACACCGCGGACACGAGACACGCCACAGACCGGAGACGCTCGATTGAGCGACATCGGCGCCGGCACCGTCCGAGTTCCTCGTGGTTACATCCCCCTGCCTGCGGACAGCCAGGACAGCGAGGGCTTTGACAAGTTGATCGATGACCCAGCCGGCCCGCGTCCACGCGGGCCCTGCCTCGACGCGCTCCCGACGAGGGCCGTACCAGGCGGGTATCTGGGCGGGAGAATGGCAGGCATGCCCGAAGAGGCCGTCGATGTCGTGACCGTGATGAATCGTCTCTCGCCGCGGGCTTGATCCGACGTGCCTGGGACCGGTCGTGTCTTGGCGGTTGTGGGCGGGTTCCACTTTGCGGACGGATTGCCGTGCGTCGCAGCGGGGCGGTGCCTCGAGCGGCGGAAGTGAGGCGTGCTTCGGCGGGGTAGTGGTCCGGGTACCGACTGTGATGGTGATCTGATCACACCCAGGGCCCTCAGCGGTGTGGTCGTCAGGCCGCCCTGTGTCGAGTTCTCGGCCGAGGTTAGCGCGGTGTCGATCGCCTCGACGGCTTGCTGGGCGACGTGGCGCAGCAGGTGGCCATAGACCTCAGTCGTGGTCGCACGTCGGCCACGATCGACCCGGCCGCCGACGCGCCCGAGGTCGTCGCGTCCCGGACTCTCGATGACTACGCCCGAAGGCGCGCGGCCTCCTACCCGGGCCGATTCGTGACACGAGTGATGACCTGGCCTGCGCACCTGTTGCCGCGCACGGCGGTCACACGCCTGGCCGGCGCCTTCAATCGTCGTCAGGCCTCCCCGAGGTCGTCGACCTCGTGTGAGGGTGTCGCAGACCACGATGTGGGCACCGAGCCCGGCCGGCCGAGCTGCCACGGCCGCGCCGATGTCGCTCGCCGCACCGGTGACGACGGCGTGCTGCGCGGAGAGATCGGGGCCCTGCGGTTCGCTGGTCATGACGCCGGGGATGCGAAGGGGTTGGCGTCGGCGTGGCGGTGTCCCCAGACGTCCGACGTCCCGAAGTCGTGCGGGATCCAGCCGTCGCCCACCTCGATGCCGCCGCATCCGATCTCGAGGTGGAACCCGCTGGGGTTGCGGATGTAGAACGAGATCGCTTTGTCGTTCATGTGCCGGCCGAGGCTGATCGAGATGGGCACGCCGCCCGCTTGGGCCCGGTCGTGGGCGCGTCCGACGTCGTCGATCGTGTCGTGTTCGATCTCGATGTGGTGGATGGACGGCGTGTCCGCGCGCGCCAGCGCGATGCTGTGGTGGCTGGCGTTGCAGCGGAGGAAGTACAGACCGGGGGCGCGGTAGTCAGTCAACCGGAACTCGAGCACGCACTCGTAGAGCTCGCGGAGCTCGTCGAGCTTCGGGCCGGCCAGGACGAGGTGGCCGAGACCGGTGACCCCGGTACGCGCGTCGGCCGAGCGAGCCGGGCTGGTGCGGACCTTGGCCTCACCGACCGCCAACTCCACGCGGTAGCCGAAGTGGTCGGTGAACCATCGCATCTGGGTGGCGCCGCGCAACTCGGTCTCGTCCGCGGATCCCTCCCGGACGGCGAAGCCGGCGTCGGTCAGCCGTTCGGTGACTCTGTCGAGTTCACGTGGTGAATCGACGATCCACCCCACCTCACGCAGGCTGTCCTGCGCGGAGGGATGCAGGGCGAGGCGGTACTTGAACTCGTCGAGCTCCGCCAGGGCCACTTCTTTCGTGCCGATCGTGACGGGCGTGATCCCGACGCTCAGTGTGCGCTCGAACAGAGTGACCCACGCGTCGACGTCGGTGACGTTGAGGCCGACGTAGCCCAGCTTGCGGATGCCCATGCCGACCTCACCCCTCCGACGTGGCGGCTGCGGCTCCGCCCTGCAGGAACTCGCGAACGATGTGGTTGGACTCGGGCGCGCGTTCGTACTGCACCCAGTGCCGGCAGTGGGGCAGAACGCGTAGCTCTGCGTCGGGGACGCCGGCCAGGATCGTGGACGCCCAGGTCAGCGGAACGGTCTGATCCTCCCGGCCCCACACGAGCAGCGTGGGTGCGCCGATGCGCGCCAGGCCGGGAGTCAGGTCACCGAATTTCCGAGGGATCGGCAACTCCGGGCGAACCCGCAGGCTCGATTCGTACCGCTCGTCGATGAGCGCATCGGTCGCCAACGCCTGGTCGTACATCATGAGACGAACGAGCCCAGCCATCGCCTCGCGTGAGGGTTTCCCAGCCGCCATGTAGCCGAAGAGGTGGTCGAACCCGACCGGCCACGGTGGCGCATCCGCCGGGAGGACCCCGCCGGGCGCCGTGAGCACCAGCCGGTCCACACGATCCCGGTGGGCCATGGCGATCCGCATCGTGACACCGCCACCATAGGAATTGCCCACCAGATGGGCCCGCTCGATCCCGGGAGCCTCCATCGCGCGGCACGCGCGCTCGGCCGCGTGGACGAGCAACGGGTCGTCCGTCCCAGGCCGCGGCGAACGCCCCCACCACGGAAGATCCACCACCAGGTTCCGGTAGTCCCCGAAGGCCGACAGGTTCGCCCGGAAGTTGCTCATGCCCGCGGCACCCGGCCCGGAGCCGTGCAGCCACAGAACCGGACTGCCCGCACCGAACGCGGTGCAGGCCAGCTCGGCGTCCCCGGCATCCACCATGGTCGTCACACCGACACCTCCCCCTCGACTTGTATGTAACGCTCACTATAATCTGTGATGACGCGGCGCGTCATCACGCCGCCGCTCCGCTTCTCGACCGAGCCGGCGCGCGAGTCTGCTGCCGTGTGCCTAGGAGCGCCGAAGGCAGGCGGGTAGACCCCGACCTGGGTGATCTCGAGGCCCGATGCCGGCTCGAGTTGTCGGTCCAGCGGACGACCGGCGATTCGATCGAGCACTACCGGTGTCGCTCACGCGCGGCCGGACCGGAACCGGTGACGACTTGCCGGAGGCGGACGTACTGGTTAGTCTCAACAAAGAGGGAAGTGGATCCCCATCGGACCTTGTGTTGGAAATGAAGAAGCGGAAATCGAAGCCTTCATCCGTACGCTGTACGACCAAATGGCTGTGCCATTGTTCTCGTTTGCTCTCCGTTTCACCAGGGACCGTACTCTGGCCGAGGATGTCGTACAGGAAGTGCTGGTACGTGCCTGGCGCCGCGCCGGCCACCTTGAGCCCGGCTCCGACGCGCTGCGTGGGTGGCTGTTCACTGCGACCCGCAACCTTTTAACTGATATGTGGCGCGCGAAGGCCAGGCGGCCGTCGATCGTGTCGTCCGAAGAGGTTGTAGATCTGGCGGTTGCGGCCGACGACGTCGACCGGGTCTTGCGGCGTCAGGCTCTCGACGACGCGCTCTACCAGCTCACGCCCAAGCATCGTGATGTGTTGATGCAGATCTACTACGAAGGCCGATCGCTCGCCGAGACCGCGCACCGGCTCGGCGTCCCTCTCGGCACCGTGAAGTCGCGCACACACCACGCCTTACGAGAATTACGGCTGCTACTGCAAGAGATCGAAGTGCAACCAGGGTAACCACGGCTGTCGAGATCAGTGCAACTCGGACCGTCCGACTGGATTGGGCGAAATCCGCTCCGCATGACCATTTCCCAGGTCGTCGATGACTGCGGACTCCACCCGTGCGCGTGCGGTCGGAATTCGCCTCGTGTATCGCTACGGCAAGGACGGGAACAGTCGAACGACCGAGCCTGTCGACATCTCGCGGTTGAAGGAGCGAGGGCGGCCCTATGTCGGGGACTGGCTCGACCTTGTCGAATGCCGTGACACCATACGGCAGAAGCCATATTCCAAGATTTATGTTGCGGTGGCTGATATGGCGAACGCGTGCCCACATGTCGCCGTCCCGTTGGTGCCGATCGACGGCGATGCCTAGTTCGCAAGTACGACGGGTCGTCGGCGAGCTACGCCTCGCTCGGTCGGCCGGTGTTCGCTCTCGCATCGCTGATCGCAGCACGACCGGCTTTGATCAGCGGGTCGGTGAGCGCGGCTGGATCGGGACCGAGGTAGCCGGTGACCATGGCGCCGTCGCGCAGGATGATCAGTTGGTCGGCGACCGTCTCGCGGTCGGGGATCGCCATCTCCCCGAGTAGGTCCTTCACGAATGTCGCGAACCAGGCCCGGTGGGTGGCGATGGCCTTCCTCGCGGGGTGGGCGGGGTCGGCGAACTCGGCCGCGGCATTGATGAACGGACATCCGCGGAACCCGGGGGAGCAGCTCATGTCCGCGATGGCGTGCGCAATGGCGTGGAGGGTGCCGCAGGCGTCGCCGGTCTGGCTGCGGAGCTGCTCCAGTGCGTGGCGTTCGACTGCCGCGCGGCCGTCGAGGTAGGCCACGACCAGGTCGTCCTTTGAGGGGAAGTGCCGGTAGAAAGTCACCTTGCTGACGCCTGCCGCCGCGATCAGCCGGTCCGCGCTGACGGCCCGGATCCCCTCGGCGTAGAACTGTTCATTCGCCGCCGCAAGGATCCGTTCCCGCACCGGTGACGACTGCGTCGCGCCGGCACCTCGTGTCCGGCCGGCTGCCTGTGTCATCGGTGCTCCACCTCGTCTCGGCACTACCCTTCCCGGCCTTTCCGGCTAGCTCCTCGCTCACTCGGATGAGGTGTTGTGGCCGTGCAAAGACCTACTAGTCAGTCTACATGGCGAGCTGCCGTCGATCATCGGTGTCACGGGCGACGGACTCCCGGTGCCTTTCTTCCGCCACCCGACCCGCGACGTTCGGTGCAACGTCGTCGGGCAGTGCCGGGGCCATGCCCTCACCCGAGGTCGACGACGTGGGGGAGGCCCTGACGACGATTGAAGGCGCCGGCCAGGCGTGTGACCGCCGTGTGCGGCACAGGCGCGCAGGCCAGGTCATCACTCGTGTCACGAATCGGCCCGGGTAGGAGGCCGCGCGCCTTCGGGCGTAGTCATCGAGAGTCCGGGACGCGACGACCTCGGGCGCGTCGGCGGCCGGGTCGATCGTGGCCGACGTGCCGTCGGGGTATGGAGACGTGTTGATGCCGGTTCGCGCCGTGAGCCTCGTCGCGATGGGTCTGTGGCTGCTCGACAAACCTGATCGCCACGTTCCGACCGCGGTGACGAGGGGGTGGGATGCCGTGAGGGACCGGCCTGCACCTGGAACGTGGTCGTGGTCGGTGAGGACGCGCCGTGCTGGTCGGGAACCAGGTGGTACGAGCGCCTCAAGGCGGGGTGTTGCTACGTGCGATAGCTGCCGGCCGGAGTGACGTTGGATCCGCCGTCTGGCCGCCGGCCCCGATCAGGACCGAGCGGCTCGTGCTGCGCGAGTCGCAGGCTCGGGATCGTGTGGCTCTCGTCGAGCTGTTCGACTCGTCGGAGGCGGGTGTCTAGGTCGGGTGGTGCTCGGCCGCGTGCCGAGTCCACGCCAACGTCTGGCTGAGTTCGGATGCTGTGACGGTCGACGGCCGGGTCCCACGTCCGGCGACTCCGCGTCAGTCTCTACCGCCAACCGCCGCGCTTCTGGATGACCTCTTGGGCGAACTCGAGAGCTTCGTCCACAGCGGACAATGCGAGGTTGAACTCGACAACCGCCTCGTCCGCACCGGACGCTGCGACCTTGTCCAGTCGTTCAATGATCCGGTCGACCTGCTCGCCTTGCTCGACATTGACGCGGACCGACCGCTTTAGTGCGTCCGGGTCGCGGCCCGCTGCGTCCGCAGACCGCCGGGCCACCTCCCACAGCGATGCCGCGAACTCGGTCGGGAGCGAATCGAAAATGAGCCAGCCCGCGGCGCGCCGACCGACCCGGTACAGCGCCGCCTCGCTGGCACCACCGAGCCAGACCGGAGGACCGCCGGGCTGCACCGGACGCAGGTCGACCTGCGCGGGCGGCAACGACAGTGTTGGGCTTTCGAATGTGACCGGGTTCGTGGTCCACCAGGCGTCGAGGAATGACAAGATGTCATCCAGCCGTCGACCTCGGTTCGCCCATTCCAGTCCGAGCGCGTCGTACTCGTCGCGCACCCAGCTCAAGCCGAACCCGACGTCCAGCCGTCCGTTGCTGAGGAAGTCCAACGTCGTCAAGGTGCGCGCCAGCTGGACGGGCTCGTGCAGTGGGGCGTTCAACGTGCTGAAGTTGAACCGGACGTGGCTTGTCACAGCAGCCGCCGTGGCTACCAGCGTGAGCGGGTCGGCGTTGCGGCCAACCCGCTCGAGGTAGAGGGAGTAGTCATCACCGGGGTATGCACTTTTCGGACGCAGCGGCACGAAGAGACGATCGCCGGCCCACAGCGAACCATAGCCGAGCTCTTCCGTCCGTGTGGCGAAGTGCCGCACCGAAGCCGCATCGGTCAACATGGGGCCGAATTGCGGAAGACTGATACCCAATTTCACAACTTGCCTCTTCCTGCGATGTGTTCATTCCTGGGCGCTAAGGTTTCGATTCCTGATTCTTGCGACGGCATGCGGATCCTCGCGCATATCAATTCCGACCGCATGTGAGTGGTGAAGATTAATTCGCGAGGCAATAACTACCACCGTCCCGTCTGATGGGCCGGTCCGCCGATCGACGTCCCGGGCACCTCGGTTGACGACGTGGATGGTTGCCCGCAGCCGGCGAGCACGGCCGTAGCGATGACCAGCACTGTTGCGCCGCCGGTAGCCGCCGTTCCTCGAGATGGCCGGCCGGTGCGGTCGTGGGCCTGCCCTCCGCCCGGCCCCCGGGACACGGATGTCCTCTCGTCCTCCATCATCGAGCCTCCTGCGTGGGACGGGCGGTCGCGAGCAGCCCGGCGTGGTTCTCCAGCGCGAGGTACGGGTTGAACTGCACGTGCCGGCTGCCGACGTGCAGGTCGCGCCAGAACCGCTGCAGTGGGTTGTCGGCGGCGAAGCTGGAGGCTCCGTTCAGGTCCAGCAGCAGGTTGACCCCTTCCTGGCACCGCTGCACGAGCGAGTTCAGCCGCATGCGCAGGGTTGTGGTGTCCCGGTCGGCGAGTGTCGGCCCGGCCATGAGCCGGTCGATCTCCGCCGCGAGCACCAGCAGGTCATGCTGGGCGCTCTCGATCAGGTGGGTGGCTTCGGCGAACCAGTGCCGGGCGCCGGGGGAGGCTGCGAGGTTGTCGTACTGCGTCATCGGCGGCTTGCGCTCATGGAGCGTGGAACCGGCCACGTCCAGTGCCCCGCGAGCGGCTCCGACCAGCGCGGCGAGGAGCGTGACGCCACCGCCGAGGGGACGCGCCGGCCGCCCGGCGAACGGGTCCGGTGCGCCGTTCGGGCCCGTGGGCAGAGGCAGTACGCGGGCCTGGGGCACGAACACGTCGTCGGCCACCAGCGTGTGGCTCCCGGTGCCGCGCATTCCGGCGGTGTCCCAGGTGCGCGCGATGTCCAGGTCCGAGGTCGGCGTGAGCAGGAATGCGAACTCGGGAGGCCCCTCACCATCGCCCACCATGGCCAGGGTGATGGCCCACGGCGCGTCCTCGCAGCCCGAGGCGTAGGGCCAACGCCCGGAGACGCGCACGCCTCCGGCTACCCGCCGTCCCCGGCCCGGCGGGTTCCCGGCACCGCACAGCCGCGTGTCGGGGTCGGCGTAGAACTCCGCGAGCACCTCCTCGGACATGAGCGGGGCGAAGGCCGGCTGCGCCTCGGCGCTCACCGCGACCAGCCAGGCCGAGGACGGGCAACCGCGGCCCAGCTCGGAGATCACGCGAACGGTGGTCGGAAGGTCGGCGTCCAGGCCGCCGAACCGGGTCGGGGTGGCCAGCGCGAACGCACCCGCGTCCCGCAGCGCCGCGGTGCTCTCGGCGGGCAGCCGCCGGTCGCGCTCGGCGCGGCCCGCGTTCGCGGCGAGTACCGGCACTGCCGACCGGGCCGCCGCCATCAGGGTCTCGACGTCAGTGGGACGGACGTCTGTTGTGGTCATCGAAAACATCTCCTCGCAAGGGATCGCCGACGGTCGTGTTCAGGCGGAGTGTTCGTGGGTTTCGAGCAGCCGCAGCCACACGTCGCTGAGGGTGGGAAAGGCCGGCACGTCAGTTCCCCGTCGCGGCGCGGCCGAGGCGCAGCGCCGAGACGAGGAAGAAGATCCCGCCGAGCGTCGCGTAGCCGGCGACGTTGCTCAGCGTTGCCCCGTCGCTGGATGCCTGCAGGAAGAACGACGTCCCCGCGAGCACGGAGATGCCCCCGCTGGCGATCATCGCCCACTGGCCTCCCAGCTTGCGGCGCCTGAGGCCCACGATGAGCTGGACGATCCCCGCGACGACAGCCCATCCGCCCCACACCTGCAGGACGGCCGGGATGCCGGACATGACGGCGACGACCAGGCCGATGGCGGTGAGCGAGCTGATCGCGATGTTCACATACAGGCCCAGGGCTGATCCGGTCGCCCGGGACGAGCGGGCGTCGACGATCGCAGCGGCCACGTCGAACAGTGGGTAGAGCACGATCAGCGTCGCGCTCAGCGGCCCGATGCTCGACCCGACCACGAACATCAATCCGGCCCAGACGATCGCGAACCCGAAACGGATGAAATACAGCCTGCGAAGAGTGGACGCGATTCCCGTTGAGCTCGAAGCGGCAACGGTCGTCATGGTGATCCTTTCGACTGGTGTGATGCCGCACTGGTGCGGTTCATCGGAAAGAAGTGGGGCAGTCGGATCGACTGGCGAATGCCAAGTAGACGAACTAGTACGTCTGCTTGGACCATCCCGTGCCGGGTTCGATCACTGCAAGCGAATGTGGTGTGCGCCACCGTCGCTGTGACGTGGCGGCGTTCTCGACCGTGGTCCCGCGGCCGGCCAGTCGGGCTGGGGTGGACGAGGGATGGTCGGCGTCATCCTGACCATGTAGAGTGAGCGTTCCATACATTCGACTGTATCCCTCGTCCGAGACGGTCGCTCACGCGCCCGACTGCGCGGGCCTGAGCCAAACGTCGCGACGAAGCGAGGTTCCTATGAGCGTCCTCGAGCGGGTCAAGGCCGCACCGATGAGTCGTGTCCAGGTCAGGCGGTCGCCCTGTGCCTGGTGAAGAACCTGGTCGACGGGTTCGATCTCCTGCTGACGTCCCTCGTCGGGCCGGCGATCGCCCGCGAGTGGGGGCCTGTCGCCGTAGCAGGTGGGCATCCTGCTCAGCAGCGGTCGGGCCGGCATCGCGTTCGGTGCGCTGTGCCTCGCCCCGCTCGCCGACCGGATCGGCCGCCGCAAGTTCACACTCGCCGGTCACGCGGTGGCCTCGTCTCGGAGCACTCGAACCACCGGCGCCGGGGCCTGTCCGTCGCTCTGATCACGACCGGCTGCGGGCTCGGGTCGCTCGTCGCCGGTGTCGCTACCAGCCTGCTGGCCGGTCCGTTCGGGTACGGTCGATCTTCGTGACCGGGCCGCAGTTCCTGCCCGAGTCGATGGACTACCCGATCGCCTCGCGTCCTCGTGATGACCCGGTGCGGCGCTGGTCGACGGCGGGCGCGGGGTGGAGATCTACGCCGAGATCGCGCTGTAGGCCGGCGAGCTGATGATCAAGAAGCATTGCTACAACTCGTTCCATGCCACCGGCCTGGAGATCGTGCTGCGCGGGCTCGGCGCCGACACGGTGGTCCTCACCGGTACGTCGACCGAGTGCTGCGTGCTCGGGACTGCGCTGGATTGCGGGTTCCGCTCCGTGGTCCTCGCCGACGCGTGCGCGTCCTGCGACTACCCGGATGTCGGCTTCGGCGCCATGCCCGCGAGCGAGATGCACCTGGCCGCGCTGCGGATCATGAGTCTGACGTCGTCAGAGGTCACCGACGCCGACACGTTCCTGTCCCGGCTGCCGTGACCCCGCCCGTGCTCGTCCTGCTGCACGGCGGCGGTCCCGGCGTCGACGCCGCGAGTAACTGGGCGAGCGTCCGGCCCCGGTTCGCGGAACGGTTCCGGTGGCTCGCCCCCGATCTGCTGGGATTCGGCACGCGGATCGCGGGCACGGAGGGCCTGCACGGGCCGGCGGCCTGGGCGCGGGCCCGCGCTCACCAGGTCCTGGACCTGCTCGACGAGCACGGGCTCTCCCGCGTGCACCTGCTCGGCAACTCGGCTGCCGGTGGCGCCGCCGCGCTGGCGCTGCTGGCCGAGGCCCCCGAGCGGGTCGAACGGGCCGTCGTGATGGGCGGCGCCGGCACCGGGCCACCTCCCCGTGCCGTTCCCTTCTACGACGATCCCACGAGGGAGTCCATGCGTGCGACGCTCGCCCGCCGCGTCGCCGACGAGGGCGCCCATCGGGATCTCCTCGACGAACTCGCGGACCGTCGCCTGGACCAGGCGCTGCGGCCCGGTGCCGAGCAGGCCTTCCGGGCCATGTTCGAGGCGGGGGACCAGCCGTCCGTGGATCTCGCCACCGTGCCCAATCCGGTCCTCGCCCTGCACGGGGAACAGGACCGGGTCAGCCCGGTCGACGTCTCCGCGCGTCTGGTCGATGCTCTTCCGTGTGCGCGCCTCGAGGTCGTGCCGGGCGCCGGGCATTGGATACACGTCGACCGACCGGACGAGTTCTGCGCTCTCGTGGGGGAGTTCCTGACCGCATGAACCACGCAGGCAGCGGCATCCTGATCGTCGGCGCCGGTCCCACCGGCCTCACCCTGGCCATCGACCTGGCCAGGCGCGGCGTGCCGTGTGTCGTCGTGGAGGCGACGACCGAGCGGCCGGTGAACCCGCGGTGCAACACCACCTCGGCCCGGTCGATGGAGATCTTCCGGCGGCTCGGCGTCGCCGACGAGGTGCGCCGAGCCGGCCTCCCCGCGGACCACCCGACGTCCATCCTGTACCGCACGACCATGGTCGGCGAGGAGCTCTTCCGGCTCGACCAGCCCTCGTCCGGCGAGGTGCTGGCAGGCAAGCTCCGTAAGGATTGGCCCACGCCGGAGCCGCAGCACCGGATCTCGCAGATCTACCTGGAGCCGATCCTGGAGCGCCGTGCGCGGGAGATTCCCGGGTTGACCGTCGAGCGCGGGGCCCGGCTGGTCGAGCTGCACCGGTTCGAGGACAGGGTCGAGGCGGTGATCGAGTCCGAGGGCACGACGAGGGTCCTGCACGGTGCCTACGTGATCGGGTGCGACGGCGCGCACAGTGCCGTCCGGCGGCAGCTGGGGATCCGATACCAGGGCGTCGACGCCATCCAGAACTTCGTGTCGACGTTCGTCCGCTCGGCGGAGCTCGGCCGGCTCGCCGCTCGTGACCGGGCCTGGACGTATTGGACCTACGGCCGCCGGCTCGCCTCGCTGATCGCCGTCGACGGCGGCGACCTGTGGCTGAACCACGTCGCGTTCGGCCCCGATCACGACACCGACGACGAGGACCCCGAGCAGTTGCTGCGGGAGGCCGTGGGCGGAGCTGTCGAGCACGAGGTGCTCGGGACGGTGCGCTGGACCGGTCGCCAGCTCGTCGCGGAGCGCTACCGCGAGGGGCGGGTGTTCCTCGCCGGGGACGCGGCCCACATCTGGATCCCTATCGGCGGCTTCGGCATGAACGCCGGCATCCAGGACGCGGCCACGCTGGGTTGGATGCTCGCCGCCGTGCACCACGGGTGGGCACCGCCGGAGCTGCTCGATGCCTACGAGCTCGAACGCAAGCCGGTCGGGGAGCAGTTCGCGAGCGCGGTGGCATCGGCGGCCCGGGCCTCCCTCGCGGAGGTCTCGCCGGACATCCACCTGCCCGGATTGGGTGGGGAGCACGCCCGCGCCGCGCTCGCGCAGCGGCTCGCGGTGACCGAACCGGCCCGCTACTCGCCCGACGGCTTCAGCTTCGGCTACCACTACGCGGGCTCGCCCCTCGTGGTCGGCGGCGAGGAGCAGCCGGCGATCGGCATGGGCGGCTACCAGGACCGGGCGCAGGTCGGGTTCCGGCTGCCGCACGCCTGGCTCGAGGACGGCCGCTCCGTGCTCGACGCGCTCGGCCCGGACTTCACCCTGCTGCGGACGGACGAGGCTACCGACGTACAGGTCTGGATCGACGCCGCGCGGGAACTGGGCGTCCCGCTGACCGTGGTGGACCTGCCCGGCCGTCATCCCACCTCGTTCTTGCTCGTGCGCCCGGACCAGCACGTCGCCTGGATGGGCGGCGCCGAGGGCCGCGCCGACGAGCTGCTGCGGACGGTCACCGGGCGCGTCGCCGCCCACCAGAGCTGAGGACCAGGAGCGCACATGCCATACGCACTGGGCATCGACGTCGGCGGCACCTTCACCGACGCCGTCGCCTCGGACGGCGCCGGCCGGATCGTGTCGGCCAAGACACCGACGACCCCGCCCCATCGCGAGGTCGGTGTCATGCGCGCGATCGAGGAGCTCGCCGCGGGGCTGGGGATCGGCGTCGGCGAGATGCTGGCTCGGACCGACTACATCGCCCACGGCACGACGGCGTCCATCAACGCCCTGGTCCAGGGCTCGGTGGCCGCCGTGGGGTTGATCGCCACCAAGGGCCACCGCGACTCGATCTACATCATGAACGCCGAAGGGCGCACCCTCGGCCGGTCCGCGCACGAGATCCAGGACACCCTGCGGCAGCGCAAGCCCGCGCCGCTGATCCCGAAGTACCGGGCGCTGGAGGTCACCGAGCGGATCGACCATGCCGGCCGGGTCCTGGTTCCGCTCGACGAGGACGAGGTGCGGCGTGTCGCGGGCACGCTCGTGGAGCAGGGGGTCGAGGCCATCGCCGTCTGCCTGCTGTGGTCGTTCAAGAACGGCGACCACGAGCGGCGGGTCCGGGAGCTGATCCACGAGATCGCCCCGGATCTGTACGTCACGCTGTCGTGCGAGGTCAGCCCGCGGATCCGCGAGTTCTCGCGGACGTCCACGACGATCATGAACGCTCAGATCGGGCCGCGGCTGCGGACCTACCTGACGCCGCTGCAACGGCAGCTGGAGGACGGCGGGCTCAAGGGCCCGCTGCTGGTCATGCAGAGCGAGGGCGGCACGATCACCGCCGACCGGGCACCGGACCACGCCATCACGACCGTCGGATCCGTGCTGTCCGGCGGGGTCATCGGCGCCCAGCGGCTGGCCGAGCAGCTCGGACACCGCAACGTCATCACCACCGACGTCGGCGGCACGACCTTCCTGGCGGGGCTGATCGTCGACGGGGAGCCGGTCATGGCGCCGGGTTCCGTCGTCAACCAGTTCCCGATCAACGCGGCCACCATCCGCGTGCACACGATCGGCTCGGGTGGTGGTGCGCTCGCGTCCGTCGACGCCGGCGGGAACCTCCGCCTCGGCCCGCAGAGCGCGGAAGCCGTTCCCGGCCCTGCTTGTTACGCGGGGGGCGGCACCCGACCCACCAACACCGACGCGAACCTCGTCCTGGGCATCCTGAGCGAGCGCGGGCTGCTGGGCGGGCGCAAGCCGCTGCGAAGGGACCTGGCGCGCGAGGCGATCCGCGAGCATGTGGCGGAGCCACTCGGCCTCACCGTCGAGGAGGCCGCCATCGCCATCCACGAGGTGCAGAACGCCCAGGCCGGCGACCTGCTCCGGCGGGCCGTGGTCCAGGCCGGGTACGACCCGCGCGACTTCGTCGCCTACGCCTTCGGTGGTGCCGGCCCCGCGCACTGCGCCGGCTACTGCCAGGACCTCGGGGTGGCCGAGGTCGTCGTGCCGCTCGGCCCGGTCGCCTCGGCGTTCTCGGCCTACGGGCTCGCCGCTTCCGACGTCGCGCTCAGCGCCGAGCTGTCCGATCCCTCGGCGTTCCCGGTGGCGCACACCGTGCTCGAGTCCCACTTCGACCGGCTGGAGGCCGACCTGCAACGTGCCCTGGACCGGCAGAAGGTCAAGTTCCACGACGTGACGCTGCAGCGCGAGATCGACCTGCGCTACTCGATGCAGGTCAACGAGCTCGCGGTGACGCTGCCGGACACGGAGCTCACCGAACGCACCGGTGATGAGATCGTCGAGCGCTTCGAGGAGCAGTACGAGCGGATCAACGGCTCCGGAGCCGGCTTCCGCGAGGCCGGCGTGCAGGCGATCACCTACCGGATGCGGGCCAGGGCCGGCCTCGGCTTCCCGGTCGTCCTGCCGGATGTCCCGGAGGCCGACGACACCGACCCGTCCCCGGCCCTGCTCGAGGAGCGCCAGGTCTGCCACGACTCGCAGATCGGCTTCGTGTCCACTCCCGTCTACGACTACGCCAGGCTGCGCGCGGGCCACGAGCTGGTCGGGCCGGCGATCGTCGACGTGCCGACCACGGTGGTCGTGGTCCCTGCCGGCGTGACCGGCCGCGTCGACCGCCTCGGCAACCTCGTGCTGCGCTATCAGTGAGGACGACTCCCATGGCATCGAAGATCCCCGGCGCGGACGAGTTCACCAGCCGCCCCCTCCCGCGCGCGGAGCTGCTGGCGCAGATCTCGGCCACGCTGCCGCTGCACCAGATCGACGACGAGCAGGCCGAGCAGGTCGACGCCCTGACCTACGAGGTCGTCCGGCACCGGCTCTGGGCGATCACCCAGGAGATGGGGGAGACCCTGCAGCGGATGTCCGGCTCGCACGTCGTCACGGAGTCGAACGACTTCAACTTCTCCATCTGCGACGAGCTCGGGGAGCAGGTACAGGTCGGCACGTACAACATCGGCCTCATCGGCTCCATGGACCTGGCCATCACCTGGACGCTGCGCCACCGCAGTGACAACCCGGGCATCGCCGAGGGCGACATGTTCCTGTGCAACGACCCGTGGATCGGCGGCGGGCTGCACCAGAACGACGCGGCGATCCTGGCTCCGATCTTCCACGAGGGCGAGCTCTTCGGGTGGACGACGGCGATCGCCCACCAGGTCGACCTGGGCGGACCGCGCCCGGGTTCGTTCAGCCCCTCCGCCCAGGACGTGTTCGGTGAGGCGCTCCCCACCCCACCGATCAAGGTCGTCCGGGGCGGTGTGCTGCAGCGCGACGTCGCTGATGCCTGGGTGCGCCGGTCGCGGCTCCCTCACCTCGTAGGGCTGGACCTGCGGGCGAAGGTCGCGGCCAACAAGAACGCGGCCGATCAGATCCTCCGGCTGATCGGCAGGTACGGCGCCGACACCGTCAAGGCCGTGATGCGCCGCATGATGGACGACGCCGAGCGTCGCCTGCGGGCCAAGCTCGCGACACTTCCCGAGGGCACCTGGACCGCGGTGGGTTACCAGGAGCAGTCGCAGACCGGGGACCGCGGTCTGCACGCCATCAAGGTGGCGATGTCGAAGGAGCGCGACCGGCTAGTCTTCGACTTCCGCGGGACCGCCGGGCAGACCGGCATCATCAACTGCCCCTTTCCGGGGCTGCGGGCCGGAATCGTGTTCACCGTGCTGCCGCTGCTGGCGGGCGACATCCCGTGGGCAGCAGGCGGTCTCATGCGCTGCTTCGAGATCGTCACCGACGAGGACACGATCACCAACGCCTCGTTCCCGGCAGCGGTGGGCAAGGGCCCCTTCGGCCCCGCCTGGGGCGCCGGCAACCTCGTCGCCGAAGTGCTGGCCAAGATGCTGGACGCCGAACCCGCACACCGCACCGACGTGCAGTCGATCTGCAACGGCACCACCGACCTGTGCGTGGTCTCCGGAGTGGACGTCCGCGGCGGCGCCAGCCAGGGGTTCGTCTCACCCGTCTTCGACGTCATGGCCGGCGGCTACGGCGCCCAGGTGCACCACGACGGCGTCGACACCGGCGGCAGGCTGATCATCCCCTCCGCGCGTGCCCCCGACGTCGAGATGACCGAGTACCTGTACCCGCTCGTCGCCCTGTGGCGGCGGGAGCAGACCGACTCCGGCGGGCCCGGTCGGCAGCGGGGCGGGATGAGCGGCTCGGTCTGCTACGTGCAGCACCCGGACCAGGCCGGGACGATGTCGCTGGTGGTCTCCGGCACGGGCAAGGTCGCCAACCAGAACGTCGGGCTGGCCGGGGGTTACCCGGGCAACTCCCAGCTCGACCTGGTCGTGCGCGGCATCGACGTGCCCCAGCTCGCCGGGGCGACTGCCATCCCCGCAGACCTGGACGAGCTCGGCGGCGCGGTCGAGGTCCTGCCGTGCGAGGGGGAGTCGACCCTCGGTGCCGGCGACGCACTGTTCCTGCACTGGCAGGCGGGCGGCGGCTACGGCGATCCGCTGCTGCGCCCCGCCGGGAGCGTGCGCGACGACGTGCTCCAGGTCCGCGTCTCGGCCGAGGCAGCGCGGGACGTCTACGGCGTCGTCCTGCGGGACGACGGCGAGGTCGACGTGACCGCGACCGAGGAGACACGCGAGGAGCTTCGCCGCCGCCGCGCCACCGGCGCGGGCTTGCCCGATACGCCACTCAGGCCGATCGCCGCGCCGGACCTGACCGGGGCCCGCCGACTCGACGACAACCTCGCCGTCCGGGAGTCGTCGGAGGGGAGAACCGTCGTGTGCGCCCAGTGCGGTGCGGAACACGGCCCTCTCGCCGGGGGAGCCTTCGCGTCCGCGCTGGCCCGCCGCGACGGCACCCCGGCCGAAGCCGGCCCTCACATCTGGCACGATCCGTCGGTCTACGTCGACGCGGACGTCGTCTTCCGGCAGCTGTTCTGCCCGGGCTGCCTGACCGCCGTGCACTCCCGCGTCGTCCCCGTCGACCACCCGCTGCCCGACGACGACTACCGGAGCTGGACGTGACGGGCCCGCGTGCTCACCGGCAGGCGGAGGACGCAGGCCATGTCGGCGTCCTGATCGTCGGAGCCGGCGTAAACATGGGGCTACTTCCGGCACAGCTGGACGCTGCGGGGTGGACCTGGTCAACGACGTCGTCTGCCGTGGGGCACGGCGACGGGACCGGTAGCGCTCACGCAGGATCGGCTCCCGCCCCGACGCTCCTACTCCGGGCCATCCCTACCATGGTCCCGTGGTGAGGGCATCGAACTCCGCGTCGTCCGCTGCCGGTTCTAGCAGCCGCGACGTCATCCTGGACGCGGCTCGAACCCTCATCGCGAGTAAAGGCTACGACGGCATGGCCGTCTCGGACCTGTGCGCGGAGTCCGGGCTACCGGCCAGCTCGATCTACTACCATTTCGGGAACAAGCTCGGCGTCCTCGCCGCCCTGCTGGAACGCACGTTCGACGAGCTGCACGCCTTGTTCCCGAATCCGTCCTCGTTCGACGGCCGGGAACCGATCGATCGCCTCGAGGCGTGGTTCACGGCGGCGTGCCGCTCGCTGGACCGGCGCCCGGACTACCTTCGTCTCCTACTGGCCGTCAGCGTCGGACCGCACAAGGACTCCGAGACGGTGCGCAGCACCGTGCGTCGCATCCGCGACCACGCCCACGCGTCCTGGGTCGACGCCCTCACCCCCATCTTCGCGCCGGGTGGGGACGAGGACGGCAAGGTCCTCGTCGAGCAACTGGCTGTGCTCGGACGGGCGATGACCGACGGGTTGTCGGTGGCCCACAGCCTCGACGGCGCGACGTACAGCTCGCACGTCGCGCCGTTCATCTCGTTGATCCGCGGACTGGCACAACAGCACGGCCGCGAGGAGGGAACGATTCCCGACGGCAAGGATCGGTGAATCCCTCCCCATGCCCCGCAGGGGGCCGCCGCGCGCCGCTTTCATGGCCGCCAGGCTCGGTCAGCTGACCAGCGCCCGTAGCTCATCGCGGACGCCCGCGAACACGTCGAGGTTCCGCTCGACCCGGCCGATGGTGATCTGGCACCCTTCATTCCTGAGGGTTTCACCTCAGCCGCTATTCATCTCCCGTCCTCTGTCCGTTCCTCCCAGCTCCCACAGCCTTCGAACCCCTGCTTACGCCGATGAGCGGACTGCGTGAGCCGGCTGGCGAGTGCTACGACGAGGTCCCGGAGCTCGTTCGGTCGTTCGATGACGAACGGCAGGTCCAGCGACGCGAGCACGGCCGGCAGCCAGTCGAGCCGTTCCACCCGCAGTTCGACGCGGGGCCAGTGCAAGGTGTCCGGGTCTGCGCTGATCAGCGGCGGTGACTCCGCCACGATCGCGATGCTGGCGGGAAGCCGGGTGCGGATCTGCTCGGCAGTCCCCTGGATCCGCAGAGTCACCTCGTGCCGGTACGGAGTGGTGGCGAGCCCCGTCAGGACCCGCTCCGCCGGGTCGAGTCCGTCGGGCGGGTCGAACGACCCGGGTAGGGTCCTCGCACTGGCGATGCGATCCAGCCGGAACGTCCGGTCTTCGCCGATCGCGGGATCGGCACCCGTCACGTACCACCTACCCGAGTGGGCGACGAGCCCGTACGGGTGCAGCGTGCGTTGGCTGCGCCGGCCGTCGACGGCGGTGTACCGAATCGAGACCGGCCGGTGGTGGCTCACCGCATCGGCGATCGAGAGCAGGACTGCGGTCTCCGGGGAGGTTGGCTTACCGGCTGGAGCTGTGAAGGCGATAGAGCCGAGCACGGCGTCGAGTCTGCGGCCGAGCCGCTCGGGCAGCACCCGCCGGATCTTCGCTGCTGCCGTCTCACTTGCCGTGCCCGTGGCCACCGCCAATCCGGCTCGGCGCCCTGCGACCAGGCCGAGCAGCACGGCGAGCGCTTCGTCGTCGCTCAGCATGAGCGGAGGCATGCGGTAACCGGAGGCGAGCCGGTAGCCGCCGTAGCGGCCACGCACCGACTCGACGGGCACATCGAGGTCGATGAGGTGGTCGACGTAGCGCCGCACCGTGCGCTCGTCCACGTCGAGCCGGTCGGCGAGTTCGGCCCTGGTCCGGATTCCTCCCGATTGCAGGAGCTCCAGCAGGGTGAGCACGCGAGCAATGGGTCGGGACATATCGAGAAGTCTTCCGCAGATACCGGGCGGGTTCTGCCCGGTATACGTCCTACCGTGCGGTCACAAGCACTGACCGATGAGGAGACAACCCATGGAATTCGTCTCGATCCGCATCATCACCGGCGATGTCGCCCGCCTCGTAGACTTCTACGAGCGCGCCACCGCAGTGCGGGCGAACTGGGCCAACGAGGACTTCGCCGAGCTCAGGACCGCCTCGGCCACCCTCGCGATCGCCAGCACCCGCACCGTCCCCCTGTTGGCGCCCGGCTCCGCCCACCCGGCCGACAACCGCAGCATCATCATCGAGTTCCTCGTCGACGACGTGGACAGCGTGCACCAGAACCTGACCGGCTTCGTGCAGGACTTCGTCAACGAACCCACCACGATGCCCTGGGGCAACCGCGCGCTCCTGTTCCGCGACCCCGACGGCAACCTCGTCAACTTCTTCACCCCCGTCGCCCCAGCTGCCATCGAGAAGTTCGCTCGCTGACAAGACCGCGCTGTTGGATGCGGTTTGGCTCGGGCCCGCCGACGATGCCACCGATCACCGCCGACCAGCCCCGCGCGGTGGTCGAGCGGCTGATCACGGCTGGGCACTGGCGACCCGGTGACCCGGTGACCCGCGGATTCTGATCGTCACCGACGCCGGCTAGGACGTCATGACAACCTCACCCGGGGCGGAGTGGTGTGTGGGCGTCTCGTCATCCCGGCTGCAGCGCACGGAACGCGTCGGTCCACGTGGTGTTCCGGCCGAGCTCGCCGTCGTCGGCGCGCTGCACGGTGAAGGGGCAGAACAGGCTGTTGAGCAACCACGGCACCGAGTCCGCTCCGAAGTCCTTCACGTTCGCCGCGCCTTGCACCGCCGCGTAGGTCGCCACCGCGAGCCGGCCGGTACCGCGGAACGTCTCGACCTGCTGCCGGAGGTAGTCCTCGTGCTGCGAGAACCACGGGTTCGACCGCAGGAACTCGTCCCACCGCCGTTGCGGGAACGGCCGGTCGAGGGCGCTCTTGATCTCCTCCCACACCAGTGTCGTCCGGGGGATCCCGTGCCGGTCGGCGTACCGAGCGGCCAGCCGGTCGCTCAGGTGGCGCTTCCAGAACTGGACCAGGGAGAACTCCGTGACCAGGAACGTCTGGTCGGGACGCAGCCGGGGCAGGATGTAGTCGAGGTAGTGCCGGTCGTCCTCCGGTGCCGACAGGTGCGGGTGGATGTCCACCCCGTCGAGGGCTGGCGTATCGCGCGTGAAGGTCATCCACCGGTCCGTCGCCGCCGAGCGCCCGCCGGGGCGGTCGAGGTGGTTCAGTGCTCCCATGTAGAGGCGGGTCCGGCAGGCGGGGCCGAACCGCATGTCGCGATATCCGATGACGTGCCGGGCGAGAGCTTCGTAGAAGGCGTTGAGGCGGCCGGTGTCCCGGTCCTCCTCGCGGGTCTCGAGGAACGGCTCGTTGCCGACGACGAGGATGTCGACCACGTCCATCACCAGGGGCAGCAGCGCGTCCACTCGCTGCACCTCGCGCGCGAACGCCTCGCTGCCGGGAACCGGCACGGGCCTATGGGTGTAGGGGAACTTCAGGGACAGCACCGTGCCGCGACCGCGCTCGGCGGCCGCGAGGACCAGGCGGAGCGGTGGCTGATCGACGAGGGATCCACCGTCCGCGTCGGTCATGGGCAGGAACGCCCGGAGCCAGGTCGCCGAGACAACGTCCATCTCGGCCAGGGTGAGAGGGCCCGGGTCACCGTTGATGTTCAGCCCGAGCGCGCCGTCCGAGTCGTTCATGTCTCCCTTTCAGTGGTGTGATCCGGGCCGCGGGATGCAGCAGCCCGACGGAGGTCGGAGGTCGGAGGAGGTGCCCGTCAGGCGTCGGTCCACCTGCGGACGAGCGCGGCCTGGCCGTACTCGAAGGACGCCTGGGCCGCGCGGTTCGCGTAGACGAACAGCGGGTCCGCGGACGTGTCGTGAGCCAGCAGAAGGAACGGGGCGTCCACGTAGAGCCGGCGCGCCTCATCGGTGCCGGCAACACCCAGTGGCAGCAATGCCGCGCCGACGACGCGCTCGAAACTCAGCAATTCCGCACTCAGCAATTCCGCGAACGCAGCATCGATCTGCGACGGCAACGACAGCATTTCACCCCCCGCACCCACCCGTGGAAATGCGCCAGAACGGGCAGTGATACCGGACGGAACCAACACCCATGGCGCCACGGCCGAACCAGTGCGCCGATCGGGCCTGCACCGAACTCGGCGTAGGCCCGATCGGCATCTCCAACATCCACCATGGTCGTCACACCGGCACCTTCGCCGGTGTGTATGTAACGCTCACTATACACCGCGATCGCAGCTTTGCCGGTCAGGATCAGGAGGCGGGTCCCGTCCTGACCGGCTCGATCGGCATATCCGCCCGTTTCTCGGCGGTTACCACGGCGACCGTCACCTCGCGGACGGCGCGCTCGAGCACATCGATGGTCTCGCCGAAGGTGTGGGCCGGCGCGCGGGCGATGGAGGCGAAGGTGTCACAGAGGCCGTTGCGTCCAGCGCGCCGGCGACCATGACCTCGAAGTGTGGGGCCTGAATGACCTCGGCCGGCACCAGGCTCAGGTTGTTGGTGTGGCCATTGCCTGGCGGGCCCAGCGATCAGGCCGTGCTCGATACCGCGGCCGGGTGTGTGCAGGGTCCGGTAGGACTTCGCGCCGCCGGCGCCGACACCGATCTCGAAGCGCCCGGTGGCCGGGTCCTAGCCGGCGAACAGGCCTTGTTCGGCGACCTCGATGCCGGCCTGGGCGACGGTGGCGGCCGGCCGGTGACCGAGCCTCGACCGGCGGCCATGGTCGAGACCTGCGGCTTGGACCCGCCTCCGGGTCCTGACCGCCAAAGCCGCGGTAGCGATGTATAGTGAGCGTTACATACATAAGGGGTGGAGGTGCCGGTGTGACGACCATGGTGGATGGTGGAGATGCCGACCTGGCCCACGCCGACGTCACCCGCCCCGCCGACCTGTTCGCCAGGCACTGGCCGATACGCGTCCCGTCGGTGCGCTCGGGTGGCGTTGATCGCGGCGACCCGTGCAACCTGTCGATCGCGCTGTCGCCGGCTACGCCGCCGACAGCGGCCTCCGTTGGCTATCCGTCGACTGTCGTCCTGCCGCCGAACACCCTCATCCGACCTCCGTCGAGGACGCCCATGCGGCCTCGCCTGGCTGGCCGCGCACGCCCATGAGCCCGGAGTCGACCCCTACGGCGAATCGCGCTCATCAGTGAGAGCGGCGGCGCGGGCCTGGTCGCAGGGACCGGACCACCGACCCGATCAGACGGCCTACCGAAGGAGTATGACCATGTCAGGCAGCTCGACCACGTTCTTCCTGGTTCCCGGTGGCTACCAAGCCGGGTGGTCGTGGCAGCCGGTCGCTCGGCGGCTACGGGTTGCCGGTCACGATGCTCGGACATTGGATGTGCCCGGTCTTGCGGACGGCGACGACCGTACCGGCAGACACTTGTCTGAAGCCGTCGACCACGTCGTGGCGGAGGTCGAACGGCACGACCTGCACAACGTCGTGCTGGTCGGTCACAGCTGGGGCGGCTATCTCATCACGGGCGCCGCGCATCGGCTGACGGATCGCATCGCGAAGGTCATCTACTTCAACGCCCTCGTGCCGGCGCGCGGCGTAGCTCTCATCGATGAGAACCAGTCCTATTCTGCGATGCTGCACGCCCAGATCGAGGCATCTCCCGACGGCAGCGTCGCCATCACACGTGACCAGATGCCTCTGCTGGCGCCCGAATGGGGCGAGCAGGCACGGCAACTGCTGTTCGAACTCCTGGTGCCTCAGCCGGGCGCCCACTTCACCGAACCGCTCGACGTGGATGACGTGACCACGCTTGGCGTACCGGTGGCATATGTTCTCAGCGAGAACGACCTCGTCCTGGCTCGGCCGGGTACCGAGTTCGCTGCGAGGCTCGGCCTGACTCCGGTGATGGTCCCGGGCGGCCACCAGTCGATGCTGACCTGTCCCGACCAGGTAGCGCAGGCACTGTTGGAATGCTGACGCCGTCGTTGCGGGATCTGCTGATCACCGTGCTCGGACCGACCCCGCTGGAGACACCGCGCCGCCACTCTGCCCTGAACGACTACGAACAAGCTCACACCCGAGCCGCACCCGCGGCCTGACACCGACGTGTCCACGAAACCCAGGCAAGCCCAGAAGCCGATGCCTTTTCCGCTGTCCGAGCGCCCCACAGTGCTCCTGGTCCACGGGGCCTGGCATGGAGCATGGTGCTGGGCGCAGCTCGAGCCCGAACTCGCTGCTCTGGGTTGGCGCACGCGAGCTGTCCAGTTGCCGAGTGCAGTGGCCGCAGAGGCAGTCACCAAGTCGGGCCTGCTGCCGAGCAGCTTCGATGATGCCCAGGTCATTCGGGAAGCGATCAGCGACGTCGACGGCCCGCTCGCCGTGGTCGCGCACTCCTATGGCGGAGTCCCCACGACCCAAGCGACGCCGGGCGCGGACAACGTCCAGCATCTGATCTACCTGGCCGCGACCGTGCCCGACGTCGGCGAGAGCCTGATCTCCCTCGCCGGCCGGCCACAGCCCGACCGCGAGAGCGCAGTGGGCGCCATCCCACCCCCGGACGGGGACGCCTTCTACGGAAGAGACGTGCCGGAAGACCTGCGCAATGACGCTGTCTCCCGACTCGTGCCGCACAGCGCTCGGTCCTTCGCGGACCAGGTGACGCAGGCAGGCTGGCACAGCATCCCGTCGAGCTACATCGTCTGCGACGACGACCAAGCCCTCCCGCCCTCGAGGCAAGAGTGGCTGGCCACCCGCACCGATGCCGTCTACCACCTGCCCAGCAGCCACTCGCCCTTCCTGTCCATGCCGGCCGAGCTGGCCGAACTCCTGACCGAGATCCTGGCCTGACGCAGCAGGCGGTTCGTCGCTTCCGCGGCGGCCAGGCCGGCGCCCTTATGCGGGGAGGTCGAACTCGCCGTCCTTGGCACCCGCCCACGCAACTCTGCGACTGAGCAGGGCCCAACCCCTGACGAGAGACCGGCGCCGTTGCTGAACTCGGCGTATGAGAGTCGCCCCCGAACGGGGGAGCGGGATACCCATAACGGGTAGCATCGGCCCGCGACTGTCCGTAGGCGTAGCGCGACTGATCTGCGGGGGAACGAACACGGTGTCCGCGTCCCAACCGACGGCGTCTGAACCGACGGCGGCGGCCGAACCGGCGTTGAGGGTCCGTGCACGGGCTGCTCCTTTCTACCGGCGCCGCTCGTTCCTGTGGCGATTCATTCCTGTGACGGCGCTCGCGATCGTCGGGATCGCCGCACTGATCGCGTCGGGCACGACAGCACTCCCGTTTCAGCGGCTTGTGACGCTCGTGGGTGTCGGCGGCTCCAAGATCCAGTACCTCGACGACCCCGTTGTGCGTGCCCAGCTCCTGCGTCACCACATGGCGGTGCAGCTGACCGCGCTCGGCTCCCGCGAGGCGGCGCGGGTGCCGCTCGACGGGGTCGATTTCGTCTTCCCGTCAGGTCAGCCCGCCGCGGAGCTGGTCGCAGAGCGCCGGGTCGCCGCCCAGCAGTACTCCTCGCCCTACCGGGTCTTCGTAAGTCCCATCGTGCTTGCCACCTACCGGGAGTATGCGGAGACGCTGCGCGCGGCGGGTGTCGCGAGGCCGCAGGCGAACCAGGACCCAGAGCACCCGTTCTACTACGACCTCGACCTCGATGAGTTCCTCGAGCTGGCACGCGCCGGCCAGTCGTGGGACGCGCTGGGCATCGGCGCTTGGGGCTTCACCAACGGCAACACCGTCCTCGCTCAGACCACCGACGTGTGTGCGGCGAACAGTGCGGCCACCTATCTCGGGCTGGTCGCCTACGTCATCCGCGGCGGCGTGCCGGTCTCGGTGCCCGACGCGGTCGATCTGGCGCACCAGATCAAGCCGCTGTTCCGCGAGCAGGGCCTGCCGACGCGCAATCCCGACGGGATCTACTTCATCCCCGAGGGGCGGGGGATCCTCCCGATCGTCGTGATCTATGAGCACCAGTACCTGGCCTACCAGCTGCAGCGCGTCGATGGAGGCGGCGAGCCGGACCAGGACCGCGTGCTGCTCTACCCGGATGTCGAGTTCCAGAGCGAGCCGACGGTGGTGGCGTTGAACGAGAATGCTCAGTCGCTGGCAGAACTCCTGGGTACGGACTCCGTGCTGCGCCGGCGGGCGCTGGAACTCGGCTACCGCGTGCTCGACCCGCGCCTCGAGAACTCCAGCTCCGAGCTGCCGCGGTTCCTTGCCGAGCGGGGGGTGCCCGCGCCGGCGATCTCGACCAGCTACACGCGGGGCTTGTTGCCGGACGTGCCGATGCTGGAGGCGATGATCACGACCGTCGGCGACTGCCTGCCGATGCCGTGATGGTCTCGTCGATCCTGCGTGCCGTGGCCGCGCTCTTCGCGGCTCTTGCCGTGCTGTCAGGTTGCGTCGTCAGCCCGCAAGCTCCGCTCACGCTGCGGGTGCTGGCCACGCCCGAGCTGGCCGACCTGGCGCCCCTGCTCCCTGACCTCCGAGCGGACACCGGCGTCGACTTGCAGCTCGACATGGACCACGGTCTCGACGCGGTGGGCGCGCTCCAGCCCGGCGAGTACCGGCACGACGCGGCCTGGCTGTCGTCCGACCGCTACTTCCAGCTCGAGCTCACTGCATCGGGATACACCGGCCCGCGGCCGCTGAGCACGTCGATAATGCTGTCGCCGGTGGTCGTCGGGATGAAGCGGGCCACGGCCGAGCGGTTGCGGGCCGGCGGGCCGATCTCGTGGGCCGACATCGCCGCGAGCGCGGCGGCGGGCGAGGTGCGATTCGGCATGGCCGAGCCGCGGCGCTCGGGCAGTGGGCTCGCCGCACTCGTCGGAGTTGCTACGGCAGCCGCTGACACAGGCCGCGCGCTGCAGCTGGAGGACCTCACCTGCGACCGCCTGCGCGGTTTTTTCACCGGGCACGCAGTGCGTGCCGAGACGTCCGCCGCGCTCGTCGACGGATTCATGGCCCGCGAGGCTGAGCTCGACGCGCTCGTGGCGCCCGAGTCCACGCTGTTGTCGCTCAACGCCAGCGGCCGGCTGGCGGAGCCGATGGAGATCATTTATCCGGCGGACGGGATCATCCAGTCAGATTTCCCGCTCTTGCTGCTGAACCCGGCGAAGCGCGACGCGTACGACCGGGTCGTCGACTGGCTGCTGACGGAACAGGTGCAGCGGCGGATCATGGATCAGACCGCGCGACGGCCGATCGACCCGAACGTTCCGCGCCCGCCGCAGCTGCCGGCGACTACGGGCAACGCGCTGTACTTCCCGGACCGCCTGGAGGTCGTTGACGCGCTGCTTGCAAACTACGAGGCGATCGGCACCCAGCCGCCTGCTCATGTGATCTTCGTGCTCGATTTCTCCGGCTCGATGCGCGGCGACCGGATCGCAGCGCTGCGTGCGGCGTTCGTCCAGCTGAGCGGGCCAGGAGAGGCGTCGTTCGTGCGGTTCCACGCGGGGGAACGGATCACCGTGGTCCGCTTCGGCGGCGAGGTCCTCGCCGAGCGCGAGTTCGCCGCCGACGACCCTGCCGAGCTGGCAGCGCTGCGCGAGTTCGTCAACAAGGATTCCTTCGACGATCGAACGGCGGTCTGGAGCGCCGCCGAGCATGCGAACGGCATTGCGGCGCGGGCACTCGCCACGGACGCCGCCCGGCCCGTGTCGATCGTGCTGATGACCGACGGGATCAACAACGCTGGGCTCACCGCCGACGAGTTCCTGGCCCGCCTCGCTGTTGCGGGGCGGCCCCCAGCGCCGATCTTCACCATCCGGTTCGGCGAGGCCGATGCGGCCGAGCTGGCAAGGGTCGCGACGGCCACCGGCGGCCGGTCGGTCGACGCCGACACCGAACTCACCACCGCATTCGAGGACCTCCGTGGCTGTCATTGACGAATCGTGGCTGGCCGTGTGGTGGCCGTGGTTGCTGGTATGGGGCGCCACGGCGGCGCTGCTGGCGTCGTCGGTGGCCATCGTGCTCCGCTACCGGACCTACTACAGGTCCCCGCCCCGCCAGGACATCTGCATCTACCTCGACGCGCGCCTCGTCATGGACCTCTACCACCGGTACGGAGGCAAGTACGCAGCGGCGTTGAGCCGCCAGGTGGAGAAGAGGGTCAGCACGAGCCGGAGGTTCGCGGGATCGGCCAACCTCGACCCGCTGATGGTGGACGCAGAGCGCGGTGTCACCAGCGAGGTCTTCGAGAGGTACGTGGTCAACGACTCGCCGATATCGATCATCTCGATCGTCCTTGGGGTCCTGGACAACGCACACGACATCGTCGACGTGGACCTGATCAGCCAGGAGGTGGAGGCGAGTGACGCGTTGGACAAAGCATTCAATCGTCAGCCGCCGACCGAGCACGTCCGCCTCCAGCGGATCCACACCTTTCTCTTGATCCAGGGCGAGTTCCGGGTCGTCGACCGGACCCCCGAAGCCGTCACGCTCAACGCCCCTTTCGGTGAGCCGGACGATCCCGCCCAGGGTCCACAGGTCCGAATCGTCTGCGCGGCGGCCGGCCTGCGCACGAACGAGCTGTTCTCCGGGACGTTCCGGTGTCTCGGCCGGGTCGGGACGTGGGACGCGGCGACAAAGACGCTGGAGGTGCGCCCTACCGCGGTGTTCCACTGACCACTCACGCGGACTCCCCGCACGCCGGCGTGGTGCACATGCTCGCCGAAGCCTTCGAATGAGCTGGCGGGCGAGGATTTCTCGGGCACGGGCGCCGCGGTCGCCGCCCGCGGGCCGGGACGTTCAGCGCATCAGCGATCCGCTGCTGTCACAGACGCCCATCGCGCACCGTCTACATGGGAGAGGTACACACGTCGGCTCGCCCTCTTCGTCCCGGAGGTACTCATGGTTATCGCTCCCTCGCCGTTCGAACCGTTCGTAGGGCAGAAGACGATCCTGCTCACCACGTTCAAGCGAGACGGCACGCCCGTCGGCACCGCTGTGAGCATTGCGGTCGAGGGGGACCGCGCCTTCGTGCGGACCTATGACGCGGCCGGGAAAGCAAAGCGGATGCGGAACAACCCGGAGGTCGAGATCGCTCCGTGCACTATGAAGGGCACGCCCATCGGCCCGGCCATGCACGCCCGGGCGAGGCTGCTCACCGGAGAGGACGCTGTCCGTGCCGCCCGCGCGCTGGCCGGCAAGTACCCCTTCCTGCACAGAGCTCTCGTACCGTTCCTGCACCGCGTGAGGCACTATCAGACGCTGCACTACGAGCTCAGGACATCCGGCGGGTGAATCCGATCAATCCGAACGTCGGCGCCGCAGACCTCCGTGATGTCGTATGTGGACAGTCCGCACCTCGCGAAGATGCTCGTGAACCGTTCGTGCTTCGCCGGCGAACATCGGATGCGAGCGCTCGCCCACAATCACTGCCAGGAGGTTCGGTATGCAGATCGGCGACCAGGTCGACGACTTCGAGCTGGAGGATGAGACGCGTACCCCCCGCAGGCTCAGCAGCCTCCTCGTGCATGGTCCGGTCGTGCTGTTCTTCTATCCGATCGCTTCCAGCGGTGGTTGTACGCAGGAGGCGTGCCGCTTCCGCGATCTGGCCGGCGAGTTCGCCGCTGTGGGTGCCCAGCCGGTGGGCATCAGCAGCGACAACGTGACCAAGCAGAGCGTGTTCGCGACCTCGAACGCGTTGGGCTACCCCCTGCTCACGGACGCGGGCAACAGGGTGGCAAAGCGACTCGGCGCCTACCGGTGGTTCCTGCCCGGCGGTCTGCACACTCGACGGATCACCTTCGTCATCGGCCGGGACCGTCGCCTCATCCATATGATCGCGAGCGAGACGCAGTTCGATCTGCATGCGGACCAGGCGATCGAAGCCCTCAAGAGGCATCGGGCCGCTCACTAGGCAGGACCGCGGGCAAGGTCGTGTGTGCGATGGCGATCCGGCACACGATCGTTCATGCGGGCCCCGCCGTGTCTACTCTGCCTGGCGATACGGCGGGGTGTGCAGCCTGGAGTAGGACCGAGGTGCTGCAGGCCGTGCTCGAGGCACCCATGCCGGCATGTACCAGCACGACGATCCCGCCCGTACGTGTAGGGAGCGCTGTCGCGGTGTGCCGGCGGCGCAGCTTTGAGGGGATCGGCTCGCGGTCAATGCCTCCCGGAGCTGCCCTTGCCGCCCCGGAGCTTGTCGATCATCTGCTGGGCCTTCGCGCGGTTGCGCGGGTCCTGCGCGTAGCGCCTGGCCTGCTCGGTGAGCTTCCGCCCTTGCGGGCTCTTCAAGAACTCGCCGATCTTGCGAAGCGGGCTGGCCATCATCTCCCCCATCTTTTGGTAATCATTGAGTCAACTCGCGTCGGGGCTGCGGAGTTCCCAGGGGCCGCGCGGGCTCCCGGCGACGGGCGCGCTCCAGCGCAGGACCCCGGGGCCCAACCCCCCATGTCCGCCCTGCCGCCTCGAGATGCTCGGCGACAGTCCTGGCCACGAACCGCAAGGCGAGCCGGGCCAAATCTCGCCACGGCCCAAGACTCCAGCCGTGGTTCCTGCCGTGCGGGACCCGGAGCGGATGACCGCGGCGGGATTCGGCGACATGGCAGGTAAACGTCGTTCACAGCCTTGACAAGGCTGCCCCATCGGCACCTACTGTGTGGATCTTTGCAGCGAATGGGAGTGATCGTGCGGGCTGGACGGGGCTGGCAGGTCGCAGTGCCGTGGCCGGCGTGGTCCCGTCGGCACGTCGACCTGTGCCGTACCCACGCCGCGCTCTGTCGTTGCCCCTGGCGCCCGGTGTCCGGATAGCCACGCCGCTCACCTCGATAGCCACACCACGTGACCCGACCGGTCGGGTTGCGCGCTGCGCTACTTGCCCCCGCAGCGCGCCGCCGTCCGTCATCCGAAGGAGAAGTTCCGTGCGTCGCACGTTCCTTGTCGCAGCGGCCGCGCTGCTGTCCGCCGCCATGCTCGCCGGATGCAGCAGCGGTTCCGACAGCACCACCACGCTGCGGGTCGGGACCGAGGGCACCTACAGCCCTTTCAGCTACCAGGGTCCCGATGGTCAGCTCACCGGCTACGACATCGAGGTCGTCCAAGCCGTCGGAGCCCGGCTCGGCCGCACCGTCGAGTTCGTGCAGACCCCGTGGGACGCGATCTTCGCCGGGCTGGAGGCGCAGCGCTTCGACCTGGTCGCGAACCAGGTGACGATCAACGACGAACGCCGGGCCCGGTACGACCTGTCCGAGCCCTACACCGTGTCCGAGGGGGTGATCGTCACCCGCGCCGACAACACCGACATCACCGGCCTCGCCGACCTGCGGGGCCGGACCACCGCGCAGTCCGCCACCAGTAACTGGGCCGGCGTCGCCCGCGAGGCCGGGGCGGAAGTGGAGGCCGTCGAGGGCTTCGTGCAGGCCGTCCAGCTACTCAAGGACGGTCGCGTCGACGCCACCGTGAACGACACCCTCGCGGTGGGGGAGTACCAGCAGACCACTGGCGACACCGGCGTGAAGGTCGCCGGGACCACCGGCGACACCAGCGAGCAGGCGTTCGCGGCGCGCCAGGGCAGCGGACTCATCGAGGAGGTCAACCGGGCACTGGCCGAGCTGCGGGCGGACGGCACGCTGACGCGGATCTCGGAGAAGTACTTCGGTTCGGACGTGAGCGGCAGCTAGGTGGACTCCTCGACCTGGGAGCTGATCTGGCGCAACCTGTGGCCGATGCTGGTCGCCACCGTCACGCAGACGATCCCGCTGACGGCGATCAGCTTCGCGCTCGGCCTGGTCGTCGCGCTGTTCGTGGCGCTGGCCCGCATCTCGAAGTCCGGGCCGCTCTCGGCGCTCGCGCGCGGCTACATCTCCGTCATCCGCGGCACGCCGCTGCTGGTCCAGCTCTTCATCGTGTTCTACGCGCTGCCGCAGTTCGGGGTGGTGATCGACCCGTTCCCGGCGGCGGTGGTCGCGTTCAGCCTGAACGTCGGCGGCTACGCGGCCGAGGTGATCCGGGCGGCGATCCTGAGCATTCCGAAGGGGCAGTGGGAGGCGGGGCAGACCATCGGCATGGGGTACGCGACAACGCTGCAGCGAGTGATCCTGCCGCAGGCGGCGCGCACCGCCGTGCCACCGCTGTCCAACACCCTCATCTCGCTGGTCAAGGACACCTCACTGGCCTCCACCATCCTGGTGACCGAGCTGCTGCGGGTCGCCCAGCTCGCGGCGGCGCCCACGTTCGACTTCTTCGCGCTCTACGGAGTGGCCGCGGTCTACTACTGGGTCATCTGCTTCGTCCTGTCGTTCGCGCAGAACCGGGTGGAGGCACGACTGGAGAGGTACGTGGCCAGATGACCGATCTGCTGACCGTGCGGGGCCTGCGTAAGTCGTTCGGCGACCTGCAGGTACTACGCGACATCACGTTCACCGTCCCGGCCGGCACCGTCACCGCGGTGATCGGGCCGTCGGGGTCGGGCAAGACCACGGTGCTGCGCACACTCAACGCCCTGGACCGGGCCGACGCCGGCGTGATCGGCATCGGTGGAGTCTCGGTCGATTTCGCCCGGCCCGTCGACCGCGCGACGCTGACCCGTTTCCGCGCCCAGAGCGGGATGGTGTTCCAGGCGCACAATCTGTTCCCGCACCGGACGGTGCTGCAGAACGTGATCGAGGGTCCGGTGGTTGTGCAGAAGTGGCCGAAGGCCGAGGCGATCCGGGTCGCGATGGCCCTGCTGGAGCAGGTCGGGCTCGCGGAGAAGGCCGACGAGTACCCGTACCAGCTCTCCGGCGGCCAGCAGCAGCGCGTCGGGATCGCCCGCGCCTTGGCGCTCAAGCCCACCCTGATGCTCTTCGACGAGCCGACCTCGGCGCTGGACCCGGAGCTCGTCGGCGATGTGCTCCGGGTCATCAAGGACCTGGCCGCCGATGGCTGGACGATGGTGATCGTCACCCACGAGATCCGCTTCGCCCAGCAGGTGGCCGATCAGGTGCTGTTCACCGACGGCGGGGTGGTGCTGGAGTCCGGGCCGCCCGCCCAGGTGCTGGGCGACCCGGCCGAGGCCCGCACCCGGCAGTTCCTCCGGCGGATCCTGGATCCGATCTAGCCGGTGTGACGGGTGACGGTGTCGCGCAAGTCGACGATGCGGTCGTCGGGCCCGACGACCGCGTACTCGCAGGGTGGCGATCGAGATCGCCGCCAGCAGGTCGGACACGATCGACACCGTGCGCCAGATCAGCGCCGCCTCGCGCACGGCCAGGCCCGGGGCCGGTAGGTGAGGCGCCGCAGCAGCACCTCCGCCGGGCCGCGGATGCCCGCGACGTCGAGCCGGTGCGCGACGACGACGGTCAGCAGCCACACCCCGATCCCGACGAGCATCGCGGTGGCGCTCGACAGGTGCGCGCCGAGCCCGAGGCCCCACGCCACCAGCACGGGTACGAAGATCAGCGACTGCGCCAGGTAGCCCGACAGCGACCGGCGGCCCAGCGCGACGAGCGCGCGGGCGGGGAGCGGCGGGGTCGCGCCGCTGATCCGGTGCGTGATCAGCCCGAACACCGCGGCGGCGCCGACGCCGGCGAAGATGCCGGTGAACAGGTGCAGGTGCACGAACGCCGACGGGTTGGGCACGACGAGCACGCCGAGGTGGAGCAGCGCCTGGAGCGTGCCGGCGCCCCAGCCGACCGCGAGGCCGAGCACGGCGGTGCGGCGCAGCAGCGGCAGGTGCCGGCCGGGTTCGTCGAGGACGCGGTGGCGGGCGGCGAGGATCCCGATGAGGAACGCGGCGGGCATGACGAGTCCGATCAGCGAGGAGATCGGGGTGGGCACCCACAGCCCCAGTCGGAGCAGGACCGAGACGAGGTAGCTCGACTCGGCGGCCGCCTGCTGCTGCATGGCCATCGCCCCAGCCCCCGCGGGAACGACCTGGCCGAGGGCGGCGAGGGCGAGGTTGCCGAGAGCGGCGACGCCGAGGAGAACCCCGATCCAGATCCTCAGCGTGCGGTCACTGCGGTGCAGGAACAGCGGGACGAGCAGCAGCCCGAGAACTCCGTAGGTGCCGAGTATGTCGCCCTGCCACAGCAGTGCGGCGTGGACGAGGCCGATCGCGAGCAGCCACCAGTGGCGGATGCGCAGGAGCCGGTGGACGTCGCGCTCCGGGCTCCCGGCGGCGATCCGCCGGGCGTGGAGCTGGCCGATGCCGTAGGCGAACATCAACCCGAACAGGGTCCAGGCCCGCCCGTCGACGAACACGATCGTCACGGCCTGCGCGATCCGGTCGGCGATGCCACCCTCGGCCGGGTGCAGCAGGGTGGAGCCGGTCTCGGAGGTCCAGAGGAACCACGGGACGTGGGCGAGCGCGATGAGCAGCAGCATCATCCCGCGGGCTAGATCGGGGGCCAGGGCCCGCTCGGCGACCGGCGTCGGCGCTGCGGTCAGGGCTGGATCGCGGCCTTCCGGCGGGGTGTTTCGGATGGGAGTGGACACGGCATGCCTCCTGGCACAGGTGATGGTGGCCAGCGGCTCGCCACAGCCGGATCGGGCGGGGGATCGC
This sequence comes from Pseudonocardia alaniniphila, assembly GCF_022524485.1. Lineage (GTDB taxonomy): Bacteria > Actinomycetota > Actinomycetes > Mycobacteriales > Pseudonocardiaceae > Pseudonocardia > Pseudonocardia alaniniphila. The sequence goes on from NZ_JAKXMK010000051.1 coordinate 36,635, forward strand.
GCCCGTCACCGGGCTCGCTTGAGGAGCACCAGGATGTCGGTGGCCACCGCGCCGACGCTGGGTTGCAGGCTGCTCACGGCCTCCCACCCCTGGCTGCCCAGGTCGTTGAGCTGACGCTCCATCTCGTCGTGGTCGAACCCCTTCCAGCCGAGGCCGAACTTGACGATCTTGTGCTCGACAACCTTGGTCATGTCCCCAGTCGACACCGTGCCGCTGCGGCATGCTCAACCCCGACCCGTGTGTCCTGCCGCTCAGCATCGGGCGGCTGATGAGGGAGTCGTGAATACCCGTGCGCCCAGGTGCCGGGCGAGGAAGTGCTCGAGCGTGCGGTACAGCTCGCTGTTGCTGTCCGGGTTGACGAAGTTGAGTCGCCTCGCCACGGTGCGAGGTAGGCGACCGTCGTGCCGTCCGGGGACACCAGGGCGCGACTCCGGGTGGGCGCGCCGAAGAGGTCCTCGACGGCGATCAGCGTCGGCGGGGTCTTCATGAGGTCCCGTCCGGTCGGTGGGCGGGAACCTCGCTGGTGCGTCGGCGGCGTCGTTCGTACGTCGCGACGAGGACGACCATGCCGACGTTGACGGCAACGAGGATCAGCAGGGACGCGTCGCCGGTGTCGGTGGCCCGGTCGATGGTGGTGGTCCCCCCACCGGACATGACATTGCTGATCACGCCGAAGAGGACGTTGTTGACGACGTGGAAGGCGATCGGCGCCTCCATGCCGCCGCTGAGGATCGCCATCAGCCCGGTGCTGACGGCGACCACCGTGAAGTAGCCGGCCAGCCAGAGGTCTGTCGAGCCGTGGACCACGGCGAAGCCCAGGGCGGAGACCACGAGCCCGACGGCCAGCGCCGGCCGGACCGGGCGCACCCAGCTCGCGGCCGCGGGCAGCATGACGCTGCGGTAGATCAGTTCCTCGCCGGCGGCCTGGATGGGGGTGGTGAGCAGGGTGATCGTCAGGAAGGCGATCGTCGTACCGCTGATCGCGAAGGTCGTCCAGCCGGTGGATGCCGGTGCGACGGCGCCCACCACTCCTGCTCCGGCCCCCACCATCAGCGCTGCGCCGATCGAGTAGTGGGCCAGGCGCCGCCGGTCGAACGCCCGCCGCGAGCTGAACAGTGCGCTCCAAGGCACCCGGGTCATCCACACCAGCAGCAGGACCGCGACCAGGCCGGTCGCGCCGGTGGCCACGTTGACGGCCAGGGACTTCAGCGGCGTGAGCTCCGGGGACAGCGGGTCGTCGCTGCCCTCGATGACGCCGACGAGTTGGTAGGCCAGCACCTGGAGGACCACGAGGACGAGCGGCAATGCCAGGACGAGGACGAACGGCTTCCACCAGCTCATCCGCAGGTGGGCGCCGAACGGCCGCGAGGGGTCGACCGCGGATGGGCCGGGCCGCGCCACGGGACTCACGGTTTTGGGGTGGGTGGGATCAGGTGAACGCATGGAACGGCCCCTTCCGGGGTTCGGGTGTCGGGTTCGGCGGTCAGCCCGCCATCCAGATGCTCTTGAGCCGCAGCGCACGACCCCCACCCCCGCGGGCACCCACCACACCCACGACACCGTCCTGCAAGCGCGACGGTTCCGGCGACGTGCCACGGATACGGGTGGGCGGGTCGGCAGAACGCGCGCGGCCTGCGGTGGTTCCGTTCCCTGTCCGCGCGGTGAGCGCCCGCCGCTCGGGGGGCGAGCCCGGGATCCGGCTCGAGTCCTCACGTGATCGCCAGGATCGGGACCTGACGTGCACATGTGGACGTCAGGTCCCGATTTCGCTGATCATGAGCAGTTCGGCGGCCGCCGTCGCACGAGCAGAGGAGCCCGTGATCAGTCCGTCCTCCCGGCGGTCGGATGGCTCCGATCCGCCGGGCTCGCGGGCAGCGTGGTGGCGCCGTCCTCCAGGCGCGCGCGGGCGCGGTGGTGTCGCTTCTCGACGGGCATGATCTTCGTTGCCCCGGGCAGCCCCATGGCCGGCGTCCCGACGTACATGCTCTCGGCCCGCTCGACGATGAAGGTCTCGTGCCAGATCCCGACCGCGCCGGGGTTCTTCTTCGCCATCGCGTTGAACCGCGTCCAGGCCGGCCGGTGACTCAGCGAGCCGGCGGATGCGTAGTCGTAGAGCTTGTCGATTGAGGACCAGTACTGCGCGAGGTACGGCCCGTTTCCGTTGATCAGCAGTTCGTAGCCCAGCAGCCCGGAGTCCGGATCTTCGGACAGCTCGCGCAGCATACGCCGCATGTCCCGCCCGACCGGGATCCAGAGATCCGGCCGCCACCACCGGTTGAACGTCATGCCGATGTGGAACACCACCAGCTCTCCGTCGTACTGGTGCATGACCCTGCCCGGGACGATCTTCGCCATATCTCCCCCGAAATTGAATAGTTGCACCCTCGGCGTATCCACGCATGTGGCCGGGCGCCCCTCGCGGCTCGTACTTCCGGCGACGGGATCCGGCCAGGCCTGCGACCTGGACCAGGCGCGGCTCAGTTGAGTCCGGCGACCATGGCTCCGGTGACTGGCGCGACCGCGCCGGACACGTAGGCGTCCGGCTGCGCGAGCCAGGTGATCGCGGTGGCGACGTCGTCGGGCGTGCCGAGCAGTCGGACTGGGATGCTCTCCACGACCGACCGGGTGGCGGTGACCTCGGTGAACTCATCCACACCGATGCCTGTTCCCGCGTTGTTGACCAGCACGTCGAGGCCGCCGAACGTGCTCACGGCGGCCTCGACCGCCGCCTCGAGGCCGGACTGCGCCTCCTCGCCGCCCCCGAGGGCCGACCGCGGACGTCAGGAGCCCAGCTGTCGCTGCACTGCCTGGGCGTCGATCAGGTAGTTCATCTCGTAGAAGCGTCCGTCGCGGACCTTGTGGAAGGCGTACTCGGCGAACTCCAGCGTGGCTCCGGTGGGGGCGACGCCGAGCCACTCCTTCGTGTGCGTGCCCTTGTTGAACAGGCGGGCTGCCACGCGGTCACCGTCGATGGCGATGTCCTGGACCCGCCAGGTGAAGTCCGGCACCGCAGCGCCGTGCCCCTTGAGCTCGGCGATGACGTCGTCCCGCGTGACCGGCCGGCCGTTCTCGACGAGCTCGTCGTGGATGAACTCGGTCATGCGGTCGAAATCATGATCGTTGAGCGCGTCGATGTAGCGCTCGAAGACCTCGCGCACGTCGGAGTCGGACATGATGACCTCCTTGTCGCCCCGTGTCGGGGCTGTACTCGTTGTGTTGATGACTGGCGATGCCTTTCCACGCTCTCGTCGTGGCGGCCACCGTCGATCGCGGAGAACCTTGGGTCCGCGACTTCTATTCCGATCGGTACAGAAGTTGACATGTCGCGCTGCGGGGTGCGGCGCGACAGCAGTGTCAGCAGGGCTTGTGACAGCGGCCTTCCAGTGACCCGAGGTCCTCGACGGCGTCGGCGTCGCACAGATCCACTTCGATCACGGAGTGCCCGGCGGCACGGAGCCGCTCGGTCACCGCGGCGCCGATCCTCGACGCCGAACCCGTCACTGCATAGCTGCCCATTCGCACCCCTGCCCGATCGAGGCCGTGATCAGCCCGTTCCGGAGCAGGAGACGGTATGCCGTCGCGGCACACGCAAGTGCCTCGTACCGCGACGTGCCTCACGTTGACGTGCGCGGTTCGGCGCGGGCGGCTGCAAGGTGCAGCGGGCGCCGTCGGGTGGGGTCTGCAGATCGGTCAGGTAGTCGGCGACGATCCTGTCGATGCACTCGCTCTGCCCGAACAGTGCGACGCTGTGCTGGGCGCCCTCTGCGGTCAGCCCTGCTGTGGCAGCGTCGAGGGAGTCGATCCGGTCGCGCACCTCGTTGACGACGTAGACCTGCCAGTGCCCGGGCAACACGACAGCAGTGTCGATCAGCATGAGCCGCTTCGGCGATATCCTCGATGAGACGACATCCTCCCGGTCGGGCAGCCCGGCGACCGGTTGAGCACCCGCGCCAGCAGGCGAGGGTGACCTGGGCGAACACGGACCTGCGAGCGCTGATGGAGGAGGCGGCGTGGATTGCACCTTCGGCGAGTTGCTGCGCGGGCACCGGATCGCCCGGTCGCTGACCCAGGAGCAGCTGGCCGAGCGGGCTCGCCTTTCACCGAAGGCGATCAGCGCCCTGGAGCGCGGCGAGCGACGCCGGCCCTACCCGCACACGGTCGCCGCGTTGGCCGATGCACTGGAGTTGGAAGCGGCGGAGCGCGCGGTTCTGGTGCGCTCCGTCCCACACCCAGCGGCGACCGGGCCCGACGCAGCCCACAGGTCGCCCGCGCCGCACGCGGGTTGCCTCCCGGTCCCGGCGGGCTCGGTGATCGGACGGGGCGACCAGCGAGCCGCTGTCGCTGCCCTGCTCACCTCCGCTCATCAGCGGATGGTGACACTGACCGGCCCCGGTGGCGTCGGAAAGACCACGCTGGCCCTGGCCGCCGCCGCCGACGCCGGGGTGGCCTTCCCGGGTGGGGTCGTCATGGTCGAGCTCGCATCCGTCGCTCGAGCGGATGCGGTGGTCCCAGCCATCGCCACCGCGCTGGGGCTTCCCACCGCGAACATCGACACTGCAGATGCTCTCGTCCCCTACGTCCGGGGGCGTCGGCTGCTGCTGGTGCTGGACAACCTCGAGCACGTTCTCGAGTGCGGGCCGCAGCTGGCGACCCTCGTCGCCGGCTGCCGCGACCTCGTGGTGCTGGCCACAAGCCGGGCACCGTTGCGAGTGCGAGCCGAGCGTGAGGTGCGGGTCGCGCCCTTGGACCCCGCGTCAGCAGTGCAGATGTTCCAGGAGCGAGCCCTCGCCGCCGGCGCGGTTCTCGGCGGCGATCATCGGACGACCTCGGCGGTCGCTGCCCTGTGCGAGCGCGCAGACGGACTGCCGCTGGCACTCGAGCTTGCGGCTTCCGCCGCCGCGCTCCTCGGCCCGGCTACGCTGCTCGAACGGCTCGACGTGATCCCGATGGCCGGCCCGCAGGACCTCCCCCACCGGCAGCGAAGCATGGCAGCCACCCTGCGATGGAGTCTCGACTTGCTACCGGCGGACGCCCGGTTGCTGCTGGCGCGACTGTCCGTGTGCAGGGGCGCGTTCTCGCTCGCTGCGGCGGAGGAGGTCGGCGGCGCAGACCCCTCGGTGGTGCTGCCCGCACTGACGGACCTGGTCAGGCATGCCCTGGTCACCAGGGTCGACGATGTGGAGGGGACGGAGCGGTTCCGATTGTTGGAGCCGGTGCGTCAGTTCGCCGCCGACCTCCTGGAACCCGGCGAACGCGACGAGGCCCGTTTTGCTCTGGCGCGGGCCGTGCTCGGTACCGCGCGCGCTCTTCATGACGACCTGCGCGGCTCGGGCCAGGTCCCCGCCCTACGCCTGCTCGACGCCGACTTCGGCAACGTTCGAGTCACCGTCGACCATCTCCTCGATCATGGCGCGGCCGACGAGGCCGCCGAGTTGCTCTGGTGTCTGGCGCTGCATCTGATGATCCGGGGGCACAGCAGTGAGGCTCGCCTCTGGGCCGAGCGGATCCACTCGTTCCCGATGAGTGACCTCGCCCGTGCCCGGCTGCTGGTGGCGTGGGCTGGCGTCCTGCTGCTCGCCGACCCGCAGGACGCGCACCGGGTGTCTCAAGAGGGGGTCGCGGTGGCCCGGCACGCCGGCAACGACGATCTCGCTGCCGACGCCCTGCTGCTGGCCGCCGCCTCGGCGCTCTTCGTCGCCGATGAGTCGACGACGCAGCGCCTCTCCGACGAGGCGCTGCAGGCAGCCCGAACCGATGGCGACCCGTGGCGGGTCACCCAGGCGCTGCTCGCCGTCGGGCAGTCCGCCGCCGCCGGGCGGCCCGGCGAGGCGGCCCGGACCCTTCGGGCAGCAGAAGCCTCCGCGCGTCGCACCGGGCTCTCGTTCGAAACGGGAGCCATCCTCACCGCCCGTGCGATTCTCGCCGAGCGGCAGAAGGACTACGCCACCGCCGCGGCCCTGCTCGCCGAGGCCGTCGGCCTGGCTGCCACCATCCGCAACAGCTGGACCCTGCCCTACATCCTCTCGGCCCTCGCCGGCGTCGCCGTCCAGCTCGGCGAGTTCGAGGCGGGTGCTCGCCTTTTCGGCGCCTGGGCCTCCTACGCCGCCGAGCACGCCGTGGTCGCCGACCACCCCGTCACTCTCGACCTCGTCCAGCGCGATCTCTCCGAGGCCCGATCGGGCCTCGGAGAGATCGCATTCGAGGCCGAGTTCCGGATCGGACGGGAAACGACGATGAACGACGTCGTCGAGCTGGCGCAGGCCATCGAGTGCCGTGCCGGAGGTCGGGGCCTCACGACCCGTCAGAACTCGAGGTGCGGGTTGCCGCTCGTCGCTCCCACGCCACCGTCGGCCCGCAGCTGAGCGCCGGTCACGAAGCTGGCATCCTCGCTGGCCAGGAACGTGATGACCGCGGCGATCTCGTCGGGGTCGGCGCTACGACCCAGCGGCATGCGGTTGGCAAGTCCTTCGCGGACGGCGTCGAGCTCGAGCACCGGCGCGATCACCTCCGAGCTCGTGTAGCTCGGGTGTACCGCGTTGACACGCACGCCCTCCCGCCCGTGGTCCATGGCCATTGCGTTGGTCAGGTTGGCCACGGCGGCCTTGGTCGCGCTGTAGGCGGCCATGCCCCACTCCCCACCGAGGCCGCTGACCGAGCCGACGTTGACGATGCTGCCACCCACCGCCCGCAGGTGCGGCAGCGCCGCACGAGAGGCGAAGAAGACACCGTCGAGGTTCGTCGCTATCGAGGCGCGCCATGCCGTGGTGTCGAGCTTGTCCACCGTGCCGAGCTGCGCGACCCCGGCGTTGTTGACCAGCGTGTCCAACCGTCCGAACCCATCGGCGACCGCGTCGATCACCTGGGTGATCGCCTCCTCGTCACCGACGTCGGCGACGTACCGGGCGATCGTCGTTCCCTTCGGCGCCGATGCCACGACCCGATCGAGCTTCTCCTCGGTGCGCCCCACGACCACAGCCGTGGCGCCCTCTGCCGCGAAGCGCCGTGCCGTGGCGGCACCGATCCCCGATCCGCCGCCCGTCACGACGACGACGCGCCCACGGAACCGATCAACAAAGACCATCGTTCACACCCCGTCCGAGATCATGTCGGGGCCAGCCGGTCCCCGACTCCGACGACACTTCCTGCCAGCCGGGACCGGCCCCACCCACAGAGATCCCACAGTGATCCCACAGCGATCGGCGACGAACCCCGGCGGATCGATCCGCTGCGGCAGCGGACCTCGCCCGCGATCAGGCCGACGATGAGGGCGGTGAAGAAGACCGGTTCAGCCCGTACATGAGCGCGAAGATCACCGCACTGCCGATCACGCCGATCACGACGCCGCAGCAGAGCAGGGCGGACGCGACGACGCCGCGAGCGACCAGGCTCCGCTGCTGCCGCTCTCGGTGTAAACGGCCTGAATAATCTCCGGCTGCAGGCGACGCTACGAGCCGCCGATCTGGAAGGCTGACCGCGGTGCGGCTGAGCAGCCAGGGCGCGTCGGCTCGATGCTCCGTGCGTTGCTCACCCAGTTCGGGGCGCGCCTCGAGGGCATCTCGCCGTCGGCTGCGAGGCACCTCAACGCGGCAGTATTAGAGATGGTGTCGCTGGTGGCCTCGGTGAGGGTCGGCCCTCAGTCGAGGACGGCGAACGCCTCCACCTCGACGAGCACGTCAGGCTCGAACAGGTAGTCCACGCCGATCGCCGACAGGGGCGGCAGTGGCCGCGGGAGCCCGATCTCGTCCGCGACGCGATCGATGCCGGCGATGAAGTCGGGGTACTTGTCCGGGCTCCAGTCCGTCACGAAGAAACGGAGCCGGACGACGTCGGCGAAGCTCGCTCCGGCGCCGGCCAGGCCGCGCGCCGTGTTGCGCAGTGCGTGCGCGACCTGACCGGCCAGATCACCCGTCGCGACCGCGTTCCCGTCGGCGTCACGCGCGATCTGGCCGGCCACATGCACCTGGCGGGTACCCGAGCTGATCGAGACGTGGTGGTACGGAACGGGAGCGAACATGCCCTCCGGGGTCAGCAACTGCACTGTCATGAGAAGTCCCTTCGTCGTCGGATGAGGTATCCGAGATATACTCGGTTTCCGAAGGGAACTTCAACGAGACCAGGTGTCATGCAGGAAACCGCTCCGCCCCGGCCGGACGGCCCTCTCCTCACCGAGGACCACCGCGACCTGCTGGACCAGGTGCTCGACAAGTGGTCGATCCACGCTCTCGACGCGCTGTGCGAGCGGCCGTTGCGCTTCAACGAGCTCCGCCGGGCGATTCCCGTCGTCACGCAGAAGTCGCTGACGGCGACACTCCGCCGCCTGGAGCGCAATGGCATGGTCGAGCGCGTCGTCACGAGCACCCGGCCCGTCGCCGTCGAGTACCGCATCACGCCTCTTGGAAAGACGCTGCAGGACCTGATCGACGCGCTCCTGCAATGGACCACCGTCACGCTGCCCCACGTCGAACGAGCACGCGCCGACTTCGATGAGGAGCGTTAGTTGGCTGTGCTAGCTGATGGCTTGTCACGCAGCTTTGGGCCGGGTAATCGGTTCAGGTCCGGATCGGTGAGCCGAGTGCTGGAGCTGGTTCACGCCTACCCTGGGGGTCAAGGGGTCGCAGGTTCACATCCTGTCGCCCCGACGGAACGATGGGCGGTTCCCTACGTCGGGGGGAGCCGCTCATCAGCGTTTCTACCTGCGGAAACCCGGATATGTGCCCGTCTAGCCTACAGGTCTTGTGAATCATGATCGTCTGTCCACCGTGGCTGATGAACGTCAAACAGGAGCGAATCTGGAGCGGCGGGTTCCGTGCTCTGACTGAAACGGTCAAATGAGGTCGGGATCCGTGTCTGGGTGAGCCCACATGGTCTGCATATGATGAAGATCATATCCTGGTCGAGAACTAGTGCCGTCATTGTCACGCTGATCTTGAGCTTCCTTGAGCGGAGGTTGGCGTACCCCACTTGGCATTGCGGTATGGACTGGATCATTCGTCCGACTTGGGCTCGTCGTCGGCCGGAGGCCCAGAGCATGGTTGTGGGTGACCGTCGACGTCCAGGAGGCCGGACCTGGCGATGGCGTAGCCGAGCTGGGCGCGGCCGGAGCTGCCGAAGCGCTCGGACAGTCGCCGCACGTGCTCCGCGACAGTGCGGCGGCCCATCCCGAGCTCTCGCGCGATCTTGTCGTCGGTGAGTCCGTTGACGAGCATGCGCATGATGCTGCGTTGGATGTCACTGGTCACGGCGACCGAATGCCGGTAGCCCGCAGCGGTGGGTACGGGCGTGGCCCTGCTCCAGCTGAGGTCGAAGGCGCGGCTCAGGTAGCGCACGAGGGCGGGCTGGTGGATCTCGATCAGCTCGTGCTCGTCGCGCGAGGGTGACGCGATGTAGGCGATCTTCCGGTCGAAGACGATGAGCCGGTCGAACAGTTCGCTGAGGGTCCGGGCCTCGGCTCCCTCGCGGACGATGCTGTCCACGTACTCCAGGGTCGGCCCGTGGATGCGGATGGTGTGCTGGTAGATCACCTGCTTGCGGACTCCACGGCGCAGCACGGGGAGGTCGCGTTCGAGCACGTCCGCCAGGATCTCCGGGGAACGGCCTCTCCCCGGATGCGCTGTGATGAGTTCCGTCCGGCATTCGTCGAGTGAGCGCTGTAGAGCGGCTTCGACCTCCGTCTGACCATGGATGGGGACGACGTCTGGCATGTGTGCCGTCCGGCCGCGGTTGTACGCCCGCTCGATCAGCTCGAATGTCTCGGTGACGGTGGCAAGCGCGGTGCGTGTGCGTGATATGGCCCGTTCCAGCGGTGCGAGGTGGTGCGTTGCCGCCACAGACGGTGGCACGACGCGTACGCGGCCGGGTGGCTGTGCCGAGGGGACGACGAGCCCGAGTCTGCGCAGGCACGTCGGCACCTCGTCCAGCTCGGGCGAACCTCCGGCGGTAGCGTCTGCCACCGCTCCCTCGTACACGGACAGGGCCTCGTCGCAGAGCTCCGGTGCGCCGCACGACGCCGAGCAGGCCCGATCCATCCACACCGCCCTCTGCGTACTTGTGCATTGCGCGATCACGCCGCCACCGAACGTAGTCGGTTCGGCGGATGGTGCGCCAGCATTTCGACTGGCTGGAGGGCTCGGTAGGCCCGGCCAGTTCGTACTGTCGCTCGCGAACCGAGGAGGAGACGTGCAGTTCTCTGGGCGCGTCGTGGTCATTGGGGCGGGCCATATGGGGACTGCCATCATCGGCGGCATCGTGAAGAGTGTCGGTGGTCCTTCACTCGTAGTGGTGGACGCCGCAGAATCCCGGAGCCGGGGCACATATCGCAGGGGTATTCACCGAGTTCGCCGTCACAGTGGGGTTCCGATCCAGCCCGGCCCGATTGATGACGGGTCAGAAACTACGCGGCACGGCGGTACTGCTGGAATCAACTGAACGCAGCCCAGTAGAGCTGTGCAGAGAGGTTATGACGCCGGGAGAGACAACGGAACGAGGAGTATGCGCTACTGCGACAAAGGGCTTGGGGCATTAAAAGCTGCGCATCCCCGGGAAAGTGCGGTCGGCGTGACCGCGATGGCGGTGGCCAACGTCATTCTCGGCACGTCGTCGCTGTACTGGCACGCGCTGGGCGATGTGTCACCGACGACGCTCCTCGGTTATCGCATTCTCGTGTCGCTCGCCACCCTATGTGTGGCACTCGTGTGGCTGGGACGGGTACGAGCCGCTCTCGAGGCGGCGTCCAATGTCCGACTGGTGGTGATCCACCTCGCCGCTGCAGTCCTGGTGTGCACGAACTGGCTCGCCTTCATCTGGGGCTCGATCCACGGGAGGGTCCTGGAGACCGGGCTGGGGTACCTGATCGCGCCCGCGGTGACCATCGCGCTAGGCGCGATGGTGATGCGGGAGCGGCTCGGCCGGGTCCGCGGTGTTGCGCTCGTCGTGTGCCTGCTCGGCGTAGTTTTTCTTATCCTGCGCAGCAGCGAGCTCGAGTGGTGGGTGTACGTCACGATCGGCATGACCTGGGGCGTCTACAGCTTCCTGAAGAAGCTCACCACCGCCGACCCGGTCACCGGGCTCACCCTCGAGACCGCGCTCTTGGCTGTCGGCACCGTCGCCGTCGCCGTCGTCGCGGGCTCGTCCTACTCGCTCGACCCCGGGCCTGCCGCGGGTGCGACCGAGATCGCCCTGCTCGCGATGTGCGGGCTCGTGTCCGTCACGCCGCTCTGGCTGATCTCCTTCGGTGCGAAGAAGATCACCCTCAACGTATCGGGATTCGTGCAGTACGTCCTGCCGACCACCCAGTTCGTGGTCGCGCTGGTCTTCTACGGCCAGCGGCCGTCGGGAAACACCGTGCTGTGTTTCGTCGTGGTGTGGCTGTCGTTGGTCTCCATCGTCGTGGATTCCATGCTGCGCGCCCGCAGGAGTTCAGTGGCGGTGGAGGCATCCTCGGCTGCCAAGACGCACGAGAAAGGGACCCGTCTGCCATGAACTGTGACGTCCGGGCCATCGGTGTAGGTGTCGTTGGAGCGGCCACCACCTGGGCGCTGGCAGAGCGCGGCGTGCGGGTGATCGCCGTGGACGCGCACGGTCGCACGGCGAGAGCCGCATCTTCCGCCGCGCGTACCGGCAAGGCGCCACGTACCTGCCACTGCTGAAGCGGGCCAACGAGCTGTGGACGGAACTGGAAGGAGATCCACGGCAACGCAGGTGTGGCGCAGGCCGTGGAGGCCGGGGGAGGGCTTCCGGTCGCCGCAGTCACGGCGACGTGGACGGTCCACGGCCCATGCGGCGGTGGAGGCCAGGGCCGGTCATCGAGCGCTCAGCTCGACGCGGAGGATCCGGTCGTCGCCGGTCCGGGGGTCGGTGCCTCCCCAGGTCGCCTCATCGGTGTTGGAGGTGACGATCCACAGCGCGCCGTCCGGCGCGAGCTCGACCGCTCGGATCCGCCCGTACTGGCCGACGAAGTGCGAGATCGGCTCGCCCGCAGGCTGCCCGGAGCTGACCGGGAGCTGCCAGAGCCGTTGCCCGGACAGGGCACCCATCCAGAGCGAGTTGGCGGTCAGTGCGATGCCGGAAGGCGACGCCTCGTCCGGGTGCAGTGCGAAGATCGGCGGTTCGCCGGTGGATCCCGCGACACCCTCGGCTGCGGGCCACCCGTAGTCCAGGCCGGGCCGCAGGAGGTTGACCTCGTCCCAGGTGCGGTGGCCGAGCTCCGACGCATACACCGCGCCGTCCGGCCCGAACGCGATCCCTTGCACGTTGCGGTGCCCCAGTGAGAACACCGCGGTACCGAAGGGGTTGCCCGCCGCCGGTGAGCCGTCCGGGCGGATCCGCAGCACCTTCCCGTTGAGCGAGTTCGGGTCGGGGGAACGGCCGCCCTCGAACGCGTCGCCGGTGCCGATCCAGAGATTGCCGTCCCGGTCGAAGACCAGCTTGCCCCCGTGGTGACGGTCCGCCGTGCCGATCCCGTCCAGGACGATCCGCCCGACGGTCAACGAGCGCAGGTCCTCGGCGACCTGCACCGCGACCACCCGGTTCGTCGGGCTGGCGGACACGTACGCGTACACGGTCCGGTCGACGGCGAAGTCCGGGGAGGCGGCAAGGCCCAGCAGGCCGCCCTCGGCGCTCTCGGTCACCCCGGGGATCGTCCCGACCCTCGACACCGGCCCTCCGGCCGGCGGGACATGGCTGATGTCACCGGAGTCGCGGCTCGACACCAGCGCCGATCCGTCCGGCAGGAACGTCAGACCCCACGGCATGCGCAGTCCCGAGGCCACCTCGGTGACCGCCCCCAGCCGCGGGACCTCGACCGGAGCCACGGGCCCTCGCGGTGCGCCGGTCACCGGTGGAACCACCGGGCTGACCGCGGGTGCGCTGTCGTCGTCGGGGTAGTTGCGGCTCGAGACGCCGATGCTATCGGCGGGCGCTGAGTCGAGGGGGCCCCCGGGCGTGGCTGCACATCCCGCCACAAACGCGAGAGCGAGCAGCGCCGGCAACGGTGAGCGAGACTTCCTGGGCATCTCGTCATCCCTCGCTGTCGAGGCCGGCCATCTGCTGCTCGGGATAGCGCTCACCGGCGGCGTCGCCGGCGGGCACGGCCGCCTCGATGGCGCCGATGACCTCATCGCTCCGGACGAGGTCGGCGGCCGCGAGCGACTCCTGCAGACGGGCGCCCACGAGCGGCACGACATCGGTGCCACGGGTCTCGGTCGCTGCTTGGATCGTGGCGATGCTCTCGGCCTCGTCGGCCGGGCCGTAGAGGTCGGACATACCCATCGCGGCAGGCCCCAGAGCGGAGACCTGCGGGCCGTCGGTGCCCATTCTGCGCGTGTCCATGGTCATCCTCCTCGAGGCGGTCTTGCTTCCGGTGATAACAGAAGCATGGTTCCAGTGATAATGCAATCGTCGATAACGATGCCGTGTTATCGTTGGAAACATGGACGCGGACGCGACCCGGGGGCGCATCGTCGAGGCGGCGGCTGAGCTACTGGCCGAGGGCGGGCGCGAGGCGGTGTCGACGCGGGCGGTGAGCGCCGCGGCGGGTGTGCAGGCACCGACGATCTACCGCCTCTTCGGTGACAAGCAGGGTCTGCTCGAAGCTGTCGCCGTCCACGGGATCGCCGAATACCTGCACAGCAAGACCGTTCGGGAGCGGGATCCGGATCCGGTGGTGGACCTGCGGCGGGGGTGGGACCTGCACGTCGGCTTCGGGCTGGAGCACCCCGCGCTCTACGCGCTCGTCTTCGGGGAAGCGAGGCCGGGCGTCGAGTCGGCGGCCGAGCGCCAGGCCGCCGCTGTGCTCGCGGGCATGATCCTGCGTGTCGCCGCGGCGGGGCGCCTACGGGTGGGTGAGGAGCGGGCTGCGCACCTGGTGCACTCGACGGGGCGCGGCGTGACGCTCACGCTGATCGGCATGGCCCCCGAGCAGCGCGATCTCGCCCTCTCCGAGTTCGCCCGGGAGTCGGTGATCAGTGCAATAACGACCGACGGACGCGGGCGCACCGAGGCCGGTGCCGGGTCCGTCGCCACGGCCGTGACGCTGCGGGCCCTCCTGCCGGAGCTGACGGTGCTCACCGACGCCGAGCGTGGGCTCCTGCGGGAGTGGCTCGACCGGGTCGCCGCCGAGGGCCGAGCCGCGCCCCGCGCCTCCTGACGCCTGCCGAAACGGCAGCGGTCTGCTGGTGGCCCGGACCGGCCACGCGGCCGGGCTGCGCCGCCAGGACCACCGCGGACTCGCCGGTGTGACGGTCGGTCCCGAGCAGTACTCGCCCGGCATCACACTTCCGCGGTGCGGTCAATGTGGAGAAGCCGGCTGAGCGCAGGGCTTCGTGCCCCTCCGGGGCGGGGTGCCCAGCCGTTCGGTCTCCGCCGCGTGCGCTTTCGGCAGCGGGACGAGTTCACGGGCGTTGGACATCAACTCCGTTCCGCGGGTTCGTTCAATGCACCGGATGCGGATTCCGCGACATTCACAGCGTCCCCCTCTGGTCGAATTCCGTAGCCGCACGAGCCCACCGAAACGGACGATCAAGGTGTCGCCCTCAGACAACCCCTGTGATCTGTTTGTCGACGCCCAGGAGGGCCCGCCCGTAGATCTCCCTGCCCAGCGAGGTCGACACCGCCGCATGCCGGGATCCGGTGGCCAGATCGCGCCAGAACCGCTGGAGTGGGTCGCTGCGACGGAAGCCTGCGGTTCCGCCGATGTCGAGCAGCAGTTCCATTGCCTCCCGGCACCGCTGCATGACCACGCCGTTGTCCATCCTGATGCGGGCCCGGGCCGCAACGTCCAACCGGCGGCCCTCGATCGAGGCGGCTTCGATGTCGGCGGCCGCGCGGTAGGCGTGCAGCCGGGCGGTGTCGATGAGTGACGCGGCCTCGGCGATCCCCAGCTGGACACTCGGCGAGCGGATCGCGTCGGTGTAGGTCGAGCTGGTGATCGGCTTCCCGTCACTTAGCGTCTCGAGCACATGTTCCAACGCACCCTGGGCCATCCCGGTGATCGGGCCCGCGAGTGACACCCGCAGCCACGATTGAACCCGCGCGAGATAGACACGCTCGCCCTCCTGCCACCGCTGCCGCGAACCGCGCAACCTCCGCGCGGCCATGGTGCGGTACTCCGGCACGAACACATCACGAACGACGACGCTGTCGCTGCCGGTGCCCTCCATGCCGGCCATGTCCCAGCTGTCTTTCACCTCGACGTCGCAGGCCGGGACAAGGACGAGGCGATCATCGGGCTCCCGCGTCGAGCCGGCATCGACGAGCGTCCGCAACAGCACCCACTGCGCCTGATGGATCCCCGAGGCGTAGCGCCATTCCCCGCTGATCCTGATCCCACCCGGCACCGACCGCACCGAGTTCGACGCGGCACTTTTCAGCGCCGCGCTCACCGCCGCGTGAGCGTCCGTGTCCCAGATGTCGCACCGGGCCTGATCGTCGAACAGTGAGGCCATGAACGCAGAACCGCAATAAATCTTCCCGACCCAGGCGCTCGATCCGCAGCCACGAGCCAACTCCGCGAACACGTCGATGACCGTGCGCACGCCGGCCTCGCGACCACCGAACCTCCGCGGTGCGGTCAACGTGTAGAAACCCCCCGCACGCAGCGCCGCATCCACCTCCGGCGTCAGATTCCCCCGCCGTTCGGTCTCCGCCGCCTGAGACCGCAGCAGCGGCACCAGCTCCCGAGCGGCAGCGGTCAACTCAGCCCGTTCAGCCGGGTCGTTGAGACCGGTCGGCACGGACACGGACGCACTCATACAGTCCTCCTCGAGGCAGTGGGTAATTTCGCCCGGTCCGCGAACGATTCACCGGAATCGGCGTGAAAGCCCGCTCCGATCGAGCGCCGGAGCGGGCTTCGTCCCTGACTGCACACGCCCCACGAGAAGGGCGTTGCTTTCCGCTCGACCCGGGATCGCCCATGACCGCGACTCGCTCGACAATACCCCGCCGAGGAGCGGGTATTCGCGGACAAGTCCGACCCTCTAGTTCGCTACATGAATGAAAGTATTCACGTTGAGCAACCTGATTCGGGTGGCGCCAGGGCAGGTCGACGGGTATTGCTACCGGTGTCCGTCACCTGCGGGAGTTGTCCAGGTATTGCAGGATTTCGTAGGCCGCGAGCTCGATGTCCTTGTGGCCCCACTCTGCGGCTCGGTAATGGCAGGAGATGATCCTCGCATCCGATGGATGCGCGTGTATCGCCGAGGACGAAGGCGTAGCGGCGCTTGGTGTTATCGGCTGCGCCGTCGGTGAGGCCGAGTTGCCAGTTGCCGTATTCGTCCCGGGTGTGGGTCTCGAGGTGACGAGTGCTGTCGGCGGCGGAGGGGTTGGACGTCTCCCCGGTGGCTTCGGAGGACGTAGCGGCGGGCGTCGACGAGGTGGTGGGCGTGGTGTCGGCCAGCGGCCGCTTCGGCCGGACTCCCGATAGCACCCGCTCGCCGCCTCAGGTCTCGTTCGATGCGGAGAGTTGATGGTAGTCGCGGTGTCATCGCAGCCTCGCCTCTGCAGCTCGCTTCCGGAATGATCACGGCCAGCGCGGTGTGGCGGGCTGCAGTCGCACTACCCCGTCCACAACGACGAAAGGGCGTTCCGTGTCCGCCATCGAAGGGTCCCTCGCAGAGTGCGTGAAGGCAGTGGTTGCCCAGCAACTCGGAGTCGAGGAGGACGAGGTCGCAGTCGACTCGTCGTTTGCCGACCTCGGCGCGGACGAGCTGGACCTACAGGAGCTGATGATGGCTTTCGAGGAAAGGTTCGACGTCCAGATCCCGGACGAGGTGGCTGAGGAGCTCACCACCGTCCAGGCCGTCGTCAACTACATCGAAGAACACTGACCGCTTTCCTGGCGTCGGCGTGTGCCGGTGTTGGGGCCGCGTCTACGGGCGTCGTGCGCTCGTTACATCCCTGGGGTAAACCGCGAACTCCGCGACTCCCGCAAATCCCACCCGTGGGCCTCCCAGGATCAACCGGCGGAGCTTGACACAGAGCCGATCACGCTACGTCAGCGAAACGCGTCGGCGTGCTCGGCGGCCCACTGTGCGAAAGTGCGGGCGGGTCGGCCGGTGACCTGCTCGACGGTGGGTTCCACGACGCCGGCCTGCGGGGGTGGGTTGGTCGCGAGCTGGATGCCGAACTCGACGTAGTCGTCGGGATAACCGTAGGACTGCAGACGCTCGCGCTCCTGATCCTCGTTGAGCTGATCGAAGGTGACCTCCCGGCCGATGGCCTCGCCGATGAGACGCGTTCGCTCAGCTGATGTCAGGGCGTGCGGACCGGTGATCACATAGGTCTGTTCGGCGTGCCCGTCCTCGGTCAGCGCGGTCGCGGCCACCGCAGCGATGTCCGCCTCGTGAACGACCGCGCTCGGCCAGTTGGCAAGCACTCGTATCGCCCCCTCGCGGACCATGCCCGCCCACTCCAGGGCGCTCGACATGAACTCCTTCGGGGCCAGCAGAGTCCAGCCGATGTCCGCGCCTCGCAGCGCTACCTCGACGGAGCTCTCCTCCCAGCCGCTGAGCACGCTCACCCGGCGGACCCCGGCCTTGGTGGCGAGGGCGACCAGCTGGGGACCGGTGGTCAGCGCTTCGCCGGCGTCGCCGCCGAAGGTGATCAGATGCAGGCCGGTGACGTCGGTGAACGCCGCGGCGAGAGCGTCGGGGTCGGTCAGGTCACCGGCGACGACCTCCACCCCCGGAGGCATGTTGGCTGCTGCCGGGTTGCGGGTCAGGGCGCGCACGGGGTGGCCGGCCTCGGCGAGTTGGCGCACCAGGTGGCGTCCGACGGTACCGGTGGCTCCGGTGACAAGAATGGTCATCACAGTCCTCAGCGGTCGGAGGGAGGGTTGAGTAACGGTGGGGTCAGTCCGCGCTGCGGACCATGACGCGAACGCCGACGGCAGCGGTGACGATGGCGGCAACCCATCCCTGCAGACCGTGGCACGGGCAAACCCCCTTACCTGCGTCGTCGAAGCCGAACGCGCCTTGCTCACCGGTGACCTCACCGCCGCGTCGGTCGGGTGGGGTGATCCGCTGCAGCTTCTGACCTTCGTCCATGGACAACGCCCGCACGAACACGCTCGGCCTGCGCGCCACACCCACCTCCCACATTCGGTGTGCGGGCAGCGTCGCGGGTGCACCCGGCGAGATCAATTACCTGGTGGGCTCATCGTGTCGAGCCACTAGGCAGCCTCGAGAACGAAGAACAGGAAGCACAGGAAGGAGGCTCCCAAAGGCACCTTCGCAAGTTCGTCCGGGAAGCGCTCACGGGCGCCCGGTGCGGGGGGCGGCTCACTGATGACGGCTATCCGGAAGCCGGCTGCGGTGAAGGCGGCGGTCATTGCGTGCAGCGGCCGGTGCCAGTACGTCAGCACGACGCTCTGGCCGCTGAAAGTGTTGTCCTCGGAGTACTCGCGGATCACGGAGTATTGGGCATCGGGGTGGAGCAACTTGTAGACGAAGGGGTGGTTGACGGCGACGATGAGTCGGCCGCCGGGTACAAGCACGCGCCGCAGATCGGCGAGCGGTGCCTTCCAGTCCGCGAGGTAGTGCAGGACCAGGCACGCGATGGCATCGTCGAACGAGGCGTCGGGGAACGGCAGAGGATCGCCGCGCAGCCCGCCCTGATGCAGAGCCGCGCTATCGCCGAGTCGCTGCCGGGCCAAGTCCAGCATCTTGGCGCTGGGCTCGATGCCGGTCACGATGGCGCCGCGATCGCGCAGTGCCGCGAGCAGGGGGCCTGCTCCGCAACCGACGTCAAGAATTCGCCGCCCGGCCACGTCTCCGGCCAGGTCCAGGACCGCGGGCCGGGTGTAGTAGCCGTTGACGAGGTTGGACTCCGTCTCGGCAGCGTACGCCTCAGCGAAACTGTCGTAGTCGTTGGTTACCGCCTGGTCAGCGGGCCCGGAGCGCTCAAGATCGGCAGACATACCATCTGACGATGCCACCGACCTCTAGCTTCGTGGGAAGCACCCGGCCACCTGTTGCTCATGTGTGACAACTGCTCGTGCGTCCTCCCTGACGAGCCTCGGTCGGGCCCGCGCTCTTGCGTTTTGAACGTCTGGTCCGGAGGAATTCTCGAAGTGCCCACGAAGGAATCTGACGACGCCAAGGTGAAACTGGGCGGCCGCTTTCACCGTCTCTTCTGCGCCACACTGGTGTCGGCCATCGGCACCGGCATGCACGCCGCCGCGTTGCCGCTGCTGGCCCTGCAGAGCACCAGCAGCCCGATGGCGTTGAGTTTTGTCGTCATGGCCGCCGAGATTCCCTGGGTGCTGCTCTCGCTGCACGCCGGTGTCGTGGTGGACCGGCTGGACCGCCGACGGGTGATGATGTGGGCGGACCTGGGCCGGTTCGCCGTCCTGGTCGGTCTCACAGTGCTGATCCTGACCGCGACCGCGCAGGTGAACCTGCTGTGGCTGGTGGTCGCGGCGTTCCTGCTGGGCGTCGGCCAGGTCTTCTTCGACCTCGCCGCCCAGTCGGCCATTCCCGACTTCGTGTCGCGGGATCCGCGGAACCTGGCAACGGCGAACGGGCGGATCGTCGCGGCGGAGAGCAACGGTGAGGACTTCGTGGGGCCTCCGGTCGGCTCCGCTCTGTTCGGCGTGTGGAACTTCCTGCCGTTCGCCGGCAACGCTCTCTCGTTCGCTGCCAGTGGCCTGTTGATCCTCTCGATCCGGACGGACGCCAAGCCGAAGGAGACGTCCGAAGGTCCGCGCAAGAGCGTGCGGAGCGAAATCGTCGAGGGCATTCGGTGGTTGTTCGGAAACCGGACCCTGCGGGCGCTGGCCACGGTCTCCTGCCTCGGCAACGTCGCGGCCACCGCTCAGTTCGCGATGCTCGCGCTGCTGGCCAAGGAGGTCCTCGGACTTCCGGATTTCGGTTTCGGTTTGTTGCTGGCGGCCACCGCGGTCGGCGCGACGGTCGGGGGACTGGCCGCCGCGGCCGGCAGCAAGCGATTCGGCCCCGGCGCAGTGATGCTCGCGGGCAAAGCCGGCGTGGGCTTGGCAATTCTGGTTCTGGGACTTGTTGCAAATGCGTGGGTTGCGGCCGCGATGATGATCTTGACCGGTGCGCTGATGACCGCGGAAAAAGTCGTGGTGAGCACATTGCGTCAGCAGATCGTGCCTGATGAACTCTTGGGGAGGGTGCTCTCGGCGAGCAGACTGGTGGTAATGGCTGGGGGACCGGTCGGTGCGGCACTCGGCGGCGTTCTCGCAACCTTGTTCGCCGTCCAGGTCTCGTATGTCGCCGCTGGTGTTTTGCTGATCCTGGTGGCGCTGGTCTTCTATCCCGTGCTGAACAACCGCGCACTGGCGAGCGCTACGGACGAACCAGCCGGGTAAGCACGAAAATCTGCAGCCGCGCGGGAGCCGTCGATCAACTTCCTATGGCACGTCTACATGAAGGGCGGCCGCGAGGACATGGCCGTTGCTGCAGACGCCCTGCGGCGCGACAGGCCTGACAAGGACCGTCCTGTCGACGACCGTCCCGTCTTCTCTCGCCAAGAGAATGGCAGCGTGGAGGGCTAGCAGTGCAGGCTCGGGTCGGCCAACGAAGTCACGCCTACTGGAGCCAGGAGCACCCGCCGACCGGACAGGGACTGGCCCAGCATGGCCCCGGCGCTGAGTGGATCAGCGATTTCCGGTGCTCCGGGCTCGAACAACTGCGTCTCCGAGGTCGCCGAACTGGCCAGCTCCAGCCCGGTTGCGTCCTCCCCGACCCAGGTGCGAGGACGGGCAGGGCGGCTCGTGCTTTCGCTCTTGGTACTCCTCGCCATACGCGTGGTGGTCGGCGGCGTGCTCATCGCGCTCATGGCGCCGAGCGCTGGCCCGGTCAGCAGTCGCGCATGATGCGCGCGACCTGCTCCGGCTTCAGCGCGGGCACCGGAAGCGGGTGCGCTGCGGCGGCGCGCAGGCCGTCGAGGACGAAGCCGAGGTGGCGGCGCCATGCCTCCGGGTCGACGTCGGCGGTGGCCTCGATGGTCCGGGTGATCGCCCAGGTCACGAACGCCATGTCGGACAGGGCGAAGTCCGGGCGCAGCGCCCCGCCGCGCTTCGCGCGCTCGACGACCTCGGTCATCAGCTCGTACCCGTGCGCGTGGTTCGGGGTCGGAGCTGCTTGCGGGATGCTGCGCGCGGACAGGTCGTTGTAGCCGCGGTCGGCGGCCTGCATCCGGCAGACCTGCTCCACGAAGTGGGTGAACCCGGCCCATGCGTCGTCCATCGTCAGCGCGTGCTCGGCGAGGCGGACGACGGTCTCCGCACGGTCGGCGAACACCGCCCGCACCAGCTCTGCCCGGGTAGGGAAGCGGTTGTACAGCGTGCCGATGCTCACGCCCGCCCGGCGGGCGACCTCGTCGAGGGCCACGTCGAGACCACGTTCGGCGAAGACCGCGCGTGCGGCCTCGACGAGCCGCTCGCGGTTGCGCTGGGCGTCCTTGCGCAGGGCCATGTTCCATCCAAGAAGTTGACGGGCGTCTCAGGTTACCGGTAGAAAGTTGAGCATGACCTCAAGTTATGCGAAGGTGATCGCGATCCTCGGCGCGGGCCCGGGGCTCGGGATGTCGATGGCCAGGCGGTTCGGGAGGGAGGGCTTCGCCGTGGCGCTCGTGTCGCGCACCGACGTGCGCCACGCCGGGTACCGGGCCGAGCTCGCAGCCGACGGGATCGAGTCCCGCAGCTACGCCGCCGACGTCTGCGACCCGGAGCAGTTGCGCGAGGTGCTGGCCCGCATCGCTGCCGATCTCGGCGAGATCGACACCGCGTACCACGGACCGGCGGCGGCGGACCTCGGCGCGAGGATCGTCCCGCTTCCCAGGGCCGACGCTGCCGCGGTGCGGGCGTCCTTCGAACACGCGGTGGTGCCCGCCGTCGACCTCGTCGCAGCCGTGCTACCGCGGATGCTCGAACGCGGCGACGGAGCCCTCTTCTTCGGCAGTGGGCTGAGCGGTCTGCAACCGATGCCGATGCTGGGCACCCTTGCACCGGCGTCCGCAGCGCTGCGCATGTACGTCCTGACGCTTGCCGCCGCCGTCCGGGACCAGGGCGTCTATGCCGCGGCTCTGACGATCGGCGGGCTGGTCGAACGCGGCGACATCCACCGCGCGCTCGTGGACCAGGGCGCGCAGCTACCCACGCTCAACCCGGATGACATCGCCGGCACGGCCTGGCGGATGTACGTGACCCGGGACGAGGCGGAGGCGGTGTTCGACGCCTTCACCCCGGCTTCCTGAGCTCGTGAGATGTCAGAGCTGCGTGGGCGCCGCGTTGAAGGTGGCGCTGGGCGGCGCTCGGCGCGACGGCCAAGACCAGTAGGCGCTCGGGGGTTGGTCCGTGAGACCCTCCTCGGATCGGCCTGGGGCGTGTCCTGTAAGTCGGTGCGCAGCCATAACACGATGGCGGCGATGATGATCTCGGTGCGGTAGTAGGCGGCGC
>NZ_JAKXMK010000052.1 GCF_022524485.1 Pseudonocardia alaniniphila
CTCGCCCCCGACATGGGCGAGCGCTACCTCGACACCGTCTACCAGACCAACTGGGTACAGGAGCTCTACGGCAACGAAGCGCTCCCGGCCGACGACCTCAGCGCGCTCTACTCGGCCGCCTGATCTGTCGAGCCACGGAGTAGAGGTGGTCCCGCCCGCGCCGTCGCCGGCTCGACGGCGGGACCGGGTGACAGGAGCATCCATGTCCGACGCCGACTACTCCGAGTTCGCGACGCTCGATCCGTTCTTCACGATCGTCCAGAAGGGTCTGGAGGGTCGGGTCGACGGCTCCCACCCGCGGTCGTCGAGTTCCTGCTCGAATACGAGATCCACGGCACGGTGCCCGCGACCAGGAAGTCCTACGACATCCGCTTCGCGTCGATCAGCACAGTCGAGAACCGCAAGGTCGTCCATTGGCGTGACTACATGAACTCGCTCGCAGTCGTCACTGCCACCACGTCGCCCTGACGCGCCGCCGGGGCCGGGAGCAGACAGCTCACTGGCCTCGGCGCTCGGGCGCGCCGACCATGCCATCGACCTCGATCTCGACCAGATGTGACGGACTCCTGGGCCCTGGCTCACGGGTATGACGAGAACCTCCTTTGTGCGGGAGGGCCGGAGTCGGCGTCGGGGCCGTGCAGGTCCTCGAATACTCCGGTGACGAGTTGGAAGATGTCGCCGGTGAGTTCTTCCTTCCGGCGATCATCCGGACGGGTCCCGCCTTCCGCGGGCGCGCGGCGATCCAGGGGCTGGGCGAAACCCTGACACTCTCTCGGTCGCATTCGGGGCAGATGTCGGCGCTCGGGACCGACCGGATGGCAGCGAGAGCGTCGGCCGACAACCTGATGATCTTCTGCATATACATCGGCGGCCGGTGCCGCGTCCGTCAGCACGACCGCTGCGCCGAGCTGGCCGGGGTACGGGGGTGCTCGCCGAGGTCCGTAGCCCGCTTCGAGTGGGCCTCGTCGGCCGAGGCCCGGCGTAAGAGCTTGCGTTTCTCCCGCGAGTTGCTCCCACTACGTACCGCCGAGATCACCGAGGCGTGCGCGCCCCGTCGACCCGTAGCGCCTGCCATGCAGGTGCTGGCCGGCTATCTCGGTCGGCTGTTCGAGGTAGCGGATGAGCTCACCGCGGGGTAGCGGCTGGATGCCGGGCATGCCGCGATCGATCTGCCGGCGATGGTGCTGCGAGACGTCACACCCTCCGTGCCGGGCGGGGGCGGCCCTGATGAGGTGTTGCTGGAGATGATGCGGACGCACGTCCGCGAGCACCTGGCGGACCCGGATCTGCGGGTCGCGGAGCTGGCGCGGCGCCACCACGTGTCGGTCCACCCCTACAACCTGTTCGAGCGGATCGGTACCACGCCTGGGTGCGTACCTTCGCGAACAGCGGCTGCTCGCAGCGCGATCGATGCTGTCCGACCCGAGGTACGCCGGGCTCGGGATGTCGAGCATCGGGGCCGCGGTCGGGATCCGCGACCTCAGTACGTTCGAGCGGGCGTTCCGGCGGCAGCGCGGAACGACACCGGCGGTCTGGCGGCGTGAGCATCGCCACCATGCTCGACGGCCCGGTGACCGTGCTGCAGAGAACGCACCTCTGCCGAGCCGGACCGTCTGACAGAGGCACCACCGCGACCTACGGACACGCCCGGCGCGGCGTCGCCCGTGGTGGTTCGGATAGCGGGACCGTGACCGGCACGTGGTGGACCCATCCCAGCAGATCGGGCCCGGCCAGCTCGGCCGCCCGCGCCGAGTAGTCCCGCAGATCGGTGTCTCCCAGCACCTGCGCCCATTGCCCGCTCACGCCGCAGTGGAAGAACTGCTTCTTGTCCCGCTTGGCCAGGCCGGAGTCCGGGACGAGTCGATCGGCGTGCTCGCGCATGTCGTCGAATGTGGCCGCCCGCTCCAGCGACGGCCAGGCCGACTCCGGCACGGTGATGTCCAACCGCTGAGCCAGCCGCCGCATCTCGCCGGGCAGATCGGCCTTGAGGTCGTCGTAGTGGACCAAGACCACATTGGGCGCGTCGGCCGTGTCCCAGAACGTGGCGAGGTGATGCAGGGTGAAGCGCAAGCTGGAACCGCTGTCCGCTACCGGCGTGGCGTCCAGCATCCAGTGCCGGAACCGGTCGCGTCGGGACGTCGCCTCCGGCGGCGGTACGGCGGGCAACAGGTCGTCCGCCGTCGTGAGATCGACCGCGTCCCGTGCCCGCTGCACCGCTTGCAGGTCCATGTTCGCCAGGTGGTTTCCCCACGAGATGCCGACGTCGCGCGGGTCGCGGGCGACACACAGATAGGACACCCGGGGGTCGAACGGCACCCCGGTCAGCGGCGTGTGCGTCTTGATGAACCGCCGGTGCCGCTGAGCTTCCAGGGCAGCCACCACCGCTTCCCGCGGCTGCATGACCAAATCGAGCCACGGGGACACCTCGCCCAGGTCCCCGTCGAACTCCGGTGTTCCGAACACCAGCAGGGCACAGATCATCTGCAACCAGGTAGTGCCGCTCTTCGGCGGTGTGCTGATCACGATGTCGTCGTCGCGGAACGCGAAGCCGTCCCAGCGTGCGCTGTCCCAGACGACATTCCGGTAACGAACCACAACTCGGTCCTTTCCGTGCACCGGGCACGCAGTCGCAATTGACCATGCAACGCGGCCTCGGGGAGGCGGCGACGAGCGCCAGTCCGCTCACGCTGGTCGGCCGTCATGCGGCCGACCGGTCCGTGACGGCCAGGTTGTACGGTCCAGATCAGGCGGAATGCATCGATTTCCTTGAATGTGGGGAATCAGCGATCGCGGGTATCGACGTTCTTCCGGAGGAACCGCCGGGCCGCCTCAGTTGACTGCACCAGAACCCCGACGGAGCGGCGTTTCTTGCAAAGGATCGAGGCATTTCCTGCTTCAGGGATGCGGATGCGGGCCCGAAATGGCAGTTCGCACGGCGACGGCAGCCCGGCGTCATCCCGTGCCGCTGCTGGAACGCCGCTCGAACGCTGTGCTGGCGGAGGTGGCGGTCGTGTGCATCTGGCCGGGCACGGCAGAGTGCACCAGCACGACCGCTTCGCCGAGCTGACGGCCGGTGCGGGAGTTCTGGCCGA
This sequence comes from Pseudonocardia alaniniphila, assembly GCF_022524485.1. Taxonomy (GTDB): domain Bacteria; phylum Actinomycetota; class Actinomycetes; order Mycobacteriales; family Pseudonocardiaceae; genus Pseudonocardia; species Pseudonocardia alaniniphila. Next base: position 3,093 of record NZ_JAKXMK010000052.1, read on the forward strand.
GGCGTGGTAGCTACGAGCGGGTTTCGCCGACCGCGCACCGGAGCCTGATCCTGCGCTTCCCCGCGTGCGCACCGCCGAGATCACCGAAGCGTGTGCACGCAGCATGGATCCGGCAGCGCCAGGCATGCAGATGCTGTCTGCCTATCTCGATCGGCTGTTCGAGGACTCCGACGACCTCACCGCCTCGCAGCGACTGGACGCCGGGCGGCGATCGCCATGCTCGCAATGGCGCTTCGGCACGTCGCACCCTCAGTGCCGGGTGGGAACGGTCCCGAGAAGGTAGTGCTCGACATGATGCGGACTCACGTGTGCGAACACCTGGCCGAGCCGCACTTGCGGGTCGAGGAGTTGGCACGGCGGCACCACATCTCGGTTAGCCACGCGTACAGCCTGTTCGAGCGCTGGCAGTGCAACTCACACGCTGCGTCCGCCGTGCCCTCATCATGAACAACCGCCCACAACGCTCAATCCAGCCGCCCCGGCCATTGACGGACAAGGGAGCTCTTACGCCTATCGCGGCCATTTCTTGCCCGAGGGTTGCGGGCGGTAGTGGTTTCACCACCAGTGCGCGGCGTACTCCTCAGGTGAATGCGTCCGACCTGGGACGGTGCCGGCGCTAGCCTCGGGGCCGTGCAGATTCGCGAGTACTCCGGTGAGGAGTTCGAAGACGTCGCGGGGAAGATCTGGGTACCGATGATCGCCCGGACCGGTCCCGACTTCAGCGGACTGTCGGCGGTCCACGAACTGAGCAAGACCCTGACTCTTTCTCGATCGCATTTCCGGGCGCCCGCGTCGCTGGTCCGTACCGGCCAGATGGCGGCGAAGACGTCGGCTGACGACGTGATGGTCTTCTGCGTATACATGGCCGGCCGGGGCAGAGTCCGCCAGCACGACCGCCTCGTCGAGTTGGCTGTAGGAACGGGCATTCTGATCGAAGCACGTCGGCCCTACGTCCGGGTTTCGGAGACCGAGACCCGTTGCATGAACCTGCGGTTCTGTCGCGACTTGCTCCCGCTCCGTACCGCCGAGATCACCGAGGTCTGTGCGCGCAGCATGAACCCTGCAGCGCCGGCCATGCGGTTGCTGTGCGGCTACCTCGGCCGGCTGTTCGAGATGGCCGACGAACTCACCGTGGCGCAGCGGCTGGACGCCGGGCGGGCCGCGATCGATCTGCTCGCGATGACGCTGCGGGACGTCACACCTACGGTGCCGGGCGGGGACGGCCCGGAGGGGGTGTTGCTCGACATGATGCAGACGCACGTACGCGAACACCTGGCCGAGCCGCACTTGCGGGTCGAGGAGCTGGCGCGTCGTCACTACCTGTCGGTCAGGCACGTGTACACCCTGTTCGAGCGGATCGGAACCACGCCCGCTGCGTACCTCCGGGAGCAACGGCTGGTTGCGGCGCGGGCGATGCTGTCCGACCCGCGGAACTCGCGGCTCGGGACGACGGACATCGCGGCTGCGGTGGGGTTCCTCGACCGCAGGACGTTGGAGCGGGCGTTCCGGCAGCAGTACGGGATGTCGCCGGGTGACTGGCGCCGTGAGCATTGCCATTCCGGATCCGCTTCTGCAACCTTCGGTCAGGGAATGCCGCACCTCTGACGAGAAAACGCCTACTCCCGCCTAGCCCGGTGCGGTCGACTGGGGGCACCCCAGGACACTGCGGATTCTCGTGCTCCGTGCGGATTCGTGCTCGAAGGCGCTGCCTGTCCGGAGCGATGCCCTACCTCGCCGGCGCCGGCAGCCGTGGCTTGGGAGACGACATTCGACGGGATGAAGGATCGTGCTGATGAAGGTTGACAGCGGGTCGGCGTTGGACGGAGCGACCATTCTCGCCAACGCCGACAGGATCGGCCCGTTGTTGCGGGAGCACGCTGCCGAGGTGGAAGCTGCTCGCCGCCTGACGGAGCCGGTTGTGAACGCACTGCGGTCAACCGGGGTGTTTCGGATGGCCATGCCCGCCGCGTGGGGCGGCCCCGAGGTCGACATCTGCCGACAGATCGAAATCGTCGAAACCCTGTCTCGTGCTGATGCCTCGGCCGGCTGGTGCGCGCAGATCGGCGCCGACAGCGGCTATTACAGCGCCAACATCGACCAAGCCGCCGCCCGGTCGCTCTACCCCGATCTGGATGCGGTGACTGCCGGGTGGCTCACCCCGGCCGGGACCCTCGAGGTCTGCGACGGCGGATACCGCCTGTCAGGTCGATGGTCGTTCGGCAGCGGGGTGACCCATGCGGACGTCATCGTCGGTGGTGCGCGGGTGACGGAAAACGGGTCGCCTCGGCTACTGGCCGACGGCACGCCGGAGAGGCGGATAGCAATGTTGCCCGCAGCCCAGTGGGATGTGTTGGATACCTGGCGGCCGTTGGGCCTGACCGGAAGCGGGAGCCACGACTACACGATCACCGACACGTTCGTACCGGCGGAGAACACCTGGGTCCACGGTCGAAGCTATCGGTCCGGGCCGCTGTACAGCTGGCGTGGAATGGTAGTGGTCAACTTCGTCGGCGTCCCTCTGGGCACTGCGCTCGACGCCTGTGACGTGGCCACCTCGATTCTCGACGCCAAGGTGTTGGTGCCGGAGATGATTCCTGCGAGGGATGCACCGCGCGTCCGGGCTGCTGTCGCTCGGGCGCAGGCGATGGTCGGCGCGGCGCGCAGCTACGTGTACGACACCGTCAGCACCTTCTGGAGTGTGATCGTGGCCGGCGATGAGCCGTCGATCAGGCAGCGGGCCCACCTCGCCGGCCTTCTCGTCCACACGGTGTCGGAATGCCGCACTGCTGTTCGGTTGCTCGTCGATACGGTCGGCAGTGTCGCAATACAGGATGAATGCTCATTGGGGCGACAGATGCGGGATCTGGACACCATCGCTCAGCACACACTGGGCAAGAGTCGAATGTGGGAATGGGCCGGAGCGATGTATTTCGGCCAGAACTCTCCATCACCACTCCTGTGACGGCGGTCCGAGTCGGCCGCTGGGATCAGCCCGCCACGCCCACTGCCGACCACGCGACGGCCGTGATCTCGAACGGCGACGGCGGAAGCTGCGCGGCGCAGCGGGCCCGCAACGCCGCCAGCCGTGCGTCGTCGAGCCCGGCCATGTACTTGGCGGTGGCGCCGACGCCGAGCGTCAGCGGTTCCCACCACGCCTCGAAGGTCGGGTAGGTCACCGTGACGGCCAGTTCCGAGGACTGGACGTCCCGCAGTCCCGCCGCGGCGAACATCTCGGCGAGCTGGCCGACGCGCGTGCCGGCGCGATCGGACTCGTCGGCCACATCCGGATCGAGGTCGCGCGCCGCCCGCCAGAATGCGGTCAGCGGGCCTCGGCCGCCTCCGTAATCCCAGACACAGGCGGCGACCAGCCCGCCCGGGCGCGTGACGCGGGCCATCTCGGTCAGGCCTGCGACGGCATCGGTCATGAAATGCACGACGAGCTCCGCGGCTGCGACGTCGAACTCGGCGTCATCGAACGGCAGGTGCTCCGCGGCAGCGCGACGGACGTCGACCCCGGGCAGGCGCGTGCGGACTGCGGCCACGAACGACTCGGACACGTCGACCGCGGCGACGGCGCCGGCCCCCAGGTGTTCGGTGAGCACGGCGGTGAGTGCACCTGGTCCGCAGCCGACGTCCAGCGCGTGCCGGCCCTGCCGTAGCTGCAACAAATCCGCGAATCGGCCCGCGAGCGGCTCGGAGAAGCGGCCCATGTAGCGCCCGTAGGCGTCGGCGGTGACTTCGAAGATCATCAGAAATCCGCGATTGCGGACATGAACGTCCTTCCATCGGTGGTCCCCCCAGTTGAGCGCAGCAGCCCCGCAACGGCGGCGGCATCTCCTGCTCAGAGTTGAGGCGTTTCCTGTTTCAGGTTCGCGGAGCAGCTCGGGACGGGCAGTGCTCACGGCGCCAGCCGCACGGCGTCATCCCGTACTGCCGCCGGAACGCCCGCTCGAACGTCCGGATGTCGAGGAACCCGACGGCAGCCGCGATGTGCGACAGCCTGAGCCGGGCGTGTCGCGGGTCGGAAAGCATCGCCTGCGCCGCGAGCAGGCGCTGCTCTCGAAGGTATGCAGCGGGGGTGGTCCCTACCCGCGTGAACAGGCGATACGCATGCCTGACCGACACGTGGTGCCGGCGCGCGAGCTCCTCGACACGCAACTCCGGGTCGGCGAGGTGTTCGCGAACGTGCGTCCGCATCATGTCGAGCAGTACATCCTCGGGACCGTCCCCGCCCGGTACCGACGGGGCGACGTTCCGCAGCACCATCGTGAGCAGCTCGATCGCTGCCCGTCCGGCGTCCAGCCGCTGCGAGGCGGTGAGGTCGTCGGCGAGATCGAGCAGCCGACCGAGATAGCCGGACAGCATCCGCGTGGCCGGCGCCGCCGAGTCCGCGCTGCGGGCACAGGCATCGGTGATCTCGGTGGTGCGGAGCGGAAGGAGCTCGCGGGAGAAATGCAAGGTCAACAACCGAGCCTCGGATTGCGAGGTCCGCTCGGAGGGACTACGCGCCTCGATCAGGATCCCGGTGCCGGCCACCAGTTCGGCGGAACGGCCGCGCTGGCGCATGTAGCCATGGCAGACCATCTCTTGCAGGCAGAAGAGCATCCCGTTGTCTGCCGACGCCCTCGCCGCCATCCGGTTGGTCCGAACCGCGGATATCGGCCCTCGGAAATGCGATCGATAGAGCGTGAGAGCCCCGCCCAGCTTCTGGACCGCCGAACGCCCGCGGAAGTCGGGGCCCGTCCTGGCGATCAACGGGATGGAGAACTCGCCGGCGATGTGTTCATACTCCTCACCCGAGTACTCGTAAATCTGCACGACACGAGGCTAACTCCGCCAGCAGCAACCGTGGGCGATCCTTGTTGCACGTCGGAATGGTCAGATCGCCCGCGGCGGGCCTAACCGGACAGCCCTCGTCCGTGGACCGACGCTGCTGGTCACGACAACAGCCGTGCGGGTGGCACCGGCCGTGGCAGATGGTAGTAGTAAGAGCACTCGTACCGCTCCTACCTGGGCGGATGGCCCGGAACTAGCCTCGGGGCCGTGCAGATCCGCGAGTTCTCCGGTGAGGAGTTGGAAGATGTTGCCGGTGAGTTCTTCCTACCGATGATCGCCCGGACGGGTCCCGGCTTCCGCGGGCGTGTGGCGGTCCAGGAGTTGGGAGGCGCTCTCACGCTCTCTCGGTCGCACTGGGCTGAGCCGATGATGACATTCCGGACGGACCGGATGGCAGCAAGGGCGTCGACATGCGACCGGATGCTCTTCTGTGTATACAGCGCCGGGCGGGGCCGCGTCCGCCAGCACGACCGCTGCGCCGAGCAGCCGGCGGGTACGGGAGTGCTGTGCGAGTCGCGTAGCCGCTTCGAGCGCGTCTCGTCGACCGAGACCTGGAGCATGACTCTGCGTTTCCCGCGCCGGCTGCTCCCGCTCCGGACGGCGGAGATCACCGAGGCGTGCGCACGCAGCGTGCCTGCCACAGCCCCGGCGATGCTGATGCTGTCCGCCTACCTGGATCGCCTGTTCGACGTGGCCGACGACCTCGCCGACCGGCAACGGGCGGACGCCGGGCACGCGGCGATCGCTCTGCTCGCGATGGCGCTGCGCGACGTCACACCCTCCGTGCCGGGCGGGGACGGCCCCGAGGAGGTGTTGCTCGACATGATGCGCAGGCACGTTCGCGAACACCTGGCCGACCCGGAGTTGCGGGTCGAGGAACTGGCGCGGCGCCACCACGTGTCGGTCAGTCACGCGTACACCCTGTTCGAGCGGATCGGGACCACGCCGGGTGCGTACCTTCGCGAGGAACGGCTGCAAGCAGCACAGGCCATGTTGTCCGACCGGAAGCAGAACTGGCGGAGGATATCGGACATCGCAGCAGCCGTCGGGTTTCTCGATCTCCGGACGTTCGAGCGGGCGTTCCGGCGGCGGTACGGAATGACGCCGGGCGGCTGGCGCCAGGAGCGCCCCCACACCGGATCCGCTCCCATGACCCGGAAGCAGGGAATGCCTCAACGCTGAGTAGAAAACGCCGCCTCCGCTGGAGTTCTGTAGGGTCAACTGGGTTTACTCGACGGTCAGAAGGACGATCACGCCTGCCGTAGCGGATCTTCGAACGTGGGGCGATCTGGCACAACACGTCGGAGCGGGGGAGGGGGAGGCGCGCGGCGATACGCCCCCACTCTTCTGCTCGCCTAATTGTGGAGGCTGTGGGTTGCCGGGGAATCTCCACCACGCGGCGCGCTAATATTATCGTTCTCGCTCGTACGTCGAATTTTCATGGAACGCCTCTCGAAAGCCCTTGTCGTGGTTGAAGCCTTGTTTGGAGGAGCGTCTACCGTTATGGGTAGTCATGAAGGGCAGTCGAACGGCGCGTCTTGCTGTGTGGACGAGCACGACTCCGAGGTTTTCGTTCGATCTCTGTACGAGCAGGCGGCTCCGGCACTGTACGCATTCATTTATCGATTCACCCGCGACCGCGCTCTGGCCGAGGACGTCCTCCAGGAGGTGTTCGTCCGTGCCTGGCGACGAGCGGGTCATCTCGAACCCAGATCGGATGCGCTGCGCAGGTGGCTGTTCGCCGCGACCCGTAACCACTTGATCGATGTCTGGCGCGCGCGCACCAAGTTGTCGGTGACCACGTATTGCGAGCAGGTGGCGGCTGCCCCGCATGTGGTGGATGACGTCGACCGCATCGTGCAGCGTCGGGTGCTCACCGACGCGATCGACGAACTCACGCCCAAGCACCGCGACGTCTTGATGGAGCGATACTTTCAGTGTCGGTCGATCGCCGAAACGGCCCGACGGCTCGGCGTCTCCTCCGGCACCGTGAAATCGCGGACATACCATGCCCTTCGAGCGTTACGCGTACTGCTGGACGAGGGGGGAATCGCGACACGCTGATGCCGGATGGGTCAGGTAGCGATCGCTCACGATCCGGCGCGGCCTCGCCGATGTCGTCCATATAGCTGCGCCACTGCTCATGCCTCGCTCAGGGCCTGCGTTCGGCCGACGTGGCAACGAAGCCGACGAATTCGGCTCGCGGGTTTGCTGTCGCGCAGGCCCGCGGTTGGTCAGGTGTCGGATCGGCCTGGTGGGCGGGCTTGCACCGTGGCCGAGCAGAGGTTGACGACCTGCTCGATCAGCGCCTGTGAGTCCCTCTTCTGGTCGAGATCGGCCAGGGGGCGCACGAGGGTCTCGGTCATGATCCCCAGCAGGGCAGCAGCGGCGGTGTCGGTGTCCTGGGCAGGAATCTCACCGTCGTCGATTCCTTGGTCGAGTACCTCCCGAAACAAGGTCCGGTAACCCTCCCGGAAAGCGAGGCGGTGCTCGTCGACGTCGGGCTCACTGTGCTCGACGAGCAGTGCGTAGGCGAATCGGCCGCCCCGCAGCGCCCTGGTGCAGAACGTAGCGACCGCGGCGGCGATCCTCGCGCCGGCTCCGCCGTCGGTCTCCGCCACTGCGGCCTTGACGCGGGCGAACTCTCGCGCAGCGACGTCGCGGTAGATCTCGGCGAACAGTTCGGCCCGGGACGGGAAGTGTTTGTAGATCGAACCGACGCCCACGCCGGCACGGACGGCGATCAGCGAGACCTGGGCTCCGGCAAAACCATCCTCGGCGATCAGCTCACGGGCTGCCCTCAGGATCGAATCCCGTGCTGCGACGCGGCGGGCCTGGGTGGCGGTCAGCTTCTCGGGTGGGGCGGGTCGGGCCGCCGCGACGTCGCTCTGCTGTGGCTGCACGACAGCGGCTCCCTCGCGTCACGGACATGCGCTTTGTCGTCTCTGCCCGCGGCCTGGCCGGCCCGGGACACCGCCACTCTACGAGTCGAGCTGCGGAAGTCTCGGGTCCGCAGTCAGCGGGTGTCGGGCTGTGGCCGGTTGGCAAGCGTGCCGCGTGCCACGTTGTGGTGAATTGTGAATCCAGATTCACTGCTCACATCGCTGACGCCTTGTACGGCGAGGAGGTCATGGCCTGGGTCAACCGCGGGCCGGCGCCGTGGTCGATGCGGAGCAGATCCGCGAGCACGGCACCGGCAAGATCGCGCACGTCAAGATCCCCAAACACGTCCATCTACTCGGCGCGGCGGACGAGTTTCCCATGACCGTCACCGGAAAGGTGCAAAAGAACGTTCTCGAGGAATGGTCTTCGGCCGTTCTTCCGGCTATCTGACGCTCGAGGTGATCCATGTCCAAGGTCCTGTACGAAAGCGCGGCGAGGTTGCCCATATCACGCTCAACCGCCCGGAGGTGATGAACGCCATCGACCTCGAGACCCACCAGCTGCTGCGACAGACATGGGCGGACTTCCGCGACGACTCCACCCTGCGGGCGGCGATCATCACCGGTGCCGGGGATGAGGCCTTCTGCGGCGGTGCCGACCTCAAGACCCACGTCCCGCAATGGCTCGGCGTTCCCGGCATGCATCCGATGGGCGCCCGCGGCAAAGTCCGCGATGGCTTGGGCGGGCTCACCCGTGGTATGCACCGCATCTACAAGCCGGTCATCGCCGCGGTGAACGGGTGGGCACTCGCCGGAGGTTTCGAGACCGCACTGGCGGCCGACATCCGCATCGCGTCGGAGAACGCCAGGTTCGGTTCCTTCGAAGTCCGCCGGGGCTTCCACCACGCCGACGGCGGCGTGGTGCGCCTGGTCAACACCTGCGGGGTCGGATTCGCCTCCGAGACGCTGCTCACCGGCGAGCCGGTCGACGCACAGCGCGCGCTCACTGCGAACCTCGTGTCGAAGGTGGTGCCGCACGGCCGGCTTCTCGACGCAGCCGAGGAGATGATGGCCACCATCCTGCGCAACGACCAGACCGCGCTCGAGTCGGCCAAGGAGACCCTCTTCGACGTCATCGGCCGACCGCTCGACGAGCAACTGGCTGTGGAGGCTTGGTACGGCTACGCCCTGATGGGGAACGAGAAGATCCCGGACCGACTCAGGAGCTTCTACGACAAGTCCGACAAGGGGCGCGCCGGGAAGAACGCCACCTCCCTGTGATCCGGCACGCGAGGTCGCGTCCGGTGTGGGCGATTGACTCCGACGTGAGGCGGTATGGCTGCCGCCACGGCCCGCTAGAGAGGCAGCGGCCGGTTGTCCACGACGCTCTTCATGACGAGGGTCGAGCTGAGGCGTTGAACGCCGGGGAGCGTGGCGAGGCGGTCGTCGTAGAGCTGCTGGAAGGCGTGCAGGTCGCGGGTGACGACGCGCAGGAGGTAGTCGGGGTCGCCGAAGAGCCGTTGGGCCTGCACGACGTGGGGGATGGCGGCGACGGCGTTTTCGAAGGCGTCGACGGTGTTGCGGTCGGCGTCGCGCATGGTGGCGAACACGAGAGCCTCGAAGCCGAACCCGAGGGCTTGGGCGTCCAGGTGTGCCCGGTAGCTCGCAATCGCCCCCGAATGCTCCAGGGCGCGCAGACGCCGGTGGCAGGGCGAGACGCTGAGCCGGACGCGCTCGGCGAGCTCGGTCACGGTGAGGCGCCCGTCCTGCTGCAGCTCAGCAAGAATCTTCCGGTCCACGTCGTCCACGCAGTGGATTATCCCCGAGAACGCCGTCATCAGTGCAAGATTGGAAGCACCTTCTCGCCATTCGTGCCTAGTCTTTCCCTCAGGTCATCGGGATCTGTGGATGGAGATGCACGTCATGGCGGTCGGGACGGTCGTCGCGTTCTGGGGAGTGTCGTTCCTGCTGGTGCTGACACCGGGTGCCGACTGGGCGTACGCGATCGGGGCCGGACTACGGGACCGCACGGTGCTGCCCGCCGTGGGTGGGCTGCTCGCCGGCTACGTGGTGCTGACGGTTGTGGTGGCGGCCGGGGTCGCCGCACTGGTGGCCCGCTCACCGCTGATGCTGACGGTGCTGACAGTGGTGGGTGCGGGGTACCTGATGTGGCTGGGTGTCACGGCAATCGCACGTCCGTCAGGTCCGGCGACCGCTGCTGAGTCCGCGCCTGATCTGTGGGTGTGGCGGGCGGTGAAAGGGGCAGGGATCAGCGGACTGAACCCCAAGGCGTTGTTGCTGTTCGTGGCATTGCTGCCACAGTTCACGGACCCGGCCGCCGGCTGGTCGCTCGGGATGCAGATCGTGTTGCTGGGGTTGGTGCACACCCTCAGTTGTGCCGTGGTCTACACGGGAGTGGGCACGGGTGCCCGGCTCGTGCTTCGCGCGCGGCCCGGGGCGGCGCGAACGGTCTCCCGCATCTCCGGCGCCGCGATGGTCGCGATCGGTGCTGTGCTGATGGTGGAACAGATCATCGGATAGCCCGGTGGCCGAGGTGCGTCACTGCCGGGCCGAGAGCCGGTTCTTGATCGCGGTCAGTCGGTTCATCCACTACTCGCATTGCTTGTATCGCCGGCGCACGGCCCCTGCCTGACCTTGACGAACTCGCGCCACCTGGGCGTGGGCGTCTGTGCCCGCGGCGACGGAGTCATGTGTTGACGACGATCGGAGCAGAGAAGTGATCAACTACCGCACCACGTTCCGCGCAAGCCTCGATTGGCCGGAGGCATTCTGGACCGCGGCCGCAGAAGAGATCGACTGGTATCGGGCTCCGACCCGGGTGCTCGACTCGTCGAACCCGCCCCACTACCGCTGGTTTCCTGACGGCGAGCTCAACACCTGCTACAACGCGCTGGACCGGCATATCGAGGCCGGTCGCGGCGACTGCGATGCGTTGATCTACGACAGCCCTGTCACCGCGACGAAGACCACCTACAGCTACGTCCGCCTGCGGCACGACGTCGCCCGGTTCGCCGGCGTCCTGACCGGACTCGGGGTCACCCGCGGCGATCGGGTCGTGATCTACATGCCGACGGTTCCCGAGGCGGCGATCGCCATGCTCGCGTGTGCGCGGATCGGGGCCGTGCATTCCGTGGTGTTCGGCGGGTTCGCCGCCAACGAACTGGCCATCAGAATCGACGATGCGACCCCGAAAGTGGTCGTCGCAGCCTCGTGCGGGATCGAAGGCAAGCGGATCATCGAGTACAAGCCGCTCCTCGACCGAGCCGTCGAGCAAGCCCACCACAAGCCGGACTTCTGTGTGATCCTGCAGCGTCCCCAGGCCGTCGCCGAGATGGGGGAGCGGGACGTCGACTGGTCCGACGCGATTGCGGCGGCCACCCCCGCCGCCTGCGTGCCCGTGGCCAGCACCGACCCGCTCTACATCCTCTACACCTCGGGAACGACCGGGAAGCCCAAGGGCGTGGTCCGTGACAACGGCGGCCACGCCGTCGCTCTGTGCTGGACGATGAACAACGTCTACGACGTCGCCCCCAGGGACGTCATGTTCAGCGCCTCCGACGTCGGCTGGGTCGCCGGGCACTCCTACATCGTCTACGCGCCTCTGCTCGTCGGTGCGACCACCGTGCTCTACGAAGGCAAACCCGTGGGCACTCCCGATCCCGGACAGCTCTGGCGGGTTGTCGCCGAGCACGGCGTGCGAACGATGTTCACGGCCCCGTCCGCGCTGCGAGTGATCAGGAAGGAAGACCCGGCTGGTGCGTTCCTCGCCGACCACGACATCTCCAGAATGAGGTACCTGTTCCTCGGGGGCGAACGGCTCGACCCCGCGACACTGCGCTGGGCGCAGGACCTGCTCGGGATCCCGGTGGTCGATCACTGGTGGCAGACCGAGACAGGCTGGCCTGTCGCGGCGAACCTGATGGGCCTCGAGCCCATGCCGATCAAGCCTGGGTCCCCGACCGTTCCGGTTCCCGGTTGGGACATCGGTGTACTCGACGCCGACGGCCGCGCCGTCGCACCCGGAGTCGACGGCGCGCTCGTGGTGAAGCTCCCGCTGCCGCCCGGGTCCCTGACGACGCTGTGGAACGACGACGACCGCTTCGTCTCCTCCTACCTGTCTCGCTACACCGGCTACTACCTCACCGGGGACGGGGGCCACATCGACAAGGACGGCTACGTGTTCGTCATGGGCCGCATCGACGACGTCATCAACGTCGCAGGCCATCGGCTCTCGACGGGAGCGATGGAGGAGGCACTCGCCGGGCATCCGGCCGTCGCCGAGTGCGCAGTCATCGGGGTGGCGGACCCGATCAAGGGGCAGATCCCACGCGGATTCGTCGTCCTCAAAGATGATGTCGACGCCGATGAGACTGACCTGTCGGCAGAGCTGGTCCAACGGGTCCGCACGCAGATCGGTGCCGTCGCGGCCCTCAGAGACATCGCGATCGTGCCCGGACTGCCCAAGACCCGCTCCGGAAAGATCCTGCGCCAGACCATGCGCGCAATCGCCGATGGTGCGGATTCTCCGGCCCCCTCGACCATCGACGACGTGAGCGTCCTCGACGCCATCCGCCCCATCCTGCGGCGCGGCTGAGATCTCTGGCAGACAGCAACCACGCTGACCATTGGAGGAGTTCTCACACGGTTCCGGGAAATGATTTTGATTTGTTGTTGGCTGATCGACGCAGGAGGACAGAGCGGACGATGAGGACTTGGTTGATCACGGGAGGGACCTCCGGCTTCGGCCGGGCGTATGCCGAGGCGGTCCTGGCGAAGGGTGATCAGGTGGTGCTGACGGCGCGGAGGGTCGAGCAGCTCGGCGGGTGGGCACAGGATCACGGAGAGCAGGCGCTGGTCGTGCCACTCGACGTCACCGATCCGGCCCAGGTCACCGACGCGGTCGCTGCCGCTCACGGCCGGTTCGGTGCGGTCGACGTGGTGGTCAACAACGCCGGAGGCGGCTCGCACGGAGCTGTTGAGGACACGGACGAGGCGGAGATCAGGGCGACGTTCGAGGCCAACTTCTTCGGGACGGTCAGGGTCATCCGCGCGGTTCTGCCCGGGATGCGAGCCCGTCGCAGCGGTTGCATCGTGAACATCTCGTCGGTCGGTGGCCTGCGCGCTTTTCCGGGAGTGGGCTACTACAACGCGGCCAAGTTCGCCGTCGAGGGGCTCTCGGAGTCGCTGCGTCAGGAGGTGGAGCCGCTGGGGATCAAGGTTCTGGTGGTCGAGCCCGGAGCGTTCCGCACCAGGTCCGACAGCGCCGGCTATTCGGATTCCGCCATCCCGGTGATCGAGGACTACGCCGGCACCGTGGGTGTACTGCGTGACGCGCTCGTCGCCATGAACGGCAGGCAGCCCGGTGACCCTCGACGGGCCGCCCAGGCCGTCGTCCAGGCTGTGGTGGGCGGCAACCCGCCACACCGTCTCGTGCTGGGAAACCTCGGGTTCGAGCAGGTCACCGGGAAGCTCGAGGCGATGCTGGCCGAGATCCGGGCCTGGGAACCCGTCTCCCGCAGCGCGGACTTCCCCGACAGCACACACACGCCAGGCGCCTACGTCTGACCGGCGACGTGCCAGGACCCCTGCGAGTTCGACCCGGACGCCACCGCTGCGCCGCCTGCGTCCCACGCCAACCTCGGACCGACCGTCAGAACCGATCCATCGCTCACCGCGGTGAGTGATCACGTGGAGGCAACATGACCATCACCAGTGAGAACGCTGCGACCGACCCCGCCGACTTCACCCGGCAGCGCCCGATCCCGGACAACCTGGTTCCGGATCTGAACGACGTGAACGCCTTCACCCACGACAAGCTCGCCTCCGAGCTCGTCCGGCAGTACGCCCCTTGGGCCTGGGCGCGAGCCGTGAGCCTCGGCTCGCGGGTATGGGATCTCCGGGTTCTCAAAGCGGCACGCGACGCGCAGCGGTACGTCCCTGAGTTACGGACCCTGGACCGGCTCGGCGACGAGGTCTACGACGTCGAGTTCCACCCCGCCTACCACGAGCTGATGTCGCTGGGCTTCGGCTCCGGCGTGCACTCGCTGGCGTGGACCGCGAATCAGCCAGGTGCGCACTCGGCCCGCGCTGTGCTGTCCTACCTGTGGAACCAGATCGACGGCTCGACCGCCTGCCCGATCGGCATGGCGTACGCATCGATCCCGGTCCTGCGTAGCCAGCCCGAGCTGGCGCCGTGGGCCGAGGCGATCGCGACGGAGGGCTACGACCCGGCGGACGTGCCGATCCAGCAGAAGTCCGCCGGCACGATCGGCTACTTCATGACCGAGAAACACGGCGGCTCCGATCTGCGGGCCAACGTCACCGTCGCGCGCCCGCTCGCCCGCCGCGGCCCGGGTGAGATTTACCTGGTCAACGGCCACAAGTGGTTCGCGTCGGTGCCGATGTCGGATGCGTACCTGACCGTCGCCCAGACCGAAGGCGGGGTGTCCTGCCTTCTGGTTCCGCGCCGACGTCCCGACGGCAGTCTCAACGGGATCACGATCAACCGGCTCAAGGACAAGCTGGGCAACAAGGCGAACGCCTCCTCGGAGATCGAGTACCGCGATGCCCTCGCCGTCCTCGTCGGCGAGGAGGGCAGGGGTGTGCGGACGATCCTGTCCTCGGCCGAGTACACGCGGCTGGACTTCGCCGTCGGCTCCGCCGGTCTGATGCGGGCGGCTCTGTCGCAGTGCCTGCACTACAACGACAATCGCTTCGCGTTCGGCGCCCCGCTGTCGCAGCTGCCGATCCAGGCGCCCGTGCTGGCCGACCTCGCGCTGGAATGGGCCGGGGCCGCTCACCTCGGGTTCCGCGTGGCCCGCGCCGAGGACCACCAGGACGACGTGTCCGAGAAGCTGGTCAGCCGTCTGCTGACCCCGGTGGCGAAGTTCTGGAACTGCCGGCGCGTATCGAGCGTGACCGAGGAGGTCATCCAGTCCATCGGCGGTAACGCCTACATCGAGGAGCACCCCTGCCCCCGCTACTACCGGGAGGCACCGCTGAACGCGATCTGGGAGGGCACCTCGAACATGATGGTGATGGACGTCGGACGCGTCCTCACCCGCGAGCCGAAGGCGATCGAGCCGGTGCTCGACGACATCCGCCCTGTCGCGGCCGAGTACCCGTTGCTGGCCGACGTCCTCGCCGAGATCGAGGAACTCGTGATGGCGCCCGAGGACACCACCCGCTATGTGGTGACCCGAATTGCGCTCGCGGTGCAGGCGGCGCTACTCGTCCAGCACGCGCCCACGGTCGTAGCCGACGCGTTCGTCACCTCACGGCTGGGGACCGGTTGGGGACCTGGATACGGCACGCTGCGCGACGTCGACTTCGAGGCCGTCATCGACTTCGCTCGGCTCGGCTGATCGACAGCTACGTTCCGCATTCATCGACGACAATATCTCGATAAATTCTTTCCACCCCGAATGGTGCTGGCTACGGTGTGTTTGCTCGGCACATGGGCCGCTGCATCGAGGAAAAGATTCAGCGCTCGACCGATGGGGGTGCCGAGATCAAATCCATCTACCCGCCGCCGACCGCTCAGCGCATGTCTCCTCGACCGCCGCACTGATCCACGAGCATTGTCAACGCTCGACCACGAGTCGTCCGCTGAAGCGGAAGTAGACGGCGATCAGAATGCCGATGATCAGCCAGCCGACGCCGACGACCTTGGCATTCGTGTCGGCGCTCCAGAGTGCGTAGAGCAGCACCGCGGTGCCGATGACCGGGGAGATCCAGTGGACGAGCACCTTGCGGCTGCGGCCGCGGACGCCGAAGTGCACGAGTACCGCGATGTGCAGCAGGATGTAGGCGGTCAGCGCGCCGAAGGTCACCAGCGTCGTCAGTACTTCTTCCTCCTGGGTGCCGGCGATTCCGATCACCAGCGACAGCAGGGCGATGAACAGCATCGCGTTGCGCGGCACTCCGTTCGCGCTCACCGTCGACAGGAACCGGGGAAGTTGCCGGTCGCGGGCCATGCTGAACACCAGCCGGGACGACGTCGCCTGTGAGGCGATCGAGTTGGCGAAGATCGCGATCAGGGCCGAGGTGAGCGTGACCAGCACCTTGAACCAGCCCCCGACGACCCGGCCGGCGAGGTCGTAGAAGGCGCTGCTGGTGGCGTCCCCGTCGGGGAAGGTGGTGCCCTGCGGGACGTAGATCGCGGCCAGATACACCTGCAGCACGAACAGAATCGTCACAGCCACCAGCACGATCATGGTCGCCTTCGCCACGGCGCGGCCCCCGCCGCGGGCTTCCTCGTTCAGCGTCGAGATCGCGTCGAATCCGATGAAGGTGAATGCGGCGATCGGGATGGCGCCGAACACGATGCTCCACGAGAACCGGTCCGGGTCGAAAAACGGCCACAGCACCAGGTGGGCCCGTAGTTGGACGAGGTCGGACAGCACCCAGACCACGAAGATGGCGAGCACGACGAGCTGGATGAGGAGGAACACCTTGTTCATCGTCGCGGTGACGGCCATCCCGCCGAGGTTGATGCCGGCCGCGAGCACCACGAAGACGATGATCCAGGCCCAGGCGGGCACCGCGGACCACAGACTGACCATTGCGGCGGCCGAGAACACCGACGCCAACGCCGGCAACAGCAGGTAGTCCAGGAGGATCGCCCAGCCGGCGAGAAATCCCACGAAGCTGTTGAGCCCCAGCCGCACATAGGAGTAGACCGACCCGGCAATGGGATAGTGCAGCGCCATCTCGCGGTAGGACAGGCCGCTGAACATCATCGCGACCGCGGCGACCACGAAGACCAGCCCCACCATGCCCGCGGAGGAATTGAAGATGAGCCCGAACACCGCAAGCGGCGCGATCGGCACCATGTAGATCAGCCCGTAGACGACCACGTCGGCCAGCGACATCGTCCGGCGCAGCTCCTGCCGGTAGCCGAACTCCTCCAGCGTGGGCGCGCCGGGTTGCTGCGCGGAGCCGGTGGCTCCGGGGCCCGGGCCGGGGTGGCCGGGCTCAGTCATGCCGGCGGAGGAACGCGCCCACGACGCGGGTGAACTCCGCCGGCGTCTCGAGGTGCGGGATGTGGCTCGCGCCGGCGAACTCGTGGTGGCGAACGTCCCTGATGCGCTCCACGAACGGTGCCCACGCCTGGGGGCGTGCCTCGTCGTGCTCCCCGCTCAGCACGAGGGTCGGGGCGCCCACGCCGTCGAGACGGTCGACGATGGACCAGCCGACGAGCGTGCCGGTGATCGTGAACTCGCTGGGTCCGAACATGGTGCCGTAGACGGTCGGGTCGTTCTCCACATTCGCGAAGCTGTCCTGCAGGTCCTGGGGCCACGGATCCAGCCGGCAGATGTGCT
Organism: Pseudonocardia alaniniphila; assembly: GCF_022524485.1. Classification (GTDB taxonomy): domain Bacteria; phylum Actinomycetota; class Actinomycetes; order Mycobacteriales; family Pseudonocardiaceae; genus Pseudonocardia; species Pseudonocardia alaniniphila. The sequence goes on from NZ_JAKXMK010000052.1 coordinate 20,155, forward strand.
GTCGGTAGAACTGATCCACCACGGAGAGGTATTCGGCACTGTCCGTCGTGCCGGCCCGCTCCTGCTCGGCGATGAGCTCCTGGGTCTCACGCGGCATCGCACGCAGCAGCTCATTGATGCCCTGCGCGAACAGCGGCATCGATGCCAACCCGTTGGCCAGGGTCATGCTCCGCACCCCGTCGGGGTGCCTCAGCACGTACTCCGGTGCGAGCATCGCGCCCCACGAGTGTCCGAGCAGGTGGAACCCGTCGAGGAGCCCTAGCCGCTCCACGAGGTTGCGAAGCTCGTCGACGAACAGCTCGACGGTCCAGAACTGCGCCGGCGCGTCGGGCAGGTGGCTGCTGTTGCCGCAGCCGAGCTGGTCGTAGTGCACCACGCGGCGCCCGTCGTGCCCGAGGGCTCCTATGGCGAGCGTGTAGTTGTGCGCCATGCCGGGGCCGCCGTGCAGGACCACGACCGGAAGGCGGTCGTCATTCGGCTCTGCGGGATGAAACATCCGCACCCACGTCCAGTGGTCACCGAACGGAAGCGTCGATGTCTCGACACGCCCGGGGACCGCAGCGTCGTCGGCGGTCGATTCCATTCTCGAATCCACGACGGTGACTGAAACACGGAAACGACCGGTTATCAACGCCTTTGAATATGAGTTTTTTGAATGGCGCCCACCGTGGTCGCCCTCGACACCACGGCCGGGAGACCTGGTTGCCGTCGTGTTCGAATCCTCGCCGAGCGCACCGACCTCCCTCTCGATACTGCATGTTCGAATTGCGGCGAATTCGCCCGGTGTGTCGCATCGTTCCCATCTGATACCGCGATTCTGATCGCCGCGTGTGCGCACTGCCTGCGGCTCGGGCGACGCTCGCCTGGTTTCCGGGGATAAAATCGAAATGTCAGCTGATCCGAGTATGTACTCCGTGTGGAGAACTCGCGTCTTGTCCTGAAAGTGGCGCTGCCCGCCGTGGTCGGGTGCCCGTCAGTGATGATCCGGTCAATCGGCGCGCGGTCGGAATCAATCGATGATCAACCGGAAATCGGCTTACAGTAGACGTGATCGCCACGTATCCTGGAAGGGTCTCGTGCCGGGCGAGGACGGTGAAAGGGGCAACGGTCGACAATAGGGCTGAACACCCGAGATCACGGCAACGAATAGGAGCAGCGTGATCCGGGCGCGTTGTGGCCCTGCAGTGCCGACCCGTCCCGGCGGAGCGGCGGACGATGAGGAGTTCCACCTCCCTGTGACCGAGGTGTGGGTGCGCGGATGACATCGATGAAGATTGACCGGATACGGCGACTGCCTCGACAGAAGGACGTGCTACGCGCCAATCTGAGACCGAGCACGACCACCGCTGATATCGCCCCTGCGGTCCATCCGTAGGCGCTCTGGCATCTCCCACTGCGTCCGCGTCGGCGACGCGACGCACGTGGCTCGATTCGCTGTCCGACCGTCGGATCGGACTGCCGTCTTCACGTGAGCACCGCTCCCACGGCCGTGGCCCGGTTCGCCGAGGCCATGGGCGTACTCACGCTGCGATACCTGACGGACATGGACCGCTTGCACCCTGTTCGCGGAGCACACCGCCACCGTCATCCGCGTCGCGAAATCGGAAAGGCATCGCTCGGAGGCGAACCCGGGCGTGCTTCGAAAGCTGGAGGAAAAAACGTGATCCACTCCCGACGGTCGTTCTTGATCGGTGTGCCCATCGTGGCCGCGGCGACGGTGGTGGCGACGTCCACATCGGCGATCGCCGCCCCGTCCCACCAGAGCCCGATCGCCATCCGGTCCCGATCCGCTGTGGATGACCCCGAGCTCCCCGAACTCGTCATCGACTACCCCGACCACGTCGACCTGCACGTCCACTACGTCCGGCACGACATGGACAACCCCGCCGGCTGCACCATCCGCGGCCCCGAGGAAACCATCCAAGCCGACGTCCCCGCGGGCACCGCCGCTGTACGCATCGCCGGCGTGCGCTACGAGTTGCTGCAATTCCACTTCCACACCCGCTCCGAGCACGTACTGGATGGCCACCACTACTCCCTCGAACAGCACTACGTCCACCGTGGACCACATGGCCAGACCCTCGTCATCGCGCTCTTCCTCACCCACGGCGGACGCGGCGGCACCCCCCAGGACGCGGTACTGCACACCCTTCCCCAGGAGTGCGGCAACGACCGCGATATCGCCGTCAACCTCGAGAAATCACTGCCCGGCGACCTGTCCACATTCCGCTACGACGGCTCACTGACCACCGCGCCCTACACCGAAGGCGTCTCGTGGCTGATCCTGCGCCGGCACCACGCCGTCACCGACGCCAGCGTCAACGGCTTCGAGAAACTCTTCCCCAAAGGCAACGCACGCAAGCTGCAACCGCTGAACAACCGAACCGTGCGCTACCGCCGGCAGCGCTAGCCCAGCCCGGCGACCCACGGCAGAGCCGGTCACATCGACTACGTGCGCTTCGGGTGGGGTGCGCCGATTACTGCGCACAGATGGTCGGGTTCGAATCCAGCCGTCCCGACAGGACGATGGGCGGCTCCTTACGTCTGCGTCTGGGGAGCCGCCCACGTCCACGGATCGTCTCTTTTGCGTCTATGTTGACGCGTCAGTGTCGTGATGCTGCAAGTAATGGTTCAGCGAATGCGGCACGACGCACTGCGGGCCACCGAGAAGATGATCATGCTCGACGCCCTGTCCGAGGGTCGCGCTGTTCGGAATCGGTCGCGGCCTCTCCCGCAAGCAGTACGTGCCTCTCCGCGTGGACATGGGGGAGTCACGCGACCGCTTCGACGAGGCCGCCGCGATGATCCTTCGCGCGCTCGAAACCAGGGTCATCGCAGGCGGCGGACCCTTCTACACGCAGCCTGAGGTCGAGCTCCGTCCGCGTCCCGAGTCCTCCTTCGCGGATCGTGGCGAACTCGCCGGACTCCGTCCGCTCGGCCGTGGCGGCGAAGGCCAGGCTGCTGGCCCTCGTCACCGGTCCGATCGAGGACGGCATGGCGGGCGAGCACTTCGAGGGCATCAGTCGCTACGCCCGGCACGACGAGCAGGCCCGCCGGCTCCGCGAGTTCGTGCTGGAGAACACCTCCGCCCGCTACGCAACCTCTTGACAGGCGAGGCCGCTCTTCCTAACCTCTGAATATATATTTGGTGGTTATAAGGGAGCGATCATGGCCCTCAGGTTCGCCGAGTTGCTGTTCACTCGGGCCGTCCGCGCTGCGCAGGCTCGATACGGCGGCAGGGCGGACCGCCTGCTCACCGCCGCCGATCCGCGCGACCGGCTCGGGCCCGACGAGGTGGAGTTCCTTCAGACTCGCGACGGGTTCCACCTCGCCACGGTCGGCGAGACGGGCTGGCCGTACGTGCAGTTCCGTGGAGGGCCGCCCGGGTTCCTGCAGGTGCTCGACGAGCGCACCATCGCCTGGGCTGACTTCCGAGGCAACCGCCAGTACGTGAGCACCGGCAACCTCGATCCGGCAGGGGAGGCGCGGGTGGCGATCATCGCCATGGACCACGCCCGGCAACTGCGTATCAAGCTGCTCGGGACCGCGCAGATCATCGATGCCGACGCCGACCCCGAGCTCGCGGCGCGGGTGACCGTGCCTGGTTACCGCGCGGTCGTGGAGCGGATCGTGGTGGTGACGCTCGCGGCATTCGACTGGAACTGCCCGCAGCACATCACGCCCCGATACACCGCCGAGGAACTGCAGGACGTCATGGCTCCGCTGGTGGCGGAGCTGGAGCAACTGCGTGCCGAGAACGCCCGGCTCCGCTCCGCCGACCCGCGGGTCAGGGCAGGCTGAGGATCTCGACGCGGCGCGTGCGGGCAGCCTGGCAGGCGTCGAGCGGTCCTTCAGCCAGAGGTCGTTCGGCGCGCACCCGCTCGGCGGTTGGGCGCCCATGGCCGCTCGGCGTCGCCTGCGGCGAGCCGGCCAGACCACAGCCACCGAGCTCAGCCGACGCCGACGATTCCTGGTTCTCGCGATCTGTTGCGCCAGCGTGCTCGTCGTGGTCATGGACATCTCCATCGTCAACGTCGCGCTGCCGGTGATCCGTCACGATCTGCGCGCCTCGGTGTCCGGCCTGCAGTGGACGGTCGACGCGTACACGCTGGTGCCGGCCGGCTTCCTGGTGCTGGCCGGTTCCATCGCCGATCGGATCGGCCGACGGCGAATCCCCTAGGTCGGACTCGCCGCGTTCGGGCTCGGTTCATTGCTGTGCGGCCTGGCGCCGAGCATCGACTGGCTGATCGCGGCGCGTGCCCGGCGGGCCGTCGGTGGATCGATGCTCAACCCGGTGGCAGTGGCGTTCGTCGCCACCACGTTCCCGGGATCCTTGCCCTGCGGTTGCTCAGCACCGGGCGCTGGGCCTCAGCCACGGCTTTGCGGGCCGCAACATTGTTCGACGGCGTGGACAACGGCGCAGCGGCGGCCCGGGCACGCGGCGGCGGTGTCCACGCCTGCGGGAACTGTTGAGCGTGATCCGCCGTGGACCACATGGTCTGCGGGACGTGGCGGACGGACCTATCCTCGGTGTTTCGCTGTACCCGCGCCCGCACTCAGCAGGGCCGCGTGACGGCCGGCGACCGGTTCGTGCCTGACATGCCGAGCCGGGTGACGAACCGATCGCCGGCGAGATCGACAACAGGGAGGCGAATCGATCATGCAGGTGCAGGGCTATCCACTGGAATGCGTGACACCCGAGGGTAAACGGATGCTCGTCGTCGGTTGGGTCGAGATCGGAGGCACGCTCGGCGGAGGCGAGATGCCCGCCCCGTGCGTCGTCAGCCTTGACGGGGAAAAATCCGAGTTGCACGCGCTGACAGGCCCGGTCGAGTTCCGGCTACCGAGCGGGCATTAGTACCTGCACCGAACCCAGGACGGCGTCGTACCGCGTGGCCGCACCGCGGTGATGGCCTGACTGACAGCACAGCCACAACTGCGACGTACGGACTGCGACGGCCAAGGTCTATCGCTGGACCGCGCCCTGACGCGTCACGGAACGGGTGCTCTTCGCCTGCGTCCGCGGACCACGTCGGAACGGTTTATGCGTCCCGCCCGCCCTGTTCCTCGTCGAGGGCGCTGACCAGCCGATCCAGAATGCGCATCGCATTGTCGAACTCCGCGGGGCCGACGTGGTCACCCCACGCCGTCTCGATCTCGGCGACCCTCTTCCCGGCCAGTGTGAGGACCTCCCGCCCGCGGACGGTGGGGAAGATCAGCTTGGCGCGTCCGTCGGCAGGGTCACGGCGACGCTCGAGGTAGCCCTTGCGCTGGAGGTCGTCGACCAGTTCGGCACAGGCTGCGAGGCTCAGCTGTGCCCGGCGCGCCAGCGTCGTGAGGCGGACGCCGTCCACGCCGACATTCCCGAAGATGTGCAGGTGCGCGTCCCGCATATCGGTGACACCGTTCTCGGCCGCCACCGCGAGGACCTCCCGGCGGAAGCGCTGGAGGAGGCGGACGAGGAGCTGTCCCACCGCCAGGCGGTCGGTCGGCAGTGGCCGGGTTGACGATCCCACGATCGAGCACAATACTCCGGAATCCGAAGCATCGGATTCCGGAGTATCTGGAGGAGACGTGCAGGTCGACACGGGCATCGGCACCGTGCATGTCGAGGTCGTCGGCGCCGGGCCGGCTGCGGTGCTGTGGCACAGCCTGTTCGTGGATTCACGCCAGTGGGACCGCGTCCGCGCCACCTTGGCAGCCCATCGCACACTCGTGCTGGTCGACGGCCCCGGGCACGGGCGGGGCGGCCTGCCACCCGACCGGTTCACGTTCGACGACTGCGCCGACGCGGCCGCGCTCGTTCTCGGCACCCTCGGCGTCGGGCAGGACGTCGACTGGGTCGGCAACGCGTGGGGCGGGCACGTCGGCTACGCGTACGCCTCCCGGTATCCGGCGCGAAGCCTGGTGACGATCGGCGCCCCGCCGACGCCGCTACCGCCGGCCGAGCGGCGCCGGATCGCCCTGCTGACCGCGGCCTACCGCGCCGTCGGCCCTCGTCCGCTCACCGGCGCGGTCGTCGCCGCCCTCCTCGGTCCGGACGCGGATGCACATTCCGTCGCCATGGTCCGCGACACGTTCCGTGCGAACGACCGAACCGGGATGCAGCGCGTGATGCGCGCGATGATGCTCCACCGGCCGGATCTCACCGAACGGCTCCACCGGATCTCCGCACCGGTTCTGCTGGTCGCGGGAGACCGCGATCCGATGTGGACCCTGGCGCGGGCCGCCGCGACCGCTGCGGGGCTCCCGCACGTCCGGACCGTCGAGATCGCGAACGCCGGGCACCTCCCTCCGCTCGAGATGCCGGCGCCGACAGCCGCGGAGATCCTCTCGTTCTGGCGCCAGACCTCTCCCGTGACGTCCTGACGGAAGCGGGGGAGGAGCCGCCTCAGCCCGCGGCGACCGTGCTCGCGGTGGCGTCTGCGGCACCGCCGTTAACGCTGCCGTAAGCCAACGTTCGCCGCGGATCAGGAGAAGGTCCGCCTCGAGAGATGAACTGTGAAGGGCGTGGCCAGCAGCAAACCCCGGGTCGTGATCACCCACTGGGTCCATGACGATGTCATCGATCACCTGCACCAGTTCTCCACGCCGGTGCCGGTGACCAGTCGCACCGTGTTGTCCCGTGACGAGGTGCTGGCTCGCGCCCGCGACGCCGACGGCCTGCTCGCGTGCATGACCGACTGCGTGGACGACGACCTTCTCGATCGCTGTCCACGCCTGCGCGTCATCAGCGCAACGCTGAAGGGGCACGACAACTTCGACGGTGCCGCCTGCACCCGGCATGGGGTGTGGCTGACCGCGCTGCCCCACCAGCTCACCGCACCGACGGCAGAGCTCTGCATCGGGCTCATCATCGGGCTGATGCGCCACGTGGCCGCCGGCGACAGGCACGTCCGCAGCGGCGCGTTCTGTGGCTGGCGGCCAGAGCTGTACGGGGCAGGCCTGGCCGGGTCGACGGTCGGGATGATCGGTATGGGTGCGATCGGACAGGCGCTGGCGCGGAGGTTGCGCGCGTTCGACGCCGGCGTGCTCTATCACGACGTCCGGCCGCTGACGCCCGAGCGCGAGGCCGAACTGGACGTCCGGCGGGCGTCGTTGGATGAGCTTCTCGCCGCGAGCCATGTGGTGTTGCCGCTGCTCCCGCTCCGGGACGACACCGCAGGCCTGCTCGACAGAAGCGCACTCGCCCGAATGCGGACCGGGGCGTACCTGGTGAACATCAGCCGCGGATCCGTGGTCGACGAGGCTGCTGTAGCCGATGCGCTCGAATCGGGACGGCTCGGCGGTTACGCGGCCGACGTGTTCGCCGTGGAGGACTGGGCCCGGACCGACCGCCCCGGTCGCATCGACCCGACCTTGCTCACACACCCGCACACCCTCTTCACCCCGCATCTGGGCTCGGGGGTCGATGACGTGCGGCGCGCGATGAGCCACGCAGCCGTCGACCAGATCGCGCAGGCCCTCGCAGGCGGCCGCCCCGAATACGCCGTCAACGAGCTGGAATGAGGTAGCGCAGTTGCCGGCCGGATCGGACAGTGGTCTGCGGGGGACACCCACGCCGAAGCTTTCCGCCGCCGCATACGCGCATCGTGGAACAACCCGACTCCGTGCAAGGAGCACAGAATGCGACGACAAATCCTGCTCCTGAGGTTCGAAACGCAGGCAACGCCGCCGGCGGGAGACCCGCCCACGTCGACCGTGAAATCGGGTCCGGGCTCGATAACGGTGCTAGAGGGTGGCGACTCCTGGGTGCCGACCGAGGCGTCCTACGAGACCCGCGTCACCATCACCGGTGAGACCACCTTCGTCGAGGACGGCGAGATCATCTTCGACGGTGCCGGCCTTCGGCTGACCACGGTCGGTGCGGGGCTCATCGAACCCTCCGCCGAGGAGGGCACATCGCGAGGTGCTGTGACCTGGCAGGTCGAGGGCACGGGCCGGCTGAGCGGTGCAACCGGACTGGTGTCGGCGAATTTCGAGTTCCACCCCGAACGCGGGATCGCTGCGGACTATCACATCGTCCGGCTCTTCCTCCTCTGACCGGGCACGACGTGCGCGGCTCAGCCACGGTCTTGTCGGCTGAATGCCGCGGCTACGGATCAGGGCGCGGCGGTGCCGGCGCTGCGCCGGTCGCGGACGGCGGCCACCGCCTCCTGCTGGCTGAGTCGCGAGCCGGCGTCGTACGGTCGGCTGAACCGGTCCGCGCCCAGCGCCTGGCGGACCTGGGCGACCAACTCGGCTTCGTCTTGCCGGAGCAGCGGCAGCGGCAAGGCCCGCAGACCCACCCGGCGGCGCAGGCCCTCGACTGCCCCCGCCAGAAGTGCCGCCCTCTCGGGGTCACCCTCCACGAACGCCAGCCGGGCGAACGCGGCCAGACACAGAGTGAGGCCACGAGTGCTGTGGGCCGCAAGGCTCAGCTCCAGCGCCTCATCCATCTGCGCCCTGGCCTCCTCCGGTCTGCCTTGTGCGACGGCCATGGTGCCCAGATACACCCGGGAGACGGCGGCGAGCCAGGGGTTGTCGAGCCGCTCCGCCAGGTCGCGCATCTCGGTCAGGTGGCCCAGGGCGTCCTCGTGGCGGCCGACGGTCACCTCCACGAAACCGGCGGTGCAGGCGGCCAGCGCTGTCCAGAACGGCTCGTCCTGGCCACGGAGCTGCTTCAGGGAGACCAAGGCGCCCCGTAGAGCGCCGTCGAAGTCGCCGACGACCCCCGAGGTCCATGCCATGACCAGCTGGGACACAGCGCGGAGGTAAGGGTCCCCGATCCCGTCGAGCAGCGGCGCCAGACGCTCGCGGGCCGCCAGCGCCGCTTCGTCGTCGCCGACCTCGACGCCGGTCGCTGCGGCCGTCGACGCCAGTTCAACCTGGGCCTGGAGGTCGAAGGAGTCAGCGGTGGGCAGCAACTGGTCGACCCAGGAGTGGGCCTCGCCGAGATGGTCCCGCAGGAACCAGAAGAGCCAGAGGACCCGGAACATGTGGGGAAGCGGCCCGGTGTCGTGGTCGAGGTACCAGCGCACGGCGGCGGCCAGATTGCCTTCCTCGACATCCAGGCGCTTGCACCCCCCGCGCAGGCCGGCGCCGCGCAACTGCCGGTCGGCTTGCTCGGCCAGCGCCCGGTAGTAGCCGGCGTGCCGCGAGCGAATCTCGGCGGCGTCAGGCCGGACCGCCAACTGCTCGGCCACGAACGCGCGGATGGTCTCCAGCATCCGCGGCCGGGGGCCGTCGCCGGCGGGGGTGAGGTGGATCAGGCTGTGGCGGGCCAGTGCCTCGGACCGTTCCAGCGCCTGGTCCTCATCCAGGCCGGCTACCTGCGCAGCGGCTTCGACGGTCCAGCCGTCGACGAACACCGCCGCGACCTCCAGCAGCGACCGCTCGGCATCCTCCAGCAGCCCCACGCTCCACTCCACCGTGGCCCGCAGGGTGCGCTGCCGCTCAGGCATGTCCACCGCGCCCACTCCCAGCGCGTCCAGCGACCTGGCAAGCCGGGCGAGCAGCGCGTCCGGGTCGAGCAGCCGTGTGCGGGCGGCCGCCAGCTCGATCGCCAGCGGCAGCCCCTCCAGCCGCCTGCAGATCTCCGCCACCGCCGCCGCGTTGCTCGTGGTGAGGGCGAAGCCGGGGCGCACCGCGCGAGCCCGGTCCACGAACAGCGCCACAGCCGGCGATGCCGCAAGCTCCGCCACCGCCACGCCGGTGGGGTCAGCAAGCAGCGGCAGCGGCTGAACCGGGTACACCCGTTCCGCCCGCAGCTCCAGCTCCGTTCGGCTGGTCGCCAGGATCACCACGCCGCGACAGCGGGTCAGCAGCGCGTCGATGTCGCGAGCGGCGTCGACCACCTGCTCGAGGTTGTCGAGGATGAGCAGCCACCGGCCGTCGTCGAAGTACTCGACCAGGGTCTCCATCGGCGAGCCTGTGCCCGCCAACTCGGCACCCACCGCCCGTGCAACGGCTGTCAGCACCAGCTCGGGCTGGGTGATCGCCGCCAGCGGAACGAAAGCGGTGCCCGCCTCGAATCGGTCAGTCAACCGCTCGCCCACCGCCACCGCCAGCCGGGTCTTGCCGATCCCGCCCAATCCGGTGAGGGTCACCAATCGCACGTCGGGGCGCCCGGCCAGATCGGCTACCTCCTCGATGGCCTGCTCCCGTCCGACGAGCGAGGTCACGTCCACCGGCAATGGGCGCGGCCCGGGTGCGTGCGGAAGCGCCACGGCCGTCGCCGAGGGGCGTGCGGCGGCGAACCGCTCGCTCAGCAGCATCGCCAGGTCGTCGCGCACCAGCCGACCCAGCTCCGCCGGCGTGCGGAAGTGACGGTAGGAGGCCGTGCCGTCCTCCGTGATGCGGGCCAGCAGCTCGGTGAGGCGCGGATCGCGGTCCGGCGCAGGCGCCTTGACATACAGCAGCCGGGGCAAGGACCGCGACAGCTCGAACTCCTCCTCCAGCCCCGAGACCTCCATGCCCGGCCCGATCCACCCGTACCGCTGCCCGTACACCCCGACGAACACATCGCTCTGCGCCAGGTACGCCTGGTACAAGTCTCGCGGTGGATACGGCCGCGCCCCCGCCTCGAACGTCACCGGCGTCAGGCGCAGCGCCGAGATGGCGCGCGAGACCGCTTCCCGCTCATCGGCCAGCTCGCCCAGCGTGGAACTCACGAACACCCGCAGACGCCGGTCCGGAGTCCGGATGACTCCGTCCCGTGGCGGCCCCTCGTTTCCCGATGGCCCCATCTGCGGCTCCACCTTGCGAGTCTCGAACTGGTCGGCTCTACCGGCAACACGAGCGTGGTCCCGCCCAGCGCTGCCACTCCGCAGCTGCTGGGGACCGCACCTGCACCGCTACCGATGAACGAAAAACGTCCGGCACTGCTTCTCCTTGTTGATGTGGCTCATGAAGCGAGTCGTCGGAGCCCTGCGCAGCGGGCTGGATTTCAGCCAGACCATGGTGATCCCTGACGGAGGCCACGCTCACGGCGTGTAGACGAGACCGGACGCCCGTGATGTGACAGATTCCGTGCCCCGGTGAAGATAATCATGCGGCCACATTGTCACAGGCAGCCGATCGATCTCGTCATACCCATGATAAGAGCACGGTAAAGGAGACGGGAATTGTCCGGAACGCAGATCTGGCCCATCCAACCGCCGGAGTCGTCCGACGGGCACGTGCCCTCGGCGAACCGCTCGCGCGTGGTGATCGTCGGTGCGGGCTTCGCCGGATACGACGCGGCGCGCTCGCTCACCAGAGCGCTGCCGCCGGACTCCGGCGTGGAGATCGTGCTGGTGAACCCCGTGGACTACTTCCTCTACCTGCCGCTGCTGCCCGAGGTGGCTGCAGGGATCCTCGATCCGCGGCGGATCACCGTGCCGATCCCGGACACGCTGCGTGGGGTGCGACTCGTCCTCGGGGACGTGGCTTCGGTGTCGCTCACCGAGCGCACCGTCTCCTACACCGACCCCGAGGGCAGCTCACACAGCCTCGGCTACGACCGCCTGATCCTCGCAGTGGGCAGCGTGAACAAGCTGCTGCCGATCCCCGGCGTCGCCGAGCACGCCCATGGCTTCCGCGGTGTGGCCGAGGCGCTCTACCTGCGCGATCACATCGTCCGGCAATTCGAGTTGGCCGACTCGACCGACGACGCCGACGAGCGGACCGCCCGGTGCACGTTCGTGGTAGTGGGCGCGGGATACACGGGCACCGAGGTGGCAGCCCACGGGCCGCTCTTCACCGACGCGATCCGGGCCGGCCATCCCCACCTGCGGCACCAGAAGGTGCGTTGGCTGTTGCTCGACCTCGCGCCGAAGGTGCTCCCCGAGCTGGATCCGCGGCTGTCCCGCGCGGCCGACCGGGTGCTGCGGGAGCGCGGCGTCGAGATCCATACCGAGACCTCGGTGCGGGAGGCCACGGGGGATGGCGTGCTCCTCACGACCGGAGAGTTCGTCCCGACGCGCACCATCGCCTGGTGCGTGGGTGTACGCCCCGACCCGCTGGTCGAGGAGAGCGGCCTCGAGACACGGAAGGGCAGGCTGGTGGTGGAGCCGACGCTCGTGGTGCCCGGTCACCCCGACGTCTTCGCCTGCGGGGACGCCGCCGCGGTGCCCGACCTCACGCGGCCGGGCCAGGTGACGGCGATGACCGCACAGCACGCCACTCGCCAGGGCAAGCTCGCAGGGCGCAACGTCGCGGCGTCGCTCGGCTACGGGCGAATACGCCTGTACAAGCACCACGACCTGGGCTTCGTGGTGGATCTCGGTGGCGCGCAGGCCGCCGCCAACCCCTTGCGAATCCCGATCTCCGGGCTGCCGGCGAAAACCGTCGCCCGTGGGTATCACCTGCTCAGCATGCCCGGCAACCGCGTGCGCACGGCGATCGACTGGATCCTCGACGCTGTGACGGGTCGTCAGGTCGTGCAGCTCGGACTCGTGCGGTCGGCCGCCGTACCCCTGGACACCGCGGCCCCGCGACCGGCGCAGGAGGGCACCCGTTCCGGCTGACCCGGCGGCTCCGTCATGCGGCAAGCCAGGAGAACTACCGTGGCGGTGCGGGAATCCGTTCCTGTGCCTTGGCTACAAGTTCCTCGTCCTCGACCAGTGTGATCATCTCGACCCCAGGAGCGCACAGCATGACCACGACGAATCGACTCGTCCTGTCTGCGAGCAGGTTGGCGACCGTGTAGTGGATGACCTCGCCGCCCGGTTCCCAGAAAGCCTCTCCCGCTGTGATCGGATACGGCGCCTCACCCTCGAGCTCGAAGAGCATCTCTCCCTCGAGCATGTAGCCGAAAACAGGCCCGGAGTGACGGTGCGGGGCGAGACCAGGGTCCCCTGGCGGCAGTTCGAGGAGCCGGATCATCGCGGAGGAACCCTGAACGATGAACGGCGGAACAACCTCCAGCAGATCCTTCTCCATCATGTTGCTGACAGCAGCCATTTCTCTCTCTTTTCCGTGGTGCACCGGTCGGTCCCGGACGATCAGAACGGTCTTACCCCGGTGGTGTCTCCGGGTGGCGCCGCTCTTGTAGGCGGCTCGGCCCTCGGCCAGGGGAAACGTCGCGGCGACGCTCATTTTCAGCGCGCCGGTGTCGATCAGGTTCGCTATCCAGGTCAGCCGGTGCTGTTCCGGCGTCACGATGAAGAAGAGGGCTGTATCGCCGGAGGCCCACGTCTCGGGCCAGGTCAGTTCATCGAACGTGATCGCCGCCGCGTGGACGGCGATCAGCACCTCGCAATTTCCTGGGATCGGCAGTGGTGCAGATTCATACACCAGAACCTCAGGACCACCCCGGGTGTGACCCCGCAACGCGATCATGCTGCACACAGCGATACAGGACTGCCCGCCCGCACATCGAAGACCCAGTTCATGGGCAGCGATCCTGATCGGTGGACCCCGGAGCATCCAGCAGCGAGTCCCGCAGTGCTGGACACGAACCGCGACACATCCGGACCCCGGCCGCACACTCGCCGGCCATGTGCACATCCACAGGAAAGGCAGAACAGATCCTTCGCGCGATCCGCCGGATCCCCGAGGGTGCGCTCCGTGCGGGGGCTGACGACCGCCGGGCTGTGACCGGCTACAAGGAGCTGACAGATGAGTGATGAGCGGACGTTCGTGATCGCCGGAGCCGGATTGGCCGGGGCGAAGGCGGCGGAGACCCTACGCACCGAGGGGTTCACCGGCCGCGTGGTGCTCCTCGGCGAGGAGAAGCATCCCCCGTACGAGCGGCCACCGCTGTCGAAGGGCTACCTGCTCGGCACGCAGGAACGCGAAACCGCCTTCGTGCACCAGCCTGCCTGGTACGACACGCAGAGGATCGAACTGCGGCCCGGGTGCCGAGTCGAGGACGTCGACACAGCGAGCCAGGACGTCATCGTGGGCGGCGGCCACAGATTGCGCTACGACGAACTGCTGCTCGCCACCGGCGCCGTCCCGCGCCCGCTCGACGTGCCCGGTGCCGACCTGGCCGGTGTCACCTACCTGCGCACCATCGACGACTCCGACGCGCTGAGCGCCACCCTGGTCCCTGGAACGCGAGTGGTCGTGATCGGGGCGGGGTGGATCGGGCTGGAGGTGACAGCCGCGGCCCGCCTGCGGGGCTGTGCCGTCACCCTCGTCGAGCGTGACGACCAGCCGTTGCGTCAGGTTCTCGGCGACGAGATGGGCGCCGTTTTCGCCGACTTGCACAGGGCGCACGGCGTCGACCTCCGCCTGGGAAGCGGGGTCCGCGAGATCGTGGGCGGCCGTGGGCGGGTGTCCGGCGTGGCGCTGTCGAGCGGGGAGACCGTGCCGGCCGACGCCGTCGTCGTCGGCATCGGGGTGATTCCGTCCGTCGAGCTCGCGGAACGTGCAGGGTTGATGATCGACAACGGTGTGCTGGTCGACTCGCGGTTGCGTACCAGCGACCCGCACATCTACGCCGTCGGCGACATCGCCAACATCGACCATCCGACGATCGGGCGACGAGTGCGCGTGGAGCACTGGGCCACCGCGCTGCACACCGGGCCGGCCGCCGCCCGTGCCATGCTCGGACAGGACGTCGTCTACGACCGGCTGCCGTACTTCTTCACCGACCAGTACGACCTCGGGATGGAGTACACGGGTCACGCTCAACCCGGTGACTACGACAAGGTCGTCGTGCGCGGCGACCTGGACACCCGCGAGTTCATCGCGTTCTGGTTGTCCGACGGGCGCGTCCGCGCCGGCATGAACGTCAACGTCTGGGACGTCACCGAGGATGTCCAGCGCCTCATTCGCTCCGGAACCGCCGTCGATCCCGGCCGGCTCGCCGATGAGCGGGTGCCGCTCGCCGAGGTCTGAACTGACGGAGACTCACACGGTCGGACAGAGCCGTCCTGATTGCGTCCCGCGGTCGACCAGGGGCCTTTCGAATCCGCCAGGTTCACCATCACCTTTCGCGAGCAGCTTCGTGGCTGATCCGGTGGCGTCAGCACGCTCGTCGGTTTTCTCTGGTACTTCCTGGAATCAGGATCATCTGAGCTGGGCCGGTGAAATGTGGGGCCCGACACTCTCTCGATTGTCACATGCCGGCGCTCTATCTCGTCTTCATCACGTGTGCGGAGGATCCCGCATCGGTCGGGGCACCGAGAGAGATGAGGCGGTGACGCTGGGAATGCAGGGAGCGGCGGTGGGGACCACGGTCGGGAGCTGGTCGTGACCGATGAAGCGGAGCTGGCGGCCGCGTATACCCGGGCCCGTCCGCGGCTGGTGCGGATCGCCTACGCGGTGACCGGCAGTCACGCCGAAGCCGAGGACGTCGTGTCCGACTGCTGGCTGCGCCTGGTCACCGCTGACGCCGCCACACCGATCAAGGACATCGAGGCCTGGGGCACCGTCGTCGTGGCGCGCCGCGCGCTGGACACCCTGCGCTCCGCCCGGGTCCGCCGCGAGACCTACGTCGGGCCCTGGCTGCCCGAACCGTGGGTCGATTCACCGCTACCGGCAGATCCGGCCGAGCGGGTCACCCTCGATGACCGCGTCAGCTTCGCGCTGATGGTGATGCTGGAGACGCTCAGCCCGCCCGAGCGCACCGCATGGGTGCTGCACGACCTGTTCGACATGGAGTTCACCGAGGTCGCGCGAGTGGTCGGGCGCAGCCCGGCCGCGGTGCGGCAACTCGCCGCGCGCGCCCGCAAGCGCGTCGCGGCCGGCACTCCTCGCCTGGAGGTCGACCGGGGTACCCACGAGGCGGTGGTGGCCGCGTTCCGCTGCGCTTCCATCGGCGGCGACCTACCCACCCTGATGGCGATGCTCGACCCCGACGTGCGGTTGACCAGCGACGGCGGCGGACAGGTCCGCGCGGCACGGCGACCCGTTCATGGAGCGGTCCGGGTCGCACGCATGCTCGTCGGCATGGCGAGATTCCTCAAAGCCGAGCGCCAGCCGGCCCCGGTGATGGTCAACGGCGCACCCGGCCTCGCCGTCCTCCGAGGCGACGACTGCGACTTCGTCGTCTCCCTGACGCTCGACGGCGACCGCATCTCCCGCGTCGACATCATCCGAGCACCGGACAAATTGGCCCCTCTCCGCGAAACCTCGTGATTTCCAGGTTTCTCCGCGTCCCGGAGTTCGGCAGGGTGTCGTGATCCGGCTCGCGAAAGCCGGATAAGCCGGCTGCCGCAGCGTGTTCGCCCTGCTTTCCGGTGAGCGCTCGATGACGATCACCGTATTGGTCAGCGACCCAGGGTTAGTGTGCTGGGGTGCAGCGGCACACCGAAAGGGCGTGGCGGAGCGTGCCGGGGTCCATGTCGGCGCTGCTTCCCGCGCCGTCAGCGAGTTCTCGCGCCACCTGTCAGCAGTACGTCGCTGGGCAAGGTGCTCGCGGCTGCACGGGCGTTCGGGTACATGCACAATGGCAGCGCGTGAACCCTGCGGGCCGAGCGGTCGTCGGTGCTGATCGGGGAGATGTACCGGACGTCGACCTCGCCAGTGCTGGTGAGCTGGCGGCTCGCGCACACGGACGTCCCGGCAGCCACATCGGACTACGCGCTCGGCACCGTCCTCGCCTTGGACCCATCTCTACGAACCGGGCCATCGCGAGATCGCGGGCGTCCTCCGGCACACGGTCCTGGTCGGCATCAGCCACCCGTGACGTCACCACGTGCTCGGCAATGCCGGAGCGCCGCGCATGCATCCATTGCTCACGTCGGAGGAAAGATCATGGGTGACCCGCAGAATCCCGCCGCGGTGCGCGTGGGATGGATCGGAACCGGTCGGATGGGGTTCGCACTCGCCCGCCGGCTGGTCGGTGCAGGCCACGATCTCGCGGTCTTCAATCGGACCCGCGCCAAGGCCGAGCCGCTGGCAGACCTCGGCGCCGAGGTCGTGGATCGCCCGGCCGACCTCGCGGGTCGCGACGTCGTCTTCGTGGTGGTCTCCGCCTCTTCCGACCTCGCCGCCGTCCTGACCGGGCCCGACGGCCTCCTCACGGACCCTGTCAAGGCACCGCGGATCGTCGTCGACTCCTCGACCGTGTCCCTGGACGCCTCGGCGACCGCCCGCGCGGCGGCATCCGGACGCGGCGCCGGCTTCCTGGCGGCGCCTGTCAGCGGGAATCCGGCCGTCGTCTCGGCGGGGCGGCTGACCTTCGCCGTGTCAGGCCCGCGCGACCTGTTCGACGAGGTCGAACCCCTCTTCGGCGTGCTGGGCCGCGGAGCGACCTACGTCGGTGACGGTGAGGCCGCCCGGCTGGTCAAGATCGCGCACAACGTCTACCTGGGCGTCGTCATACAGGCTCTCGCCGAGATCACGGTGCTCGCGGAGAAGGGCGGAGTGAGCCGTGCCGCCTTCCTGGGCTTCCTCAACGACTCGGTGATGGGCTCCGTCTTCAGCCGCTACAAGACGCCTGCGATGGTCGGTCTCGACTTCACCCCGACCTTCACCAATCCGCTGCTGCGCAAGGACTTCGATCTCGGACTCGCCGCAGCGCGCCAGTACGGCGTGTCGATGCCGATCGCGGCCACCGCCGCGGAGCTCGTCACGGCCGCGATCGGAGCCGGGCACACCACCGAGGACTTCGCGACGCTCCTGATCGAGCAGGCCCGCCGATCCGGCCTCGAACTGGTCGCCGAAGACACCCCGGTCGACGATGGACTGCAGGACCCCGACGTCCCGGCGTGATCAACCGAGCGGGGCCGTCCGATCGGGCATGAGTGACCGGGAGATTCCCAGCACCGCCGTCCGCACCGCAGGTGCGAGCCGTGTGGTGTCGAGGCGGTTGGCCCAACCCGTGATCGACACGGCTGCCACGGCCGTGCCATCGGCGTCGAGGACGGGTGCCGCGACGCAGGCGATCCCGACGGTCGACTCCTCGTGCTCCTCGGCGACGGCGCGTTCGCGCACCCGAGCGAGCTCCTTCTCCAGCAGGCCGGGGGCGATGATCGTGCGCGGTGTCCGCCGGGGTAAGCCCGCGGCGACGACGGCCGCGAGCCGTCCGGGCGGGGCGAACGCGAGCAGTGCCTTGCCCACGCCGGTGCAGTAGGCGGGCATTCGCCCCCCGATGCGGGAGGCGACGGTGGGCCCGTGGCGCCCGTCGATCTTGTGGACGTAGACGACCTCGGTGTCGTCGGGAACGGCGAGGTGGACGGTCTCGTGCGTGGCCTCGAAGAGGTCGGCGAGGAACGGGGCCGCGGTCTCGCGGAGGCTGCGCTGGCCGGGCGCGAGCTGGCCGAGCTCGAACAGGCGCATGCCCAGGCGGTAGCCGTGCGCCGTGCGCTCGACGATGTCCCACGCGGTCAGCTCCTGAAGGAGCCGGTGCGCGGTCGGTTTGCTGACCCCGGTGCGCCGGCACAGCTCGGCGAGGCTCAGGTCGCCGTCGCCGGGGTGGAACGCCGTCAGCAGCGTCAATGCACGGCCGAGGACGGAGTTCGGCCCCCCGTCTCGCTGAATGGAACGCACGGGTTCATCGTCGCCCGGAATCGGTGCGAACGTCCGGGCATGGTTGAGGTGAGTTCGAAGGTGACGGCGGCGATCGTCGGCCCCGGGAACATCGGCACTGATCTGCTCGCCAAGCTGCAGCGCAGCCGGGCGGTCGAGGTCGCGTACGTCGTCGGGGTGGTGGAGTCCGACGGCCTGGCACGGGCTCGCGCGCAGGGCGTCGCGGCGTCGGCCGAGGGGGTCGACTGGCTGCTGCGGCAGGACCCGCTCCCGCAGCTGGTGTTCGAGGCGACCTCCGCGAAGGCGCATGTCGACAACGCCCCGCGGTACGCCGAGGCGGGGATCCAGGCCGTCGACCTCACGCCCGCGCACGTGGGGCCGATGGTGTCCCCGCCGGTGAACGGCGCGGCGCACCTGGCCGCGCCGAACGTCTCGATGATCACGTGCGGTGGCCAGGCGACGATCCCGATGGTGCACGCCGTCTCCCGGACCACCCCGGTCCTGTACGCGGAGATCGTCGCCTCGGTCGCCTCCCGCAGCGCAGGCCCCGGCACCCGGGCGAACATCGACGAGTTCACGCAGACCACCGCGCGGGCGGTCGAGGAGGTCGGCGGCGCCCGCCGGGGCAAGGCCGTGATCATCCTCAACCCGGTCGAGCCGCCGATGATCATGCGCGACACCGTGTTCTGCGCGATCTCCCCGGACGCCGACCGGAACGCGATCACGGCGTCGATCCACGAGATGGTCGCTGCGGTGCAGGAGTACGTGCCCGGCTACACGCTCCGGGCCGAGCCGCAGTTCGACGACCCGCAACCCGGCTGGGACGGCCCGGACGGCCCACTGGCCCGCGTGGCGATCTTCCTCGAGGTCAAGGGCAACGGCGACTACCTGCCCGACTACGCCGGCAATCTCGACATCATGACTGCCGCGGCCGCCCAGGTGGGCGAGCTGATGGCGGCCGCGAAGGGGCGGTCCTGACATGAGCGGCACCACCGGAACCGGTCGGCCCGCACTCCGCCACGACGTGCGGATCACCGACACGACGCTGCGCGACGGCAGCCACGCCATGGCACACCAGTTCACCGAGACGCAGGTGCGCGACACCGTCCGGGCGCTGGACCGGGCCGGTGTCGAGGTCATCGAGGTCTCGCACGGCGACGGGGTCGGCGGGTCGTCGTTCAACTACGGCTTCTCGCACACCGACGAGATGACGTTGATCGCCGCGGCGCGGGAGGAGGCCCGGCGGGCGATGATCGCGGTGCTCCTCGTTCCGGGCATCGGGACCGCCGACGATCTGCGCCGGGCGCACGACGCCGGTGCGCGGGTGGTGCGGGTCGCGACCCACTGCACCGAGGCCGACGTGTCGCCGCAGCATTTCGGGGTGGCCCGGGAACTGGGGATGGAGACCGTCGGATTCCTGATGATGGCGCACCGGACGCCGCCGGAGGACCTGGCGAAGCAGGCCAGGATCATGGTCGACGCCGGTTGCCAGACCGTCTACGTCACCGACTCCGCGGGTGCGCTGCTCATGCATGAGGCCACGGCGCGGTTCGAGGCGCTGCTCGCGGAGATCGGCGACGAGGCGTGGGTCGGGTACCACGGCCACCAGAACCTCTCGCTCGGCGTGGCGAACTCGGTGTTGGCGTACGAGGCGGGTGTCCGCTACATCGACGGTTCGCTGTGCGCGCTCGGGGCGGGTTCGGGCAACTCGCCGACGGAGGTGCTGGCGGCTGTGTTCGACCGGCTGGGCGTGGACACGGGGCTCGATGTCGGTGCGTTGCTCGATGCCGCGGAGGAGGTCGTGCGTCCCTACCTGCGCCGGTGGCCGAAGCTGGACCGCAACGCGATCGTGCAGGGCTGGGCGGGGGTGTACTCCTCGTTTCTGCTGCATGCCGAGCGGGCGGGGGAGCGGTACAAGGTGCCGACGCACGAGATCCTGCGGCGCTGCGGCGAGCTGGGCTACGTCGGCGGACAGGAGGACATGATCATCGACGTGGCCATCCGGTTGGCCGCCGAGCAGGAAAGGTGACGATCTAACCGAGGAGTGGCAGCCGCTGATCACCATGCGGGACTCTGCCCGCGGCGGCTTCGACCCATTTCCAATCGTCCGACAGGTCGGCAGGGCGTTGCCCGGCGGCGCGCCGAACGAGCAACTCGTCCAGGACGGCGGCGGCCGCTTCGATTCCGGCAGAAGTAGCTACCGGCTCCCGGTCGAGCGCTTGCGTCAGGTCGAGTCCGTGAACCACTGCCTCCACCACCCTCGTCACCAGGAAGTCGTCGAGGCGCATGGGTCCGAAGAGTGCCGGCCCGACAAGATCGGGGCTCGTGGCCTCTGCTCGTTTGACTGTCGCGGAGCAGGTTGCCGAGAAGCTTTCGCGCATCTGGTCCGCGCTCCTGCCTCCGACGGTCTGGTAGGCATGCTGATAGGCAATAGGGGCAACCTCGGACCGGCGGACCAGGAAGAAGCCGGCTGGATCCAGTTGTGGCTCCTCGTCGCTCTCGCCATCGATCAGAGTGTCGACCATGTTCATCGCAAACTCGAGATGTCCGGCCAGCTCAAGGATCGTCCAGTGGGGCAGGTCCTCGTCGACGGGTATCAATCTGGTTGAAGCCGCCCATTCTTCACTCGAGAGTCCGGCAAGGATTCGTTCAAGGCTGTTCAGTTCTTCCGAGAGTGTCCGGACCGTGCTGTCGGCCATGCTGAGTGGTCCTCCTGGCGGCGGTGGATGAAATGAACCTTACCCCCGGTTCGGGGCCGGCAGGTTGTGATGTGTGTTCTTGCGAGCCCGATGTGCGATAAGTGAACAGCCCTCCTTGTCGTGGTTTGCCGACTTTCGTGGTGCTCAGGGCGGTGGCGACCGCGATGGTCTCGACGGTGAGGTGGCGGGCCTCGCCCGAGCAATAGGGAAGGGGCTCGCCGCTCCGCGGCCCCGATTACGGATGTAACCACAGATCAGCCGTCGCGTGAGTAGCACGGGACCGGGCCGCCGTGCTGAAGAGGGATTGTTTTGCCTGGTCGCGGCTACGCGGACGGCGATATCGAGTGTGGGATATCGGGGTGAGCCGATCAGATAGGTGTATTAGGGAGATGAGATAAATGAGGCAGGGACAGTGACCCGGTCCCGATCCCGGCCTGTGATTGGGCCTGAGTGATTCTGTCTGGTCCTCAGGCCGCGCCGAACATCACGTCCGCCGTTGGACCCCTGGCACGGCTGGACCGTGCTCGTCACCCGGTCGGCGCCGGCCGCAAGCACGCTCCACGACTTCCGGGCCGCGAGGGACCGCTCGCGCTCCCGGAAACTCGCTCCGCTTCCGCTTGCCCCCGACACCTCTCTTCGAGCCGGGCCCGGAAAATCGGTGGCGGACGAGGGTGTCCGCGCTGATACCGTGCGCGCGATCGCGACCCGACCGTTGGAGGTGGGACCCATGCTCGTTGTACGCACGTGGGTGCTCCCCTCTCCGTCTCGATCGGGCGATTGACGTAGGTGTCGCCAGGAGCGCCTCCCACCAGGCACTTCTGAGAGGGCAAACCTATGGAATCCGTGCATTTCAGCGCGGGCGCACCCCCGACCGTCGGCACGCACGCGGTGGTCACCCGGGGGGACGACCTGCAGTGGCGGGCCGTGGAGAACGACCAGGTGATCGGCCACGGCGAGGCATCCCGCCGACCCGACGGCCGGGTCTTCCTCAGCATCGACACGTGGCACAGCGCGGTCTTCGACCGGCTCGCCACCGCGATGCTGGCGGACCTGCCGAGCCCGCTGTACACGATGGTCGACGAGGCCGACCACGATCTGACGGCCCGCTGGGAGCGGGCAGGCCTCACCGTCCGGCGCCGGGAACGGGAGTACCTCGTCGCCACCGACCCGCTGGTCACCGGGCTCGACACCGCGCCGGCGCCGCCGGACGTGACGATCCTGGGCCTCGGTGCAGCGCGGGAGCCCGCGCTGCGCGAGGTGTACGAGTCGGTCCGCACCGAGGTCGACGTCGGCGTGGGCTGGGACTCGATGCCGGTCGAGGTGCCGGCCCGGCCGGACGGGGCTCCCATGGACCCGTCGACGTTCGCGGTGGCCGAGGCCGCCGATCGGTACGTGGGGCTGGTCCGGGTGGTGGCGCGCCGTCGCCACGCGCGGATCGGGTTGGTCGCGGTCCGCGAGGGCCTGCGCCGCCGCGGCATCGCCCGGGCGATGCTGGCCGAGGTGCTGGGTGCGCTGCACCGCGGCGGGGTCGAGGCGGCGTCGGCCGAGGTGGACGAGCGCAACAGCGCGGCGACGGCGCTGTTCGAGGGCATCGGCGCGCAGCGCGTGAGCGGCGCCCTGGAAATGGTGCGTGGCGTATGACGAAGACAACAGGAGCCATCGAGGTCGAGGGCACCGTCGTCGACTGCCTGCCCAACGCCACCTTCAGGGTGGAGCTCGAGAACGGGCACAAGGTGCTCGCGCACATCAGCGGGAAGATCCGGAAGCACTACATCAAGATCGTGCTGCTCGACCGGGTTCTCGTCGAGCTCAGCCCGTACGACCTGAACCGGGGCCGGATCCTGTTCCGATACCGGACGTAGCGCCGAGCCTGATCCGATCGCGGTACCGGCGGGCGGGGGGCCGCCGGTACCCGCGTTCAGCTCGACGCCCACGCCTGGGCGTCTGACTCAGTCGCTGTCGGCGGGGGTGATGAGCCCGTAGTGGCCGTCGTAGCGGTGGTAGAGCAGCGCGCCACGGCCGCGCTCCCGGTCGAGGTAGAACAGGAACGGCAGGTCGAGGGCAGCCATGCGTTCGATGGCCTCGTCGGTCGAGAGGACTGCCGCCGGTTGTGTGCTCACGGTGACCTCCAGCGCATGGGGAGCCAGTGACTCCGGGTGCGGCTCGACCTGGGCGATCCGGTAGCCGGTGGGGCCACCGCGGTACAGGACGCTGTCCTGGCCGGTCCCCAGTTCGGTGAACAAGTGAAAGTCGTAGTCCAGCGATTCCATGTCGAAGGCGGCCTCGTCGATCTCCGACTCGGCGACGGAGAAGGACTTGTGCCGGATGATCTGCCGCTCGGCCGGTGGGCGCGGGTAGGAGGGCCCGCGGCGGGTCGGCAGGTCGCCATGGCGCCACTCGGTCCGCTCGTCGCCGGCCGGCGGCCCGGCCATCGAGGGCGCGCTTCGCCCTCGACGGTCCTCCCAGGTCCCGGCGGCACGGCTCACGTGCTGCAGGCGGTTGCGCAGGCGTTCCTCGAGGCGTGCGAGCGCGTCCCGGTCGGTCCCGCCGTGTACCTGCACGCGAACGAGGCGGCCGTCGAGATCGATGTTGGCCTGAGCGACGATCGGCCGCTCGGGGTCGCCGTCCCGGGTGATGCGTACGCGGGCGTGCAGGACCGGGCGGCCGGCGTGGCGCAGGGCGGCGCGCATGCGCTCCGTCACCTCGGCCACGAAAGCGTCGGTGTGGACACCGGTCACCTGGACCTCGATGGGGACGGGCGGGCTGTTCGATCCGTGCATCTGGGTCTCCGTGTGCGAGTGAGGGCTGTTGGGTGACGACTCGAGCGGTGGGGTCAGCCGATGCCCGCGCTGGGCATCTAGACCTGCGGCGTTGCCTCCGCCATCTGCCAGAGGTAGAGGCACGCCAGCGTCCGGTGCGGACGCCACGGCTCCGCGATCCGCCCCATCTCGGCGGGGCCCGGCGGTCCTGACAACCCGTACGCCTTCTCGACGGCGTGGCGGAGGCCGAGGTCGCCGACGGGCAGCACGTCCGGCCGGTTCAGATGGAACATCAGGAACATGTCGGCGGTCCAGGTGCCGATGCCCTTCACCGCCGAGAGCTGCGCGATCACGTCGTCGTCGGGCAGTTCGTGCAGTCGTTCGAGGTCGAGGTCGCCGGAATCGATGTGCTCGGCGAGCGAACGCAGTGACGCCGTCTTCGCTCTCGACAGGCCTACGGCCTGGCACAGCTTGTCGGGATCGTCGTCGAGAAGCTCCCGCGGTGTCGGCGGGTGCCCATCGAAGCGATCGGTCAGTCTTCGATAGATCGAGCGCGATGCGCTGTTGGAAATATTCTGGCTGACGATCGCGCGCACGAGCACGCCGTAGCGGTCCGTCGGCATGTTCGGATCGGGTGGCGCCGTCGGATCGGGTCGCAGTGCTGGTTGGTTGCCATCGCGCACGATCCCGTCGATGATCCCGCGCAAGACGGGGTCGGAGCGCCGCAGGTGCTCCTCCGGAGTTCGCCGGTGTAGCTGCGACAGGTCAGATCTTGTCATCGTGGCTTCCCCTCGTGCTGTGCGGTCACTGCCGTGCCGGCACAGTTCGCTGAGAGAGCAACGGGTCATGTCCCGTCGGCTCACGCTGTCGATTCCGGTCTGCCTGTTGCCGATCGATTCTCAACGTCCAGAGCTTCGGCAGCCACACGACGAGCGCCCTGTTACGACTGGTGAGAGGGCAGCTGAGCTCCCGTGTGCCGAGTGCCGGCGTCGCACCAGGGAGACCCCACGGTACACAGCGGGGCGGTCAGGGAAGCGCGTCAACAGCGTGCACCTTGGCGTCAGCCTGATGCCCGAGCCGACTACACCAGATGCTCGAGACTCACGATGTGCTCGTCTCGGATGCGCAGAAAAACATCATTTCCGCGCCAGAACACCGTCCATCCGTCTTCCCGATCTACCCGGGTGGCGTGGATCTCGCTCTCGAACTGAAATTCGTCGCTGTGGATGTGGATTCGGTACGTCTGTTCTGGATCCATGTTGATCGCAGGCTCCTTCTCGATGGCGACCGTGTGCTCGCCGCGGGCGTGCGGATGCTGGACGTCGGCCGCGTTCCGCTCCGGCGACGAGGAGTACGCGCCGGGAGACGACCATAAGGACGGCCGTCAGGCCTCGCCACACTCCGGCGCGAGTACTCCGATAACTGCGAAAACGGTATGACACCGACATATAGGCCCCTGGTGCTGATCCTTTCCCGTCGGCCCGATGATGATCGTCGTTTGGGGTCTCGTAGCCGTGTATTGCGCGGTTGTCGACCCCGATCTGCTGATCATGGTCAGGTGCCGGGCCAGTCGCCCGATCCGGCGAGCCCGGCCGCCCCATGATCATCGTTTGGGGCCGTACAGCTGTGTCTGGCGCGGTTGTTGGTCCCGAACTGCTGATCATGGACGGGAAGGGGGTTGTTGCGCGGCGCGGCGACGGCTCGCCGCCGGTGCCGTTCGGGGCCGCGCTGGTGTCCCGCCGGGTTGGTCGGTGTCGACCTGCTGGTTATCGACGGGTGTAGCTGTCCCTCCTGCTTGGGGGGGACCCGTCCGCTCTGAGTGCATGATCATCGTTTTGGGCCGCATCGCCGTGTATTGCGCGGTTGTCGACCCCGATCTGCCGATCATGATCGGGTGCCGGGCCAGTCGCCCGGCCCGGCGAGCCCGGCCGCCCCATGATCGTGTTTGGGGTCGCGCAGCCGCGTCCGGCGCGGTTGCTGGTCCCAAACTGCTGATCATAGTGGGCCGCCCTGCCCGTCGCTCGAGGATGATCATCGGTTGGGGCCGTACAGCCGCGTCCAGCACGGCTGCCGGTCCCACCATGACGATCATGCTCGCGGGTCGTCTCCCGGCGAGCACCGGCAGGCCGGTCGGCAATCCGGCTGTCCGCACCGACCTGCGGATCACGGATCGGCAGCGGGCGGCCTTCCTGCTGAGGCGAGGGCCGGCCAGCCCTGAGCGTTGATCGTCGCAATCATTGCTGAGGGTGGCTGTCCGGACGGCGTCGGTGACGACGATTCCCGGTCGAAGGGTCGGCATGTACATTCGGCTGCCGATGCGGACATGTCCGTCGAGGAGCCGAGGCGTTGATCGGAAGAACAAGCCGAAAAGACACAGGAATTGGTCCGGTCACGGCTTCGGATGACCGACCGGGCCGACACCGGGGAGGATGACGTGGACCCTGACGAGGTTGACGACGACGTGTTCGAGCAGCTCGACGAGCTGGACACCCTGGAAACGGGCGGACCTGATGATCCGTTGGACGAGGGATTGTCGCCGCCCGAGCGCCCATGGGCGGTCGATGATTGGGGAACCACGCCGCGCGAGGAGGCGGAGGGCGAGAGCCTGGACCGTCTGCTGGCTCGTGAACTGCCTGATTCCGGGGGCGAGGAAGAGTGGGACAACCTCGGCGATGTATCCGACACCGACGGAGAGCTGAGGGATGACGAGGTCGGCGATGCGCGAGCCGGCCGGCTCGTCGCTGACAGCGATATCGACGGCGAGCTGGACGCGCACGACGTCGGAGTGGACGGCGCGGGAGCGTCTGCCGAGGAAGCTGCCGTGCACCTGACCGATCCCGACGCGTAAGTCGGTCTCGGGGCCGAGCTCGATCACACCCGACCGATTCCGCTTCTTTCCCTCCCTTGATCCGGATAGACGTAGATCTGATCGTCGAACATGACAAAATGACTTCTCCTCGGGGTGGCGGGATGCGTGATCATCGATTCGTGTGACAGCGTCACGAGCCGCTCCCTGGGTACCTTCGACGTATGTCCGGCCCACGCCTCACGCCTGCCGCGGTAGCGAGCGCGCTGTTCGACTTCAGCTTGCGGCCTTCCCAGAAACAGGCGGTCGATGCGGTCGTCGCGGGCCGTGACACGCTGGCCGTGCTGCCGACTGGCAGCGGAAAGAGCGCCATCTACCAACTCGCAGGCCTCTCTCTCGGCGGTCTCACGCTGGTGATCTCGCCGCTGATCGCCTTGCAGCGCGACCAGATCAGATCGATCGCAGGCCGCCGCTACGGAGCGCCACGGCCTGTCGAAGCCGAGCTGCTGAATTCCTCTCAGAGGGCGCACGAGCGTCAGGACACCCTTGCGCGTCTGGCCAGGGGAGACCTCGATTTTCTCCTCATCGGACCTGAGCAACTCACGAACTCCGAGACGCGCGACGCGGTACGTGCCGGCGCACGCGACGTCGGCCTGTTCGTCGTCGACGAGGCGCATCTCGTGAGCGAGTGGGGTCAGGAGTTCAGGCCCGAGTACCTGAGGCTGGTCGACGCGATCGCCGAACTCGGCCGACCGACGATCCTCGCTCTGACGGCGACGGCGTCCCCGCCCGTGCAGGCGGACATCACGCGCCGCCTGGGAATGCGGTCTCCGGAAGTAGTGGTCGCCGATTTCGACCGACCGAACATATCGCTCGCCATGCGGCAAACCCAGCCCAGCAAGCCGGAGGCCCGCGCTGTCGACGATCGTTGCGTCGACGTGGTGATCCAGCAAGAGACTCCTGCCCTGGTCTACGCGCTCACTCACGCACGATGCGAGTCGCTCGCCGACAGGCTCCGGCTCGACGACTTCCGGACGGCTCCGTACCACGCTGGTCTGGCTGCCGGCGCCAGGGCGGACGTTCAGGACAGATTCTTCTCGGGACGCCTGGATGTCGTGGTTGCCACCAGCGCGTTCGGCCTGGGAATCGACAAGTCTGATATCCGGACCGTGGTGCATGCGGGCGTCCCCGCAAGCATCGACGACTATTACCAGGAGATCGGGCGTGCCGGCCGGGACGGAGAGCCGGCTGCTGCGGTCCTGGTGCACGACCCGCGGACCATTCGAATACCTCGAAGCCTCGCGGCGCGTACGCACCTGGGCGAAGAGACGCTTCATCGGGTCGTCGATGCAATCGAGAACGCCGGCGGGCAGGTTGCAGTTGCGGATCTGGTCGAGTCTTCCGAGGTGCATGCACACGCTGTCGACCGCGTGGTCAACGAACTGAGTGAGCTGGGATTCGTCAGACTTGCAGGATCTGGTCAGCAGCGCGTTGTCGAGCCTGAGCAGGATCTACCCCGTCCCGTCGATCTGACCGATCAACTGGTGGCGCTGGATCAACGGCGGCAAGCCGTGCTGTCCAGCCGTCTCAACGCCGCCCGCGAGTACGCGGAGAGTACGCGATGCCGTCGGGCGGAACTTCTCGCCTATTTCGGCGAGAGCTATACCCCTCCCTGCGAGAACTGCGACAACGATCAGTTCTCGAAACCGACGGCACCTTCCCGTCCGTCGGTCACCGGTGGGATTCCGGTGCGCCATCGCCTCTGGGGAGAGGGACAGATGCTGAGCCGAGACGACCACGAGCTTCTGGTCTACTTCGAGAGTGTCGGATACAAACACCTGACCGCGTCAACGCTGTCGTCAGGGATCCTGCATCGGCGGTGAGCAGGTCCCGCTCGGGGCGAGCAGCCAGTCCTGCTACCCGTCGGAGTCACGCTGTGCAGGCGTTGTGGCGGCCGTGACAACGAGTTGCGGGGAGATCTCGTCCAGTGAGCGGACGACGACACGGGCGAGTGCGAGCGCGTTGTCGTCCGGCGGAAAGGCCACGTTCGGCACCGCGATGAGGCCCAGACCAGCCGCCGCGGCCGACCGGAGCCCGTTGCTCGAGTCCTCCACCGCCACGGCACGCGCCGCGGACACGCCGAGCCGCCGAACCGCCTCCTGATAGACGGCAGGGGAGGGCTTGCCCGACCCCACTTCCTCGGTGGAGACCGTGACCCGGAACGAGTTGCGGAAATCCGCCGACTCCAGCACAGCGTCGATCAATCGCCGCGGAGAGGAGGAGGCGAGCCCGAGCGGCCACCGGCTGCCCAGCCGCCGCACGACCTCGCCTGCGCCGGGAAGCAGGGGCGGCCTCGCGCCGTAGCGGGCAGCCATGCGGTCGATCACCGTGGTCGCGACCTCTTCCGGCCGGCCCGGAACGCCTACCGTCTCGGTCAGATATGCGGACCACTCCGCCGTGCTCATCCCCTGCATCGCACGGGTCGCATCCGCAGGCCAGGGCCGTCCGGCCGCGTCGGCCATCGCGCGGCGCACCTCGTCCCACAGCTCCTCGGAGTCGACGAGCACGCCATCGAGGTCGAAGACCACCGCCTCCACGCCGCCGCCTGCCATCGGCCCTCCTCGGTCGTCCTGTGGTCCGCGGTCCTCGCCGCGCCGGAGCGCGATCTGCCAGAGGTGCATGCATGCGGGTGTTCGGTAGGGGCGCCACGGCTCCGCGCCGGCGTCGCCAGGGTTCGATGTGGCTACCGGCTTAGGCGTGCCCGCCGCAGGCTGGCGGTCGCCCACCCGAATGCGCCGATGCAGCCCAGCGTGATCACCCCGAAGATGATGCCGAGCACGATCTGGCCCTCGAGAAAGAAGATCACGGTGACGAGGGTGGACAGCACGAACGCAACGGTGGCGATCCCCGCGTGTAGCCGCAGCGCGCTCTGCCCGTCCGGTGTGCGCGCATCGGCGGCGGGTCCACCGGCACCGGGCACCGACTGGCTGGAGAAATGCATGTGCTCCCACTTCGCCATGGGTGCGGGTACCCGGGTTGGCATCCCGACACACGACGGACGACCGCGAGGGGCGAAGCCGTCGATTCCGCCAGAGGTAGCAGGTGGTTCGGCGTGTCCGTGACGTTCCGGTGCCGGCTGTCGCGCCTTTGAGCGGAGCGTTGCCGGTAAGCCCTCGGCGACACTCCGAGTCGTGCCACGGACGCGCGGCGTAACGACTCGGCGCAGCCGTAGCCGACCGGCTCGGCGGTCTCGGCGACCGTGTAACCCGACTCCAGCGCGGCCCTGGCGCCGTCGAAGCGCACCGACTCGACGTACTTGGTGGGGGTCGTGCCGAGCTCTTCGCGGAACAGACGGGTGAGGTGGCGCGGGCTCATCGCGGCGAGCGCTGGGAGCATCGGGGTGGAGTGGTCGCCCGCGCAGTGCTGAAGTCAGCCGACCGGGGCCGCTCAGCGTGGGCGAGAACCGCGATTGCCAGCCTGGGCGTTGGAGGAACACCACGAGCGACTGCGTGACCTGCCGCGCCGGCTCCTCGCCGTGGTCGTCCTCGAGAAGTGCGAGTACACGGTCGATCCCTGCTGGTACACCGGCTGTGGTGAACGTCCTGCCGTGGCGGACGACGATGGCGTCGGGCTCCACGACGATGTCCGGGTAGCTCCTGGTCAGCGCGCCGATGTGACGCCAGTGCGTGGTGGCGCGGCGGCCGTCGAGCAGCCCCCGCCCGCGCGGGGCCCGGCGCCGACGGCACGAGCACGCTCGACGTAGAGCAAATTTACGGGAAAGGCGTGGCCCATGACCGAAACGATCGCGAGGATGGACATTTCGGACACGTGGCCGGTATGCGAGCCGCCGAACTGATCCGAAAAACCGGCACTGCGCGTCGTTCGCTCGCTACCGCCGGTTGTTCTACTTCGCGATACCATGGCATCGGTCCCGGAATGTGAGCTGCCATCTGGTTCACGCAAGAGAAAATGAGTCAGAAGAAAGGCCATGCAAACATGACTGCAATGACCCCGTCCCGCACCGACTCCCGGCGGCGGACCAGCGCGGCCGACCGCTTCGTTGCCTCGGCGCGGCTGGCGAACAACCTCCAGGTCGTCCTGGTCGACCTGATCGAACTGCATCTGCAGGGAAAGCAGGCACACTGGAACGTCGTCGGTAAGAACTTCCGTGACCTGCACCTGCAGCTCGACGAGTTGGTCGACATCGCCAGGGAAGCCAGCGACACCATCGCGGAGCGGCTGCGGGCCCTGCAGGCGAGCCCTGACGGCCGCTCCGACACCGTGACCGCCACCACCAGCCTGCCGGCCTTTCCCGCAGGCGAGCAGAACACCGCCACGGTGGTCGACCTGATCACCGATCGCATCGCCGCCGCGACCGCGACCATGCGCACCGTTCACGACGATGTCGATGCGGACGACCCGTCCAGCGCCGATCTATTGCACGCGATCATCGATGATCTGGAGAAGTACGCCTGGATGATCAACGCGGAGAATCACAGCGCCTGACGTAATAAGTGCGTTGATCAATCGGAAGTGATGACTTCCATCGCGACGCCATAACGGGTGTCGATGCTTGCGCCTACCGGACGAGCCAGGGCTGCCAGAAACTCTTCCGGGTCGCTCATGGCGTCCGAATCGCCGAGGCCGCGCAGATACTCGGAGTGCGCCCGAAGTGAGGAGACCCCGGCATCGAACGTGTCGGTGACGTCCACGGCGTGTGTTGCGATCGGACTCCAGGGGACCAGGATCTGGGAGGCGCGCCAGAGTGCGAGCCCTTCGTCGGCGAGCTCGCGGAACACCCACCTGTTGGCCGCGTCCCGCACCCCGTCGATCACCGCCCGGCCGAGCGCGATGTGGTCGGCCTGGTTGTAGACGCCGGGGCTCCAGGTCTCATGGTGGTTGCCGGTGATCACCGCGTCCGGCTTGTGCCGCCGCACCGCCCGGGCGATGTCCCGGCGAAGGTCGAGCCCGTACTCCAGCACGCCGTCGGGGTAACCGAGGAACTCCACGGTGTCCACGCCGACCAGCGCCGCGCCCGCGCGCTCCTCGGCCTCTCGCAACGGACCGCAGCGTTCCGGCTCGATCCCGTCGATCCCGGCCTCGCCACTCGTCGCGAGGCAGTACACGACCTGCTTGCTCTGCGCTGTCCATCGCGCCACCGCGGCGGCTGTGCCGTACTCGAGATCGTCCGGGTGCGCGACGATGGCCAGCACGCGGGAGAAGGACTCATCCAGGAGCTGGAGAGGTTTGTCCACTACCGATCACCCTCGGCCGATCACTGTCTGTCGGCCGCGTCGGCGATGGCGTGCCGACTCGCTCTCGTCCACGGTCGAACCTCCGTCGCGGGCATGGATCACAGACGCTATCGGCACATGATGCCGATTGAGCAGTTCGTCATGAACACGCGCCAGCTCGTGGTGCTGTGGGACGGCTACAGCGCGGGGATCCCGCCTGGCGTGCTCTTCTCCGCATTCGTGATCATGGCTTTGGCCACGAGGCGTGCACCGGCTGTACGGAGCCGGCCGGTGCCGGAGGAATGGAGTTCGACGGTGCCTGAGCGTGAGACGTCGGCATGAGGGCCGGGATCGTCATCCTTCCCGAGTACCGGTGGGCGGACGCGAAACGCCGCTGGTCTGCGGCCGAGGAGTACGGGTTCGACCACGCGTGGACCTTCGACCACCTGGGATGGCGCTCGCTGGTGGACGGCCCGTGGTTCGGCGCGGTGCCGACGCTCACCGCCGCCGCAGCAGCGACCACACGGATCCGGCTCGGCACGCTCGTCGCATCACCGAACATCCGCCACCCCGTTCCGTTCGCGCGGGAGCTGACGGCGTTGGACGACATCTCCTCCGGACGATTCATCCTCGGCGTGGGCTCGGGGAGCGACGGCGATTACGACTCACGGGTCTTCGGCGTCCGCGAGCGCCTGTCCGGCAGGACCCGTCGGTTCGCCGAGTTCGTCGAGCTCCTGGATGCGCTGCTGACCACCGACACGGTCAGTTGGAAGGGCGAGTTCTACGAGGCGTTCGAGGCGCGCAGGGCGCCCGGTTGCGTTCAGCAGCCCCGGCTGCCGTTCGTCGTGGCCGCCGACGGGCCGAGAGCGATGGCGGTGGCCGCCCGGTTCGGGCAAGGGTGGATCACCATGGGCACCCGAGCCGCTCCGGGCCTCGACGAGTGGTGGGGCTCCGTCGCGGCGGCTGCCCACCGGTTCGACGACGTTCTGGCCGAGCACGGCAGGGATCGGGGAGAGATCCAGCGCTTCCTGCAGTTCGACTCGGCACCGGTCTACGCGCTGTCCTCCGTCGAGTGTTACCGGGACTTCCTCTCCCGGGCGGACGAGCTCGGCTTCACCGACGTCGTGGCGCCCTGGCCGCGCGCGGATGGTGTCTTCGCGGGCCGTGAAGACGTGCTGGAGGACATCGCGTCGCAGGTTCTCCCCAAGCTGTGATCCGGATGATCTTCGCGGTCCGCCGGTGAGCCGATGGAAAGCCTCCGACGCCCACGATGCGCCGACGCTCAGACCGGCTCCACTGCGGATCGGCGCGGTGCCGCTTGGCACGGGTTGGCATTGACAGCGACATCGCCTTGACGAGGTGCTAAAGCTCGGCCGGACGCTGTGCCGCCCAGCGCCCCTCAGTGCGCCTTCGCGCTGCACCAGGCCCAAGCCTTCTGGCCGGCGCGTGCGCACCGGCAAGAGGGCCTCGGGCCTCGCAACCAGCGCTGATCGTGCCGCTGCCGAGGCCGGACTGGGCCACCGGCGACTAGCGTCCTGCGGCGGTGAGTTGGGCGTCGAGTCGTGGGTAGACGCGGCGGGTGTTGAGTTCGAAGATCTTGCGCTGGTCGTGTTCGGTGAGG
>NZ_JAKXMK010000053.1 GCF_022524485.1 Pseudonocardia alaniniphila
TACCCCTTCGACATGGGGCACTACGACCCACTCGGACAACTCGAGGGCGTGCACGGACTGAGCGAGGAAGACAAGGAACTCATCCGCAGCCAGACCGCGTCACGACTGCTCAACATCAAGGACTGACACCCGATCGACGCACTGGACGATCAGCCGAACCGCGACAGCGCGGTTGAGAGGGCCTGGCGTGGCGCGGCAGAAATCGCCGCAGGATTCTCATTGGACCAGCAGGACGAGGTAAACAGCATCTCCAGCTCGGGTGCGGATGCTCCAGGGGTAGATCTCGGCACACCTGCCGCGGGCGGGTAAGTGATCGCACCGCGGGCGGGTGGCCCTGCGCGTCGTCGACCGCGGGTTCGGCTGGGCGCCCGTCACCGCATTGACCGGGCGCGCCACGCCCTGAGCTGCAGGCGGCGCGTCACGTGCGGAAATCCGCATCGTGCCATCAGGGTCGGTTACCGGACGGTGGGTTCTCTCACCATGGTTGAACCGAGTCGTGTGTCAAA
Organism: Pseudonocardia alaniniphila; assembly: GCF_022524485.1. Classification (GTDB taxonomy): domain Bacteria; phylum Actinomycetota; class Actinomycetes; order Mycobacteriales; family Pseudonocardiaceae; genus Pseudonocardia; species Pseudonocardia alaniniphila. The sequence continues at coordinate 507 of NZ_JAKXMK010000053.1, forward strand.
TTCGCGTCCCGTAAGATCGTCGGTGAAATCATTCATGGGTCACCGGCGCCGCGAGCACTCGCACTGTGGTAATTTCGATCGTGGGACAACCGGTTGCGTTTCTTTTCGGCGCGCCGTTCGGGCGAATTCGCGTAGTCATGGCGAAAGGCCGGTGTGTTCAGTTCTACCGGCGCCACGACGGCACACGGAGCCCCGACTGGCGGATCTGACACATGCATATCAGCGAGGGCGCGCCTAAGCCCGGACGGAGTGAGGGGAGCTGTGACCACGAGCCGGACGGTGGACGGCCCTGCTGGGCCGCTGAACGTCACGATCTACGGAGACCCGGTGCTGGACGGGACCGTCGTGCTGATGCATCCGATCAACTCTGCGGCGATGGTGTGGGAACACGTGTCCGCAGTGCCGAGGCGCCCGACAGCGGCGCTGGACCTGCGTGGGCACGGCGGCTCCACCCTGCAGGGCCCCTTCACCGTCGAGGGCAGTCACGTCGACGACGCGCTTGACGTGCTGGGCCTGGGGTGGGTCCACGAGGTGGCGGCCCTGCATTCCGAGCGTCTGCCGATGCTGGGGGTGCCGGTCCGGGTCGGGGCGCTGATCGACGAGCACATCGCCGGTGTCGGGGCGGGGGCCGGCCGGTGACGTACTCGATCGTCGCCCGCGATCCGGGGACGGGGCAGCTCGGTGTGGGCTCGCAGTCGCACTTCTTCGGCGTAGGGCGGGTCGTCGGCTGGGCAGCCTCGGGCGTCGGGGCCGTCGCCACGCAGGCGTTCGTCAACGTCGGTTACGGGCCGGCCTCGCTCGAGGCGCTGGCTCGCGGGCTCCCGGCGCAGGAGGTCGTCGACACGGTGACTGCGGCCGACGAGCTGCGTGGCTACCGGCAGCTCGGGGTCGTCGACGCCTGTGGCACGGCGGCGTCGTTCACCGGGGAGAGCTGTGCGCCCGCGGCGGGTGGGCTGGTCGGCGACGGCGTGGCCGTGCAGGGCAACATGCTCGGCTCCGAGCGGGTGTGGCCGGCCATGCTCGAGGCCTACGAGAGCACTGGTGGCGATCTCGCCGACCGCCTGCTCGCGGCGCTGGCCGCGGCCGAGGAAGCGGGCGGCGACGTGCGGGGATCGCAGTCGGCGGTGCTGAAGGTGGTGTCGGGCGAACGGTCCGATACCCCTTGGGCCGAGACCGTCGTCGACATCAGGGTCGACGACCACCCGGATCCGGTCGGTGAGCTTGCCCGCCTGCTGCCCCGGCAACGGGCGTTCGACCTGATCGGCGGCGTGATCTTCGCGCCGGACCTGATGATCGGGCCCTACCGCCGGGTGCCTCCGGAGCTGCTCGCGGAGAAGCTCACCGGCCTGGCTGAGGCGGCGGAGCTACTCGGTGCCGGCAACCGGGAGGCGGACTTCTGGCGTGCGCTCCTGCTGGCCCGCAGCGGCGACCGGGAGACCGCCCGTGCCCTGTTCGACGACCTGTTCGCCGCCCGCCCGCGGCTGCGGGGCTTCTTGGCCGGGATCGCCCCGCTGGGATTCCTCGACGACGTCGAGGAGTACGTGTGACCGCTCGCGCGGCGAGCCGCGGCCCGCGCCGGGTGGACACCCGCCGATGCACCGACCTGGCCGTCGCGATGGTCCAGTGCGACACATGAAACCCGCGGGGGCGCAGTTGCCTCGCAGGCTACCTATACAGCGCACGGACAACTCGAGTCTGTACGTGCCGTAACGACTAGTCGATGGCGGCGTCGATCGCCACGCGCAAGATCTCCGCGCCAGCCGTCGCATACCTGCCACCCACAATTGCCGTGGGTCTTGCAGAGTTCGTGCTCGTGCAATCGGTACGGCCGAGGTTGTTGCCTCGTCACGGCGCTGCAGACCATGACCCTGAACGGTCACCGGATGACGAGCGATCCCGGTCGATGACAATTGTCGCGCTGACGATGCGGTGATCGCTGAGGCCGACGTAGTCGGTTCGGACGTCGGCAGGCTGCGCATCATGGGCCAGGATGTGATCCAACTGCAGGCACGGCCGCCGGGCAGGAAATGTAGGGCCCGCAGTCGCCGCCCGCCATCCACGTCCGGCGAGAACGCGACCCAGCACGCGGGCCGGTAGGTTGAGATCCCCGGCAAGCGCGATGGGCATCTTCACGCAGGCCGTCAGTGTGAGCGCACGTCGCAACTGCGACAGTGCCTGCCATGGCGGCCACGACAGATGCGTCGCGAGGACAGCGACGTCGCCGAAAGGCATGGTCATCACGGCCGGCAACGCCACCCGAGGCTCACGGTCGATGAGTCGGCCGCCAGCTGTCCGGCCATCGCGCGGACCGGACGACAGAACGATCCGGTTCCGCTGTTGCAACGGATGCCGACTGAGAAGTCCGATGCCGTACGCAGGGCTTCCGTCGTCCCCTCTGTCAGTGCAGTTGTCACTACCGTCACGACCGCCAACCAGCGCACCGCGATGGTCGAGCAGCATCGTTGGCGCGAACAGTCCACGCCACCCCAGTCGCATCGCAAGCTCGGTAACCTGATCGATGCCGCCACTGCGCGGCAGCCCGCGGTCAATCTCCTGCACCGCGAGGACATCGACCTCCAGGCCGGCGATCGCCGCTGCGACCACGCCGATATCGACCCGGCCGCTTCGTGGATCCCAGCAGTGGCGCAGGTTCCATGTCGCCATCCGAAATCTTGCTGATAGTGGGTCAACCCCGTACCGGTCATCTCCTCGCACAGCGAACATTCGATCCGGCTGGAGGCACGGTTCGGCCGCTGCGCATTGGGTCTGTCGCCCGTGATCGGTGTGGTCTCGTCGCGGTCTCTGCAGCCGAGCTGATCACCGTTCTCGGTCCCGCCACGCGCTGCAGAGCGATGAGACCGGTGACGGGCGCGGCTCGGGGTAGCCGGCGACTGCCTGATCGGTCGCGCGAGGTGTCGGTGCTTGATTCCTGGGCGTGCACGGCCATCCTTCCTCGACGCCGAATTCCCGTCGTACCAAGGAAACCGTGAGCAACGCGGACCGTGGTACGCGCGTTAGTGGTGGTGGTCTTGCCGCCCAGCACTGGTAAGTGACTCGGCCGCTGATCTGGTCTGAGATCTCCGGCCCCGGTAGTGATCTCGTCCGTTGGCCAGGCTGTCAGGTGCGTTGGCAGCGCACTTATGGCGTCCGTGGACTGCATGCGCACGGGTTCACAGCTGTGCCGGTAGCTCGGGCAGGCCGGCGAGTTGGGCGGCCACCACGGCGTTCGACCCCGCGGCCGCCCGGTCCGCGTCGTCCTGCACCCCGAGCCGGCCGGCCGCCAGGTGATCTTCCCGCGGCGTCATCCCGGCCGTGCGCTCCGCGTTGCCGATGGGTTCCGGCGGACGCGCACAGTCGTCGGAGACCTGCGAGGAGGTCGCGTCACGTCGTGGTCACCTGGCCCGGGGCGGTTGCCGCGTAGTCAGCAAGATCGGTCGCCATCCGCTGCATGACCCCGGGAAGGAAGAGTGGCGTCATCCAACCGATCCCAGGCCGCGTGCGCCAGGTGCCGTGCCAGTTGATCATCGTGCCGCCCGCCGCTGTCGGCTCCAGTTCAACTACTGCGCGATAGTCCTTGATCGAGAAGTTGAAGGCGTCCTCGTAGGCGATGCGCCGGCCATCCACGAGCTCGGTCAGTCGCTCGCCCGTGACGACCCGGCCCGTGCGGAAGGCGCGGACGGTCCCGACGTCATCACGGCCGCCCGGGCCGAGTCCGGTCGAGCGGTCTTCCACCAGTTCGTCCAGTCCGGAGGACCATTGCGGCCAGCTGCGTCCGTCGATCAGTAGGTTCCAGACGGTGGTGACGGGGGCCGAAGTCGTCGCGCTGACGTGGTAGTGCGGCATTTGCAGTGAACTCCTGAGTGGGATTCTCGGTGGAGCCTGGCGCGGCTTGGGGCGTCGGCCAGGGCGGTCAGTGTGCGTTGGTCAGGAGTGGATCTGCGCGGCGCCGACCGGCCCGCCGCTCTGCGCCGGGGTGATGCTGCTGTCGCGTCGCTGCTGGCGGCGGGCCAACGGCTGCAGGGTCCGGTTGACGATGAAGTACTCGGCCACCAGGACGTTGCCCAGGATGGATGCCCACACGGCGGTGACGTAGATGTCGGCGAACGTGAGCGACGGGAAGGTCGTCTGCTGCAGCGCGATGCCGCTGAAGAGGTAGATGCGCAGGGTCACGGCAGCGAAGGTGAGCGAGTAGTTGCGGATCATCCATATGCGGTGCAGCTGCACCTCGCCACGGCGGATTGTCCGGAACGCCCGGAAGAGGGTGTAGAGCCAGGCGACCGACAGGATGTAGAACGCGACCTGGGCGGCGAAACCGCTGATCGAGTAGGTGGCAGCGATGAACGCGGCAACCGCCGCCACGACGACGCTCACCATGTAAACGCGCCCGGAGACCCGGTGCAGCGCCGGGTAGCGGCCACGCAGCCGGGTGGCGAATTGGAACGGCCCGATGAACAACGCCAGGGCCCCGGGGGCCGCGTGGATGAGCAGTGACAGGAAATGTGGCATGGGGTCCGGGCCGAGTGGGAGCGCACCGGACAGCAAGGACGGGATGGCGATGAACGCGATGGCGATTGCTGAGATGGTCAGCACGCCCCACAGCACCCGCGACCTGTTCAGCGATGGTGATTCCGATGTCAAGGCATCCTCTTGTGGTCTGATGAATGTCCCGGATCGCGTCGATCACGGCGTGGACCGTGCGCGCGCAGCCCTTCACGTTCATGACTGTCAACGGCCGGTCACTCTTGCGACCGGTGACAGTCTTCGGCCGAGGCTCGCCGTGCGTACACCCACAGCGTGTCCACAGTGCCTTCACAACAGGCATGCTTGAACTGTGGAGCCGAAGTTCCCGTTCGTCCGCCGTCGTCCGATCATTGTCACCGGTGCCGGGAGGCTGCACGCGTGAGCGACTTCGCCGAGCTGCTGCGCCGGTACCGAACTGCCCGGTCGCTGACGCAGGGAGAGCTCGCGACCCGTGCGCATATCACGCAGAAGGCTGTCGGGGCGCTGGAGCGGGGCGAGCGGCGTCGACCCTATCCGCACACGGTGCGCGCGCTCGCCGACGCGCTCGGCCTGGACGACGACGAGCGTGCCCGACTGGTCGCGGCCGTCCCGCGGCCCGAGACGTCGACCGCGGCCCGAACGACGTCGTCCGGACTCGTCCGGATTCCCGCTGACGATCGGTTGCCCGCACCCGCCTCCCCGGTGATCGGTCGCGACGACCAAGTGGAAGCGATCGTGGGTGCTCTGAGAGTGCCATCGCGTCCCGTCATGACGTTGACGGGGCCAGGCGGGGTCGGCAAGACCACCCTCGCACTGCTGGTCGCGGCTGCGGCGCGCGAACAGTTCCCGGCCGGCACCGTGCTGGTCGAACTCGCCGACATCCGCGGCGCGGACGACGTCGTCCCGGCAATCGCCAGCGCGTTGGGTGTTCCCGACACCGGCACGGGCGACCTCGTCGGCGCCGTCGCATCCTTCGTGGGAAATCGACGCCTGCTGCTCGTGCTCGACAACATCGAGCATGTCCTTCCGTGCAGGGCGGCGGTGGCCACGCTGGTCTCGGCTTGCCCGGCGCTCACCATCCTGTCCACCGGTCGGACCCCGATGCGGATTCGAGCCGAACGCGAGGTGCGCGTGGAGCCGCTGGACCACGACACGTCGGTTCGGCTCTTCCGGGAGCGGATGAGCGCCCGTGGCGGCTGTGTCGCCGGGGACCAGCGCGACGCGGACGCGATAGCCCAGCTGTGCCGCCACGCCGACGGCCTGCCGCTGGCTCTCGAACTCGCGGCGACTGCAGCGTCCCGGATCGGCCCCCGCACACTCCTCCAGACGATGGACGCACCTCCGGACAGTGCCCCCCACGACCTGCCCACCCGACAGCGGAGCATCACGGCAACCCTCGACTGGAGCACGCGGCTACTCACCGAACCCGCACGAAGACTCCTGGCTCGCCTGTCGGTATGCGTCGGCGGGTTCACCTGGCCCGACGCCCAGGCCGTCAGCGGTCTCACCGCCGCTCATGCAACGTGGGCACTCACCGAACTCGTCGAGCACTCCCTGGTGATCCACGTCGGCGACATCGGGGGCGAAGAACGGTTCCGACTGCTGGAACCCATACGACAGCACGCCGCCGAGCACCTCGATCACGACCAGGCCGACGACGCCCGAACCGGCCTGACCAACTCCGTCCTGGCCACCGCCCGCGCCCTGGCCCGTGACCTACACGGCGCCGGCCAAGTGACCGCGCTGCACCGACTCGAAGCGGGGCTGGGCAACCTGCGGGTCGTGCTCGACCAGCTCATCGAGCACGACCGCGACGACGACGCCGCCGAGCTGCTCTGGCTTGTATGGCTGCACCTGGCCATCCGCGGACACGCTCGCGAGGGCAGCACCTGGGCCGCTCGCCTGCACCCCCGGGCGCTGACACTGCAGAGCCGGATCCGGCTGCTGGTGGCATGGGCAGGCCTGGAACACCTCGCCGCCCCCACGGACGCCTGCCGGCGCAGCCGGCAGGCCCTCGACCTCGCGACCGGCGACGATGAGGACGAGCTACTCGCCACCCAGGCCGCGACGCTCGCCGCGTCGACGGCAGTGTTCTCGCGGGACCTTCCCCTGGCCCGCGGACTGGTCGCCGAGGCCAACCGCCGAGCCGACGCTCTCGGCGACCCCTACTGGATCACTCACGCTCGCATGGCAACCACGCAGATCGCGCTGCTCGCCGGTCACGCACCCGACATCGAGCAGGCAGCACGGGATGCCGAAACGGCAGCGCGGTGCCTCGGGTCGGCGTTCGAGACAGGGGCGGCGCTGAATCTTCGCGCCGTCGCCGCGCAGCTGGGCGGCCGCAATGACGAGGCAGCCGGGCTGCTGGCGGAGTCGATCGACCTCGCGGTCGCCGCCGTGAACAGCTGGACGCTGACCTACATGCTCTCGACCCTTGCCGTCGTGGCGGTCCGGCTCGGAGACCCCGATGCCGGTGCCCGCCTGTTCGGTGCATGGACCGCCTACGCAAACGCGCACGGGGTGGTCGAGGACTTCCCCACCACCCATGACCTGGTCACCCGCGACATCGACCAGGCCCGCCGTGACCTCGGCTCCGACGCGTTCGACGTTGCCTGGCGATCCGGGCGGGAGGCGGGCATGGCAGAGCTCGTCGAGATCGCCCGGAAGGTTCGCGACCAGGCAATCCACTGACCTTCCCGTGGTGCGGTGGGCTCTCCCGTGGCCGCGGGCGGGCGCTGGTCAGCGCACGCCCTCCCAGAGCCGGCGCTCGTCACCAGCCGGGTCGTCGACCGCCCCCACCCCATCGTTGATCAGACCGGTCGTGCGGGCATCGACGGTGTAGGGCGCCCACCCGGGGTCGCCGCGGCGGATGAAGCTCACCCACGTGGCGTGCGCGGTGTCGGCCACGACCTGTGACGCGGAGTCGCCGACCCGCGGGCGCGTGCTCGGTGCGTGCAGGGTGTCGAACACGAAGGGGATCTCCACGCCGTGGCAGGCGCCGAGCTGGCCGTCATAGGCGGGCGACCAGTAGTCGAAGCGGTATACCCAGGTCGAGGCGGTGCTGCCGGTGCGGGCCTCGGCCACGCGGACAGCCGGGACGCGGTAGAACCAGTCGCTGACGATCGCGGCCAGCAGGTCGCCGGGGCGGGCGTCGGGCCGGTTACGGCGGTAGACCTCGACGCCCTCCGCAGGCAGCCCGTACGCGCCGGCCGCGGAGGCGAGCGTGGCCTCGTCGACGGCGCCGATGCTGCCGTCGGCGACGAAGAACAGCCGTGCCTCGTCCTGGTTGGAACCGATCAGCAGTGCCACGTCGGCGCCCCGGCCGGCGGCGATCGCCTCGAGCGGCGGGCGGGGCACGACTTCGCCGTCCACAGTCGGCATGAACGGGAGCAGGCTGAGCGCCAGCGTGCCCCACTTCGCAGGGTCCGGAGCGGTCTGCACCTCCTCGGTGAGCGCCGACACGGCCGCGGTCACCTGCCGCACCGGGATCGCCGCGATCGCCTCCCGGGTGGGCTCGACGCCCAGCGCTTCGGCCAGGAAGCCGGCGACCATGCGCCCGTCCTGCGGGTCCAGAGTGTGCGCGGCGGCGCCGCTCTGCGCGATGGCCTGGTGGAACAGCCCAGCGGCGGCGGGCATCGACAGCAGCGTGATCACGCTCATCGCGCCGGCCGACTCGCCGGCGACGGTGACCCGGGCGGGGTCGCCGCCGAACGCGGCGATGTTGTTGCGCACCCAGGTCAGCGCGGCGACCTGGTCGAGCAGACCGGGATTCGCGACGTTGTCGCCGGTGTAGAGGAAGCCCTCGGCGCCGAGGCGGTAGTTGATGGTCACGGTGACCACGCCGTGGCGGGCGAAGGCGGCGCCGTTGTACTCGGCGACCGAGCCGGAACCGTTCGTGAACGAGCCGCCGTGGATCCACACCAGCACGGGCAGCGAGCCGGTGGTGTCGGGGGTCCAGACGTTGAGGTTCAGGCAGTCCTCGCCGGGGATGTCGACCTCGGGGAACAGCGGCCGGTACTGCGGTGGGTACGGTCCCTTCGGGCTGGTGGGGCCGTACCCGGTGGCGTCGCGGACGCCGTTCCAGGGTGACGCAGGGCGGGGGGCACGCATCCGGTCGGGCCCGAACGGCGGGGCCGCGAACGGCACTCCGAAGAAGGCCAGTGCTCCGCGGTCGGTGGTGCCGCGCAGCTCACCCTCCTTGACGCGGACGACCGGTGTGGACGACGTCTTGCTCATCTGTCACCTCAGTGCGACAAAGGTTCGGCTGGTGGTCAGGTCACGTTGGGGAGGGCCTCTGCACCTACCTATCGACGACCTTCGTGCACGTTCGTCTCAGCGTCAGGCTCTCGCTGGGCGCTGGTCATGGATTCAAGGGCCGCGACAGCTTCCAGTGAGAGCAGGCGGGAATTCTGCAGGGCCACGACTTCCCAGCGGTTGTGCTGCCACGCCATGACGAACAGCTGCATCGAGCGGCGGCTCTGCGGCGGCTCTTCCTCGGACGGCAGCATGATGCCGACGCGGTGGTGCACCACGCCCCAATCCGGCCGGAGGATCTTGGCGAACAGCACGTCGCCCTGAACCAGTCGTGACCCCTTCATCACCGTGTCGAAGATCCCCTGATGGATCGCGATCATTTCCTGGCGTCCCCGGTAGATCGTCCCCTCGAAATCTGCGAAGACGGCGTCGTCCGCGAAGTCTGCGAAGAAGCTGGTGGCGTCGCCGCGGTTCCATGCCTCGTTCATCCGGGCCGGGATGGCGCTCATCGCCTCAACCAACTCATTCATCCGATCACCTTCCTGTGCTGTCTATCAACATCAATTCAGAGGAGACGGCGCGTCTCCTGATCGTCGCCATGGCCGGCTCCTCCTGACCGTCGACGGCCGGCCGCACTCTCGTGACCGGTGACAGTCTTCGATCGGAGCTCGCTGTGCGTACACCCACAGCATGTCCACAGCACCACCACAATTGACTCGATCGATTCCGAGGAATCCCGCGGTACTGCCATCGCGACATCACACGCCGGGCGCAACACCGAGGGGTGCCGTGACGCTCGGGCCGTTCGCGGCTGATCTGGACGTCGCGCTCAGGATGTCCCTCGGAGGCGGAGAAGGATGCACGCTGCGTGAGGCTGCCCGTCTCCGGTTAAAGCGATCGACCGGTAGCGACGCTCGCGTCAATGGGTGGTGCTACCGGTGTCCGTCATCTGCGGGAGTTGTCCAGGTATTGCAGGATCTCGTGGGCGGCGAGCTCGATGTCCTTGTGGCCCCACTCCGCGGCTCGGTAATGGCAGGAGATGATCCCCATCCGATGGATGCGCGTGTAGTCGCCGAGGACGAAGGCGTAGCGGCGCTTGGTGTTATCGGCTGCGCCGTCGGTGAGGCCGAGATGCCAGGCGCCGTACTCGTCCCAGGTGTGGGTCTTGAGATAGCGGGTGCCGTCGGCAGCGGAGGGTTGGACGTCTCCCCAGCGGCTTCGGAGAACGTAGCGGCGGGCGTCGATGAGGTGGTGGGCGTGGTCGACTGCAGCGTCGTTGACCCGGTACTTCGGCATGCGGTGATGGTGGCGTAGCAGGGCTGTTCGTGCAGGACCGCTGTCGCGGTTGCCTTGGCGACGCCCTTGGGCCGCCCGCGATCGTGAGCCTCGCGGGGCGCGGGGAAAGGGCGGGCGCTTCGCTGCATGTCGACGGGTCCGTGGGCCGGTGGCCGAGATCACCCACCACCGGTCGGCTCGATCGACAGGATGTGCGGGATGGGGCCGCGACCAGCAGCGGCGGCCCTCGTGGAGGACAGCGGAATGGAATATCGCACGCTCGGCGGCACCGGAACGATCGTGTCGTCCCTGTGCCTGGGCACCATGACGTTCGGCAACGAGAGCGTCGAGGAGGTGTCGCACGCGCAGCTGGACCGGTTCGTGGAACGGGGAGGCAACTTCGTCGACACTGCCAACGTCTACTCCCGAGGCGTCTCGGAGGAGATCATCGGACGCTGGTTGAAGAAGCGCCCGCAAGCCCGTGACCAGGTCGTCATCGCGACGAAGGGCCGCTTCCCGATGGGGGAGGGGCCCAACGACGTCGGCTTGAGCCGGGTGGGGCTCACCCGTGCGCTGGAAGGGAGTCTCCGGCGGCTGCAGGTCGATTCCGTCGATCTCTACCAGGCGCACGCGTGGGATGCGTTGACACCGCTGGAGGAGACGCTCCGGTTCTTCGACGACGCCGTGCGGGCCGGCAAGATCCGTTACGCCGGAGTGAGCAACTTCCTCGGTTGGCAGCTGCAGAAGGCCGCGATGCTCACCGGGTTTCTCGGGCTGGCCCCGATCGCCACACTGCAGCCGCAGTACAACCTCCTGGTAAGGGAGATCGAGTTCGAGCTCACCGACGTCTGCGAGAGCGAGAACATCGGCATCCTGCCGTGGTCACCGTTGGCCGGGGGCTGGCTGACCGGCAAGTACCGCCGTGACGAGGTCCCGACGGGTACCAGTCGGCTCGGCGACAACCCCGAGCGGGGCATGGAGGCCTACGCGCCGCGCAACTCCCAGGAGCGGACGTGGCAGGTCATCGATGCGGTCGGCAAGATCGCCGAGTCGCGCGGGGTGTCGATGGCGCAGGTCGCACTGGCCTGGACCGCGGACCGGCCCGCGGTCACCTCGGTGATCCTCGGCGCCCGCACGGTCGAGCAGCTGGACGACAACCTGGCCGCGGCCGGACTGCACCTGTCCGACGATGAGACGCAACTGCTGGACGAGGTCAGCGCCCCGATCGTCGGCGACTACCCGTACGGCTTGCCGGGGCGCAGGCAGCGCGCCAATGGGCGGGAGCTCTGACCCCTCGGAACGCCACTGCCGGCAGTGGGCGGTGATCGAGCCGCTGCTCCCGCAGTTCAACATCCGGTGCGTTCGTCGTCGGCGGCGGGGCGGGCGAGAGATTCGTACCCACGGGGCACCCCTGATCGATTTGGGCTGGGCCGGGCTGTCCCTGCGGCTTGCAGATTTTTGTACGACAAGCATACAGTCGGATGCCACCGTCCGCCGCAGTTGCGACCCGAGGGAGCCGAGATGTCCGACGTCCCGCGGCGGCACGGCACCCTCGAACCGAAGGTGAAGAAGCTCATCTACATCGCCTCCGACGCGGCGGCGCACCGTAGGTGAAAGGCCGAAGCTGCACGTCGAGAATGCGATCGGCTCTGGCGGGACGCCCTAGGAGATTCTCGAGATCATGGAGATCCCATCGGTTCTCGGCATTCGCGCCCCGACGTCGGCGGTGCCGATCCTCCTCGAGGAGATCGATGCGGCGGGGGTGGCGCCGCCCGACGACAAGTCCTGACCCCCGACCTCGAGCTAGGAGCGGAATCCGATGGTGGATCGCCTGAAGGACAAGGTCGCGCTCATCACCGGCGCAGCCCGCGGCCAGGGCCGTGAGATGGCCGAGTTGTTCATGCGCGAGGGCGCGATGGCCGTGGTGTCGGGCGACGTCGTCGACGCAGCCGACGCCGAGGACAGCAAGGTCACCTTCGTGAAGATGGATGTCACGCAGCCCGATCAGTGGAAGTCCGTCGTGGCCGACATCGTGGCCGAGCACGGCCGTATCGATATTTTGATCAACAACGCGGCGGTGTGCGAGTACGAGCCGATCCTCGAGACGACGGACGAGCAGTACGACCGGGTGCTCGATATCGACCTGAAGAGCATCTTCCTCGGCATGCGCGAGGTGCTGCCCCACATGATCCGGCAGCAGGCGGGCTCGATCATCAACGTCTCGTCCATCTGGGGCCTCGCCGGCGTGCCCAGCTCGTACGCGTATCAGGCCGCCAAGGGCGCGATCCTCAACGTCAGCAAGAACGTCGCGGCCACCCACGGCCAGGACGGGGTGCGCTGCAACTCCCTCCACCCCGGCTACATCCTCTCGCCGATGAACGAGCACCAGGCACCTGAGATCAATGCGGCGCTCATCGCGGGCACCGTGCTCAAGCGACCGGGCGTGCCGATCGAGACCGCGTACGCGGCGTTGTTCCTCGCCAGCGACGAGGCCAGCTATGTCACCGGCACCTCGCTCGTCGTCGACGGCGGTTACCTCGCGCCCTGATCCGAAGGTGATGCCGGGGACGGGCGAGGGGGATCCGTCGGGCTCGGATGCGGTGGGGTCGGCGGGTCGGTTACGGGCTGGGCCTGCGACGTGGTTTCGGTTCTTGTGTGTGCCCACCTCTCGGTCCGCCCGGGGATGACGGCCGGCATCCGCATCCCGGGATCGGGCTGGCAGCAGGACAAGTACCAGTAACGCGCGTACCGCAGTTCTCCTGACGCTCGGTAAGCCTGATCCGAGGGGTCCGGCCTCGAGGAGGGGTGCTCGTGCGCGCACAGGAAAAGCGGACCGACACCACGCACGAGCGGTCCGTTAGTCGTCGATTACCCCGATCCACCTCAGCCGCGGGGCTCCTCGGTCTGCAGGGCGCGGCGGGCAACGCCGCCGTGACACGCGCCATCCACGCTCGACGACTGGAACTCGCCCACGCGCCGCACGTTCAGCGACCTGCGGTGCAGAACGTCTTGCTTTCTACCGCCCGGCCTTTGGTGGCCACGATCGGTACCGAGATGCGCACCCGATTCGGTCGCACCGACCTCAGCAATGCGGGTGACGCAGCCGTGGTGCAGATGATCGGCCAGGCAGGGCAGGCGCCGGACATGCACCGCCACAGTGCGGGCTGCGGCCACCGCGAGGTGGGGCAGCCCACCGTGCAACGCTCAGCCGTCCACGAGGTCCATACCGACAATGGTTCCGGACTGCGTGTCTCGGATCCGTCGGAGCCCCACGCCGGAGGGGCGACGTCAGGGGCTGCCGTGTCCGGTGCGAAGGAGAGCGCCGCGTCCGCGCCGGGCTCCCAGGCGGGGATGCAGACTGTGCAGCGCTATTACCAGGATGACGAATTCAGGATCCGACATACCCGGGACAACCAATACGCGGTGGACGGAATGAGTGAGGATTATCGGTCCAGAGTGCTGTGGGTGAGGGAGCGAGCGCGGGGACCGCGGTACTGTGTTCCGGTCAACGGACGGCACCGCACGATGCTCGACGGCGTTTATCGCGCGTACGTTCCGAGCACGCAGTTCTACGCCGACTGCGTGCAGACAGCCGAGGACATCATGCACAACGCGCCGCGCGAACTCGGCAATGAAGACAGCCAGTTCCGGGGAACCGGACAGGTCTTCGGCAGGGACGAAGAGGGCAATATCACGGGGGCGCTGGAGTACGACCGGAAACGGAGAGGGAGGGGCAAGCCGAGAGGCAGAGGCAACCCGAACCTGCACGAGCGCCCCAGCCTCGGCCAGGCGTACGCCATGGTCGAGACGAACTATAGGGATGACGTCGACAAGGACGGCGACATCGTCCTCGACGAGAACGGCAGACCAAGACGGGTGCCGAACAATAAGTCGCACTACCCCTATCACGCGGCGGCCGTGGTAGCCGAGGACGGTGAGGACCAGGTCACTCTGGAGGAGACCGCGGGAGACGCGCACGCCGAACGACGGGACCAAGCGGGATGGTTCTCCCTGTACAGGGTGGGCGACGAAGAACTGAGTTTCTTCGGCCAGCAGAAAAACCAGTTCAGCAAGGGTGCGGTCGCCGTGGTCATCGAAGCCCGCCTGTGACGCAGGCCCGCCAGGAGTCCGGGAACGACACGCTTTGCGTATCGGCCGTTGCCGGGCACTGGGCGGCTATGGGGATCCAGGTCGGAGGGCGATACGGGCACACCCGAGCGTCGATCGTTAACGCTCCGCGAGCCCGGTGCGAGGCATGGGGCATGACCGAACCGCGCAGCAGGTCGGGCAGATTGATCAAGGCCGGCCTTTTGCTGATCTGCGCAACCGCCGCGCTCTTCCTGCTGCCCGTGTTCGTGCACGCCGGGTTGACCCCGCCGGTCGATGGTGAGTCGTCCAGTTCGAGCAGCGGCCTGGAGATGTTCGCTACCTGGGGCGGCATCATTTCCGGGATCACGGGAATCGTCACGGCGATCGTCGGGATGGTGTCGAAGAGGAGGCGGACGCCACCCGGCCTGATCGGGCCACCAGCTGCAGGGCCCGGCGAACGCATTGCGGCCGATCTCGGCGAACACGATCGTGACCGGAACGTATGAGCGCATACGCGTTAGCGCTTGTGGCCCATCCCGGCCACCATCACGGTCGCCCACGGCCCGCCCACTCGGTCGGGGTCGGTCGGGCGCCAGTCGTTTGCGTACACAAGCCCTGGGTCCACCCACTCCAGGCCGTCGTAGTAGCGGCGGATCTGGTCCCACGTGCGCATGTACCCGCTCCCGACTTGCGACACGACTTCGGCCTCTAACTCCGCGCCGGCCTGCGGGTGGTCCTCGCGCAGCAGGTTGACCGTGAACAGGTAGGAGCCCGACGGCATTCGCTCGATGAGCCGCCGCGTCACGCCTGCCGGGTCATCCTCGTCGGTCAGGTGGTGCAGCACGCTCGCCATGAGCACGGCCCACGGCTGGTCCAGGTCGATCAGCGCCCGCGTGTCGGCTGCGTCGAGGATCGAGTCCGGGTTGACGGCGTCTGCCTGGGCCACGGACGTGGTCCGGTTATCCGCCAGCAGGGCCCGGCCGTGCGCGAGCACGATCGGGTCCTTGTCGACGTAGACCACCCGTGCGGCCGGGTCGATCTCGTGCGCGATCTCGTGAACGTTCTGCTGGGTCGGCAGCCCCGACCCGATGTCGATGAACTGCCGGATGCCGGCCTCACCGGCGAGGTAGCGCACGGCGCGCTGCAGGGCCCGGCGGTTGGTCACACAGACTTCCGTGGCGCCGCCGTTGTACTTCTTGTTGAGCATGTCGGCCGCGAGCCGGTCGACCTCGAAGTTGTTCTGACCACCGAGCAGGTAGTCGTATACCCGCGCTACGGACGGCTTGCTGAGGTCGATGGTCGGCCGCCGGCTGCCCCCATCGGACTTCGCGTAGTGCTCGGCGATCTTGTCCTGGAGCCACTGGGCGGGCTCGGCCATGTTTCAACCTCCGGCAAGTTGTGTGCTACTCACCGTAGCGTATACACGATCGACCGGAGCCGGAGTCACGACCGGCTGACAAACCGCATGTGCGAAGCGCAGCGTGCAACCAGAAACGATTGGGCCCGAACCGAGGTGTTCAAGATCTAGGCGCAAAAGTTTCCCTGGGTGCTCGTCCCGGAAAAGGGGAGTCAAGAGCGTCCACCGAATTCAGCGATGTGAGTCGACGCGACGAGTTCGTCAGGAGCATCGAGCCGTTCGTGGCGCGGCAGGGCCATTGCTATGTGAGGAGACAGCGCTGCGCAGCCTTCGCGCGACGCGCCTGGACCGGCCGGGTCTCAGCGGTCCTGGGCGCGTTCCGGCCGTGGTGCAGGCGGGCGGCGACGAGCAGTGGGCTGGTCGTGCTACAGCACGACGATGGGGCTTTGATCGAACACGGATCAACCTGTCAGCTGTTCAGGGAAATGAGTGCGGGTCCATTCGATGGCTTTCTCGAAGAAGAGATGGGCGTTGGGGTGAAGGTTGATGTTGTGGCCGGTGCTGGGCACTATCAGGCTGTCGTAGCTCGGGACCTGCGGGAAGAGCAGGCGCTCGGCGTTCCATGGGCTGAGCGGCGATGAGCAGGGGATGAGCTGGCAGAAGACGAGGTCGTCATCGCCCATCACGTTGAGCACCGGCTTGCGGAAGTTGAGAGTGGAGAGCAGTGGCAGTGCGATGGTGCCCAGATCGGTCGCGCTCTGCACGTCCTTGGTCGCCTCGTCGACCGCGACGACCTGGGGATCGATCGCCGGCCGGTGGTAGAAGTCGCCGCGCTGCCCCGGGACGGTGGTGAGATAGCCGGGGTCCATTCCGGCGAAGCGGCCCCCTTCCAGCCGCGCCGGGTGGGTGAAGGTCACCAGGATCTCGAACAGGCCTGGCAGGTCGGGGCCCCGGGAGACGCCGGTGGCGATGACGCCGTCGACCAGGTCCGGCTCGGACCCGACCGCGGCGTAGGTGACCAGGGTGCCGAAGCTGTGCCCGACGATCACTACCTTCTCGAAGGACTGCCCCCCGATCAAGCCGGTGCGCAGCGCAGGGACCAGCTGGCGGACGACCTCGGCATGGGAGAGGAGCGACATCTCCACGGAGGCAGGGCGGTTGCTCTCGCCCGTTCCCAACCGGTCGAGCCGGAAGGTGGCGATTCCGGCGGCGCGCATGGCGCGGACATAGGAGTAGCGCTCGGGTTGGTAGGGAAAGTCCCAATAGGAGCTGTTGTAGGTGGCGCCGGGAACGAGCAGGTGCACGACCCTGTCGCGCGGCGCGGCGCACAGTTCGCCGGAGACCCGAGCCGGCGTGCTGACGACGAGCGGAACACGGGTGGCGGTGAACTCGGTGCGACGGCAGTCCGGTTCGGCCGCCACGGCCGGAGCCAGGGCAAGAACGACCCCGGGGACGGCGACACCGGCCAGCCCGATCGCACAGAATACGAGGGCCAGTCTGATCGCAACTGCTCTCAGCTCCTGCATGCGCCCTCCCGGGCGGCGGTTCGTCACGGCAGCTCCTGACGGGCGGTCGACGAGACGGCCGGGCCACGGCTTTTCAGGCGGGCCAGCGCGGCATGAATCAGCACACCCGGCCGGGCCAGCGAGTTGGGATGAGCGAGCATCGTCGTGACCATGCTCAGCCGCCGGTTGAGCTCTCGGTCGTCGGCCGATGTCATGAAGATCAGGTTGGCCAAGCCCGCGATGAGTCGGTACCCGGGCGGGTAGGGCCCGTCGACGTGGGGGAGTGCGAGGTCGGCTGTGGTGGAGGTCTGCCATGCCGCGTCCACGACGACCCGCACCATCGCGAAATAACCTGCCGCGGGCTCGTCGAGGCGCGGATCGCGGCACAGGTAGGCCGACAGCGCCGAGGCGTGCAGCGACGCCGCGGCCATGCCCTGGCCGTAGACCGGGTTGAACGACGCCACCGCATCGCCCACTGCGATCAGTCCGGCGGGCAGTCCGTCCAGCGCGTGGAAGTCGCGGCGTCTGCTGTCGGCCTGGTGATAGGTGACGACGTCGCCCAGCATCTCGCCGCGCTCGGCGATGTCCCCGAACACCGCCGGGAAGTCCCGGCGGCACCGGCTGACGAAGTCCGCCCGTTCGCGGCTCGGCCGATCCTCGTTGTACCCGGCCACGAGCATGATCCAGCGGTCGTCCTCGACCGCGGTGATCCCGCCGATCCGCGCGACGCACCCCGGTGCGGGCAGGGCCTGCGCAAAGGCGACATCGATGTCGCTGATCTGCGGGTCACGCCGGAACAGCGCCGTCGCGTACGTGAGCTTGATGGGCATCCGCCGCACAGGCGGGCTCGGCAGGCCGTGCTCGGCCAGCCAACCGCCGAGCCTGCTGGAGCGACCCATCGCGTCCACCACGAAATCCGCCGGCTCGGTCTGCGGGACGCCGGTTGCGCCGCCGTCCGGGCTGGTGCCCGGGTGGTGGTGCACTCCCGTCACCTTGCCCCCGGTCATCACGAGCCCGGCCGCCTGCCCGTGCACGATGTGGACGTTCGCGAGCTGTGCCACCCGGGCACGCACCAGGCCCTCGAGGAACGGTCTCGTCGCCGAGAGCGCCCGGCCTCTGATCGTCAGGTCGTTCGCGTAGCGGCGCTGCGTCCCGTTGACGTAGTGGCGGACAGCGGCGGGATCAGGCACCACAGCACCGGCGGCGACGGCCTCGTCGGCGAAGCCGGGAAACCACCGCTCGAGCTGCAACTGTCCCGACGGGAGCAGCGCGTGCACGTGGCTGCCCTGTGGCACGCCCGGACGCGGCTCGAACCCCGTGGTGTCGGCTGCTGGGCCGATGTCGTCTCGTTCGATGATGACGACCTGGTCGGCGTGGTCGCTCAGGACCCTGGCGGCCAGCAGCCCCGCCATACTCCCGCCGAGAACCACCGCGCGGCCGATCACCCGCCGGGGATCGTCGGGCCGGCCTGTTTCGCTGAGCTCAGCGAAGACACGGGACGGGCTCAGCACGGCCGATGCCTCTGTCCGCAGTCCTGCCTGCCGCTGCCCCGGGTCTCCCTGTCGCCGGCCGCTCTCGCGCCGACGAAAGGCACCCACACGGCGCGCTCGACGTGAAAGTGGGCGCTCGCTCCGTTGCTTTCTACGCTCATCGTTCCTCGTTGATGACGGATTGCCGTGCGTCGCAGCGGGACGGTGCCCCGAGCGACGGAGGCGAGGCGTGCTCGGCGGGGTAGTGGTCCAGGTACCGACTGTGAATGGTGATTTGATCACACCGAGCACCGGACGGGTGTTCGAGGTCTCCCCCAACGCCGGTGGACGGCCGGCCTGATCGGTGATGGCCGGCTCGGCCGGCACGACGAGTACCAGGGAAAGCGGCAGGCCCCAAGAATGTGACAGAAGTTCGCGCCGTTTCGTCGGCGGGGTTGCTTGCCGTGCCACAGTCAGCAGCAGGGATTGTCCGTACCGTTGCAGCCAGGTCGGCCACCTGGACCGCATCGCGGGAATCCTTTGCGACCGCCTTGACAGCCCGGAGAACCGTCTGGTGTGTTCGAGCCGTGACCACGTCGCCGCTCGTCCGCAGGCGCCATGTGGATCATCTGCGCGTCGTCTCCTGTGCGTGTCGCTGACCGGCGATCCCGCCACCGGTCACCACGTTCGAGGAGACACGCATGACTGCGCACGAACCGCTGAAGTTCGCCTACTGGGTGCCCAACGTCAGCGGCGGCCTCGTCACGAGCGCCATCGAGCAACGCACCGACTGGGGATACGACTACAACAAGCGCCTCGCCCGGCTCGCCGAGGACAACGGCTTCGAGTACGCGCTCTCCCAGGTGCGCTACATCGCCAGCTACGGCGCCGCGTATCAGCACGAGTCGACGAGCTTCTCGCTCGCGCTGCTTCTCGCGACCGAGCGGCTGAAGGCCATCGCCGCCGTCCACCCAGGACTGTGGCAGCCCGGCGTGCTCGCCAAGCTCGTCGCCACCGCCGACCACCTCTCCGGTGGCCGGGCCGCCGTCAACGTGGTCTCGGGCTGGTTCAAGGACGAGTTCACGAAGCTGGGCGAGCCGTGGCTCGAGCACGACGAGCGCTACCGCCGCAGCGAGGAGTTCATCCGGGTCCTGCGCGAGATCTGGACGAGCGACCACGCGGAGTTCAACGGCGACTTCTACCGCCTCCACGACTTCGACCTCAAGCCCAAGCCTCTCGATGTGCCGGGCCGCCCGCACCCGGAGATCTTCCAGGGCGGCAACTCGACGGCCGCGCGCCGCAACGGCGGCCGCGTGTCGGACTGGTACTTCTCCAACGGCAAGGACTACGACGGCTTCACCGAGCAGGTCGACGAGGTCAACGGGTATGCGGTCGACGCGGGCCGGGCGGGCGCGGTCCGGTTCGGCTTGAACGCCTTCCTCATCGCCCGCGACTCCGAGCGGGAGGCCCGCGAGACGCTCCGCGAGATCATCGCGAAGGCGGACGTCGACGCCGTGGAGGGTTTCCGCAGCGCTGTGCAGCAGGCGGGCGCCTCCACCGGGGACAAGCGCGGTATGTGGGCCGACTCGTCGTTCGACGACCTCGTCCAGTACAACGACGGCTTCCGCAGCCAGCTCATCGGCACTCCCGAGCAGATCGCCGACCGGGCGATCGAGTACAAGCGGCGCGGCGCCAACCTGTTGCTCCTCGGCTTCCTCCACTACCACGAGGAGGTCGAGTACTTCGGCCACCACGTGATCCCGATCATCCGGGAGAAGGAGGCTGAACAAGCCGCCCGCGAAGATCCGCTCGTCGCCGCCCGCTGACGTGCCGACCGCCGGGCTGACCCGTCGGCGTCACATCGACTACTCCCTCGTCGGGACGACGTCCTGTCGATGCCGCCCACGCACTCGATACCGCCGTGCCCGGCCGCCCGGGCCCTGCTCCGGACGCCGGTGACACCGACCCGGACCCCGGATGCCTCTCACCCCGTCACCCCCGGCGGGCGGGCGGGCACGGCACCATCCACCGGCCGGCGCCGCCGGCGAGGAGCTCCCGCGCGATCGGTGAAACGACGCGTACTGCCGGCGTTTCCGCCGATTTGCGGTAGCCGCCGCGGGCGCCGCTCGTCTGTCGTCGTGGCCGGGGCTGGTACGGGGCGACGACGAACACGACCCGCGACGCACACGGGCGCTCGCCGCGTCGTTCGCCGAGCACGGCATCACCCATGAGTGGCTCGACGTCGACGAGGCGTCGCGCCGGTGGCCGGGGATGGTGTTCAGCGGGCGCGGCGAGGACGAGCGGCTCGCACGGCCTGTCACGACCGGTCGTGCGGATCGTCGGGCAGTCCGGGAAGGACGGTCTCGGCGACGGTCTCCAAGATGCGTCGGGAGACGGCGGGGGAGTGACCGAACGGCAGGACGACGACGAGCTCGTCGGCGGCGGCGAGTGCGACGTCGGTCCGCAGCGAGGCGATGATCTGGTCGGGGCTGCCGCTGTGGACGATGCCGAAGTCGATCGGCGGTGCACCCGGGGTGCCGCGGGCGGCCTGACGCTGCCGGTCCCGTTCGAGGAGGAAGGCGTAGTCCTCGCGGTCGGACTCGCGTAGCAGCGGAAGGATCATCCTGCCGACGGAGACGGTGCCGAACCGGCCGGTCGCTGCCAGGTGCGCGGCCTGGTACTCCTCGATCTGCTTCGCCTGGTAGTTCTCGAAGCCCAGGTCGGTGAGCTCGGTCGCGAGCGTGGAGAGCTGCAGGCCGAGCCCGAGGGACCCGGTTCGCACCGCGCTCGCCACGCGGCCGGCGCCGTAGGAGAGCCGCTCGGGAAGCGTGGGGCTCAACGGCTGTGCGGTGAGCGCCGTCCCGGCAGGTGCGACGGCACTGTCGGTCTCGGTGACGGCCAGGGTCTCGCCGCGGACTGCGGCGAGGAATCGCCGTAGCCGCAGCTCGACCTCCTCGTCGAAGGGGCGGTCCGTCTCTCCGTAGACCGGCCCGAACAGCGCCTCGCCGTTGGCGTAGCCGGCGCTGAGGCCGAGGTGCAGGCGGCCGCCGGTGAGCAGGTCGGTGGTGGCGGCCTCCTCGGCCAGGCGAACCGGGTTCTCGTACCGGATCGGCACGACCGAGGTGCCGAAGGAGATGCGGTCGGTGCGCTGGGCCAGCGCGGCGAAGAAGGGGAGCGGCGCGGAGAGGTACGGCTCGAGGTGCCGGGTGCGGACCCACCCCGCGTCGTAGCCGAGGCGCTCGGCGAGGTCGAAGAGCCGGAATCCCTCCTCAAGCCCCTCGGAGCGGGTTCCGCTGACCCCGGAGTGCTCCACGAATGCCAGGAAACCGATGCGAGACGGGCTCATCGGGGACGGTCCTTTCGCCGGGACCCGGGCCGGGTCCTGTACCGAGATCATGGCCCCACAGCAGCGGGATGGTTCCGTCGTCGGGCCGATCATCTCGGCTGCTCGTCCGAGCGCCCTCCGCGCGGAGCGCTGGCTCACTGCGCCCCGTTCCTCTCGCCGAACCCCGGAGATCGCCCGGGTCCGGCGCGATCACGCGGACACGGCTCGCGAACCCGCCGGCAGCCTCCGCCCACGCGTCGGGGACGGAGGCGGGGCGGGCGGCGTCAGATCGCCGGGTCCGCCGCGATCACCTTCTGGTAGGCGCGCGGTCCGTCGCCGTAGTCGTCGACCGCATAGTGCCAGGTCGCGAGGTTGTCCCAGAGCACGAAGTCGCCGGTCTTCCAGCTGTAGCGGACGGTGTAGTTCGGTGAGGAGGCGTGGCGGAGCAGGTAGGGCAGCAGTGCGTCGGACTCCGCCTGAGTGACGCCGGTGAGGCGCAGGGCGCCGTGGGAGAGGAACAGGCCCTTGCGGCCGGTGTCCGGGTGGGCCAGCACGACCGGGTGCTCGACGGTGGTCGTGACGGCGCCTTCTCGCTGCCCTGGGCGTAGTGCGCGGGATCGGCGTCGTAGAGCGCGCCGAGCGCGCCGGTCAGCACCTTGAGCGGTTCCGACAAGTCGTCGTAGGCGGCCTGCAGGTCGGCCCACAGGGTGGCGCCCCCGACGTCGGCAACCTCCTGGTAGGTGAGCGACTCGATCCGGAACGGTGGGGTGCGCCACGTGCCGCCGACGTGCCAGTGGCTGGCCTTGCCGGTCTGCTCCACCCGGTAGGGATACACGAGCGGGTTGTCCGGGTGGCGCACAGCCGTCGGGTGATCGAACGGCTCGCCGAAGATCCGGACTGCCTCGATGTGCCGGTCGGGAGAGAGGTGCTGGTCGCGGAACACGAGCACTTTGTGCTCCCGGAAGGCAGCGCGCAGCTGCCCGGCCGTCGCCGGATCGATGTCGTGCTTCAGATCGAGGCCGACGATTTCCGCGCCGATGCGCGGGCTGGTGCGCTGCACCTCGAAATAGACGGACGTGGTCATCGTGAATTGCGCTCCTCAGTGTTCTCGGGCATGCCGAAAAGGCACCCGGACTGGGTGGGAATGGGGAACGCCGCGAACTCGGACGGCGGCGTCAGCGGGATGAGCGCGGACAGCGCGCGGCGTGGACCAGCATGAGGTCCACGAACAGCCTGCTCGTGAGGCGAGTGGCAGATGACACGCCCGTCATATTGGTGACGCTAAGCGGGTGGATGAAAGCACACAACCAGCTGTGATCGGCATCACTACAGACGTGAATATGCCCGGACATTGTGCGGGTGTGTTCCCGGGTTCCTTCGATATTCGGCAGGCACCGGATCTGTCTCAGTCGACCGTCGTCGGCTCGCCGACCGTGGTCGCCGTGGTGCCCCGGAGCGCGGTGGTGACGACGTCGGCGGCCATCGCGCCGGCGAGCCGGATCGGGTCGGCGGAGCGTGTGGCCTTGCTGCCGGCGAGTCCGCCGTCGTAAATGAGCTGGATGCGCCGGGCCGCCTCCTCCGGGTCGGTCCCGCTCGCCTGCCGCAGCGTGGCGACGAGCACGGTGTGCAGCCAGTGGCGGTGAGCGGCGACAACGGCATGGACGGGGTGGGCGGGATCGGGGAACTCGGTGGCCGCGTTGAGGTAGAGGCAGCCGCGGAACCGGCGCCGCCGCGCGGCTGCGGCAGCCCTGTCGAAGATCACCTGCACCCGGGAGGCCGCGTCGTCGGCCATTGCGCGCACCGCCCGCTCATATCCCTCCCGGTCGAGCCGGTCCTGATGCTCCAGCCACGACGTGACCAGTCCGTCCTTGGAGCCGAAGTTCTGGTAGAGGCTCGCCCGGGCGACGTCGGCGTCGGCGACGAGTTGGTCGACGCCCACCGCGCGGATGCCGTGCCGGTCGAACAGTCGGGACGCGCTGGCGACGAGCCTTTCCGCCGGAAGCGGACGATTGCTGGGAGAAGGCACCTGATCAGCATAGAACCGACGCACTACAGACCGATCATTCTGTCTGTTACTGTCGGCCGCGTGAGCCCCGCCCTGTTGGTGCAGCGCCGCCACGTCGACCTGCTTCGGGTCGTCTCCGCGGCGTGTCGGGCCTCGCTGTCCGGGTTGGTCTGAGCCGGCCCCGTCCCCCCTCGCCACTCATCCGAGGGCGTCGCGCTGCCGCGCCGCGCCGTGGCCGACGCCTGCGTCGTATCTGGGAGAGAGCCATGCCGTTGTTCCTGTTCGAGCTGACCGCCGCCCCTGCCGAGCGCACGGCTGTGAACGCACTCGTCGACGAGGTGGGCAAGGCCGCGACCGACGTCGGAGCCGATCTCATCGAGTCGCAGGTCACCGCTGGGCTGGACCGTGTCTTCGCCGTCGTGGAGGCCGCCGGCGCCGCCGCGCTGTCCGCGGGGATCAACCGGACGACGGTCCCCTCGGCCGCGGACGTCAGCGGTCCTGACGAGGTCCGGCTGGTCGGTGCCGACCTGGCCGCGCTCAAGGCTGCCCGCCCGAGCGCGGGTTACCTCGTCGAGTGGGACCTGCCCGCCGACCTGGACATGGAGACCTACCTCGAGCGCAAGCGCGCGAAGGCCCCCCGGTACGCCGACGTTCCCGAGGTGAGCTTCCTGCGCACCTACGTGCGGGAGGACATGGAGAAGTGTCTGTGCTTCTACGACGCCCCGGACGAGGACGTGGTGCGCCGCGGCCGCGCGGCCGTCGACACCCCGATCGACCGCTTGCACGCACTCGACGCCGGGACATCCGAATGAGTCCGGACGGCTCCGCCGCGCTCGCCGCGGCACCCGTCGACGCCGCCGACCCCGTGGTGGCTCAGGCCCGCGAGCGGGCGGCTGACATCGACGCCGGACGGGAGGACCCGCGTGCCACCGTCCGGCTCGCTGGTGACCTCGGGTTGCTCGACGCCCCGCTCGTGCGGGTGACCGGTCTCGTCGAGGAGGTGGCGGGGGAGTGCCTGAGCACGGCGTTCTCCCTGTGGGCACAGCGCATGGTCCTCACCTATCTCCGCACCGCCGCCCTCCACACCGCGGCGGCGGCCGACGGCGAGCTGATCGAGGGTGTCGGCAGCGGAGCCGTGCCCGGCTGCACCGCGATGGCTCCCACACTGCGCGACGTGGCAGGAATCGCCCCGGTTCCCGTCGTCGCCGAACGCACGTCCGTCGGGCTGCGGCGGCACGGACCGATCCACTGGGCCTCCCAGCTCTACCCGGACGCGGTGGTGGTGCTCCCGGTGCGCGTCGGTGAGGACCCCGGCACGGCGGAGCGCGCCGTCGTCCGGATCAGGCTCTCCGATCCGGGGGTGCAGGTGGCCCCGGCCCCGCCGCTGCTCGCGTTGGACGCCACCGCGTCGTCGTCCGCCCGGCTCGACGGCGTGGCCGTCGCGCCCGACGCCGTGCTCTCCACCGACCTGGCCGGGTTCGTCGCGACGGTCCGCCCGACGTTCCTGCTGCTGCAGACGGCCTTCTGCACCGGCCTCGCCACGCGGTGCGTGACGGACTGCGCCGCGCACCTCACCGGCGTGAACGCCGCCCTGCAGCCGGACCACGACGAGCTCGGCGCCCGTCTCCTCGACGTGCGCCGCCGGCTGCACCGCTGGGCGGCCCGTCCCGACGAGCCCGACAAGGCCGGGCTGCTGCGGCTGCGGCTGGACGCCGCCACGGTAGCCGTGGCAGCGGCACGGCTCGAGGCCACGCTCCGCGGTGGAGCGGGCTACCGATCCGGCAGCGCGGTGGCCCGGCGTCTGCGTGAGGCGTCGTTCCTGCCCGTGCAGGCCCCGACCGAAGGACAACTGCGGTGGGAACTGTCGCGCTGCGCCTGACCGGCGCCACGAAGCGCTACCAGGGCAAGGTCGTGCTCGACGGTGTGGACCTCGACGTCGAGCGGGACGCCCGGCTCGTCGTGCTGGGTCCGAGCGGCAGCGGGAAGTCCACTTTGCTGCGGCTGCTCGCCGGGCTGGAGCCGCTCGACGCCGGCACGGTGAGCAGGCCCGACGGCGGCACCGGGGTGATCGGCACGGTGTTCCAGCAGCCCCTGCTGCTGCCGTGGCTGAACGTTCGGGAGAACGTGGCGCTGGGCGGGCGTTACCGGGTCAACCGCAAGCGCTTCGAGCCGACGCGCGTGGATGAGCTCCTCGATCTGTTCGGGCTCGCCGACCTCGCGCCGGCCCGGCCCGCGCAGCTCTCGGGCGGGGAGGCGCAGCGGGTGGCGATCGCACGGGCGGCGGCTGTGGCGCCCGAGGTCCTGCTGCTGGACGAGCCGTTCAGCGCGCTCGATCCCGCCACCCGCCGGGGCATGCAGACCTGGCTGCGGGAGACCGCCGACCGGCTGGGTGTCGCCGTCGTGCTGGTCACCCACGACGTCGACGAGGCGCTCTACCTCGCCTCCGAGATCGCGCTGCTCGACGGCTCGGGCGCGCTCGCCGGGCGCTGGCCGCGGCTGCCCCCGGTCGCGCACGACGACCTCGCCACCCACCCCCTGCGGGGGGAGCTGTTCGCCGGCTACCGGTCTCAGATCGGCGCCGTAGCCGGGGGAGCAGTGACGTGACGGCCGGCCGCATCGGGCGTCGCGCGTTGCTCGCGCTGGGCGCCGCCGGTGCGGCCGGAGGGGTTGCCGGTGTCGCCGACCTGGTGACGGCGCCGCGCTCGACGGCGCGGGGCGGCACGGCCGGCAGGTCGGTGAGGATCGGCTACCTGCCGATCACCGACGCGTCCCCGCTGCTCGTCGCACACGCCGACGGGCGGTTCGCCTCCGCAGGCCTGTCCGTCGAGCGGCCGGTGCTGTTCCGCGCCTGGGAGTCGCTCGCGCAGGCCTTCCTGGCCCGCGAGATCGACGTCGCGCACATGCTGATGCCCTTCGCGATCCAGCTGCGCTACGCGCTGGGAGCGCAGCTGCGTGTGCTGGCCTGGAACCACACCAACGGTTCCGCGCTCACCGTGGGCCCCGAGGTCACCGCCCTCACCGACCTGGCCGGGCGCCAGGTGGCGATCCCGTTCTGGTGGTCGATCCACAACGTGCTGCTCCAGCGGATGCTGCGCGATGCAGGTCTCGTCCCGGTGGTGCGCCGTCAGCCGTCCGCGGCAGGGCGCACGGTCGGGCTCGTCGTGATGAGCCCGGCGGACATGCTGCCCGCCTTGGACACGGGCACGATCGCGGGCTACGTCGTCGCGGATCCGTTCAACGCCGCTGCCGAGCTGCGCGGGGTCGGACGGGTGCTGCGCTTCCTCGGCGACGTGTGGCGCGACCACGCTTGCTGCGTGGTCGTGGTCCGTCGCGAGCTCGTCGAGCGGTCGCCAGCCACCGTGCGGGCGCTCACCGACTCGCTCGTCGGAGCCCAGCTGTGGATCGGCGGGCACCGCGACGAGACGGCCACCCTGCTCACGAACGGCCGGTACCTCCCGCAGCCGCAGCCTGCGGTCGCGAAGGCGCTCGACCGCTCCGCTGCCCAGTACGCGGGCGTTCTCCAGGAGCCGACATGGCACGGCGAGCGCATCGGCTTCGCGCCCTACCCGTTCCCGACCTATACCGCGGCTCTCGTCGCCGCGATGCGCGAGACCGTCGTCGACGGCGACACCAGCTTCCTCGACCCTCTCGATCCGGCCGCCGTGCACGCCGACCTGGTCGACGATCGGTTCGTCACCGCGAGCCTGGCCGCGGCCGGCGGACTCGCGGCGTTCGGCCTGTCCCCCTCGCTCTCCCGCACCGAAGGGCTCCTCCCGTGACGGTGACCGCCTCCCCCCGCCCCCGCACCGCGCAGCAGCGGGTCGCAGGACCGAGGGGCACGCTCCTCCCTGCCGTCGGCGGAATCCTCGTCGCCACCGCCTTGTGGTGGACGATCACCACCGTCCTGACCGCACCGGACTCGATGCTGCGCGCGTTCGCCCCGCAGCACGCGCTGCCCGCCGTCGTCGACCTCGCCCGGCAGGGTGTCCTCCTCGACGACGTCGCGACGAGCCTGTGGCGGCTCCTCGTCGGCCTCCTGGTCGCCGCCGTGCTCGGCCTCGCGATCGGGCTCGCGGTGGGGCTCCTCCCGCTCCTCGACGCGGCAACCGGGCCGGTGTTCCAGTTCCTGCGCATGGTCTCGCCGCTGTCGTGGGCGCCGGTGGCGATCGGGCTCTTCGGGATCGGGCACCGGCCGGTGTATTTCCTCGTGGCCGCCGCCGCGATCTGGCCGATCGTGCTCAACACGATCGCCGGGGTCCGCTCGATCGACCCTGGCTTCCTGCTCGCCGCCCGGTCGCTGGGCGCGACCCGTGCGGAGGCCCTCACCACCGTCGTGCTGCCGGCGATCCGACCGCACGTCCTGACCGGGCTGCGGCTCGCACTCGGCATCGCCTGGGTGGTGCTGGTGCCCGCGGAGATGCTGGGTGTCACCTCCGGGCTGGGGTACGAGATCCTGAACTCCCGCGACCAGCTCGCCTACGACCAGGTGATGGCGGTGATCCTGGTGATCGGGCTGCTCGGCTTCGTGCTGGACACGCTCGCCCGTTGGCTGCTGGGCGGCCGGTAGGGCATCGCGCGGGCGGGGGCAGGTCCGGACCTTCCGGCGCGGCCTCGCGGTGGCGGGTCAGCGGGCCCGCCGGGCGAGATCGGCGAAGAGCGCGATCGTGCGAGGGTGGTCGCTCTGCGGCCCGCCTGGGAACAGCACGAGCTCGGTCGCACCGACGTCCGCGTAGCGCCGCACGGCGGCCCCCACGACTTCTTCGTCCCCGGCGACGATGACGTCCTCCAGCCTCGCGGCGCCCTGCCGATCCAGCGAGCCGCGAGTGCCACGGCGAGCGGCTCGGTCGAGGTCACCGGCGAGCAGGTGCTCGGCGCGGCGGAGAGCGAGTTGAACCGCGTGCGCGGTTCGCGCGCGGCGATGGTGTTCCAAGAGCCGCAGACTGCCGTCAACCCCGTCCGGACCGTCGGCTGGCAGCTCGCGGAGGCGCTGCGCGCCCGCGGACCGATCTCCCGTAGCGATGCCCGGGCGCGTGCGGTCGAGCTGCTGGAGATGGTCGGCATCCCGGAGCCGCGGAGCCGCGTGCGCTACTACCCGCACCAGCTCTCGGGCGGTCAGAAGCAGCGCGTCGTCATCGCGCTGGCGCTCTCGGGCGCTCCCGACCTGCTCATCGCGGACGAGCCGACGACGGCACTCGGTGTCACGGTGCAGGCCCAGATCCTGACCCTGCTCGCAGAGCTGCGCGACCTGACCGGGGTCGCCGTCCTGCTCATCACGCACAACCTCGGTGTGGTGGCCGAGCTGGCTGACCGGGTCGTCGTGCTGCGCAGCGGGCGGGTCGTCGAGCAGCGGCGGATGACCGACCTCTTCGCGCGGCCTGCGACGGACTACACGCGAAACCTTCTGGACTCCGTGCCGGCTCTGCCGTCCATCGCACCGGAGCCCGGGCCGGCCGCGTCGCCGCACCCCGCGGTGCCCGACCCGGTTCTCACCCTGGCCGGGGTGTCGGTGACCTACCCGGCCCGGCGGGGGCGGCCCGCGTTCCGGGCGGTCCACGACGTGACGCTGCAGGTCGGACGGCACGAGGTGCTGGGGCTCGTGGGGGAGTCGGGCTCGGGCAAGACGACGATCGGCCGCGTGGCCGTCGGCCTCGTCCCGGTCTCCGCGGGCACCGTGCATCTCGACGGTGCCGACCTCGCCCGGGCGGGCCGGTCGCGGCTGCGGGAGCTGCGCCGCGGGCTCGCGATGGTCCACCAGGACCCGGCCGCGTCCCTCGACCCTCGCCTGCCCGTCGGTGAGAGCGTCGCCGAGCCGCTGCGGGTGCCCCGGGTGGTGTCGGGCCCGGCCCTCGATGCCCGGATCGTCGAGCTCCTGGAGAACGTCCGCCTGCCCGCGTCCTACTCGGTGCGGCTGCCCTCGGAGCTGTCCGGAGGGCAGCGCCAACGGATCGCGCTGGCACGTGCCCTGGCGCTGTCGCCGCAACTGGTGATCGCGGACGAGCCGACGAGCGCACTGGACGTCTCGGTGCAGGCGGACGTACTGGCGCTCTTCGCCGGGCTCCAGCGCGAGCTCGGGTTCGCGTGTGTGTTCGTGAGCCACGACCTCGCGGTCGTGCACGAGGTGGCCGACCGCGTCGCGGTGCTGCGTGCGGGTGAGCTCCTCGAACTGGGACGGCCGAGGGAGGTGCGCGTAGCCGCACGCAGCGACGCACATCGGGAAGATCATCTACACCACGAACGCAGTGCCCGTGCCAGCGGGTGACCTCCACGTCGACCGTCTGGTCGGGGCGAAACGGACGCTGTTGCCAGTTCGTTCGATCATGCATGATCGAACGAACTGATCTCTGCGGCCTCGCTGGGGACAGTTCGATGAGGCGGCAACCGAGACACCGCTGATTGTTCGCCGGCCGCCTCGACGGACAACCGCTGGATCAACAAGCTCGGCATCCTGGCCGGGCCGGCGGCCGCCGCCGTGTTGCCGAGGAAGTCGAGAACCGCGCGGCAGCTCCGTCTCAGGGGCGGATGCGGCCGCTGTGGCCGCAGCGCACGTAGGGAGACCCAGCATGACGATCCAGCGGATGGACAACGTTCTGATCGTTGTCGACGACCTTGACGCTGTTATTTCGTTCTTCGTCGAACTTGGCATGGAACCGGAGGGCGGCAAGGCACCTATCGAGGGACGTTGGGTGGAGCGTGTCATCGGGATCGACGACGTCCGGCAGGACGTCGCAATGCTGCGGACCCCGGACGGACATGGCCGAATTGAGCTGGCGATGTTCCACACGCCGAAGGCGATCAGTGCCGAGCCCAGGGACGCACCGGCGAACACGTTGGGCATTCGTCGCATCATGTTCGCCGTCGACGACATCGAGGACGTCGTTACGCGCCTGCGCACCCACGGCGCCGAACTCGTCGGCGAACTGGCGCAGTATGAGGACATCTATCGGCTCTGTTACATCCGTGGCCCCGAGGGCATCATCGTCGGACTGGCCGAACAGCTCGGCTGAGGGCCGCCGAAGGGTCCATACGCCCAGGCGGCTGCGCGTGAGCCGGCATAGGGCCGGCCCTGTGCCTGTTGATGGGAGCCACGTGCGCACGGGGCTCCCGCTCCCGATGTGACCTCGGGCGCTGGAACTTCGGGCGCTGCCTCAGTGGTCGAGGATCTCGGGTAGGACGGGTCCCCACGCGTTGGCGGTGGCGATGTCGACGTCCCACGTCTTCGGGAATTGCGGGCTGTCTTCGTGCCAGGGGCGGGGCTCGAAGTAGCCGTTTGCTTCGTCGATCATTTGGTCGAGCTGGGTGAAGAGCTCGATGGTGTTGCCGTCAGGGTCGTGGTGGTAGGTGAAGATGTTGTGGCCTGGGCCGTGTCGCCCCGGGCCCCAGTGCAGCCGGTAGTTGTTGCGTGCCAGGTGGTCGAGTGTGGTCTGCAGGTGGTTGAGGTCGCGCATTTCGTAGGCGACGTGGTGCATTCCGGAGAACTTCGAACTCTCGAGGAAGTTCGCCGCATGGTGGTCGGCGTTGCACCGCAGGAAGACGAAGAAGTCTCCGATGGTGTCTGACCATCGGAAGCCCAGCAGGTCCTGGTAGAAGCCCTGGATCTGCGTGAGGCTGGGGCTGAACGCAGCGACGTGACCGAGCTTGGTGGGTTGGTGGGCGGGACCGGGACCTTTGCCGCTCGGTTTCTGCGACTCATAAAGGTGCAGGGGGACGTCCGTGCCCGGCTCGGCCAGCACCAGAACGTCGGGCGTGCTCGGTGCGATGTCACTGCGCCGGGACCCCTCGTACCCGGCGTCGGTGATGCGCCTCGCTGCGTCGTCGAGGGAGCCGACGACCTGGTACCCGACAGCCGTGCGGGCCGCGACGCCCCCTTTCCGGATCACCACGCTGTGGTGGTCGAAGCCGGTGGTGAGGTACGCCCCTTCCGGGGAGCGCTCTTCCACGTGGAAGCCGAGGCAGGTCTGGTAGTACTCGACCAGGCGGTCCGGCTCGGGCGTGGTGAACTCCACGTAGCCGACCTTTGACACGCGGGTGGCTGCATTGTCCGTGTACATCGGTGACTCCTTGGTATCAGGCGGCGAGGTAGCCGCCATCGACGGGCAGCACGGCACGATTGATCGGCGCCGCGGGGAGAAACGAGGCAGGTACCGACCACGCCGTCGCGGCCTGGCGTCGTCCGGCCGAGGACCGGTCCCAGCGCATCCGTCGTCATGAGCGGTTCTTCGGGGAGTGCGGGGCGGGCGCCCAGTCCTCGTCGGCCGTGGTGAGCAGGACCCGGCCGGTATTCGCGAACTCCTCGAGATGCCTGTGGGCCTCGGCAGCCTGCGCAATG
Organism: Pseudonocardia alaniniphila; assembly: GCF_022524485.1. Lineage (GTDB taxonomy): Bacteria > Actinomycetota > Actinomycetes > Mycobacteriales > Pseudonocardiaceae > Pseudonocardia > Pseudonocardia alaniniphila. Next base: position 32,612 of record NZ_JAKXMK010000053.1, read on the forward strand.
GGATACGAACGGTCGATCATGGGCCGGAAGCCCTCCGCCACCGCCTCCCAGAGACGACGCGCGCTGCGCAGGTTCCCGCTGCGGACGCCGACGATCCGTTGCGACCGGGAGTACAGCCGCAACAGATCCAGCTCGACCCGTCCGCCGAGGAACGCGCCGGAGGCGACCACCCGGCCCCGCACCGCGAGGACCTCCATCGTCGCGTTCCAGATCCCCGGATGGCCGAGGTTGTCCACCACCAGACCGACCCCGGCGTCGCCCGTCAGGCCCCGCACCTGATCAGCGAAGCCGGGATCGGTGGGATCGACCACCGCCTCGGCCCTGAGCGCAAGCAGCCGCTCCCGCTTGGCGGCCGAGCGCGACGCCGCGATGACCCGAGCACCACGATGGATCGCGAGTGCCGCGGTCAGCGAGCCCAAGGCGGACGAGGCGCCGTGTATCAGGACCCACTCACCGGACACGAGCCCGGACGCGTCGAACTGGTTCTGTGCGATCGCTCCGGACAGCACCAGAGCGGCAGCCTCCTCGGGGCCCACACCCGCTGGGACGGCGATCACGTTGGACTCGGGGACGACGGTGTACTCGGCGTAGGCGCCCCAGGTGTGCACGCCCATGATCCGCGCGGAACTGCAGGCCTCCATGGCGCCGGCGCGGCACTCCACGCAGTCACCGCAGGTAAGGAGCGGGAACACCGCGACGTGGTCGCCGAGCCGGACCGACTCGACTCCGGCCCCGACTGCTGCGATCGTTCCCGCGTGCTCGGCCCCTGGGACGTGGGGGAGCCCGATCCGGGCGTACGGGTGAGTCCCTGCCCGGAGTCTCACGTCGAGCAGTCTGCCGACGCTCACAGCCGCCACCCGCACGGCCACCTCACCAGGTCCGACCTTGGGTGTATCTACCTCTCGGATTACGAGTACGTCCGGGTCTCCGAAGTGATCGAACGACACCGCCCGCATCCGTGACGGCAGGCTGCTCGTTACCCGGTCCACAACGGGCCAGGGAGCAGCCTGGATATCGGTGAGCGAACTGGACATCTGTATCCTTCTTGATCGAATGAGAATTGCTCGGGGATCCCGCGCCGGCCCAGCGCCAGTCCCCGGGTCAGCCCGCCGATCCCGGCGCCGATCACCGCAATGTCAGTACGGTCCATGACTCAGCCGGGCTGGACCGAGGTCGGGTCGATGAAGATGCGCATGGCGTCGATGAGACCGTCGCGGTGCTCGATGATCGTTAGCGCCGGAATGGTGACGTCGCGCCCGTCGGGGCACCCATAGGTGACAGCCACCTCGAGCAACAGGGTCGACTCGCAGATCCAGAGGTTGAGGAACTCGTGCTCGATCCGGCGGTAGTGGGTGAACAACGCGATCAGGACTGCTCGGATGGCGTCGTGTCCGGCCGTCGGATCGCCGGACCCGTACCGCATGGTCGCCTCCGGGGCGAATCCGGCAAGCACCGCCTCGGTGTCCAACGCGTCGACCTTGGCGAAGAAGTCGGTCAGCCAGGTAGGTGCGTCAGCGACACGTGAGGTCGCGCCCGTCATGGGGCCGGTTCCGTGGTCCGGGTCCGGACGGCAGTCAGCGTTGTCTCGACGGCCGACTGGTAGGCCGTGGCCATCTCGCGGGACAGTTCCCCCTCTGTGATCGACAGGTCGTCGCCCGGGCGGATCGCCAGGGCGAACTGGAACCGGACCGCGAGCTCGCCGTCCACCTCGAGGATCTCGTTCCCGATGGTGCCCAGGACGGGTCCGTCGAGTCGGGTGAAGACGATGCGGTCGGGCTCGCCGAGCCAAACCCGCTCTACGTAGCGGGCACCGCCCAGCTCGATCTCGCGATCGAAGACCGTGGCGCTCAGCCGCGCGATCTCGCGGCAGGACGTGATCACCTCGACGAATGGCACCGCGTCCAGAGCCTTCTGCTCGAGCCCATGCCAGATCTGGGCGCGGTTGAGCGGTACGGCTCCGGGTGGGTTGGCGGACAGCGTTACCTCGCTGAAAATCATTGTTCCTCCATCTCGAAATTCGCTCGCAGCGAGCAGCGCCCGCGACTGAGTGCACCGGGCTGATCGGGTCGACGGCGCCGGATCGCGACGTGTGTCGCGCCTTCCCGTCCCACGTGTCCACCACGATGCGCAGAACGGTGAGCACGTCCTACGTCCGGGAGCGCCGGCGGAGCTGGGTTGTGCCGGTGCGGCGTGGGGGTGGCTCAGGACGAGCCCGCGGAGAGCGTGCGGCCGAGGAATCCGCGGATGTCCCCGATCACGACGTCCAGCGCGCTCTCGAGGAGAAAGTGCCCGCCCTTGACCAGGTGGATCTCGGCATCGGGCAGATCGCGGGCGAAAGCCGTGGCGCCTGCGGGTCCGAAGATCGGGTCGCCGGCTCCCCAGATGGCCAGCAGGGGGACCTGGCTGTTGCGGAAGTACTCCTGCACGGCGGGGTAGCGCGGAGGGTTGGTGGCGTAGTCGCGGAACAGCGCCAGCTGGATCTTGTCGTTGCCGGGGCGGTTGATCTCGGCGTGGTCGAGGACCCAGGTATCCGGGTCGACGAGGTCAGGGTCCGGCACGCCGGTGAGGTACTGCCAGCGGATGGCTTCGAGCTCGAATGCGGCGCGAACCGCCGATTCGGTCTGCGGTCCAGGAGCTTGGGCGTAGGCCCATATCGGAGACCAGAACTCGGGGACGAATCCCTCGTCATAGGCGTTGCCGCTCTGGCTGATGATCGCTGTGACCGACGTCGGCCGGCCCAGTGCGAGGCGCCAGCCGATCGGGGCCCCGTAGTCCTGCACGTACATCGCGAAGTGATCGATGCCGAGGTGGTCGAGCAGACCTTCCGTGGTCTCGGTCAGGGCGTCGAAGGTGTAGGTGAACTCCTCGATCGGAGGCGTGGCCGAGTGTCCGAACCCGAGGTGGTCGGGCGCGATGACGTGGTAGCGGTCAGCGAGCGCGGGTATCAGCCGGCGGAACATCCGCGAGCTGCTCGGGAATCCGTGCAGGAGCACAACCACGGGGGCTTCGGGCGGCCCGGCCTCGCGGTAGAAGACCTCGTGGCCCTTCACGGTAGCGGTGCGGTGATGCAGATCAGTCATGTGATAAATACCAAACATCGTCTTGATGGCTAGATGGGCTGGACGAGACGCCGTACTCGCGGCGGACGGCCATAGAAGTCCGTTCATCCACCGCGCCTGCCAGGGCTGGGTGTCTTGGAGCTGCGCTCGGATCGAACGCGGCTATGCGCTCGACCGGCGATCCGGCGTGTCATCCATGCCCGACGCTATGCAGACCCCCGTAGCCGGGGGAACCCCGCTGCTGGTGGAGCTGTTCCCCCCGGATGAGCGGCCTTGCCCCCTCATTTGCGGGGGGTGACACGGTGAGCGTGGTGTACGTACCGTCGAGCATGGCTGTCGAGCGATTCGTGACTGCTCGGGACCGGCTGTTGCGCGTCGGCGAGGACGCCGACATGGCGCTGATCCTGGACGAGACCGTGGCTGCGCTCCACGAGGTGACCGCGTTCAGCCGGTGCGCGGTGCTGACGGTCGACCCGTGGACGCTCCTGCCGACCGGCGGTGTAGTGGAGGGATTTCCTCCAGAGGCGTGTGGGCCGTTCTGGGACAACGAGCTGTTGAGTCCGGGATTCAACAAGTTTCGGGAGCTCGCCCGCAGCACCGAGACCGTCGCTACGCTCGTCGAGGCCACCGACGGCGACATCGACCGCGCCCCGATCTACACCGACCTCTACGCATCTCTTGGCATCGCCGACGAGATGCGCGCTGCGTTCGTGCTCGGCACAACCTGCTGGGGCATCGCGGTCCTGGCCCGTGATCTGGCGGACGGGGCGTTCCCCGACCACCAGATCGACGAGGTCCGCAGGCTTGCACCCGTTGTGGCCCGCGTGTTGCGGAGCGGTGCCTGCAGGCTCGATGCGGACGCCCACGGCCGCGCAGCCGTGATCGTGGTCGACGAGCACAACGAGATCCGCGACCTCACGGCCGACTCGCGTGCACTCCTCGACGAGCTGCGCATCAGCGGAGTTGCCGAGCCGGGCCTACCGTCGCTGATCGGCGTCGTGGCGAGAAGGGCCCGGCGCAACCGAACCTCGACGCACGTGGCAACGCGTGTCTGCGGTACGTCAGGTCGATGGCTCAGGGTCGCCGCAGCACCAATGGAAGGCGGGGAGGGCTACGTGGCCGTAACGATCGAGCCCGCACGGCCCGGCGATCTCGTGCCGATCGTGATCGAGTCCTACGGCCTGACGCCACGCGAGGTCGAGATCGTTCTGCTGCTCGCCCGCGGGTTCACGACGAAGGCGATCGCCGCGGAGCTGGCCCTGTCGAGCCACACCGTGCGTGACCACGTCAAAACGGTTCTCGCGAGAGCGGGCGTCAGCAGCCGTGGCGAGCTCGTCGCCCGACTCTTCACCGAACACCTGCTCGACGGCTTCGAGAACGCGCTGCGCCACGTCGTCTGAGCCGACCCAGACGCAGCACCGCCTGGGCCGCCGCACGATCGGCTTCCAGGCGCAGGCCGGACTGGTGGCGGGTGCAAACCCAATTGGATCGGCGCAACGTGGCGGCCGCCCCACGTGGAGCAGCCGCTCGCATTGACCTACCGCCGCGCTCAGCAATGCCCTCATTCGTGCCCGCCACCGGCACGTGAGCCGACGGCTCGCGGAGCCTGAACTGACGAGCAGTCGGGGCTGGACTCACCCTGCTCGAGCTCCCGGACCGGGCGATCGGGCGGTCGGGTTGCGCGCCGGCAGCAAAGCGCGGCGGCGCCAGCACCGTCGTCAGCGTACTGTCACCCCGTTGAGGAATGTGTCCACGATCTCCTCGGCAATCTCGCGGTAGCTGAACAAGCCGCCGGGTCGGTACCATTGATAGGACCAGTTAGTCATTCCGAACAGTGCCATGGTCTTGAGGCGGACATTCACTGGGCGGAACAGGCCGCGCTCGATTCCGTCCTGCACGAGCGACTCCACCAGGTGTAGATAACGGTTGCGTCTGTCAACTACCTTGTGCCGGAGGGGCTCGGGTAGCTCCCGATGGTTCTCGAAGAAGACCTGCAGGTAACCTGGCCGCTTGTCCACGACCTCCAAGATGTCGATCACGACGTTGCGCAGCCCCTCCCTGGGGTCGAGCCCGTCCTTCACATAGCCCTCGAGGCGGTCCAGGACCGAGTCCATCATCTCCTCGTGAATCAGGTAAAGAATTTCGCCCTTGCCCTTAACGTAATGGTAGAGGGTCGGCTTGCGGAGTGTCACGGCGTCAGCAATGTCGTCCACGCTGGTTTGATGGTACCCTTTTTCTTGAAACAACTGTGCCGCTGCACGTGCGATCTGCAGTCGTCGATTATCCGCTTCTGGCGTTACCATGCGTACCTTGCACTCCCTGAGTGACGTGCGTGCCGATCCGTGGCGCTGAGCCCGGACGTATCCGGACACCGCTGGCGGATCACACCTTACGCCGACCAGTCGGTCGGGCGGATGCTGATGGACCCGCGTCCGCTCCTGATCTGTCCTGACCAGCGGTCTAAGGCCCTCCCCGGCTCGTGACCGACTGGTTGGTCGTGCCAGCAGCGGCAGTCGAGGCCGAGGAGCAGGACCGGGCCGGCACCTCGTCGCCAACCATGTTGCCGACGAGGTGTCAGACATGAGGGCCGCGCCGTTGACGTGGTGCGAGTCGGAACTGCGATGGCGACGGCGCCCTCCGTGTGATCGGGCGGCCGCTCCGCATTTCCGACGGATCTCGGCGACGACGCCGTTCGTGGACTGCCGAACCGCCACGGTGACCGCGTGGCTGTACTCGGCCACCAGGTTGGCGACAGTCGGCTGACGGGTGGGAGTCCGCCGGGTGCGCTGTTGCTACGGAAGATCTGTTTGTAGGCCTACTCGTTTGCAGGGTCCGGTGGAGTCGCTCGACTTCGCCGTGGAGCAGTGCGGTCTGCTGAACACCTGCCGCGCGCCGAGTTCGGCGACGACCGCGCGCATGGACCATTTGTAGACCCAGGCGTTGTCGGTCATCGCGATGCGCGCTGGTGCCGTGGGATGCGAAGTAGGCCGCCGCGTGGGCGAGGAACCCAGCGTATGTGGGATCCGCGAGACCGTCCGGGCAGGGACGCCGGTTTCGGAGCCGATCCGGTCTGCCCGCGGCGGTCTGTCGGCTTCTTCATCCGGCGACCTCGTGTGCGCGTACACCACCGTAGGCCTGCCAGGTGGGCGAGATGAGCCACCCGGCATCGACCGGGATGGTGACACCGGTGATGGCCGAAGCCTGGGGGCCCGCCAAGAAGACGACGGCGTTCGCGACCTCCTCGGGCTCGACCATCCGCCCCATGGCAGATGCGGCCTTCATGCTGGAAACGTCGCGCTCGCCTGCCTCGATGAGTCGCCTCATGAGAGGTGTGAGCGTGTAGCCAGGCGCGACGCCATTGACCCGTACGCCGGCCCGGCTCCACTCCCCAGCGAGGTTCTCGGTCATCCGCACGACCGCAGCCTTGCCAATGCCGTACGAGTGCAGCGGTGTCGACCGAAACCCGGTGACCGACGAGATGGTGACGACCGAGCCCTTGCGCCGCTTCGCCATGGGCAGGCCGAAGGCGAGGGCGGCGGACCAGGTACCGCGGACGTCCACCCGGATCACCTCGTCCCAGGTGTCCGTGGCGAGGTCTTGGGGTGGGACGGGCAGGTGGGTGATGCCTGCCGCGGTCACGAGGATCGAGACCGGGCCCACTTCCTGCTCGATCCGCTTCGCCTCCTCTCGTACCGCTGCCTCGTCGACGACGTCCAGCGCGACCGCGACGTGACCGTTCCCATTCAGCCGGCCGACTGCGTCGTTCGCTGCCGCCTCGTCACGGTCTGATATCACGATCCGGGCGCCTTGTTCCGCAAGCAGCTTCGCGCTCGCGAACCCGATCCCGCTGGCTCCTCCGGTCACAACCGCGATCCCGCCGTTGAAGCTCATCGCGTACTCCTCGCTGATTTCTCGGTGTCGACCGATCGGTCGGTCGACACCCATGCTGCAGTGCACGAAGCGCGCGGGTCAACGCTCGAAGATGACGAATCACCGCAGCTCTTGTCGGGTTCCGGAGGTCACTGTAGCGTCGAGGGCAGATGTTCGACCGACTGGTCGGTAGAAATATCCGATTCGCGCACAATTGTTGGAGGACGATCCATGTCGCAACCTGCTGGTGCGCCAGCCGTGTCCCGTGAGCCGGTCGACGGCACCTGTCCGTGGTGCGGCGCTCGGGATCTTCGTCGTTATCCGGTGCTGTCGGAGGGCGGCTGGTTCCAGGTCGTCAAATGCCAGACCTGCCTGCGCTCGACCAGCCGCGACAGGTGGGAGCTGCTCGGTCCGGTGCAGCTCACATCGACTGGGTTGAGCTTCGACTGACGCCGATGTTCACGACAACATTCCAGAAAGGTGAAACGCGATGATCGGAGTTGACGTCGGGGGCACCTTCACCGACGTAGTGGCAGTGGCGGACGGGTTGATCCGGACCGTCAAGGTTCCGACCGACGTCCGCAGCACCGAGCAGGGCGTGCTTCGTGGAGTGCGCGACATCGGTGTGCAGGACTCGGCGATCTTCAATCATGCGAGTACGCACGGCTTGAACGCGGTGATCACTCGGCGGCTTCCGAAGATCGCCTTCCTCACCACGCTGGGTCACCGCGACATCCTCGACATGGGTCGCACCTGGCGGCCTGTTGAAGGGCTGACCAACGCAGCGTGGCGGCGCCCGTTCGGCGACGCCGCGCGCCCGCTGGTACCCCGATATCTGCGGCGCGGTGTCCGGGAGAGGATCACCGCCTCGGGCGACGTGCTGTTCCCGCTCGACGAGGACCAGGCCCGGGAGGAGCTACGGACCCTCAAGGAGTGCGAGGTCGCGGGTGTGGCGATCTGCCTGATCAACGCCTACGTCACCGCGCAACATGAGCAGCGGCTGCGTGAGCTCGTGCGTGAGGAGCTCGGCGATGGCGTGGAAGTCTCCCTGTCGAGCGAGGTCTCACCGCTGGCCAAGGAGTATGCCCGCGCGTCGTCAACCGTCATCGACGTGCTGATGAAGCTCATCTACAAGTGCTACACCGACCGACTCGACGCCGGCCTCCGGGAGCTGGGGTTCACGGGCGAATTCAACTACGCCGACTGCGCGGCACACCTGATTCCGGCGCATGTCGCGATGCGGCAGCCGTTCCGCATAGTTTTCGCCGGCCCGGCGGCCGGCACGATGTCCAGCGCCCACTTCGGCAGTCAGATCGAGCTGCAGAATCTGCTCTGCTGTGACGTCGGTGGCACCTCTGCGGACATCAGCGTCGTCAGCGCCGGTATGCCATTCGTCAATACCAGTTTCGAGCTCGAGCACGACCTCGTCGTCAACGCGCTGTCCAATGAGGTCTCCAGCATCGGCGCCGGCGGTGGCAGCCTCGTCACGATCAGCGACGTCGGTGAACTGCGAGTCGGGCCCGGTAGCGCCGGCGCGGATCCCGGGCCGGCGTGCTATGGGTTAGGAGGCGAACAGCCCACCATGACCGACGCTTGTTTGCTGATCGGCATCATCGATCCGGACGGTTTTGCGGGCGGTCGGATGTCGCTTCAGCCGGGGCTCGCCGAGCAGGCTTTCGCCGGCCTCGAGACCGCGATCAGCGTCGACCAGCGTGTCCGCCATGCCTTCGAGATCGGCATCAACAACATCGCCGAGGGCATCGTCAACATCGCGATCCAACACGGCATCGATCCTCGTGACTACAGCCTCGTCGCCTACGGCGCGGCCGGCCCGATGCTGCTGCCCGCAGTCCTCGGGCAGGTCCGGGCCCGAGAGGTCGTCATCCCGCCGCACCCGGGGTTGTTCTCCGCGCTCGGCCTGGTCAGCTCGGATCTCGTCTACGCCGAGAGTCGGTGCTCCTACACCCTGCTCGACGCCGACGCCGCTCCCTCGATCGACGCGATCTACCAAGAAATGGAGGACGCGCTCTGGGAGCGCCTGCGGCCGGAGGAGCGGGAGAGGGCCATGTTCATGCGCAGCTTCGACGGCCGGCTCCTCGGGCAGACCTGGGAGACCCCGTTCGTCGACGTTCCGCCCGGCGCGATCGACGCCGCCGCGGTGGATCAGCTGATCCGCAACTTCCACAAGACCTACGGCGAACGCTGGGGCAAGACCTTCGAGATGATGCCGGTCCAGGGCGTCACGTACCGGGTCGATGCGCAGGTACCCGCCGACAAGGTCACCTACCCGCGGGTGCCACGCCGAGAAGACGGCTCGGCGCCCGTCCCGACCCGGTGCCTGACTCTGCGCTACCTCGGCGAGGAGGATCAAGACGCGCACGAGTATGCGCGCGCTGATCTGCGCCAAGGCGATCGGATCGAAGGCCCCGCGATCATCCGAGAGCCGATGTCGACCACCTTCTTCCTTGCCGGACAGGCGGCCGAGGTGGGCCGGGTCGGCGAGCTGCGCATTGTTTCGATCTGACGAGGAGCTGTTGTGATCTATCCCGACCAGAATCCCGTCCGCCTTCGCGACCTCGACGACGCCGCTTTCGTCGAGCGTTATGGTGGGGACCGATTCACCATGTCCGTGCTGTCCAGCCGGATCCACTACATCGTCCAGCATATGTGCACCGGGCTGCTCAACACCGCCTTCTCAGGGATCCTGCGCGACTGGTACGACTTCGCGGCTACCGTTTCGGGTCCGCCGGCCGACGACTACCCGATGGGGTCGGTGAGCAACAGCCTCGCAGTGTTCTTCGGGACAATGGCCGATGGCTTACGCAACGCGGTCGAGGAGTACGGGCGTGACCGGCTCAAGCAGGGTGACCTATTGATCTGCAACGATCCGTATCGCACGGGTACCCACGTCAATGACATCCTGTTCATCCGCCCCGTGCTTCACGACGGGGAGATCGTGTCGTTCGTGACGATGCGCGCTCATCAGCTCGACATGGGTGGTGTAGTCCCGGCCGGATTCAGCGCGACCAAGCGAAACGTCTACGAATCCGGCCTTGTGCTCGCGCCGCAGCTGCTCTACGACGAGGACCGCCCGGTCGACTCGACATTCAACACCATTCTCGACAACGCCCGCTTCGGCGCGCTGCTATTGCCAGACCTCAAGACGATCCACCAGAATCTGTGCCTCGGGGAGCAACTGATCGGGGAGAGCATCGATCGCTATGGGCCCGCCGCGGTGCGCGGTTCCATCCGCTACAGCTGTGACGCCTCGGCCGAGGCGATGGCGCACGCAATCGCCCAACTGCCCGACGGGGTCTTCGACGGCGAAGAGCACATCGACTGCGACGGCGTCGGGGACGACATCGAGTACCGCGTGCACGTCACCGTGCGTAAACAGAGCGAGAACGTCGAGGTTGATCTCTCCGGGACGTCGCCACAGGCGAGGACGAGCATCAACGCCACGATGCTGGATACCAAGACCGCAGTCGGCGTCGGCCTCAAGTACCTGCTCGACCCGGCCTCCCCGTTCACCTCGGGCACCTACCGCTACATAGACGTCGTCATCCCCCCGGGCACCATCGGCAGCGCAGTGCCACCCGACGGGCCGGTCTTCCTCTACTGGGAAGCCACCATGCCGATCATGATGGCGATCTTCCGTGCGCTGTCGGAGGCGCTCGGGGTGGACGCCATCGGTGGCGACTACGGCACCCTGGCGCTGCACAACGCCAACGGCGTGCGAAATGGCGTGCCCTGGGTCACCACTGCCCAGTGCGGCGGCGAACACGGGCCCTGGGGAGCCACTCGTCACGGCGACGCCGACAGCTATGAGGTCATCTACATGGCCAACAACCTCGACCCTGCCACCGAGGCGATCGAGGCCGACATCCCTGTCGTCGTACTCCGCAAGGAGTACGCGCCCGACACAGCGGGAGAAGGTACCCACCGAGGCGGAGCAGCAGTGGTCAAGGACACGCTGTGGCTCTCCGCGGCCGAGCACTGGTCCAGCGCGCTGCGTACCAAGCGAGCTTCGGGTTTCGGTGTGAACGGCGGCCGTGACGGCTCGGCTGCGGCGACCTGGCTGTTCGACAAGGAGAGTTTCGACGTCGCCGAGGAGAAAGATCTACTGCCCGTCGACCCGTCCATCTATGCCAGGTCCATTCCGGTCGCAGGCGTGTTGAACCCGGAGACGAAAGACCGTGACCTGGAGGGGGGTCAGTACTTCTACTTCGCCAGCAACCCAATCTGGTACACCAAGCCCGGTGCGCAGTTCCGCTACCAGACGGCTGGTGGCGGTGGATGGGGAGACCCGCTGGGGCGATCCCCGCAGCGAGTCCTACTGGACGTTCGTGACGAGTATCTGACCATTGAGGCAGCGGCCGAACGGTACGGAGTCGTCATCACCGGTGACCCGGTCCGGCATCCCGAGAAGTTGAGGATCGACAAGGAGGCCACGGCGCAGCGACGCGCGGCAACGTGACAAGCTGGGTCCGCTACCGACCGGTCGGTCTCGGAAGACATCCCCTACAGGGCTGGCGGTGGTGATCGCCGTCGGCTGGGCAGCATCAAGGACGAGCTCACCCCCACCCTCGCCGATTCAGGAAGACCCCCACACCTGGGGCGCGGAGCAGCGCGGCGAACGCGGCATCTGGCCGTTGCCCGCCACCGTGGACGAGCAGCTCGCCGCGATCATGGACAGCAAGCGCGTCCGTGCCACCCTGGGTGAAGAGCTGGTCGACGTGTACCGCGTGGTCGGCGCCTCCGACGCCGCCGAGATCATCCGGGCCTCCCGCTTGACTACTGATCGGCACGCCGCGCCCGCCGTGGCACCCCCGCAAATGAGGGGTCAGGGCCGCTCCTCCGCGGGGGACACCACCACCAGCAGCGGGGTTCCCCCGGTGCCGGGGATCTGCATAGCGTCGGGCACGGATGACACACCGGATTGCCGGTCGAGCGCATAGCCGCGTTCGATGCCGGCGCAGTTCCCGGACACCCAGCCCCGCCAGAGCGGTGGACTGACGGTCAAGGCCGTCCCGCGGTGTCCTGACGACGCAGGGAGCGGGGCGGCTCATCCAGCCATCTGACCATCAAGATGATGTTTGGTAGTTATCGCATGACTGATCTGCATCACCGCACCGCCACCGGCGACACCTACGGTCACGGCGGCGAGCAGCGGGCCGTGCTGGTCTACCGGATCCAGTCCTATCAGCACCGGCAGCAACACTTCGGACCAGCCGATTTCAGCTTCGGCCAGTTCGGCCAGGACCTCACCGTCGACGGCCTGCCCGACGACGAGGTGTGTATCGGAAAGCGGTACCGGATCGGCGAAGCCGAGTTCGAGGGGCGCTGCCCGTCCTGCGGAACCGACCGGGCGGGTCACCCAGCCGCGGGTCACCTGCTACCGGGTCGGCCTACGCCTGGCCGAGCCCGCCATACCCGCACTGCCGGCCGATCACCACCGACCCGGTGGGTTTCGCGGACTCGTCGATCAGAGTAGGCAGGGGAGAGATGATGACTATTGCTAATAAGGACGCTGCGACGACGGACGTGCTTGTCGTTGGCGCCGGCTTCGCGGGGCTCTACATGCTTCACCGTCTGCGTGGCCTCGGGTTCTCGGCGACTGTGTTGGAGGCGGGTGACGGGGTCGGTGGCACGTGGTATTGGAATCGCTATCCGGGTGCGCGGTGTGACTCGGAGAGCTAC
>NZ_JAKXMK010000054.1 GCF_022524485.1 Pseudonocardia alaniniphila
CCATCGACGGCCCACGTCTCGGGCCAGGCCAGCTCGTCGAACGTGATCGCCGCCGCATGAACCGCGACCAGCACCTCCCCGGTCCCCGGGATCGGCCGCGGCGCCGACTCGTATACCAGGACGTCGGGACCACCCGGGGTGTGCGCCCGCAGCGCCATCATGCTTCTCACGGCGGTTCAGCCCTCCTCGTGTCACTGAGTGCCCGCGCGATAGCCGGCACAGGCTGAACGTTACACTCAAGTACTGTAACTATCGGTCGGTGTAGGCGTGTCTCCTCGTGGCAGATCAGGGCGACCCGACGCCGAGCGGCGAGCACGACGTCGATCAAAGCCGGGCCGGGCGATGACGCCACAGGCCAGGCCGCCGGCAGCACATCGGGTGGCATGGCGCCGTTGACGACGCACGTCGAACCCCGAACGACGACCGTCCCACCAGGGACCCTGGCTCGGAAGGCCCCGATGTCCGTACGCACCCATCTGCTCGCCGCCGGTTCCTTCACCGTCGGCACGAGCGACTTCGTGGTGTCGGGCGTACTGCTCGACGTCAGTGGGAGGCTCGGCGTCTCGCTGACCGCCGCGGGCCAGCTCGCCACGGCGTTCGCGATCGCCTACGCCATCGGTGCCCCGTTGCTCAGCACCCTCACCAGTCGGTGGGACCGCCGCACGCTGCTGCTCGCCGCGCTCGTCGTGGCCGTCGTCGGCAACGGGCTGTCCGCAGTGGCCACCACGTACCCACTGCTGATCGTCGGCCGGATCATCGCCGCGCTCGGCGCGGCCGCCTATCAGCCGGCCGCCACGCTCGTGGCCACCGCCATGCTCCCGCCCGCCCAGCGCGCCCGGGCCGTCGGCATCGTCGTCGGTGGGCTGACGCTGTCACTCGCCCTCGGCGTGCCCGCGGGCGACCTGCTCGGCAGCAGAATCGGTTACGGCGGTGTCTTCGGTGCGGTGGCCGTGGTCACCGCACTGGTCGCAGCCGCCGTGCCGCTCTGTTTACCCCGTATCCCGGCGCCCCCGGCGGTGACGCTGCGCCGGCGCTTCGCCGTCGCCGCTGACTGGCGCGTGCTCACAGCGCTCGCGATGACCCTGGTCAACGTGCTCGCCGCCATGGTCGTCTTCATCTATGTGGCGCCCCTGGTGAACGCCACGGGTGGCATCCACGGCGCCACCGTCGCTCTCCTGCTGGTCGTCTACGGCATCGGGGCGATGGCCGGGAACACGGGTGGCGGCCGCGCTGCCGACCGGTTCGGCGCCGTTCCCACGCTCTTCGCCCTGCTCGCCGGGTCGGTCGTCACGGTCGCGGTGCTCGCGCCTGCCGGGAGCACCGTCGTGGGTGCCGCCGTGGTTCTCGCCCTGTGGGCTGCCTTCAACTGGGCGTTCAACCCCCCGGCGCAGTCCCTCCTGCTGGAGCTGGCTCCCGCCGGCGGCCTGGTGCTCTCGCTCAACTCATCGGCGATCTTCGTCGGCACCGCCCTGGGCGGAATGGTCGGCGGAATCGTGATCGACGCTGGTGGACTGCTCGCGTTGCCCCTGGTCAGTGCAGGCTTCAGCCTCGTCGTGATCGCTCTTTTGCTGACGCTTCAGCTCGGCCGCAGGCCCGTGGCGGCGGAGAACGTCGTTGCGTGACGCTGCTTGCAACGCAAGGCGCGACGGTTCCTGGGACCCGGCGCGTGATGCGAACCTGATGCGATCACCGGAACTGTTCCCTCGAGCCGAGCCTGGAGTTCGTTTGTCGCATCAGGCCCGCCGCCGGACCGCCGCCGCCCTCGTCGGGGTGGTTCTGGCCCTGAGTGGTTGTTCCGGTGGAAACGCCGGCGCGACCTCGATGAACACGGCGCCGCCCGCGCGAGCGACGGCCACTTCCCCGCCACGGGCCTCCGCAGGCAGGGAGCCGGCCGGCGCTCCGGTGACCATCGCCTTCGGCGGGGACGTCCACTTCGAGGGCGTCATCGCCAACCGCCTGGCCGCGGACCCGGCCACCACGTTCGGGCCGATCGCCGGCGTGTTGCGCCGTGCCGACCTGGCCGTTGTCAATCTGGAGACCGCCGTCACCGAGCAGGGCATCCCGGCGGCCAAGGAGTTCACCTTCCGGGCGCCCCCCTCGGCATTCGTCGCACTGCGCTCGGCCGGAGTCGACGTGGCCACCATGGCCAACAACCACGGCGCGGACTACGGCGTGGTGGGGATCCGCGACTCGCTGGCGGCGGCCAGGCAGGCCGGTGTCCCGGTGGTCGGGATCGGGAACGACGCCGACGAGGCGTTCCGGCCATACGTGGCCACCGTGGACGGCCGGCGCATCGCCGTCATCGGTGCCACCCAGGTGCTCGACTCCAGCCTTGCCGCCGCCTGGAGCGCCGGTGATGGCAAGCCGGGCCTGGCGTCCGCCTACGACGAGTCGCGGCTGCTCGCGGCTGTGCGGGCGGCCCGGGCTGAGGGCGACACGGTGGTGGTCGACCTGCACTGGGGCCGTGAGCTGGAGCGCTGTCCGATCGACCCGCAGCGCGCGCTGGCGCTCAAGCTGGTCACGGCAGGAGCGGACGTGGTGGTCGGGTCCCACGCCCACGTCCTGCTCGGCGGCGGCTACCTGCGCGGCGCCTACGTCGACTACGGGCTGGGGAACTTCGTCTTCTACGCGCGCGGAGGGGCCACCGCCCAGAGCGGCGTGCTTCTGCTGACCCTCCGTGGACGGGCGGTCACCAGGGCCACGTGGGTCCCGGCCGTGATCTCGGGCGGCATCCCGCACCCGCTCCGGAACGCGGCCGCCGAGCAGGCGGTCGCCACCTGGCGACACCTCCGCAGCTGCGCCGGCCTGGCGGCGACGCCGTAGGTCACCTGCAGGCGCATTCCGGCACGCCGCTGGTGCACATCTCGTGCGCGCGAACACGGAAAACGGCGGTTGACGCCGCGAGACATCGGAAGACATCTCCGCGGGTCAACCGCCGTTTCCGGGGCTGCCTAGCAGGTCAGCGCAACGTCAGGATCAGACGTCGTAGTAGAGCGCGAACTCGTACGGGTGCGGGCGCAGCCGCAGCGGGTCGATCTCGTTGTCCCGCTTGTAGGAGATCCAGGTCTCGATGAGGTCGGGCGTGAAGACGCCACCCTCGAGCAGGTACTCGTGGTCCTCCTCGAGCCGGTCGATGACCGCGGCCAGGCTGCCCGGAACCTGGGCGATGTCCTTGGCCTCCTCGGGCGGCAGCTCGTAGAGGTCCTTGTCGATCGGCGCGGCCGGCTCGATCTTGTTCTTGATCCCGTCCATGCCGGCCATCATCATCGCCGAGAACGCCAGGTACGGGTTGCCCGACGAGTCGGGGCAGCGGAACTCCAGGCGCTTGGCCTTGGGGTTGTTGCCCGTCAGCGGGATCCGGATACACGCGGAGCGGTTACGCGCCGAGTACACCAGGTTCACCGGCGCCTCGAAGCCGGGCACCAGACGGTGGTAGGAGTTCACCGTGGGGTTGGTGAACGCCAGCAGGCTCGGGGCGTGGTGCAGCAGGCCGCCGATGTAGTAGCGGGCGGTGTCGGACAGCCCGCCGTAGCCGGACTCGTCGTGGAACAGCGGCTGGCCGTCCTTCCACAGCGACTGGTGGGCGTGCATGCCCGAGCCGTTGTCACCGAAGAGCGGCTTCGGCATGAAGGTGGCCGTCTTGCCGGCGTGCCAGGCGGTGTTCTTGACCAGGTACTTGAACAGCATCACGTCGTCGGCGGCGTGAAGCAGCGTGTTGAAGCGGTAGTTGATCTCGGCCTGGCCTGCGGTGCCCACCTCGTGGTGGCCGCGCTCGACCTCGAAACCGCTGGCCACCATGTTGGCGACGATGTCGTCGCGCAGGTCGGCGTAGTGGTCGACCGGCGGCACCGGGAAGTAGCCACCCTTGTAGGCGACCTTGTAGCCCTGGTTGCCCCCGGCCTCCTCGCGACCGGTGTTCCACCAGCCCTCGACCGAGTCGATGTGGTGGTACTGCTGGTGCGGGTCGGACCCGAAGCGCACCGAGTCGAAGATGTAGAACTCCGCCTCCGCGCCGAAGTACGCGGTGTCGGCCACACCGGAGGCCCGCAGGTACTCCTCGGCCTTGCGCGCGACGTTGCGAGGGTCGCGGCTGTAGGGCTCGCCCGTGATGGGGTCGTGCACGAAGAAGTTGATGTTGAGTGTCTTGTGCTTGCGGAACGGGTCGAGCCGCGCTGTGGCCGCATCCGGAAACAGCGCCATGTCGGACTCGTTGATGGCCTGGAAACCGCGGACGGACGAACCGTCGAACGCGATGCCCTCGTCCATCAGATCCTGGGTGAACGTCGAGGCAGGGACAGTGAGGTGCTGCATGACACCTGGGAGGTCGCAGAACCTGATGTCGACGTACTCGACGTTCTCGTCCGAGATGTAGCTCAGAACCTCTTCGGAGTTGCTGAACACCCTCACTGACTCCTTTCAACGGCACGCTCAGGGGGTCGGTTGACCGCTCTTGTCAGCGACGCTATGGGCGTGGTGTTGCCCGGCTGTCACTCGGCCGTTTCGCGGAGGTTAACGGACCGGGCGGCCCGCTCATCAGGACCTGTCGCCCTACGCTAGACGCCATGGCGCGCTGGATCGAGTCCTGGATGCCCGGATCGGGCATCGGTTCCACCGGGAGCGGTGGCGAGGGCCATCCGGGGCAGCGCTTCGGCCTGCCTGCCGAGGGTGTGAGTTCCGTCGCCGGTTTCGGGCGTCGCTTGGCCGCGCTCGTGGTCGACTGGCTGCTCGGCTACCTGATCGCGGTACTGGTGCTGGGGTCGGAGGAGATCGGCGGCCCGAACCTTCCGTGGGCGGTGCTCGGCATCTGGTTCCTGCTCACGGCCATACCGGTGGCAGTGTTCGGGGCGAGCGCGGGCATGACCCTCCTCGGCATCCGCGTGGCGTCGATCGACTCCGCCGCCGTGATCGGAATACCGCGGGCCCTGCTGCGCACGGCACTGATCGCCCTGATCGTGCCGCCGCTCGTGCGCGACTCCGACGGCCGGGGCTGGCACGACCGTGCGGCGCGCAGCATCGTCGTCCGCACGCGCGCTTGACCCTCCCCGTACGGGAGAGCGGAACGTCGACGGCATGGAAGCCGACACGATCACCCCGGACCCGACGAATCCCGACCCCACGACCACGAACCCGGCTCTCGCGGACCTTCCGGCACGGGACACCCTCGCCGTCGACGGCCGGGGAGCTCCGGAGCATCCGTCCTTCGGTGCCGCCGTCCGCGCGTTGTTCGCCGTGCGATCCGCCCTCGGCGACGGCGAGGACGTGCCGCTGGAAGGCACCTACAGCCAGGGCGGCAGCGTGGAGTCGGACGACGCCCCGCCGTTCGACCTCACGAATCCCGACGGCTGGCACTGGCGGCTCGTCGTACCCGCACCGCCGGGTGCCACCGACGGCGCCGTCGCCGCTGCGGCCGCGCGCTTCGGCGCACCCGTGCAGCGTCGCCGGCAGCCGGAACGCCGCGTGGCCCGGCTTCTGCATCTCGGGCCCTACGCCGGCGAGGGGCCCTCACTCGCCGCGCTGTACGCGTTCATCGCCGAACGCGGGCTGGTGCCGGCGGCCCCACACACCGAGATCTACCTCACCGATCCCTCGTCGACGCCGCCGGCCGAGCTGCGGACCGTCCTGCAGGTACCGGTGGTGCCACCCGGCATGCAGAGCTGATGGCGTGCTGACAGGGCCGGCCCGATGAGCCTGATGCCGATCGGGATGTTCGCCCGCCTTGCCCGTCTCACGGTCAAGGCGGTGCGGCACTACGACGCCGAAGGGCTGCTGGTCCCGGCCTCGGTGGACCCCCATTCGGGATACCGCTACTACCGAGCCGACCAAGTGCGGACGGCCACCACGATCGCACTTCTCCGCGGCCTCGACGTGCCGCTTCCGGTGGTACGCGAGGTGCTGGCGGCCCCCGACGAGAGGACCGTGGCCGCCGTGCTCGCCGCCCAGCGGGAGCGCCTGGCCGCTGAGCTGGCCCGGCGCGAGCAGGTGCTGCGGTCTCTCGACGCGTTGCTGATGGCGCCGGAGCGGGTGCGCTACGACGTCGCGATCGCCGAGCGGGCTTCGCTGGCACTGGTCGGGCTGAGCGGCCCGGTGCGGGCGGACGCGATCGACGTGGACACGGCGGCGCTGTGCACCGCCGTGCTCCGGACCGGAGCGGGGCAGGGCCGCGAGCCGCTGGTCGGGGTCTTCCCGCTGGACCTGACGGACGAGTTCACTGCGTCGGTCGGAGTGGCGGCAGCGGCCGGAGC
Source organism: Pseudonocardia alaniniphila (assembly GCF_022524485.1). Lineage (GTDB taxonomy): Bacteria > Actinomycetota > Actinomycetes > Mycobacteriales > Pseudonocardiaceae > Pseudonocardia > Pseudonocardia alaniniphila. The sequence continues at coordinate 6,243 of NZ_JAKXMK010000054.1, forward strand.
GTCCGACGTGCTCGTGACGCTTCCCGGCGGCCCGTGGGCGGCCACACTGCACGTCGGGCCGTACGAGGAGCTGCCGCTGGCCTACACCGCGGTGCTGGAGCATGTGCGCGCGCTCGGGCACCAGCCCAAAGGGCCGGTGACGGAGACCTACCTGACGGACCCGAGCACCGCGACGCCCGACGAGTACGTCACGCGGGTGGCGATTCCACTCGAGGACTAGGTGCTCAGGTGCTCAGGTGCTCAGCGGCGGCGCACCGTGCGCTGCACGCTGCGCATCTTCGCCCCGGCCGGCATCGGGCCCTTCGGCATCGCCGCTGCACGCGAACCCAGCGCGGCGAGCCGCGCCTCAAGCGACTCCATCTCCTTCGCGCTGATGTTGCGCGGCAGCTTCATGATGTGGCGCTGCAGCTGCTTCAGCGGCACCATGCCCTCTTCGTTGCCGACGACCACGTCGTAGATCGGGGTGCTGCCCGCGACCCGCGCGGTGCGCTTCTTCTCCTGCGCGAGCAGGCTCTTGACGCGGTGCGGGGCGCCCTCTGCCACGAGGATGACGCCCGGGCGGCCGATCACCCGGTGCACGGCGTCGAGGTGGGTGGTGCCCGCGACACCGGCGGTGACCCGCCACTGGCCGCGCATGTTGTCCAGCGCCCAGCCTGCGGCGCCCGGTTGCCCGTCGGCCTTGGTGTACACCGACCGCTGCACCCGCCTGCCGAAGATGCTGATGGCGGCGAGGATGCCGATCGCGAGCCCGATCGGCAGCAGGAGCCAGTGGAGATCGAAGATCAGCCCGATGCCGAAGACGACGGCCACCGACACGACGATGGCGCCCACCATCAAGGGGATGAGCGCCTTGTCCTCCCGGCGCTGCATCTTGAACGCCTCGAAGATCTGCTTGCGGCGCGCCTTCGACGCCGCACGCTTGGCGCGCGCGGCTTCCTTCTTCGCTGCCTTGTCGGGCTTACCGGCCATACGGCTCAGGATACGGGTCGTCCAGCGATGATCGCGGGCAGATCCGCCCCGCAGGCGGGGGGACTTTCCAGGACGACCGCGGAGGTCAGCGGGCCAGCAGCGAGCGTGCCTCCTGGGCGGCCGCGCCCTCGTCGGCCAGGTGGGCCAGATTCTCCGGGAGTTCCTCGCCCCGATGCGCCACGGTCTGGGCGTAGAGCCGGCCGGCGCGGTAGGACGAGCGCACCAGCGGACCGGCCATCACCCCGGCGAACCCGATCTCCTGCGCCGCCGCGGAGTGCTCGACGAACTCCTCCGGCTTCACCCACCGCTCCACCGGGTGGTGGCGGAGCGAGGGACGCAGGTACTGGGTGATCGTGATGATCTCGCACCCGGCGTCGTGCAGGTCGCGCAGCGCGGAGACGACCTCCTCCGGCGTCTCACCCATGCCGAGGATGAGGTTGGACTTGGTGACCAGGCCCGCCGCCCGGGCCTTGCTGATCACATCGAGGGAGCGCTCGTAGCGGAATGCGGGACGGATCCGCTTGAAGATCCGCGGGACCGTCTCCAGGTTGTGCGCGAGTACCTCGGGCCGGGAGCCGAACACCTCGGCGAGCTGGTCGTCGATCGAGTTGAAGTCGGGAATCAGCAGCTCGACGCCGGTGCCCGGGTTGAGGCCGTGGATCTGGCGGACGGTCTCGGCGTAGAGCCACGCCCCGCCGTCCTCGAGGTCGTCGCGGGCCACACCCGTGACCGTGGAGTAGCGCAGGCCCATCGTGCGCACCGACTCGGCGACGCGGCGCGGCTCGTCGGTGTCGAGGTCGGCGGGCTTGCCCGTGTCGATCTGGCAGAAGTCGCACCGCCGCGTGCACTGTTCCCCGCCGATGAGGAACGTGGCCTCGCGGTCCTCCCAGCACTCGTAGATGTTGGGGCAGCCCGCCTCCTCGCACACCGTGTGCAGGCCGCCGGATCGCACCAGGCCCTTCAGCTCGGTGTACTGCGGACCCGTGCGGGCGCGGGTGCGGATCCACGGCGGCTTGCGCTCGATCGGGGTCTCGCTGTTGCGGACCTCGAGGCGCAGGAGCTTGCGGCCCTCCGGTGCGATCGTCACGTACGTCAGGCTACGCCGACGCCCGGCGGCGCGATCTCCTCCCATGTGACGTGCGGGGCACGCAGGCGGTGGGGCCGCCGGGTGAGGGGTTAGCGTTCCCCAATGGACTTCAGGATCTTCACCGAGCCTCAGCAGGGGGCCTCCTACGACGACCTGCTGCGGGTCGCCAGGGCAACCGAGGACGCGGGCTACGACGCGTTCTTCCGGTCCGACCACTACCTGAAGATGGGCGAGGTGTCCGGCGAGCCGGGCCCGAGCGACGCCTGGATCACCCTGGCCGGCCTCGCGCGCGACACGTCGCGGGTCCGGCTGGGCACGCTCGTCAACTCGGCGACATTCCGGCTCCCCGGGCCGCTGGCCATCGCCGTGGCGGGGGTCGACCAGATGTCCGGCGGTCGCGTGGAGCTGGGCCTGGGCGCGGGATGGTTCGAGGCCGAGCACGCCGCCTACGGCATCCCGTTCCCCGGGCTGGGGGAGCGGTTCGACCGCCTCGAGGAGCAGCTGGAGATCGTCACCGGCCTGTGGCGGACGCTGCCGGGAGAGCGCTTCTCCTTCGCCGGCACGCACTACACGGTCACCGACTCGCCCGCGCTGCCGAAGCCGGTGCAGCAACCGCAGCCGCCGCTGATCGTCGGCGGCCACGGCCCGAAGCGCACGCCCGCCCTCGCCGCCCGGTTCGCCACGGAGTTCAACGTCGCCTTCAGCTCACCGGACGTCATCGCCACCCAGTTCGAGCGCGTCGCCGCGGCGTGCCGCGAGATCGGGCGCGACCCTGCCGAGCTGGTCCTCTCCGCCGCGCACACCATCGCCGTGGGGCGTGACGACGCCGAGGTGACCAACCGCTGCGTGGCGATCGGCCGCAAGGTCGACGAGCTCCGGGCCGACGGGCTGGCCGGCACGGTGGCCGAGATCGTCGACCGGCTGGGGCAGTGGCGGGAGAAGACCGGCATCACGCGGATCTACCTGCAGCTTCTCGACCTCGCCGACATCGACCAGATCGAGCTGATCGCGTCGGAGGTCGTTCCGCAGCTGCGCTGAGGGGGCCGTGGCCCCTACCTGAGCTGCCCCGCGACGTCGGCGGCCGCGCTCAGCAGCACCAGCGCCGGCACCACGGCGCGGGGCGCGATCCGGTAGGACCCCCGGCCGTCCTGCTCCACGAGCCCGGAATGGGTCAGGGAGCGCAGGTGGTGGTAGAGCTGGCCGGTCGAGGCCAGATCGGCCGCCGCCTGCAGGGCTGCCGTGCTGTGCGCGCCGTCGGTGAGCAGGCTGCGGACGATGCGGGCCCGGGCCGGGTGCCCGAGCGCTGCGAGCACTGCCACCCGGGGACCGTCGTCCAGGCTGAGAACGGCGCCGGCGTCGAGCGCGATCTCCCAGACGACGTCGCCGTGCAAGTGCACGTCACCCGAGTAGCGGACGGTGCCCGAGCCGTCCGCTACGGCCGGTGGACCGGTGGGCGGCTCGCCGTGTTCCAGCGCCTCGATGCGGCGCTCGAGTTCGGCGAGCCGCTCCGGCAGGGATTGGTCGTGCACTCGTTACCTCGGATATCCGGAATTACAGATTACGATAGCGCCATGGACAAGCACCCGGACCGCACGAGTGGCACGGCGATGGGCGCAGCGATCGCGGTCGGGATGGCGGTCGGAGCCGTCTTCGGCGTCCTCGCCGGCAACGTGGCGTTCGGCATCGCCATCGGGGTGGCGCTCGGCGCCGCGTTCGGTGCGGCACGGCCCGTCGGGCGCCGGGGATCGTCGGACTCGTCCGACGACCGCTCCGGCCCGCCCGAGGGCACAGGCTGAACTCGCTCAGCGCAACGACGGATGCAGCTGCAGGTCGAGTCCGGCAGGGGCGGCCACCCGCGGGACGATGTGCTCGGCCACGGGCACCGCTCCGTCCAGCACAGCCGTGACGGCCTCGGCGGCCGCTTCCCGTACGTCGGCCACGCCGACGGTCCTGCCCAGCTCCAGTGAGAGCGAGCTGGTTCCGGCGTCGGTGATGCCGCACGGCACGATCCGGTCGAACTCGGCGAGATCGGGATCGCAGTTGAACGAGAAGCCGTGCTGCGTGACCCCACCCTGTACGCGCACGCCGATCGCACCGATCTTGCGCTCCGGGCGGATGTCGTCGGCGGGGAGCCAGACGCCGCTGCGGCCGTCGATCCGGCCCGCCGCGGTGAGCCCGAAATCGTGGGATACGCGGATGAGCGCCTCCTCCAGCCGCCGCACGAAGTCGACGACGTCGAGCGGCTCGGTCAGCGCCACGATGGGGTAGCCGACGAGCTGGCCCGGGCCGTGCCAGGTGATACGGCCGCCCCTGTCGACGTCGACGACGGGGGTGCCGTCGGTGGGCCGGTCCTCGGGCCGGGTGCGCTTACCCGCGGTGTAGACGGACGGGTGCTCCAGCAGCATCAGCACGTCCGGTCCGGTGCCTTCGCGCCGGGCGGCGGCGTTGGCACGCTGCATGTCCCAGGCGGACACGTAGTCGACAGTGCCCAGCCGGTCGATCCGGACGGGGTCGGTGGTGCGGCGGCAGGACCGGCCGGTGTGACGCATACCCATGATTCTTACGCTACGCCCGGGATCGCCTGGCTGGGGACGGCGCCATGTTGGTGAGGGCAACTGATCCACAGGAACCGGGAGACGCGCGGGGCCGCGTCAGCGGTCGAGAGCTGCGGCCAGCGCATCGCGCACGGTGGTGTGGCGGAACTGGTAGCCGTGCTTCTGCAGCACCGCGGGCACGGCCATCGGCCCGGTGAGCACCAGTTCATCGGCCATCTGGCCCAGGGCGGTTCGGAGGACGAACGCCGGCACGGTGAACGGGGCGGGCCGGCGCAGCACCTCGGACAGAGCCAGGGTGAACTCCGCGTTCGTGATCGACTCGGGGCCTGCGAGGTTGACCGGTCCCGAGACGTCGGGGTGTTCCAGCAGGAACCGGATGGCTCCGACCTCGTCGTCGAGGGAGATCCAGGGGAATGCCTGCTCTCCGGTGCCGATACGGCCGCCGAGCATCAGCGAGAACAGCGGCCGCAGCCTGCCCAGGAGCCCGCCCCGCGGCGACAGCACCGCCGACGATCGCAGGAGGACGACCCGTGCTCCTGCGAGTGCGGCCGGTGCGGTGGCGGCCTCCCAGTCGCGGCAGACCTCGGCGAGGAACCCCGCGCCGAGCGGCGCCGTCTCGTCGACCACGTCGGAACCGGTGTCGCCGTAGTAGTTGACGCCCGACGCGTTGAGCAGGGCCGGCACGTCGTGGTCGGCGACGGCGCCCGCCAGCACCTCGGTGGGCACGTTGCGGCTGTCGCGCAGGAGTTGCTTGCGTGCACCGCTCCACGGGCGGTCGCCGATCCCGGCCCCCGCCAGGTTGACCACCGCGTCGACGCCGTCGAACGTGCCGTCGTCGATGCGGCCGGCCGGTGGGTCCCAGCTCCGCTCGTCCGGCGCGGCGGCGGGCCGCCGCACCAGACGCAGCACCTCGTGACCCGTGGCCCGGAGATGGGCCACGAGCGAGGTTCCGATCAGGCCGGATGAGCCGGCGACGACGATGCGCACGCGGTGATCCTCGCCGAACCCGACGGAGCGCGCGAGTCGGGCGCGCGCCCCGTGCGGGTGAGCGTCAGAGCCCGAGGTCGGCCTCGAACGCACCTTCCTCGAGACGTGCCTTGATCGCACTGACGAAACGGCCTGCGTCGGCCCCGTCGACGAGACGGTGGTCGTAAGTGAGTGGCAGATAACACACCGAGCGGACGGCGATGGAGTCCTCGCCGTCGGGACCGGTGACCACAGCGGGCTGCTTCGTGATCTTGCCCGTGCCGAGGATGGCGACCTGCGGCTGGTTGATGATCGGGGTGTCGAAGAGCGCCCCGGCGCTGCCGATGTTGGTGACGGTGAACGTGCCGCCCGACAGCTCGTCCGGGCCGATCTTGTTGGACCGGGTGCGCTCGGCCACGTCGGCGATCCGCCGGGCCAGACCGGCGAGGTTCAGGTCCTCCGCGTTCTTGATCACCGGGACGAGCAGCCCGCGGGGGGTGTCCACCGCGATCGCCATGTGAACGGCGCCGTGGTAGACGACCTCCTTGGTCTCCTCGTTGATCGAGGCGTTGACCTGCGGGAAGGCCTTCAACGCCTCCACGGCCGCCTTGACGAAGAACGGCAGGAACGTCAGCTTCACGCCCTCGCGCCGCTCGAACTCGGCCTTGGCGCGAGCCCGGAGCCGTGCGATGTGGGTGACGTCCACCTCCTGCACGGTGGTGAGCTGAGCCGACACCCGCAGCGACTCGGTCATCCGCTGCGCGATCACCTGCCGCAGCCGCGGCATCTTCACGGTGGTGCCGGGCTGGGGGCCGTCGGGGGAGGGCTTCGGCATCCGCGTGGGCGCGGCCGCTGCGCTCGCCGCGGGCGCGGCGGCAGCAGCCGGCGCGGGTGCGCGCTCGGGCTCCGGAGCCGGCTTGCGCGACTCGGCAGCGGCGAGCACGTCCTGCTTGCGGATGCGGCCGCCCACGCCCGTGCCGGTGACCGTGGAGAGGTCGACGTCGTTCTCCGCGGCGAGCTTGCGCACCAGCGGCGTCACGTACGGGGCTCCGCGACCGGCGTCGCCGCTTTCGGGCCGCTCGGGCTCGTCGGCCACCAGCTCGTCGCGCTCCGCCTGCTCCTCGGCCTGCTCGACGACCTGGGCGGAGACCTTGCCGTTGGTGGAGGGGTGCTCTGCCTCGGGCTCGGGAGCCGCCTGCGTCGCGGGCTCCGGCTCGGGGGCCGGCTTCTGCGCGGCCGGCTTCTCCTCGGCAGGAGCGCTCTTCGCGGGGGCGGCGGACGCGTCGCCGATCACGGCGAGCTGGCCTCCGACCTCGACCGTCTCGTCCTCACCCGCGGTGATCTCGAGGAGCGTGCCGGCGATGGGGGAGGGGATCTCGGTGTCGACCTTGTCGGTGGAGACCTCGAGCAGCGGCTCGTCGACCTCGATCGGGTCGCCCACCTGCTTGAGCCAGCGGGTGACGGTGCCCTCGGTGACGCTCTCACCGAGCTCCGGCATCGTGATGGCGGTGCCCTTGCCGGTGGACGTCGTCTCGGCACGCGGAGCGGCTGCGGGCTCGTCGGACGGCGCAGCCTGAGCCTTGGCCGGCTCGGCTGCGGGCTTCTCCTCGGCTGCGGGCGCCTTGTTGCCCTCGACGTCGCCGCCCGAGTCGGTTCCGGAGTCCGAGCCGTCGCCGATCACGGCGAGCTCGCCGCCGACCTCGACCGTCTCGTCCTCGGCGGCGACGATGCGCTGCAGCACGCCCGCGGCGGGCGAGGGGATCTCGGTGTCGACCTTGTCGGTGGAGACCTCGAGCAACGGCTCGTCGACCTCGACACGGTCCCCCTCTTGCTTGAGCCACCGGGTGACGGTGCCCTCGGTGACGCTCTCACCGAGGGCGGGCATCTGGACGGAGAAGGCCATATCGGGTCGGAGCTCCTCTTCCTGCGGTTCGGGTTCGGGTGGCCGGAGCAGCGGTCGGCTGCTCCTGGTCACGAGTGGCTGTGCAGCGGCTTGCCGGCCAGCGCGAGGTGGGCCTCGCCGAACGCCTCGTTCTGGGTGGGGTGGGCGTGCACCAGCGCAGCGACGTCCTCGGCCTGTGCATCCCAGTTGTAGACCAGCTGGGCCTCGCCGATGAGTTCGCCCACGCGGGCGCCGACCATGTGGATGCCGACGACGGGACCTGGTGTGCCCGTAGCCCCGGCTTTGATCAGCTTGATTGCGCCTTGTGTCTGCAGGATCTGGCTCTTGCCGTTGCCCGCGAGGTCGTAGGTCAGGGTCTGGATCTCGCCGTACTTGTCCTTGGCCTGCGCCTCGGTGAGCCCGACGGACGCGACCTCGGGCTCGCAGTAGGTGACGCGGGGGATGCCGGCCTCGTCGATCGGCGGCGGGTTGAGGCCCGCGATGTCCTCCGCGAGGAAGATGCCCTGGGCGAACCCGCGGTGGGCGAGCTGCAGCCCGGGCACGATGTCGCCGAGGGCGAAGACGTTGGGCAGGTTGGTGCGCAGCCGCTCGTCGGCGAGCACGAAGCCGCGCTCCATCGCCACCCCGGCCTCCTCGAAACCGGCATCGGCGGTGTTGGGACCGCGACCGACGGCGACCAGCAGCAGGTCGGCGTCGATCTCCTCGCCGGACTCGAGCGAGACGGTGACGGTGTCCTCGGTCTGGGTGGCACCGGTGAACCTGACGCCGGTCTTGAACGTGATCTTGCGACGGCGGAAGGCCCGCTCGAGGAGCTTGGAGGCGAACTCGTCCTCGTTGGGGACGAGCCGCGGCAGCGCCTCGACGATGGTGACCTCCGAGCCGAAGCTGCGGAACACCGAGGCGAACTCGACGCCGATCACCCCGCCACCGAGGATCACGATCCGGTCCGGCACCTCGTCGAGGTGGATGGCCTCGCTGCTGGTGATGATGCGGCCCCCGATGTCGAGGCCGGGGAGCGTCCTCGAGTAGCTGCCGGTGGCGAGCACCACGTTCTTGCCCACGTAGCGGTCATCGCCGACGACGACGGTCCGCGGCCCCTCGAAGCGGCCGGTGCCCTCGACCAAGGTGATCTTGCGGGACTTCACCAGCCCCTGCAGTCCCTTGTAGAGCTTGGCGATCACGCCGTCCTTGTAGGAGTTCACGCCGGCCATGTCGATGCCCGCCAGTGAGCTCTTGACGCCGATCCGGTCGCCCTCGCGGGCGTTGTCGGCCACCTCGGCGGCGTGCAGCAGGGCCTTGGTGGGGATGCAGCCGTAATGCAGGCACGTGCCGCCGAGCTTGTCGCGCTCGACCAGCACCACGGACATTCCCAGCTCGGCCGCCCTCAGGGCGCAGGCGTAACCGCCCGATCCGCCCCCGAGGATCACCAGGTCCGCGTTGTGCTCGGGCACGTCAGAACTCCCTCACCGAATTGCCGGCAGTGCTTGTGACAGTGGCTGTAACGCCGCTTGACCCATCTTGTCATCCGCCGTGGTCGGGTGCGGCGGCTGGTCACACGGGAGAAAACCGTCGACCTCGGACGTTGGCGCAGTCAGGAGGTGGGGCGCGATGAGCGAATTGGCGGGCGAAGGCGGGACCTGGCCGTCGAGACGGTGCCCACGCGGCACGCAGGCCGGACACGGAGGGGACGCACGGTGAGCCTCCTGGGGAGGCTCGGCCGAGGTTTCAAGGGCGGGCTACGCGGAGCCGACTCCGGCGATGTCGCGCACCTGCGTAGCTGGGCGGAGACGCACGAGGGCGTGGAGGCGTTCGTGGAGCCCCGCACCACCGTCACCGCCACGACGATGCTGTTGGTCGACCGCGACGGCGCGTGGACACGACGGCGCATCTCGTCGCCCGACGGCGCACGCAAGCTGGCCCGCTCACTGCGGATGCCGGTGTACGACGTGCAGCTGGTGGGCTATCCGCAACGGATGCGCGACCATGACGCCCGCCAGCGCATCTTGCGTGAGCGGGAACGCCGCAGGGATCTGAACGGGTAGCGGGGCGGGCGTCCGGATCAGCCGTTGGCCGCGATGTCGCTGAGCACGGCGACCAGCGTGCGGACGGGTACGCCCGTGCCGCCCTTGGTGGTGTAGCCGTACGGCGCGCCGGTGTGGAACGACGGGCCCGCGATGTCGATGTGCGCCCACGGCAGGTCGGCGGGCACGAACTCCCGCAGGAAGGTGCCCGCCACCAGCATCCCGCCCCAGCGGGTGCCTGTGACGTTGGCGATGTCGGCGACGCGGGAGTCGAGTTCGCCGCGCAGATGCGGGGGCAGTGGCATGGCCCACGCGTCCTCGCCGGTGGCGCGGCCGAGCGCGGCCACGCGGTCGCGGAACTCGTCGCTGCCCATCACGCCCGCGGTGCGCAAACCCAGCGCGATCTGCTGGGCGCCGGTGAGCGTGGAGGTCTCGATCAGGTAGTCGGGTGCGTCCTCGGCGGCTCTGGCGATCGCGTCGGCCAGGATCAGCCTGCCCTCGGCGTCGGTGTTGAGCACCTCGACGGTGCGGCCGCCGTACATCCGCAGGACGTCGCCGGGACGGTATGCGGTGGCGCTGGGCATGTTCTCGGCCATCGGCACGGTCGCCGTGACTGCCACGGGTAGCTCCAGCCGGGCGGCCGCCACGGTGGCGGCGATCACGGCCGCCGCGCCGCCCATGTCGGAGGTCATGTGGTCCATGTTTGCTGCGGGCTTGATCGAGATACCGCCGGTGTCGAACGTGACGCCCTTGCCGATCAGCGCGACCGTGGCCCGAGGTGCCGCTCCGCCCGAGTAGCGGAGCCGGACCAGCCGTGGCCCGCGCGACGAGCCCTGCCCGACGCCGAGCACGCCCCCGTATCCACCCTCGGCGAGCTCGTCGCCTGCCAGCACCTCGACCTCGATGCCCGCCGCCTCGGCCAGCTCGCGCGCGCGGGCGGCGAAGGTCTCCGGGAACAGGTCGTTGGGAGGGGTGTTCACGAGGTCGCGTGCGGTGCGGACGGCCTGCGCGACGCCCGTGGCGGCGCGCAGGATCTCCGCGGCGTCACCGTGGGCGCCGTCGGCGAGCAGGCCGACGCGGCCCACCGGCGCCCGGCCCGCGCCGTTGCTGCGGTAGTCGGTGAACGTGTAGGCCCCGAGCAGGGTGCCCTCGGCCGCGGCGGCCAGGTCGATCCGGCCCAGCGTGCTGACAGCGCTCCCGGTGCCGGCCAGTGCGCGGGCGGCCGCGCCGGAGGCCCGGCGCACGGCCTCGTGGCCCGGCGCCCCGTTCGCCTCCACGTCACCGAGCCCGACCGCGACGAGCAGCGGTGCCGTGATCGCGCCGCGGGTGGGCAGCTTCACCACCTCGTCGGCCTTGCCGGACGCTCCCGCGATGGCGAGCAGGGCGGGCAGGGCGGCGTCGGCGTCGCGGAACGCCTCGCCCACGTCCTCGGCGCCGGGCGCCAGGCGTGGCGCGGAGTCGTCACCGCTCGCGGGCAGCAGTCCGACGACCACGGCGTCGGTCTCGGCGGTGGCGGGCGAACCGCCTTCCACATGCAGATCGGTGGACACGCGCTGTCCTCTCGATGAAACGGAGTCCGCTCGAGTCGGAGCGGTTGCCGGGTTTTCCCGGGAGGCCGGACCGGACGCGGACCGGCGCAGACTAAGGCGAGATCGCTTCGAGATGGTAATGACACCGGTGTGCAGCCGGATCAGGCAGGGCCGGGTGCAAGGGTGGGGCACGTGTCCTGGAGCCTGCAACGTCGTCTCGGTACAGCCGATGCGGTGGTGCTCGGGCTGGCGGCCATGCTCGGTACGGGTGTGTTCGCGGTCTGGGCCCCGGCCGCGGGCGCGGCGGGGTCGTGGCTGCTGCTCGCGGTCCTGCTCGCCGGGGTGGTGGCGATGTGCAACGCGGGCTCCACCGCCGACCTCGCCGTGGCCCATCCCGAGAGCGGCGGCGGGTTCGTCTACGGGCGCGAGCGGCTCTCGCACGGGGCAGGCAGGCTGGCGGGTGTCGCGTTCCTGGTGGGCAAGACGGCATCGGCCGCCGCCGCGGCCGGGGTGTTCGGCGCCTACGTCCTTCCGTCGCACCCCCTGCCGACCGCGATCCTCGTGATCATCGCCGCCACGGTGCTGAACACGGCGGGTGTGCGGTGGACGGCGCGTGGGGCGTACGCGCTGGTCGGCGGCACGCTGGCCGTCCTGCTCGTCGTGGTCGTCGTCGGGCTGTTCAGCACACAGGTCGATCCCGTGGGCTCCGCCGCCACTCCGGACGTGGAGCCGGTGGCGATACGGGGCGGGGTCATCGGGGTGCTCACGGCCGCTGGGCTGGTGTTCTTCGCCTTCGCCGGCTACGCCCGCATCGCCACGCTCGGGGCCGAGGTCCGCGACCCGGGTCGCACGTTGCACCGCGCCATCGCCATCGCGCTGGGCATCGCTCTCGTCACCTACCTGCTGGTGGCGGTCGCGCTGCTGGTCGGCTTCGGGAGCGAACGGCTGGCCACCGAGCCCACGCCGCTGGTGGCGCTGGTCGACGCCGGGGAGGCGAGCGCTCTCGGCGTGATCGTCCGGGTCGGGGCCGCCATGGCGGCCGCATCCGCGCTGCTGGCCGTGCTGGTGGGGGTGAGTCGCACGGCATTGGCGATGGCGCAGCGCCGTGAACTGCCTTCCGCGCTGGCCGTGGTCTGTTCGCGGGGCACGCCGTTCTGGGCCGACCTCGCGGGCGGCGTCGCGGCGATCGTGCTCGCCGTGCTCGCCGGACCGATGGCGGCCATCGCATTGTCGGCGTGCTCCGTCCTCGTCTACTACGCCGTGATCAACCTGGCCGCCCTGCGGCTGCCTGCGTCGCAGCGGCGCTGGCCCGTCTGGTCGTCGGTTCTGGGGCTGCTGCTGTGCGTCTCGCTCTCGGTGATGCTGGCGCTGCAGCAGGTGCTCACCACGGCGGTGGCACTGGCCGTCGGCTGGGCTGTTTGCACGGTCTTGTCCCGCCGTCGATGATCACCTCATGGAGTTCCGGAGATCGGTGACGATCCAGGCGGATCGCGACCGCGTGTTCGCGGTGCTGACCGACGTCGAACGCTGGCCGGAGTGGACGGCCTCGATGACCGCGGTGCGCCGGCTCGACGAGGGGCCGCTCGCGGTCGGCAGCCGTGCCGAGGTACGTCAGCCCCGCCTCCCCGCCGCCCGGTGGGAGGTCACGGAGATCGACCCGGCCACGGGCTTCATCTGGGAGTCGACCAGTCCCGGCGTTCGTACCGTCGGTGAGCACCTCATCGATGCCGACGGTGCGGCAAGTGCCACCCGCGTGCAGCTGCGGGTGGTCCAGCACGGTCCGGTGGGTGCGGTGTTCGGACTGCTCGCGGGCGGGCTGACCCGCCGCTACCTCGAGATGGAGGCCGACGGCCTGAAACGACGGTGCGAGCAGTAGCGTCCACGGTCGTGGACGACCTCCTGACCAGCCCGTTGCACGATCGGCACGTAGCGCTCGGGGCCACCCTCGGGGCGTTCGGCGGCTGGTCGATGCCGCTGTCCTACCCGGACGGCACGGTGGCCGAGCACACGGCGGTGCGCGAGGCCGTCGGTGTCTTCGACGTGAGCCACCTCGGCAAGCTCGCGATCACCGGGCCCGGCGCCGCGGAGTTCGTCAACCGCTGCTTCACCGCTGACCTGGGGAAGATCGGCCCGGGGCACGCGCAGTACACGCTCTGCTGCACGCCCGAGGGTGGGGTCGTCGACGATCTGATCGTCTACCTCGTGGGGCCGGACGAGGTGCTCGCCGTGCCCAACGCCGCCAACTCCGCCCAGGTCGCCGAGCTCCTGAGGGCAGCGGCCCCGGCAGGCATCGAGATCCGCGACCGCCACCGCGACCTGGCCGTGATCGCCGTGCAGGGTCCCCGTTCGGCGGAGCTGTTCGCCACCGTGTTCGGCGGGCTCGACGGAGTGACCGGCCTCGACTACATGGCGTTCACCGACGCCGGGGCGGTACGGGTGTGCCGCACCGGCTACACCGGCGAGCGGGGCTACGAGCTCCTCGTGCCCGCCGACGAGGCACCAGGCGTGTGGGACGCGCTGCTCGCGGCTGCCGGGCCACTGGACGGGCGCCCGGCAGGCCTGGCCGCGCGCGACACCCTGCGTACGGAGATGGGCTACCCCCTGCACGGCCAGGACCTCTCGGTGGACATCTCTCCGGTTCAGGCAGGCAGCAGCTGGGCGGTCGGATGGTCGAAGCCCGAGTTCTGGGGCCGCGACGCCCTGATCGCCGAGAAGGAGGCAGGCCCCGCCCGCAGGCTGCGGGGGTTGCGGGCCACCGGACGCGGCGTCCCCCGCGCGGGGATGGCGGTGCTGCGCGACGGCGAGCAGATCGGGATCACCACGTCGGGCACGTTCTCCCCGACCCTGAAGACGGGCATCGCGCTGGCTCTGGTCGACACGGCGGCCGGGGTGGGCGCCGACGCGGAGGTGACCGTCGACGTGCGTGGACGGGCCCTGGAATGCACCGTGGTGAAGCCCCCGTTCGTCCCCTCGCACGTGCGCTGACGCGCCACTGCCCACAAAGTAGGACGTCCGACTGTTGGGCTTGCTCGACAAGATAATGTGAAAACCATGGACCCGCAGTTCTCCCGGACGCTCAACCCCGCCCCGGCCACGAAGGCCCAGCGCGACGCCATCTTCGCCGACCCGGGGTTCGGCAGGTACTTCAGTGATCACATGGTCACGGTGAAGTGGTCCGCAGGAGCGGGTTGGCACGACCCCGCAGTCGTGCCCTTCGCGCCGCTGCAGCTCAGCCCGGCCGCGATGGCCCTGCACTACGGGCAGACGATCTTCGAGGGACTCAAGGCCTACCGTCAGCCCGACGGCTCCATCGCGACGTTCCGGCCCGACGCCAACGCGGCTCGCTTCCGCGGTTCCGCCGCGCGGATGGCGATGCCCGAGCTCCCCGATGAGCTGTTCCTGACGTCGCTGTCGGAGCTGCTGGCCGTCGATCACGAGTGGGTGCCGGCCGCAGGCGGGGACCACTCGTTCTACCTACGGCCCTTCATGCTGGCCACGGAGCCCGGGCTGGGAGTCAGGCCCGCGGCGGAGTACCTCTACATCCTGATCGGCGGCCCGGCCGGGGCGTACTTCCCCGGGGGCAGCATCGTGCCCGTCGATGTGTGGCTGACCACCGACTACACCAGGGCGGCGCTCGGCGGCACCGGCACGGCCAAGTGCGGCGGTAACTACGCGGCCTCGCTGCTGCCGCAGGCCCAGGCCGCGGCACACGGTTGCGCGCAGGTGGCCTACCTCGATGCCGTGGAGCGCACGTGGATCGAGGAGATGGGGTCGAACAACATGTTCTTCGTGTTCGGCTCCGGCGAGCAGGCGGAGGTCGTCACCCCGTCGCTGACCGGCACCATCCTGAGCGGGATCATCCGCGACTCCGTGCTCGTGCTGGCCAAGGAGCTGGGTTGCCAGGTCACCGAGCGGCGGGTGTCGGGCCAGGAGGTGCTCGAGGGCGTGGCGGACGGCCGCATCACCGAGATCTTCGGCAGCGGCACGGCCGCCGTGGTCGCGCCGATCGGCGGGGTCAAGCACGCGGGTGGCGAGGTGCGGGTCGCCGGCGACGAGCCGGGCGAGGTCACGATGAAGCTGCGCGGGATGCTCACGAGCATCCAGTGCGGCACCGCGCCGGACACGCACTCGTGGATGCGCACGCTGGTGCCCGCCTGACGATCTCAGGCCTCGCTGCTCATCAGCCCGCGCTGCCCGTCGGCCCTCCCGTCGCGAGCAGCACCAGCGCCGCGGTGGTGGCGACCTCGCTCGCCGCTCCGAGCACGTCGCCGGTCATGCCGCCGAAGCGGCGGGCCGTGTGCCAGGAGAGAGCCACGACGAGGACGGCGCCGACGCCGATCGCCAGCACGCCCCGCCAGCCCCACCCCAGGAAACCGGCGACGGCGAGCACGATCCACCAGGCCGGGGCCATCCACCACGGTTGAGAGCCGGCGACCGTGGCCCCGAGTCCGCCGGGGCGGGCCGCGGGGACTCCGCGCCGGCACACCCACGCGAACCCGGCTCGGCCCGCTGCGCCCGCCAGCGCTACGGCGGCGAGCGCGGCCACACCGCTCGGCGCGAGGGCGGCCAGCGCCGAGGCCTGGGCGCCCAGCGCCACCAGCAGCGTGACCACCGCGAACGGCCCCGCCCCGCCGTCGCGCATCACGGCGAGGGCGCGCTCCGGCGGGCCGAAGCAGCCCAGTCCGTCGGCGGTGTCGGCGAGCCCGTCCACGTGCATTCCACGCGTGGCCGCGGCCAGGAACCCGACGGTGAGCAATCCGGCGGCGAGGCCGGGCACCCCGAGCGCGGCCAGGCCCAGCAGAACCCCGCCGGCCACGGCACCGAGCAGCGCGCCGACGATCGGAGCCCACCGGATCGCCGCGGCGGCGACGGGCGCTGCGGGCGCGTCCGTCCGCACCGGCAGCACGGTGAGCCAGCTCAGCGCCAGCGCCCAGCCCTTCACGTCAGGTCCGGGTCCCGGCGCACGCAAGCCCGGCGACTCGCACCGGGCCCGGCGTGCATGGTCACGTGAGGCCGAGATCCGCGGCTGTTGCGGTCTCGGCGAGCAAGCGTGCTGCCATCTGCAGCAACGGGACGACGGTGGTGGCGCCTGTGCCGTCGCCCACCCGGATGCCCAGGTCGAGCACCGGCGTGAGGCCCAGGTGCTCGACGGCAAGCGTCATCGCCGGTTCGGGCGAGCGTTGCGCCACCAGCCACCACTCCCGGGCGCCGGGCGCGAGCTCCTCCGCCAGGAGCGCACCCGTGCCCACCACGAGCCCGTCGAGCACCACCGGCGTGCGGCGCAGTGCCGCTTGCAGGCAGAACCCGGTGAGCGCGGCGAGGTCGGAGCCGCCGGCGACGCGCAGCAGCGCCAGCGGGTCGCGGGTGTGCTCCCTGGTGCGGCGCAGCGCGTCGCGGACGGCCGCGGCCTTGCGCATCCAGGCGTTGTCGTCGATGCCGCTGCCGCGCCCGACGACGGCGACGGGCTCCGTACCGGTCAGAGCGGCCACCAGCACCGAGGCCGCGGTGGTGGCGCCGACGCCGATCGAGGCGGGCAGGAGCAGGTCGGCCCCGGCGTCCACCTCCTCGTCGGCCAGTGACCGCCCGATCCGGAAGGCGCGGTCGGCCTCCTCGGCGGTGAGCGCGTCCTCGCGGTCGATGCGCCCGGAGCCGCGGCGCACCCGATAGCGGTCGACGGTGTCGGCGTCGTGGTCGAGCCCGACGTCGACGACCCGCACCGAGACCCCGGCGACGGGGGCCAGCACGGCGACCGGCGCGGTGCTCTCGCGCACCGCGGCCACCTGCCGCACCGTGGCGTCGCCTGCATGGGCCGAGACTCCCGCCGCGGCGATGCCGTGGTCGGCCGCGATAACGACGACCCGCGGCCGGGCAGGTGGCCGGGGCGGGCAGGCGCCCTGCGCCGCGGCGAGCCAGACGCCCAGCTCGGCGAGGCGGCCGAGGGCGCCGTCGGCGACCGCGAGCTCGGCGAACCGGGCGACTGCTGCGCGGCGGGCGTCGACGTCCGGGGCGGTGACGGCAGGCAGGTCCACGTCCCCATCCAACAGCGCAGAACACCCGTAGCCCGCCGCGGGGCCTACTTGAGTCGCAGCGGCAGACCGGCCACCAGCAGCAGCACCTCGTCGCACACCGCGGCGAGTGCCGCGTTGGCGGCGCCCAGCTCGTCACGGAACAGGCGCCCTGCCCGCGTCGGCGGAACGACACCCAGCCCGACCTCGGCGGAGACCAGCACGATTCGGCCGGGACAGGCGGCCACGGCGTCGACCAGCTCGGCCACCTCGGCACCGACGCCCGGCGGGACCTGCGCGGACTCCCAGGCGCCTGCGTCGTCCAGCAGGCCGGTCAGCCACGTCGCCATGTCGTCCACGAGCAGCGGGTCACCTCCGGCCCGCACCAGCCGGGGGAGGTCGGGATCCTCCACAGTGGTCCAGCCCTCGGGCCGGCGGGCGCGGTGCGCATCGATCCGGGCCGACCACTCGGCGTCGTCCTCGCGGCGCCGCGCCGTGGCCACGTACCGGACGGGGGCGTCGGCGGGCAGCAGGTCCTCGGCATAGCGCGACTTGCCCGACCGCGTGCCACCGAGCACGAGCGTGCGGCGTCCGGTGACCACACGCCACGCTAACCTGACCACCATGGCATTCCGGTGGCGGTACCTGAACGCGGCCGGCGACCAGGTCGACGGTCCCGACGAGCAGTTCGCGGACCAGCAGGAGGCCGAGGACTGGTTCTCGGCCGAATGGCAACTGCTGCGCGAGACGGGCGTCGACGCCGTCACGCTCCTCGACGACGACCACGAGGTCTACGGCCCGATGAGCCTGCACGAGGCCTGAACCGCCCTGCCGCGGGATGCCGCGGCAGGCGAACTAGTGCCGTGGAAACGAGGTCGTCTTACCCGCCTCCGGCGCCCAGGCGGCGACTCGCGGCGTTGTCGTCGGCGCCGATACAACAGCGGTATCGGCGCCTCCTCCGCCTTGCGATCCATCCACCTGGGTCACCGGATCCGGCCAAGGAACCCCGTTTCCACGACACTAGGGGTTGGCCCCTCGCTGCACGCGTGGCTTCGGCATCCGCAACTTCCGGAGCTGGCTCGCGCGTGTGAAGGCGTACCAGCCGACCGACAGCGGGCTGATCGTCTCGTTCGGGAACTTCGCGCGCGCCTTCCGGGTGACCCCGACGCCGAGGAAGATCCCCTCGACGACCATGACGGAGAGCGCGATCAGGCTGAACAGGCTGAGGTACTGCTGCGCCGCAGGGAACGGCACGAGCAGCGACAGCACGACGATCACCGCGAGCGGCATGAACAGGCCCATGATGTGGGGTCGGGAGTCCACGACGTCGCGGACGTAGGCCTTCACCGGTCCGCGGTCTCGCGGCATGAGGTATCGCTCGTCGCCGGCGGCCATGCGCTCGCGCCGCTCGGCGGCGTCGCGGCGGCGCTGCTCCTTGTCGGGCCGGTTGGCCCGGGCCAGGCGGGAGGCCTCGCGCTGGGTGCGGGGCGGGGGCGGGGCAGGGCCACGGCGCCGGGTCTCCGCCTCGCGGCGCTTCGGCGTGGGCCGGCCCTTGCCGGCGGTGCGGCCGTTGTCCCCGGGGCCCTGCGTGACATCGGTGTCGGGAGCGTCCGCGCTGACGGCGGACGGTGTTGAGCGGCGCAGGAACCTCACGGCTGTAACCATACGGGCGATACGGTGCCGGGCATGCGAGTGGTTGTGGCTCCCGACTCCTTCGGCGGAACCTTGAGCGCGACGGCCGCGGCCGACGCGATCGCGGCGGGTTGGCGGCGCAGCGCGCCGGACGACGATCTGCGATTGCTCCCGCTGGCCGACGGCGGCACCGGTTTCGTCGAGGTGCTGCACGCCGCCCTCGGCGGAGAGTGGCACGAGCTCGACGTCACCGGCCCGTTCGGTGACCCGGTGCACGCCCGCTGGCTACGGATCGGCTCCACTGCCTACCTGGAGTCGGCGGCGGCGTGCGGCCTGCACTTCGTGCCGCGCGACCGGCGCGTTCCCGACACCGCCCGCACCGTCACCACGCGGGGCGTCGGCGAGCTCGTGGCCTCGGCACGGGACGCCGGCGTCACCGAGGTGGTCATCGGGCTGGGCGGATCGGCCACCACCGACGGAGGCGCCGGGATGCTGGCCGCCCTCGGCGCGGTGACCGTCGACGACGCCGGGAAGCCTCTCCCGCTCGGAGGCGCGGCGCTGGCCCGCAGCGCGCGGCTCGACGGCCTGCCCGAGCTCGGCGGGGTGCGGCTGGTCGCGGCGGCCGACGTCGACAACCCGCTGCTCGGCGAGCACGGCGCCGCCGCAGTCTTCGGGCCGCAGAAGGGTGCCGACGCCGACGCCGTCGCCGAGCTCGACGCCGCACTGGCCCGTTTCGCCGACGTCCTGGCCGCAGGCCTCGGCACCGACGTGCGGGACGAACCGGGAGCGGGCGCGGCGGGCGGCCTCGGGGCCGCGTTGCTGGCCTGCGGCGCAGGCCGCGTGTCCGGAGCCGGCCTCGTGCGCGAGCTCGTCGGTCTCGACGCGGAACTCGACAAGGCCCAGCTCGCCATCACGGGCGAGGGGAGTTTCGACTGGCAGTCGCTGCGCGGGAAGCTCATCACCGCCGTGGCGAAGGGGGCGGCCGAGCGCGGGGTGCCCTGCATCGTGATGGCGGGCCAGGTGTCCGTCGGCCGTCGGGAGGCGGCGGCTGTGGGCGTCGAGTCGGCGTACTCGGTGGCCGAGGACGCCGGTGGTGTGGAGGCGTCGATGGCCGACCCGGCGGGCACGCTGGCCGCGCTCGCGGAGCGTGTCGCCGCCCAATGGAGCCGCTGAAAGTGGCCCGGGTCACCCCATTCGTGGCAGGGGGCCCCCTGCTGCGCAAGGGCCTACTATGAGGGGAGAAACCGGAACATCCCGGACCGGCCTCGCCGGAACAGCACCGCCCCGATCGTTGTTGGGAGAGCCATGACCGTCGATAACACGACCGATGTCGTCACCGAGACGCACGGCGTCGAGCTGACCGACACCGCCGCCGCCAAGGCGAAGGCCCTGCTCGACCAGGAGGGCCGCGACGACATGCACCTGCGCATCGCCGTTCAGCCGGGCGGATGCGCCGGCCTGCGCTACCAGCTGTTCTTCGACGACCGGTCGCTGGACGGCGACCTGTTCCGCGACTTCCACGGCCTCAAGGTCGGTGTCGACCGCATGAGCGCGCCCTACCTGCAGGGCGCCGTGATCGACTTCGTCGACAGCATCGAGAAGCAGGGCTTCACGATCGACAACCCCAACGCGGGCGGTTCGTGCGCCTGCGGCGACTCGTTCAACTGACGGTTTCGTCCGGCATCTTGTGCCGGACCACGAACCCCGGCTAGGAGCTTTTGGCTCCCCAGCCGGGGTTCGTTGCGTGGCGGGCCGGGTAGGGTTCCTGATCGTGTCTATCGCCGTCACCGGATCCATCGCCACCGACCAGCTCATGCACTTCCCGGGCCTGTTCGTCGACCAACTGGTCGCGGATCAGCTCGACCGGCTCTCCCTGAGCTTCCTGGTCGACGACATGGTGATCCGCCCGGGCGGGGTGGCGGGCAACATCTCCTACGCGCTCGGCGTGCTGGGCCAGTCGCCGCTCCTGGTGGGCGCAGTGGGCGCCGACTTCGGGGAGTACCGGGCCCGGCTCGAGGCCAACGGCGTGGACTGCTCTGCCGTGCTCGTCTGCAAGGACGTCAACACCGCCCGCTTCGTCTGCACCACCGACGACGACATGCGCCAGCTCGCGTCGTTCTACACCGGCGCCATGGCCCGTTCCCGCGAGATCTCCCTCGCCCCGCTCGTCGGCCGGGTGGAGCTGGTGCTCGTCGGGGCCAACGACCCCGACGCCATGCTGCGCCACACCGACGAGTGCCGTGAGCTGGGGCTGCCCTTCGCGGCCGACCCGAGCCAGCAGCTGGCACGCATGGAGGGCCCGGAGATCCGCAGGCTCGTCGAGGGCGCCCGCTACCTGCTCACCAACGACTACGAGTGGGAGCTCCTGCTCAAGAAGACCGGCTGGACCGAGACGCAGGTCGCGGAGAAGATCGACATCCGGATCACCACGCACGGCGAGAAGGGCGTGGAGATCTACGGGCGGGAGACGCTCAAGGTCGGCGTCGTCCCGGAGACCAGCAAGGTCGACCCCACGGGCGTGGGCGACGCCTTCCGCGCCGGGTTCCTCGCCGCCGTGGAGGGCGGGCTCTCCCTGGAGCGGGCCGCGCAGCTCGGCTCGCTCATCGCCGTGCAGGTGCTCGAGACCGACGGCCCGCAGGAGTGGACGTGGAACGGTGCGCACGCCCTGGAGCGGCTGCGCGACGCCTACGGCCCGGACGCCGCCACCGAGATCGAGCGGGTTCTTCCCGCCTGACCGACCTCGCCCCTGCTGCGGAAACGTCGGCAGGGAGCAGCTCGTCGCAACCGGGTGGCCACGTCCGTGCGTTGTCACCGGCTTTCGTCTTGCGAACTGACCCGGCCGTCGCGTCCCGAGACCGCGCCCTGCCGTCGTCATGCCCGCGGTTCGCCTCCTCATCCGTGTCCGGGCCGAAAGCGTCGGAAATACTTGATGTGTCGGAGATTTCCGACGTAATCTCGGGGCGTGTCCGACGACGCCGTGTTCCTCGCCTTGGCCAACCCGGTACGCCGGCGGCTGCTGGAACTTCTCGCCGACGGACCACGCACCGCAGGTGACCTCGCCGGGCAGTTCGACCTGAGTCGTCCTGCCGTCGCCGAGCACCTGCAGGTGCTGCGGCGTGCCGACCTCGTCCGTGACGAGCCGGTCGGACGCCAACGGCACTACCACCTGACCCCGCAACCGCTCGAACAGCTCAGCGACTGGCTGCATCCGTTCGAACGGATCTGGCGTGAGCGTCTGCGCGCTCTCGCCGACATCATGGAGGACGAGGACACGCCGTGACCGAGACCCGCATCGCCACCATCGAGGTCGACCAGTTCATCGCTGCACCCCCGGAGAAGGTCTGGCGCGGCCTGACCGACCCCGAACTCCTCGCCCGCTGGTGGGTGCCCAGCGACATCGCCGCCGTCGTCGGCCACCGATTCCACCTGCAGATGCCCGGCTACGGCCCGCAGCCCTGTGAGGTGCTGGAGGTCGAGCCTCACGAGCGGCTCATCTACACCTTCGCCAACTGGACGCTCACCTGGCGCCTGGTCGCCGAGGGCCACGGCACCCGCCTCCTGCTCGAACACTCCGGGTTCGACCTCGACGACAAGCGCGAACGTGACGCCTTCGACCGCATGGGGCCAGGCTGGCGCGACGCGGTCCTGCCCCGACTCGCCCGCCTTGCCACCGAACTCGACCGACCGGCCTAGCGGTCGGCCCAGGGCTTACTCGTCCGAGGCGGCCGCTGCGGTGCCGGCCCGGGCGGCGGCCACCAGCTCGAAGGATCGAGCCCGGTCCGCGATGTCGTACACGGGGGTCTGGAGCATCAGCTCGTCCGCCCCGGTCCGCTCGGCGAGGTCGGTCAGCTGCCGGGCCACGGAGTCCGGATCACCCAGCACCTGGTGCGTCCGGTAGCCGTCCACGAACTGCTGTTCCTCCGCCGTGAACGCGTGCCCCGCAGCCTCCGCTCGCGGGAGCAGCGAGCCGGGCTTCCCGGTGGCGAGAAGGGCTCGCCACAGGTAGGCGGGCCGGGCCAGCTCGTCGGCTCGCTCGTCCGTGTCGGCGCAGATGGTGTGTACCGCCACCAGCGCATAGCTCCGGGACGCCCATCGCGACGGCCGGAAGTTCTCCCGGTAGACGGCGATGGCGGCGTCGGTGTTCTGCGGGCGCAGGTGGTGGGCGAACGCCAACGGAAGGCCCAGCTCCGCGGCGAGGGCGGCACCGGCCGTGGACGAGGACAGCAGCCAGGGTGCGGTAGCGCTCTCGAACTCCGGGAGCACCGTGACGGCCTCGGCGGTGTCCTGCGCGATGAACCCGAGCAGGTCGCGGACGTGCTGTTCGTAGTGGTCGCCGTCGGCGTCCGGGTCGCCGCGCCGCAGCGAACGGATGGCCGCGGCGTTCCGCGTCCCCGGCCCGCGGCCGATCCCCAGGTCGACCCGGCCCGGATGCAGGGCGTCGAGCGTGGCGAACTGCTCGGCGACGGCGAGGGGTGCGTGGTTGTTCAGCATCACACCGCCCGAGCCGACCCGGATAGCGGACGTGGCCGCGGTGATCTGCCCGATCAGGACGGCCGGGGCGGCGCTGGCCGACGTGGCCGAGCTGTGGTGTTCGGCGACCCAGAACCGGTGATAGCCGAACTTCTCCACCCGGCGGGCGAGCTCGACGGTGCTGGTGAGGGCGTGGCGTGCCCCACGCCCCCGCTCCACCCACGACAGGTCCATCGCAGACAACGGCACGGAGAGCATGCCCTCGAACGTAACGAGATCCGAGCAGCCGCCCGGGTCCGCTCGGTCACACCGCTCAGAGCCGCACCGGGTAGGCCGGTTCCGGCACCTCCGGCCGGATGCGCTGCTCCACGAAGATGCCGTGCCAGAGCAGGAACACCAGCAGCGTCCAGATGCGGCGGCTGTGGTCGATCGGACCCTCGCGGTGGGCGTCGAGCATGCGTTGGACGGCGGCGAGGTCGACGAGGTGGTCGGCCTGCGAGTCGCGGATGATGTCACGCGCCCAGACGTACATCTCGTCGCGCAGCCACAGCCGGATCGGCACGGGGAAGCCGAGCTTGCGCCGGTGCAGCACGTGCGGCGGGACGATGCCCTGCAGCGCCTGGCGCAGCGCGTACTTGGTGGTGCCCTCGGCGAGCTTCTCCGACAGCGGCAGCCCGGACGCCACGGCGAAGACCTCGGGGTCGAGGAACGGCACCCGCAGCTCGAGTGAGTTGGCCATCGTCATCTTGTCGGCCTTGACGAGGATGTCGCCGCGCAGCCACGTGAACAGGTCGACGTGCTGCATCCGCGCTACCGGATCCCACCCCTGTGAGTCGCGGTAGTGGGCTGCGGTGATGTCGGTGTGCGAGCGGCGCGGGTCGTACTGGCGCAGGACCCCGGCCAGCTGGTCGTCCCGGAAGATCCGGGCGTTGCCGTAGTAGCGCTGCTCCAGCGGGAGCGCACCGCGGCGCAGCAGGTCCTTGCCCCGCATGCCCTCGGGCAGCCGGGTGGATGCGCGGCCGAGCAGCCCGCGCACGGCGCCGGGCACCTTCTCGAACGGCGCGAGTGACAGCGGCTCGCGGTAGATCGTGTAGCCGCCGAAGAGCTCGTCGGCGCCCTCCCCGGACAGCACGACCTTGACGTGCTGGCGCGCCTCCCGCGCGATGAACCAGAGCGGCACGAGCGCCGGGTCGGCCACCGGGTCGTCGAGGTACCAGACGATGAGCGGCAGCGCGGCCATCATCTCGTCCGGTTTGACCGTGCGGACGACGTGCCGCACGCCGATCGCCGCGGCCGACTCGGCCGCCACGTCCACCTCGGAGTAGCCCTCGCGCTCGAAGCCCGTGGTGAAGGTGATCAGGTTCGGGTTGTGCTGTTTGGCCAGCGCGGCGATCGCCGTGGAGTCGATTCCGCCGGACAGGAACGCGCCGACGGTGACGTCGGCGCGCATGTGCTTGGCGACGCTGTCGCTGAGCACGTCGGCGATCCGCGAGTGCAGGGCGGACGACCCGCCGGCGGCACCGGAGTGGAACGTCGGCGTGAAGTAGCGCTCCTGCTCGACCTCGCCGCCGGGCCGGACCGTGAAGTAGGTGCCGGACTCGACACGCCGGATCGAGCGGTGCAGGGTGGCGGGCTCGGGCACGTACTGCATCAGCAGGTAGTGGTGCAGGGCCGCGGGGTCGAGGTCGGCGGCGGGGTTCCCGAGCCCGAGCGAGGGCGCGAGCTCCAGCAGGCTCTTCTTCTCGCTCCCGAACGCCACGCCCGCCGGCCCGGCGGCCATGAACAGCGGCTTGATGCCGAACGGGTCGCGCGCGCCGAACAGCACCCGCTGGTGGGAGTCCCAGATGAGGAACGCGAACATCCCGCGCAGCCTGCCGACGGCCGCCGGGCCCCAGTAGTGGTACGCCGCGACGATCGCCTCGGTGTCACCCTGGGTGGTGAACGAGACCCCGTACTGCTGCCGGAGCTCGTCGCGTAGTTCCAGGTAGTTGTAGATCTCGCCGTTGAAGACGATCGAGTACCGGGGGTTGGGCCCGTGGTCCGGACTCCAGTGCAACGGCTGGTGCGAGTGCTCGACGTCGATCACCGATAGCCGGTTGAATCCGAAGACCACCTCGGCGTCGTTCCAGGTGCCGCTCTCATCAGGTCCGCGGTGGCGCGCGCAGCGCAGCGCCCCGGCGATCGACCCGGTGCGCCCAGCGGCGTCGGCCCTGGCGGTCAGCAGTCCCAGCAGTCCACACACAGCGAGCAAGTATGCCGAGGGCGTGCCGCGCTGCCCGTGCCGACCCGACCCCCGGATGGAGGGTTTGCTCGGCTAGTCTCTACGCGAGGTCGAAGGCGCGAAGGCGCGCCCAGCCGGGTTACCCGGCGGCCGACGGAAGACGACGGGTTTGGAGGCGGCGCGCAGTGGACCGAGCACAGCGCGGGAGAGAGCACCGTTGGTCCGGGCTCCCGGGTCGCGGTCGGGTGGCGAAGCTGGTCTGTCTGGCCGCGCTGGTCATCCCGCTCACCACGGGTTGCTCGGTGGACGAGGTGCTGCGCTTCGGCTGGCCGGTGGGCGTCACCCCGCAGGCCGAGGCGATGCGCAACCTGTGGACCTGGTCCGCGGTCGCTGCGCTCATCGTGGGCGTGATCACCTGGGGCGCGATGTTCTGGGCGATCATCTTCCACCGTAAGCGCAAGGGCGACGACGACACCCCGCCGCGGCAGACGCAGTACAACCTGCCGATCGAGATCGTCTTCACCGTCATCCCGACGATCATCGTCGCGGTGCTGTTCGGCTTCACCGTCAACGTGCAGAACTACGTCGACCGGGACCTGCCCAACCCCGACCTCCGGGTGGACGTCACCGCGTTCCAGTGGAACTGGCGCTTCGACTACCCCGACGACCGGGGCGCGAACGGCCAGCCGATCAGCACGCAGGGCAGCTCCGAGGTGATTCCGCTGCTGGTGCTGCCCACCGACCGGCGCATCCAGTTCACGCAGCAGTCCACCGACGTGATCCACAGCTTCTTCGTGCCGGAGTTCCTGTTCAAGCGGGACGTCTTCCCGGACCCGAAGCAGAACGACCAGGACAACGTCTGGCAGATCGACCGGATCGACCGCACGGGTGCGTTCGTCGGGCGCTGCGCCGAGCTCTGCGGCGCGTACCACGCGATGATGAACTTCGAGGTCAGGGCCCTTCCGCCGGACCTGTTCGACCGGTGGGTCACGTTGCGTGAGCAGGTCAACCCGGCCACGGGCGCTCCGTACACGGCGGGCGAGGCGCTCGGCGCCCTCAACTGCGGGGAGCTGTGCGCGCCGCAGGCCACCACCACCTACCCGTTCACCACCGACCGCACGCAGCGTTCGGCGTCCGAGCCGCCCTCGGGGAGCTGAGAGACACGCCATGAAGGTCGAATCCCGCATCTTCGAGATCATCACGGTCTTCTTCTTCATCGCCGGCATCGTCTACACGGTGCTCACCCGTGAGGTCGTCGGCGTGGTCGGGCTGTTCCTCACCGGCGGCCTGTCGCTGATCATCGGCACGTACTTCCGGTTCGTCTCGCGGCGGCTGGAGGCGCGCCCGGAGGACAACCCGGACGCGGAGGTCTCCGACGGCGCGGGCGACGTCGGCTTCTTCTCCCCGGGCAGCTACTGGCCCATCACGGTGGCCGGGGCGGCCGCCATCCTCGGGGTCGGGCTCGCGTTCTTCTACGCGTGGCTGATCGTCATCGGTGTCGTCGTGGTGCTGATCGCCGCCGGCGGCCTCGTCTTCGAGTACCACATCAGGCCGTCCGAGCACTGACCCGCACGCACTGACCTGCCCAGAGCCCTGGCTGGCCGTCGCCGACCAGGGCTCTGGCATGTCCGGGGCATGTCCGGACGCTCCCGTCCTCGGGTGACGGGGCGTGATCCCGATCACCCGCGCCTCTCGCACGGCGATGATCGACCTACGGTGCGCGCGGGGAGCGACAGATGCCGGGAGGCGCCGTGGTGACGCAGGAGGACGGCGGCTCGTCGGCGGCCGTTCAGGACGCCAGGGCGAGCGTTCTGCGGGTGGAAGGCAACGGCATCAACGTCGTCGCCGACGAGGAGCGCACGAGTAGGCCGCACCAGCTCTTCTGGCCGTGGTTCGGCGCCAACGTCTCCGTGCTCGCGCTGAGCTACGGGGCGTTCGCCTTCGGGTTCGGTATCTCGTTCGCCCAAGCGGTGGTCGCCGGTGTGGTCGGGATCGTCCTCTCGTTCCTGATCTGCGGCTTCATCGCACTCGCGGGTAAGCGCGGCTCCGCACCGACGATGGTGCTCAGCCGCGCTGCGTTCGGGGTGCGCGGCAACCGTCTGCCCGCCGCCATCTCCTGGCTGCTGATGGTCGGCTGGGAGACCGTGCTCACGGTCCTCGCCACCCTGGCCACCGCCACGGTGGTCCGCAGGCTCGGCTGGGGTGGTGGCACGTCGACGATGGTGATCGCGCTGGTCCTGGTGGCCGCGTTGATCGTGCTGGCCGGCGTGCTCGGCTACCACCTGATCATCCGGCTGCAGACCGTCATCACGGTCGTCACAGCGGTGCTCACCGTCGTCTATATCGTGCTCGTCGCCGGGCAGGTACAGCTGTCCACGGTCACGGCGCTGCCGGCCGGATCGGGTCAGAACGTGCTCGGCGCCGCGGTGCTCCTCATGACCGGCTTCGGACTCGGCTGGACGAACGCCGCCGCGGACTACTCGCGGTACCTCCCGCGCAGCGCCTCGGGTCGCGGGGTCGTGGCCTGGACGACGTTCGGCGGCGCGCTCGCGCCCGTCCTGCTGTTCGTTTTCGGCCTGCTGCTGGCCGGCTCGTCCACCGATCTCAGCGAGGCCATCGCGTTGGACCCCATCGGGGCGCTGGCCGCCGCCCTGCCCACCTGGTTCCTCGTCCCGTTCGTCGTGGTTGCGGTGCTGGGGCTCGTCGGGGGCGCGGTGCTGGACATCTACTCGTCAGGTCTGGCGCTGCTCGCGGTCGGCCTGCGCGTGCCTCGCTATGTCGCCGCGCTGATCGACGGCGTGATCATGGTGATCGGCACCGTGTACGTCGTGTTCTTCGCGGGGGAGTTCCTCGGTGAGTTCACCGGCTTCCTCATCACCCTCGGCGTGCCGATCGCGGCGTGGTGCGGGGTGATGCTCGCCGACATCGCGCTGCGCCGCGGGGACTACGCCGAGGCCGACCTGTACTCGACGTCCGGCCGTTACGGGGATGTCCGGCCGTTCCCGATAGTGGTGGTGCTGGTGGGCACCGTGCTCGGGTGGGGACTCGTCACGAACACTGCTGCGGGATGGCTGAACTGGCAGGGGTACCTGCTCGGTCCGCTGGGCCTCGGCGGACGCGCCGGGGCGTGGGCGGGCGCCAACCTCGGTGTGCTCGTCGCGCTGGTGCTGGCTTTCGTGGCCGCCCTGATCGGCACCCGGTCCGCCGTGCGCGCCCAGGAGTCCCGCACGTCATGACGGCCCATCTGGCGGTGATCGACATGCAGCGGGTGTTCGGTGACGCCGGGAGTGCCTGGGCCACGCCGCGGTTCGCCGAGATCGTGCCGCGGATCCGGGTGCTGGCCGAGGCGCTTGCACCGAAGGTGACGTTCACGCGGTTCGTGGCACCCGACGAACCAGCGGGAGCGTGGAGTGACTACTACGCGCGCTGGCCCTTCGCGCGTCTGCCCCGCGATGCGCCGCTCTACGAGCTGGTGCCCGACTTCGCCGGCCCCGATCCGAGCCTCGACGCCACGACGTTCTCCAAGTGGGGTCCCGAACTGTCCTCCCGCGTCGGGCCGGACGTGCTCGTGCTCGCGGGGGTGTCCACCGACTGCTGCGTGCTGTCCACGGCGGTCGCCGCGGCGGATGCGGGCGTGCCGGTGCGGGTGGTGGCGGATGCCTGCGCCGGCGTCGACGACCGCAGCCACGCCGCGGCCCTGCACGTGCTCGGCCTCTACTCCCCGCTCGTCGAGGTCGTGGACACCGCGACCGTGCTGGATTCGGTCAGGGGACGGTCCCTGCCCTAGTGCCGATCCCGCGGCCGTCGATTCGCGGAACACGATTGGTGGGCGGCGCCCGTACGTGGCTTATTCGCTGCCGCTATGCGAGAGTTCGGTCGATCCGCCTGGGGGTGTGCTGCCCGCAACACGCGACCCGGAGCTTCTTCGATCGGGCCGTTGCGTGGTAATACCGCCTTGTCCACGGAAGAGAGGATCGATCAATGCCGTTGATCGAAACCGGTCGGCCGCCACGGATCGATCGCCGGCAGTTCATCCTGTTGATGGGGGTCGGCGCTGCGGCCGCGGCGACCGGATGCCAATCAGCTCCCGTTGCCGTCATAGCGGAGAAGTATCCGGAGCCCGAGCAGATCGTCAGCAAGAACGGTGTGCTCTCGGCCGCGGTGACGGTGACCCGCCAACCGGTCGACATCGGCGGCCGGCAGATCGTGGGCACCGTCTACAACGGTGCTTTCGTCGGACCGACCCTGCGGCTGCGCCCGGGGGAGCGGCTGGAACTGGCCGTCACCAACAACCTGCCCGAGATGACGAACATCCACTTCCACGGCTTGCACGTCTCGCCGTCCGGAATTTCCGACAACGTCTTCATCATGATCCATCAGGGGCAGACGCAGAACTACGTCGTCGAGATACCGGAGAACCATCCGTCGGGGACGTTCTGGTACCACACCCACGCGCACCCCTACACCGAGAAGCAGGTGTTCGGCGGCCTGGCCGCCCTGCTGATCGTCGACGGGCTGACAGAGAAGCTGCCGCCGGAGCTGCGCGGCATCGAGGAGCGGACTGTCGTCCTCAAGGACTTCCAGGCCGTCAACGGCGCCATCCTCACGGACAACATCGACAGCAACGCGCCGACGACCAGGACGGTCAACGGCGCCATCAACCCGTCGCTCGAGATCGAAGCCGGCGAGACGCAATTGTGGCGGCTGGCCAACATCGGCGCGGACATCTATTACCAGGTGCAACTCGACGGGCACCAGTTCCATGTGCTGACCGTCGACGGCAACCCGGTGTGGCGGGTGGACAGCAAGGATTCGATCGTGATGCCTCCAGGCACCCGATTCGACGTGCTCGTCCAGGGCGGCGAGCCGGGTGATCACGTCTTCAGAACACTCGCGTACGACCAGCAGGGCGACCAGTACCCCGAAGCTCCGCTGGCCACTCTCACTGTTGTGCAGTCGTCGCGAACGCCTGCCGCAATACCTGCGCGAGTGGTTGCACCGTATGACCTCTCCACGACGACGGTGGACAACGCTCGCACCATCACCTTCGCCAAGGATCAGGCCACCGGGCATTTCATGATCGACGGCACGATGTATGACGAGGCGCGCATCGACCAGCAGGTCGAACTTGGCGCCGTCGAGGACTGGACCATCAAGAACCAGGACAAGCAGCAGCACCCGTTCCACATCCACGTCAACGATTTCCAGGTGATGTCGATCAACGGCGTGCCCTACGACGCGGTCAGTTTCCAGGACACCGTGAACGTGCCGGCTTTCGGGGAGACCGTGATTCGCATCCCGTTCCGGGATTTCACCGGGAAGTTCGTCTACCACTGCCACATTCTCAATCACGCCGACAAGGGGATGATGGCGAACGTCGAGGTCGTGTAGCCGCGGGCTGCCCGTGGCGGGGCAGTCATCGTGTGGCGCATACGGAGACGGTGCTCTCATCGGTGTGGGAGAGGTTCGGTTCGGCTGGGTCGGGGTGGCGCCGCGCCAGGCGCTCGACGGCGTGCCGCAGTGCGTCATGGGTGATCGTGAAGTGCGCCCGCGCGATCGCTCCCGCCCGTTCCGGGTCGCCGTCCGCGATGGCGTCGACGAGCGCGCGATGCTGAGGCGCCGCGCGTTCCCGGAGCTCCTCGGTGACCGGTTCGATCGCCAGTCCGACGTTCATCCGGGCCAGTAGCTCGCGGGAGAGCCGCGCCAGGTGGCGGTTGCCTGCGGCGTCCAGTACCGCCTGGTGCAGGTCGTGGTCCGAACGCCGGGCGGTCACGGCGTCGCGGGCCGCCTCGTGTTCGGCGAGGGCGGCCCGCATCGCGGCGAGGTGGGCAGGTGTGCGGCGTTCGGCCGCCGTGCGCGCGATCGTCGACTCGACGAGGCAGCGGAGGTCGGACAGCTCCACGAGCTCGTCCCAGCCGGGTACGAGGGTGCGGCGCACCGCGTCGTCGCTCAGCGGCCCCCAGCCCTCCAGCACGACGGCGCCGCCGTTGCGACCACGGCGCGTCTCGATGTAGCCGGCGTCGCGGAGACGGGAGAGCGCATCGCGCAGGGTGGCGCGGCCCACCCCGAGAAGCGCGGCCAGCTCCCGTTCCGGCGGCAGGCGTTCGCCCGGAGAGAAGTCGCCCACCGCAATGGCGGTGACCAGCCGGTCGGTGACGGCGTCGACGCTTCGTCCCGCCCGTAGCGGACCGAGCCAGGCGGAGCCGCTTGCCGAATTGGGCGTCATGTCTGAATTATCCCACCGATATCTAAATGGTACTTGTAGGAGTCCAATCAGAGAGTCATGATCTCGCCGACCTCCGGAGGCGATTTATCGTGACTGTTCCCTATGCCCTCGTTGCTGCCGATCGAGAGGGACTCATCCCGTTCGGCGGGTACGCGACCTGGTACCGGATCACGGGCGAGCTACGCCCGGACCGGACCCCGCTCGTCGCGCTGCACGGCGGCCCCGGCTGCACCCATGACTACCTGTTGACGATGGCGGATCTGGCCGAGCGCACGGGCCGGGCGGTGATCCACTACGACCAGCTCGGGAACGGCCGGTCCACCCACCTCCCGGAGAAGGGCGCCGACTTCTGGACCGTCGAGCTGTTCCTCGCCGAGCTCGACAACCTGCTGGCGTCGCTGGGGATCGAGGACGACTACCACCTGCTCGGTCAGTCGTGGGGCGGCATGCTCGGCGCCGAGCACGCGGTGCGACGCCCGGCCGGGCTGCGCAGCCTGACGATCGCCGACTCGCCTGCGTCGATGGAGCTGTGGGTGGCCGAGGCCAACCGGCTGCGCGCCCTGCTGCCCCCCGAGGTACAGGCCACGCTGCTCGCCCACGAGGCGGACGAGACCTATGACCACCCCGACTACGTGAGGGCGGTGCAGGTCTTCTACGACCGCCACGTGTGCCGGGTGGCGCCGAACCCGCCCGAGGTGGCCGCCAGCTTCGCTGCCCTGGAATCCGATCCCACGGTTTACGGCACGATGAACGGACCCAACGAGTTCCACGTTCTCGGGACGCTCCGGAGCTGGTCGATCATCGACCGGCTCGACCGGATCGCGGTTCCCACGCAGCTCATCTCCGGTGCGCATGACGAGGCGACCGCCGCATGCGTCCAGCCGTTCGCGGACGCCATTCCCGACGTCCGCTGGGATGTCCTGCCCGAGTCCAGCCACCTGCCCCACGTCGAGGAACGAGACACCTTCATGACCCTGCTCGAGGGCTTCCTGGCCACGGTGGACGAGCGGGTGGCCCGATGACCACCGAGCGTCCGCTCAGCGAGACCGCCGAGGACGGCGAGCTCCGCGAGTTCGGCTACCAGCAGGAGTTGCGGCGCAGTCTCACGTTGCGTGACCTGCTCGTGTACGGGCTGGTGTTCATGGTGCCGATCGCGCCGTTCGCGATCTTCGGCGTGGTGTT
>NZ_JAKXMK010000055.1 GCF_022524485.1 Pseudonocardia alaniniphila
CACAACATCGCCCTGAGCCACTGACCCGAGACCGGCACCGCCACCAGCCTCAAGATCAGTTACGAGACATCGCTTAGGGTGGCAACAGTCAGCAAGCTGAAGCCAGTCATTACGTCGAGTCGCGGTGCTGAATGCACCCTCGATCCGGAGGAACAGCTCAGGAAGGGTTCGATGAAGTTCGCATTGTTCTCGCTGATAAAAAATGCCCTGGAGGCGGTCTCAAGCGCAGAATGGACCCCTCACGAGCGGTTTCGGCAGGTGATCGACGAGGCCGTGTTCGCCGAGCAGCTCGGGTTCGACGCGTACGGCGTGGGAGAACGGCACAGCGAACCGTATCTCTCGACGGCTCCGCCGGTGGTGCTCGCTGCGGTCGCCGAGCACACCCGGCGAATGAGGTTGCTCAGCACGGTCACCGTGATCAGCCTGCTTGACCCGGTGCGGGTGGCTGAGGACTACGCCACGCTCGACCAACTCAGCGGCGGCCGTCTGGAGCTCATGATCGGCAAGGGCAACGATGCGCGGGACTACCCCCTCTTCGGTTTGGATGCCGACCGCAGGTGGGAGTACCAGGAGGAGAAGTTCGTGCTGCTGCACCGGTTGCTGCGCGAATGCGACGTGACCTGGTCAGGGGAGTTCCGGCCGCCGCTGCAGGGGGTGACCGTCCTCCCTCGGCCCTTCAGGTCGTCGATACCGATCTGGCACGGCAGCAGCTCGAGCCCGGAGTCCACCGAGCTGGCCGCTCGCTTCGGCGACCCGTTGTTCACCGCCAACCTTTTCCATCCGAAGAAGCGCTATGCCGACCTGGTCGACCATTACCGCGAGCGCTGGGTAGCCCATGGGCGGGACCCGGCCGATGCGCTGGTGGGTTCTGGGGCGGACGGCATCTTCGTGGCGCCGACGTCGCAGGCCGCTGTCGAGGGGTACCGACCCTACTTCGACGCGAGGGCTCGGTCGGCGCTCCACCAGCGGCACGGATCGCCCTATCGGACGGTCGAGGAGATCATCGACGGCGGCTCGGCGCTGGTGGGCAGCCCGCAACAGGTGATCGACAAGATCGCCGACTACCACGCATCATTTCGGCACGAGCTGCTCGCGCTGTCCGTCGACGCGCTGAGTCTCGCCGACTCGCGCGCCGTGCTCGAGTTGTTCGCCGCCGAGGTGATGCCGGTAGTGCGGCGTGAACTGCCCTCGACCGTGTGGGACGACAATCGCTGTCCATCGTGCACATAAGGGCTGAGACTGTGCCGTTGCCGAACGGGCGGCGTGTAGCAGGCAATGTCACCTCGAGTGTCTTGATTTCCGGTGGGGGGCCGCCGCTGTTGACCTGCCGATCTGCCTTGATCGTGCTGCAACTGCCGGCGGGCATCCTCGACATCTGGCGACGCTCAAAGTTCGAGCACAGGGTTCAAGTTCACATGAGGGCTGGAAGGGCGTCGACTACGCCACGATGGAGAAGGAGCTCAACGAGTTCAGGTTTGGTGTCTTGCGCCAGAAATTCGCTTGATAAGTCGTAGGCTTGGATATGCCGCGAACTGGACGCCCTAAGGCCGAGTTGGTGTTGACCGTCGAGGAGCGTGCTCAGCTGGTGCGTTGGGCGCGATGGGCGAAGTCGGCGCAGGCGTTGGCGCTGCGCTCGAAGATTGTGTAGGCCTGCGCGGATAGGGCCGAGAACAAGGCGGTTGCGGCACAGTTGGGCCGCGCGGCGGCCACGGTCGGGAAATGGCGGGCCCGGTTCGTGGCCTCGCCACTCGATGGGCTGACCGACGAGGCCCGGCCGGGGCGTCCGGCCACGGTCACCGTCGACCAGGTCGAGGACGTGCTGGTCGCCACGCTGGAGTCCACGCCGGCCAATGCGACGCACTGGAGTCGGGCGAAGATGGCCGAACGGGTCGGGCTGAGTAAGAGGTCATTTCAGAATGACGTCGGCGTGTCCGCTGTGGACGGCAGATGATCTCCGCCAGGCTGCGGCAGGTGGTTGAAGGATCTTGTCCCGGACTCACCGTGGGAGCGAGTGGGGCCACTGCTGACGGCTGGCCCGCCGCGGCGCCACCGCTTCCCCGGCCGCAAGCCTGTCGACGACCGTGCCGCCCTGGCTGGCATCGTGTTCGTGCTCAAGACGGGCATTACCTGGAACGAGCTTCCGCGCGATCTCCTCAGCTGTTCCGGGGTCACGTGCTGGCGACGAGTGCGGGACTGGACCGAGGCCGGCGTCTGGCCTGTCCTGCATGAGCTCCTCCTCGCCGAACTCCGCGCAGCAGGGCAGCTCGACCTGGACCGATGCTCGGTGGACGCCTCACACGTGCACGCGCTCAAAGGGGGGACCACGTCGGCCCGTCCCCGGTCAACCGCCGCCATCCCGGCTCGAAACACCACTTGATCGTCGACTCTCACGGCATCCCGCTCGCAGTCACGCTGACCGGCGGCAACCGCCACGACGTCACCCAGCTTCTGCCACTACTGGGACGCCGTCCCGCCGATCCGCGGCCGGCCCCGACACAAACCGCGAGCGCTGTTCGCCGATCGCGGCTACGACTTCGACAAGTACCGTCGCCTGCTCCGAGAACGCGGCATCACCCCTCGTATCGCCCACCGAGGCGTCGCACACGGCTCCGGACTGGGAAAGATCCGCTTGGCTGTCAAACGCGGTTTCGCCTGGCTCCACGCGTTCAAGCGCTTGCGCACGCGCTACGAGCGCCGCCCGGACACCCACCTCGGCCTACTCCAACTCGCTTGCGCCCTGATCTGCCACCGCCGGCTCACGAGATCATTCTGAAACGAGCTCTAAGTCCACGATCGGCCGGATCTGGAAGGCGTTCGAGCTCAAGCCGCACCGGGACGACGGGTTCAAGCTGTCCAATGACCTGTTGTTCGTGGAGAAGGTCTACGACATCGCCGGGCTGTATCTGGACCCGCCTGAGGCCGCGGTCGTTCACCGCCACCGACTGCGGCGGTGACCCGCGCCAACTTACGAGCGAGGCGCCGGCCCCCATACGTCTAACCGCGTCGCTCACAAGCTGCCTGCTGCCACTTGCGTGATCAGTTCGCCGAAACTTTCGAAGCGGAATCCCTGACCATCTCGTTGCTGCGTTGCGTTCTCGGTGATCGCACCTCTCAGCCACGAGCGGCAGCTCGAGCGTCGGAAGCTGATTGACCGCGCGACGTTGGTCACCTCGGCGAACCGGGATCGTTGATGAATGCTCGCCGAATCGCGTTGATCAAATTCGATTCCCCTCCAGTCATCCCGGTAACTCGAGGGAGTGCCCCACTATCGGTACTAGTTACAACTTATCTCAAGTTGGGCGCATCACGCGGTTTGGAAACTACCCGCAACTCGACTGCTCTGGAGATTGAAATCGGATTCTCGAAGTGGATTTATTTAGCGCCCGTGTTCGAGCAGGCATACGGTCAGACGGCGTCGGCATCTCGACCCGAGGCTCAGACTCGTCAACTTCGTCAAACAATCGACAGCTGGACAGCTTAAAATTCTGACAGCATGACCAGCGTCCGTATCAGTAGTCTCGCTGTGGCGCAGACGCCTCGTCCCGTGACGAGCGCGCCGCGTACCAAGCAAGAACTGATCCAAGTTCTACGAGCGTTCATGGGTCTGTCGCTGCTGTTCACGAAGGAGGCTGGCGTGACGGGAGTCTCCCTGCTCGAGCCCGACCTTGTACGGGGCGCGCAGGCGGTGGCGCCCATCCGCGTCGACCGGTTCGGCCTCACCTTCCGCGTCGAGACCATGGCTTGTCCCTGGCTCACCCCGCCGAACTTTCCGGCGGCCCTGCGCGGCCCGGCGGAACTGCCCCGTAGCGATGAGAGAGTTCCATCGCAGGTCCGCGCAGGTGAGGGACTGCCTGCTCACCGGATGGCACGCACAGGGGCCGGTCTGGGCGTGGACGATGGCGACACGCGCCGATTCCACGACACGCTCGCACTCACCAAGCTTGGGGCAACGGTGCACCGACCACAGGTGCCGCCAAGTTTCAGCACTGCGGACGGCGTACCCCGCGTCGCCGAGGAATTCCACGTGCTCGACGGGCATTCGAGGGGTTCCGGTGACGGGGCCTAAGGCGCGTGTCCGGGAATCCTTGTGATCCCACATGGCACGTGACACGGCTCCCGTATTCCATTTACGGCCCCGAGGTGCCCAATGTTCATCCTGACTTCGGCCAACTTTGAGTGGTCGTCACAGTGGTGTCGAAACTGCGTTCCTGTCGGGCCGACCGAACCGGCAGTGTTTGATCTCAGCGCAGTCGCCGAGACCGTCGTCGCACGCGGTATCGAGATGCTCCTGTCACCTGGCGGCCAGGACGAGGGCGCGGCTCAACAAGTCAATTCTACGGGGGCGCTAGTTGACCACGACAATGGGGACGATTCGCATGTCACAACGACTTCACGGCAAGGTCGCTCTGGTTTCGGGCGCGGCGCGAGGGCAGGGCCGATCGCACGCGGTGCGGCTCGCGCAAGAGGGCGCCGACATCATCGCGTTCGACGTCTGCCGCCAGCTCGACACCGTGCCATACCCGATGGCGGTGCCGGAGGACCTCGCGGAGACAGTCAAGCTCGTGGAGGGGCTCGATCGCCGGATCATTGCGAGTGAGGCGGACGTACGCGACTCGGCGGCCCTACAAGCCCTTGTTGATGAGGGGGTGCGTGAGTTCGGCCGCCTGGACGTGGTGTGCGCCAACGCCGGGATCGCCGGGTTCGCCAAGAACACCTGGACGATGACCGAGGACCAGTGGGAGGAGATGATCGCGGTCAACCTCACCGGGGTGTGGAAGACCGTGAAGGCGGCGGTGCCGGCAATGATCCAGGCCGGCAACGGCGGCTCGATCATCATCACCAGCTCAACCGCGGGCCTCAAGGGTTTCCCCAGCGCGGCCCACTACGTGTCGGCCAAGCACGGCCTGGTCGGATTAATGCGCACACTCGTCAACGAGCTGGCCCCACACTTCATCCGCGTCAACACCGTGCACCCCACTGGCGTCAACACGCCGATGATCGTCAACGACTTCATGGCGAAGGTGCTGGCCCGCGGCGGCAGCTCGTTCAACCTACAGAATGCCCTGCCGGTGGAGATGGTCGAGCCGGTGGACATCTCAAACGCAATCATATCCCTCTCCTCCGAGGAGGGCCGCTATATCACAGGGGCGTCGCTGCCCGTGGATGCCGGATACCTCCAGCGGTGACCATCCCAACCGCGCGATACCCGCAGCACGAACAGGCCTTTCTGGGGATCCCGCGAGCACCGGGGACGCACGGCTACCTGGCGGCAGCCTAGAACGGCGGGTTGGCGCGTGTCGGTACATACACGTTGAGTCCGGTACGGAGTGGGAGGTAGCGCGGGGCACGTGGGTGCGCGACGGCCGCAGAGCACTAGCCCGCTGGGAGCGACCTCGACGTTTGCTTCCCTGGGAGACAAGTACGACCTTGTGCAGGAGTCGTTCGTGTCGGCGTTCGCGCGGCGAACTGAGGCGGGGCGCCAGGCATAGATGTCCAGCGGCAGTAGCAAACCTCACGCTGCCCGTAGCGCCCCGAGACCCAGCAGCACCGTGTGCTCGGCACCTTCCATGGAAATTATGGGACAGCCGCACCGAGTGGGCATGTAGTAGTCGGCCCAGCGTGTCGAGCCACTAGGTGGCGCTAACGGCAACCCGGCGATGTTTCCTGGACCACGCCGCCGGCGTGCTCGGATTCCGCTGGCCGGGGGCCTGAAGATCGCTTTCACCGGAGTCGCGCTCGACGCAGTGGTACCAGAATCGTGCGCGGCTCCCCGGTGCCCGCGGCATCGGCTCGAACTGCCCACCAACCCGTCCTCGAACCGCCCGGAGCCCGGGCCGGCGACTGCGGACGAGCATTCACGTGATCCGAGCCCTGCTCGCCGGCGATGTCGATCGGGCGGTGCGGACGCTGCGGTGCCCGGTGTCCGTTACTTGCTCTTGACTGACCTCACGGCCGATGGATAGTGTCCGTTCACAAAATTTGAGACAAGTTCATCATATGAAAAGCATGGCCAGTCAGCGCCCGATGGGTGGTGACCGCGGGCGTGCGGTCTGTCGTTGCCGGAGCGCCCTCACGTGTTCCCCGCCATCTCAACGACGAGCAGGGGCCATGGAGTCGGCGCACGTCGAATCGGTTGCGCACGAGCGTTCACTCATCTGCTTCGAGCATCAGTACTGGATCAGCGGAAGTCGCAGCGTCCAGATCCCTACACCGTTGTGGAGGTCTTCTCGTTGGCCAGGAACAGAACGCGTCTCGCCGCCGTCGTCATCGCGGCCGTGTCGGTGCTGGTCGTGTCGGCCTGTGGCCACTCCAGCAGCGCGGCAGGTGACAACCCCGGGACGGGCGCCGGTGGTGACGCGGCGTCGGCGGCGGACTTCCCGTCCCAGGACTTCGAATACGTCGTGCCGTACAACCCGGGCGGCTCCACCGACCCGGTCGGGCGGGAGTTCTCCCGGCTGTTGGCCGACGAACTGGGGACCCGGGCCACCGTGACGAACCGTCCCGGCGGGGACGAGACGATCGGCGTCGCCTCGGTCCTCGAAGCCGCTCCTGACGGTTACACGCTGGGTCTGACGTCGGCGAGCGGCATCATCGTGCAGCCCCTCGTCAACGACCAGCTGTCGTACAAGGAGCCAAGTGACTTCACGAGCGTCGTCAAGATGGTCGAGGCGCCGAACGCGCTCCTAGTCAAGGGCGACGGCCCGTTCCGGACGCTCGATGACTTCGTCCGGGCGGCGAAGGAGAAGCCGGGCCAGATCCGCGTCGGGACGACCGGCCGGCTCACCAACAACACCTTCGCGCTGCTCGCGCTGGAGAAGCAGGCCGGGATCGACCTGAACATCGTCCCGTTCAGCGGCGGCGCCGGTGAGGCCGTGCGCGCCACCCTCGGCGGCCAGGTCGAGGCGGCGATCCCGACGGCGGCGGCCCAGCTCGGGCTCGTCCAGGCCGGGGAGCTGCGCGCGCTCGCCCACACCGGCGACGCCGCCTACAACGCGTTCCTGCCAGGGGCAGTGCCCTTCAGCGACGCCGGCTTCGACGTCCCGTTCAGCTCCGACTACCTCACCGTCGCACCGAAGGGCCTTCCGCCCGCCGTCCGCGGCGAGCTCGTCGAGGCCGCCCTCACAGTCGCCAAGAGCGACGACTGGGCGAAGTGGTGCAAGGACAACGGCTATCTAGCCGACCCGATGGCGGGTCCCGAGCTCGACGCCTGGATCCAGGGCGCCATCGAGGACAGCCGGGCCGCGATCGTGCTGTCGGAGGGCTAGGTGCAGTTGCGATCGGCGATGCCCACCGACGCCCAGCGGCGCGGCCGTCTCCTCATCGGGACGGTCGGCCTCCTGGTGGCCATCGGATACACGTCCGAGTCGTTCCTCATACCGGCGGGCGGCCTCGCGCAGCCGGGACCGGGGCTGTTCCCGCGCGGGGTCGGCATCGCGTTCGCCGTCATCTCCATCATCGTGATGCTCGAGGCCGTCCTCAGCGAGAACGGGGCAGGTCCCATCGAGTTCCCCCGCGGGGAACAGCTCCGTCTCGTCCTGGTCTTCGCCGGCTGCACCCTCGCGTTCGCGCTGCTGCTGCCGATCCTCGGCCAGTACCTCGCCGCCACGCTCTATCTGATCGTGATGATCCGGGTGCTGAGCGAGCTTCCCTGGTGGCGGGTCGCGCTCTACGGCGCGGTGCTCGGGGTCGGTGTGTCGGCCTTCTTCATCGAGATGCTCCTGATCCGGCTACCGGAAGGCCTCTGGTGAGGCCCCCCGAGCTCGCGGAGCGTGGTGCGTGAACTCCATCGAGGGGCTGCTCTACGGCCTCGGTCTGGCGATCACCCCCCAACTGCTGCTCGCGGCGCTCGTCGGCGCGCTCGCCGGCACCCTGATCGGCGTCCTGCCCGGTCTCGGGCCGGTCGCCGGAGCAGCGCTCATCCTGCCGATCACGTTCAACTACGAGCCCGCCGTCGGGCTCATCATGATCGCCGGCATCTACCTCGGCGCCCAGTACGGCGGATCCACCACGTCGGTCCTGCTGAACATCCCCGGCGACGACTCGGCGATCGTGGCCACTTTTGACGGGCACGAGATGGCCAAGAAGGGCCGGGCGGGTGCCGCGCTGAGCATCATGGCGGTCGGCTCCTTCGTCGCAGGCACGGTCGGCCTCGTGCTGCTGGTAACCATGGCGCCGTTGCTGTCGGACGTCGCGCTCGACTTCGGTCCGGCCGAGTTCTTCGCCCTCACGGCGGGCGGCCTGATCGCGCTCTCGCGCATCGCGGGCGGCAGCCTCGCCACCGGCCTATTCCCGATGATCATCGGTGTGACGCTGGGGACGGTCGGCCGTGAGGAGGCCACCAGCTACAACCGGTTCACCTTCGGGGTGGCCGATCTGTCGCTCGGCCTGTCGCTGGTCTCGGTGGCCGTCGGCCTGTACGGCCTGTCCGAGCTCCTGTTCATGCTCGAGGACCCCGACCGGGAGCGGAAGCCGATGCGCGTCATGCTCCGCGAGCTCCTGCCGACGCGCGAGGAGTGGCGGCGGGCGTGGGCCCCGTGGGGCCGCGGGTCGGTCATCGGTTTCATCTTCGGGCTGTTGCCGGTGCCCTCGGCGACCCTGTCGACGTTCACCTCCTACCGGATCGAGAAGGCGGTCTCGAAGAACCGCCACGAGATCGGCAAGGGTGCGGTGGAAGGCATCGCCGGGCCGGAGGCGTCCAACAACTCCGCGGCGATCGGGAGCCTCGTCCCGGTGCTTGTGCTGGGCCTGCCTTTCTCCGCGACGCTCGCCCTGATGGTCTCGGCCATGGTCGTGCAGGGCATCCAGCCCGGCCCGTTGCTCATCACCCAGCACCCGGAGATCTTCTGGTCCGTGGTCGCGGCGATGTACGTCGCGAACCTGATGCTGCTCATCCTCAACCTGCCGATGGTTGGCATGTGGGTGCGGGTGCTGCGG
This sequence comes from Pseudonocardia alaniniphila, assembly GCF_022524485.1. Lineage (GTDB taxonomy): Bacteria > Actinomycetota > Actinomycetes > Mycobacteriales > Pseudonocardiaceae > Pseudonocardia > Pseudonocardia alaniniphila. The sequence goes on from NZ_JAKXMK010000055.1 coordinate 8,935, forward strand.
ACGCCGCGCTACGTGCTGATCCCGCTCATCATCGTGATCGCGATGATCGGCGCGTTCAGCTACCAGAACAACCTGATCGACATCTACATCGTCCTGGGTGCCGGGGTGCTCGGCTACGTGCTGCGCAAACTCGGGTTCAGCCTGGCCTCGATGCTGGTGGGGCTGGTGCTCGGCCCGCTGATCGAGAAGTACCTCCTGCAGGGCCTGTACCTCGGTTCGGGTGACCCCCTGTACTTCGTCTCCACGCCCATCGCCGCCGTGATGTGGGCGCTCGTCGTGATCGTCGTGGTCGGCGGCGCCCTCGTCCCCACGATCCGTCGCCTGCGAAACCGGAAGGTGGAGGTCCCGTTCTGAGGACCGGCACCGCGGAGGGACCGGCCCCCGCCACGCCGGACGTACGCTCGACGAGCTGGCCGACCGACCGAACGAGGAGCGCAGTCGACCACTCTCGACTCTCGATGTCACTCGGCGACGCGATGTTCACACAACGGTCGATCCGTCGGTTCCGGCCCGATCCGTCCCGGTCGCCGACCTCGAGCTGATCATGGCGGGGCTGTAGTGCGGCGTCCCAACGCTCAGCTCAGCTTCCCGACGGCGATGATGTCGGTGCCGCGGACGGCGACCGCCCCGTCGCGGATGATGCGCCTGCGCTCGTCCATCGTCGCGACCGCGCCCGCGGCGACCATGAGGTCGACGTCCTCGACCGAGCGGTCCCGCCCTCCGCCGATCGCGGGTCCGCGCTCTCCCGTTTCCTCAGTGTGGTCCTCGGAACCGTCAGCAGGACGGTTCCGCACCTCGATGTGCACGATCGGTGAACCCTTCTGGACGCTGAGCGGAGGTGGCGCGAGCTCGGGCCCGTCGCGACCGCACCACCGCCAGGATGATCTCCACGGTCCGTAGCAGCCATAGCCCCTCAGGGTCATCTTCCGGTGGGGAACGAGGTGGGTGCGTACGGTGCGGTGTCCACACCCGGACCAGCGGGTGCTCGAGGTCGTCCTCGCACACGGATGAGCAGCATGGGCGGCGGCGATCGCGGGGTGGTCTTGCCGGCAGCCGCGGACGAACGCGGGCCGCCGGGCGCCGATGCCCGCACGTGCGGTCACCACGTTGCCTATCCGCCTGCTCTTGCCCTGCACCGCATCTACGGCTGCAAGAACGAACGCAGCATCGCGGTCAGCTCCTGAGGCTTCTCCTTCGTGACCCAGTGGCCCGACCCTCGAAGCACTTGGCCGTCGACGTTCACCGCGTACTGCCGCCACTGATCGGCGATCTTCGTTCCCAGCGAGGCCTCCCCGCCGATCGCGAGGATGGGCATCGGCAACTTTCCCTCCGCCCGGAACTTCTCGTTCTGCCGGACGTCCTCGCGAAGCTCGCGATACATGCTCAGCCAGGCGGCCGTACGGCCCGGTTGCCTCAGGTACTGAGCGTAGAAGTCGTAGTCGGCTACGCTGAAAGCCGACTTGTTGCCGAGGAACTGCCCGATGAAGTCTTCGACGAAGGGTCGCTCGCGGCCTGCAATGAGGTGCTCCGCCAGCGGCTCCTGGAACATTCCGAAGTGCCACACCGAGGGCGTGCTCGGGTCGGCCTCGATGGCGGGGAAGTTGTACAGGCTGTCGTCGGGAATCGGAGCTTCCATGACGGCCATGCGGCGGACCTCCAAGGGCCACTGGGCGCCATAGGCATAGGCCACCCACAGGCCGATGTCATGCCCTACGACCTGGACACCATTGTGCAGCTCGAGCTGCTTCAGCAGCTCGCGTACGTCCTGTGCCATCTGCGCGGTCTGGTAGCCGTCCTGGGTGACCTCTGAGTTGCCGACTCCACGCAGATCGACGGCGATCACGGTGTGCTCCTCGGACAGTGGGCCGAGCTGATCTCTCCATTCACTCCAGGTCTCCGGGAAGCCATGAATCAACACGACGGGTGGGCCGGTGCCGCCCCGTACGTAGTGCATCCGGAACCCGTTGACGTTCGCGTACTCCGAAGCGAAGCCCGGCGGCGGTTCCACCTGTGAGTTCGGAGACGGCGATTGCGACGGTGCCGCGGCCACACTGTGATCGGGACTTCCACTCCAAGCGCCTGCGCTCGTGGCCGTGCCCACCAGGAGAGCCATCGACGCGAGGATGAGAGCGATGATCCTGTAGGACTTCACTACTGGAATTCTTTTCATTCGGCTACCTCAGCTCGATTCGATACTGGATGTCGTGGTCCGTGATTCAGGCCGTCACTCCTCCGTCGACGACCAGGTCGTGGCCCACAGCGAAACCGGACTCGTCGGAGGCGAGCCAGAGCACCGCAGAAACCACCTCGTCGAGCGAGCCGACCCGCCCGAGCGGTACCGAGTCCGCAAGCCGGGCCGCCCGATCGTCGGGCGTCTCGCCCGGAGAAAGGGACATGGTGGTGTCGGACGCTCCTGGGCTGACCGCGTTGATACGGATACCGTCGCCGATGTACTCCCGGGCGGTGTTACGGGACAGGGCGCTCACCGCCGCCTTGGCTGCGACATAGGGACCGACGCCGGGCGCGCGGCGATGCGCACCAATGTTCGAGGCTACGTTGACAATTGATCCGCCCCGGCCGCGCATCCGCTCAATCTCATGCTTCATCGGGAGAAAGACGCCGGTGAGGTTGGCGCCGATGATGCGTTGCCAACTCGGCTCGTCGACGTCTGCCAGCGGCGCGACGGTACCGAGGACACCGGCCGCGTTGACCGCGACGTCCAGTGCGCCGAAACGGCGGACGGCCGCGGTTACCACGGCTCGCACGTCGTCCTCGACAGTCACGTCGCCAGCCATTGCTGCGACCGTCCCGCCCTCGTCTGCGATCGACTTGGCCGTCTGCTCGAGTGCTGCGAGGTCGCGCCCGGTCACGTATACCGCGGCGCCTTCCCGCGCTAGCGCCTGGGCAGTGGCCCGCCCGATTCCAGAGCTGCCGCCGGTGATGAGCGCGACCTTGCCGGTGAAGCGATGCGACATGTAAATCCTCCTATTGCGGTTGCCGAAAAGAAGTCATTCATGGAACGGGGCGGCCACGGGGGCTGCACGTGACAGCGCCACGGCGGCGATCACGGCGCCGATCACCATGACTGCTCCCCACACGGCGAAGGCCAGGCCCTGACCGGCCACGGCGGCCTCTGCGGGGTTGGTGTGGCCCAGGAGCGCGGTGCTGCGGGCACCAGAGATCGAGACGAGAACGGCGAGGCCGATCACCGGGCCCGTCTCCATGGCCAGGTTGACCACCCCTCCGGCCAGACCTGCGTCGGATGTGTCCACGCCCCGCACGGCGGCGACCGTGGCGCCGGCGAACGAGAGGCTTGCACCCGCGGGCACGAGCACCAGCCCGATCAACGGCAACCCGATGTACGGAGCGTCGAGATCCACTCGGCTGAGCACGAGTAGTCCGAGTCCAGTGAACGCCGCGCCGACCGGCAGGACTTTCCCTGCGCCCCACCGGCCGAGCAGCCGGCCCACGCGCGCTCCGACCAGGACGAGGACCAGGCCGATCGGGAGGAACGCTGCCGTGGTGCTCAGCGGGGAGTACCCACGCAACTGTTGCAGATACAGCGAGAAGAAGTAGAACACCGCAGTCGTAGAGGCGGAGGTGGCCAGAATCAGCACCAGGCCGGCCATCTGCGCCGGCGACGAGAACATCGGCCATCGCACCAACGGCCGCGGCGACCAGATCTCGTGAGCCGAGAATCCGACCAGCGCAATGACGCCGACCGCCAGCGCGAGGAGAACCTGCGGTGCCGTCCAGGAATGCTCGGGGGCCTGTACGAGACCGTAGGTCAGCCCGCCGATGCCGACGAGTGTCAGCACCGTGCCAGGCAGGCCCAGCCTTGCGGCCTGGGTCGGCGGGACATCGTTCGGCAGAAGCCTCGGAACCAACGCCGCCACACCTGCCATGACGAGAGCCGATCCCACGAACATCCACCGCCACGACCCGAAACCCGAGGTCAGGCCACCGACCAGCGTGCCGGCGGTGGCGCCGAAGGCCGCGAGAGTGCCCCAGAGCGCCACCGCGGCCGAACGGCGCGCCGGCTGCGGGAAGATCGTTTCGACGAGGGCGAGCGCGGTCGGCGCAGCCAGCGCCGCACCGGCACCCTCGACCAGCCGGCCGACCAGCAGCACAACCAGATTGGGCGACGCGGCTACCACCAGGCTGCCGAGGATGAACACGCCCAGGGCGATCAGCAAGCAACGTCGTCGCGGGAGTTGGTCGGCGAGATTGCCTCCGAGTAGCAACAACCCACTGAAGGACAGGCCATACGCACAATTGAGCAGTGCCAGGTCTCCGGCCGACAGGGCGAAGTCGCGTTGGAGGGACGGCGACGCCACCGCGAGCATGGTGATCGCCGCAATCAGCGTGATCTGGACGACACCGAGAAGCGGGAAGGCTCCCTTTCGGGACTGACCGATCAAGGCTGACCCTCGTGATCGGAGAATCGGACGGTGAATAGCGGCATAGGGTCGAACGGTGTCGGCGCGGTGGTCCTCACCCATAATGCGCATCCCCTGACGGAGCACGACGCGGAATCGCGCGAGCCGGCGTGGATTCACCCCTGCCGCCCGTTCCCCCCTCCACCTCCCAGCTACTCACCCTGACCGCGGTGGCCGGAATGCCGGACGAGCCTCGAGTAGCGACTGGCCCTCGCTGGTGCAGCGCTATCGGTCGCATCGACACCGCCGCGCCGGGTTCTTCCCCGTAGCCGCGGCGGCCAGGTCGAACGTCGATCAACGTCGTCCTCCGCCTTTTCGTCGTGCCGGATCTTTCGGAAACGGCCGTTACAGTATGCGGCCGCCCGCGAGGGCGCAACACGCGGGCCAAACATTTCGTAGACCTGCGGACATCAAGTCGGAGATGACATATCTCAACGAGTCAGTGCTTTGTCTTATTTCTTCCCGTTCTCCCGATCCTGCCGTCGTGATCGGTCGATCTCTTGGACGCGATCGGAGCAGGTGAGAACCCGTCGGATTGCCGACTGGACGAAGGTTCACTCCCCGTCATGTCGTTCATGAGTCAGAAGTCATCCGGTTCCCCGGGCGGGCTCACCGTCACGTCAGGCGGACTGTCGATTCGGGTCTCGAAGATCGGCCGCTTCACAGGGCGGCGACGGCACCCCGGATGGCCTGACCGACCAGCTCGCGGTCCCGGGTCGCGCGAGCCACGAGGGACAACCCCTCGGTGACCACCAGTAACATGCTCGCCAGGGCATCCGTGTCCGCATCGGCGTCGAGCGCACCCTGCGTCTGGGCCATCAGCAAGAGATCCCGCAGCCGTGTCCTGACGCCGCCGAACGAACCCGAGACGAGTCGCTGCACCTCCACGTCGTGCGCGGCCACCTCGACGGTGGCATTGCCGGCGAAGCATCCGCGAGGCCGGTCCGTATCGAGGTCCGCCTCGGCCACTTGCCACAGCAGCTCCATCACCTGGTCGCGCAGGGGCCGCACGTCGGACGTACCGGACTCCGGCTCGCCGAAGCGGCCGGGCCCGGGCAACGTCCGGGAGTAACGTTCCAGGGCCCGTCGGTAGAGGCCTACCTTGCTGCCGAATGTGCCGTACAGGCTGGACCTGTTGATGCCCAGCTCTCGCTCAAGGATGGGCGTGGTAGCTCCTTCGTATCCATACGACCAAAAGGTCTGCATCGCCCGTTCGAGTACGTCGTCCGGGTCGAAGGCCTTGGTCCGCGCCACGAGGGGAACGCTACCAGTAATGGAAACGATCATTTCAACTCGCGTAGTCGGGTTGGGTTTCCGGTCGTGGCCACCAGTGAGGACGGCGCCCCGGTCAGTTGACCAGTGACCTCACCGTATGTGGGCAACGGTGCAGGACATGGCCAAGTCGAACGTTGATGAACGTCGTGGTCGTCCTTCTCGCCGCGCCGGAGCTTTCGGAAACGAGCGTTACGGTATGTCGTCGCTCGGCGAATGCGCAACCCGCAGGACAAACGTTCACGCCCGCCCGCCGCATAGGAGACGACAGGCGCCGCTGCGGGAGGATGACGGCTGATGAATGGGCCTGCGTATGCACGTCCGAACTGTCAGCCCCCGAGCCTGGCGACCCTCAACGATCTTGAGGAGTGGCGGCACGCGATCGTCGCGTCGACGGCCGTCCAGCCCGGGAACGGCGGCAGCGGAGCGCCGGTGCGCATGCACGGGCAGAGTTGCGCCGTCGAGCGCACTGCCGCTCGATGAAGACTGACCCGACTGCTGGGCGGATGGGCAGGAGACCACCGAACACGGCGGCCCGGGCGTGGCCGGCGTGATCACCCCGGGACCGTCTGGCACGACCCGCTACGAGTGAGAGGGTCGAGGCCGTCCGGTCGAGGTCACGACGTTGCTGGCGGCACTGGTGAGACGCCCGGAGACGGCCCTACGCCTGACTCATGACCCAGCGACCGCCGAGCGCACGGATGGCCCCCGGTCGGGCCGTGTCTGGGCCGTCCGGTCCGTCTGTGGGTCGTGGATAGTCGCTCAACAACGAGGAGCGACGGTGACCGGCGAAAGGTGTCCCGCCGGTCAGCCTCGCTCTCAGCGCCTGTACCAGGCAGCCGACTTGGTCTCCGAGAAGATCTTGTCGATCTCCCGGGCTGGAGCGCCGGGCCCCTGCAGCTTGGCAACGGGCCGTGACGATCGAACGAGGGTTGCTCTCCCTCCTCACTCGCTGCAGGCCGCGCGCGCACAATCGTCGCCCACGTTCCTACGTGCTGCGTTCCCGGCCGACGACGCTCCGTTGCTGCTCGGCTGATCCTTAGGTCAGCTCGTCGGAGCGGCCGGCTTCGATGCGGGACCACTGGGCGATGGGGCGTCCGTTCGTACGCCAGTGGTGCTGGCCGTGCTCTTCACTCCAGGGCTGGGGCCAACCGTCGGGGGAGTCCTCCCACGTCTCCTGGCGTCCGTAGACGGTCATGTCCAGCAGCCCGTGGGTGGGGGCCATGATCTCGACGCCGCGACCGCCGGTGTAGTAGGTCTCGAACACCCGCTCGCCGTCGCGGATGTAGTAAACGAGATGGTGGCGCTGCCAGTCGCGACCCTCCAGGAGTTGCGCCGCCGTCCTCTCGACCGAGTACCACGGCATGTCCAGGCCCAGGAAGTCCCGGTAGCGGACGCTTTCCTCGTACGGGCCCTTGCAGAGCGTGGCGTACGTGGCGTCGCGGGAGTGGATGTAGGACAGCTCGCGGACCTGGCTGTTAAAGAAGGTGCAGCCCTCGCATTGCTCCGCGGCGGGTTGGCTGGGCCACCAGGCGTGGAAGTACGCGATGAGCTGCTTCCGGCCTTCGAAGACGTCGAGGATCGTGGTCGGTCCGTCAGGACCGATGACCTCGATGGTGGCGTCGACCTCGACCATCGGCAGCCGCCGCCGCGCCGCCGCGATCGCGTCCCCTTCGCGGGTGTGCGCCTTCTCCCGTGCGAACAGTGCTTCCCGCGCCTCCTGCCAGGTCTTTCTGTCCACCACAGGCGGGAGGGCCGGCCTGGGCGCTTGCTCGTCCACGATCGCCTCCTGCGTTCATTGCGCTATTGCCCACCGACGAACGGGGCTATACGGGATTCGACATCGGGCGGCTCACGTTTTCATGTGCCATGGCTGGTGCGGCCATGACAGCATGGCTGGCTCGACTTGTCGATGTCCGCGGTCGCCGCCGAACTCGTCGACGGAACGGTCGAAATCACGCTCGCCGTAGGGCGTGCGCAGGTACAAGGATGGACAACGTGCTCAGCAACCTCTGTGCCGTACACGTCCCGTGATCTTGAAGTTCACTCGGCCGAACCATCGGCCGTCGGTAGGGCGCCGGGCGTCGATGTCGCATTACGTGCTGCCGGGTCCTGCCTGGGGACACCGCGTGATCGACTCTCGCGCCACCCGGTCGGTGTGACCTGTCGCGAACGAAGTCACCGTGGTCGGCGCTGCTCATGCCGATCAGGCGTTGGTATGTGCTGGCCTTGGCGCTCATCTGCCATGAGCGGGTGCCGGTCGGGCACATCCCGACGCGGGGATACGTGACGTGCGCGGCGACGCTGCAGCTCCCCATGCGGTCGCCCGCTGACCCAGCCAACTGGTGTCACGCGCCTATCGTGTCGCAGGGAACAAAGGGGATGCCGGACGCACGCAGCTCGCCGGCCTGCTCTGCAGGCGTCAGCCCTGTGGGGCCTCTATCGGCCCTAGGGGCGCGCAGATATGCGGGTTTTCGATAGATCTCCACGTTGTCTCAACAGCTCGGTCAGGCACGTTGACGGCCTCCGCGGTTGGCCTGAAAGTGGATGACGTGAGTCTCCCGCGCCTGCGGGTCCTACGCTCTAATTTATGTCATAGCGCGTGAACATGACCCCGCTTTCTCGGTGGATTCATGGAAAGTGATGAGGTTCTGGTAGCCTGAGCATCGGCGCCCTTGCGGTCGGGTGTGGAGCGAACGCGAGGGTTGCGTTGTTCGAGTCTTCATCCCGCCGCTGCGATCGATCGTGATCACGGTGTCGAAAGGAGAGAATTGCATGAAATCGGACCATAAGATGAGGCTTGCAGCCTACTATAATCCGACCGGCCATCACGTGGCGTCGTGGCGGCATCCGCGGGCAGAAGCTGATGCTCCGACCAATATCAAACATTATGTGGACATCGCACGAACGGCCGAGCGTGCGAAGTTCGACTTGATATTCCTCGCCGATGGCAATGCGATGCGCGAGGCGAACATGGAGGCGCTCTGCCGCTCCGTCCAGTTTGTCGCCCATTTCGAGCCGCTGACGCTGCTCTCGGCCCTGGCGATGGTGACGGAGAAAATCGGTCTCGTCGCCACCGCCTCGACCAGTTGGAACGCGCCTTACCACATCGCGCGTAAATTCGCCTCTCTGGACCATATCAGTGGCGGCCGCGCCGGTTGGAACATCGTGACCTCTCAGCAGGATGCGGAAGCGCGGAATTTCAGCCAAGAACATGCTTACGAGCACGCCGACCGCTACGATCGCGCCCGCGAGGTCGTCAAAATCGTGCTGGGATTATGGGACAGCTGGGACGACGACGCCTTCGTCTGCAACAAAGACTCCGGAATCTATTTCGATCCCACGAAGGTCCATATTCTCAATCACAAGTCGGAGCGCTATCGGGTCCGGGGTCCGCTCAATGTGCCGCGGCCGCTTCAGGGCTATCCGCTGCTAGTGCAGGCAGGCGGCTCGAATGACGGGCGGGAAACCGCCGCTCAATTCGCCGAGGCAACTTTCAGTCCGCACCTCAATATCTCGGATGCGAAAGAGTACTATGATGACGTGAAGCGTCGGATGGTGAAATATGGTCGCGATCCTGAGCATATGAAGATCCTTCCAGGACTGAGTGTCATCGTTCGGTCGACGGAGAAAGAAGCCAACGCTGACTTCGAACTCCTCCAGTCATTCATCCATCCGATGGTCGCGCGTGAGATCTTGTCGACGATGTTGGGCGAGATCGACCTATCTGGCTATTCCTTCGACGAGCCGCTCCCTGATCTTCCTGATAATGACAGCGGCCACTACGTCAGCATTCTCGCGATGGCGCGGAAGGAGAACCTGACGATCCGCCAGCTGGGTATGCGCGTTGCGGGCGCCCGCGGCAAGAACGTCATCAAGGGTACTCCGGACCAGGTTGTCGACTACATGGAGGAATGGTTCCTGAAGGGCGCCTGCGATGGCTTCACGATCATGCCGCCATACATCCCCGGCGCCCTTGACGACTTCTGCGAGCTCGTCGTGCCCGAGCTGCAGCGGCGCGGCCTCTTCCGCACGGAGTACGAGGGGCGAACGCTGCGCGAGCATCTCGGCATCCCCCGCCCGGCGAGCCAGTACGCATCCCGGCGAAGCCGGGCCGCGGAATAAGGGTCAGCCCGCGGAGGACGAAGCACCGCGCCTGGTCACGCGACGGAGGCCAACGAATCCATCGCCGACGACCACGTCCGCGTCCTGGGACTCGCGCATGTGGGCCGTCAGGAGCGCGGCGTGGGCGCGGCGATCGGGATTGCCGGTTGCCAGCACGTTTTCGATCAGTGCGATCGCCCGTGCTGTGCGACGCCGACAGTCCCGTCTACCTGGCGGTGGCCTGGGTCCGGCCGTACCAGTACGCGGTGCTGGAGTAGTCGGCCGACACGTCGTCCACCGGTCCGTGCTCGATGCCGAAGGTGATGGTGTTGTGGAACGGCACCGCCTCGGCCAGCCACAGCCGGAAAGCCGAGGTGCAGTCGGTGTTCGCGGCACAGCCGGTGGGCGGGGTGAGGTGCGCGGTGTTGCCGTGCAACGGCGTGTTGTACGTGCCGCGGTTGAAGTACCAGCCGCTTTCGTAGTAGTCCTCGGTTCCGGTGCCGTGGATCTGCGGCGACTGCGAGCCGTCGGTGTAGACCCGCTCGTCACCTTCGAGGTGGTCGCGGGCAACCGGACCTTGCATGTCCACGGTGTCCCCGACGAACTTGCCTGTTCCGGTAGCCGTCAGATACGGCCAGTCCCGCTTCGGCGTGGTGGAACCGGCGTGCGAGCTGGTCCGGAAGTAACCGATGCGGCCGGCGGCCAGCTCCGCGGCCAGCCGGGCATCGGGTGCCTGGCTCACCTGCGCCTGCGCCCCGGACATCGCGATCGAGGATCCGTTGAACAGCGTGACGGTGGCGCCCCGCAGGTAGGGCATCGGCCACCAGGCTGAATACCAGCCGCCCGGTCGGACGTCCATGCCGAACATCAGCGAGGCCACCGGCTGCACCCCGAAACCGCTGCCGAAGAACTCGCCGACCGGCGAGTCGACCATGGTCTGCCCGTCGACGCGGATCCGCAGCCGCACGCCCTGCAACAGCTGCTGCGCGGTGTGCAGGTCGGCCAGTTGCGCGGCGCTCAGCGGCTCCTGGTGGGTGCGCACGCCCGACCAGGTCTGGCCGGCGATCAGGTAGGCGTGCGCAGTCTCGTCGGCCGCGTTGCCGACGTCGACCTCGTCGGTGGGCCGCGATGTCCCCTTGACCACGCTGTCTACCCGGTAGTGAAACTCTGTGAAGCCCCCGTCGAAGGACGCGAATGTGTTCTTGATGGTGATCTGCGACCTGCCGGCGGTCACGCTCGCCGGTAAGCGGACCGACTGCTCGGCCCAGTCGCCGGTGACCGGGGCGGCCGGGGCGATCGCAGCGGGCCAGTGCGCCCTGCCGGCGCGCTGTGCCAGTTCGGCCGCGGAAACCCCGTTGGCTGCCCAACTGGCCACCACGGTCGAGTCCACCGACACGGTGGCCACCTGGTTGGCGATGCCCGGGTCGACTCGCCTGGTGAGCACGACCCCGTTGTTGTTCGGGTCGATCTTGACGGTGAACGTGCTGGAACCGCCCTTGCCGAAGGCCCGGCCGTCGTCGGTCACCGTCCTCGGCAGGACGTGATGTGCCTGTGGCAGTCGCAGCCGGACCGCGGTCAGCTCGCCCGGACCGCGTGCGGTGCCGATGGTCTGGGTGGCGCCGGGCGCCAGCCCGACCGCGGTCGTGCTGGTGGTCGCGGCGGGCAGCGGTGGTTTCGGGTCGCGGGTACCGGCTGCGCGCAGCAGTGCCAGCACGTCGGTCGCCCGGTCGCTCGGGTCGAATGTGGACACTGCGCTCGCGTCCGCGAACGTCCGGTAGGTGACGTGGTAGTAGAAAGACGAGCTGTCCGTTGTGATCAACATGTGAGACGTGAACGGCATCGGCACCGCGATGTAGACCCCACCCGAGCTCTGGTCGGCGTTGGCCACCAGCGGGTACACGAACGGCGCGCCCAGCTTGCCGTTCACAACATCCTGTAGCGGTGCGTGCATGATCTGCCGGCCGTCCAGGGTGATCGTGATGTTGCCGACGCCGGCCACGTTGCCGCCGGCCCAGGTGAACCAGATCGCATCCACCTCCCCCGGGCCGGAGTGCTCCGCGACGACGCACTGGGTAGCCCGGGTGCGCAGCCGCGGCGACGTGGTGCTGTCGAATCGCACCGGCTCGGCGCCAGTGTCGATCAGCCGCAGGCACTGGTTGGGGTTGGACCACCAGTCGGTGTTACCGCCGGTGCGGTCGGAACTGGAGAACTGGCTGGTGCGCACGCCGGTGGTCAGTTCCGGTAGCCGGTCCAATCGCCGGTAGATGTCCCAGCCGACCGGACCCTTGTCCGGCGCCGCCGTCGGGTGCGCCGATGGCTGGGCGGCGGCAGGCATGGCCGCCATGGTTCCGGTGACGATCGCGATGACTAGCGCTAACAGTACGATCAGGTCCCGGTGGACGCGAAGCATGAGCCGCTCCATGGGGTGGGGATAACCATGGCGAGCTTTCCACCGATGGCCATGGGACGCCAGTAACGGGGAGGTGTCGCGCCGTTCTATTCGACGTCCAGCAATCCGCGGATCCACGTACCTTTACATGCGAGTAGGACCATTCTCTCAACCAGTAACTGGCGGACTATAGCCATTGCCTCGTTATAAACGCGGCAACATGACGCGGTGAACGGGCGCTGTGGGCGCGCTGGAACCTGTGCCCGCAGGTGGCAGGGAGCCGCGGAGGTAGCAAATGGCCAGTCATCCGGGTGAGCCAGACGCCGTTGCTGCGAGTGCCGGCTGCACGGTCATGTACCCCAGTCGCAGGCGCGAGGGGATCCGGCTTCGGCTACCCCGCCCACGGAGCCAGACCGGCAGCAAGCAGCCCGCCATGCCGATGTCGCCCTGCGCGCGATCGGGCAGCCGAACTCGATTGCCTATGAGTTCGACGCAGTCAGGGGGCGGCGTCGTTTCGCTGAGGATGTCCGTGCGGGACGTGAGCGCGTGCTGGAGCGATCGTTGCTGGAGCGGATCTGGAGCCAACATGGGCCGCGAACTGCGTCCGGTCGTGCCGAAGTGGTCGTGGCGGCCGCGTTGCTGAACGCCCCGGTCTTGGATTCGCGTGCCTACTCGCTGCCACGCCACCTCAGCGGAGCGGCGAGTCTATTGGCCTCGGCCGGTCCCCACGAGCGGGGGACGTACGACTGGACCGGTGGGCGAGCCCGTAGCAGTGGGTCCACCACCCGCCACGCCTGTCGCAGCGCTTCCGAGCTGGGGAACGCGTCCTGGTCACCGCGTAGGACGTCGAGCATCAGCCAGGCATAGGCCGGTAACGGTGGCGCGCCCGTCGCGCGTGGGACGTCGAACGCCAGGCGGGTGGCGGCTGCCGCGTCGACGTCCGAGCGCTGGCCCACTCGGACATCCAGCCAGACCTGACCATCGCCCAGCAGCGCGAGGGTGACCGTCTCCGGCGGTCGGTTGCTCCACCCCTTGCCATCCGGCTCCTTCAGCACGAGCGTGACGTTCTGCTGGGCTTCGGCGAGCTGCTTGCCGGTCCGCAGAACGAACGGCACGCCGCGCCATCGGTCCGTGTCTACCCACAGTCGGGCGGCGGCGTAGGTCTCCGTGGTGGAGTCAGCGGGCACGTCGGGCAGGTCGCGGTAGCCCGCGGCCTGCCCGAGCACCACGTCGGCCGGGTCGATCGGGCGGATGGCAGCAAGCGCTGCCTCGCGGGCCTTCTGAAGTCCGGCCATGTCGTCGGGCGGCTCCAGTACGACCTCGGCCAGTACCTGCATCAGGTGGGTGGCGAGCATGTCGAGCACGGCGCCCGTTGCGTCGTAGAACCCGGCGCGCACAGCCACGTCGAGCGTCTCGCACACCTCGATCTGCACCTGCTCGACGTGCTCGCGGCTCCACAGATGTCCGATGACACGGCTGGCGGCGCGGATCCCGGTCAGCACCCGGATGGGCGCCTTGGCCAGGAAGTGGTCGATCCTGAACACCTGGCACTCGTCGAATGTTGCGCGGACGAGCCCGTCGAGCGCCTCGAACGTCTCCGGGGACGTCCCGTACGGCTTCTCGAAGACCACGCGCGCCCCGTCGGCGAGGCCGTGCGCTGCGATCGCGCGTGCCGTCTCGGCGAACGCGGCAGGCGGGATGCCGAGGTAGTGCACGACGATCGGGTCCCCGCCGATGTCCGCGCGCGCTGCCCGCACCGCGGCGGGCAGCTCACCCGGGTCGGCCACGGTGAACCCGCCGCCGGCGAACCGCAGGCCATCCAGGAGCGATGCCGTTCGGGCCGGGTCGCCGGGCGGGCCGAACTCGCGCAGCGCCTCCTCCGCGATGTCGCGAAACCGACCGTCACTCATCCGGCCGCGCCCGCAGCCGACCAGCCGCCACCGCGACGGCAGCAGGCCTTGGTGCGCGAGCGAGGCCAGCGCCGGCAGCACCCAGCGCTTCGCGACGTCTCCGGTTGCACCGTGGATGACGAGCACAGCCGGCTCGGCGGCACCGACGAGCGTTGAGAGCCCCACATCACTGACCCTAGCTCAAATGTTGGGTATCAAACATGTTGGTGCTACCGTCAGATCGTCCCGCCGCGGGAACCGGCGGCGGACCACACGTGCCGGTCGGCGACCGCGAGGAGGCGGACGAGCTTGTCCCTGGTGGCCCCGGCGACCGACGGCGCGATCCTGTGCATCGGCGCCGCGTCGATGGACACCGTTGCCGTCGTCGATCGAATGGTCGGAGCCGACGAGCGGGTGGTGGCTGAGACGATCGTGCACGCGGGCGGCGGCCCGGCGGCCACTGCCGCAGTGGCCATCGCGCGCTGGGGTGTCCCCGTCGAGCTCGCCGCCGCCGTCGGCGACGACGACGCCGGTCGTGCCGTGCTCGACGGACTCGAGGCGGAGGGCGTCGGCGTCCGGCACGTCGAACGCAGGCGCGGCGAGACCACCGCGCAGAGCGTCGTCCTGGTGAGCCGGGACACGGCTAGCAGGGCATTGCTGACCCGGCCCGGTCCGACACTGCGGGAGCTTCCCGCCGGGTACGACTGGGTGCACTGCGACCAGGCCGGATACCCTGCCGCGCAGGCCGGCCGGGCGCGTGCGGGCCGGCTCAGCCTCGACGACGGCAACGCCGTGGCCGGGTTCGTCCCAGCCGGCGTCGATCTCTACGTGCCCACCGCGGAGGTCCTCCTGCGGCGCTTCGGCGCGGCGGGCGACGGCGGCGTGCTGGCGCTCCTGGACGCGGCACGGGCTGCGACCGTTGAGGGTGTGGGCGCCGTCGTGGTCACTCGCGGGGGAGAGGGGGCCGTGGCGCTCGACCCGGCAGGCGATGAGCTGGTCGTCCCGGCCGTCGACGTGCCCGTCGAGAGCACTCTCGGTGCGGGCGACGTCTTCCACGGAGCGATGCTCGCCGCGCTCGCGCTCGGCCACGGGTTTGCCGGGTCCGTTCGGCTCGCCGTGGTCTGCGCCGGTCTGTCCTGCCGGGGCCTGGACGGGCGCAGCGCCATCCCCGGCCTGGCGGAGACCCTTCGGCTGACGACCACGACGACCACCACCTCCGCCGGCAGACCGGCGACCGTTCCGGCGACCCAGAAAGGCCGTCCATGACCGCGGACTCCACCACCGGGCCGTCCCTGGACCCGCTGACCGACCGCCGTGGCGGGTTCTCCATGGTCGCCCTCGACCAGCGGGAGTCGTTGCGGGCGATGATGGCGCCCGTCATGAGCGGGCCGGTCGGCGACGAGTCGCTGGTGGAGTTCAAGACGCTGGCCACGGCGATCCTCAGCCCGCGCGCCTCGGCGGTGCTGCTGGATCGCGCGTACGGGCTGCCGGCCGCTGCGGCCAGGGCACCGGGCTGCGGGCTCGTCCTGGCCGCGGACGTGCTGCAACAGGAGCCGGGCGGCCCGGTCGTCGGGGCCACACTCGACGAGGGCGTGACCGCCGAGCTCGCAGCGCAGCTGCGCCCGGACGCGCTGAAGATGCTGGTGCCCTGGACGCCCGCTACCCGGTCCGGCGCGGTGGACCTCGCCGAACGGTTCATGCGCCTCTGCCGCACGCTGGGGCTGCCTGGCATCGTTGAGGGCGTGGTGCGCCCGCCCGATATCTCGTCTTGGTCCGATGCCGACCGTGATGCGGCGATCGTGCGTGCAGCCGAGGACCTCGCCGTGGTCGGCCCGACCCTCTACAAAGCCGAGGTGCCCGGGTACGGCGCGAGCCCGGCCGAGGCCATCACCGCCACCGCCCGCCGGATCACCGAGGTCCTCGACTGTCCGTGGGTCGTGCTCTCCTCCGGTGTCGCGGCGGAGCGCTTCGCCGCGGCCGTGCAGGCCTGCCGGCAGGGTGGCGCGTCCGGGTTCCTCGCCGGTCGGGCTGTGTGGGCCGACGCGGTCACCGCGCCGGACCCCGCCGAGTTCCTGCGCACCGAGTCGCTGCGGCGGCTGGACGCGCTCGACGCCGTGGGGGTGAGCACGCCATGAGCCGCGGCCTGACCTACGGGTTCGCTCAGAGCCGCCGGGACCGGCTGCTCACGCTCCTGCAGGAGCAGGGGTTCTGCGCCACCACCGAACTCGTGCGCTATCTCGGCGTGTCCGACATGACCGTGCGCCGCGACGTGCAGAAGCTCGCCGACGAGGGCCTCGTCCGCATCGTGCACGGCGGGGTCAGCGTGCTGCCGCCGGGCGCGCTGCAGGGCAGCGGCCGGTTCGACGAGCGGTCCACGCGCATGGCAGCCGCGAAGCGGGCCGCCGGTCGGCTGGCGGCGTCCCGGGTGCGTCCGGGCGACAACCTCGCCCTCGACGCCGGCACCACCACGCTCGAGGTCGCAAAGGCCCTGCCGACGTTCTCCGCGCTGACGGTCGCGACGCACTCCGCCACCGCGATCGCGGAGCTGATGGAGCGTGACGACGTCACGGTGATCGGGCTCGGCGGCGTGCTGCACCACGAGACGCGCTCGTTCGCCGGCACGAGTGTGCTGCGGGCCATCAAGGAGCTGCAGGTCGGCACCCTGTACCTGGCAGCGAGCGGGGTCGGCCCGCGCGGTGTCTTCTGCGCCAACGACTTCGACGCCGTCACCAAGCGGGCGCTGATCGAGGTGGCCCGCGAGGTCGTGCTGGTCGTCGACTCCAGCAAGTTCGACATGCAGGCGCCGATGGTGCGGGTGTGCGGGCTCGACGCCGTGGGCTCGGTCGTCGTCGACGACGGGATCCATGACGAGTCGCGGCAGATGCTGGAACGCAAAGGTGTGACGCTCGAGGTGGCGCAGGTTCCGGCGACCCGCGGCTGACCAGGACGAGGGACGGGTGGGCGTGTTCCGCGGAACACGCCCACCCGCGTTCTACGGGTAGACCGCGGGTGCGTCGTGCACCCGCGCACAGGCCGTCGTCAGCACCGAGAGCAGGTCGCCGCCTGCCACCGTGAACGAGTCCTCGTCGCTGATGGCGAGCGGAGCGCCGAACACGACGACCGGGGCGCCGACTCCCGGGCAGCTCACCGCTTGCTCCATGCTCAGTCCGCCGACGGCCTGGACGGGCACCGTGGTGGCGGCGACAACTTCGGGCAGGTCGGTCATCGGGTTGAGGCCTCGGTGCTTGCTGCGGTGGTCGTGCCCGGTGTGGTGGATGACCATGCCGACGCCGAGGCCCTCGAGGCGGGCGCACTCGGCCACCTGGTCGGAGGCGCCGAGGTCGTCGGCCATGACGAGCAGGTCGTGTTCCTCGGCGGCCGCACACACCCGCTCGACGGTCGCGTCGTACGCGCGGCCCATGACGACCACCGCGTCCGCGCCGGCGTCGGCGGCCAGCGCGACCTCACCGTAGCCGCCGTCCATGATCTTCATGTCGGCGACGATCGGGTGATCGGGGAACTCCTTGCGCAACGCCCGGATGGCGGGCATGCCCTGGGAGAGGATCAATGGGGTGCCCGCCTCCAGCCAGTCTGCGCCGGCCTCGACGGCGACGGCGCCCATCCGCAGCGCCTCCTCGACGGAGGTGAGGTCGAGCGACACCTGCACGATGCCGTGGGTGATCCCGGCGCGGGTGAGGCCCCGGATGGACGTGGACATGCTGGTTCCCTTCGTCGGGATGGCAACGGCGCGGGTCAGGAGCGGGCAGGCAGGCCGGCGGCCGCACGGGCGGCAGCGAGGACGGCGACGTGGTTGGCCGTCGAGCCGTCGAACCAGCGCTCGCGAGCGTCCCGCAGGAAGTCGACGGACGCGCGCATCTCGGCCATCCCGTCGACGCCGTCCTCGATGCTGATCCAGCCGTCGTAGCCGGCCTCGCGCAGCATCGGGAAGATGCGGTCGTAGTCGTTGAGCCCCCGGCCGACCACGCCGTGACGCAACGCCGGTGAATACCCGAGCGTGCCGTCGGCCTGCCGGAGCGACTCCAGGTCCGTGCCGGGCTCCAGGTACCGATCGGAGGCCTGCATCGAGACCACCCGGTCCAGCACGCCGGCCAGGAACTCTGCGGAGTCGACGCCCGCCACGATCGCGTTGGACGGGTCGTACTGCACGCCGAAGTGGGAGCGATCGGGGATGCGGTCGAGCAGCGCGTGGAACCGTTCGGGGCGCTGCGCGAACTCGGGATAGCGCCAGGTGCTGGCCTTGTAGTGGTTCTCGATGGCGAGGGTGACGTCGAGCTCGCGGGCCAGTGGCAGTAACTGAAGGATCGCCTCGGCAGCCCGGTCGAGCCCGTCCGCCACCGCCACCTCGGGATGGGCCTGGCCACTGAGCACGCGACAGATCGCGCCCGGCCCGCCGAGCCGGGCGGTGATCCGGATCATCTCCGCTTCGAGCTCGATCTCCGCGCGACGGATTTCCGGGTCGGGATGGGTGAAGTCCGGTGAGGCACACAGCATCGGCATCACGAACCCCGCGGCGGCGAGCGCCTCGCCCACACGGTCGACGAACGCGTCGTCGCGCGACCAGAAGAACCCGGTGTGCAGCTCCAGGCCATCGACGGGAAGCGTCCGGGCCTCCTCGATCCACTCGAACACCGACTTCGTCCGGCGTACGGCGATCGCCTCGATGTCACCCTTGGGGAAGGCAGCGATTCTCATGCGCCCGCCTGCCGGTGCGGGCCCTCGGCGAAGACCGAGTCGAACGCCGCCGACGGCCGCTTCCACAGCAGCGAGCGCACGTGGGCCAGCGCCGCGGGAGCGCCGTGCATGCGGTCCATCCCGGAGTCCTCCCATTCGATCGAGATGGGCCCCGCGTAGCCGACGGCGTCGAGCGCCCGGAAGGCGTCCTCCCACGGGATGTCGCCGTGACCTGCGGATACGAAATCCCAGCCGCGACGCGGGTCGCCCCACGGCAGGTGCGAGCCGAGGCGCCCGGAGCGCCCGTTGCGCGGGCGCAGCCGGGTGTCCTTGCAGTCGACGTGGTAGATACGGTCGGCGAAGTCGACGATCAGCCCGACCGGGTCGACGTCCTGCCACACCAGGTGGCTGGGGTCCCAGTTGATCCCGAACGCGCTGCGCCGGTCGATCGCGTCGAGCGTGCGCGCGGTGGTCCAGTAGTCGTACGCGATCTCGGACGGATGGATCTCCATCGCGAACCGCACGCCCTCGGCGTCGAACACGTCCATGATCGGGTTCCAGCGCCGCGCGAAGTCCGCGTAGCCCTCGTCGATGACGGCGGCCGGCACCGGCGGGTACATCGCGACGTAGCGCCAGATGCTGGAGCCGGTGAACCCGGTGACCGTGTCGACGCCGAGCCGGCGCGCCACGACCGCCGTCTGTTTCATCTGCTCCGCGGCGCGGCGCCGGACGCCCTCGGCGTCGCCGTCACCCCACACCGCGGGTCCCACGATCGACTCGTGCCGGAAGTCGATCGGGTCGTCGCACACCGCCTGGCCCCTGGCGTGGTTGGAGATCGCCCAGACGCCCAGTCCGTGGCGCTCGAGGATCTCGCGGCGCGATCGCAGGTAGGACTCGTCCTCCAGCGCCCGCGGGACGTCGAGGTGCCCGGTCTTGCAGGAGATCTCCAGCCCGTCGTAGCCCCACTCGGCCGCCAGCCGGGCGACCTCCTCGAAGGGCAGGTCGGCGAACTGCGCGGTGAAGAGGGTGACCGGCCTGCTCACAGGCGTGCTCACGAGGCCCTCATGACCGACTTGATGTTCTCGCCCTCGGCCATCGTGCGGAACGCGGTCTCCCAGTCGGCGAGCGGGTAGATCCCGCCGAGGACGTTCGCGGTATCGAGCCTGCCCTGCGCGAACAGCCCCAGTACCCGTTCCCAGGTGTTCCAGGTGTGGGAGTAGGAGCCGTAGAGCGTCACGGCCTTCTTCACCAGCGGGTCGAGCGAGAAGCCCAGTGGCTGCGGCCCCCAGCCGACCTTCACGATCGACCCCTGCGGACGCACCATCTCCATGCCCTGCTGCAGAGCCGCGCTGACCCCGGTCGCGTCGACCACGACGTCGGCTCCGAGCCCGTCGCCGAGCGCGGCGACGACCTCCGTCGGGTCGGTCGCGGTGACGTCGACGGTGTGATCGGCGCCCATCTCGCGCGCCTTCGCGAGCCGGTGCCCGTCGATCGAGGTGCCCAGGACGACGACGGTGCCGGCCCCGTTCAGCCGGGCCATCTGCATCGCCAGCACACCTATCGCGCCTGCCCCCTGGATCACCACGACGTCGCCGGGGTGGACCGTGCCCCGCTCGACCACGGCGTTGTAGGCGACGGCGAACGGCTCGGTCATCGCGGCCTGGTCCAGCGTGACGCCCTCCGGGACGCGGTGCAGCACGCGCGGCTCGGCGACGAGGAACTCGGCCATCCCGCCGTCGCGGCGCAGGCCGTAGCCCTGCCGCTGCGGGCACAGGTTGTACCGGCCGGTGCGGCAGAGCGCGCACACGCCGCAGATCGACGCGGCCGTCTCGCACACGACGCGGTCGCCGACCTCCCAGCCGGTGACACCCTCGCCGACAGCGGCGATCACGCCCGCCGTCTCGTGGCCCAGCACCACGGGCAGGTTGGCTTTCGAGCTCGCGCTCTGGGTGTTGTGCCACATGTGGATGTCGGAGCCGCAGACGCCGACGGCGGAGACGGCCACGAGCACCGTCCCGGGCCCCACGGACGGTGCCGGCACGTCCCGCAGCTCGACGTCGCCGTCCCGAAACCCGTACTTGACCAGCGCTTTCATCGTGATCACACCCTCCAGTTGAGATGCTCAGCCGGCGAACGGCAGCACCGGTGTTCCGCGGATGCCCACCTCGGCGGCGAAGATCGCCCCTGCGCTGGGCTGCTCACCGGCTGGCAGTCCCTCGCGGGAGGTCGTGACGTAGAGCGTGGAGCGGTCGGCGCCGCCGAACGTGCACGAGGTGACCTTGGTGACCGGCAGTTCGACCACCTCGTCGAGGCGCCCGGCCGGGTCGTAGCGATGCACGGCCGACCCGCCGTAGAGCGCGACCCACACGCCACCCTGCTCGTCGACCCAGAGCCCGTCGGGGCCACCGGCGCCGTCGGCGACGTGGACGAACGGGCGCCGGCCCGCGATCCGCGCGCCGTCGACATCGAAGGCGTCGACGCGCCGTGTGGGGCTGTCGACGTAGTACATCGTGGCGCCGTCGGGGCTGAAACCGATCCCGTTGGAGATCGTCACGCCGGACAGGACGTGCTCGACCCGACCGCCTGGGTCGAGCCGGTACAGGTCGGCGCCGCCGGGGCGGCGGTCGTAGGCCATCGAGCCGCAGTAGAGCCCGCCCGCGGGATCGCAGCCGCCCTCGTTGAGACGGCGCTCCGACCCCTCCCACAGCGGGGGCAGCTCCGTCACCGACCCGTCGGCGTCCTCCAGGCGGAAGCCGCGCTCGGTTGCGATGACGCAGCCCCCGCTCCGCCGTGGCCGCACGAGGGCCGCGACGGGAGAGCCGACGCCGTGGCGGGAGACCCGCCCGGTGGCGGTGTCCAGCGAGAGGACGTCCCCGGCGAGCATGTCCACGAACCGCAGGCCGCCCCAGCCGTCGAACCACACCGCGCCCTCGCCGTGGTGGGCCACGGGCTCGGTGATCTGTTCGGCTTTCACCACATTCTCCGGCCGACCCCGGTCACTTGATGGAACCCGCGGCCAGTCCGCTGACGAAGTAGCGCTGCAGCAGCAGGAACACGACGACGACCGGGAGGCTGACGACCAGTGACGCCGCCATCACCTGGTTCCAGTACACGTTGACCTCGGTGGCGTAGGCCTGCAGGCCCACCGCGAGCGTGCGGCTCCCGGTGTTGGTCATCACCGAGGCGAAGAGGATCTCGCCCCACGCGGTCATGAACGAGTACACCCCGACGGCGACGATCCCGGGCGTCGCCACCGGGAGCACCACCCGGAACAGCGCCCCCATTGCCGTCGTGCCGTCCACCCGGGCGGACTCGTCGAGCTCGCGCGGGATCTCGTCGAAGTACCCGGCGAGCATCCAGATCGAGAACGGCAGCGTGAACGTCAGGTAGGTCAGGATCAGGCCGAGGCGGGTCTGGTACAGGAACGTGAACCCGGCTGCGCGGTCGATGTTGACGAAGATGATGAAGAGCGGCAGCAGGAACAGCACGCCGGGGAACATCTGCGTCGAGAGCACGGTGGCCGAGAACAGCCGACGGCCGCGGAAGCGGTAACGGGAGATCGCGTAGGCGGCGAAGGTGGCGATCACGACGCTCAATGCCATCGCCGACACGCACACGACCAGGCTGTTCACGAAGTACTGCGCCAGCGGGATCGTGGTCCACATGTCGATGAACGGCTGCAGCGTCGGCTGTGAGGGGAACCACTCGAACCGGCCCGTGACGGCCGAGAGCGGCTTGATCGCCGAGGTCACCATGACGTAGAGCGGTACGGCGGTGAACAGCGTGACGACGATCAGAACGACCCAGCGGAACAGCTTGAACGAGCGCGGCTCATGCAGCACGGCGGCGCCCCCTGTTGCTCAGCAGCATCCAGACGCCGGCCACGACGAGTAGGAAGAGCAGCATGAGCACGGACATCGCGGCTCCGAATCCGAAGTTCCAGTTCAGGAACGAGCTGTCGTAGATGTGGACGGACAGGAGGTTGACCGACTCGGGCGGGTTGCTCCCGAACAGGACGTAGGGAGTGTTGAACTCCCGGAACGTCCAGAGAGTGAGCAGGAGCAGCAGCACCGAGTTGATCGGCCGGAGCATGCCCAGGGTGACGTGGCGCAGCTGCTGCCAGACGCTCGCGCCGTCGAGCGCCGCTGCCTGGTAGAGCTCCTCGGGGATGCTCTGCATCCCGGCCATCGTCATCAGGAAGGCGAAGGGGAACATCTGCCAGATCGTCACGATCGTCGTCGAGATGAACGCGTTGGTGCCCAGCAGCCAGAACGTCGGCTCGTCGACGATCCGCAGGCTCGTGAGCACCTGGTTCACCAGCCCGTTGTCGCGTTGGAGCAGGAAGCTCCACGTGATGATCCCGGCGTAGGCCGGTAGCGCGTAGGGCACGAGAAAGAGCGTGCGCAGCACGCCCCGGCCCCGGAAGCTGCGCTGCAGCACCACCGACGCCGACATACCGATGAGCCAGGAGATCCCGACCACGAGCACGGTGAACAGCACCGTGATCAGGAACGACTGCAGCACCGAGAGCCCGAGCGAGCCGGAGAGGTCGAAGGCCGCGCGGTAGTTGCGCGTCCCCGCGAACGGGGCCTGCGTCCAGCGGGCGATGTAGAACTGCGTGAGCTCCAGGAAGCTCATCCCGATCCCCGCGAGCATCGGGACGATGTGGATCAGCAGCTCCATCACCAGCGCCGGCGTGATCAGCAGGTACGGCGTGATCTTCGACCAGGGGATCGTCCGGGCCCGCTGCCGTCCCGGTCCGTCCGGGGGAGGCGACGGCGGGGCGGGTTGGGGGCCGCCCGCCACCGCCGTCTTGCTCGGTGTGCTCATCAGCTCGACGCCGGCATCTTGTCCTGCGCCTGCTCGAGCGCGGCACGAACGTCCTCGGTGTTGACCTGGCCCTGGGTGGCGGCGCGCGCGAAGAGCTCGACCACGGCCCCGCCGACGTTGGTCTGGTAGGCCTGGATGTTCGGATTGGGCTGCAGCGGGATCGTTCGATCGGCAAGGATCTGCTGCCACGCTTGTGCAGCGGCCGGGTCGCCGAACGTCGGTGCCGGAACGCCCTTGACCACGGGCAGCGACCCGTAGGCCTCGCTCAGCGTCGCCTGCTGCTTCGGGTTGGTCATGAATTCGACGAACTTCAGCGCCCCGTCGCGGTTGTCGGTGTTGCCGAACACCGCGATGTTCGTGCCGGCGGCGAAGCTGCCGATCTGACGCCCACCTGCCGGCAGGGGAGCGGGCGCGGGAATCGGCACGATGCCCCACTGGCTCGGGTCCATGCCGTTCGCGACGAGCGTGGTGCGGGTGGCGTTTTGGCCGAACATCATCGCCGCGTGGCCGCCGGCGAACCGCGCAGCCGACAACTGCCCCTCGGAGAACTGCGCGTCCCCGCGACTGACCACGCCGTCGGCGGCCATCAGGTCCACGTACTGCTTCACTCCCGCGACCATGCCGTCGTTGGTGAAGTCCGGCCGGCCCGACGCGTCGAACGGTGAGCCACCGTTCTGCGCGCCGAGGATGTAGGACAGGTGCATGCCGACGTTGACGGTGGCACCGGGCAACGTGAACCCGTAGCGGTCCGCCGCGGGGTCGGTGAGCCGTTGCGCGGCTGCGACCATCTCCTGCCACGTCGTCGGCGGCTGAAGGCCGGCGTCGGCGAACATCTTCTTGTTGTAGTAGAGCGCGTAGACCTGGCTGTAGAGCGGCAACGACGTCGGAGGCCCGCCGTTCACGTCGGCGGCCGCGAGGGGCGCCTCCACGAACTTGTCCTTGCCGCCGACCGCGGTGAACGCGGCGTCGTCGAACGGCAGGAACGCGCCGGTGGCGTCGAATGTGGCGGCGTTCGTGTTGCCCATGTTGATCACGTCGGGGCCGATGCCGCTGACCGCCGCCGCGAGTGTGTTGTTGGTGAGGTCGGTCCACGGCACGACCTCGAGATCCACGGAGATGCCGGTCTGCTGCTCGAACTCCTGCATGAGGGGTTCGAGGATCTTCCGGTCGTCGTCGGGGCTCGCGCCCTGGACGCTGGCCCAGTAGGTGATCGTCCGGCTGTCGCCCCCGGACTGGCCCCCGCCGCCGCAGGCCGAGAGGGCGCCGACGAGTAGCGCGGCGACCGCCGCGGACACGATCCTGCGAGTTCGCATGACAGGCCCCTTTGCCCAGCCGCACATCGGCACGGCGTTCAATGTGGTGACATTCCTACACATTTGATGGAGTGTGTCAAGGCGGCCGGCGACCCGCGGTGCCGCTGCTCATTCCGCGCGTGGTGAGCGTCATGTCACCGCTCGTCCCTACCGGTCGACGGTGCCCCGTACCGGCCCACCGGCGATCCGGACGAACGGGATCGACGTGCGCTCGTGAGCCGGATCAGGCCGCTGACATGCGGAGTTGCTCGATGAGACGCAGAACTTCGTTGCAGTCGGCCGGATCCACCGGCACCGCGCCGCGCCCCCGTAGCCAGTTGGCGACGGCGTCGTAGAAGCGAGGGTAGGCCCCACGCTCGGTGGGCATCCGCACCAGGTCGGAGCCGTCCACACCGAGGGTGCCGTGGTTCTCAGGCGGCGTGATCCCGTAGTGATCATCTGTTGGAAGCACCCCACTTGCCAGCGCCGCCTCCTGCCCGTCGAGGCCCCACGTGACGTAGGAGCCGGCCGAGCCGAGCACGCGGAACCTCGGGCCGGGCTGCGAGCCCCAGTGGCTCATCCACAGGTGCGAGCGGACGCCACTGCGGTGCCGTAGCGCGATGAAGGCGTCGTCGTCGTTCACCGAGCCCGGGCGGTGAGTGTCGATCTCCCCGTAGACGTCCACCACGGGGCCGAAGAGCTGGATGGCCTGATCCACGAGGTGGCTGCCGAGGTCGTAGGTGATGCCGCCGCCGTCCTTGCCGGGGGTGGCGCCGCGCCAGCCCGTCCGCGGGGCCGGGCTCCAGCGCTCGAACCGTGACTCGAAGCGGTACACCTCACCGAGCGCGCCCTCGGCGACGAGCCGGCGGACGGTCAGGAAGTCGCCGTCGAGGCGACGGTTCTGGAACACCGTCAGCGGCACGTCCCGCTCGCGCGCCAGCTCCACCAGGTCGCGGCCCTCCTGAGCCGTCACGGCGAACGGCTTGTCCACCACCACGGCGAGCCCCGCCTCGACGGCCTGCCGGGCCAGCGCCACGTGGACGTCGGTCGGCGCGGCAACGACCACGAGGTCCAGGTCGTGGGCGCGCGACCACACCTCCTCGACCGAGCCCACCACCCGCGGCCCGGCCGAGGTGGCGGCGGCCTGCGCGGCCCGTTCCCGGTCGGACGTGACGACGAGGTCGAGCGCGAAAGCCGGGTTCGCGGCGATCAGCGGCACGTGGAAGACGCGCCCGGCCAGCCCGTAACCGATCACGGCCGTACGCAGCGGCGGTTTGTCGACGCTCACGACAGGGTCACGGCCAGCGGGTCCCAGTCCTTCGTGAGGAGCTCGGGCCGCCGCACCGAGCTCGCGATCGGGACGAACGTCGCCGTCTCGACCGACTCGACGATCGCGGCCATCGTGTCCAGGACGTGGAAGGCCAGCGCGCCGTCGGCGCGGTGTGGCCGGTCCTCTCGGATCGCGCGCGCGATGTCCAGCACGCCGAGCCCTCGCCCGCCGACCTCGGTGCCCTCGAGCGGCACCGGCCGCCAGTCCAGCGACCCGCGCTCGCGGATGCGGATGTCGCCGGTGAAGTGGTTGGGGTCGGGCACAGCGAGGGTGGCCTCCGTGCCGGTGATCTCGACGAACCCTTCGCGGCGCAGTGGTGAATCCCAGCTCCAGACGCTCTGGGCCGGCTCGCCCGACTCGAACCGCAGCAGGGCACCGACGTGGGTCGGGACCGTCACCGCGAACTCCTGGCCCGCGCGCGGGCCGCTCTGCAGGACCCGCACGGGGGCTGCGGTGGATCCCATGGCGGCGACCGCGCCGACCGCCCCGAAGAACTGCACGAGCGCCGTGAGGTAGTAGGGCCCGAGGTCGAACAGGGGTCCCGCCCCCTCGGTGAGCAGGATCTCGAGCTTCTGGTGGTCGGGGACCGGGCCGGGTGTCTGCAGGAGCGTGAGCCCGCTGAGCGGGACGCCGATGTCGCCACGTTCGACGACGCGCCGGCACGTCTGCAGGCTCGGCCCGAGGAACGTGTCGGGCGCGCCGCCGATGCGCACGCCTGCGGCCGTCGCCTCGTCGAGCAGGCGGCGCCCGGAGGTGCGGTCGAGAGCGAACGGCTTCTCGGAGAAGACGTGCTTGCCGGCCGCGATCGCGGCCGAGGCCACCTCGGCGTGGGCGACCGGGTTCGTCAGGTTGACGATGATCTCGACGTCGTCGCGGGCGAGCGCCTCCTCGACGCCCGTGGCCGCGATCCCGTACCGAGCGGCCTGGGCGGCGGCCCGGTCCGGGAACCGGTCGGCCACCGCCACCACCCGCACGTCCGGGTAGGAGGTGAGGTTGGTCAGGTACTGGTCGCTGATGACACCGGCGCCGACCAGGGCGACGCCGACCGGGCCTCCGGTCACCGCGCGGCCTGTAACCCGGTGAGGTAAGCGTGGCTGTCCCGCGCGGCGTCGAAGATGTCGCCCGCGAAGTCGTCGAGCTCCACCACGACGACCTCCACGGCGTCCCCGGCAGCGATGATCGCCTCGATCGGCAGCTTGCCCTGCCCCAGCGCGACCTGATCGATGTTGTCCTTGGAGATCGGCCCGTCCTTGATGTGGATCGAGCGCACCCTCCCGCCCAGCGAGCGCAGCAGCGCAGGCACGTCGGCGCCGCCGACCGCGGCCCAGTACGTGTCGACCTCCAGCAGCACCTCCGGGTCGAGGTGCTCGGCGAGCACCTCGAGCCCCGAGCGGTCGCCGACCCGGCTCTCCAGCTCGAACGCGTGGTTGTGGTAGCCCAGCCGCAAGCCGTGATCGGCGGCCTTGGTGGCGATGGCGTTGAGGTCGGCGGCGACGCCGGCGATGCCCTCCTCGGTGGTCCACCGCTTGTCATCGGTCATCGGGTCGATGACCGTCGTCACCCCGAGCTCCCGCGCCGCCGCGAAGACCGCGTCGTGGTCGAGCCCTCCGTCGGTCAGCCGGGCTGTTGCGGTCGGGAACGCGAGCCCGTTCGCGTGCAGGGCCGCCACGAGCTCCGGCTGGTCCATGAGTTTCGGGATCGACGGCTCCACCTGCCGGTAACCGATCTCGGCGAGCCGCGTCACCGTGCCGGTGACGTCGGCCTCCAACGCATGCCGGACGGTGTAGAGCTGGATGGACACGATGTGGGGACCGGACACGGCTCTCCTTCGAGTGTGTGCCACGCGGTGCGATAAAAGCGAAAATACCAACATTTTCTCGGCCGTCAAGGCGTCCGAAGACACGCATCTGCTGTCTGAGCGCTGGTGCAGTCACCGACGCACTTGCGCCGAACGCAGCGGCTGCCAGTCGGGTGTGAGCTTCCTGTGGTAGCCCGGAGTGATGATGTTCCCCCGGTTTCGCGGAGCCGGGTTGCTGGATGATCACTGGTTCCAGAAGCCTGGAGGACCGCTCCCCATGCCGAAGCAGTACCCGCCGGAATTCCGGCGGAGGTGCTGCTAAAGCTGATCACAGCTGGCCGTCGCGTCTCGCAGGTCGCAGCGGATCTCGACATCAGCGACCAAACGACCTGCACCCCGCGGCGTCCGGAGCTGGTCGACATCGGCGAGTTGCCCGGCAGGACCAGCGCCGACAACGCAGAGCTCGTCACCACGGCGGCGTGCGGCGCCGACCTGTTCGATGTTGGACGGGCGGCTCCCCTCTCTGATCTGGGCAAGGGTCGAAGTCCGACGTGGTGCTGTTGCACCGATCCGGCGTCCACGACGTTGACGGCAATGCGTGCGTCGTCCTCGAGCGGCAGCTTCTCGCCAGTTGCCTAGTAGTAGGTGCTCATCAGCGGGCTGTAGACGGACGGCGGCGCGCAGCGCCGGCAAGGTGTTGAGCGCCCGAGCCGATGAACCGGTGCCACCTCGCCGAGCCGAGTGAGTCCTCCGTGGACGTCAAGGTGGTGCCGGACCTCGGCCTCGGTGAGGCCGGGTGCGAGTGAGAGCACGAGACGGCGCCGAACGGCGTCGCATCAAGCTCGGCGAGCCCTGATCCCGGTCGCGTCCCGTCGAGTGGTGTAGCTCGGTCCGGGTGAGGCTCTGCGGTTCAGATCATGCCGTGATCAGCTCTGA
>NZ_JAKXMK010000056.1 GCF_022524485.1 Pseudonocardia alaniniphila
CCGATCCACGACCCCCCGCGTCACATAACTCCACTTCGCATCCCCAAACTGCTGCATCACTCCGCCCTCCCCGAGGCGCTGAACAAGATTTTCGGGCTCAGGGTCCACCTCTGCTCATGAGGCGGCCTCGAGTCCGAACCCCCCACAGAAGTCGGACTGAAGTTCGTGGTGGTCATACTTCTGCCCGAACGCGTACTTCTCGGCAGGTCCCCTCGCATCGGCAGCAGCCGGATGGCTGAACTGCGCCGGTGCGGATCCCTGCCCGTGCTGCTGTAGTACAACGTTCAACCCGAAGCTGTCCAACGCGATCTCTTCCGTATCCATTCCCGGTTGGCATAACTGCGTGGGTGGCCATCCGGCGGCTCCTGGCCCGACTGCGGCGCATGTGGATCGTGCGCCGTCCGGACCGATGTGGACGACTCCGGTGAGGATTCGATCAGCTGTGGAGAAACGCCGGTCGACTGCCCTCGCGGCCGTCTCGTGGAACTGTCCCCACACCATGTCACGCGAGGCCGGTCAGCGCGACCCGGCCGGATTGCGGCCAGTGGCATGAGCTCTACCTGCGATGTTGTGCGCATGTGCCGCGCCGTCGTGGACGAGATCGATCCCCCGGATGCTCGAGCTCGCCGCGAGCTCTCTGCGTTGCTGCACCGTGGGCCCGGCGAGCACGCGTTCTGATTCGCAATGATCTGAGGGGTCGGGTCGAGATCGGTCGAAACCCACGTCGCTCCTCTTCGTCAACAAATAGCGATCTCACCGGCGACCCGCCCGACGATCGGCTTCACGGGATATCAGCGGCCGCACTGTCGGTGACGATGACTGTTGTCTGAGTAGTTACGTTTTGAGTCACGTGACCGAGAGCAGGGTACTCGTCCCACTCCCAGGAGGCAGCAAACCTCACGTATCGCACAGGCAATTTCTCGAACGGTGGACACGGAGCGGAAAAGATCATCGATTCGATCGTCCGTGATTCTGGTCAGTCGCGAGGAAAGGTCAGGTCCGCGCAATTGATCGGATATCTGTGGGCCCATTCGGCGCTGCCGGCACGGGCAGAAGGCGCGCCCGTCGCTCCGCTGTCGGAACCACCGCGACGGGGTCTGGATCACCACCGTGAACGGGCCCGTTTCGACAAGATGAGATCGAGAGGGCTTCCCGTGCAATCCTGCTTTCCTCGAAGAAATGGGTAGATCTCCGTGGATCGAGCGCCGCCTGCGCGCGTTGCCGGGCGGTGTGCGGCGCCGTCGCCGCCGCACACCGGCGGTCCTGCGGTGCCGGCGGGCCGCCTGTGACGGTCCGCTTCCGCAACCCGCACGGTTCACGGCAAGGCCCGCGACGGCACGCCCGCGGACCTGCTCCACTCGCACGAGGCCGGGCCTGCCTGTGCTGCTCCGTATCCCAGGTCGGGTTCGTCTCTACGTCGGGGGCCGACACGAACGGAAGGGCGCACCGCTCGTCCACTCGAGCGATGCGCCCTTCCGGCGACACGATCCCGGCTTCGCGGAGCCGGTCGACGGAGTCGTCACGCGGACACGGAGAGTGATACCTCGGGCCGATGTCGTGTTCCGGCCGTTATGCGACCGGCCTCGTACCCGGTACGGCGGTGGGGGACGCCGTCACCCCCAGACTTCGTCGGCCGTCTCGACGAGCAGTGCGAGCTTTGCGCGTTGGTCGTCGCGGGTCAGGTCGTTTCCGTCGACGGTCGAGGAGAACCCGCACTGCGGGGAGATGCACAGTTGCTCGATCGGTACGTACTTCGAGGCCTGATCGATCCGGCGTTTGAGATCGTCCTTGCTCTCGAGTCGTCCGTGCTTGGTGGTGACCAGGCCGAGCACCACGACCTTTTCGGGGGGCAGGAACCGCAGTGGTTCGAACCCGCCCGAGCGGGCGTCGTCGAACTCGAGGAAGAAGCCGTCGACCTCGAGTTCGGTGAACAGTGCCTCGGCGACGTAGTCGTAGCCGCCTTCTGCTGCCCAGGACGAGCGGTAGTTGCCCCGGCAGAGGTGAACGGTGACGGTCAGTTCGTCGGGGCGGTCGCGCAGGGCGGCGTTGATCTGACGGATGTTGACCAGGTGCTGGGTCTGTGGGTCTCCGCCCTCGTCGGCGAGCAGCGCCCGCTGCTTCGGGTCGTTCAGGTACGCGAGGCTGGTGTCGTCGAGCTGCAGGTAGCGGCAGCCGAGCTCGAACAGCCCACGCACCTGCTGGGCGTACGCCGCGGACAGGTCGTCCCAGAACTGGTCGATGTCGGGGTAGATGGTTTCGTCGATGGCGGCGCGCCCGCCGCGGTAGTGGACCATGCTCGGGGACGGGATGGTCTGCTTGGCCACGGCGGTGGTGGTCATCGCACGCAGCGCGGTGAAGTCGTCACCGAAGATCGTGTGCCGCAGGTGCAGGCGTTCGGCCACCCGCAGCGCGGCCGGGGTCCACTCCAGCACGCCCTTGGCGTTCTCGAAGCGCACCGGACGGATGCCGTCGGTGGTCGTCATGCCGCCGAGCTGGTGGATGAAGTCCATGTGCCACAACGTCCTGCGGAACTCGCCGTCGGTGGCGGCGTGGAGCCCGAGCTCCTCCTGCATCCGCACCGCGCCGAGGATGGCGGCGTCCTCGACCACGCGTAGTTCGGCCGCGGTGATCCGGCCCTCGGCGCGGTCGGCCCGTGCGCGCAGGAGCTCCGGCGGGCGCAGCAGGCTTCCGACGTGGTCGGCTCGGAAGGGCGGAGAAGTACGGGGCGTCACGCCGTCACCCTAGAAAACTCCCGAGATGTGCGACTCGCGCCTTTGACGCCAGTTACCCGGCCGCGTGTCCCGTGGCGGGTACGTCGAATGTCCCGGTGCGCGGAGCCGCCCGTCCGGCGGGGACGGGCGAATTCCTGCCTGATGCACGGTCGGTGCTCGTCCGGCTACTCTTGTCCGGGTCGGGTCGTCAGCCGTCAGGGCTCGCTGGACGGGGTAGAGCGAGGGACCACAGTGGACGAACGGCGCGCTGTCTCCAACTCCCTCGGTCCGATCGCCGACTCCTACGACGAGCTGCAGTCCATACCCGCGCTTCTCGCCGTGGCACGCAGCAGGCAGGGGTTCGCCCCGGGATCGGCCTGGCAGGCTGTGCGTGCGCTGTTCCAGGGCATCGAGATAGCCCTGGTCGCGCTGGAGCAGGTGACCGCCGTGCTGCGGCGGTCCTGCGCGGGGGACGACCCGCCCGTCGTCGCGCGGGCGACGGAGTGGCTGGAGGCGTTCGGCAGGACGTGGGTGGACCTCGCGTGGCGGATGCGCGACGTCACGGACGATCTCCAGCCCGGCGGCGACGGGCACCGCATCGACGTCTCCACCTCGCCGAACTGGAAGCGCCTGTACGAGGCGGAGGCGGAGCTGAACGAGCTCCTGATCCCGTTGGTCGAACGCATCGACCTCGATCCGCAGCTGCGTGAACGGCTCACTCTCGACCTGCTGAACTACCTGATGCTCCAGCGCACCGGCCTGGAGTACGCCGTGGTGGAGGGCGCTCCCGCCCCGTACCGCGAGTTCGTCCGGCCCGACGCGATCCGCGCGGTCGTGGGGGGGGGGGGGCGGGGGGGGCCGCGGGGGGGGGGGGGGGGCGGCGGGGGGGGGGGGGGGGGGGGGGCGCGCCGGGGGGGGGGGGGGGCCCGGCCGCGCCCCCCCCCCCCCCCGGCGGGGGCCGGCGCCCGCGCCCCCCCCCCCCCACGACAGTGAAACGGTCTTCCTGCAGTTCCGTACGGCCCACCAGATCCCCGAGATCCTGATCGAGGCTGTGAACGACCATCTGGAGGTGGCGATCGGCCGCCTGCAGGCGAAGGACTGCATGGCGTCGCTACCGGTCCTCCGGCGTGCCGACCGGCTGCTCGATGCCGTTGTCGTCGCTGCGGGCCTGCTTGCCGACAACCTCCGGTGCAGCGACTACCACGAGATTCGGGAGAACCTGGGCCTGACCAGTGGCAGCCATTCGGTCGGCCTGCACTACCACCTGATGCGCGACCTGTACCCCCAGCTGCGCGAGACCGTCGCCGGGATGCACGACGCGCACGACCCGGGCACGGGACTCGTGCGAAGCCAGGCGCGGTCGATCGGGCTTCACCTCGACCGCTGGCGCCTCGCCCACCTGAACCTGCCCAGGAACAACCTCGGCGGAGCGGGTACCGGCACCCGCAGCCTCACCGGGTCTCGTGACGCCCTGCTGGTCGTGGGCCGGATGCGGGACCGTCAGCAGGACGCGGCTCCCGAGGGGGCCGCGCCCATCGGATTCCGGGCGACGGACTGGGACACCGGCGTGCTGGCCCTCGGGCCGCTCGAGCGCAGCCTCCTCGCCAGGGTCGCGGAGCGCACCCAGGAGCGCTTCCGGGACGTGCAGGAAAGGCGTGGTTACTTCGCTGCTGGTTCCGCGTTTCAGCCGCCGGCTGAGCGGATTGTTCGGCCGGAGGGGAGCACACGGACTTGAGCGGCGCTTCTGTTGGCGACTGGTTGCGTGAGACTCGGCAGCGGATAACGGCAAAAGACATCTTCCTGGTGGTCGCCGGTGCAGCGATCGGGTTCGGCCTGGACACGTTGATCGACAACGACCCGTCTCTCGGCGCCTTGATGCTCGCCGCCGCCGGCCTGGCCGTGGTGAGCGGCATCTCGGTGGCCCGTCTCCGGTTCGAGGCCGCCACCGCGTTGCACGATGCCCAGGAGGCGGCGGCCCAGCAGCTGGCCGCGGTGAAGAGCGAGATCGACGATCACCATGCGCAGCTGCGCGAGGAGCTCGAGGCGCACCTGGACTATGTCCACGCGGCGGTCTACTTCGTGGAGGAGGCGCGCCGCAACGGGCGCGGCCGTCGAGGGCAGCTGGGCTATGACACCGCGACCGCGGCCGTCCGGCAGGCGCGGAACAGCATCTTCGTCATCGGCGACTACTCGCCGCCGCCGGACGAGGGCCCGGGATTCACCCGCCAGCCGCCGGCGAAGCGCTCCGAGTACCTGTCAGCGATCGAGACGATCCTGACGGACCGGCTGAACGCCCATGACGCGTCGCTGCCGCGCCTCGTCTACCGCCGGTACGTGCAGCGGCCACTGGACATCTACAACGGCGTGAAGAGCCGGGAGACGGCCAGCCAGCAACACGGCATCATCCTCACCCGCGATGACATGGCGGGCGACGAGCAGATCTTCGAGCATTGTCAGCGCATCCTGGACATCAAGGCGTCGGCCGACCGCATCCGCGGGGCGAAGGTCGACATCGACCTGCGCCTCATACCGTTCCTGCCCAACTGCCCGAGCCTGCTCCTGGTCGACAGGCGCGAGATGCAGTTCACGATCCCCACCCGCATCGACCAGCCCGGCGACCATTACGGCGCCGCGCTCGGCCTGCACGGCGTGCTCGTCATGCACGACCACGCCCGAGGTGCCAAGGTCTGCGGCCACTTCGAGGACCTGTTCATGCGGCTGAAGGACTTCTCCGTCTTCATCAAGGGGGTCTCCGCGGAGGACTCCATGGTGGTGACCGCACCCCAGAACGCCGGCTAGGCGCGGGGCGCCGGCGCCTCGTACTCCCAGCGTTCCCCCGGCGGCAGGCAGACGACCTCGAGCCCGGACGATGCCGTGGCCGCGAGGGCCTTGGCGTCCGCGCCCGACCCGTGGCGGCGGAAGATCAGGGAGAGCGGGTCGTCGGCGTGGGCGTCGTGGACGGGAACGAGCACACGCGCGCCCAACGCGTTCGCGCCCGCCACCGCCTCCCTCGGTCCCATCACGAGCGATGGCCCGAGAACGGGCCGCAGCCCGTTGACCGGCAGCAGCGCCACGGACACCGCTGGAGCCCGGGTGCGGTAGCGCTCCAGCAGTCCCACGTCCTCGATCTCGCCGCCGAAGAAGACGCGTGTCGGCCCGCTGCTGAGCACGTAGGCGTTGTTGCGCCACATCAGGGTTCGTCCGGCGGGAACGGCCTCGATCGACAGCGTCGGTGCGATTTCACGCTTCTCGTCCCAGCGCAGCTGCTCCACGTTCCGATATCCCAGGGCGCGAGCCTGGCGCACCATCAGCCCTGCGCTGACGTACACGGGCGTGGAGTCCTTGTGGCGGTACTCCTTCAGCGCGCGCAGGTCCCAGTGGTTCGCCGCGAAGCTGGTGGCGACGATGGCCGTCAACGGCGGAAGGTCGGCGACGGGCAGGCCGAGTGACTCGCCGCGGCGCAGGTACCAGCGTTCGGTGAACCACGGGTCGGTGAGGACGGTGTGCCCGTTCAGTTCGAGCAGGACGCACGCGTTGGCGACCCGTGTGACGGTGAGATCCATGCGCTGACGGTGCCGGTTCATGTGCACATGAAGTCAAGAGCTCAGCACCGCGACCGTAGCGCGGCCTCGTCGACCCCTCAGGTGCCCCACAGTTCGCGGCTGGCGATGTCCGCGCCCGCCCGCAGTGCCTGGAGCTTGGCCCAGGCCACGGTGGGAGCCACCAGCGTCCATCCGGCGAAGGTCCCGAACCCGCAGTCCGTGCTTGCGATCACCCTGGTCCGGTCGCCGACCGCGTCGACCGCGCGCAGGATCCGCTCCGCGACGACCTGCGGATGCTCCACGAAGTTGGTC
Organism: Pseudonocardia alaniniphila; assembly: GCF_022524485.1. GTDB lineage: Bacteria > Actinomycetota > Actinomycetes > Mycobacteriales > Pseudonocardiaceae > Pseudonocardia > Pseudonocardia alaniniphila. The sequence goes on from NZ_JAKXMK010000056.1 coordinate 6,566, forward strand.
TTCACGTCGACGACGCCGGGGATGAGCACCATCGAGTCCGGAAGCGGATGCCGCTTGAACGCCTCGTACTCGTGGTAATGGCGCGGGTTCGCGAGCTCGAGCGACAACGCTCCGACGCGCGCCTCGTACAGCAGCGGCAGGATGTCGGCGAGTGCGACGTCGTTGTCGTGCGGGCCGTCCCAGTTGCCCCAGCAGACGTGCAGCCGCAGGTGTTCCGGTGGGATGTTCTGGACGGCCTCGTTGATCGCGTCGATGTGGAGCTCGACGACCTCCAGGAAACGAGACAGCGGATCGTCCTGGAACAACCCGACGCGCTCCATCGCGAGGTCAGGGCAGTCGAGCTGGAGCAGGAAGCCCTGGCCGTGGATGAACTCGTACTCCTTGCGCAGCTCACGGGCCACCGCGCGCACGTAGTTCTCGTGTGAGTCGTAGTAGCCGTTGAGCATGGTGGTGGTGACGATGCCGGGGGAGGCCGCCGTCATGAAGCGGTCGCGGTACTGCCCGTGGCGCGCATCGCTGGCCCGGTGGAAGAGATCGCACTCCTGCTCGGCCTCGCCGAGACCGGTGTACTGCACCTCCGCGACGGCCTGCGGGGCGTCGAACACCTTCGACGTGACCCAGCCGCGCTTCTGCCACAGCTCGCCGTAGTCGGGGTAGCGCACGAAGTCGGCGAACGCCGGGCGGGAACTCGCGCCGCCGAACCCCGACATGCGCAGTGCGACGTAGGTCTGGAAGCCGACGCGGGGCTGCTCGCCGTCGTTGATGACGTCGACACCCGCGTCGATCTGCTCACCGACGACGTGGTCGACGCCGTGGTGCGCGACCCGACCGAACTCGTCGTCGGGCACGGTCTCGCCGCGTTCCTTGCGGATCAGGATGTCCTCGAGCTCCGCGCTCCGGGGGAGGCTCCCCGTGTGGGTCGTCAGGATGCGATCTTCGCTGAGTTGCATCGTTGCTCCCTTCAGCTCTGCTGCCGACAGTGCGTGTGGCGGCAGGGCAGGGTCAATCGGCCGAGTGGGGCCGGCGCGCTGCCCGTCACGTCAGAGCCGGCCACCCGTCTGCGCCAGGATCTGGTGCACACGCTGCTTCGCGAGACGGGTGTAGTGGTAGACGGCCGCGCTCGCCGCATCCGGATCCCCCTGCTCGATCCCTGGTCTCGAAGCGGCGGCGCAGATCGGACAGCTCGTCCTGGGGGACGCGGCCGACGACCATGTCGATGACGCCGAGCTCGATGGCGCAGCGCGCGTCGATGGGGATGTCGGAAGGCGTCAGATGAGCGCACGCCGGGTGGCAGGTGCCGTGACCGCGCTGCCACGGCTCACGGAGCACGTCATCGGCCGTCGGCCAACTTCACGGTGGCCGCCACTGCGTCCGGACGCTCCCCGGCCTTGGCTCGACGTGACCGCGGACCCGCTGCCGAAGGAGAGCGCCGTGAGACTGGGCTACTTCGCCATGCCGATGCATCCGAGAGGACGGGAGTGGGCGGAGACGCTGCGGGAGGACCGGGAGGCGGTCGTGCTGGCCGACCGGCTGGGTTTCCACGACGCGTTCATCGGTGAGCATCTCACCGACCGCCACGAGAACATCACCAACAGCCTGATCTTCCTCGCCACGCTCGTTCCGGAGACCGACCGGATCAAGCTCGCCACCGGCACGACGAACCTCTCGCACCAGCACCCGGCGCTCGTGGCCGTGCACTCCGCGATGTTCGACCACCTGTCGGGTGGACGTCTCATCCTCGGCGTCAGCCCCGGCGCCCTGCCCTCGGACGCCGAGGTGCTCGGCATCCTCGGCGAGGACCGCAACCAGCTGTTCGGCGAGGCCATCGAGATCATCCTGCGGATGTGGGAGCTCGACCCGCCCTACGACATCGACCTGCCCGGCAACCGGTTCACCGTCACGACAGCCACCACGTACGACGACGAGCTCGGCGTCGGGATCGTCGGGCGGCCGCTGCAGCAGCCGCGCCCGGAGATCGTGGGCACGGTCGTGGCGCCGTTCTCCAAGGGCGTCATAGCGATGGGGGCGCGCGACTTCCACCCGCTGTCGGCCAACTTCCTGCTGCCGCAGTGGGTGGCCACGCACTGGCCGAACTACGTGCAGGGCAAGGAGTCGGCCGGCGCGCCCGCGGCGAGCGAGGACTGGCGCATCGCCCGCACGGTCTTCGTGGCCGAGGACGCTGCGGTGGCCGAGCGGTACGGGCGCGCCGACGCCGACAGCCCGTACCGCTTCTACTACGGGAAGATGCTCGCCAAGATGCGTGCGCTGGGTCGACTCGCACTGTTCAAGCACGACAACGACGAGCCCGACGACGCGGTCACCCTCGACCGCGTTCTCGACGACCTCGTGATCGCGGGGACACCCGACTCCGTGGCCGAGCAGGTGCTCGCCTTCCGGGAGCAGACCGGCGACTTCGGCGAGCTCGTCTACGCCGGCCTCGACTGGGTGGATCCCGACCTGGCGAAGCTGTCGATGGAGCTGATGGCGACGAAGGTGATGCCCCAGGTGAACGCCGCCATCAGGTCGAGCGGGGCGGGAGCCTGACGGTGCCGCAGGAGCCGGTCGGCGTCGTCGGCATGGGGGTCATGGGTTCGGCGATGAGTACGCACCTGCTGGGGGCCGGCTTCCCGGTTCTCGGCTTCGACATCGATCCTCGGCGGCGCGCCGAGCACGAGGCGCGCGGCGGCACGGTGTGCGACAGCGCGGCAGGCGTGGCCCGCGGCGCCGACGTCGTCGTCACCTCGTTGCCGAGCGCCGGGGCGCTCATGGATGTGCTGGACGGCGAGGGTGGCATGCGGGCCGGCGGCCGGTCGGGGCTCGTCGTCGTGGAGACGAGCACGCTCTCGGCCCGGGCGAAGCGGGACGGGCACGACCGTGCGCAGGCGTGGGGCGCGACGCTGCTCGACTGCCCGATGAGCGGCACGGGTCAGCAGGCGCGCGACGGTGACCTGGTCGCCTACCTCAGCGGCGACGAAGCGGCGAAGAAGCAGGCCATGCCGGTCGTCCAGGCCTTCACCAGGGCGCAGTACGACCTCGGCGCTTTCGGGCAGGGCACCACCATGAAGCTCGTCGCGAACCTCCTCGTCGCGGTGCACAACGCGGCCGCCGCGGAGGCACTGCTGCTCGCCGAGCGCGCGGGCCTGGACCTGAACCTGGTGCTCACCGCGGTCGGCGACGGGGCAGGCGGATCGCGGATGCTCGCGGTGCGCGGTCCGCTGATGATGACCGGGCAGTACGCCGATGCCACCGCGACCGTCGCGACGATGCAGAAGGACAACGCCCTGATCGCCGAGCTCGCCGCGAGCGTGGCGAGCCCGACCCCGCTGTTCTCCGTGGCGGCCATGCTCTACCAGGCCGCGGTCGCGCAGGACCGCGTGCACGAGGACACGGCGTGCGTCTTCGGTGTGCTGCAGCGGTTGGCCGGAGGATGAGGACGAGGCCGGTGCTACCGCTCGTTGCCGAGCAGCCGCAGCAGGCGCAGGGCGACCTGCAGTTCGGTGCGGCGCTCGTGCAGCGGGTGCCCGAGGTGCTCCTCGGCCCGGTGCAGCCGGTTGCGGACCGTGTGCTCGTGCAGCTGCAGCCGCTCCGCAGTGGCGACGTGGGTGCCGAGGCGGAACGAGACGTCGAGCGTCTCGCGCAGCCGGGCCGCCTCCGCCGTGTCGTCGGCGAGGGCGCCCAGCTCCGCCCGCACGAAGCCGCGAGCGCGTTCGGGCTCGCGAAGCAGCAGGATCTCGAGCGCCACGTCGCCGTGCTCCAGCACCGGCGGCGCCTGGCTGCGGCCCCATGCCGCACGCACCTTCTCGACGTCCTGTGCCTGCTCCAGCGCGCGGCGGAAGCCGGCCAGCCCGCGCAGCGGGTCGCTGAGCGAGGCTTCCACGCCCGCGGTCTCGAGCACCTCGCGCAGCTGCCCGATGGTGCGCCGGGGCCAGGTCCGCGGGAGCCCGAGCCACACCGCCGTGCAGCGCAGGTCGAGGGGGTGGAGCAGGCTGTGCCGGACGCCGGTGGCGGCCCGCAGACCGACCAGCAGCTGGGTCGCCGTGCCCTCGGCGACGGCGGGCAGTACGACGGCGACGTGGTGGGCGGTGAGGTCGTAGTCGAGCGTGAGCAGGTCCGACGGGGGCAGCGACGTGAGCTCGGTGCGCAGGATCTCGCGCACCAGGCCGTGCCGGACGTGGGCGCGCGACCGGTTGAGGGCGTCGTCGGCCCGCGCGTACTGCTCTGCTACCTGCGACGCCACGTGGTCCTGGTAGGCGAAGATCATGGTCGTGAGCCGCGCGAGCGCCGCCGTGGCCTCCTCGCGCGGCACGTCCTTCGCCTCGGCGACGTCCCGCAGATGCTGCGCCCACGCCTGCCACATGGTCACGAAACCGACGCGGTAGGAACGCTGCAGCGCCGTCTGCGGGATGCGCAGGCGGGCTTGGACGCGCGCGAACTCCAGCGGTTGCTCGAGGTGCACCTGGGCCAGCGCCAGCCGCCCGCACAGCACCTGCTGCAGGACGTGCAGGTTCTCGCGCACGCTCGAACGCAGGTGCTCGGCGAAGTCCGCGTCTCCTTGCAGACGCGGGAAGGCGACGGTGATGTCCCGGACGACCACCCGCTCGGCGAGCTCCTGCAGGTCGACGCAGGCGGCCATCTCCCGCACCCAGTCGGGCAACGGCTCGCTGTCCTGATCCCCCCGGAAGGGGTCGATGTCACCGAAGATGTGGCTACCTCCTCGTCATGCCGGCCTCTCGCTGCACACACGTGGAGGTCGTAGCCATGATTGCGCCGGGCACGCGGGACCGCTCGTGAAGACGCGTCCGAAGGTCGCCGTGATGGGTGGCTCGCTGGTCGGGCTGACCGCCGCGTTGGTGCTGCGCGACATCGGCTGTGACGTCGACGTGTACGAGCGCTCGGACGTCCCGCTCGAGGGCCGGGGCGTGGGCCTCGTGCTGCACCCGATGACCGCGCGCTACCTGCTGGAGCACGCGCTGCTCGACCTGGCCACGGTGAGCACGTCCGCCCGGTTCCACCGCTACCTGGACGCCGACGGCGCCGTGCTCGCGGAGCTGGAGAGGCGGCACCGGTTCACCGGCTACAACACGTTGTACGGGGCTCTGCTGGGTGCGTTCGGCCGCGCGCGCTACCACCTCGGTCACGAGGTCGTGGGTATCGCGCAGCGCGACGGCCGGGTCGAGCTCGCACTCGCAGGCGGCTGCTCCGCCGGCGCGGATCTGCTGGTGGCGGCCGACGGGGTCTCCTCGTTGGCCCGCCGCATCCTGTTGCCGGATGTCGAACAGTGCTACGGCGGCTACGTCGGGTGGCGCGGGGTGGTGGACGAGCAGGCGTTGCCGGCGGAGACGGTGGCCGCGCTGGACGACGCACTGAGCTACTTCGCGCCCGGGGGAACGCACGCGCTCACCTACCCGATCCCGCACTACGACGGCGCGGTCGAGCGGGGGAAGCGGCTGATGAACCTGGTCTGGTACCGCAACGTGCCGGACGGGAAACCGTTGGCCGATCTGCTCACCGACCGCACGGGCCGCCACCGCGAGGTGTCGCTGCCTCCCGGCGCGGTCCGTGAGGAGTACGTGGAGGAGCTGCGCGATGCCGCGGACGGTCTGCCTCCGGCGTTCACGGAGGTGGTGGACCGAATCCCGGCGCCGTTCGTGCAGGTGATGATCGATGTCGACGTGCCGCGGATGGCGTTCGGGCGGGTCTGCCTGGTGGGGGACGCGGCGTTCACGGTGCGTCCGCACGCCGCCGCGGCCACGGCGAAGGGTGCCGACGACGTGTGGGCCCTCTCCGAGGCGCTGGTCGGGTGTGACGGCGACGTCGAGGCGGCGCTGCGGGCGTGGGAGCCGGGCCGGCTGGAGCTGGGTCGAGCGCTGCTGCACCGCAACCGTGACCTGGGCGAGGGTGCGCAGTTCCGTGGTGACTGGGTGCCCGGCGACCCGGCCCTGGCCTTCGGGCTGCGCGAACCGGGGGACTCCGCCGACATGCGCGTCACCTGATCCGGGCAAGGCCAGGGCCGCCGGGTCGGACGACCGGCCCGTTCGCGCAATAGGTTCGGATCGATGACTTTCGACCTACCGACCGAGAGGACACGCGTATGACCGGCTCCCACGGCCGCACGGTGGACATCCACGCCCACGTCGTCACTCCTGCCTGCCAGGAGCTGGTCGCGGGTCTGATGTCGCCCGAGTACGAACCGTTCTCCTACTGGGCGGGTGCGGAGACCAACGAGTACCAGGGCCGGCACATGGCGGAGATCGTGCCCAAGCTGACCGACCCGGCCGTCCGCATCGCCGACATGGACGCCATGGGCATCGACATTCAGGCGATCTCCGTGGCCCCGCCGCAGTACTACTACTGGACCGACGTGGAGCTGGGCCGCCGGCTCGCGCGGATGCAGAACGAGAACCTCGCCTCGATCGTCCACGACAACCCCGACCGCTTCGTCGGGCTGGCGACCGTTCCGCTACAGGACGTGTCGTCGGCGATCGCGGAACTGGAGTACTGCGTCCGGGAGCTCGACTTCCGCGGCGTCGAGATCAACACCAACGTCTTCGGGCTCGATCTCGACGACCCGCGCTACCGGCCGTTCTTCGCGAAGGTGGAGGAGCTCGACGTCGTCGTGATGTTGCACCCCAACGGGTTCACCCACGGCGAGCGGCTGCAGAAGTACTACATGACGAACGTGGTCGGCAACCCGCTGGACACCACCGTCGCGATCACTCGCATGATCCACGGCGGAGTGCTGGAGGAGTACCCGGCGCTGAAGCTCTGCCTCGTGCACGGAGGTGGCTTCCTGCCCTTCTACTCCTCCCGGATGGACCACTCCTACGAGCTGCGCCCCGAGGGTCGCCACCACATCACGCGGCCACCGAGCACCTACCTCAAGCAGGTCTACGTCGACTGCCTGGTCTTCGACTCCGTACACCTGGAGTTCCTGGTCCAGCAGATGGGGGCCGACCACGTCGTCGTCGGCACGGACTACCCCTTCGACATGGGCCACTACGACCCGCTCGGCCAGATCGACGGCGTCCGTGGACTGAGCGACGAGGACAAGGAGCTCATCCGCAGCGCCACGGCGTCGCGCCTGCTCAAGATCAAGGGCTGACCATGGTCGGCGCCGCCAGCATCCTCGGCGGGCCGAACGAGGTATGGGCACGGCTGTCCACGCGCGCCACCTCGTTCGAGAACGGCAACACGCTGTCGATCACCCTCGCAGGGTGGGCCCCGCAGCGTCGCTTCCGGGATCGAGGGGCCGCGCACACCTGATGGCCCCGCCGCACACGTCCTGACATGTGCACGGTGGCCACGAGGTGTGCGCGGCCGGGGAATGTCTCAACCGCCGTGGTGCGCGGCCCGGTGCGCCGCCAGCGCGTCAACGCCGAAGTCGGCCTCCGGGTCGCGCCAGACCGAATGTGCGTGGTTGGCCTGGCGCTGGGTGTTGTCGTACTCGGCGAGGAGGCCGGGGCCCTGCAGCCGGTAGTAGTGCGGCTTGCCTGCTTCCGTCGGGCCCGCCCATGCCAGGTGCACGGCGTCGAGCGCCGCGTCGTCGAGCGGGGGAGGGGCGAGACCCTCGGGCACACGGTCGACGTAGGTGGCGAGCAGCCGCCGCAGCAGCTCACGCTGGCCGGCGTCGAACTCGGCGGCGGGCAGTCCCTTGGGCGTCGTGGTCAGGGCGAGCGCGGTGTGGTCGGAGGCGTCGAGGCCCGAGGCGTTCTCGGCGCGCGAGTTCATCTCCGCTACGCGGTCGGCCAGCTCGTTCTGGAGGCGGTTGCGCCAGATGTCGGTCAGCGGCAGCATCTCGTCGCCGTGGGTGATCCGGGCGCGGTTGCCTCCGATGATGTCCGACGGTGCCCGGGGGAGGAGCACCGCACGGGCCGCCTGCCCGGGGGAGAGCGACCGGACCAGCTCCCGTGCGAGGTCCTCGACGGCGCCGAGCGGTCGCAGCGAGGTGCCGCCCAGCAGCGGCGACGTCGCCGGGTCGGTGCCCAGGAAGCACGGCGTGGTCGAGCGCACGGCCCCGTCGACGACGAGGTTGTTCAGCGACACATGGTGCCCGCCGAACCGCCACCCCCACGGCGCGTGCCCGCCCGGCTCCCCGAACACCCGCAGGTAGTACATCCCCGGGTCGCGGCCGCGTTCGCGCCCCCAGTCGACCACCCAGCCCTCCGCGAGGTCCAGCACGTTCTCCAGGCCGAGAACCGTGGCCACGGTGACGTAGCCTGGGGTCGAGAGACCGCTCGCGACCAGCTGCATCGCGAGCCTCTGCTGGTGCGGGCGCATCGCGCCGATCGGTAGCCCGCCGTGGTCCGTGGGGGTGTAGTACCAGCGCAGCCGCTCCGCCTCGGTCTCCGCGTCGGAGCCGGGGGCGGCCCAGTGGGCACTGGCCTTCTGCTCGGCGTCCAGCGCCTCGAGCCAGGTGGTGGCGGCGGTAGCCATCCGGTCGGCGGCGTCACGCGCCGCCGCCGTCCGGTCGGTTCCGCCGTGGACCGGGGACGTGCCGGTGGTCATGTCCAGCACAGTACGACCGGTGAGCCCGCGCAGGGAGCACCCCAGCGGGTCTTGCCCGCCACACCTCGGGTGGCGACAGTGCACATGTGGCCGCGACGGATGCCGGCCTCGCTGCTGTCGTGGATGGTCGTCGTCAGCGGGGTCGCGCACGCCGCCAACGCCGCTCAGTGCCGTGTGTGGGCACCCAGCGTCCTTCCGGGGTTACCGGGGTGACACACATGGCCGCCCGTGGGTGGTCGGGCGCAGGATCGGCGCAGTGCCGTGACCGCGCTCACAGCCGTCCGTGCGCCACCTGTCCGCACCGCGTCGAGGAGGCCGCTGTGTCCCGGAGGACGTCGTGAAGCCCCCACCGTTCCGCTACGCCGCGCCGACCACCGTGGAGGAGGCGGTGGCGCTGCTCGTCGAGCACGCCGACGCCGAGCCGCGGGTGCTCGCCGGCGGGCAGAGCCTCGTCCCGCTGATGAACTTCCGGCTCGCCCAGCCCGGGCACCTGATCGACCTGCGGCGGGTCCCCGAGCTGGACGAGATCCGGCTCGACGGTGACACCCTGGTGATCGGGGCGATGACCAGGCAGTCGGCGGTCGAGGACTCACCCGAGGTCGCGCTGGCCGCACCGTTGCTGGCCGAGGCCGTGGGGTTCGTGGCCCACCGGCCGATCCGCAACAGCGGAACGGTCGGGGGCAGCCTCGCCCACGCCGACCCGGCCGCCGAGCTTCCGGCCGTGGCGCTCGCACTGGACGCCGACCTCGTCGCCGCCGGTCCGGGCGGCCGTCGTGTCATCCCCGCCTCCGAGTTCTTCCGCGGCCCGTTCAGCACGGCGCTCGCGCCCGACGAGATCCTCGTCGCGGTGCGGTTGCCCCACCGGCGCGGCGGACACGCGTTCGTCGAGTTCGCCCGCACGCACGGCAGCTTCGCCGTCGTGGCGGTGGCCGCGCTCGTCGAGATCGACGACGGTCACGTCTCCCGTGCCTCGATCGCACTCACGGGCGTCGCGCCGGTCCCGATCCGTGCCACGGCCGCGGAGCGCGTGCTCGAGGGCGCGGTCCCGGACGCCGCCGCTGCGGCCGATGCGGCGGTCGAGGGCCTCACTCCGGCAGGCGACGTGCACGCGGGATCCAGCAGCCGGATCGAGCTGGCCAGGGTCCACGTCCGCAGGGCAGTCGAACAGGCGCTCGCCCGCGCCCAGGACAGGAGGTGAGCGGGGGATGACGGAGAAGCACACCATCACGGTGACCGTCAACGGTCGCGCGCACACGGCCGACGTCGAGCCGCGCACGCTGCTCGTCGACTTCCTGCGCGACGGGCTGGGGCTCAAGGGCACCCACATCGGATGCGAGCACGGCGTCTGCGGCACCTGCACGGTCCTGCTGGACGACCGCAGCGTCCGGTCCTGCATCACGTTCGCCGTGCAAGCCGACGGAGCGCGGGTACGCACGGTCGAAGGGCTGGCCACCGGGCAGGACATGCACCCACTGCAGGACGAGTTCTGGAACAAGCAGGGCCTGCAGTGCGGCTACTGCACGCCGGGAATGCTCATGCGGGCGTGCGAGATCCTGGAGCAGAATCCCGATCCGACGGCCGAACAGGTGCGCGAGGGAATCGCGAGCAACCTGTGCCGCTGCACCGGCTACCAGTTCATCACCGAGGCCGTCATGGCCGCGGCAGGGCGTATGCGCGGCGAACAGTCCTTTGATCCGACCCGGCCGACCGCCGCGACGAGCGTGAGCGAGGAGACGCCGTGACCACCGCCGACCGCTCGTCCGCCGCCCCACCCGTGCGCACCCATGCCGAGACCCGCACGTGGGTCGGCAAGTCGATCCGCCGCGTCGAGGACCCGAAGTTCCTGCGCGGGCGTGGCGGCTACATCGCCGACCTCGTCACGCCCGGGATGCTGCACGCCGCCGTTTTGCGCAGCCCGCACCCGCACGCCCGCATCGTCTCGATCGACACGTCGGCCGCGGCCGCGCTCGACGGGGTGCACGCCGTGATCACCGGCGCGCAGGCCGCCGAGCTCACCGACCCACTGCCCGACTTCGGGCCCGACCCCGCCAATCACGTCTGGCGTTGCCTCGCCGTGGACAAGGTGCGTTACGTCGGTGAGGGCGTGGCTGTCGCGGTTGCCGACAGCCGGTATCTGGCCGAGGACGCGCTCGCTTTGATCGACGTCGAGTACGAGCCGCTGCCCGCCGTGGTCGACCCGGAGGCCGCACTGCTCGACGGTTCTCCACTGGTGCACGAGTCGCTGGGTACGAACTGCGCCTACGAGCGCACATTCGACTTCGGAGACGTCGAGCGCGACTTCGCCGAGGCCGACGTGATCGTCAGGGATCGGCTGCGCTGGCACCGCTCCGGCGGCCAGCCCCTGGAGACCGTCGGGGCGATCGCCGACTTCGACCACTCCACCGGCGAGCTCACCGTGCACACCAACTCGCTGAGCTTCACCAGCTACCTGTTCATGGCGGCGGCCACCCTGAAGATCCCCGCCAACAAGCTCGACGTCCGGCAGGTGCCCGCGGGCGGCAGCTTCGGTTCGAAGCTGTTCGTCACGAAGCCGCTGGTCATCGCGGGGATGTGCTCGCGAGCGGTCGGGCAGCCCGTGGTCTTCCTCGAGGACCGCGTGGACAACATGTCCAACTGCGACCACCACGGCTCCGACCGTGTGTACGAGGTCGAACTCGCGATGATGCGCGACGGGACGATGCGCGGCATCAGGATCGACACGATCGACGACTACGGCGCCTACATCCAGTTCGGCGTGGGGCACCACGGCAACGCGCTCGCGCAGGTCGTCGGCCCGTACACGATCGGCAGCGTGCGGTACCGCGTACGCGCGGCGCTGACCAACAAGAACCAGCAGGGCGCCTACCGCGGCTTCGGCTCCGAGGTCAACAACTGGATGCTCGAACAGATGGTGGACAAGGCCGCGCGCGAACTCGGCATCGACCCCGTGGAGATCCGCAGGCGCAACTTCATCCGCGAGTTCCCGCACTTCATCCCCACCGGCAACGTCTACGACTCCGGTGACTACGACGCGGTGCTCGCCAAGGCGCTGGAGCTGTCCGGGTACGACCACTGGCGTGCCGAGCAGGCGAAGGCCCGCGAGCAGGGCCGCCACATCGGGATCGGGCTGATCACCGCCCAGGAGCGCAGCGTCTTCTCGGCCACCGAGTTCTGGTTCTGGTTCGACGAGCCGGGCGCGCCCGTCACGAGCATGCCCGAGAGCGTCACGCTCAAGGTCGACGCCACCGGTGGCATCACCGCCACGCTCTACTCGTGTGCGTTCTGGGGCAACAGCCCGGAGACGATGGTCGCGCAGCTCGTCGCCGAGGAGTTCGACTGCGACCCGCACGACGTCGCGGTCGTCTACCAGGGCAGCAAGAACGGTCTGCCGGCCACCGGCCCCGGCGGCTCCCGCACCACCGTGATGCTGGCCGGGGCCGTGGAGGGCGCCACGGCGAAGATCAAGGCCAAGGCGTTGCGGGCGGCCGCGCACCTGCTGGAGGCCAACCCCCACGACATGGAGTGGGTCGACGGCGGGTTCCAGGTCAAGGGCGTGCCCGAGCAGCGCAAGAGCCTGGCCGAGATCGCGGTGATGCTGCACCTGTTCAAGCACAGCTTCCCCGACGACATGGAGTCGGGCCTGGAGGACAGCAAGGTCTACGACCACCCCTACACCACGATGCCGTCGGCCGACCGGAAGGACCTGGGCGTCTTCTACCCGTTCGTCGGGCATGCCTGCCACGTGCCGGTGGTGGAGGTCGACGTGGAGACGGGAGCCGTCCGCATCCTCTCCTACGTCGCCGTGCACGACTGCGGCACGCTGGTCAACCCGCGGTCGCTGGCCGGCCACATCGTCGGCGGCACGGCACAGGGCATCGGCACGGCGTTCTACGAGGAGTTCGTCTACGACGAGGACGGGCAGCTGCTGTCCTCGAGCTACCTCGACTACCTCATCCCGTCCGCGATGGAGGTGCCCGAGCTGACGATCGGCCACGTCGAGACGCCGTCGCCGTACACGCCGCACGGCATCAAGGGTGGCGGCGAAGGCGGCCGGATGATGGCGCCCGCCGCGCTCAACGCCGCGGTGAACGATGCGCTGGCGCCGCTCGGTGTCCGCCTCACGGAGCTGCCGATGACCCCGGAGCGCATTCTCTCTGCCCTTCGGGCCGCTCGATGATGCATGGTTGATGACGATCGGCCGAAGGCCGGAGGAAGCGGGGGAGCGTGAGCAGTCGCGTCGCGGTCGTCACGGGGGCGAACCGAGGGATCGGACGGGCGATCGCGGTGGCACTTGCCGCCGACGGGTTCGACGTGGCCGTCACGGCCCGCGACCCGGCGACGCTCGCCGACACCGTCGCCGAGGTCGAGAAGGCAGGCAGCACGGCGGTGGCGCTGGCCTGCGATGTGCGGGACGAGTCGTCGGTGGCGGCGATGGCGGAAGCGTCCGCCGCGATCGGCCCCGTGCACACCGTCGTCGCCAACGCGGGAGTCGCGGGCCCCACGGCGCCGCTGCACGAGATCACCCTCGACGAGTGGCGCGACTGCGTGGCCACCGACCTGGACGGGGTGTTCCTCACCTTCCGGGCGTTCGTCCCGTCGATGATCAGCGCCCGGGCGGGCAGCCTGATCGCGATCTCGTCGATGACGGGGAAGCGACCGCTGACAGGCCGCACGCCCTATGCGGCGTCCAAGATGGGCGTGATCGGGCTGGTGCGCACGCTCTCCCTGGAGCTCGGTCCGTACGGCATCCGGGCCAACTCGGTCTGTCCCGGAGCGGTCGCCGGGCCGCGCATCGAGGACGTCATCCGCAAGCAGGCCGCCGCGCGCGGGATCAGCGAGGACGAGGCGCTGGCCGTGTTCACCGGGTCGTCCCCGCTGGGCCGGCTGGTGGAGGCCGACGAGGTGGCGCGGACGTGCGCCTTCCTCGCCTCCGACGCCTCCGTGGCCATCACCGGCGAGGATGTGAACGTCAGCGCCGGCGTCGTCATGTACTAGTCCGCCGAGGTTGGGGGAGTGGAATGAACATCATCGACCTGTCGCAGGACATCTACGAGGGAATGAAGGTCTACCCGGGCCACCTCAAGACCGTGCAGTTCGAGCACGCCACGCACGAGGAGACGGCCCCGCGGTTCGACAGCGGCTTCTCGTTCCAGACCACCGGGTTCATGCTCAACGACAACGGACCCACGCACGTCGACTCGTTCTCGCACCTGGACCCCGACCCGTCGGCGGAGACGATCGAGAAGATGCCGCTCGAGCTGTTCTACGGAACCGCCGTGTGCCTGGACGTCAGCGAGTTCAAGCCCCAGACCGACATCACCGCGGACGATCTCGACAGGGTGGAGGCCGAGTCGCCGGTGGAGGTCCGCCGAGGCGACATCGTGCTCTTCCACACAGCCACCTGGAACCGGTACGCGGGCGACAAGCGCTACCTCACCGAGTTCGCCGGGCTCGGCGAGTCGGCCAGTGAATGGATCGTGCGACGCGGGGTGAAGACGTTCGGCGTGGACAGCCCCACCCCGGACAACCCGGTGAGCACGAGCTACCCCTGCCACATGATGTGCCGCCGGGAGCACATCACCCACTACGAGAACCTGGCGAACCTGGACCGGGTGGTGAACACGCGGTTCACGTTCGTCGGGTTCCCGCTCAAGCTCCAGGGTGCCCACGGCGGCCCGACCCGGGCGGTCGCGCTGGTCGACTGAGCTGCGTCAGCCGCCCTGCGGGTTCTCACCGGCGGGGCGGCTCACGTACTTGATGAACCTCGCCGGGTTGCCCGCCACCACGCTGTAGGGCTCGACGTCCTTGCGCACGATCGACCCTCCGCCGACCACGGCGTGCGCACCGATCGTCACCGGTCCGGCGACGAGCACGTTGGTCGCGAGCCACACGCCTTCGCAGATGTCGATGTCGTAACCGCTGCGGGGAATGGCCTGTTGCCGCTCGAGGCCGAACTTGTTGACGTCGTGCACGCCGGCGAGCACGCACACGTTGTGGCCGAAGAACACGTACGGACCGACGGTGATGTGGCCGCCGCCGGTGTTGAAGATCGCGTTGTTGACGACCGCGGTGGGGTCGATGTGCAGCCGGGCCGGATCGCTGTGGACGCGATAGCGGTAGAGGGCCTCGAGCCCCTCCACCTCGATGCGCTCGTCCAGCAGTCGATCGACGGTCGGCTTGAGCAACCGGTCCAGCAGCCTCATCGCGAACTCCGCTCGTGAATCCCCGCCGTTCCCGACGGATGCCCGGGAATCGGGGCGGCAAACCGAGCGCGATGGGCGTCCGTACGAACGGCACAGCGGCACGGACCTACCGGCAGAAGGGGCCGCTCGTACCCCGAGAATCAGAATCGGCTGCGGTTCAGTCGCTCGCGTTGGGGCACGACGGTGTATTTCGGGTCCTTGGCCGACTCGACGCCCGCCTCGAACACCCCGAAGCGCTGGAACACGCTGCCCGCGGCCAGGGCGAGCCCCGAGGCCATGGCCACCGTCCGGCTGCGGCGTCCGCCGAGAAGGGTGCCGATGAGGCCTGCGGCGGTGAACAGCTCGGAGCGGCGGCGCCACCGGTGGGCCTGCCCCGTGGTGTAGGCCTCGCTGGCCAAGCCGAGCTGGGTGTCCACCAGCCGTGACGTCGCGAGCTCCGCTGCCGCTCCGCAGACCGCGAACCAGCGTGCGGGCTCTGCCTCGTCCACCCGCGTCAACACCATGGCGAGGCCGCCGGAACTGGCCGCCGCGGATCCGGTGAAGACGAACGGGAGGATCAGGCGGGCCTCGTTCCACGCCGGCACAGCCGTGTGCGAGAGCAGCACTGCGGTGTAGGACGCGAGTCCGGGCGCGACCAGTGCCGCGGACATGCCGGCCGGGCGGGCAAGGCCGTGCACGAGCCTGCCGAGCAGGCTCCGACGCCAGCGACCCGGCATCAGCTCGTCGACCGCGGCCAGACCCGAGCCGGGGCCGAAGGCGGTGATGATCCACGTGCCGATGCTCATCGGGGAGGTGGGCTTCGCGACGCGGAGCATGTGGTGGAAGCGTTCGGGCCGGCCGAGGTCGCCCACCAGGAAGATGGCGCTTGCGGCCAGCGCGGCGGCGGAGCCGAGCCGTCCCGCCCGCCGGAGGCTGGGCCGGCCCGTCACGTCCGCACCGGCCGCGAGCACAGCGGACCCCGCCGCGAGCCCGCCGGTGAACAGGTAGGCGGGAACCTTCCACTCCCACACCGGCGCCTTGAGCACCGGGCGGCCGTAGTAGGAGCGGAACTCCGCCCTCGGGACCATCGGCTGCTCACGCGTGCCACCGTGACCAGGGCTGCGTGTGGTGGCCGCGCGCGGGGCGGAGCGGTGCTCGGTCATCGACGGCTCCTGACGAACGCCGCGATGCCCGCGGCGAGGAAGGCGGCAGCGGCGGCGCCTGCGCTGCGCCACATCGCGACGGCATCACGTGTGGGGACATGAGGGTCCGGGGGAAGGCCGTAGACCTCGGCCTCGTCGAGCAGCAGGAAGATCGCGCCCGTGCCGCCGACACCGTCGTCCGGGTCGGCGCCGTAGAGGTGGGCCTCGGGCACGCCTCGCTCGTGCAGCTGTTCGACCCGGCTCGCCGCACGTTCGCGCAGCTCGTCGAGCTCGCCGAACTGGATCGAGTCGGTCGGGCAGGCCTTGGCACACGCCGGCTCGAGGCCGTCGTGGAGACGGTCGTAGCAGAGCGTGCACTTGTTGGCCGTGCCGAGGGTGATGCTCCGGTCGATCACGCCGTAGGGACAGCCGGAGACGCAGTAGCCGCAGCCGTTGCAGATGTCCTGCTGGACGACGACGGTGCCGAACTCGGTGCGGAAGAGGGCGCCGGTGGGACAGACGTCCAGGCAACCGGCATGCGTGCAGTGCTTGCACACGTCCGACGACATCAGCCAGCGGAAATCGGTGCGGCTCTCCGCGCCCGCGTCGTCACCCGGCCGCTGGAACGCCGGCATGCCGAGGTCCGCGGGCGCGGTGGCGACGTCCAGTGGCGACGTGCCGAGCTCGGCGCCACCCCGCTCGGCCGCGCGCAGTCTGCTCGCGACGATCTCGGCAGGCCCGTCACCTGCGGATCGACCGGTCGGCAGCCCGGCCAGCCCGGCGCTCTGGGTGCCCAGCGCTACGGGCTGCTCGACGAAGGACACGTGCCGCCAGGTGCTGGCGCCGAGTGAGCCGGTGTTGTCCATCGACATGCCGAGCAGGTCGAACCCGTCGTCGGGGACGTCGTTCCATTCCTTGCAGGCCACCTCGCAGGCCTTGCAGCCGATGCAGACCGACGTGTCGGTGAAGAACCCGACCCGCGGCGGATGGTCGACATGACCCGCGTCGCCCGCGACGTCGTGCAGGGGGCCGCGGAGGCTGTTGTCGCGCTTCACGATGGCTCCTCCTCGGCCCGCGCGGTGACGAGTTGTGCACCGGTGTCGGCCGTGATGCCGGCGCGGTCGCGATAGGCGGCGACGTAGCCGAGCAGCTCGGCCCCACGGGGCCGGCGACCGGGCTGGATGTCGCAGGTGGCGACCTTGCTCTCCTGGATGTAGACGTTCGGGTCGAGGACCATCCCGAGCAGGTCGTTGAAGCCGTCCCCGGTGACGAGCCCACTCGCGCCCCAGTGGAACGGCAGCCAGATCTGGTGCAGGGTCCGGCCCTGGACGCGCAGCGGCGCCAGCCGGTCGGTCACCATCACCCGGGCCTCCACCGCGGTGCGGCTGGTGATCACGTGTGCCCAGCCGAGGTGGGTCAGCCCTCGCTCGGCGGCGAGCTCGGGCGAGACCTCGACGGTCAAGGCGGGCTGCAGCTCCGCGAGGTAGGACAGCGTGCGGCTCATCCCCCCGGCCGTGTGGTGCTCGGTGAGCCGGGACGCGGTGAGCACGTAGGGGAAGACGTCGGTGTGCGCTTCGGGCGGAGCCGGGTTGGACGGGTTGTCCTTGCGCGCGTACACCAGACGCGCCGGGTTGGCCTGCTGTGTGTAGAGCGGGTTGCGCACCGGCGACTCGTGCGGCTCGTAATGCGTGGGGAAGGGGCCGTCGACCAGCCCCCGGGGTGCGAACAGCCAGCCCTTCCCGTCGGCCTGCATGATGAACGGGTCGTCGCCGCGCAGTGCCTCCACGCCCCAGGCGCCCGCGGGAGGCCGGTAGCTCGGCGGCTTCGTCCGCTCGAAGTCCGGCACGTCATGGCCGGTCCATTCGCCGCGGTCCTCGTCCCACCAGACGAGCGCCTTGCGCTCACTCCACGGGCGGCCCTGCGGATCGGCCGAGGCGCGGTTGTAGAGGATCCGCCGGTTGTAGGGCCACGCCCACCCCCATTCCAGGGCGGTGTGGTCCTGCTCGAATCGCGGTTTGCGGTCGGCCGCGTGGTTGACGCCGCCGGCGTAGACGCCGCTGTAGATCCAGCAGCCGCTCGACGTGGTGCCGTCCGCCTTGAGGTCGAGATAGCCGTCCACCAGCTGTCCGGTGGTGAGGTCGTAGCCGTTGATGTGCTTCAGGACGTCCGCTGCGGACGGCTCGTCACCGGCCTCCATCTCGTAGTCCCAGGCGAGATCCAGCAGGGGCCGATCGCGATCGTCGGTCGACCCGGCCAGCCGCTCCCGCAGCAGGCGCCCCAGGTGGTAGAAGAACCACAGGTCAGAGCGTTGGTCACCGGTGGGCTCCACCGCCTTGTCTCGCCACTGCAGCATCCGTTGGGTCTGGGTGAACGAGCCCGGCTTCTCCACATGCGAGGCCGCGGGGAAGAAGAACACCTCGGTGCGACACTTCTCCGGGACGATCTCACCGGTCTCGATCTCGGGTGAGTCCTTCCAGAAGGTGGCGCTCTCGATCATGGCGAGGTCGCGGACCACCACCCAGTCCAGATTGGCCATCCCGAGCCGCTGCAGCCGGCCGTGCGCCGACCCGACGGCCGGGTTCTGGCCGACCAGGAAGTAGCCGAACACCGTGCCGTCGATCATGTCGAGGACCGTGCGGTACGTCCCGTGGTCGCCGTTGATGCGCGGCAGGTAGTCGTAGCAGAAGTCGTTCTCGGGCGTGGCCCTCTCGCCCCAGTACTCCTTGAGCAGCGACACCATGTAGGCGTTGGCGTTGCACCAGAAGCCCTTCTGGTTCTCCCCGCCGCAGATGCTCTCTAGATAGCTCGTCAGATCGTGGTGTACGCCGGCCGACGGCATGGCCAGATAGCCGGGCAGCAGGTTGAACAGGGTGGGGATGTCGGTGGAGCCCTGGATGCTCGCGTGCCCGCGCAGTGCCAGGATGCCGCCGCCCGGGCGGCCGATGTTGCCCAGCAGCAGCTGGATGATCGACCCGGCCCGGATGAACTGCACCCCCACGGTGTGCTGGGTCCACCCGAGGCTGTAGATCAGGGCTGTCGTGCGATCCCGCCCGGAGTTCGCCGTCCAGGCCTTGCACACCTCGAGGAACTGCTCCTTCGGGGTACCGCAGAGCTCCTCGACGAGCTCGGGGGTGTAACGGGAGAAGTGGCGCTTGAGCACCTGGTACACACACCGCGGGTGTTGCAGCGTCGGGTCGGAGGCGACCTCGCCCGCCACTCCGTGCAGCTTCGGCCCGCCCGCCCCGTGTGTGTCGCCCCGCGCGTAATGGCGCTCGGCGCCGGCCGGATCCTCCTCGACGCCTTCGTAGTGCCACGTGGAGGGGTCGTAGGTGCCTGTTGTCGGGTCGTACCCGCTGAACAGCCCGTCGAGGTCCTCCGTGTCCCGGAAGTCCTCGCGGATCAGGTGAGAGGCGTTGGTGTACGCGGCCACGTACTCCCGGAAGTCCAGCTCGTTGCTCAGGATGTAGTTGATCACCCCGCCGAGGAAGGCGTTGTCACTCCCGGCGCGCAGCGGCACATGTACGTCGGCCACGGCGCTGGTGCGGGTGAACCGGGGATCGATGTGGAAGACCCTCGCCCCGCGCTCCTTCGCCTCCATCACCCACTGGAAACCCACCGGGTGTGCCTCGGCCATGTTCGAGCCCATGATCACGACGCAGTCGGAGTTGATGAGATCCTGCGGGTAGCTGGTGGCGCCACCGCGGCCGAGCGAGGCTCCCAGACCGGGAACCGTGGCGGAGTGTCAAACGCGGGCCTGGTTCTCGATCTGGATCGCGCCCAGGGCCGTGTAGAGCTTCTTGATGACGTAGTTCTCTTCGTTGTCCAGCGTTGCTCCGCCCAGGTGGGCGATGCCCATCGTGCGACGAAGCCGATTGCCCTGGTCGTCGTGCTCCTGCCACCCCTTGGCCCGGGCATCCAGCACCCGGTCCACGACCATCTCCATGGCCGTGTCGAGGTCCAGGTGCGTCCACTCGGTGGCGTAGGGAGCCCGGTAGAGCACCTTCTGCTCCCGCTGCGGGCCGGTGACGAGCTGCTTGCTCGCCGATCCCTTGGGGCAGAGCCGGCCGCGCGAGATCGGGCTGTCGGGGTTGCCCTCGATCTGGATCACTTTCTCGTGGGCGACGAAAACGTCTTGAGCGCAACCAACGGCGCAATACGGGCAAATGGACTTGGCAACGCGATCCGCGGTTGCGGTGCGTGGTTGCATCGCCTCTGATCTCGCCGACTCCGCGGCCGCGCCGCGGCCCAGTGGGTCGGCGCCCGAGAGCTGCCGGTATACCGGCCAGGATTCGAGCAGACGACGCACGTTCATGTGCTTCTCCATCCGGTGGAGATGATTCAAGAGGCGATCACGGCGCGCCAGTGCAACCGTTCTCCAGCACACCATGCGGTGGTACGAGATACAAGCCTGGCGAACAGGGGTTGCCTGATCACCGGGGTGTGCATCCCAATACTGTGATCTCGCGCTCCACCGTGGACATCGAGTTCTGTCGGTGCGCTATGCGCGATCGCAGTAACGTTTCCGGGCAATGAATTACCGCGCTGGATGACCCGCGCGGGTCAGAAGACGGCGACGGGATTCACCGCGCTCGACGTCACGCCGATCATTCGCCACGGCACCAGCGACAGCAGGAACTCCCAGCGGTACTTCTCCTGGCAGGTCCGGGCGAGCGCGTCGAGCGCCGCGTTGTCGACGAGCCAGAGTCCCAGTGCAACCAGCCCCACGACGTGAATGGGCATCCGGAGGTCGAAGTCGGCCGACTCGGCCGGCACGACCTCCTGCTGGCCGTCGGTGCTGAGCAGCGCGACGTCCCGCTCCCGCAGGAAGGGCAGGGTGGCGGCGCTCAGCCCGGCCGCGTGGTCGTCGGGGTGCCGTCCCTCGGCTGCGGTGCGGGCGAAGTTGCCCGTGCGCACGAACAGGGCATCCCCCGCGCGGACCGTGACGCCCTGGCGCGTCTCGGCTTCTGTGATCTCGTCCGGCGTGATGGCGTGGCCGGGCTCGAGCCAGGGCGTGCCGTGGACGGCAGGGATGTCGAGCAGGACGCCCCGGGTGATGATGCCCTGGGCCGCCTGGTGGACCGACAGCTTGGTGGCGCCGCCGACCGTACGCACGTCCGACGCGTCGAAGCCGTTGTAGTTCTTTCCCTCCCACGAGAAGTGGGCGAGGCCGTCGAGGTGTGTGGGTGAGCCGTGGGCGATCAGGCCCACGTACTCGCGCACCGCGTCGAACCGACCTGCCCGGCCGAACAGGGCTTCGACCTCGTTCAGCTCCATGTAGCGCTGGATCTGCGTGCCGTGTCCGAGCGGGTCCGGGTTCTGCGGATCCATGTCGAACGACAGCGATACGGCTGTGCCGTCGCGCACCGTGCCTGCTGCGGCGCGCCGGACGTCGTCGGTGATCAGGTTCAGCGTCCCGAGGCGGTCGTCGTCGCCCCATCTGCCCCAGTTCGACAATGTCTGGAGGTATCCGATCACGTCTGCGTCCTGCGGTTTCCCTGCCATCTCGACTCCTTGGATTGTCGGTCCCTCCGGGGCCCGCTCGAAGGTACTTATACGTGTAAGTGATTCCAGGTTCGCACCCGGGACTGCGGCGGGCAAGGACGTGTGCAGCGGGTCATAGGGCGTCCCGACGCGGCCGCAGTGCGGGAAGGGACGCATCGGGGCCGGTCCGGGGGGATCGGGCTCTCTACGCTTGTGACATGGTCGAACGCCGGGAGCGGGCCCGCCGCACCACGATGAACGACGTCGCGCGCGTGGCCGGCGTGTCGTCCGCCTCGGTGTCCTACGCCCTGACCGGCGCGCCAGGAGTGAGCGACGAGCTGCGCGAGCGGATCCGGGCGATCGCGAACGAGCTGGGTTACCGGCCGAGCCTCGTGGCCCAGGGGCTGAAGACAGGCCGCGCCCGCAGCATCGGCCTGCTGCTCGCGGACATCAGCAACCCCTTCTACACGGAGATCGCGGCCTGCGCGGTGGCCGCCGCGGGGGACGAGGGCTACGAGGTGCTGATCTCGCACGTCGGGCTCGGGCAGGACACCGACGGCGACGATGACGGCGAGCGCGAAGCCGCCCGGCTGGCCGCGGTGGCGCGTGCCCACATCGACCGGTACACCAGCGGCCTGATGCTCACCTCGCTGCTGGCGAGCGACCGGCCGCTGCTGGACGAGCTGCGCCGCACGCACGTTCCGGTGGTGCAGCTCTACCGCAAGGTGCCCGGTGAGCCGTCGGACTGGGTGGGCATCGACGACCACGCCGCCGCCGAGGACGTCATGAACCACCTGATCGCGACCGGGCGCCGCCACATCGTGGTACTCGGTGGGCAGCGCTCGTCCTACGCGTCGACGGCTCGCGCCGCCGGCTTCGTCGACGCCCTGCGCGCCGCGGGCCTGCAACCCGCGAACCTCGATCAGGGGCTCTGGGGTGGCATCAGCCGCCGCTCGGGCTACGAGCGGGCGCGCGAGCTGTTCGCCGGCGACACCCGGATCGACGCCGTGGCGTGCGGCAACGATCTGATCGCGCTCGGCGTGCTCGACGCCTGCCGCGATGCCGGTCGCGCGGTGCCCGACGACATCGCCGTCACCGGTATCGACGACATGAGCTTCGCCAGCGTGGGGCCACTGCAGCTGACCACGGTGAGCGTGCCGCGGGAGCAGATGGGGCGACGTGGCGTGCAGCTGCTGCTCCGGCGGATCGACGGCGACTCTGGGCCGCCGGTCGAGGAGGTGCTCCCGCACCGGCTCCGGGTGCGCGACACCGCGTGAGGCACGTCATGACGGGAATTGCGACGGGTCCTGGCTCGGACAATGAGCTGTAGATCTGTCGCCACAAGGAGAAGCCATGGCTGCCACGGTTGCCGATCAGATGATCGAGGTTCTCGTCCAGGCGGGAGTGCGCCGCATCTACGGGCTGGTGGGGGACAGCCTGAACCCGGTGGCGGACGCGGTCCGGCGTCATCCGGACATGGAGTGGGTGCATGTACACAACGAGGAGGCCGCGGCGCTCGCCGCAGCCGCCGAGGCCCAGCTCACGGGGAGGCTTGCGGTCTGCGCGGGCAGCTGCGGGCCGGGCAACACCCACCTGGTTCAGGGCTTGTACGACGCGTCGCGCAGCGGCTCCCCGGTGCTGGCGATCGCCTCGCACATCCCGTCGACGGAGATCGGCACGAACTACTTCCAGGAGACCCATCCGCAGCAGTTGTTCGTCGAGTGCAGCGTGTACTGCGAGCTGGTCTCGCGCCCCGAGCAGCTGCCGCGCCTGCAACGCATCGCGATGCAGACGGCGCTGGCCCGCCGGGGCGTCGGCGTCCTGGTGCTGCCCGGTGACCTCGGCGGCGAGCCGGCGCCGTACCCGACCGGGCACAGCGACCTCGTCACGCCGCGGGCCGTGGCGCAGCCGGATCCCGAGCAGGTGCGGGCGTTGGCCGAGAAGATCAACGCCGCCGGCGCCGTCACGCTCTTCGTCGGAGCCGGGGTCCGGGACGCTCGTGCGGAGGTGCTCGGGCTGGCCTCGCGGGTGCACTCGCCGATCGGGCACTCGCTGGGCGGCAAGGAGTGGATCCAGTACGACAACCCCTACGACGTCGGGATGAGCGGGCTGCTCGGCTACGGCGCCTGCTACGAGGCCACCCACGAGTCCGACCTGCTGATCCTGCTCGGCACGGACTTCCCCTACGACACCTTCCTGCCCCAGGCGCGCACCGTGCAGGTCGACCGGGAGGCCGCTCACCTGGGCCGCCGCACACGTCTCGACCTCGGAGTGCACGGTGACGTCGGCGCCACGCTGCGCGCGGTGCTGCCGATGGTCGAGCAGAAGACCGACCGGCGGTTCCTGGACCGGATGCTCCGCCGTCACGCCGAGCAGCTGGAGAAGGTCGTCGCGGCCTACACCACCAAGGTCGAGCGGATGCGCCCGATCCATCCGGAGTACGTCGCGGCTCTGCTGGACGAGGCGATGGACGACGACGCGATCGTCACCGTGGACACCGGGATGTGCAACGTCTGGGCCGCCCGCTACATCACCCCGACGGGGCGGCGGCGGATCATCGGCTCGTTCCGCCACGGCACGATGGCCAACGCGCTCCCGCACGCCATCGGCGCCGCGTACGCCGAGCCGGGGCGCCAGGTGGTGTCGATGTCGGGCGACGGCGGGCTGACCATGCTGCTGGGTGAGCTGCTCACCGTGGCCGAACACGACCTCCCGATCACGATCGTGGTCTTCAACAACGGATCGCTGGGCATGATCCGCCTGGAGATGATGGTGGCCGGCTACCCGTTCTTCGAGACCGACCACGGGGTGGCCGACCTGGCAGGGGTGGCACGCGCCTGTGGTGTGCCGGCCGGCACCGTCGAGGATCCGGCCGAGTTGCCCGAGGCACTGCGGAACGCTCTCCACACGCCCGGGCCGTACCTGCTCGACGTGCGTACGGACCCCAACGCCCTGTCCATCCCGCCGCACATCACCGCGGGTCAGGTTCGCGGGTTCGCACTGGCGGCCACTCGCACGGTCCTCGACGGCGGCGTCGGCAAGATGGTCGAGCTCGCCCGCAGCAACCTGCGCTCCATCCCGCGCCCCTGACCGACCGGGCTCCCTGCTCACATCTCGATCATGCTGAGCGCGGAGGCCAGCTCAGTGAGCGAGCCGGCGGTGACGCCGGGCGGATCGCCGATCGTGTCGAACGGGCCGCCACCGCGGTTGATCCACGCCGTCCGCATGCCCGCGGTTGCAGCCCCGACGACGTCGAAGGAGTTGCAGGAGACGATCCGGGTCTCGTCGATCGGACGGTCGATCGTGTCTGCCGCGCAGCGGTAGACCGCGGGGTGGGGTTTGAAAGCGCGGACGGCGTCGACGCTGATGACCGAGGAGAAGTACTGCTGCAGTCCGCTGTTCTCCAGGCACTCCCGCAGCATGGCCGGGTCGCCGTTCGACAGCAGGACAGTCGGGTAGCCCGCCTCCGACAGCATCTCCAGGCCGGGGACGACGTCGGCGAACGGCTGGAGTGCGGAGTAGTGGGCCATCACCGCCGAGCGGGCGCCCGGCGGGAGCGTGCAGCTGCACTCGGCGAGCGCGAACTCGAGCGCGCGTTCGGTGATCCAGGCGAAGTCCTCGTAGCGTCCCATCACCGTCAGCCGGAACGAGTACTCGATCTGCTTGCGCCGCCATTCGACGGCAACGCGCTGTGCATCGCCGCGGGGGAGCGTCCGTGCCAGCTCGTCGGACACCGACAGTGGATCGACCAGGGTCCCGTACAGGTCGAACACCAGCGTCTCCCGCCGTGCCTTCCCGGCCGGTGGGCCTGGCTGCCGCGACCTTGCCGCGGGGATGCGGTAGATCTCGCCCGTGGTGACGAGCGCGTCCGCACTCCACTCACCACCTGCGCCTTCGACCAGCCACTGCAGGATGGTCCACAGATCGGCGTCGGCGGCCGACTCGTCCAGGGGCGTCAGCCCGACGACGAGGGCGTTGATCTCCACGCCCGCCGGGAACCGCTGACCAGAGCGAGCGACGAACACGAGCTCGTAGATCCTGCCGTCGACGTTCAGCAGGCCCGGCTCTCCCGGTCCGGGGGCGCCGAGATCGAAGGCCGTGGTGAGGAACGAGCGGAACTCCGGATAGTGGCCGAGCGACGGTTCGACGAGCAGGGGCACGGATCGATGGCCGGTCGGGCGCTCGGCGGCCGGCATGATGATCGGGACTCGGGTCACCTCGCGCCTCCGGGGATCACGCGGCCGGTGAAGTCGGCCAGCAGCCTGCCGATCTCGGCGCCGGAGTCCTCCTGGAGGAAGTGCCGGCCTGTGACCAGGTGGGTTCCTTCGGCCTGCGGCCAGACGTCGTGCCAGGTGGCGGCGAAGACGTCCGGGGCGAAGACGTCGTCCTCGCGGCCCCAGATCACCGTGGCCGGCAACCGCAGGGCGCGCACACCGGCTTCCAGCCAGGCGAACCGGTCGGCGGTGATGTCGGTCGGGCGGTCGAGGGGGATGGACCGCGGCCAGGTCCAGGTGAGCATCCGATCGTCCGGATCCTGGAGGACACCGGTGTAACCGGCCATGGACTGCGCGGCGAAGCGCCGGCGGTCGACGACCGACAGATACATCCCTCGGCCGGGCATCGCTGCGTGGGTGCCGAGCAGGTAGGGCCCGACCATCGGGGCGTGCATGAGCCGCCACGGAAGGACGCTCTCGTGAAACGAGGAGGCAGGCGAGATCCAGGCCCACGTCGACATCACCGCGACGGCAGCTGCCCTGTCCGGCCGGGTCAGCAGTGCTCCGAGGCCGGTCGGTCCGCCCCAGTCGTGGCAGACGAAGGTCACGTTCTGCAGGTCGAGGGCATCGAGAAGGGCGACGAGGTTGGCGGTGTGGTTGTCGAGGGTGTGCACACCGTGGGCTCGGGGCTTCTCGGACAGTCCGAACCCGATCTGATCGGGTACGACCACCCGGTGACCGGCGGTGAGCAATGGCCTGATGACGTCACGCCAGAGGAACCCCCACGTGGGGTTGCCGTGCAGCAACAGCACCGGGGGTGCGTCCGCGGGGCCTTCGTCGATGTAGTGCATCCGCCACCCGTTCACGGACACGAACTGCGACCGGTACGGATAGCGCGTGCTGATGCTCGGTGGCAGGTCCGCGATCGTCGGGTACACGATCAGCCGAGGTGGGGGCCGGTAGGGCCGAGGTTCTCGTTCGTGCTCGCCATGCGGTTACCGCCTCGTGAGATTCTGGAGTGATCAGCCCACTCTTAGTCGCGTCGCTTCGCCGTTGTCAACGGCGGTCCGCGGGAGCCACGCGACCACGGCGATCCCGAGAACGACGACGACGGCAGCGGCGGTGCGCAGACCGGTGCTCATGGCCGTGGTGAACGCGGCGGCGACGTCGTGCAGCACGGCGGCGTCGGTGGTGCGTTGATGGGCCGCGGCCACAGTGGACGGGGCGTCCGGCGTACGGAGTGCGGGCGGGAGCAGCGCGGTGAAGCGGGCGTTGAGCACGCTGCCGACGACGGCGACACCGAGGGCACTTCCGAGCTCGCGGGCCACGCTCTGCAGGCCTGAGCCGGTGCCGGCGCGGTCCGGCGGGAGCGCGGCCATGATCCCGCCCGACAGCGGTGGGGTCGCGGTGCCGCAGCCGCCGGCGATGAGCACGATGCACACGGCGTACCACGGGTAGGGCGTGGCCGGGCCGACGAACGACGCGCCGATGAGCCCGGCGGCGAGCGTGGTCAGTCCGAGACCCACCGTTGCCGGGGATCCCAGCCGGCGGAACACGGGCAGGGTGGCGCGCGGGGCGATCCAGAGCGCTGCGGCCATGGGTAGCAGGCGAAGACCGGCGTCGAGCACCGAGTAGCCCTTGGCGTACTGCAGGTACTGGCCGTTGACGTACATCAGCCCGAACATGCCGATGAACACGACCGCCATCCCGAGCGTGCCGGCACGCACGGCGGGGATCGTGAACAGGCGCGGGTCCAGGAGGGGGTGCTCGGCATGTCGTTCGCGAACGGTCCAGATGCCGAGGAACAGCGCGGCGGCGCCGAGCCCGGCGAGCACCTCGGCCGACGCCACGCCGGAGGCCGCCACGGACGCGAGCCCGTACAGCAGCGCGACGCAGCCGCCCGTGAACAGGAGGCTGCTGCGGACCGAGATCCTCCGGCGGTGGTGCGGTTGGCGTGGGGCGACACGGGCGGCCGCGGCGAGCGCGACGAGGGCCAGCGGGACGACGGCGGCGAACAGCGCGCGCCAGGACCCGTACTGCACCGCCGCCCCGCCACCCACGTTGCCCAGCACGGCGGCGACCCCGGTCATCGAGGCCCAGACGGCGATCTGCCGCGGCCGCTGCCCGGCGTCCACGGATCCGACCAGCAGCGCCAGCGTGGTCGGAAGCGTGGCCGCCGCGCCGACCCCGGCGATCACGCGGCCGCAGATGAGCACCGCGACGGTGGGAGCGACCGCGCAGACGGCGGTGCCTCCGGCGAAGATCGCCATCCCGCACAGCAGGGTGCCCTTCCGCCCGAAGCGGTCGGCGACGGCACCGGCCGGGACGAGGAGACAGGCGAAGACGACGACGTAGCCGTCGACGACCCACAGCAGTTCGGTGGCGCCCGGGTGCAGCTCGCTCGCGGCCAGCGACGGGATGGCGAGATTGATCGCCGACACCATGCCGACCACCAACGCCACGCACATGCACATCGCCACGCTGAGGGGCCAGGTGCGACGAGTGGCGGGGCCGGCATCGGGCACGGCGATACCCACAGGTGAACCTCCTCGGTGTGCCCGCGCCCGTGCCGGGGCGGGCCCGGCCGACCGGCCGGTTCGGATGGCCCGGGGCCTCGACAGCTCTGAGTGCCGACTCTATGCACCCGAATGTTTCGGCGAAGTTACGCCACCCTCTCTACCTGCGGAAACCCGTGAGCTGCGGCGATTGCCCGCAGGACGCGAGATCCGCCACCCCCGGCTTCAGTCCGGGGCCGAGCGGTGCAGCGTCGCCTGGAGCATGAGCCGGTCCGCACGGATGTGCACGGACTCGGCATCGACGGGCCTGCCGTCGGCGAGGCGGGTGAGCCGCTCGATCGCGAACACCGCGGCGCCGGGTTCGATCTGCAGGAGCCCCGCCGTGTCGGGGCCGGCGTTCACCGCGTGCACCGACACCTCGGCCTGCCCGAGCCGACGTCCGGTGGTCTCCTCGATCAGCGCGAACAGATCACGGCCCGCGAGGTCGTGACCGAGCAGGTTCGCGCCGATGTCGGGCGCCAGATAGGTGGTGTCCAGCGAGAGCGGCAGCCCGCCGAGCCTGCGCAACCGCTCGATGTACACCACGTCGGTGCCGGGCTCCAGCTCGAGCCGCTCGGCCACGGCAGCGGGCGGGTTCGAGATGGTGCGGGCGGCGCGGACCTCGTTGGTCACCGGCCCGTACCCGGTGAGGGCCTCCGCGAGACCGGCGAGGCGGTCGAGGCCGTGGCCGTACTTCGGCATCACCACGATCGTTCCGACGCCCTGGCGGCGCGTGATCAGACCCTCGGATCGCAGCAGGCCCAGCGCCTCACGAATGACGTTGCGGGACGCCGCGAGCTCCGTGCCCAGTGTGCGTTCGTCGGGAAGGAGCCCGTGGCCGAAGCGTCCGCCGGTGATCTGCTGGCGCAGCACGTCGGCGACGCGGCGCGCATGCTCCGCGCGCGAGCGTGCCGTGGCCCCACCGGCCCCGCCTGCCGTCGTCACCTGCTCATTCTGGCGGCGCGCCGTCAGGGCAGCAGGTCGTCGAGCGCGCCGAGCACCTCGCGGCTGCGCGCATCCGCCGGGTCCACCACACCGAGGAAGGCGAAGTAGCCGTGGATCAGCCCCGGACCGGGCAGGTGCCGCACGGTGACGCCGGCGGCATGCAGGCGCTCGGCGTAGGCATCGCCCTCGTCGCGCAGCGGGTCGAACTCGGCCGTGGCGACGACGGCAGGCGGGAGGCCGGCCAGGTCGGCGTGCACGAGGTCGAGGTCGCCCATTACCCACCCGCCGCCATGCAGGTAGGTGACGACTCGCCCGCCATCGTCGAGCGGGGTGTAGATCCGCACCGGAACGGGACAGGCCGGGCCGTCGACGGTGCGGTCCGTGACCTCGGCCACCGGCTCCGGTGCGTAGCCCTCACCCCGGCGGGCCATCGCGAGTGAGCGGTAGTGGGCCCGGGTCTCCTCGGCCGTCCCGCGGACCAGCGGCAACGCCCGGGCACTGGTCAGACGGTCGATCACGTCGCGGAACTGTGGATCGAGCCCCAAGCCGTCCCCCATCGCGTGCGTTACCGGGCTTCGACGATCACAGTAGGCAGGAGGAGGGACCATGACTATTGCTCAGGAGAGCACGGAAACGACCGACGTGCTCGTAGTGGGGGCGGGCTTCGCCGGCCTCTACATGCTTCACCGCCTGCGTGGCCTCGGGTTCTCGGCGACCGTGCTGGAGGCGGGTGACGGGGTCGGTGGCACGTGGTATTGGAATCGCTATCCGGGTGCGCGGTGTGACTCGGAGAGCTAC
>NZ_JAKXMK010000057.1 GCF_022524485.1 Pseudonocardia alaniniphila
CGAGCCCGGGCCCACGCCGAGCATCAGGCGCCCGCGCAGCAGGTGGTCGACGAGGATCGCGCGGTCTGCCACCCACAGCGGATTGTGGTATGGCAGCGAGACGACACCGGTGCCGAGCTTGATGGAGCGCGTCACCGCGCCGACGTGCGCGATGAAGGTGAGCGGGTCGGCGATGATCTCGGTGCCGGCGCTGTGGTGCTCCCCGATCCAGGCCTCGTCGTAGCCCAGCCGGTCCATCAGCTGGATCGTCTCGATGTTGCGCTGCAGCGAGGTGGTCGGGTTCTGGGTGGACGGCGAGTTGAACGGCGGCATGAAGATGCCGAAACGCAGCTTGTTGACGGGGTTGGGCACGGTGGTTCTCCTCGGTCGGCGATGATCCAGACGCTGGGGCAGCGCGCCGTAGTCGGCACGTCGATCCGGTGCCGGCGCAGCTTCTCCTAGAGCGTCGCACGAAGTTGACGGACCGGGCCGCGGCAGCCGGCTCGTTGCCTACGCACTCGGTCAGGGTCCGGCGGGACACCATCGACGACCGGCCGGCCCTCGCCGAGCGGCTCGGACTCGACCCCCGGTGGCACCCGGCGACGTGCCGAGCGTCCACAACCCGGTGACGTACTCCGCCACCCCACCGTCCTACCGCCTGCCGACGCCCGCGCTCGACGTCCACGGGGCCGAGATCCACGAGCGGCGGCTCGGCAACTGCGCAATCTGCCCTCATGATCACCGGTTCGGGGTCGAGAACCGGGTCGTGCCCTGCTGCGGGGCCCGAAGTGATGATCACGGGTTCCCGACCACGCCTCCGGCGACTGCCGGCTCGGCATCCCCTGCGGGCGACAGGTCGCGGCCGACTTCTGACGGGTCGGGCGCGGCAGGTTCCGCATGATCATCAGTCGGGGGCCAGGAGCCGGGTCATGCCCTGCCGCGGGGCACGAAATGTTGATCAACGCCCGGACAACACGGGGCGTCGCTCTTCCAGCTCTGCCACGGCAGCAGGCGGGTCTACGGTCACGCTTCGGGCATCGCGGTCGACACCCAGGACACCCTCCGGTTCGCCGCGCAGACCGGTGTGCGGGCGTGGATCGAGGAAGCGCCGCTGGAAGACGTCGGAGCCGCCTTCGCGAAGGTCACGAGCGGCGCGGCACGCGTCCGCGTCGTGCTGGTCACGGGGAACCGAACGCCCCCCGCCGGTCTGGGGCGCGGACCGAGCCGTCGCTTGTACAGGACACCGCCCGACCCAGGAGGCCTATGTCAGTTTCCGTACACACTCGGGCAGCGGCTTCGGATAACCGGAACGGACGGTACGGACCGTCGCCGAATTACCAGGAGTTTCGATGGCCGCACGGTAATTCCGATCACTCAGAGCGGCCAACCCGGAGTCCGGCTATATAAGGTTCCTGACATAAGCCTGCTGGTGAAGGTCGGGATGACTTAGCACGGCGCGGCGTCACTCGAAGGGAGAACACGACACCCGACGGCGAGCCAGGCTAGTCAGCCCGGGCCAAGCGTCTCAGCAGATCCTGAAGCAGGACGCGTTCGGTATCGGTGAGCGGTTCGAGGTACTCCACCATGGCCTCTACCACCACCTTCTCGCAGCGGTCGAGCAGTTCGCTTCCCTGGGGGGTGAGGCGATGCTTGATCGCGCGTCCAGGCCCCTGCCTGCGCTCGATCAGACCGCGGCTCACCATGCCGGCCACCACGCCGCCGAGCGATTGGTCGGATTGGGAGGTCTGCACCGCAAGGCTGTGCGCGGAAGCGTCCGGTACGGCCGCGACAGCGCGCAGAACACCCCACTGGGACAGATTCGCGCCCAGCGGCGACAGGGCCGCGTCGCACGCGGCGGCCTTGCGCAGTTGAGCACCTCGCAATAGCAGCGCAATGTCGCGAACATTCACTTCCAGCACACGAACAGAGTAGCCGCCGGTGGGCCTTCGATCATTGCGAACCGCAACCGACGACACCACTGGCGCCGTTCTCATGCCGGATCCGAAGGCCGAAATCCCTTTCTTCCCCATGCCCTGCTCCCGCCCCTTCGATCCCGCGCCGGAGCTGATGCGTAACCAACGCGAGGAGCCGGTGTTCCCAGCCCTGCTCCGGGACGGCAGCACCGCGTGGTTGGCCACCCGTGACGACGACGTGCGCGGCCTTGAGCGACCCCCGGTTCAACGCGGACTCCAGCCGTCCCGGCTACCCGCAGGTCTCGGCGGCTCGCCGAGACCTGCACCGCCTCACCCACTGGTCAGGCGGATGACGGCGTTGCGCCCGACCTGGCGGCCGACCTGCGGGAGGCAGACCGACGGTCATGGCGACCGTCCGTCGAAGAAATGCCTGGGCCAGCCACTCGCGCGGTGAGACAGGAGAACGCCTCCTCCGGAATCGGAGCCGGGCGAAAGCGACGGCTCGGCGAGGGTGAGCGGCTAGTGTTCGGACCATGCCGAACCTGCTCCAACTCGACTCGTCGGCCGATCTCCGCACGTCTCGGTCGCGGTCGATCACCGCGACGTTCGCGAACACATGGACAGCGCTCGGACCCGACCACACCGTCACTCGACGGGACCTGCACCGGGATCCGCTGCCGCATCTCGCCGACGCCGACCTCCACTGGCCCGCACGGCTCCGCCCCGCAGGCGCATCGCCGCCAGCCGAAGCAGAGCGGCAGCAGCAGGGCCTGATCGACGAGTTGCTGGCCGCCGACGTCCTCCTTCTCGGAGCGCCGCTCTACAACTACTCGGTGCCTTCCACCCTCAAGGCCTGGATCGACAACATCCACGTCCCCGGCCTCACCGCGCCGTTCGGCTCCGCCGACACCCAGCCGCTCAAGGGCCGGCCGGCCGTCATCGTCACCAGCCGGGGCGGCGCCTACGACACCGGCACGCCCACCGAAGGCTGGGACCACGCCGTCCCGGCGCTGCAGCTCATCCTCGGCTCCTCGCTCGGGATGTCCGTATCGGTGATCACCACGAACCTCACCCTCGCCGAGACCGTGCCTGCCCTCGCCGACCAGCTCGACCGAAGCCGCAACGAACTCGCCGCCGCACACCGCGAGGCGACAGAGCTCGCCGAAAAGCTGGGTGCCGCCTGACGGCATCGGGGGGCCGGCTCTGTCGCCGGCTAGCTCGGCAAGCGACGTGCGTACGCCAGTGGGGTGGGCTCGGCGCTCCCCGACCAGGTTCCGGTGAGGTTCTCGCGATCATCGTCGGCGCGGGTCGGCCCGCCGAGGACGCGCTGCACCACGAGTTCGAGCCCAGGCGCGCTGACCGTCGTGGTGGTGCGGTCGTCCATGGCAGACACCGCGACGACCGAAAAGGCCCCGACGCCCGGCGAACCAGAGCCGACCACCCGGACTGAGGGCTCCCGGCGCTCACTCGGGCCGTCTGCCTGCTCCACCCACTCCTCGGCCTCCCGCCCGCCGGTGAGGATCACCATCGCGAGAGCGGCGGCGTACGCGGGATCGCCGCACCCGTCGTAGACCCACCTGCGCCCGAGCACGGAGTGCTCCGTCGTGCCGACGAGGAAGTCGTCGGCACCCGTCAGAGGCGCATCACGGTAGGTCAGCGGCAGCTGGAGCCGCACGTCACCGGTCCGCACCACATGCGTCTCGATCCCCACCGCACCGAGCGGATCATCGAAGCGATACGTGCCGATGAGCTCGAGCCGTCCTGACGCGGAGTCCTCCGACCACGACCGCGTCGGCAGCCAGTTCGCGATCAGCTCACGCTTCGTCGGGCTCACCTGCGCGCGGTGGATCAAGGCCATGAAGCGGAAACTACGCCACAGATCGCCCCCGACCCCAGTGCCGCCTCGTCCACAACACCGCACCGGCAGCTGAGCCGCCGTCGACGGCTGACGCACGAGCGTCGTCGACACCCGTCCCCTGCCGCGCGGCGACGTCAGGCGAGGCCAGTGACGAAGGCAGCCAGTTCGTCGAGGTCGCGTACTGTCTCCGATTCAGGCTGGTGTGACAGCAGGAATAGAACTTCGTCGACCTGGGCCTCGGCATAACCGTTCACCATCGCCTCATCCCGGCCCGCTCCCCAGATCATCGTCGGCACGGCGTCTCGACCGTGATCGGACAACCACTGACGCACCCGGCGCAACTCCGCCACCGGAGTTGCGGCCTGGGGCAACCAGCCGTCACCGAGCAGGCGCAGCCGATCGAGCGCCGCAGGGCTCTCACCTGCGACATAGACGGGTGGGTGCGGGTTCTGGATCGGCTTCGGCCCGCTGAATACCGGGGGAAAGTCGACAAACCGGCCGTGGAACTCCGTCAGCTCCTCGGTCCACAGAAGCCTGAGCGCGGCCAGCTGCTCGTTCGCTTTCCGTCCACGGGTCGCCGGATCGGTCCCGTGGTTGCTCATCTCTTCCCGGTTCCACCCGACCCCGACCCCGAGCGCGACCCGGCCGCCTGAGATGAGGTCCAGACTGGCGACTTGCTTGGCCGTGGAGATCACGTCTCGCTGGGGCAGCAGAATCACGCTGGTAGCGAGCACGAGTTCGCGGGTCACGGTCGCGGCTGCCGAGAGAACGACAAAGGGATCCAGTGTCCGGTGGTAGACCCGAGGCAGCTCGCCGGCGCCCGGATACGGTGGGGTGTAGTTGACCGGGATATGCGAATGCTCAGTGACGGCCAGGGAGTGGAAGCCGCGTTCTTCTACCGCCGCAGCCAGCGCGGTTGCACCGATACCTTCGTCGGTCACGAAGGCCGCGATACCGAACTTCACGTTGCCCTTCCCCTGACTACGGATTCACTTATCAGATCACGCAAGTCGTCGACTCGTCACTCTTCCAGCATCCGAGAAAGTCGACTCGGCGCATCCGTTGACATCTCGGGCGTCCAGATGGCGATGTGTAGGTCGGGTAGGCCCGCGGGAGTCAATCGGTGGTGCCACAGGTCGAGGTCCCCGGCGACCGGGTGATGTAGTAGCTCCCGGCGGGGAGTGAACGGTTCGATGTCGTGCTCGCTCCAGCACTCCCGGAAGAAATCGCTCGACGCGAGGAGGCGACCGATCAACATGGATACCGACGGGGCGCAGAGGCGGTCTCCGGCAGCAGCCCTGAAGGCAGCCGCAAGCCGGCGACCGGCGGCTTCCCAGTGCTCCATCAACTCGCGCACGTACGGATCGGTGAACATGAGCCAGAGCGCGTTGCGGTCGGTCTCGGGAACGGTCGCCACAGTCGGGTAGAGAACCTCGAACGCCCTGTTCCATTTCACGATCTGCCAATCCGGGTCGGCGACGTACGCCGGGAAGTCTCCGAGCACGTCGAGCAACCGCAGCGCGTGTGCCGGCACCTCTCGCGGAGTCCGATCCTCCACGCGCGGACGGGCCACATACCCTGCCAGCGACAGGATGTAGGCATGTTCAGCGCAGGTCAGCCGCAGGGTACGTGCCACCGCGTCGAGCACGCTCCGGGACGGACGGGCATTGCGACCCTGTTCGAGCGACGTGTACCAGCCGATGCTGATGCCCGACAGGATGGCGACCTCTTCACGACGAAGTCCCGTGAACCGCCCGGCGACGGGCGGGAGGGACGGCTCGTCCCGGGCCCGCCGCAACCGGCGGAGCTTGAGGAACTCCCCCAACTGGCGGCGACGCTGCGCGTCGGCATTCATCCGCCGCCCGCTCACAACGCCATGGCCTTCGACGGGCCGACGAGGCGAAACCGATGATCGGGCAACTCCATGCTCACGCGTATTCTCCGGTGGTGAGCAGGAGCAGGTCGGGCAGCGGACCTTCCCGCCGACCGACCGATCGTTTTCGCCGTCATTGCGCATGCCCCGCATTGGTACCGTTTCCCTGACTTGGGTGAGGCCGCGCATTGCGGCGACGGCCTGCTATTGACACGTCGACTCCTCACCCGACGGGTGTCAGGCGTCTCCACCCGAGCGACAAGAACCCGGGCCTCTGGCCGAAGGTCGACGGCCGCCACACAACCCGACAGATTGACGAGTCAGACATATCCGGTGGAGCCGGTAGCGACGGCCCGCTTCACGATCACCGGCCATGAACCGTCGCGACGGCTCGCAGACGGCGGACAGGTCGTTCCGCCAGTGTGGGCAACACCTGTCGAACCGCCTTGAGTTCGGGGATCCGCGATGGCGGGCATGAACGTCCTTCCGAGGTCCGGGCCGTCGAGTCACCCCAGTTGACCGCACCCGATGCTCAGCGAGGGCGACATTCTCTGCTCAGCTTCGAGACATTTCCTGCCACAGGCTTGCGGGGGCGGATCGGGCGGCCCGAGGTGGAGAAACCGGCAACGGTGGCACTGTCCGACATTCCGCCGACCACGCGTGGAATGATGTTGGTGCTGGAAACTTCCGGCGGAGCGGGAATCACGCGACGCTACGGATTGTCGCTCGCTGCCCTGATACCGGGCCGGTCCAGCCCTGCTGCGAGTTCGGCGAGCGCCTGGTCGATCTCGCCACGCAAGGCGTCGAGCGGCGGTGCGGTGTCGGGGCCGGTGGCCTGGTCGAGCCAACGGTCGAGGACCAGCCGCAGGGCGGCGAGTGCGGTTGCGGCGCAGAGCATCGGATAGATAGGAGTGTGCCCGGACATCGCCGAGGGGCCGGAATCACCCGGGCCGAGCCGCTCCGTGATGGCGTCGGCGAGAGCCTTCTCCTCCGCGGCGAGGATGGCGAGCTGGTGAGGGACCAGCGAGGGTGCCGTGCGGATCAGCCGGAGGGCCTCGAGGTGATCGTGACTGGTCGCGTCGCTGTCGTCCATGACGACGAGCACTGCCCCGCGGAGCGCCTGGAGCACCGACTCGGTACGAGGACGCGCTCTGAACGCCGCGATGAGCGCGTCGGCGCCGGCGGCCGAGGCGGCGACAACTGCGTCCTCCTTGCTGGAGAAGTGGTTGAAGAAGGTCCGCAGCGCGATGTCGGCCTCGGCCGCGATCTGTTCGACGGTGACGTTCTCGACCCCGTGCCGGACGGACAGGCGAAGTGCCGCTTCCCGCACCGCGGCCCGGGTGGCGAGCTTCTTCCGCTCCCGACGCCCCAGTACCGGCTCGGCATCGGTGCGCGGGTGCGTGCCCGCTGGCACGGAAACGGCCATCGTGTCCCTCCTCGTGTCGTCCGGCACGGAGCCGTCCATTCTGCTCGGCCGGCCAACCGCGGGACCGCCCCCACCTGCTGTTCGAGTATCGCGGTACGCCTGTGCACCGCGGGGCGGACGGCGCCGCTGGTCCACCGGCGCAGGCGCCCGACCCCGGGTGTCAGTGCGTGGTGGTCAGGCCCAGGTCACCGGCAGCGCGTGGACGCCGAAGATCTGCATGTCGTTGCGCAACGGGATCTCCTCGACGGGCACGGCGAGCCGCAGGTTCGGCAGGCGGTCGAAGAGCTCCGCGAACCCGATGCGCATCTCGATGCGCGCCAGCTGCTGGCCCAGGCACTGGTGGATCCCGTGGCCGAACGCGAGATGCGGCGAGCGGGGCCGGTGGACGTCCAGCTGGTCGGGCTCGGTGAAGTGTCGCTGGTCGCGGTTCGCCTCCGGCGTCGCGATCACCACCGTGGTGCCGGCCGGGATGTCGACGCCGCCGACGGTGACGTCCTCGGTGGCGATCCGGGTCACGCCGAGCTGGATGATGCTCAGGTAGCGCAGCAACTCCTCGACGGTGTTGTCGATCAGGCTCGGGTCGGCTCGTAGCGCGGCGAGCTGGTCGGGGTTGTCCAGCAGCGCGAGGGTGCCCAGGCCGAGCATGTTCGCGGTTGTCTCGTGCCCCGCTCCGAGCAGCACCAGGGCGACGTCGACCAGCTGGGCGTTCGTCAACGGCGGCTCGGCGTCGTGGACGAGCCCGGAGAGCAGGTCGTCGGCCGGGTTCTGCCGCTTGTGGTTCACCAGGTGCTGGATGAACCCGTAGAGCGCAGCGCGGGCCTTCGCCCGTTCCTCGTCGGTGGTGGTGAGGGCGAGCGAGATATGGGTGTTGTGCTGGAACTCTTCACGGTCGGCGTAGTCCACGCCGAGCAGTTCGCAGATCATCAGCGACGGGATCGGCAGCGCGTAGGCAGGGACGAGGTCGGCCTCGGTGCCGGCGGCCTGCATGGCCGCGATGTGCTCCACGGCGATCTCCCGCACGCGCGACTCCAGCGCCTTCATCCGCCGGACGGTGAACTGCCCGGTCAGCAGCCGACGCAGCCGGGTGTGCTCGGGCGGGTCCATGAAGACGAACATGCCGTCGGTGCGTTCCTCCACCGCCGCCCGCGCCGGTGTCTCGCCCCGCTCGGCCAGCGCGGCCACCTCGTGCGGTTGCAGCTGGGAGGCGTCGGGATAGCGGACCCGGTCGGAACTGAAGCGCTGATCACCCATGACGGCGCGCGCCTCGTCGAACCCGGTCACCATGAAGGCGTGAGCCCCGTTGGCCAGGGTCAGCGGCTGCACCGCTCCGTCACCACGACGTCGCTCCAGACCGGGCGCCGGGGCGAACGGGCAACCAGCGGGGCGCTCGGTCATGTCCGTGGGCAGGACCCGGCTCATCGACGTCACAGTCCCGCCCGGGGACTCGTTCGACATCTGCTCGCTCGAGGCACTCATCACATGTCCTTTCCAGGCCCGCCGTCGTTCGGCTGCCCGTGGTGGGAGAGCAGACCCACCCTAGGACACAAAGATGCACGACGTGCATCGATGCCTGAAGTGCCAGATTTCGCCGGGCCCGGCACCACGGAGATGCATCCGGCGGGATCTCACATGACGACCCTGCCCCGCTGGATCACGGTGCGAGGCCGGGACTCGTCCCACAGGACGGAGGGGTCCGCCAGGGGGTTCCCGTCGACGAGCAGCAGATCGCCGGCCGCTCCGACTCCGATCCGGCCGAGGTCCGGCCGCCGGATGATCTCCGCATTGACGGAGGTGACGGACCGCAGCACATCGAGGGGGCTCTCGACCTCCAGCTGCAGCCTCAGGCCCAGCAGCTGATCGTCCTCCAGTTCCCCCATCAGGTCGCTCCCCCAGCCGATCGCCACCCCGGCCGCCCGTGCAACCTCGATCGCGCGCAGTCCCGAGTCCAGGACCTCCTTGTTCTTCGCCTTCGAAATCGGCGACATGTCGACCTCGCCTCCGCGGCGCTCCATCGCGTCGTAGGCGACGAGCGTGGGAACCAGGTACGCCCCGTGCTCGGCCATCACGCCGGCCGAGCCCTCGTCGAGCAGGTTGCCGTGCTCGACCGTGCGGATGCCGTTGCTCACCGCATGCACGATCGACTCCGGGGAGTAGGCGTGCGCGGCCACGTAGCTGCCGCGCCGGCCCGCCTCCTCGACGACGGCCCGGAGTTCGTCCTGCGAGTACTGAGGAACCCTGATCGGATCCGTCAGCGACACCACACCGCCCGACGCCATGACCTTGATGGCGTGCGCGCCCGTGCGGAAACGTTCGCGCACCGCCCGCCGGAGATCGTCGACTCCGTCCACGACCTCGCACATGTGGCCGCCGGGGCAGCAGAGATCGAAGTCGGCCGGCCGCGCATCGCCATGCCCGCCCGTCTGGCTCAGCGCGGCCCCCGTGTAGAGGTAACGCGGGGCGACGACGTAGCCCCGCTCGATCGCGTTGGCCAGTCCGATATCGCCGCCGGCGACGTCGCGCACCGTGGTGAAGCCTCGGCCCAGAGCGGACCGCAGCCGCGCTGCGCCGACCAGCGAGACATAGCTCAGCGACATCGACTCGTTCTCGAGCGCGGACAGGCTCGTGCCGTAGGCGTGGAAGTGCGCATCGATCAGGCCCGGCATCACCACCTTGCCGCCGGCGTCGACGACCGTCGCACCAGCGGCCGGGGTCAGGTCGCCGACGGCGGCGACGGTCCCGCCGACGATCTCGACCGCGCCCGGCGTGAGATCAGGGCTGGAGCCGTCGAAGATGAGCGCGTTGACGACCGCCAGGCTGCGTGAATGGCTCATGTGTGACTCGTACTCCCGAAGGTCGAACTCATGACGGCGCGAAGGGCGAACGGCCGCCCTCGGCGATGAACCGGTCGATCTCCTGCTCGAGCACGGTCAGCGGCACGCTGCCCAAACCGAGCACGGTGTCGTGGAAATTGCGGATATTGAAAGATTCGCCGAGTGCTTCCTCGGCGCGACGGCGCAGCTCCCAGATCTTCAGCTGGCCGAGGTGGTAAGCGCACGCCTGACCGGGCCACGCGATGTACCGGTCGATCTCGGTGGTGATCTCGTGGTCGGCGATCGCCGTGTTGGCCCGCATGAAGTCCTGAGCCTGCTCACGGCTCCACCCGAGTGCGTGCATGCCCGGGTCGACGACGAGCCTGACGGCCCGCCACATCTGGAAGCTCAACATGCCCATCATGTCGAAGGGCGTCTCGTAGATGCCCATCTCGACGCCGAGCCGCTCGGTATAGAGAGCCCAGCCCTCCCCGTAAGCCGAGATGTAGACGTGCCGGCGGAAGGCAGGGTGGTGCTTCTGCTCGTGCGCGAAGGGGATCTGGAACGCGTGGCCGGGTGCGGCCTCGTGCAACGTCAGCGCAGGAATCGAATAGAGCGGCCGCGCCGGCAGGTTGTAGGTGTTGAGGGTGTAGCGGCCGAGGCCGCCGCGGCCGAACGTATAGAACGGTGCGAGGTCGGGAGGAACCTCGACGATGCCGAAGCGCATCTCCGGCAGCTTCCCGAAGAAGCGGTCGACCACCAGGTCGAACTTCTTCGCCTCGTAAGCCGCCACCATCAGCAGCTCCTTGGCGGTCTTCGCGTAGAACCTCGGGTCCGTGCGCATGAACTCCAGCAGGCCGGGCACGTCGCCCGCGAAGCCCACTTGCGCGGCGATCTCCTCCATCTCCGCCCGGATCGCAGCCACCTCGCGCTGCCCGATGTCGAAGATCTCCTGCGCGCTCAGCTCCGTCGTCGTGAACTCGCGGAGCTGGGCCTGATAGAAGGCGGCACCGTCGGGGCCGTCGGCCGCGGCCGTTGCCACCGGGAGGTGCGGGAAGTACTCCTGCTCGACGTAGGTGAGCAGGTCGCGGTAGGCGGGGATCACCGCCGTGGCGATGACCGCGGTGCCCTCCTCTCGGAGACGTTCGCGAGTCTCCTGCGGCAGCCCGTCCGGCAAGGTGTCGAAGGGCTTGAAGAACACCGTCTCCTCAGGCGCACCGGCCATCGCGACGGTCCGGATCGTCTCCTGCCGCCCCGTCATCGAGACC
Organism: Pseudonocardia alaniniphila; assembly: GCF_022524485.1. GTDB lineage: Bacteria > Actinomycetota > Actinomycetes > Mycobacteriales > Pseudonocardiaceae > Pseudonocardia > Pseudonocardia alaniniphila. The sequence continues at coordinate 11,128 of NZ_JAKXMK010000057.1, forward strand.
TGTGGCGGACCGAAACCACGACCGACCCCAGCTCGCATGTTGTCGATCTGCTGGGCGAAGTACCTCGGTACGTCGGCAAGCTGCTTCACGTAACGCCGCGCGTCCTCCTCGCTGCCCAACGCCCGGTTGCCACGTTCGGCCAGCACGCCCCAGAACGAGGTGTCAGCGTTGGCCGGACGCTCGTACATCCGGTACTGCTGCTGCGCGATCAACGTCGAGATCTGCTGCTCATAGACCGAGTAGTCCTGCTTGGCCGCCGCGGAGAGGCGCTCGAACGGCACTTCTCTCAGCTTGCCGAGCACCGATTCCCAGTACCGGAGACGCTCCCGCTGAGCAAGCTCACTCACATCCGGCAGGAAGTCGTCGATCCGCCCGCGTGAGGAGAGGGTCTGCTCGCCGAGCTGCTCCGTCCGCCAGCGCCACTCGGACTCGTAGAGATCCCTCAGCAGCTCGTCGGCCTCCTGCACGGTCTCCGATACCGTCATTCAGTTCCCTTCTTCGTCGGATTCGGCGCCCGGCCCGTCCGGCTTCACGGCTGTCGTTCCCGGCCCGCCTCGAGAGCCGGTGCCTCGCCTCCGGTCGCCCACCTGATGAACTCGGCGATGTCCGCGCTCTGCCTGACGCGCGAGGGCTCGTGCAGATACATCATGTGACCCGCCTCGTAGTACCGGCGAACGATGTTTCCGTGAGCCGCGTCCGGGATGCGCAGGTGCGCGAGCACGTACTCGGCTGCCGCGAAAGGGGTGGCGGCGTCGTAGTACCCGAAGGCCACGTAGACCTTGAGGTCGGGATTCATCCGCATCGCCGACGACAGCGCATCGGCGCTCACGACATAGCGGTTCTCGAACTCCTTGTACGACCACGGCTGCACCCGGTCGGTCAGGATCTCGTACGTGAAGTCCGACTCGTACTTCAGCTCGGCCCGCAGGTAGTGGTTCACCGCCGCCGTGTAGGGGAAGAAGATCACGAAGTGCGCGGGGTCCTGGTCCTGCTCGGCCAACTCCAGGTCGCCGGGATGGGCGGTGAAGCGAGCGTCGAGACGTCCGGCCATGAGTTCTCGATCGCGCAGGAGCTCGGCGAAGAAGTGCTTGTGCTCGATCCGCAGGTTCGAGCGGAACACGTAGTCGGCGTCCAGCCCGATCAGGTCGGCGACTCGTGTGGCGAGCGCTCGCCGCTCGTCCCTGCTCAGGCGCGTTCCCCGGGACAGCGCGTGGGCGTACTCGCCCTCGGCGAAGGCCTCCGCGTCGGCGACGACCTCGTGCAGGGTTCGGCCCTCGTGCTTGCCGTGATAGTGCGCGATGGCGGCGTAGGTCGGCAGGAAGTTCACGTAGGGAGCGTCGTTTCCCTCGTAGAAGCGGATGCTGCCGAAGTCGAGCACCGCCGAGATCAGGATGATCCCGTTCATCGCCATTCCGTGACGTGTCGCGAGGTAACCGGCGAGAGCGGCCGCGCGCGTCGTTCCGTACGACTCTCCCGCCAGGAACTTCGGCGAGAGCCATCTCTCGTTGCGGGTCAGCCAGAGCCGGATCGTCTCCCCGACGAGGTCGCGGTCGCCGCTGAAGCCATGGAAGTCGGCGGGGGCGCCTCCGACGACAGCGCGGCTGTAGCCGGTGGTGATGGGGTCGATGAAGACGATGTCGGCGTGCGCCAGCAGAGACTCGGCGTTGTCGAGCAGTCCATAGGGCGGCGGGGTTCGGTTGTCGACGTCGCCGGAGTCGACTCGGCGCGGCCCGAAGAGGCCGAGATGCAACCAGACCGACGACGAGCCGGGGCCGCCGTTGAAGGCGAAGACCACGGGCCGCGTCAGCGGGTCCGCGCCGTCGGCGGTGTAGGCGGTGACGAACACCTCGGCGGTTGGCATCCTGCCCTTGAAGGTGCCCTCACTGATGACCTCTTCGCTGATCACCATCCGGCCCGCCGTCGCGTGATAATCGAGACTCTGCGAACCGAACCGCATACTGTGCGTCGTCGTCACCAGGTCGTCGGTTGGCGGAGTGCCGTCATTCCCGTTCCGCTCGCGTGATGCCTCCTCGGCCCGATCGCCCTCGCCCACCAATTCTCCTCAGGCTTGTCCCGTTATTTCTCCGCCTACCGCTCCTGTTCGACCAGTTCTCCCTTTTCACCAGGGCCGTCAGGTGCGTCGTTCAGCCGGAGCCGTTCATGCATCAGGCGAGCCCGCTCCCATTCCGGGTTGATCCGGGGAATCGCCGCCAAGAGCGTCTTCGTGTAATCGTCCTGAGGGTGGTCGAACACCGCGTCCCGCGGGCCTTGCTCGACGATCTTTCCGCTGCTCATCACAGCCACGCGATGTGTGATCTGGCGGACGACGGCCAGGTCGTGCGCGATGAACAGGTAGCTGATGCCGCGCTCCCGCTGCAGGTCCTTGAGCAGGTCGATCACCTGCGCCTGCACGGTGACGTCGAGGGCCGAGACGGCCTCGTCACAGATGACGAGCTTCGGGTTCACGACGAGGGCCCGCGCGATGCCGATGCGCTGCGCCTGGCCGCCGGAGAACTGCGCCGGGTAACGACGCGAGTGGTCGGGGTTCAGCCCCACACGCGACATCAGGTCCTTGACGATCCGGGGATACTCCTTCGCGTCCCCGATTCCCTGATAGCGCAGCGGGGCCGAGATGATCTGTTCGACGGTATGTCTGGGGTTGAGCGACGAGAACGGGTCCTGGAAGACGACCTGAACATCACTGCGGAACGCTCGGAGCTGTTTCTTGTCGGGCCGTGTCACGTCGACGCCCTCGAACTCCAGCGTTCCCGACGTCGGTTCGAGCAACTTCGCGATGATCCGCGCTGTGGTCGACTTGCCCGAGCCGGATTCGCCCACGATCGATGTGGTCTCGCCGGGATGGATCTCGAAGCTCACGTCGTCGACGGCACGGAACGTCGACTTGCCGGTCACTGCACCGTCGCCCTTGATCGAGAACACCTTGACGAGCGACCGGGCGCGCAACAGCGGTGCGTCCGAACTGCGGTCGATCGTCTCCGGGGTCATGCTGCTCACTGCGCCCCTCTACCGGCCGGCTCGGAGAAGTCGACGGCGTCCTCGATGCGTGGCACCGCGGCGAGCAGCTCCCGGGTGTACTCGTTCTCCGGCCGGGAGAAGATCTGCTCGGTTGGTCCCGTCTCCATGGTCCTGCCGTTGCGCAGCACGTGGACGTCGTCGGCGATCTGGCTGACGACGGCCAGATCGTGCGTGATGAACAGCATCGCTGCGCCGGTGGCGCTCTGGAGCATCGAGATGAGCTCCAGGATCTGTGCCTGCACGGTGACGTCGAGCGCCGTGGTCGGCTCGTCCGCGATGATCAGGTCGGGTTCGCAGCAGAGTGCCATGGCGATCATGACCCGCTGCCGCATACCGCCTGAGAACTGGTGCGGATAGTGGTCCACGCGGCGGTCCGGATCAGGGATCTTGACCCGGCGCATCGCATCGATGGCGACCGTGCGGGCGTTCTTTCGCCCGCCGCCGCGGTGCGCCAGGTACGCCTCCTCGATCTGGAGCCCCACGGTGTAGTACGGGTTCAGCGACGACAGGGGGTCCTGGAAGATCATGGCGATCTGGTCGCCACGGATCCGGCGCATCTGCTGCTCGCGGCGGCCGAGCAGCTCCTCCCCCTTGAACGTCACAGAACCGCTGGTACGCGCGCCCTTCGGCAGTAGGCCGATGATGGCGAGCGATGTCATGGACTTGCCGGAGCCGGACTCCCCCACGACGCCGAGCGTCTTGCCCCTGTCGATGCTGAAGGAGATCTCGTCGACCACGGTGGAGCGCCCGTGCCTGGTGTCGAATGCGACCGACAGGTCCGTCACCTCGAGAAGCGGCGTTCCGCCGGGCCGCTGCTCGTCCTCACTTCGGCCCACCTCATGCTGCGTCATCGCGTCACCGTTCTGAGTCTCGGGTCGAGGAAGCGGTAGAGCAGGTCGACCACGATGTTCGCGATCACCACGAAGAACGCTGCCAGCAGAGTGACACCCATGATGACCGGCTGGTCGTTCGAGGCAACCGCGTCGAACGCCAGCTTTCCGACGCCGTTCAGTCCGAACACGGTCTCGGTGATCAGCGCGCCCCCGAGCAACGTCGCGACGTCCATGCCGAACAGCGTCACCAGCGGGGTGAGAGAGGGACGCAGCGCGTGCCGGCGCAGGATCAGGCCGGGCGCGAGCCCCTTGGCGCGCGCCGTGCGCATGAAGTTCTCGCTCAGTGTGTCGAGCACGTTCGTGCGGGTGAGCCGCGCATACAATGCGACGTAGAGAAATGCGAGCACGATCCACGGCATCAGATACGACTGGAACCAGACGACGGGATCGTCGCCGAAAGCGACCGCGCTGGGGTAAGGAAGCCACTCGAGCTTCGCCACGAGGACATACTGCAGCACCAGCGCCAAGAAGTAGTTCGGCAGAGCCACACCGGCCAGCGCGATCACCATGGCCGTCCTGTCCCAACCCGTTCCGGACCTCAGCGCGCTGACCAATCCGAGCGTGATGCCGAAGAGCAGCCAGAGAACGGACGCGCCGACGGCGAGGGTGATCGACACCGGCAGCCGGCTGAGGATCATGGTCAGGACGTCCTGACCGTTCTGGAAGCTGTGGCCGATGCATGGCGCGGTACAGGCGATTGCCGACGGCCCGTCGCCGTAGCTCCTGCCGACGAAGATTCCCTGCAGGAACGTGACGAACTGGGTGAGGAAGGGCTGGTCGATGCCGAGCTGGTGCCGGATGGCGTCGATCCGGTCCGGTGTGCACGTCTGCCCGCAGATGGCCACGGCAGGTTCCGGCGAGAGCGCGAAGAACACCAGGAACGTGAAGAAGGTGACCGCGAGCAAAGTCAGGACTGCCCAGAGGAGTCGCTTTGCCACATAGAGACCCATCAGAGCCGCCCGCCTTCGGCGATCAATTTCTGCGCCCGGTCACCGACGATCGTCGCCGAGAGGACGGTCAGGAAGAGGAAGATTCCCGGAATCAGGAAGTAGCTCGGCACCGCGGTGAACCAGGGCACCGACGCCGAGATCATCTGACCCCAGGATGCCGTCGGCGGTGTGATGCCGACGCCGAGGAACGACAGCCCGGCCTCGACACCGATGAAGTTCGGCACCGCAAGCGTGGCGATGACGATGATCGAACCAGAGAGATTGGGCAGGATCTCGCGGAAGATGATGGCTGCCCGGCTCGCCCCCGACGCCTGAGCAGCCTCGACGAATTCGCGGCGCGCCAGGGACATCGTCTGGCTGCGGATGATGCGGGCCATGTGCACCCAGCCGAAAATGCTCAGAACGCCGATGAGCATGAGCGGCCGGTTGATGTGCGGAAGCGCCGACAGCAGGGCGATCATGAAGATCAGGGTAGGAAAGGCCATCAGGAAGTCCATGACCCGTGAGATGACCTGATCCACGACGCCACCGAAGAATCCGGCGAGCATCCCGAGCACGACTCCGAGGGTCGCCGTCAACACCGTGGCCGAGATCGCGATGAGCATCGAGACCTGTGCCCCGTACACGATCCGGGCGAAGATATCGCGGCCGTTCTGCGGCTCGACCCCGAACCAGTGCCGGGACCCGATCCCGCCGAAGGATCCCAGTGGAACACCGCCGGTCGCGGAGTCCACTGCGCTCGGGTCGAACGTGTACGGGCCCCAGCCGCTGATCTTGGTGATGAGCGGCGCGAAGATCGCCATCAGCAGGACCAGCGCCAGGAAACCGGTGCTCAAGATCACGGGGACGGTGAACAGCTGTCTGGACAGTCGCCCGACGGAGAGCGGTGCGGCGTTCAGCAGCGCCTGCTCACTCTCGGCGTCGGATACCGTCGCCGGCGTCAGTATGGCCATGGTCTACTTCGTCGGGTCCTTCAACCCGACCGAGGTGTAGTCGATGTACCCGGTGCGGCCGGGGTGAGCGAAGGCGTTCCCGACGTTGGAGCCGGCCATCTGGAGATTGGTCGCCCAGTCCAGCGGCACCACGGGGGCCTTCTCCATGATTTCCCTGTTCAGCTCGGCATACTCAGCGTTCTGCTGATCCAGATCCGTGATCACCGAGATCTCGTCCAGCCGCCTGTTGATCTCGGGATCGTTGATCTGGGAGATGTTCTGGTTGCCGGTCGCGGTGATCTGCCGGCCGTGGAAGAGCGGCTGGAGCAGCGGAATGCCGGACAGCCACGGGGAGCACCATCCGGTGATCGCCATCTCGTGCTGCTTCGCCGGGGTCGCGATGACCTCGTAGTAGGTGGAGGCATCGATGACGTTGAGAGTCAGCTTGATACCGACCCGCTCCAACGACTGCTGCATGGCCTCCGCCTGGGCTTTCCAGACCGGAATCGACCGGACGTCGATCGTGGCCTCGAAGCCGTTGGGGTATCCGGCTTCGGTGAGCAACTCCTTGGCCTTGGCCACGTCGCCCTGGTCGCCCTCGCTCGGGTAGAGGTTGAACGGCACTCGGCCCGGCACCTCAGGAGTGAGCATGTCGTGCGTGATGGTGGCCATCTGCTCGCCGCCGGTGGCGGCCTGGTTGCTCTTGAGGTCGACGGCGTAGTTGATCGCCTGACGCACCCGGAGGTCACCCAGAGGCTGCTTCGTGGTGTTCATCGCCATGTACGTCGTGCAGTTCGGGACGTTCCGCACGGTCCGGGACTTGAACTGCGGCTGCTGGATGCGGGAGAGGCTCGCGGCGAGAAGCGGGTTGGTGCTGGACGCGATCGCGTTCTTGTCCTCGCCCTGATCCGAGATCATCCGCTGGTCGATCGTGCTGGGATCCAGGCCGAAGATGAACTTGTAGTTGTCCGGGTAGGCCGGGCGGACGTCATCCGTCTCCGGCTTCCAGTTCGGGTTCCGGGAGAGCGTGAGCTGCGATCCTCGGGTGTAGCTGTCGATCATGTAGGGGCCTGATGCGATCGGGTTCTGGTCGATCGAGGTCGGGCCCGTCACCTTGTCCGCCGGGAAGGGCGTGAAGACGGCCGTGGCCGCGATGTCGGGGAACCCGGCGAGCGGCTTGCTCAGATGGAACACGATCGTCTTGTCGTCCGGGACCTCGATGGACTTCAGGCCGGCCGGGTCCTTGTAAACGCCCTGGTACTGACCGGACGGGTCGAGGTAGGGCCGATGATAGTTCTGCCCGATCGCGACGGCTGAATCGAATGACCGCTCGATGGCGAACTTGAAATCTTGCGCCTTGATCGGCGTGCCGTCCTGGTAAAAGATGTTGTCCTTCAGCGTGAAGGTCCACACCGTTTTATCAGCGTTCGGCTGCCCTGTGTCGGTGGCGAGGTCGGGCACAACGGTCGTGCCCTTCCCGGGCTCGTTGGAGTACGTCGTGAGCTGACGGTAGATCAGCCGATAAAAATTGAGGACGTTACCGTCGTTGCCCATCTCCGGGTCCAGGTGGGAGAAATCCACGGCGCCGAGGATGTTGACCGTGCCGCCCTTCTGGGCGGGTCCGGTGTTGAGCGCGAACCCCTGAGCGTCGGTCTCGACATTCGCACCGGCCCCGCTCGCAGAGTTTCCGCCGCCCCCACAGCCGGCCAGGAGCAGGCTTCCCGCGGCAACGATGGCGGCGACCACCCTCAAGCGCCTTCGGTTCAACGTTCTGCCTCCACTGTTAAGGCTCCACAGCAACGCCAAGGCGCCGTTCTCACCAACAACTGCCTGGTCTTCGACGATCGGGTCCGCAATCATGTGGCCGCAGTCGCCGAAGGCCTCTTTTCCTCATAGCGACGGCTACGCCCTCACGGCGCTCAGCATCGGGGGCCGGGCTGTGATATGCGACGTGTGACATATTACCGAGACGGAAGGGCCTGTCAACGACCAAGATCCGCGCGACCGCAGCCGGCTCGGGGACCACCACAAACATGCGGGCCGAGCCCGCGTGTGACCTCCCGGTGGACGGAGAATTGCCATGCCGCCCGGACTCCTCACCCCTTGGCAACAGCCGCCGGAGGAGGCGCTGGACAGGGCGTGCAAGCAGATGCCCCGAGGAATCCCGCTGCGGAGCGTCGGACCAACGCTCGATCGGCTGAGCGCTGAGGACGGCGGGTGCTTGGCAGCCGGCGCCATATCCCCAAGTCGTCGAGGTGATGGCGGAGGGATAGCGGGAGCGTGGGATCGCCGGGATCCGGGACGTCGACGTGCTGAGCCTGCGCACCCTCGAGCGCGCCTGCATCGCGCGGCCCCGGTTCCCCGATGCGCTATGGCCAGACTGACGCGGCCACGGCCGGGATGATCAGGATCAAGGCGTCGCGATCACCGGAGCGTCACCGCCGCCAACTCCCGGACATCCACGAGATCCGCGAGCCTCCACAGAGCCCGGCTCCACTCCGCCGCCTCGCGCTTCCCGACGACGGGCACCGCCAGGTCCTCGAACTTCTCGGCCAGTTCGGCGTCCGTCAGCGGATCGTCCGGGTCACCTTTGCGGGTGTTGCGGATGTGGTGGGTCTCGGTCCCGTCCTTGTCGATGATCGTCACGCGTGCCGCCCGCTGCCCTGGGAAGGCAGCGTCGTACTCGGGATCGACCGCGAGCCTCGTGCGCCCGACAAGGTCCCGCAGGACCGGATCGCTCAGTCGCTCCTCCGTGAAGGCTTGGAGCCGAACCGATCCGAGCACGAACGCTGCCGCCACGCAGTAGGCCGTGCTGAACTTCGCCTCGAAAGGCGTCTTCGGGTCAGGGTTGCCGGCGACCTTGATCGCGGCGCCGTAGGTCGCCACGCGGATCTCGCGCACCTCGGGCACCCGGACCCTGCTCCGCAGCTCCAGTGCGGCGTCCACCGCGGCGAACGTGTGTCCGCAGCAGGAGTGGTTCTTCACGGTCGCCTGGGTGATTGCCCACGGTCTTCCCAGCTTCTCGGTGGCGCTGTCCCAGTCGGGGTTGCGGGCCATCGCCGCGCCGAAACCGGCCTCGCCGTCGAGGACGTCCAACGCTCCCGTGAACCCGTGGGCTGCGGTCATGGCCGCCAGCAGGCCGGCCTCGGCCGCATGGCCGGCGTGCAAGGGTTTGCTCATGGCTTCGGACCGGAACGCCTGCTGCAGACCGGCCGCCATCGTCGTGGCGGTGGCCAGCGCGTGAGCGAACCACTCGGCGTCCAGGCCGAGGATCTCCGCCCCTGCCGCCGCCGCTCCGATCGTCCCGACGGTCCCGGTCGTGTGCCAGTAGGTGTAGTGGGCCGGCTGGATCGCGGCCGCGATGCGGTCACCGATCTCGTAGCCGACAGCGACGGCCCGCAGGAAGTCCTCCCCACTCGCGCCACTGTGCTCTGCGGCTGCCAGCGCGGCCGCGACGGTCGGCGAGCCGGGGTGATAGACACCGTCCCGGAAGATGTCGTCGAGCTCAGCGGTGTGCGATGCGGTTGCGTTGATGAGCGCGGCGGTGCGCGCGCTCGCCCTCGGACCGCCCGGCACCAGATGGCACGGACCACTCTCCTTCTCGTCGAGGAGAGCCGATCGAAGGATCGACGCGGGCTGCATGTCCGAGCCGGCGATCGTGGCGGAGAACCAGTCGACGACCGCCCGGGTTGCGGCGTGCCGGACAGCGGCGTCGAGCCCGGCGCTGCGCTGCCCGACCGCGAACTCCGCGAAACGACGTAGCACCATCTCCGCCTCCGATCAGAACTGCGACTCGTACTGCGTGGGGTTGATCCGCGCCTCGACGATCAGAGGCCGGGTCAGCTCGGCGACTCCGCTCAACGCCTTCTCCAGCTCCGCACGGGACTCGGCGCGGACACCGTCGCAGTCCATGGCCTCGGCGAGCATGACGAGGTCGATGTCGTCGATCCGGGTTGCCGTGCTCGGATAACCCTGGGCCATCTGCTTGAGCTCGATCCGGTTGAGGCTGCCGTCGACCAGGACGACGAACGCCACCGGCAACCCTGCGGCCGCGGCCAGTCGTACCTCGGTGGCCGTCATCGCGAACCCGCCGTCACCGACCAGCGCGACCACCGGTCGTGACGGGTCCGCGACCTTGGCGGCGATGGCGGCCGGAACCCCGAAACCCATCGACGAGAGCCCGTTCGTCATCAGCAGCGACCGGGGTTCGTAGGTCTGCCAGCCCTGCCCGACGAGCAGCTTGTGCGACCCCACGTCCGTGGTCGCCACCGTCGTCCGGGGAGCCGCCGCCCGCACGACGTCGATGACGTCGGTCGGGTTGAGCGCTCCCAGGACCCTTCCCTCGTAGTAGGCCGCTCGCAGGTTCTCGCGGTGCCGTTGCACGTCGCCCTCGCTCCAGCGAGCCTCGCCGGACCAGTCGTCGGTCAGCCAGTCGAGGATGGCGGGGATGTCGCCGACGCACTCGCACTGGCTCGCGTAGATCTGGTCGGTGTTGGGCGTCATGTCGATGTGCAGAACAGGCGCAGCCGCCGTCCAGGGCTTGATCAGCTCCACGGCGTCGAAGCCGACGGTGACGATGAGGTCGGCGTCACCGAGAAAATCCCAGAGCACCTGGTTGCACGCCATGTCCAGCACCCCGGCGAAGAGCGGGTGCTCCTCGGGGAACACCCCCTTGGCCATGGGCGCGACAACCACTGGGGTCGAGACGGTCTCGGCGAACCGCACGAGTGCGTCCGTGGCACGGCCGCGCACCGCGGCAATACCCGCGAGCACGACCGGCCGCCGCGCACCGGCGAGCAGAGCCAGTGGGTCGGCGCCGTCGGGCCCGCGGTGGACTCGCACCGCGCTCACCGACGATGAGGTCGGTGGCATGACGAAGTGCGCGTCTCTGGCCTGCTGCCGGCTCACGTCACCGCCGATGGTGAGGTGGACCGGACCGGGTCGCTCCGCCGTGGCGAGCCGGAACGCCTTGCGCATCGTGGTCGCAACCGCGGTCGACTCGATCCGGCCGGCCCACTTCGTGACAGAGCTGTACAGCAGCTTGTGATCGACCACCTGGTGGGTGAAGTACTGCTCGCGTGCGCTCTCGATCTGCCCGGAGATGGCCAGCATCGGCACTCGATCGAGATGGGCCGCGGCGACCCCGTTGACGAGAGCGGTGGATCCCGGGCCGAGGGTGGACAGGCACACGCCAGGCCTGCCGGTGGCCTGAGCGAAACCCTCCGCCATGAACGCCGCAGTGGCCTCGCGCCGAGCGAGGACGACGTCGACACCACGCGCCCGGCACTTCTCCATCAACTCGATGATCGGGTCGCCGGGATAGGCGAAGATACTTGCGATGCCAGCCGCCACCAGCGCCTCAGCCATCACCTCGGCAGTGCTCGCTCCATCGCTCATGGCGTCCTCCTCATGATCGCCGTGCGTGCTGAACGGGCCGCCTGACCCGCTCGGGCTCAGCGGGAGCGCGTCGACCGGACACGGATGGCCCTGTAGCTGCCGCGGCGACGGCCCCGGACATCGGCGGCGCCCCTCCCCCACCCCCGTGCAGGCAGGCACTGATCGCCGCACTCCACGATGAGAATCGAGAGGACATGCCTGGGAACCTAGATCAACCAGCTCCCGCGGGCCAGAGCTCGTCATTCCCAGTAGGCGAAGGCCATTCCCGTCCCCGTGCCGGCCGGGGTCCGGTAGCCGGCGACGTAGTCAACCAACGTGAAATTTCTACCCTCCAAGGCGCCGGCCGCCGCAATCCAATTCAGTAGCTCCGAATTTCCCGACCTGAGATGTTTGCGCCCCAAGGCGCCGAGCGCCTCGGAGTCACTCCGCTCCAGAGCGGACAGGAACCGGTGATCGAGCTCTTCGTCGACCACGAAGTGGCTCAACCCGCCGGAAGCGATGACCGCCACCCGCGCGTCGCTGGTCCACGACGCCACGGCGTTCCGCACCACCCGTCCGAGTTGGTAGCAACGCCGCGCCGAAGGGACATTCGGAGGGAAGTAGGTGTTGATGAAGATCGGCGTGATCGGCGTCTCCGGTGCTAGGCCGAGCCGGTACCGCGGGAAAGTGAAGGCGTGTCCCAGTGTCCGTCCGGCGGGCTGCTCGATAAAACTCAATGGATCGAAATCCGCGACAACAAGCGACTCTATGACGAGGCGGCCCAGCTCGGAGCAGACCTTATGACGTTCAGGCCGATCGGAGTGGGCGGCCCAGGAAGCCGCACGAAGGCCCGCCGGCATTCGCTCGAGCCGTTCCGCGTCGGGCGGTATGTCGGTCAACTCTGTTCCGAGAAAACAGGCGAAGGTCGGCGTGCCGTCACGCTGGAACATCTCCTGCTGGTCATCACCGATGACGACGGCGACGTCCACTTGAGCCTCCGAGAGCCGACGAGAAAGCTCCTGCAGGGACTCCTGGCAGCGCTGATCCTTGGCCGCCCAGACCGCTGGGTCGAGCTCGTTCTCTATTCGCGGATCAGCACCTTTCAAAATCTCGTCATAGGCATGGTATTCGGCATCCCGACCCAGCAATGAATATCCCCGATCCCGCCTCCCGTGGTCTTCCCAAAATTCAACCCCAGAGCTGAGCTGGGGCGTGTGCGAACTAGCCACACCCAGCACGATCTCTGCCATGTCCGCCGCCTCCCTTCAACTGTCGCCAAGCCGGACCTCCACCGTGCATCAACGCGAAGGTCCGGGCCGGGCAGGTCCGCTCGGGCCCCGGAACCGGTCGGGTACGGACTCATCCAGAGCCGGCACCCGATCGATTCCGCGGCCTCCTCGATGAAGACGTCCTTTTTCGCCTGATCACACCGGGCGGCGAGCCGGTCAAGCCCCGTGGTCAGCCGGCGAGAATCCGACCGATCCTTGGCAACATCGATCCGGCTACGTGTCAGCGCCCAGGGCACCAGTCGACGTACGAGTGACGTCAGGTACTGATCCGCGCTGTCCCCTCTCGGGTACCGAGGTTGCCCGCAACCAGGTCCTGCCAAGGGGTTTCCGCGTCGATGGTCGCCGAGGCGGCGGTGACACGCGCGAAGTCGTATCCGACCCCCAGGCCGAGCGGCGGCTTCCCCTCGTCCACGAGCCGGATCGAGTCGGCCAGCACGCGCCGCAGCCTGATGATCGCGAGGTCGGCCGGGACCAGATGCTCCTTCGCGCGATCGTAGAGCGGGCCGGACGACATCTGTACCGCACCGTCCTGAACCCGGTTACCCCCGCGGAATCCGGCAAAGCTCTGTCCGTTCGCCATGGCCTCGCGGTCCTGAGGAGGAATGCGCATGCGCCGATTGCCCGGCTCCGGCCCCCAGATGCTCCGATCGATACCTGTGCGGTTCGCCGCTGCGGAGCCTCCCCTGCCCTTCGGCACCATGAAGATGCCGAACGAGGAGCAGGTGTGATCGTCCCTCGGAACGACGATCACCGCGCCGTTGCTCCCTCCGACGAAGGCGGTGTAGGGCATGACGAAGGCGGTGATCCTGACGTACTTGCTCCCCGAGCCGTCAGCGGCCTCCCGCACAGCGGCGTAGTGGAACCCGAACGGCGTGTCCTCGACTTCGATCACCGGTGCGTTGTCATGACTCGGCCACGGGTTGTCACCTCGCGGGGGCGTCGGCATGTCGTGGTCCCACGGGTCGCCGGCGAACTCGAACGAGCCGACATTGCGCGGCCCCGCTCCCATCACGGCCAACGTGTCGAGGTGGAGCACGCCGACGTGCGAGGAGTCGATCGACCCCTCCAACACCTGCATCCAGTTGCAATCCATGATCATCTCGCTGACCGCGACCTCGTCAGCCGGCGCCCCGTCCCAGCGGAAGATCGGGAAAGGTGGCGCAGTGTCCGGAGGGCCGAGATAGACCCAGCCGAGCCCACCGCTTTCCTTGACCGGGTAGCTCCCGTGCTTCACCCGCTCTGTGAAGCGGGAACCGGTCAGGTTGGGCGTCTCCAGGATCGTCCCGTCCACGGCATATTTCCAGCCGTGGTAAAGGCACCGAATGCCGCAGTCCTCGACGCGACCGAGCACGAGCGATGCGCCCCTGTGGGGGCACAGCTCGTCCAGGAAACCGATTCTCCCCTGGGTATCCCGGAACGCGACGAAATTCTCTCCGAGTATCGTCACCTTGATCGGAGCGCAGTCCGGTCCGGGCAGGTCGGCGAGTTGGAAGGCCGGCACCCAGTACCTACGGAGCAGGGTACCCATCGGCGTGCCCGGCCCCACGCGGCATAGTGCCTCGTTCTCTTCCGGCGTCAGCATGCGTCCTCCCCGGTTGCGTTGCCTGCACTGGTGATTGACATAGTTGCCCTCAGCTTCTGATTACGACCGGTTCGTAGATCTGCACGGCTTTATCGGGAATCAGTTCCAAACCGAGAAGCATCAGCGGATAGCCGCGGCCGACTTCGCCGGGCCTCGCTAGTGCCACAGCGTCGTAAACCGCCGGATTCACGTGCAACTCGGTGACGTCGTTCTTCTCTTCCCACGCTCTCCAGATCTCGGTACAAGCCCGCTCGACGACCAGTGACATCCACAAGGACGGCAGGGTCGATCTCTTCTCGACGACACCGTCTCGCCCATTCGCCGAGATCATGCCTTCCTGATCCACCATGAGACCTTTCTGGGACACCGTTCCAGTCGTCCCGGACTTCGTCGGATCACTCATTGATTTTCTCTGTCCCGGCGGGCCGACGTCGCCGAATGGGTAGTGACAGCCCACATAGTGGTCCTCACCTGGTTCGCGCAGCGCGGGTTCTTCGTCCGCACAGAGCTGCTGGACGCGCGGGCACCGGGTCCGAAATCGACATCCCACCGGACACTGCGTGTACGACCGCGCGCCTCGCGCCGCCGTGGGTGCGCACCGAGAACTGTTGCACCAGGTCACGCACGGCCAGCAGCGGCTCGCGAGCACCCCGTTCCCGTTCGGGATCGGCCGTGCTCTCCACGGTCGGCTCCTCGCGTTTCAGATCCGCGCGTGTAAAGCGCCGGGGCACGGCGATGTTCATCGGGTTTCTCCGGACCCATGCGGGCGGAAGCAGGCCCACCAGTGCTCTGAGTCGTGTTCAGTCAAAGGCGGGGCGCTGTCCCAGCAGATGTCTGCCACCCGCGGGCAGCGGGGGGCGAACGAACAGCCGCTCCCCAGCGATGAGGGGTCTGGTGGCCGGCCCGGCACGACCGGCAGCTGGAGATGGGCAGGCCGGTCGAGGCGCGGGATCGCCTCCAGCAGCGCCTTCGTGTACGGCATCCGCACGTGTTCGAACAATCGGCGAGTTGGTGCGCGCTCGACGGCCCGCCCGGCGTACATCACGATCACGTCGTCGGAATAGGACGCGGCCAGCCCCAGGTCGTGGCTGATGAAGATCAGAGCCATATCCAGGGCACGCTGGAGATCCAGGAGCAGCTCCATGATCTGGGCCTGGGTCGTCACGTCCAGGGCCGTCGTGGCCTCGTCGGCGATCAGCAATTTGGGGTGACACGCCAAGGCGATCGCGATCATCACCCGCTGCCGCATTCCCCCTGACAGCTGGTGCGGGTACTCGTGGAAGCGCCGGCTGGGTGACGGTATCCGTACCAGTTCGAGCAGCTCGATCGCCCGCTGTCGTGCCAGAGCAGAGGAGAGCGGCAGATGCTCCCGGATCGCCTCCATGATCTGTTTCCCCACCTGCATGGTGGGGTTGAGCGACCGTGCCGGATCCTGGAACACCATCGCGATGTCGGCGCCCCGATACCGGCGGATCTCATGCTCCGGCAAGCCCAGTAACTGTTCACCCGCGAACAGGACGGTGCCGGTGACCGACGCGAAGCTCGGCAACAGGCCCAGGATCGCGCGGCAGCTCACCGTCTTCCCCGAGCCCGACTCCCCGATGATCGCCAGGGTCCGGCCCGGTGACACCGAGAAATCGAGACCGTTCACCACGCGCGCAACGCGGCCGTGGCGGCGGAACCGCACCTGAAGGTCCCGCACCTCCAGCAACGTGCCCTCCGTCGCACGACGGTCATCCGGCGCTGCGGTCGAGAGCGGAGGGATGAGCACACTCATCGCACATTCCAGCGGGCTCGCATCGCGTCTCCGAGAAGGTTGAAAGCGAGAGTGGAAACGAACAGGAACATGCTCGGAAACAGGACGAGCAACGGTTCGGTCGAGATACTCTGCTGCCCCTGGTAGATCATGTTCCCCCAGCTGGGGTTGGGCAGGGGCACGCCGAGCTGGAGGAAGCTCAACGCGCCTTCGACAACGATGATGATCCCCATTCCGAGCAGGGCGAAGGTGATCAGCTGCGGAAGGATGTTGGGGGTGATGTGGCGGAAGAGGACGCGGCCGGTTCCCGTGCCGCTCAACCTGGCCGCCGTCACGAACGTCTGCTCGCGCAGGCGAAGCGTGGCTGCCCGTGCGGTGCGGGCGAACGCCGGCACGCTGAAGAACGAGAGCGCGAAGATCGTGTGGCTGACGCTCGGCCCCAGACTCTGGGCGATCGCGAGGGTGAGCACCAGTGACGGAAACGCGATCAGGACGTCGAGCACGCGCATGATCACCGCGTCGGTGACACCGCCGCGATAGGCGGCGAAGGCCCCGAGCAGTCCGCCGAGTACAAGGCCGATCACGTTCACGGCCACGGCGATGGCGAGCGAGACGCGACCGCCGTACAGGAGACGGGAGAACACGTCGTTGCCCACCGGGTCGGTGCCGAGGAGATGCCCGGGCGCCAGCGGTGGTAAGTCCGAGTCGATGATGCTGCCGCCGATCGGATCCGGAACCGGAAGGACGGCCGGCACCAGGAAGCACGCGCCGAAGACGACGATCAGCAATGCGAGCGGAACTGCGAGCTCCAGCCGACGCGCCCACCCTCTGCGGGTTCGTCTTCCCGTGGCACCAGTGCTGCCCGGTTGCGGGCCGCCCGATGGGAGGAGGGCGTCAGGCGATGCGCTGACCATAGCGAATCCTCGGGTCCAGGATGGCGTACAGGATGTCGGTGAGGAGGTTCACGAGAACCGTCGCGGTGGCCATGAAGAGCACGATCGCCTGCACGACGATGACGTCGCGGTTGTTGATGGACTGGATCAGTTCCTGACCGATGCCGGGGAGGGCGAAGATCTGTTCGCTGATCACCGTGCCCCCGAGCAGGTTCCCCAGATTGAGCCCGACGATCGTGAGTAGGCCGAACAGGGAGTTGCGCAGGGCGTGGCGGGTCAGTACCTGGAAGGGGCTGATCCCCTTGGCGCGTGCCGTGACGACGTAGTCCTCCTGCATCTGGTCGAGGATGTCGCCGCGTAGCAGCCGGGTGTAGAAGCAGAACAGCGGGAAGCCGATCGCGACCGCGGGAAGCGTGAGCGACCAGATGTTCTCCAGGATGTTCTCCTCCAGCGGCACGTAGCCGATCGCCGGAAAGAGCGGGATATACACCGCGAACACGATGACGAGCAGGAGCGCGAGCACGTAGTTCGCGATGGACAGGCCCGCCATGCTGACCGCCATGCTCACCCGGTCCACGAGCCCCCCAGGCCGGCGAGTCGCCAGCAACGCCACCGGCATGGTCAGGATCAGAGAGATGCCGAGCGCGTAGACCGCTAGCTCGAGGGTCACAGGCAGGCGCTCGGCGAAGATCTCGGTCACGGGCTGCCCGCTCGCCAACGACCGCCCGAGGTCGCCGGTGAGCACGCCACTGAGCCAGTCCCAGTAGCGCGTCACGAGCGGCCTGTCGAGGCCGAGCTCGACCGTGAGCTGCCGGACCTGCTCAGGCGTCGCCTCCGCTCCCAGGAGCTGCTGGGCGGCGTTGCCCGGCAGGACGTTCAGCACCACGAAGGTCAGGGCGGTGACGCCCCACAGCACCGGAATCGCGGTGGCGAGCCTGCGCAGGGCGAGCCGGAGGCTCGGCGACTGCACGACGGCCATCGCGCGCCCGGCTATCTGGCCGGGATGCCGGTCGGCGTCGTGAACGGGCTGGGGACCCGTCTGAGTGGTGGTGTCGACGGCGGTCCCGGAAGCCGGCTCCGGGGTGCGGATGGTCATGAGTTCTCGATCCAGACCTCGTCCCAGACCGGGAGGAGCGACACGCTCGCCATCGGGATCTTGGTCGACACCCCGGGTCCGTGGACGTCCTTGCGGGCCACCGCGGCCGGCGCGACGGCGATCATGAACGGTGCGTACGCCTCGTCGCTGATGTACTTGGCGATGTCCCCGTAGAGGCGGCCTCGCTCGGTCTGGTCGAGAGTCGCTGCCGCCTGGTCGATCATGGTGTCGAGGTTCGGGTCCTGGACCCCGCTGTACGGCGCGCTGGAGAGGAACCGGAACGGCACTCCGGAGCTCACCCCGGGATCGAAGGCTCCGTTGCTCTGCAGAGCCGCCTGCCATTTCTTGCCTTCGAGCTCCTGGATGGTTCTGGGCAGCTCGTAGGAATGGATGGTGGTTTCGATCCCTGCCTGTTGCCACTGGCTCTGCAGGACCTGCACGGTCTCGGTGGCCACCTTGTCCGTGCCGCCGAAGAGGTCGACCTTCAACCCCCCGAGCTGCGCGACGAGCTGCTTCGCCTTGTCCAGGTCGAAGGTGCGGTAGCCGGGGACCTCGGGCTGGTAGAAGAGGCCTCCTGGCCCGGTGAACGACTGCGTCGCCGGGTACAGGCCGTCGAGCAGGTGAGTGCGGATCGCCTCGGTGTCGGTGGCGTAGTAGATCGCCTCACGCGCGAGCTTGTTGTCGAACGGTGGGACCGCCGTGTTGAGCTGGATCAGCCACGGCGACGTGCCGTCCTGCTGGTTGACCGTCAGGTTCGCGTTCTGGCTCGCCTGCTGGACGATGGAGGGGGTGGTGAGCGTGCTCGCCTGCGCCTGTCCGGCCTGGATCGCCTGATAGGTCGGCTGGTCGCCGACGATCGCCTTGAACACGAGTCCGTCGAGGTAGGGCTGGCCTTGCTTCCAGTAGCCCTCGTAGCGCTTGAGCACGATCTCGGAGCTGACGACGTTGCGCACGACCTCGAACGGACCGGCACCCACCGGCTTCAGGCTGAACTCCTGCTGTCCCATCTTCTGCACCGCGGTGGGGGAAGCGATGCGGTTGACGCTCGTGCTGACGAAGACGTTCATGAGGGCGGCATACGGGCGGCTGAAGTTCAGGACGACCGTGTGATCGTCCGGCGTCGTGATGCCCTCCTCGGCGAGCGGTGGCCACGACGCCGAGGGGCTGCAGACGCACGCCGTCTTGAGGTCCCGGTCGATGTTCCATGCGACGGCCTCGGCGTTGAGCGGGGTGCCGTCCTGGAACATCACGCCCGGCCGCAAGGAGATCGTGAGGCTCTTCCCGTCGTCGGAGACCTGGTACCCGGATGCGAGATCAGGTTCGATCTTCCCGCCGTCGGCCAGCTTGAACAATCCGCCGAAAATGGCGGTCAAAAAGAGTGATGGCGCTGCTCCGGCGGAAGCCGGATCGAGCCCTCGAGGCCAGGTGGATGTCACTCCGTTGGCCAGGTAGGTGAGAGTGCCACCGTGTTGCGGAGGACCGGCAGAAGCGTCATCGCTGCTCGTCGTCGCGCGTGGGGAGCATGCCGTCGCAAGAATCGACACGACGGCGATGCCCAGCACGATCCATTTCCGTGGACGCGCCATGAATCTCGCTCCAGCTCTGACGATTCCGGCCCGCGGAAGGGTCACGCGCGACGAGGAAGAGTGCTTGACCTTTGCGGTTGCCACCGGCGGTTGTTCGGTGGCGTTCGACGATGGGGCTTCAGTGCGGCTACTGACCTGGTCACCCACGGCAACAACCCTCCCCCGTCGTGTCGGCGTGGCCTGCGCTCACCCCAAGGCCTCTGACGGCTCACGACGAGGTGCGCTGCACTGCGCGACGACGGGATTGTTAGCAATCTTGTCACGAGAATCGTTGATAACGCCCGCCCTGTCAACGCCCAGTTTCAATCGAAAATGATCTTCGCAATGCTAACTAGTCAGGACATTACGACGGCCGTACATGATGTCCAGCGGTGGTGTCATGCCTCGGCTGCCGGCACGGGCGGGCCCCCTCGACCTGCGATGTCGTGTCGACCGCGACAAGAACGAGGACGGCACACCCATGGCCGCGCAGCCCTTGACGGACTCGAAGTGAAGGTGCGACATTGAGATCGTTCCGTCAGGACAACATTGGCGACATTCTTGTAGACAACCGCGCCATACGTCGGCGCCGGCCCCTGGATCGTCAGCATCCGCGCATTGAGGCCGCGTTCCTTCCGCGACCTTGTACGGCGGCGGTCCTCGACGCAGATCGTCACACTCGGTGACGGCTGTGCCGGGCATGTGGGTAGACCAGAAGGGGGACGACTTGCGAAGACGCGACCGACCATCCGTTGCCGGCCAGACCGGTGCCCCCAACGCGACAAATGTCGCGCCCACGCACGCAACATTCGTATTTGCGACGTCGCGTCGCGGTGCGCAGAATGTGCGCCACTCAGCAGACGACCGACCGTGCGGATTCCGCGCACTACCACCAAGCCAACTCGGTGACGGTCCAGCCAACATTCAGGCAGGCCGCCGAACCCACACGGGAGACCGGCGTGCCCAGAATCCCCGCGTCCGGATTCCCCGGCGAGATACTGCACGCCTGGAGGGGAGGAACACCCTTTACAGCCGGCAGCCGGCTGGAATTCGCAGTCGATTCGTGGGTGCCGTGGCCGTCGACCGTCCGCACGCAGGATCTCGGGTCGTGCCGCGCGCTCATCGCGAACGGAACAGCCGTCACGACGGGGTGATGGGCCTGGCGAGAGGGAGGAAGACATGAAGGTCTGGATCGATCAGGACAGATGCACCGGCGCTGGCCTGTGTGAGCTGCTCGAACCGATCGTTTTCACCATCGGCGAGGACGGGTTGGCCGTGGTGCACGACGGGGACTCCGCCCTCCCGGCCGGTCCCGCGGGCACGGTGACCGTGCCGCGCGAAAACGAGCGCCAGGTGTTGGAGGCCAGCCAGGCATGTCCCGGGCGTTGCATTCGCATCGATTCCGAGTGAGCGGACGGGCGTAGCCCCCGGCGAGATGTGCCGCACGTCGCCGCGGCAATGGCGACAAGCCGGAGCTTCACATGAGAAGCCCCGGCGCCACACCTCACAGGAGAAGAAGCGTGCCGAGATCTTTCCAGGACGCCCAGCTCGTTAACGGCACAGAGCCGAATGCACCGGCGCCGGAGCGTCCGACCATCCTGGAAATGATCCGCGAAGCGATCATGCGAGGTGAGTTCGTACCGGACCAGCGCCTGGTGGAGGCCGATCTTTCGGAGCGCTTCTCGGCCAGCCGCAGCGCGGTGCGCTTCGCACTGCTCCAGCTGACCAGCGAAGGACTGGTGGAACGCATTCCGCATCGCGGGGCCCGGGTGCGGGCAGTGTCGTTGGACGAGGCCATCGAGATCACCGAGGTCCGGATGGTCGTGGAAGGCTTGTGTGCGGCCAAGGCGGCAGAACGGGTGACTGACGCCGAGGCGATGGACCTGCGCAGGATCGGCATTCGCATGGCGGACGCGGTGACGGTCGGCGACGTACTCGGCTACTCGGAGGCCAACCGCCTGCTACACCAGCGGATTCGCGAGCTCAGTGGCCAGGCCACCGCCGCGCGCGTGCTGGAGCACTTGCGTGCCCAGAGTGTCCGCCACCAGTTCAGGCTGGCTATGCAGCCAGAGCGGCCCGGGGTCTCACTCCCCGAACATCAAGCGATCATCGACGCTATCTGCAGCCGCGATCCCATAGCAGCGGAAGCTGCGACACGGCTCCATCTCACGAGTGTGATTGACGCACTCAGGACGACTTCGATTACGACGATTGAGACTGACATGGATAATCATCCGACACCATCGGAACGGGCTCGTGAGATTGTCAAAGGCGCCTACGACGTGCACATTCATGTTGCACCGGACGTGATGCGCCGCCGCATCGACGACCTCACGCTCGCGCCGAGATTCGCGGAGGTCGGGCTGGCCGGGTTCGTGCTGAAGTCGCACTACCTTCCGACCGGGGAGCGTGCTGCCGTGGTGCGCGCCGCGGTACCCGGGTTCAGTGCGGTCGGCGCCATCACCTTGAACGGCTCCGTAGGGGGAATGAACCCCATCGCCGTGGAGCTTGCAGCCCGCAGCGGCGCCCAGGTCGTCTGGATGCCCACAGTCGACAGCGCCAATCAGCGCGAGTGCACCGAGCGCGATCCCGAGGGGGCGCGGCCGCCGATGTGGGCACTGCTACAGGAAGAGCTGCGGGACGAGGGCATGGCGGCCGATCCCGTCGAGGTAGTCGGTTCCGACGGGCGGGTGCTCGAGGCCACCCGGCAGGTGTTGCGAGTCATCGCCAAGCACGACATGACCCTGGCAACCGGCCATCTCAGCGCGGCGGAGATCGACACCGTTGTGGACGCCGCCCTCGTCGTGGGGGTGCGTCGCATCGTCGTCACACATCCCGAGTTCACCTCACAACGGGTGGCGATAGACATGCAGCGGCGGCTTGCGGCGAAGGGCGCGTTACTGGAGCGCTGCTTCACCACTCCGTACACCAGAAAGGTCTCGTGGGAGCTGTGGCTGGAGACCATCCGGGCGGTGGGCCCAGAGCACTCGGTGCTTTCGAGCGACCTCGGACAGCCGTTCAACCCTCCCGTCGAGGACGGGCTTGCCCTGCTGGCCGACCGGCTGCTCGCCGCGGGGTTCACGGAGGACGAGATACGGCTCATGGCGGTGCACAACAGCCGCTGGCTGGCCGGCGTCGACGACCAGCGGGTAGGCCTCGACCTCACCGCCGCAGGGAGAAGCTCATGAGAGCAGCGGCGAGCGTCAGCGACACACTTCCAGGGCGGGATCCGCAACGAGGCGGTGTCCCGGTGGTGGCGCCGACGTTGCGGTCGGACGCGTGGTGTTTCTATGTCGATCATCCCGACAGCAACGGGGCGATCGTCGCGCCCACCGGACAGGAGAGCGCCAGATGATCATCGACTGCCACGGACACTTCACCACCGTCCCCACCGACCACACCGAGTTCCGCAGTGCGCAGCTGGCCCGGCTGGCCGACCCCTCGCTGCCCGAACCGGCGTTGTCGGACCCCAG
>NZ_JAKXMK010000058.1 GCF_022524485.1 Pseudonocardia alaniniphila
CAGTGCGCGGGAGCGTTCGTCCTCCCGGTGCACCATCGCCCGGGCGCGGTGACCGTGCTGGAGCAGCAGTTTGATCGTGCCGCCTCCGGTCTTGCCGGTCGCGCCGGTGACCAGGAACAGCCTGTCATCGTCGGTCATCTGAACACCTTTCATGGGACTACGAGTTGAGATTCAAGGACGATCCGCGCCTCTTCGGAGTCGCCTGGCGGCCCCGCGGCGCTCGTCATCGGGCTAACAGGCCTGACTGTCCGGTCCGGTGCCGCGGATGCCACGGACGAAGTCCGCGACCGCGGCACCGATCAGATCCGGGCTGTCCTCCTGGACGAAGTGCACGCCGGGCACCGTCACTTCGGTCTGGTTGGCCCAGGTTCGGCAGAATTCGCGCTGGCTGCGGATCAGGATCGCGCCAGGTTCTGCGTTGATGAACAGTTTGGGCATCGTTGATGTGGCCAGCCACCGTCCGTATTCCTCGACGATCCGCACGACCTCTGCGGGTTCGCCCTCGATCGGAATCTGGCGCGGCCAACTCAGCGTTGGTCGGCGGCTCTCGCCCGGGGTGAGGTAGGGCGCGCGGTAGACCGCCATCTCCTCCTCGCTGAGGTCCCGGAGGACCGCCGTCGGCAACACCTGCTCGACGAACAGGTTGTCGGCGAGCACCATCGACTCGCCGGCCGGGGAACGGAAACTCTGGAACGTCCGCCGCGGGTCGTCCCGCCAGTCGTCCCATTTCATGGGGGCCACGATGGCTTCCATGTAGGCGATCCCCGCCACCCGGTCCCGATGCTGGAACGCCCAGTCGAAGCCGAGCGCCGAACCCCAGTCGTGCAGGACGAACACGGAATTCTCGCCGACGCCGATACGGTCCCACAGCGCGAACAGGTACTCCCGCTGCTCCTGATAGGAGTAGCGATCCGGACCGGAGGGCTCCAGCTTGCCTGAGTCGCCCATCCCGACGAGATCGCAGGCGATCAGCCGCCCCAGCCCCTTCAGGTGCGGCATCACGTTCCGCCACAGGTAGGCCGAGGTCGGATTGCCGTGCTGAAAAACGATCGGATCGCCCTCACCCTCGTCGAGGTAGGCCATTCGCACGCCGTTGATCTCGGCGAACTTCTTCTCGGCGAAGGGACGGGTGTTCATCATTGCTCTCCTCGAGGCGGCTGCGGTCCGTGGGAGAAGTCGACGGTGATGTCGGTGTAGTCGAGGATGATGACCGGCTCGGGCCCGGTGCGGCCGTCCTGGACGGGCAGAACGTAACGGTGCGTCGGGAACACCAGGCCGGACACGGTCCGGTGCGCTCCGGTGCGGTGGACGGCGTGCCGGCTGCCCATCACGTAGGGCGCGTAGTCGAGCCTGCGCAACAGTCCCGATTCGTCGTAATGGAGGATTTGTTCGGTGCTGTGGGTGCGGATGTGCGGGGGAAAGGTCACCCGGAGCCGCCGCCATCGCTCGCCGTCCACCTGCCACGGCTCCAGTTCTTCGGTCCGGACACCGGACACCGTCAGCAGGTGCGGCGTGGTGAGGTAGTTCCACATGCCGTAACCGCCGAAGTACAAGGCGTGCAGCGAATCCCAACGGGTGTCCTCACCCTGGATCGGGAAGGACTCCAGCGGAGCGTGGCGCTCCTGCAGGACGGCGCCGCTCTCGTCCTCGATGGCCACACGGTCGGGCGTGTAGACCCCGCGCATTCCGGGGCCGGTGAATCCGGTGAACACCGTGCGTTGCTCATGCATCTCGACCGCGACGTCCACTCCGGCGAATGTCCTCTCCTGGCCGAGCGCCTTCCAGGTCGGACCTACCATGTGGAGCCGAGCACGGACCGTCGTTGCCCTGCTCCAGCGCTCGCGTCCGCCGTGCGCTTCCAGCACCAGATCCAGCAGTTCGGTTCCCTGGGCGTTGCTCATGAAGCCGGCCCCTCGGCACCGATGACGTTTTCCCGCATGAGCCACGTCGGGTCTCCGGCAGAGGTGATTGCTTCAGAGAGAAATGCAGTCTTCTCGGCCGCCCGTGCGAAGTCGTCGCGACGTTCCGGCCTGATGGTGAAGGCAACGAGATGCTGGTACATCGGACAGTCTCCTCAAGCTTGATGTGATGCCGGCTGTACCTCGCAGACATGATCTGGTTGCGGCAACGCTGGGACGCACCAGATCGGTTCAATCAGTGAACTGGCCCGAGCGTAGCACGGCCTAGTTCGGTGAGCGAACCGGCGAGTCGAACGGGGCGAATGTCGCTTCCGGGCAACGACGCGGACCTGCACTACCAAAGTCACTGCCGTCTCTCCGGCAGGGGAGACGCTGCGCCAGGTGTCGACAACCGTGCCACGTGACGAATGTGGGGAGCTCGGAGGAAAGTCATATGTCGACGAACCCGACCCGCGCCCGGCGCTACGTCCTCGCCGCCCGGCCCGCCACGACGACCGGGCCGATCGAGGACGGGGCGTTGCGCTACGGGCGACGCGCGGGTGCCTCCGCTCGGGGACGGCCAGGTGCGGATGAAGGCCGAGTGGCTGTCGCTGGACGTCGCGATCCGCGGCTGGATGAACGACGTGTGCAGCTACCTGTCGCCGTCGCCGCTGGGTGAGGCGATGAGCGCACTCGGCTCCGGCATCGTCACCGAGTCGCGGCACGAGGCCTTCGCCTGCGGCGACCGGGTGTCCGGCCTGGTGGGCCGGCGGGAGGGCTCGCCCCTGAGAACGGTGCCGGACGGCGTGCCGTTGCAAGCCGCGCTGCACGTGCTGGGCAACGCCGGCCAGGCGGAGCGCACGGTAGTTCAGTGAGCGAACTAAAGAGGTACGATCGGGACATGGCACTACCCAGCACCTATGCGGACCGCAACTGCTCGCTGGCACGAGCGTTGGAGATCGTGGGAGAGCGGTGGACGCTCCTCATCGTCCGCGACGCGTTCTACGGGGTGCGCCGCTTCGGCGACTTCGCCACCCAACTCGGGATCCCTCGTGCCGTCCTGGCCGGCCGACTGAAGGCTCTGGTGCAAGAGGGCGTGTTCAGCCGCGATGACGCCGGTGCCGGTGGTGTCGAGTACCGGCTGACCGACAAGGGCATCGCCCTGTGGCCGGTCGTGCGCTCCCTGATGAGTTGGGGCGACGCGTTCTACTCTCCGGCCGGTGTGAAGCGCGCCCTGCGTCACGACCGGGACGGCGGCCTGCTCGACGACGAGGGACGCTGTGAGCAGTGCGGCTCGGTCATCCCGGTTCCGGAGACCAGGATCGAACCCGGCCCCGGTTTCGAACCGAGCGGTTCTGATCCTGATCGCGTGTCCGCCATGTTCAACGCTCCGCGGCGGCTTCTCGAACCGCTCACGATCCCGCGCGGCTGACGACACTTCCGGAGCCGGGATGGGGAGCGCGCTCTGCGCGTCCGAAAGCCACGATGATCGGCGCGCTGTCGCTTTCTCTGCATCACGGTCTGCGCGTGTCATGCACATCACCCACCTGTCTGTTCATCGGCCCAGGTAGGTCGCATAGAGTCCTGGCTATTGATCTGAAAGTAAGCAGGTCTCTGCCCTCCAGGTCGGAGTGAAGTCAGCGGGGTCCACGCCGTTCCGGGATGGCGAGAAGAGGGTTGCGTACGTGGCTGCTGCCGGCTGTCGCAGCCGGCGTCCGCGAACGCGGTGGGAGATCATTTCTGCACGTGCTCACGTCCAACGCCATCCGGCTGTACGAATACCTGGGATTCCGGCTTCGCCTTCGCACCGGAACTGTGTCCTGACTCGCCCGTCCGTCATGCATCGAGGAGAATCATCATGTCGTCCGTGCTCATCACCGGCGCGTCCAAAGGAATCGGCCGAGCCATCGCTGTCGAACTGGCGAGCCGCGGCCATCGAGTGATCGCCACCGCACGCCGGCCGGAAACCCTGGCCGACCTCCCCGTTGACCAGCGCCTACGCCTCGACGTCACCGATCAGGACAGCGTCGATCAGGCCATCGAGGACGCCGGCGAGATCGACGCGCTCGTCAGCAACGCAGGCGCGACGCTCCGCGCGCCGCTGGAGAGCGTCCCGCTCGCGGAGTTCGAACGGCTCTTCCAGCTCAACACCCTGGGCGCGCTGCGAGTCGCGCAGGGTGTTCTGCCGGCGATGCGGAAACGGGGAGCGGGCCGCCTCGTCTTCGTCTCCAGCATCCAAGGACGGCTGATGTTGCCGATCATCGGTTCCTACGGCGCCAGCAAGTGGGCGCTCGAAGCGCTCGCTGAGGGGCTGGCCATCGAGACGGGCCATTTCGGCATCAAGGTGAGCATCGTGCAACCCGGCGCGGTGTCCACGAACGGCGCCGAGCAGGCAAAGGCGCTTTTCGCGGAGGACGATCCCTACCTCCCGCTGTATCACCAACTCGGCGCCCTGCGCGGCGAGGTCATCACCGTCGACGAGGTGGCCGCTGTGGTCGCCGACACGATCGAGCAGGCGCAGCCTCCGCTGCGTGTGCCCGCCGGCGCTCCCGCCGAACGCGCGCTGAAGGCCCGCAAGGAGGCGCCCGAGAGCGAACCGTTCATGCTGGCCCAGCTCGACTGGTAGCCACCTTCGTACGGAAACGACGGCATTCCCGCTTTTCGGGAGAACCTCCCTGCGGCATCCCACGATTCGCGACAACTTTTCGCCGGCCGTACTCGGAGCGGCGTTATTGTGGCGGCGGCTGCGGAACACGCGACGAGAAGTGTCGGGCCGGGCCTGTGCGATGACAGGAGCTAACTCATGAAACGCGTTCTGGCCACGCTCGCCGCCACTGCGGTCGTGGCATTGACCCTGTCGGCCTGCGGTGGCGGAGCAGACCCACTGGGCAATGGAGCGGGCGGCGGGTCCGGGGCACCGGGCGGCACGATCCGGATCGGGTCGGCGAATTTCACCGAGAGCACGCTGGTGGCGGAGATCTACGCGCAGGCGTTGGAGGCGAAGGGGGTGAAGGTCGAGCGGCATCTGAACCTGGGCAGCCGCGAGACCTACATCCCGGCGTTGGAGGACGGGTCGATCGACCTGATTCCGGAGTACAGCGGCAATCTGTTGCAGTATCTGGACCGTTCTGCGCCGCAGACGGCGCCGGGGGACGTGTACGCGGCGTTGCGGAAAGCGGTGCCCGCGCCGTTGACAGTGCTGGACGAGTCGGAGGCGCAGGACAAGGACTCGGTGGTGGTGAGCCGAGATCTGGCGCAGCGCTTGCATGTGACGTCGATCGCGGATCTGGCGCCGCACTGTGGTGAGCTGGCGTTCGGTGGTTCGTCCGAGTTCCAGACGCGCTCGGACGGTATTCCCGGGCTGCGGAAGAACTACGGGTGCTCGTTCCATTCGTATTTGGCGTTGGACGCCGGTGGGCCGTTGACGTTGTCGGCATTGACGGGGGGCACGGTGCAGGCTGCCGACGTGTTCACGACGGATCCGTCGGTGGCGCCCGACGGCCTGGTGGCCTTGGCTGATCCGAAGAACAACTTCGCCGCGCAGAACGTGGTGCCGTTGATCAACTCCTCGAAGGTGACGGACGCGGTGAGGCAGGAGCTGAACGCGGTGTCGGCGAAATTGACCACGCAGTCGCTGATCGACCTGAACCGTCGGTTGGCCGCCCCGGACAAGCCGGATCCCGCTGTGGTGGCCAAGGGCTGGCTGGAGCAGAGCGGGCTCGGCTGAGGGTCACGCCGGGGTGTCACCCCGCCTGCCGAACACGACCCAACGCATGGCGCAGTACATGAAGACCCCCTCGCAGACCCCCGCCGCGACGCGAGCGAGGTGGTACTCCACTCCCACGGCCGCGAGTCCCGCGCCGACGCCGAGCAGGATCACACCGAAGTTGATCGCAACCACGACCACGTAGAGCAGGACCTGGCGACCGGCCGGGGCGTGGGACCGGAAGTTCAGGGTGCGGTTGAGCACGAAGCCGAGACCGAATGCCGCCGCGTACCCGAGGGCTATCGACACCTCGATCGGCCAGCCGAGCCATCCGTGCATCGCGGTCAGGAGCAGGAGGTCAACGCTGAAGGTGAACCCGTTGATCAGGGCGAATCCGATGAAGGTGGGGTCGACCACCCGCGACAGGCCGAAGGGAAGAACGGCCGCGACGGTGGCGCACATCCGCGCGAACCGGAGCGCGATCCCGGAGTCGCCGGTGTCGACCCCACCGTCACCGGCAGAGACGCCGGGCTGCGCCGGTGCGTCCGGAGCAGGCGCCTCTGCACGTGCCCGGGGTTCGCCCCGGCGACGGCGTCTCCGGCGGTGGGTGGTCGTCATGCAGCCCTTGGTAGTGCGCGATCCCTGTGCGAAGCGGAAATACGGTATGGACCACGGGTGAACTTCTCGGAATACACGACGGGGGATCTACTCGGTGAAGTCGGCGGTGCGGGTCTCTGCCATGAACAACAGGCAGACCAGACACAGGACGGCGATCCCGATCAGATACCAGGACACCCCCGTCGTCGCGTGGGTGCGGGCGAGCACGTCGGTGGCGATCAGCGGGCTGATGCCGCCACCGATGATTCCGGCGGCGCTGTAGGCGAAGGAGGAGCCGGAGTAGCGGTAGCGCACGCGGAACAGCTCCGGGAAGTAGGCACCCATCGGGCCGTACAGCAGCGCGAAGCACACCAGCCCGACCGTCATCGCGATCCCGATCAGTATCGGCTGGCGGGTCTGGATCAGCCAGAAGAGCGGGAAGGCCCAGATCCCGGAGAGCACCGCCGCGGTGATGCACAGTTTGCGCCGGCCCACGCGATCGGAGACCGCGGCGAACCACAGCGTCGCTGCACCCATCAACAGTGACGCCACGATTGCCTCGGTCAACATCGTGGTCTTGTCGACGTGCAGTTCGGTGGTGGCGTAGGTCAGACAGAAGGTGGTGATCGTGTAGAACATCGTGAACGCCAGGATGAACGACAGGGTGGCGAGGATGAGCACCACCGGTTGGCGCCGCAGCAGCTCGAGGAACGGCACCCGGGCTTGCTGGTGGGCCTGCACCACCGCCGCGCGGAACACCGGGGTCTCTGCGATCCGCATGCGGATGTAGAAGCCCACCACCAGCAGTACCGCCGAGGCCCAGAACGGAATACGCCAGCCCCAGGACGTGAACGACTCAGGGCTCATGCTCGCGCTCAGCACGAGGTACAGGAAGTTGCCCAGCGCGAACCCAATGGCCGGCCCGAGCTGGGGGTATGCCGAGTAGAGCCCGCGCTTTCCGGCGGGGGCGTACTCGGTGGCCAGCAGCACGGCCCCACCCCACTCTCCGCCCAGTCCGATGCCCTGCAGGAAACGCAGCACCGCGAGCAGGATCGGGGCGGCCACCCCGATCGCGGCGAACGAGGGCACGCAACCGATCAGCACCGTGGAGATGCCCATGACCAGCAGCGAGGTGATCAGCATCCGTTTGCGGCCGAGCCGGTCGCCGAAGTGGCCGAACAGGATCGCGCCCAGTGGGCGGGCGATGAATCCCACCGCGAACGTGGCGAGCGCGGCGAGGGTGCCGGCAGTCGCGGAGAACGAGGGGAAGAACAGGGTGCCGAACACGAGTGCGGCGGCGGTGCCGTAGATGTAGAAATCGTAGAACTCGATCGCGGTGCCGATGAAGCTGGCGATGGCGATTCTGCTTTGTGATGGGGCGTCGACGGTGGCGCTGGTCATCTACACACTCCTCCGAGATGGCCGGGGCGCCGGAACGGTCGCTTCTGGTGCACGATTTCGCCGCCTTGACGTGTTGTGGGTTTTTCGGCGCGGGCCGAATCGGTCCTGCGCCGGCGCTTGCGCTGACGCCGACGAATGCTACCGGCGGGCACACCGCTGAAGACTTCCGGCCATGATGACGGAGTCGGCGGATCGGCGCCGCACATTGTGGTCGTATGCGCATGTGGCGTGCGCCCCGGAGGCTCCTGAAAACGTCACAGAATACGCAAAACGCCGTTTCGTGGCGCTGAATCGCGCGCGCGGTCCTACGGATGAGATGGAACGGGCCCGAGACGTCGAATCAGGTCGTTGCAGCGAGGGCGGCGGCCAGCGAAGCTTCGATGACGTGGGCCGACACGACGGCGACTTCCTCCGGGGTACGCCCGAAGTCGCCTGCCAGGGACTGCGTGCTGAATCCCGACAGGTGCACCGCGACGGCGTCGACGAGCCACGGAGGCGGCTCCCCTCTGCCGCCGCGGGCCTGCCAGATGCGGGACGTCACGCTCGCCGCGAATCGCTTGCGGCTGGCTCGCCGCTCCACGGCCGCCTCGGCCAGCTCGGCCGACAGGTCGTCGGGAGTGAGCACGGCCAATTCCCAGTAGATGCGGCCGTTGCGGGCGTTCAGCCGGTGGGTGACGGTCAGCAGGTCGAGCAGCCAGGCCCGCAGGTCGTCGTCCTCGGGGGGAGGCGGGATCTGCAGCGCGTAGCGGCGCACGCCGTCCCTGATGGCGGCCACGAGGAGCCCGTCGCGCGTGGCGAAGTGGCGGAACACCGTGCGCCTGTTGACGCCGGCCGCCGCGGCGACGTCGTCGACGGTGGTGGCGAGGCCGCGTTCGGCGAGCACAGCGCGAGCGGCCCGCAGGATCCGGGAGCGGGCGACGTCGCGCTGTTCGTCGGCGAGCGACGTGGCGCTGCCGGCGTCGTGGGTCACGCCGGGATGGTACCGGGCCGGCCTTGAAGGCTGTCACTGATGAGTGACATGCTGGCACTAGTGAGGGGCGATTGCCCTCCGCACGTCACCTCCGGAGGGTGCATGAGCGTCACCGGGCCGCTGACCAGGCCGGACGGCACTGTCATCGACAAGAGGGCGCTGCGCCGGAAGTACCTCGAGGAGCGCGACAAGCGGCTGCGGCCTGACGGCAACGACCAGTACCAGCGCCTCACCGGGCGGTTCGCGCACTACCTCGAGGACCCCTACACCCCGCGGACCGAACGCGAACCGAGGACCGACGACTGCGCGGTCGTGTTCATCGGCGGTGGGTTCGGTGGTCTGGTCACCGGGGCCCGGCTCAAGGAAGCCGGGATCGACGACGTCCGGATCATCGAGAAGGGCGGCGACTTCGGTGGCACGTGGTACTGGAACCGGTACCCGGGTGCGCAGTGCGACACGGCATCGATGGTCTACATGCCGTTGCTCGAAGAGACCGGTCACATGCCGACCGAGAAGTACGCGCACGCGCCGGAGATCCTTGAGCACTGTCAGCGCATCGGTAAGCACTTCAGGCTGTACGAGGACGCGCTGTTCCACACCGAGGTGACCGGGCTGCAGTGGGACGCGCAGCGCTCCCGCTGGGTCGTCAGCACCAACCGGGGCGATCACTTCACCGCCCGTTTCGTGGCCATGGGAATCGGGCCGCTGCACGTCCCGAAGCTGCCGGGTATCCCAGGCATCGACGGGTTCGTGGGGCACTCGTTCCACACCAGCCGCTGGGACTACGACTACACCGGCGGGGACCCTTCCGGTGCGCCGATGGACAAGCTGGCCGACAAGCGCGTTGCCATCATCGGTACCGGCGCCACGGCCGTGCAGTGCGTGCCGCATCTGGCCAGGTCGTGCCGTGAGCTGTTCGTGTTCCAGCGCACCCCGTCCTCGGTCGACGTCCGCGGCAACCACCCGATCGACCCTGAGTGGTTCGCCGGGATCGCCACGCCGGGCTGGCAGCAGCGCTGGCTGGAGAACTTCACAGCCAACCAGACCGGCGGCGTGGCCGCCGACGACCTGGTGATGGACGGCTGGACCGAGATCGCCAGGCGGGTGCGGGCGAGAGTCACGACGCTCCCGGCCGAGGAGCGCACCCCGACAACGATGCTGGCCGCCTTCGAGGACTCCGACCACGAGAAGATGGAGGAGATCCGGGCTCGCGTCGATGCGATCGTCGAGGACGGGGCGACCGCCGAGCACCTCAAGGCCTGGTACCGGCAGTTGTGCAAGCGGCCCTGCTTCCACGACGAGTATCTGCAGGCCTACAACGTGCCCGGCATGCATCTGGTCGACACCGACGGCAAGGGCGTGGAGCGGATCACCGAGCACGGGGTGGTGGTCGCGGGCACCGAGTACCAGGTCGACTGCATCATCTACGCCTCCGGCTTCGAGGTCGGCACCGCCTACACGCGGCGGGCGGGCTACGACCTGATCGGACGCGACGGCGTCACGCTGTCCGAGCACTGGGCCGACGGGATGCGCTCGCTGCACGGAATCCACGTCAGCGGCTTCCCCAACGCGTTCTTCGTGCAGCCGACCCAGGGCGCGAACCTGCTCTCGAACGTCCCACACAACCTCACGGAGTCGGCCCGGACGATCGCGACCACCATCAAGCACGCCCTGGACAGCGGCGCCGACGAGATCGAGGTCAGCCAGGAGGCCGAGGACCGGTGGGTCGCGCTCCTGCTGACCGGGCCGGGGCGGATGCGGCGGTCCCCTGACTGCACTCCGGGCTACTACAACAACGAGGGTCAGGATCCGGGACGGCGGGCGCTGCTGAACGTCGGATATCCGGCAGGGCCCAGCGCCTACTTCCAGTACCTCGACGGGTGGCGCACCAGCGGCACTTTCGAGGGCCTGGAGTTCCGGTAGCCCCCAGCTCCAGCGGCCTGATCGCGCCTGCGGCAACCGGCTCCGTGTGGATCGACGATGCCGCCACCGGTTCTGTCGGTACCCCTGTGCAGAATGCACCGCAGTTGAGGCAAGGGGAGTTACGGACGATGGTCGCAGCGAATCCGCTGTCGGAGCAGGACCTGGCGGAAGCGCGTCAGGAGTTGGCGGCCGGGAGGCCGCTCACGGTGTGGTTCACCCCGGCCGCGGTCGGCGTACCGGCCAACGGGTCGGCCAAGGTGATCTCGATCGACGAGGTCGCCGAGGGCGACTTCATCCAGGTCAAACCCGCGGGCTCGCGCGACACGATGTTCTGCTCTCCGAGCGAGCTCACGAGAACACGACCGGCGCGCAAGAAGGTCCAACGGCCTGCCGAGCGGGCTCCCGAGTCGATCGTGCCGTCGGAAGAGGCGCCTCAGGCCTCGGCGCCGGAGAAGCCGCGGTCCGTGCCCGAACCGGAGTGGACGCCTGCGCCGCCCCCGCCCGCGCCACAGAAGGCGCCGCCACCCGCGCCGGCGCCGGTCAAGGCGCCCGATCGTCCGCGTTCCACGGGCAGCCGTTCGGCCGGGCGTCCCGCAGAGGTCACGGTCACCCTCAACGCCACAGCGGAGGGGGAGTGGACCGTCGAGGTCATGATCGGCAAGAAGCGAACCGTACGGCCCACCCCGGTGCAGCCGGGTGACGTGGCGAAGGCCGCCAGGGCGTTGCCGTCCGTGGTGGCGGAGGCGATCGATGCGTCGCTGGAGGCAGCGCGCCAGCGGCAGCTCGAACGGGTGGAGCGCCTGAGTGCCGAACTCGAGGCTGCTCAGCGGGCGTTGCACGAGCTGATCAGCTAGTCGAGGGCAAACGGGAACCTCCTTGAGCCCCGGCGCTGTTGCATGGCGATCTCACGCGTGTGTCATTTGTGATGTTCGTCCGTTCGGCGCACGCTCACGTATTCGATACCCTCCCGCGGGGGATCGGGAGCCGGTCGCAAATTCCCTCTATTGTGGCGCGCCCGTCCATCGCTAAGCTTCGGCTGTATGCGCGGGGCCGCGGGAGGGATGGAAGTTGATGAGTGTGCCGTGCGCCGTACGGGCGGTTTGATCGAGGGCTGAGCGGTCCGCGCGCACCGTGACCCGACGCGGCGGTCGCCGACCCCACGTCGAAGTTGACGAGCCTCAGTTCTCTCTACCTGCGTGGTCTTACTGGGCCAGGTTTCCGTATCTCGATATGATCACGGACGATCATGTCGGACGTTGCACAACGTGTCGAAACCATGCGCTCAAGTCGCTGTAGCATCACCCGTGCGCTGTGCCAATAATCAACAAATCGGGCGACGATCATATGTCGGCCGCACGCGGATCGCTCCGGAGCCGCGACCTCAGCCGTGCCGCCCGTTCCACCGATCTCGACGAACGCTGATCGTGTGACCGCACGGTCAGGATGAGGAGGGACTGTGAACAGCGAGTCAGCAACGCGTCTGCAAGGGGCCTCGTCCTCCGGGCTGAGCGGTGGCGCATCCACCGCGGTCGGATCGAGCGAGCACGAGATGCCCCAGATCGCGGCCATCACACTGAGGATCAACGGCCGTGCGCAGCGTCTGGAGGTGGACACGCGGACGTCGTTGCTGGATGCGCTGCGCGAGCATCTGCAGCTGAGCGGCACCAAGAAGGGGTGCGACCACGGCCAGTGCGGCGCGTGCACCGTGCTGGTGAACGGTCGGCGCATCAACTCGTGCCTGACGCTCGCCGTGATGCACGAGGACGACGAGGTCACGACGATCGAAGGCCTGGGGGAGCCCGGTGACCTGCACCCGATGCAGGCGGCCTTCGTCGAATGCGACGGCTTCCAGTGCGGCTACTGCACGCCGGGCCAGATCTGTTCGGCCGTGGGCATGCTCGCCGAGGTCGAGGACGGCTGGCCGAGCCATGTCACGGCGGACGTATCGGCGACCGAGATCGCGGCCACCGGCGAGGAGATCCGCGAGCGAATGAGCGGAAACATCTGCCGATGCGCCGCGTATCCGAACATCGTCGCGGCCATTCGCCTCGTTTCGGAAGGAGACCGGCGATGAGGTCCTTCACCTATGAGCGAGTGGTGGACGCGCAGGCGGCGGTTGCCGCGGCGGGCCGGCCCGGGGCGAAGTTCATCAGCGGCGGCACGAATCTGCTGGATCTGATGAAGCTCGAGATCGAACGGCCGCGGCATCTGGTGGATATCAGCCGGTTGCCGTTGCGGGAGATCGAGGAGTTGCCGGATGGGGGGCTGCGGATCGGTGCACAGGCGGCGAACTCCGACACCGCCGGGGATCAGCGGGTGCGCACCCGGTATCCGGTGTTGACCCAGGCGTTGGTGGCTGGTGCGTCGGGTCAGTTGCGGAACAAGGCCTCGGTCGGGGGCAACCTATTGCAGCGCACGCGGTGTGCGTACTTCTACGACACGGCCGCGCCGTGTAACAAGCGGGATCCGGGGTCGGGCTGCTCCGCGATCGGTGGTGTGAATCGGATCCACGCGATTCTGGGCGCGAGTGACGCGTGTATCGCTACCCATCCCTCGGACATGGCGGTCGCCCTGGCCGTGCTCGATGCGGAGGTCGAACTGCTCGATGCGGATGGTGCGCAGCGCCGGGTGGCGATCGGGGAGTTCCATCGGTTGCCGGGGGACACACCGCATGTCGAAACGGTGGTGCGGCCCGCAGAGATGATCACGGCGGTGGTTCTGCCCCCTGCACCGGCGGGCCGGCAGTTCTATCGCAAGGTACGGGATCGCGCCTCGTACGAGTTCGCGCTGGTCTCGGTGGCGGCGATCGTCGCCACGGATCAGGGGACGATCAGCGGAGCGCGGGTGGCGTTCGGCGGTGTGGCGCACAAGCCATGGCGGTCGGCCGAGGCGGAGGCGGTGCTGGTCGGGCGTCCGGCCACGATGGCGACCTATCGCGAGGCGGCGGGGGCGGCGATGCGGGGGGCCGTGGGGCGGGGACACAACGACTTCAAGATCGAGCTTGCCCAGCGGACGTTGTGCCGCACCTTGGCGCAGCTCGCTGAGGGGAGCTGAGACGGCGATGACGATGATCGGGCAGGCACTCAACCGCGTCGACGGCCCGTTGAAGGTCTCCGGCAAGGCCACCTACGCCTACGAGCACTGGGTCGACGGCATCCAACCCCTCTACGGCTTCGTCGTCGGTGCGACGGTGGGCACCGGACGCATCACGCGTGTCGACACTGCTCGCGCGGAGGCCGCACCGGGCGTGCACACGGTGATGACCCACCACAACACGCAGCCGCAGGGCACCCCCGACCTGGCCATACCCTTCGAGTACTGGCGCGCATTCCCGGCGCTGAGTGGCCCCGATATTCATCACTACGGGGAGCCGGTGGCGTTCATTGTCGCCGCGACGTTCGAGCAGGCACGGGCGGCGGCGCAGCTGGTGGACGTCGAGTACGCCGGTGGGCCGGGTTCCTACGACTTCGCCGCGGCGCAAGATCAGGCGTACACCCCGGAATCGCTGATTCTCGGGATACCAGCCGATACCGCGGTGGGCGACTTCGATGCCGGGTTCGCCTCCGCCGAAGTCACGATCGACCAGCGCTACACCACGCCGTGTGTCCTCTCGCAGCCGTTGGAGCCGCAGGCGTGCCTGGTGGTGCCGCGAGGCGAGGACCTGGTCGTCTACGCCAGCGCGCAGATCGTGGATGCGGCACGCTCCTCGGTCGCCAACACCCTGCTGATGGATCCGAAACACGTCCACATCGTCTCCCCGTACATCGGTGGGGGATTCGGGTCCAAGCTGAGAATCCATTACGAGACGATCTTGGCGGCGTTGGCCGCTCGCGCGTTGGGCCGCCCGGTCAAGGTGGCGGTGACCAGGCAGCAGGTCTTCCACCTCACCGCAGTGCGCCCCATGGCGAACCAGCGGATGCGCCTGGGTGCGGGACGCGACGGGCGGCTGGTCGCGATCGCCCACAACGTCACGATGCACACGAGCCGCCACTCGGAGTACGTCGAGCCGACGGCAACCACCACCCGCAGCCTCTACGCCGCTCCGAACCGGTCGACGAGCCACCGCATGGTGCCGCTGGATCTGGTGCGCGGCGAGGACGTCCGCGCACCAGGGGAGGCGCCGGGCATGCTCGCCGTCGAATCGGCGATGGACGAGCTGGCCCACGAGCTGGGGATGGATCCGGTGGAGCTGCGGATCCTCAACGAGCCGAAGGTCGATCCCGAGCGCGGCGTGCCCTACAGCGAGCGGAAGCTGGTGGAGTGCCTGCGTGAAGGCGCTCGCCTGTTCGGCTGGGAGCGCCGCAACGCCGAGCCCGCGAGCATGCGCGACGGCCGATGGCTGGTCGGCTACGGCATGGCCTCGGCCATCCGCGTCCATCTGCAGGCGGAGACGAAGGTGCTGGTGCGGCTGGGGCCCGACGGTGCCGCCGTCGTCCGGACGGATATGACGGACATCGGCACGGGGACCTACACGATCCTGACCCAGGTGGCGGCCGACGGACTCGGACTGCCTCCCGATCGCGTGCGGGTCGAACTCGGGCGCTCCGAGTTCCCCCTCAGCGCGGGATCGGGCGGGTCCTGGGGTGCCGCGAACACCAGCACGGCGGTCCATCGCGCGTGCGCGGCCCTGCGCGAGAAGGTACTGGCCACGGCGTGCGGCGACGCACGGTCCGCGCTGCACGGACGGGACGCCGCGGACGCGGTGTTCGCGGACGGGAGCGTCAGCATCGACGGCGCCTCCGAGTCGCTGAGCGACATCGTCGCGCGCGACCACCCCGAGGGCGTGGAGGCGGAGGGCGAGATCCTCGGCATGTCCGACGAGCCCAACTACCGGGACTACGCGATCCACACCTACGGGGCCCATTTCGTCGAGCTGGGCGTGGATGCCGACACCGCCGAGATTCGTCTCCGGCGGATGTTGGGGGTGTTCTCGGCTGGTCGCGCGCTCAATGCGAAGACGGCGCGTTCACAGCTGATCGGCGGGATGATCTGGGGGGTGAGCGCGGCGCTGGACGAGGAGCTCGTGATCGACCAGGACACCGGCGGGTTCGTCAGCCGTGACCTCGCGCAGTATCTGCTGCCCGTCCACGCCGACATTCCCGATCTCGACGCCGTCCTGCTGGAGGGCTTCGACGACAAGGCGAACGTGCTCGGGGCGAAGGGCATCGGAGAGCTGGGTATCTGCGGGGCCGGCGCCGCGGTGGCCAATGCCGTGTTCAACGCCACCGGAGTCCGGGTGCGCGACTTCCCGATCACGCTCGAGAAGGTGCTGCCCGGGCTTCCACCCATGGACGACTGACCAGCCAGGCTGATCACCCCACGGTCCGATGAGGCCTCGTGCCTCGTCGGACCGTGGCGTCGTCACGCGCGCCCGGCAGCGGGCGTGCCTGCGCGCCAGGATCGTTAACAATTTCGTTGACCACACTTCGGACAACATGGTTAGCTCGGGTCAACCGTTCATGGGCGACTGAGGGCCACGAGGGCCGGCAGGAGGCGCGGGGGATGAACTGCACGAGCGCCTGCCGGGCCACGAACGCCCCGTGATCGCCGGCGTCGAGGACCAACTCCGCCGAGACGGGGACCGGACGACCTTGTCGTAGCCCACACCGAAAGGGGATGACGATGCTGTCAACCGAGGACAACGAGCTACTGACCCGGGTCGGGCCGGGCACTCCCATGGGTGAGCTGTTGCGCCGTTACTGGACGCCGGCTCTGCTGGTCAGCGAGGTTCCCGCGCCGGACAGTGACCCTGTGCGCGTGCGGTTGCTCGGTGAGGACCTCGTGGCGTTCCGCGACACGAACGGCCGGGTCGGCCTGGTGCAGGAGAACTGCCCGCACCGCGGTGCGTCCCTCTACTTCGGACGCAACGAGGAGTGCGGGCTGCGTTGCCCGTATCACGGGTGGAAGTTCGACGCCGACGGCGCGTGCACGGACATGCCGAGCGAGCCGCCCACGAGCGTGTTCAAGGACAAGGTCCGGATCACGGCCTACCCGACGCACGAGTCGGGCGGGATCGTGTGGACCTACATGGGCCCGGCCGACACGATGACGCCGTTCCGCGACTTCGGCACCGACAGCCTCGAGCCCGAGCACGTGCAGGCCACGAAGATGCACTCGACATGCAACTGGGTGCAGGCGATGGAGGGCAACCTCGACACCTCCCACATCTCCTGGCTGCACCAGTTCAACGGCGTCGACGACATCCCCGACGACGGCAGCGACAAGCCCGGCTACCCCTCCAACCCGATGTCGTGGAAGTTCTGGCGCCACGACCGCGCGCCGCGCCTGGAGGTCGAGGACACCTGGTACGGCTTCAAGTACGTCGGCATCCGGGAGACGCCGGGCGGGCACACGCACGTGCGGATGAGCGCGTTCTGCTACCCGTACCACACGGTGATCGCCACCGTGCCGCTCGGCGTCCGACACGGCATCTTCGTGCCGGTCGACGACCACAACACCCACCGCTACCTCCTCAACACCCGCCCGCTCGACAACTCCCGTGGCGTAGGTGGGGCGCCGCTGTTCTCGGTGGCGCCGTTCAAGCTCGCCCGGGCCGAGGTGGGCGGCAACGGTGTGATCCATCGCGAGTACACGGCCGAGAACGACTACGGGATCGACCGCGAGGAGCAGCGCAACCTCACGTTCTCCGGTGTGGCGGAGTTCGTGAGCCAGGACCTGATGGTCACCGAGTCGATGGGCCCGATCTACGACCGCAGCCAGGAGCGGCTGGGCACCTCCGACAAGGCGATCATCCGGATGCGCCGGCTGCTGATGGCCGCTGCCAAGAGCGTGGCCGATGGTGGTGAAGCGCCCGCGACGTCGGCGGAGCACAACTACTTCGAGGTCCGATCTGCGGAGAAGATTCTCGAGGACGGCGAGGACTGGCGCGAACTCGGCACCGATGCCGACCCGCTGGTGCGGGAGATGGACGTCCACGGGGTCCGCGACCGCACCCCCATCGCCGGCTCCTGATCGTCCGCGGCCGACGTCCCGGGCGTAGGCCCGTCCCCGGCCCGGTTGGCCTCGCCCGGGTGCGCACGTCGTCCTACCCGCAGCGTGGCGGGGTCGCTCGACAGCCCGCTGCCTCCACACGATCAGGAGGAGCGCAGTGATACCGATTCCTCGGCGGCGGGCTCTCGTCGTCCTCGCGGCGGGCGGGTTGGCCGTGCTGACGGCCTCGTGCGGCGCGGGGCAGGGGCCGGCCGCCGCCGGACGCCCTCCACTGGAGGCGGTGAATCCCTACGGAGGAGACCTCGCGGCCGAAGGCGAACCACGCCGAGGTGGAACGCTTCTTCTGGGGATGACCAGCGAGATCAGCAGCTTCGATCCGACCGTCTACAACGGCAACGTGGCAGCGACGGCCGTGTACGACTCGCTGATGCGGATGACGCCCGGTGGCGGGGTGGAGCCCTACCTGGCGGAGTCGATGGAGAGCCGCGATGGCGGCACGACGTGGCGCATGGGGCTGCGGTCCGGGGTGAGGTTCCAGGACGGCACGGCTTTCGACGCGAACGCGGTGGTGGTCAACGTCCAACGGCACATCGACACCGCGTCGTCGCCTGCGCACGCGGGCGCGAGCATGATCACGTCGATGCGCGCGGTGGACCCACT
The DNA here is from genome assembly GCF_022524485.1 of Pseudonocardia alaniniphila. Classification (GTDB taxonomy): domain Bacteria; phylum Actinomycetota; class Actinomycetes; order Mycobacteriales; family Pseudonocardiaceae; genus Pseudonocardia; species Pseudonocardia alaniniphila. The sequence goes on from NZ_JAKXMK010000058.1 coordinate 18,107, forward strand.
CACCGTGGAGTTCGTGCTCGCGCAACCGATGGGCGAGTTTGCCACCCTCTTCGCACTGCCGTTCACGGACGGCACGCTGGGGATGGTGATCTCGCCGGCAGCGCTCGCGAAGTACGGCGCGGACATCGGCCGCAATCCGGTGGGCGCGGGGCCGTTCAGGTTCGTCGAGTGGGTTCCCGACTCGAAGAGCGTGTTCGCCCGCAACGACGACTACTGGCAGCAGGGGATGCCCTATCTCGACGGCCTGGAGTTCCGGCCGCTGCCGGACACGGAGTCGCGGTACGCGTCGATTGCCAACGGCGATGTGGACGTCATCTTCGCCGGCTACAACCAGGAACTGGTCCGCGGCCTCGACGACCCGAACCTGGAGGTCTACTTCGGGCCCGGCGACGGCGGGGAGTTCCTGCGATACAACTTCGCGAAGCCCCCGTTCGACGACCGCCGGATGCGTGAAGCGATCATCCGTTCAATCAATCTCGATGCCCTCGGAGCGAGTCAGTACAACGGGCGGCTCATTCCCGCGAAGAGCTTGTTCGGCGACAGCAGCCCGTACCACACGCAGGCGGCCACGGACGCGTGGCCACAGTACGATCCGGAGCGGGCCAGGCAACTCATCGAGGACTACCGGTCCTCGGGTGGGAACCCCGCATTCACCTTCACCACCACCAACAGCCGGGTCGCGTTCGCCGAGTTCGTCCAGGCGCAGATGGCGGCGGTCGGGATCACGATCGAGACCCAGTTCTACGACATCGCGCAGTTCACCTCCGCCATTGCGCAGAGCGGCAATTTCCAGCTCACGACGTGGGTCGGCGAGGTCAACTCGACCTACCCCGGTGTTTCCAGGCTGCTGAGCACCGGTGGCAGCGGGAACCACGGAAAATACTCGAACCCCGAGGTCGATCGGCTGCTCGACCAGGCCGTGGTCACCACGGACGACGCCGAGCGGACCACGCTCTATCAGCAGGTCGAGTTGCTGTCCGGCCAGGACCTCGCGGTCGCCTGGTTCAGCCGCAGCTACCGATCCACCATCACCCGTCGCGAGGTCAACGGCATGGACCGGTACCAGGCCGGAACCATGTGGTACGCCACCACCTGGCTCGATCGGTGACCGCTCAGTCCGGCGTCCCCTCGACAGTGCACGATCACAACCAGGAAAGGAAACGATTCATGGCAACGGAGTCGGGCATCGCGCTCACCGGTGAGATCGCCGAACGCATCAACAGTGCCCTGGAGAACCGCAAGCCGCTCACGGTCAGCTATGTGGGCCTCGACAATCGCCCGCACATGTCCCTGCGCGGGTCCGTTCACGTGCACGCGGTTGATCAGCTCGCGATCTGGGTGCGGCACAGCCAGGGAGGGATCGTGGATGCGATCGGCTCCAATCCCGCGATCGGGCTGCTCTATCGCGATGCGGACTCCCGTACGACCTATGTCGTCAGTGGACGTGCCCGTGTCGCCGGCGACGAGAGCATCCGGCGCGCTGTCTTCGATGCCAGCCCGAAGGTGGAGCAGGACCACGATCCCGAGCGGCTCGGGGTCGCCGTCCTGATCGATGTCGACGAGGTCAAGGGCGGCACCGTCGGCGGCACGCAGGTCTCGATGACGCGATGACCCGCACTGGTTGAGATTGCTGCTCGCGCATCCGGCTCACCGGGTCGTCGTATCCGGATGATCGGCCGCCGCGGATCGACTACTCCGCGGCGGCCACCGCCGGTGGCCCCCCCCGAGAATATGATCAGCGTTTCGTCCGAAATGCGCACGACTGAGCGTTCGGTGCGATTCTGATTCATATATGTTACGCCCTGGTTTCTGTGAACGCCGCCGAGGTCTGTGGTTCACTGGACGCGGTCCGGACCGGCTGCGGCCGGTTTCTGGTGCCGCGCTACGGGGGTGCTTTCGGGTGGTTCGAGCCATGAATGATGCCGTCTTGGAATGCGATAATCTCAACGATCCGCGCGAACGGGCCGAACTTCGCTCGGCGGCCCGGGAATTAGTGCCGCTGCTCCGTTCCCATGCGGCGGAAACCGAGCGACTGCGCGACCTGGCTCCTGCGGTCGACGCGGCCCTGCGTGCGGGGGGTTTCTACACGCTCACGGCGCCGCGGAAGTTCGGTGGCCGCGAAGCCGGCGTGCGCACCATCATCGAGGTGTACTCGGAACTCGGCCGCGGCTGCGGTTCGAGCGCATGGGTGGGGAAGATCCACTGCGGTGCCGCGCACATGGCGTCGCTGTTCTGCGACGAGGCCAGGCAAGACGTCTGGGGGGAGGACGGCAGTGCTGTCGTGAGTGCGAGCCTCAACGGGTCCGCATCCAATACGGCGCACGCCGTTCCGGGTGGCTTCACGATCAGTGGCGAATGGCGTTACGCCTCGGGTGTCCACCAGGCGCAGTGGCTGGTGTGCAAGTTGGCCGTCGAGCAGGAGGGCTCCGGCGAGCAGGATCTCCGACTCGCCCTGATCCCGGCGTCCGAGGTCTCGATCGTGAACACCTGGGACATGGCGGGCATGGAAGGCACAGGCAGCGACAGCTTCACGGTTCGCGATCTCTTCGTACCGGCCCACCGCACCCTTCCGCTGGCATCGGCGATGGATGACTCGCTGCGTTCCCGGGACGACCTGGAGAGCGTCTACCGCGCGTCCGTGCCGTCGATGCTCGGGCTGTCGGTCGCAGGTCCGGTCATCGGGATGGCTCGTGGCGCACTGGAGCACGTCATGTCGATGCTGGCGCAAGGCAGGCCGGTGACCGGATCGACCTACACCAACGCCATCGACTTCCCGAGTGTCCAGCTGGCCGTTGCGGACGTCGCTTCGCTCATCGACACGGCCGAGCTGCACGCCTACCGCGCCGCCGACGACATCGAGGCCGCGTCGCTTCGCGGTGATCACCTGGACGTGGCCGCTCGTGCCCGGATCAGGATGGATACGGGTGTCGTCATGCTCCGATGCCGGGAGGCGGTCGAACGGCTTCTCGATCTGGGCGGGACGTCGGCCTTCGCGCGCAGCAACGCTCTGCAGAGGTACTGGCGCGACGTCTCCACTGCCACCAGGCACGCGTTGGTGTCGCCGTCGCTGAACAGGGAGATCTACGGGCGGGCGCTCCTCGGCATCACCGAACAGCACGTCCCGATCGTCTAGCCGGTGTCAGATTGACACCAGCGGTGCCAATCTGACACCGTTGGTTCCATGACTGCCGACGCTCGCCAGCTCTACGCGGTGCTTCGCTACGTCCGGCCGTTGCACCTGCTGTCGGCCAGGGCGGTCACCGCTGCGCTCGCCGACGAGCAGATCACGATGGGCGTGCGCGCACTGCTGGAGACCATCGACGTCGGGGGCGCCGCCCCGGTTCCGGCGATCGGTCGCACGCTGTCGATGCCGCGGCAGGTGATCCAGCGCCTCGTCGACCAGGCGCTGGCGCTGGGCCTCGTGGCCACCGGGCCGAACCCCGCGCACAAGCGGTCGCCGCTCGTCAGGCTCACCGAAGCCGGGCGTGCGGCGTTCGAGCGCATCCACGAGGCGGAGCTGCGCGATCTCGCCTCGATCGCGGCCGGGCTCGACCCGGAAGACATCGTCGCGGCCGTTCGCGTGCTCGACGCGCTCACCACCGGTGTCACCCGGTTGACCAGCGACATCCCCCCGATCAGCGAGGAGTTGTCATGACCGGCACGATCCTGACCGGCACGGTTCCCGTCGAGGGTGGCCACATCGCGTACGAGCTCACCGGGGAGGGCGCTCCGCTGGTGTTCCTCCACGGCGGTGCGATGGACATGCGCATGTGGGAGCCGCAGCTCGCGCTCGCCGCCGACCACACGGTCGTCCGGCTCGACGCGCGCGGGCACGGTTCGTCGTCGACGCCGATTGCGCCGTTCCGGCAGTGCGACGACGTCGCGGCCACGCTGCACGGGCTCGGGATCGGGTCGGCCGTGCTCGTCGGGCTCTCGATGGGCGCTGCCACGGCGTTGGACACCGCGCTGGAGCACCCTGCGCTCGTCACGGCGGTCGTCTCGTGCGGTGCCGGCGCGAGCAGCATGGCGCCCCTCGACGAGCGGATGTTCAGCGACCCCTGGAGCCGCGGGCGCCTCGCCGCACTCGCCGCGGCGCAGGCCGCCTTCGACGCGCAGGCCTGGACCGAGGCGTTCCTCGAGCTCGGGCTCGTCGGCCCGTACCGGGAGCTCTCCGACGTCGCACCCGCGGTCGTCGCGCTGTGCCGGGAGATGATCACCGACACGCTGACGACACACGTCGTGCACGGCGGGCCGCCGCCGATCCCCGTCGCCGACGCCGCCCGGCGGGCCGCGGGGATCGGGGTGCCGGTGCTCGGAGTGGTCGGTGCGATCGACTCTCCCGACCACGTCCGCATGGTCCGCGAGCTCGTCGACGTCGTGCCGGCGGGGCGGCTCGCCGGCATCGAGAACTCCGGGCACATGCCCAACCTCGACCAGCCCGAACTGTTCAACGACACGCTGCGCAGGTTCCTCGCCGCCGTCGGGTAGCTCAGTCTCCCGGCTTCACGAGACCGTGCTCGTAGGCGTAGATCACCGCCTGCACCCGATCGCGCAGGCCCAGCTTCATGAGCACCCGGGCGACGTGGGTCTTGACCGTTGCGTCGCCGACCACGAGCTCGACGTTCATCGCGCCCGACGCGGTGACCTCGGTCTATCTCATCGTCGTGCCGTTGCTGCTCGGTGCGGCGATCGTCGGCGAGGTCGCCCCGCGCCCGGGGCCCGCGCCCGGCAACGGTCAGGACGCGACGAGCCCGGGCGGGTCACGCTTGGAGAAGCCGCGGCACTGACCGCGATCACGACGTCGATCGGCCCGGCCGTGGAGGTCCGCCGAGACGGATGATCTGGATCTGCGGCAACCGGCTCGGCGTTGCCTCTACGCAGTGCCATGTCGCCGTGGCTGCCTCCAGGAACTCGTTGGTCAGCGGGCGCTGCGGGTCGGTGATCCACGCCTCGCCGTCATCGCCGACCAGCTGGGGGAGCAGGGTGAGCAGCTCGTCGACGTTGCGCTGCCCGTAGAGCACGTCGGAGGCCAGCACGAGCCGCCACGGCCCTCGGTCGATCAGTGGGGCCGGGTCGGCCCACGAGCACACGGCCGTCTCCACGGACACCCCGTTGCTCTCCGCGTTGACGGCGGCGAACGTGACGGCATCGGCTGAGCGGTCGGTCGCCAGCACGCGGGCCCCGGCCAGCGCGGCGGCGATGGACGGAAGACCCAGACCGCACCCCAGCTCGAGCACCGGCACATCCCGCCAGTCCTGTGCGGACACGGCATACGCGAGTTCGATGCCGCTCGGCCACAGCTCCGCCCAGTACGGCGGGTAGGCCTCGTCGGCGGCAACGTCCTCTTCGTACAGCAGCGCCGCGGGATCACGCGGGTGCACGAACTCGATCCGCCCGCGTCGCAGCGTGATCGACCCGGCCACGAGGTCCAGCCGGGGGTCGCCCGTGCTCGGCGCTGAACGGTCCGTCATCCGAGCCAGTCTGCCCTGGTCGTGGGTGGTAGGGCGATTTCGCGGTTTGCGCGAGCGTCAGGGCTTGCGGCCGACGGCGCCGACGATGCAGTACTGAACAGGAGCCATCGGCTTCACGTGCGGGCCGTCGGGCCACCAGTCCGTACACCGCACCAAACCGGGCTCGACCAGTTCGAGCCCTTGCAGCATGCTCTCGATCTGAGCTTTCGTGCGGAATGCTCCACTGCCCATCGGGCTGTGGATGAAAATCTCCTCCATCTTTCGCGCGAGGCCGCTGTATTCGGACGTCTCGGGGTCGAAGAAGTGGCTGAGTGCTACATACGATCCGGACGGCAGGGCCTCGATGTACTCCTGCATGATCTCGCCGTACCGCTCGCCGGTGTAGTGGTGCATCGTGCCGCACTGGTGGAGCGCAATAGGCTGCGAGAAGTCGAGATGCTTGCGCACTACCTCGTTCTCGAGCACGTCTCTCGGCTCGAAGATGTCGGCCGCGATGAGGTGTGTCTGGTCGTTCTCCTCGAGCAAGGCCCGGCCGTGAGCCAGCACAACCGGGTCGTTGTCGACGTAGACGACGCGCGAATCAGGGGCCATCCGCTGTGCGACCTGGTGGGTGTTCTCGGCAGTGGGCAGGCCGGAGCCGCAGTCCAGGTACTGGGTGATGCCGGTCTGGCTCGCGATGAAGCGGGTGGCGCGGATGAGGAACTCGCGGTTGTCCCACCCCAGCAGAGTGGCCTCCGGCGCAACCCGCTGGATCCGGCGCAGGACCTCACGGTCGATCTCGTAGTTGTCCTTGCCGTTGAGGAAAGCGTCGTAGACCCGGGCGACACTCGCCTTCGACACGTCGATATAAGGCGGAACGACTTCGTGGGAAGCGGGAGCCTCAGCACCAGGCATACGTGCCTCACTACGTGGTTGGTCGTGGCCCGGAATCTTGCTCGGGCGGTGCGAGTGTAGGGCAAGGGGTCACCCAGATGAACCTCAGCCGAAACTTCTGCCACTGGCATCGTCGCGTGTACGGTTCACCGGCGGGTAGGGCACGGGCCCTCCGTCCGCCGCGAGAGAGGTGGAGAGTTCCGACGGGTCGAACGGGGAGGAGCGGATGGTCGAACGCGGCCAATCCGAGACCGGTGCGAGAGGCGAACCCACTCGCGGATCCACCGCCCGGCGCATCGTGCTCGGAGCACAGCTTCGGCGCCTCCGGGAGGCTGCGGGACTCTCCCGGTCCGAGGCCGGCTACGTCATCCGCGCGTCCGACTCGAAGCTCTCCCGCCTCGAGCTCGGGAGGGTCGCGTTCAAGGAACGTGACGTGTCCGACCTGCTGATCACCTACGGCGTCGAGGACGCCGCGGAGCGCGAGGCCTTCCTCGAGATGGTCCGGCAGGCCAACCAGCCCGGCTGGTGGCGCCGGTACAACGACGTGATGCCCGGCTGGTTCCACGACTTCGTGGGCCTGGAGGAGTCGGCAGAGCGCATCCAGGCCTACGAGCTGCAGTTCGTCCCGGGTCTGCTGCAGACCGAGGAGTACGCACGGTCGATCATGACCCGCGGGCGGCCCGAGCACGCACCCCCCGACACCGAACGCCGTATCGCGCTACGGATGCAGAGGCAGAAGATCCTCACGGGCGTGCACCCCACGAAGCTGTGGGTGGTGATCGACGAGTCCGTGCTGCACCGCCCGATCGGTGGCCGGCGCGTGCTCCGGGAGCAGCTCAAGCATCTGCTCGACGCGTCGCGCCAGCCCAACATCACGGTGCAGGTCGTGCCGAACGCCCTCAGCGGCTACGCGGCGGAGGGCCCGTTCATGATCCTGCGCTTCGCGGAGCCCGAACTCCCGGACGTCGTCTACATCGAGCACCTCAGCGGTGCGCTGTACCTCGACAGCCAGGAGGAGATCGAGACGTACAGCCGGTCGATCGACCGCCTGTCCGTGGACGCCGAGACGCCCGACCGGTCGCGTCAGCTGCTCAGCAAGGTGATCGCGGAGATCTGAGCCGCACGTATGGCACGTCCGGCGCCGGTTCGTCCCCCTCACGTGATGGCGCTACCGGGACGGGCGGGCACGGCGAACTCACCGTGCTGTGCGCCGGTCAGGAACGCCGACCATTCGGCGGCGGTGAAGACGAGCGCGGGCCCGGAGGGATGGCGGGAATGGCGCACGGCCACGTCGCCGGAGTCGAGCGTCGCAACCTCCACGCAGGCGTTCTGGCCGCTGAAGCTGCTCTTTCGCCATGTGACGGCACGAAGTAGTTCTGCGGACCAGCCGCTGAGATCCTCGTTCGGCATTGATCATCTCCGCTCGTGCAGAGTCAGTAGGCCGGGGAGAACGTAGCACCGTGCATATGCACGTGCATATGCACGGTGGACGCCGTACGTGCGCCCGCACGTGACAGTTGTATGGGGCGCTGGGCGACCGTGAGATGAATGTTCAACCATTGGATTCGTGCAGCTCAGAGCAGAAGTTCGGGCGAGTGGACGGCCCGCGACTCGGCGCTCGGATCACCCGGCGGATTGGTTCTTGTTCCCTCTTGATCGTGCACATGCAGCTACATCTTGCATATGCATCCCGTGAGCGGCACACTGCCAACGGTGTGAGTCACTGTGGTGATTCGTGTGCATACCCTCCGTGACAACAGGGAACGCGCTGCTGCACCACACGATGGAGACGAAACGACGAGGGCTGACACGGAGTGAATGCCCGCGGCTGCCGCTGCACGATTCGTGGCGCCGGGCGGGCCTCGCGCACGAGCCGACAGGGGGCGTCCACGTGGGGGAGCAGTCGAGGTCCGACCAGATTCAGAGCATCGCCGAGATACTCGCGGCGACCTATTCTGCCGGCGCTCTGCGCCGGATCCTGGTCGAGCACAGCGCCGACTCCACCGGCCACTGCCGCGGCTGCCGGTATCCGACCACTGCAGCGCCCGTGTGGCCGTGCCGGCTCTGGGAGATCGGCAAGGAGACCGAACGGATCATGAGCGCGGGCAGACTCGCGTAGGGCGGCGACCCGCCGGCAGCTCTCCCTTGTGCGCCCCAGCCGTACCGGCCCGATCACGTCGTGCGGGCCTTTCGCACACCGATCTCACGCCCTAGGAGCAACGGACCACCGGTCCGCTCACGGGGAGGGATCACGATGTTCCTGGGCGCCTACCACTTCGACGGGCATGCAGACGATCTGCTGCCCGCGTACCACCGACTGCTCGAGGGGTTGCCGCCGGGCGCGGTGCAGCTACAGCTCTGCGTCGGCACCGAGCGTGGGCTGACCGTTTTCGACACCTGTCCGTCCCGCGCGGAGTTCGCGGCGTTCAGCGGGGGAGATGCCCTGCGCGCGGCACTCGCGGCGGCCGGACTGCCGCAGCCGCGGGTGGAGCAGGTCGGGGACGTTCAGCATTCCGTTGTGGGGGTCTCGCGATGACCGTCGAGACGACGGGCCCGGCGGCGGAGATCGCGACGTTGGACGCGACGGGCCAGGCCGAACTGGTGCGCCGGGGTGAGGTGACACCGCTGGAGCTGGTGGATTGGGCGATCCAGCGGATCGAGCGATTGAACCCGCTGATCAACGCGGTGGTGACCCCGACGTACGAACGTGCGCGGACCAGGGCGCGGGCCGTGCCGGAGGGCCCCTTCGCCGGAGTGCCCTTCCTGCTGAAGGATCTGATCGCCGAGGAGGAGGGCGTTCCGCTGAGCTCCGGCTCGGCGTTCCTGCGCGACTACGTGTCCGGGCACACCTCCGAGCTGGTCAGGAGGCTGCAGGCGGCGGGGCTCGTCATGCTGGGCAAGACGAGCACTCCCGAGTTCGGAATGGTGCCGACCTGCGAGCCCGCTCGTTTCGGAGTGACGCGCAACCCGTGGAACCCGGACCGCTCGACGAGCGGGTCGTCGGGCGGATCGGCTGCCGCGGTGGCATCGGGGATGGTGCCGATGGCGCACGGCAACGATCTGTCCGGATCGCTGCGCTTCCCGGCTTCGGCCTGCGGCCTGTTCGGGTTCAAGCCGACACGTGCGCGGGTGCCGCTGGGACCGCAGTACGGCGACATGGTCAACGGGTGGATCGCCGAGCACGCGATGACGGTCTCGGTGCGGGACAGCGCCGCGCTGCTCGACGCCACCGCAGGCGCGGAGCCCGGCGACCCCTACCCCGCCCCGGCCCAGGCGGGGCCCTTCGCCGCCGAGGTCGGTACCGACCCGCGGAGGCTGCGCATCGCGTACACGCCGCGGACGGCAGGCGGCGAGCTCGGCCACCCCGACTGCGTCGCGGCGCTCATGGACGCGGTGACGCTGTGCGCCGAGCTGGGCCACGATGTCGTCGAAGCGGACGTGCCCGGTCTCGAGCAGGCCGGTGACGCGATCGGCACCATCTTCAACGCGACTCTCGCGTGGCTGATCGGATCGTGGATCCGCCGTCTCGGCCGGGAGCCCGGGCCGCACGACCTGGAGCCGATCACCCGAGTCTCGTGGGAGGAGGCTCGCGGTACCACCGGTGGGGAGTACCTGCTGGCCGTGGAGCGCCTGCAGGTCTTCGCCCGCGGCGTGGCACATTTCCTCGGCGAGGTCGACATGTGGCTCACCCCGACGATGTCGGAACCGCCGGCGCCGCTCGGGCAGATCGTGTCCACACCGGACGATCCGCTGCGCGCGTACCGCCGTGGCGGACGCACGGTCGAGTACCCCGCGGTGGTCGCCAACATCACCGGCAACCCGGCGATGTCGGTGCCGTTGTGCCACAACGCCGACGGACTGCCGATCGGCGTGCACTTCCTCGGTAGGTTCGGTGCCGAGGCCGACCTGTTCAGGCTGGCCGGACAGCTCGAGCGGGCCAGGCCGTGGGCTGATCGCATGCCGGCGGTGCACGCATCGCGGCACTGAAGACGACCAGGTGGAGGAGGCGGTGCGCGCGGTGACCTCGTATCCGCTGGTGGGCCGGTCGGAGGCGGTCGCCGAGATCGAGGCGGTGCTGGCGGCGGGCCGGGCGGCACGCGGCACGCTGGTGCTGGTCACGGGGGAGGCCGGCGTCGGCAAGTCGCGGCTGGCGCAGGAGGCCGTGGCGAGGGCGACCGGCTACCGCACCGCATGGCACGGGTGCGAGCCGGCTTCCGCGGCGTTCCGGCCATGGGCGCGGCTGCTGCGCACGGTCGCGCCCGACAGCGACGACATGTTCCCGGACGGCGGCCCGGCGACCGAGGGCATGCGGGAGCGGATGTTCGACGACGTCGTCGATCTGCTGGCGACATCGGCCGCCGACACGCCGCTGCTGCTGGTGTTCGACGACGTGCACGACGCCGACGCCTCGTCCCTGGAACTACTCGGCCATGTGGCCCGGCAGCTGCGCGCGACCCGTGTGGTCATCCTCGCGACGTCCCGCGACGGGGAGGCGGCCTGGCAGGGGCGGGGCCGGATCCGTGGCGAACTGGTCCGAGCGGGCCGGTCGCTGCCGTTGGCGACGTTGTCCACCGACGACGTTGCGCAGCTCATGGCGGCATCCGGCTCGTCGCCCCAGCCCGACACGCTGCGGGTGGTCGCCCAGCGCACCGGCGGTAGCCCGCTGCTGGTCACCGAACTGGTGACATTCCTGCGCAGCCGGGGCGGGCTGGGCGACCCGGTCACCGCGCTGGCCGTGCCGGAGTCGGTGCGGGCGCTGGTGGCGGGGCGGCTCGCGCGCCTGCCGGTTCCCAGCGCGGAGGCCGTCGCCGCGGCCGCGGCAGTCGGCCGGGACGTCGACATCGCAACCCTCTCCTCGCTGACCGCGACCGGGCCCGAGGAGCTGGACCGGCTCCTCGATCCCGCGAGGGCCGAGGCGCTGATCGTCGACGCTGGACCGAGCCGGGTGGCGTTCGGGCACGACCTCCTGCGGGACGCGGTCCACCGCGCACTCCCAGCGGGCGAGCGCCAGGCGCTGCACGGCCGGATCGCCGCGGAGCTCGCGCGCTCCGAGGCGGACCCGGCGGTGATCGCCCACCATCTCCTGCAGGCCGGCCCGGAGCACCGGGCTCAGGCGGCCGGCTCGGCCGCGCAGGCCGGTGAGCGCGCCGCCGCGGTCGCCGCCTACGAGGACGCCGCCCAGTGGTACGCGCGGGCGGCCGCCGCGCTCGAGGGCGGGCTCGGCGGCGCCGACCCTGCACGGCGAGCCGACATGCTGGTCGCCCAGGGGGAGGCACTGGTGGCGGCGGGGGATCCGGCGACGGCACGGGGGGTGTTCAGGGAGGCGGCAGGGCTGGGCCGGCGGCTCGGGTCGGCGTCGCTGGTGGCCAGGGCGGCGCTCGGACTCGCAGGTGGGGTCGGGTTCGAGGTCGCGCTGCTCGACGGTGAGCAGGTCGACCTGCTCACCGAGGCCCGCTCCGCGCTCGCCGAACAGGAGACGGTGCTCCGGTCGCTGACGGCGGCGCGGCTGTCGGTGGCACTCACCCTGCTGGCGAGCGAGGAGCGCCGCGCCGAGCTGAGCGAGGAGGCCGTCACGCTCGCCCGCGCGTCGGGGGACGACGACGCGCTCGGCCAGGCGCTCGCCGCTCGCTGTGACGTGCTCGCCGGGCCTGAACACAGCCGGTCGAGGGCGGAATGGGCGAGTGAGATCGTGGCGACAGCGGCCCGCAGGCGCTCACCCGCGCTGGAGCTGCTGGGCCGGAGGTTCCGCCTCGTGGCGCTGCTCGAGGTCGGGGACGTCGTCGGCGCCCATGCCGAGGCACAGGCGTACGCGGTGACGGCCGCGGGTTTGCGTCAGCCGGCCTACGCCTGGTACGTCCCGATGTGGCAGGGCATGCGCGCGTTGTCCGAGGGACGGATCGCCGACTGCGATGCGCATCTCGCCGACGCCGAGCGGCTCGGCCGTGGCGCGGGCAGTGACAATGCGCAGGCGCTCGTCCTGACCTCGCGCTGGTGCCTTCTCACCGAGCTGGACGACCAGCCGGGCATCACCGAGCTGTTCGCCGCGGTGGACCTGTACGGCTACGCCGGTGTGTGGCCCTTCGTCACCATGGCGCACGTCGCCGCTCACCAGGGCCGGGCCGGCGAGGCGGCAGCCCGGCTCGACGCCGTCACCCCCCAGCTCACCGCCGCGCCGCGTGACTCCGAGTGGCTGCCGATGATGGCCCAGCTGGCCGAGACCGTCGGGACGATCGGTCGTCACCCGGTAGCCCGCTGGGCCTACGAGCAGCTGCTTCCGTTGGCCGGGCTGTTCGTCGTCGAGGGCATCGGTGCCGCCCTCCGCGGGCCGGTGCATCGATATCTCGGCATCCTCGCTGCCGCCGACGGCGAGACGGCCACCGCGGCAGGCCATTTCGAGCGCGCGCTGGAGCAGGTCCGGGGGATCGGTGCCACCCTGCTGGTCGCCCGCACCCTCCGTGACGCCGGCTTGGCGCTCTCGGATCCCGCCCGGCTGGCCGAGGCACGGGATCTCTACCGCGCGCTGGGCGTCACGAGACGTGCCGACGAGCTGGGATCTGCCGCGGAGGGCGGCGGGGCGGACGGGCTCGGCGCGTCGGACAACCGGTTCCTGCGTGAGGGCGAGTTCTGGACACTGCGTTACCAGCGCCGGGAGGTCCGGCTGCGCGACAGCAAGGGCCTGCGGGACCTGGCCGTGCTGCTCGCGGCTCCGGGCCGGGAGTTCCCCGCTGTCGAGCTCGCCGCTGCGCCGTCGGCCGCCGCAGCGGCGGAGGTGCCGCCCGGCGAGCTGCACGAGCCGGGCGACCTGGGGGAGGTCGTCGACGCCACCGCCCGGGCGGCCTACCGGCGGCGGCTTCTGGAGCTCGACGAGGAGGAGACGGAAGCAGACGCCCGCGGCGACCAGGAGCGTTCTGTCGCGCTCTCCGCGGAACGTGAGGCGCTGGTGGCCCAGCTGTCGGCGGCCTACGGCCTCGGGGGCAGGGTCCGCCGGGCCGGGCAGCCGGCCGAACGTGCGCGCACCGCGGTCACCGCACGGATCCGCGACGCGATGCGCCGGATCGAATCCGCGCATCCCGAGCTGGGCGCGCATCTGCGGCACTCGGTGAGCACCGGCACGTCGTGCAGCTACCGGCCCGAGTCGCCGACGACGTGGCGTTCATAGTCCGCACACATCGTGTCCTTCGATCTCACGCCTCATGAGTGAGCCAGACCGGCTCGCCGAGAGGAGATCGAGATGCCACGCACGTCGAAGACCGAGGCCCCACTGACCGTCGATGAGCCCATCATCGAGGCTCGTTACGTGGAGCTGGGCGGTTACACGGTTGCGTTCGAGACCCACAAGATGGAGTTCGACCCGGCGCCGCTCTTCCGCGGCCTCCCCGATGATCGTTGCCAGTGCCCGCATTTCGGCGTCGTGGTCAGCGGCAAGGTCATCTACCGGTATGCCGACCGCGAGGAGACCTACGTCGCGGGAGACGCCTACTACGGTGCGCCCGGGCACCTGCCGCTGATGTTCCCCGACACGGAGCTGATCGAGTTCAGCCCGACGGACGCGCTCGACGCCACGATGGCCGTGGTCAGCGCGAACATCGCAGCGGCGAAGGCAGGGTGAGCGCCGAGCGTCCGGTCGACGAGTCCGCCGAGGACGGCGGGCTGCGCGAGTTCGGTTACCAGCAGGAGTTGCGGCGCAGCCTGACGTTGCGTGACCTGCTCGTGTACGGGCTGGTGTTCATGGTGCCGATCGCGCCGTTCGCGATCTTCGGCGTGGTGTT
>NZ_JAKXMK010000059.1 GCF_022524485.1 Pseudonocardia alaniniphila
CCCGCCTCCACAAACCCCCGCCCCGTCGCCAGACCAACCACACCCGAACCAACAATGAAGATCCTCGACGCCTGCATCTGATGTGCGCCTTTCTGATCGGTACGGCTCGCCGGTCCTCGGGAATATCTATCCCGGCCCGTAAGTGGCTGATTGCGGCGAGCGGTCGTGACGGCGCGTCACAACTGCATTGATCCGAGGCGTCCGAAACTGTCGTGAAAGACCACGTCGGAACGCAGATCAAGGATCAGGTCCGGACCGTGACGTCGGAGGTCGGCCCGAGCGCCTTCTCGGCCGGTTGCAGGTGTGGTGTGATGCACGACACACGTGACAGCACACGGTTCAGCGACCAACCGCCGCTCGGTCGGCGCAATCGTTTCGATTGCTCACCTTTGTTCGATCTTTTGGCCGCCCTGTGGGATGCCGTGCTTCACGGGTGGTGCCGATCTTTTCGTCTCTGTGAGTGCCTGTCGAAGTCTGTTACGGATCGGCGGTCGCCCGATGTGGGCAACCTGGGCGCGCCTTGTTCGATCACCGTCGAGGTCGCTGTGAATATCGCATGCGGCCGATCGTGTTCGCTCATCGTTTCCGATTAGTGCCCTCGACAGTAGCGAAGAATTCATTTCGCGAATGGGTGGATCGACTCGTCGGTCGGGTGGGGTCGAGGGCTGAAAGCCGGAAGCGTCGAGCGCTACCTGTGTGATGCCGCCGTTTCCGCCGGGCGGGGAGGTCCGGCGCGGGTGCTCCACGGGCCGCGACCATGGTGTTGCGATCTGGAGGATCCTCCGGTTACCCTTGAGCGGAGGGTCCTCCGCTTCTTCGTGGAGGGTGCCTCGTCACAGCGTCGAGCCCGACGGGAAGAGGATCATGGTTTCAGCTTCACGCATCGTCACGCCGTTCGGCGCGGAATCGACAGCTGCAGAGGTCGTTGCGGGAATCGACCTGACCGGGCGCCGCGCCATCGTGACGGGAGGGGCGTCCGGGATCGGTGTCGAGACGGCCCGCGCGCTCGCCGGAGCGGGCGCCGAGGTGACCCTCGCGGTGCGCAACACCGAGGCGGGGGACCGCACCGCCGAGGACATCATCGCGACCACCGGCAACAAGCAGGTCCTGGTGGCCCCGCTGGATCTGGCCGACCGGGCTTCGGTCGCGGAGCTCGTCGCAGGCTGGGAGGGGCCGTTGCACATCCTCGTGAACAACGCGGGCGTGATGGGCAACCCCGAGACCCGCACGACCGAGGGCTGGGAGTTGCAGTTCGCGACGAACCACTTCGGCCACTTCGGACTCACCACCGGACTGCACGCGGCGCTTGCCGCGGCCGGCGGAGCGCGCGTCATGTCGCTCACCTCCAGTGCGCACCTGCGGTCCCCGGTCCTCTTCTCCGACATCCACTTCCGGGAGCGGCCCTACGACCCCTGGCTGGCGTACGGGCAGTCGAAGACGGCGAACGTGCTGTTCGCCGTCGAGGCGACGAAGCGCTGGGCCGGCGACGGCATCACGGTCAACGCGGTGATGCCCGGCGGGATCCGGACCAACCTGCAGCGCCACATCTCGGAGCAGGAGCTCGAGGCGGCCGCCCGGAATGCCGGCGGTGACGTCCGGTGGAGGACACCGGAGCAGGGCGCCGCCACGTCCGTTCTGGTCGCGACGGCACCGCTGCTGGACGGGATCGGCGGTCGGTACTTCGAGGACTGCAACGAGCCCGGGCCCCACCAGCCCGGCACCCGTCGTGGCGTTGCGGCTTACGCGCTCGATCCGGAGGCAGCCGAGCGGCTCTGGGAGGTGTCGGTCGCCGCGCTCGCGTCCTGACCTCTGCGCGCACAGCGGATGGGGAGGGGTACATCCGCTGTGCGGGTAGCGTGCGCGAGGTGTCGGGCCGTGAACTCGTCGTGCTGGGCACCGCCAGCCAGGCGCCGACGCGGTTGCGCAACCACAACGGCTACTTCCTGCGCTGGGACGGCGACGGCTTCCTCTTCGATCCCGGCGAGGGCACGCAGCGGCAGATGCTCCTCGCGGGAGTGGCGAGCAGCGCCGTCACCCGGCTCTGCCTCACCCATTTCCACGGCGACCACTGCCTCGGCGTGCCGGGCGTCGTCCAACGGCTCTCGCTCGACCGGGTGGCGCACCCGGTGCGCGCGCACTTCCCGGCGTCCGGGCAGGAGTACTTCGAGCGCCTGCGCCACGCGAGCGTGTTCCACGACGTCGTCGACCTGCGGGAGGAGCCGGTGGACCAGGACGGCGTGGTGTCGGCCACGGCGGACTGGACGTTGGAGGCGCGCCGTCTCGACCACCCCGTGGAGGCGTTCGGCTACCGCCTCGTCGAGCCGGACGGGCGCCGTATGCTGCCGGACCGGCTTGCCCGGTACGGCCTCGCGGGCCCGGACGTGGGCCGCCTCCAGCGCACCGGGCTCATCGAGGTGGGCGGCCGCACGGTGCGGGTGGAGGAGGTCAGCGCACCCCGGCCGGGCCAGCGGTTCGCGTTCGTGATGGACACCCGCATCTGCGACGCGGTCCACGCCCTCGCCGATGGCGTGGACATGCTCGTGATCGAGTCGACGTTCCTCGACGAGGACTCGGCTCTCGCCGACTCCTACGGCCACCTCACCGCCCGGCAGGCAGGTGTGGTGGCCGCAGTCTGTGGGGTGCGTTGCCTCGTGCTCACCCATTTCTCCCAGCGCTACGGCGACCCGGTGCGGTTCCACGCCGAGGCCGCAGCGGTGTACGACGGGGAGATCGTGGTGGCCCAGGACCTCATGCGCGTTCCGTTTCCGGGACGCAGGCCCGCCTGACCGCGGTCAGGACCGGATCAGCTCGACCGCCCGTTCCGCGATGGCGTAGACGGCGGCGTTGGTGTTGGCGGCCACCGGGGAGGGCATCACGGACGCGTCGGCCACGCGCAGCGCCTCGAAGCCGCGCACGCGCAGGTCGGCGTCGAGGACGGCCTCGTCGTCGGTGCCGATGCGGCAGGTCCCGGCGTAGTGGTGGTAGCTGCGCAGGCTCCTGTGGATGTAGCTGCGCAGTTCGTCGTCGCTCTGCACGTCGCTGCCCGGTTGGGCCTCCTCCCCGCGCCACGGGTCGAAGGAGGATGCGGTGCCGAGCTCGCGGGCGGCACGCAGCCCGGCGACCATGGCGTCGACGTCGCGGCCGTCGGAGTAGTAGCGCGGATCGATCAGAGGAGCCGCGTCCGGGGCGGCGTCGGCCAGGCGCACCGTTCCGCGGCTCTTGGGCGCCATGAGGGCGACCACGATGGCGTAGCCCGCGCCGGGTTCGGGGCCGGTCAGTGTGGCGGCGCGCAGCGGCCTGATCGAGGTGAACAGCTGGATGTCGGGCCACGGACTCGCGGAATTGCTGCGCTGGTCGCCCTTGGCCTCGCCGCCGCCGTTGCTCGTGGAGGGCGGGATGGGCTGGGCGGAGTGGTAGACCAGGGTGGTCATGGGGTGGTCGTGGAGGTTGGAGCCCACCCCGGGGACGTCGGCGAACACGTCGATCCCGAACTGACGCAGGTGAGCCTGCGGACCGATCCCGGAGAGCATCAGCAGCTGCGACGTGCCGATCGCCCCAGCGGTGAGGACGACCTCGCCCCCGCTCTGTGCGCTGAGCGTGTGGCCGCCGACGCTGTACTCGACCCCGGTGCAGCGGTTGCCGCTGAACAGGAGGCGGTGCACCAGCGCGTCGGTGACCAGGTCGAGGTTGGGGCGGTCGAGGACCGGGAGGAGGTAGGCGTCGGCGGCGCTCTGCCGTCTGCCGTCGAGGATGGTGAACTCGCTCCATCCGAATCCCTCTTCGAGACCGCTGTTGACGTCCTGCGCGATCGGATGCCCGAGCTCGCGAGCCCCATCGATGGTGGCCACGGAGAGTGGATGGGGCGCGGTGGGGATCCAGGGGCGGAGGGGGCCGTTCTGGCCGCGTACGGCGGGGTCGCGGCCCTCGACGTGCTCGGTGCGCTTGAAGTAGGGCAGCAGGTCGTCGTACCCCCAGCCCTTCGCACCGGCCGTGATCCACGCGTCATGGCTCGCGCGATGGCCCCGCATGAAGGCCATCGCGTTGATCGCCGATGACCCGCCGAGCCCCCGGCCGCGTGGCATCGCCTCGGTCCGGCCGATGCCGTCCAGGACGACGGTGTGGTCGCCCCAGTCCATCGACGAGCCGGTGAGACTGGGCCAGGCCCCGGGTTCGGCCACCGCGGCCAGTGGCTCCCGGCTGCCGGCCTCGAGCAGGAGCACCCGCGTGGCCGCGTCCTCGGACAGCCGCGCGGCGAGCACGCAGCCGGCCGTGCCCGCACCGACGATGACGACGTCGTAAGCCGTAGTCCCAGTCACCATGATCCGACCTTCCCTACCGAATTGCGCCTCCGAGATGCATCAGTTCGTTGGACGAACGGGCGGGTGGAAATGTTCCCGCGTTGATCGATAGAACGCTTCGTGATCATTTTTACCGGCGGATTGCCGATAAAAGTGTGGATTACCCAAAATCGGCGAAAGCGTGCCCTGCAGGTATTCGGCCCCTGTGTCGTCCCGCGGCGGTGGTGAGCTGAACGGGGTGAAATGGAAGCGCACGGTCGCCGATCCCACGGCGATGCCGTCGGTTGCCGGAGCCCCGATGTCGGCACTGTGGCGGGTGGTGGCGATGATCCCTGCGGCGCTGATGGTGTCGAGCTGGGAGAGCAGCCGGGCCAGCGCGACGGGTGCGTCGCCGGGATCCAGCGAGGTCTGGAGCAGGGTGCGGTGCAGGACGTTGATCCAGAGCTCACCACCCGAACCGTTGCCGACCGGGGAAGGGAGCACGATGTCGAGCAGCCAGTACGACGGTTTGCCGGTGAGCTCGGGGGTCTGGTGGGCCTCGATGCCGGCCACCTGGTCAGCGCGCACCAAGCCGTCCCCCCGTGTCTGCAGCCACACGTTGGTCAAGCTCACCGCTGCCTCCTTGTCGGCACGATGACTATAAGCGCCTCCGTGCCGACTACGGCGTCATCCGATGGCCTGCGGTCCTCTGCCGGTTCGTGGCTCCCGCAGCTCGCCGACCAGGACGTTAGTCGTCGGAGGCCGGGGCGAGCCGGCCCTTCAGCGCGCCCACCAGCTGGTCCTGGATGTCGTCGGGGAGGGGTGCGCTCTGGCGGAGAAAGCCGTCGACGGCCGAACGGAACACCTGGCTGAACCGCGCGTAGTGGGGTTGGGCGGGCCGCGGTTTCGCGTGTTCGAGCGCCCGCTCCAAGGTAGGGACGTATTCGTAGCGCTCCCGGACCACCGGGTCGGAGTAGACGACCTTGCGGGTGGCGGGCAGGCCGCCGCGTTCGAAGAGGATCTGCTGGCTGCGCTCGCTGGTGAGGAACTCGATCAGCGCACGTGCGGCACGGGGACGGTCGGTGCCGGCCGCGACGGCGAGGTTCTGGCCACCGAGGACCCCTGAGTCGGAGGGCAGGGGAGCGACGTCGAACGTCACCGGGGGCGCCCCTTCGAGGTCCTCTGTCAGCGTCTTGAACTTCACCGGCCAATTGCGCATGAAAAGCGCCTTGCCCGATCGGAAGAGTTGGGTGCTGCTGTCCTCGTCGAGCGCGGGGACGCCGGTCGGGGCGATCTTCCGGAGGCGGTCGAGACCTTCCGTGACCGCGACGCGATGGTCGTCGATGACGACGTCACCACTTTCGTCCACGACCGAGCCGCCCGCGCCCCCGATGGCTTCCAGCGCATTCACCGTGAGTCCTTCATAATCCGCGAACTGTCCGGCATAGCCGTCCACGTCGTTCCCACTGCGCGCCCGCTGCTCGGCGACGTCGTCCTCGAGGTCCTTCCAGGTCTGCGGCGGGAGGTCGAGGAGATCGGACCGGTAGTACAGGAGACCCACGTCGGTGTTGAACGGAAGCGCCCACAGCTTGCCGTTGTAGCGGCAGGTGGCCAGCGGTCCGGAGAGGAATCCGTCCTCGGGGATGCGGGACTCGTCGAGGCTCTGGATGTATCCGGCGTCGGCGAACTCGGCCGTCCAGGTCACGTCGAGGTTGTAGACGTCGATGTCGCCACGGCCGGACTGGGCCCTGGCCAGCATCTCGCTGCGTTGGGCGTCGGCGAGAGCGGACAGCTCGACGATTCGCGCCCGGCTGTCCGGATGGAGCTCGTTCCACTGGTTGACCAACTCCTGGCGCTGGCCACCCAGACTGTCGTCACGCCCGCTGAGGATCACGATCTCGCCGTTGTCCTCGAGCCTGCCGGGGTCGTCGACGAGAGCGGTGACGGCCGTGGTGAGCAGGACGGCCGCCACGCCGACGACGATCCCGGCGGCCCACCATGCGAGCGGGCGCTCCCAGTGCCGGAAGCGGGCCATCATCGGCCACCCCACAGGCCCGCAGTGGCCGTGCGCAACGTGGTGTCGAGGCTCGCCAGATCGGCGTCGACGCACTCGCCTGCTGTCGCGGTGGTGATCGCGGTCAGACCCGCGTCGGAGCAGCGGATCTCACCGATCGTGACGACGACCAGCCGGACGCCGGTGCCGGCAAGGGCCGAGCTGACCGCATCGGCGCCGACTCCGCTGCTGGTGTCCTCGCCGTCGGTCAGGACGACGACGGCGTCGACCCGGCCCGGATCGTCGGAGGGGAGGGCCGCTGCACCGTCGATCATGCTGCGGAAGAGCGGCGTGTTCCCCGCGGGCCGCACCCCGTTCAACGCCTGCTGTGCGGCGTCACGCCGAGCTCGGTCGGGCGCGCCGAGCGGCACGGCCTGGACGTGGCCGGTGCCCGCTGGGTCGGGGAAGAACCAGAGGCCGAACTCGTCACGAGGACCCATTCCCCCCAGCGCCGCGGAGACGGCGGCGGCCGCGACGGCCGACCTCGTGCCCTCCGGGCCTCTCGTGGCCATCGATCCGGACGTGTCCAGTACGAAGAGCACTCGGCCACGACGCTGGGCTGCGTCGTGCGCCGACAGCGTGCCTTCCCACTCGGCGGGTGGGACCGGGCCCATCGTCGGCACGGCGTCGGTGTCGATTCCGGGTGTCGTGAGGGTGGGCCCCTTCGCGTACGGCCCGAGCGGCCGCAGGCCCGTCCGGACGACCGCCGTCCGCCCGGGCTCGGTGAGCAGCCATGCCCCGAAGTCGGCCGCGGCCTGCCGTTGGGGCGGCTCACTCCACGAGAGCCGGACGAACTGCTGGTCCAGGCCGCGCGTGTCCGACGGGTAGAGCGCGACGAGCTGCTCGGGGTTGTCCGTGCGCGACAGGCATGACGGGCCGAGCGGATCACCCAGGTTGAAGCGCACGACCTGCTGCTCGGACGCGATGACGGCCGCCGACGACCCCAGGAGCCGGTGGCGGCACAGGAGCCCGGGGGTGTCCGTGAGCGGGAAGCCGCCGTTGTCGAGGGACACCGCGATGCGCTGCTCGACCTCGGCCGGGCCGAGCTGGTGCGGCGGGTTCGGCGGGCTGTCCTGACCGCGCGAGCCGTACAGGAGCGCGGTGGCGAGCAGGCCCAGCTCGGTGGAGTTCGGGTCGGCCCGTACGACGTCGACCCCCTGGTCGGCGACCTGCTGGAACGTGTCCGCCCACGTGCCCTGCCGGCTCACGTGCCGGCCGTCCTCGGCCGAGGGCACAGCCAGCACCACCGGCGTGTACGCGAAGGGCGTGGTGCCGGCGATCGCCGTGCCGGGCGGGTCGGGGAGTTCGTGGCTCGTGGTGGCGAGCCAGATGTCGGGCTGCGGCCCGATCTCCCGCAGCACATCGGACCCGTCCAGCCAGCCCGTCCCCATCTGGATCCGCTGCCGGATCTCGTCGGGGGGAGCCTCGTAGACGTAGATCTCCACGGTGGGGCAGTCGTGGTTCTCTGTGGCGGTCCACCGCTCGTAGTCGCCGGCGAGCGAGCGTGCCGTCGTGATGGTCTCGGGGCTCGTGACCATGCGCAGCTGAGTTGGGGGCGAACAGCCGAACACGGCGAGGGAGACGCCGCGGGTGAACTCCCAGGCCGGGGGGATGCCGAACGCCAGCACCAGGGCCAGCACGACGCCCACGGCCACGGCGACGCGCCTGCGCAGCACCCAGCGCAGGATCCGCCTGGGGTGGCCCCGCAGCCGCGCGACCTCGTGCCACCCCGCGTACGTCGTGAGAAACGCCGTGAGCGACGCCCCGCCCACGATCTGGAGCCAGTGCAGGACGGTCTCGGGAGGGTTGGGCGTGATCGCCACGAGCACGATGCCGAGCACCGCGATGACGAACCCCGCCACCCGCCACGGGCCGCCCGGTCGTTGCGCGGGGGGCCCGGGGGCAGGCCGAGCGTCGGGGTCGGTCACGCGCGTGGGCCCCCTCCCGCTACGCCGTTGTACGACCGGGCCGCTTCCCCGCGATGGCCGATCAGTCACACACCGTACGCACTCTGTCCAAGAGGGACGATTCCTGTCCCGATCGATGCCGATCAGGTGCCGTCAGCGTCATGCCTTGTGCACCTGGCTCGCGGCGACCAGGACGACGGCCCCGACCACCGCCACGACCAGGTTCGCGAAGAGCTCGTACCCCGCCAGTGCGTCGATCCGCGGGATCACGAACCGGTTGAACACGTTGAGGAACAGACCCATGATCGGCTGATATGCCAGGTGGTCGATGCATCCGCTGATGCCCGCAGCGAGCAGGAAGAGCCCGATCAACTGGAAGGGTGTCCGCATGCCGGCGACGCTAGGGATCAGCCGCCCGCTCGCGGATCGATCGCCGGGAGCCGCCGGGCCGACCGAGGTCGCAGCCCCCACCGTCCGGCTCCGACCGAAGTATCGGATCTGCTGACGGAGGTACCGGCGGCGCCGACGAGGAGCCTCCTGACCATCGACCCGCCGTACGCTTCGGCGCAAGATGACCGATTCCCTCCCGCTGGATCCGGCACGCACACGCCGCGACTGGGCCGTCGACAGCTGCCTGTTCTTGTTGGCAGTGGGCCTCGGTGTGTTCACCGCGGCCGATCGCATGCGGTTGGGCCTCGCCGGGCCGGAGTGGTTCTTCGACGTCGAGCAGGTCGTCGGGGCGCTCGGGTGCGCCGCCATCTGGTTGCGCCGCCGCTGGCCGGTGGCGTTCGCCGTGGCGCTGGTGGCGTTGTCGGCGGTGTTCGAGCTCGTCGCGGGAGCGATGTTGGTGGGCCTGTTCACCGTGGCGGTGCACCGGGCTCCGCGCACCTCGATCACCGTCTTCGGGCTGAGCCTGATCACCGCGCTCGCCTACGTCCTGCTGCGCATCGAGTCGGGCGACGACCGCGGCCTGTTGCTGATGCTCGGGGTCGCATTTCAGGGCGTCGCCACCGGCTGGGGGCTCGTCATCCATCACCACCGCCAGCTCGTGGCGCGTGCGGGGGCCGAGGCACGGCTGCTCGCCGAACAGGCTCAGCACCACGCCCGTGAGGCGGTCGCGCGGGAGATGCACGACGTGCTCGGTCACCGGCTCTCCCTGCTGAGCGTGTACGCCGGAGCGCTCGAATACCGTCCGGGCGCGCCGCCGGAGGAGGTCGCAGGCGCGGCTAAGGTGATCCGCGAGAGCGCCCACCAGGCGCTGCAGGACCTGCGTGCGGTCATCGGCGTCCTCCGCGCCCCGGTCGGTGAGCTGCCTCAACCCGGTCTGGCCGACGTCCAGGAGCTCGTCGACGAGTCGAGCCGGGCCGGGATGCGGATCGAGCTCAGCGCGCCGTTGCCGCAGTCCGTTCCCGACACGACGGGGCGCACGACCTACCGCGTGGTGCAGGAAGCCCTGACCAACGCCCGCAAGCACGCGCCGGGTGCGGAGGTGCGCGTCCTCGTGGCGGGGGCACGCGGCGAGGGGCTCACCGTCGAGGTGTGCAACACGGCTCCCGGTTCGGCGCCTGCCGCGGGCGGCGGAGCGGCCGGGCAGGGCCTGGCCGGCCTGGCCGAGCGCGTCAGACTCGCCGGCGGGCACCTCGTGCACGGTCCCACCGCGACGGGCGGATGGCGGGTCGAGGCCCGGCTACCGTGGCCGCCGTGACAGCAGGTGGGCCGCTCCCGGTCGGCGTACTCGTCGTCGACGACGATCCGCTGGTCAGGGCCGGGCTCACGATGATGCTCCGCGGCGCCCCGGACATCCACGTGCTCGCCGAGGCCGGCGACGGCACCGAGGTGCTCGGCCTGATCGACAGGCATGCGCCCGACGTGATCCTCATGGACATCCGCATGCCCACAATGGACGGTCTCACCGCCACAGAGGCCGTCCGCGCGCGCGGCGACGCCCCCGAGGTCCTCGTGCTGACCACCTTCAACACCGATGGCCACGTGCTGCGTGCCCTGCGCGCCGGTGCCGCGGGGTTCCTGCTCAAGGACACCCCGCCCGAGGAGATCGTGGAGGCCGTGCGGCGCGTGGCGCGTGGACACCCGGTCCTCTCGCCGGACGTGACCCGCCGCCTCATCGCGCACGTGACGGACTCGGATCGCGACCGCAGGCGCGAGCACGCCCGAGATCGGCTCGCTCTGCTGAACCACCGCGAGCGCGACGTCGCGGTGGCGGTGGCGGAGGGCAGATCGAACGCCGACATCGGGGCCGTGCTCCACCTCGCGGTGCCCACGGTCAAGACGCACGTGTCGAGCATTCTCACCAAGCTCGACCTCAACAACCGCGTTCAGATCGCCCTGCTGGTCCACGACGCCGGTGACGCCCGGGACGGAGACGTCTGAGAACGCCGGTCATTGCCTGGCGTCGCTGATCTCGGGCCAGCCGTCCGCGCTCCACGACAGTTGCTGCAGGGCCAGATGGGGTTTCCCACCGTCGGCGCGGTCGTAGTAGTGGTAGGCGAGGATGCCGTCCGACACCGACTCGCCGCCCGGCCCGACCTGGTTGCCGGAGGTGGCGAGGAAGGTGCTGCCACCCCCGTCGAGCAGGCTCTTTCCGTCGCGATCGAGGTACGGGCCGGTGACGAGGCGGGAGCGGCCGATGACGATCCGGTAGGTGCTGTCCACGCCACGGCAGCACGCATCCCATGACGTGAAGAGGTAGTACCACCCTGCCCGGTGCACGATGTAGGCCGCTTCGATGGCGTACGGCGGTTCCTGCCGGCTGGCCAGATGCAGCGGTTCACCCGCGTCCGCGGCCACGTGGCCCGACGGCCAGTCGAGCGGCAGCATGCGGATCCCGCTCCAGTAGGAGCCGAACGCCATGTACGGCCGTCCCCGGCCGTCCTCGATGATCGCCGGATCGAGCGCGTTGTAGTCGTCCGACGACCCGGAGCGCAGGATCTGGCCTTGGTCCACCCATTTGTAGGCGGCATTGTTCGGGTCGAGCGTGGTGTTGGTGGCCAGTGCGATCAGCGAGTCGTTGGTGCCGAACTTGGACGCGACATAGTAGAGGTAATAGGTGCCCCGATAATGGTAGATCTCGGGCGCCCACAGGTTGTTCACGCCGGGGATCTCCTTCTTGATCCACGACGGGATGGAATCCCAGACGGTGCCGGCGAAAGCCCAGTCCTGGCCATCGGGAGAGCTGCGGATCTGGATCGTTCCGTGGCCTACCGATGGGTCGCCCGTGGAAAACACGTACCAATTCTGGCCGGGCCCGCCCGCCACGAGCGCAGGGTCATGGGTGTCGAGGTCGCCCGTGAGTCCCGAGGAGGGGGAGCTGGAGTCGGGCACGCCGGCCGCTGCCGACGGCGCCGTGACCGCTGCCAGGGACACGAACGCGGCTGCAGCGACGGTCAGGAGGCGTGCGAGTCGCACGGGCATCATCCATTCGGGAGGGGAACGTGGCTCCTCGGGGGAACGCCAGCGTAGGTGTTCGCGGAGCTCTCGGACCTGCTGACAAGGGTGAACCCTCGGCAGAGTGACTATGACCACCCGGTCGCCATCGCGCTCCGCGATCACTGTGGGCGGGACGGGTGGATGCGCGGCCCCGACGCCTGCCCAGGCCAGGGACCCGTCGGGGGTGAGCTCGACGGGCCTGGACGATGGGTCAGACTGCGGGGTGTGACAGGAGAACCGGCGTCCGTCGACGCCTTGCGGCCGGACCCGTCCAACGTCTCGCAGCTACGCGACTGGAACGGGGATTCGGGTGATTTCTGGGCGGCGCACGCCGAACGCTTGAACGAGGGGGTGGCCGGATATCACGGCCACTTCTTCGAGGCTGCCGCAATCGACGCGAATATGGACGTGCTCGACATCGGGTGTGGCAGCGGCCAGACCACCCGTGACGCCGCGCGCCGGGCGTCCGACGGATTTGCGCTGGGCGTGGACCTGTCCTCGCAGATGATTGATCTCGCGCGCCGGACAGCGGACCGAGAAGGGGTGCCGAACGCCCGTTTCGAACAGGCCGACGCTCAGAATCATCCCTTTGCCGACCGGTCGTTCGACATCGCCGTCAGCCGTAACGGGACCATGTTCTTCGGTGACCCCGAAGCCGCCTTCGCCAACATCGCGCGTGCACTGCGCCCCGGTGGACGCCTCGTCCTCATGACGTGGCAGCCGTTCGAGAAGAACGAGTGGATCCGCACGTTCCTGAGCGTGCTGGCCGCGGGGCGTGACCTGCCGCTCCCGCTGGGGGCGCCGGGGCCGTTCTCGCTGAGCGACCCGGAACGGGTGCGTCACCTGCTGACGTCGGCCGGGTTCGCGGACGTGCGGCTGAGCGCGGTGAGTGAGCCCATGTACTTCGGCCCGGACCTCGACGACGCCTTCCGCTTCGTGTGCACGCAGTTCGGCGGCAGGCTCGACGGACTCGACGCGGACGCCAGAGCCGGCGCACTCGACGCCCTACGGGCCGGCATGGCCGAGCACGACACGGAGAGAGGCGTGCTCTACGACTCGGCGGCCTGGATCACCGTGGCGCGGCGCGGCGCGGCCTGAGGTTCCCCCCGCCACCGCGCCGGCCACCAGCAGCACGATGCCCACGATCACGGCGGCGAGCGCCGACCACATCAGGATCCGTTGCGTCCGCTGGGACGCCTTGCGCAACTCGGCCTCGCTGCGGGTGGAGATGACGTGCACGCCGCTTGCCGGCTTGCCGATCACCACCTCGCCGCCCTGGTCTCTCGCCTCACCGAGCACGTAGAGCGGGGTGCCGGAGCGGACGATCCACTCCTCGCGCTCGTAGCCGATGGTGTCGCTCCTCATGCCGATGCTGATGCCGAGGAACGAGATGGAGCTCGCGCCCTGGTCCGGGTCGAACTGGTCCAGCACCCGCTCGGCGTGGTCGATCGCGAGTCCGTCCGGTCGCACGAGCACGCTCCCGGTGGCGTCCACCACCCGGAACGGCTGAGTGCTCGCCAGCTTCGCAACCGTCTCGGTGCGCTGCGTGCGGCTCCTGTTGCCGTCCGAGTCGGTGGAGGTGTCCCAGTAGCGGCGGCGGATCTCGTAGCGGTACCAGATGCAGGGGAGCTCGGCCAGCTCCGACTTCAGCTCGCCGATGGGTCCTGGGGCTGCCGTGCCGGTCACTTCGGAAATCCGGCTGAATGCACCCCCGCCGAGCTCGCGAACGGTTGCCAGATCGGCGGTCAATTCGGCGGCGGTGGACGTTTCCGTGCCCAGCATCGCTTGCCAGCGCCGCTTGCCCCGCACGGCGAAGGCAACGGCGATGGCCGCTCCGACCAGGAGAATGACGCCGATGATCGCCAGAACCACGCGCGGAGGCTACATCGACTCGCTGGTGCAGCGAGCACGGGGAGCAGTTCACGACCGCTCTCCCGACAGCGATTGCGGGGGAGTCCCGGAAATCCGTAGACCGGTTCGGTGACGATTCTCCTTTTTGCGTGATTCGCTGTCGCATCGAAGTGCCCGGAAACGTTTGGACAGGCCGCCCAGACTGGGTGTTGTGAACGTCCCCGCCGCCGACGCGCCCGCTGCCTCGTCGAACGAACGGCTCGGCCTCGCCCCGGAGGCGCGTGTGCTCATCGTGAACTGCGACGACTTCGGGATGTACCCCGCGATCAACGCCGCTGTCGTCCAGTCGATCGAGGAGGGCATCGGCACGTCATGCAGCCTGATGGTGCCGTGTCCCGGCGCTGCTCATGCGATGGCGCTGCTCCGGTGGCGGCCGCAGATCCCGTTCGGGATCCACCTCACTCTCGTGTGCGACACGGACCGCGACCGGTGGCGCCCGCTGACCGCGAAGGAGCGGGTGCCGTCCCTGCTCGACGACGACGGCGAGCTGTTCGCGCCCGCCCAGGTGCCCGAGCTTCTGGCCCGGGCCCGTCTCGACGAGGTGGAGCTGGAGTTCCGCGCCCAGATCGACGCCGTGATGGACGCCGGGCTCACGCCGACACATCTGGACTGGCACTGCCTTGCCGACGGCGGGCGCGCCGACATCTTCGACCTGACGGTGACGTTGGCACAGGAGTACGGGCTGGCGACGCGGGCCTGGCTCGAGCGTGGAACGGACCTGCTGCGCCGCCGTGGCGTGCCCGTCGTCGAGCACGAGTTTCTCGACAGCTTCGGTCTCGACGTCGAGGGCAAGCAGGCCCGGTACGCAGAGCTCCTTCGTGAGCTGCCTGCGGGACTCAGCGAGTGGGCGGTGCATCCGGGCCTCGGTGACGAGGATGCGCGGGTGCGCTGCACCGACCACGAGTTCCTGATGTCGCAGCGGGCCCGCGACATCGTCTGTGAGGAGGGGATCGTGCTGATCGACCACGGCCTGCTCCGGGAAGCCTGGCGGCGTTCGTACCGTCACTCCTGATCCGGGCGTCTGCTGAGGGACCACTGAGAACGGAAATCCGGATGGGAACTACCTGATAGGCGCCTATCGTTCATCTCACGGAGCGCGCTGACCAGGCGCGCGTCGCAGGGGAGGTTGCGTGACCGAGACAGCTGCCGTGACCCGGGAGCAGGAATTACCCATCCACATGCGGCGAGACGCCTTCGATCCGGCGCCGGAGCTCGCCGAGCTGCGGGACGGCCCCGGGATCGGGCGTATCCGCACCCCCTTCGGCCTGGAGGGATGGATGGTCACGCGCTTCGCGGACGTTCGGGAGGTGCTGAGCGACAGCGAGCGGTTCAGCAACTTCCGGGTCTCGGAGCTGCGGCGGCCCCCGGGTTTCGAGGACGTGAGCGAGGAGGAGCTGGCCCGGATGCGGGCGGGCAACCTGCTCGTGTTCGACCCGCCGGACCACACGCGGCTGCGGCGGCTGCTCACCCCGGAGTTCACCGTGCGCCGGATGCGCAGGCTGGAGCCGCGTATCAGCGAGATCGTCGAGGAGCACCTCGACGCGATGGAGCGCAGCGGACCGCCGGCAGACCTCGTCTCCGACTTCGCGCTGCCCGTGCCCTCGCTGGTGATCTGTGAGCTGCTCGGCGTGCCCTACTCGGACCGTGCCGAGTTCCAGGAGCGCAGCACCAAGCTGCTCGACCTCTCGGTGCCGGCCGAGGAGCGGATCCAGGCGAGCCGGGAGTCGCGCGACTACATGGCCGACCTCGTGAAGGGCGCCCAGGCCGACCCCGGCGAGGACATGCTGGGCATGCTCGTGCGCGAGCACGGCGACGAGCTGAGCTTCGACGAGCTCTGCGGCATCGCGTCCCTGCTGCTGATCGCCGGTCACGAGACCACCGCCAACATGCTCGGACTCGGCACGCTCGCGCTGCTGCGCCACCCCGAGCAGCTCGCCCTGCTGCGCGCCGAGCCGGAGCGCGTGGACGCCGCGGTGGAGGAGCTGCTGCGCTGGCTGAGCATCGTGCACTCCGGCACCGGAAAGATCACCACCACCGACGTGGAGATCGCCGGGCAGAAGATCGCCGCGGGGGAGTTCGTCATGTGCGCCCTGCCGGCGGCCAACCGCGACCCGGAGCTGCTGTCCGACCCGGACAAGCTCGACATCACCCGCGGCGCGATGGGGCACCTGGCGTTCGGGCACGGGATCCACCACTGCCTCGGCGCGCCGCTCGCACGGATGGAGATGCGGATCGCGTTCCCGGCCCTGCTGCAGCGTTTCCCCGGGCTCCGCACCACCGACGCGGAGCCGGGCTTCCGCTCGTTCAACGTCATCTACGGACTCATCTCACTGCCGATCGCGTGGTGAGGACTGCACGCTGAGGTGCGACGGGAGCGGTCGCCGGAAGGCGCCGCTCCCGACCCGTAGGCCGTCGGGGCGGCGAGGGCGTCCTACCGCGGGGGCTGCGTAGGGATCCGGCGGGCGAAGAACGCCCCGGCCAGCGCCACGAGCGCCAGCACCATGAGGGCCGAACGCAGGCCGTCGAGCCGGGCCTGTTCGTTCACCTCCAGTGCCGCTGCCGTCACGTCCGGGGCGACCCCCGCGTTGACGAGCGCCGCCTCCAGATCGGCGTCGGACAGGAACGGCACCCCGCCGGCCAGCTGGACGTCGGCCTGGGACTTGACCTGCTCGGGGATCGCCGGGTTCTGCTCGACGCCCTGCAGGAACGACGTCGTGAGCGCACCGATGAGGATCGAACCGGCCAGCGCCGTGCCGATCGCCGCGCCGAGATAGGTCGCGGTGTTCTGCAGGCCACCCACCTCGGGGCTCAGCTCGTCGGGCACGGCGGACACCGTCACCGCACCGAGCTGCGACGCCAGCGCGCCGATCCCGAGGCCGGCGAGGAGCAGCGGGACCGTCACGATCGTGGCGTCCGCGCTCGCGTCGATCGCGGTCAGCAGAACGACGATCCCGAGGAACATGGCGAGCAGGCCCAGCCGCACCACCCGGCGCGGGGACGCATCGGGGAAGAACCGCGGGACGCCGATGGCGGCGATGAGCAACGTGACCGACAGCGGCAGGATCCGCACCCCCGTCTCCAGTGCGGACAGGCCGAGCGACACCGACAGGTACAGCGGGATCGTGAAGAACAGCCCTGCCTGCACGAGGAAGAGCAGGAAGAACATCAGCAGTCCGCCGGTCATCTGGCGATTGGTGAACAACGACGGCTTCACCAGGGGCTCGAGGCCTCTCTCCTCCATGTGCGCCTCGCGCTCGAAGAAGAGCCAGACGACCAGCAGTCCGCCGAGGACGAACCACACCGTGAGGGAGATGCCGAGCAGGGACGGGGCGCCCGCCTTGGGCGCCACCCACCCCCACTCCGCCGAGCGCAGGACGCCGAAGACCGCCAGCCCGAGCCCGATCGCGTTGAGCAGCGCGCCGATCACGTCGAACCCGACCCGGGTCTCCGGCGGAGCATCGGCGATGCGGCGGGCGAGCAGCAGGATCACGGCGACGATCACGACCTCGCCGAGAAACACGTACCGCCAGGAGAAGTAGGTCGTCGCGATGCCCCCGACCAGCGGACCGACGGCCACCGCGATCGCCCCGGCTCCCATGACGAGCCCGTACGCGCGGGGCCGTCCCTCCGGCGGGAAGTTGCCCGCGACGAGCGCGACGATGGCCGGCAGGATCAGCGCGGCACCGATGCCTTCCAGCACCGACCAGCCGAGAATGAGGATCGGCAGGTTCGGAGCGAGTGCGGTGATCAGCGAGCCGAGGCCGTAGACGACGCAGCCGATCGCGAACGCACGCCGCCGTCCGATCAACGATCCGAGCTTGCCGCCGGGCACCATGAACATGGCCATGACCAGCGTGTAGAGCGTGATCGCCCCTTGGATGCCGGTGACCGTGGTTCCGACGTCCTTGGCGACGGTCGCGATGGCCACGTTCATGACCGAGGTGTCGAGGGTCATGAGGAACTGGCCGGCCGACAGCGTGAGCAGGACGCCGGCGGCGGCCTTGCCCGCCCGTTCGGCTGCTGCGCTCGTGCTCATGTGCGGTCGGTCCTTCCCGATGCCTCGGTGTCGCCCCGCGGCGACTGTCCGGCACCGGGAACCCGGCGTCCTCATCCGCGCCGGGCGAGGTAGGGGTCCTGCGTGCTCCCGGCTAGTTCATTCCGGGTGATGCGGCGCCGTGGCAGCGGGTTGGACGGTGACGGACACAGGCGACTCGCCGTGCCGGCGGCTCCGACGAACGAGTGCCTGAGAGGGGATCCCGCGATGAAGCTGGTCGTCGACCTCACCCGGTGTCAGGGCTACGCACAGTGCGCGTTTCTGGCCCCCAGCGCGTTCACGATGCACGGGGACGAAGCACTGCTGTACGACCCCGACCCCGACCCCAGCGACGAGCAGCGCGAGCGTGTGTTGCGGGCCGCGGCGGCCTGCCCGGTGCAGGCCATCGTCCTCGACCGGGTGAGCAGTCGGAACGCGGCCCGTCAGGCGGATGCGGTGCGCCGCGCCGCGGCGGCCCGAAGCGGGTCCGACCAGGGTTTCCTGAGCAACGGGCGGATCGTGGTCGTCGGCGCCTCGCTCGCGGGGTTGCGGGCCGCGGTAGCGCTTCGCCATGAGGGATTCACCGGCTCGTTGACACTGATCGGGGACGAACCCGAGGAGCCCTACGACCGGCCGCCGCTGTCCAAACAGGTGCTCGGCGGATCGGTACCGGCGACACACACCGGGTTGCCGCGACGTGACGACGTCGACGCGGAGTGGCGGCTCGGCGTGCCTGCCACGCAGCTGGACCTGGCCGGTCAGCAGGTCCACCTGGCCGATGGTGAGAGCGTCGGGTTCGACCG
Source organism: Pseudonocardia alaniniphila (assembly GCF_022524485.1). GTDB lineage: Bacteria > Actinomycetota > Actinomycetes > Mycobacteriales > Pseudonocardiaceae > Pseudonocardia > Pseudonocardia alaniniphila. The sequence goes on from NZ_JAKXMK010000059.1 coordinate 18,429, forward strand.
TCTGCTGATCACGACGGGCGTGCGGGCCCGGCCGTGGCCCAACCCTGCGGAGGCGCAGCTGGATGGCGTGGTCGTACTGCGCACCCGCGCCGACGCCGACCGGCTGCAGCGGCTCGTGGCCGCGCGGCCCGGTCGCGTGCTGGTCATCGGCGCGGGGTTCACCGGTTCCGAGGTGGCGTCGGTCTGTCGCGAGCTCGGGCTGGCGGTGACCGTCGCCGAGGCCGGGCCCGCCCCGCTCGTGGCGGCGCTGGGCAGTGCGATCGGCGCGGTCGCGGCGGACATGCAACGCCAGAACGGCGTCGACCTGCGCTGCGATGTCATGGTCACCGCGCTCGAAGGCGACGCGGGAGGGCGGCTGCGCCGTGCCCACCTGTCCGACGGCAGCACGATCGACGTGGACATCGCGGTGGCCGCCCTCGGTGGGATCCGCAACGTCGAGTGGCTGGCGGGGTCCGGGCTGGCTGCCGGGCGGTGGGGAGTGGCCTGCGACGCGGGTTGCCGGGCATTCGACGTCAACGGCCTGGTCACGGACAACGTCTTCGTCGCCGGGGACGTCGCCCGCGCTCCGCAACCGATGTTCGGCTACCAGTTCCTCGCTCTCGAGCACTGGGGCAACGCGGTCGCGCAGGCCGAGATCGCCGCCCACAACATGATCAGCTCGCAGGCCGATCGCTGGCCGCACCTGGCCGTGCCTGCCTTCTGGTCCACCCAGTTCGGCACCGAGATCAAGTCCGTGGGGGTCCCGAACGTCGCCGACGAGGTCGTCGTCACCCAGGGCTCGATACCCGACCGCCGGTTCATCGCCGCCTACGGCCACCAGGGCCGTGTCGTCGGAGCGGTGACCTTCGACCAGTCGAAGTGGCTGGAGTTCTACGAGCGGCTGATCGAGCGGGCCGCACCGTTCCCGCCCACGTTCCGCGGCGTCGACCAGCCTCCCGAGATGGTGCCGATGCCGGCCGGGTTCCCCGAGCGGCCGATCCCCACCCAGGACGCCACCGTCGTGGTCACGGGCCACGACCCGAGCGAGCGGCGCGCGACATTGGTGCGCTGACACCGCATCCCGAGATCGCCCACGAGTGCCCGGACCAAGGAGGCGGCGCCATGGCAGACCCCAGCGTCTTCGCGCAGATCCTCGACTACTCCAACCGCGCCAATCCTTATCTGCTCTACGCGGAACTGCGCAAGACCCCCGTCGCCCGCCAGGAGAACGGCAGCTACGTGGTCAGCACCTACCGGGAGATCGAAGAGCTCTTGCACGATCCGCGGATGAGCTCGGACGTGCGCAACCTCGCCCACCCGGCGGCCGGCGTCCCCGAGCAGGGGTCGGCGCCGAGCTTCCTGCGACTCGATCCACCCGAACACGACCGGCTCCGGCGCCTGGCGATGCGTCATTTCGGCCCGCCCCACACACCCGGCCGGGTCGACGGCATGGTGCCCGATCTCCGTGGCATCGTCACCCGCCTGATCGACGGTTTCGCGGGAAGGACCGAGGTCGACATCGTCGACGACTTCGCCTATCCGTTCCCGGTCACGGTGATCTGCGAGTTGCTCGGGGTGCCTCGCGAGGACGAACCGCGCTTCCACGTCTGGGTCGAAGCAGGGCTGGAGGCCCTCGACCCCAAGGCGGCGAGCCCCGAACAACAGCAGAGACACGCCCAGGCCGGCGCGGAGATGGGGCAGTACCTCACCGAGCTCATCGAGACCCACCGCCGAAACCCCGGTGACGACCTGCTCTCCGCGATGGTCACCGACGACGGGCCCGACGGGCGGATGTCGCAGGAGCAGCTGCTGAGCACAGCGTTCCTGCTGCTCGTGGCCGGGCACGAGACCACCGTCAACCTCATCACGAACGGCATGCTCACCCTGCTGCGCCATCCCGACGTGCTCGAGCGTCTGCGCCGCGACCCCGAGCTGTCCATCCGCTTGGTCGAGGAGTTGCTGCGCTACGAGCCCCCCGTGCACTTCGTGCCATGGCGGGCCACGCTGGACGACATCGAGATCGCCGACACCACGATCCCGGCGGGCTCGCAGGTCGTCCTGGTACTCGCATCCGGCAGTCGCGACCCCCAGCACGTACGCGAGCCCGACCGGTTCGATCCCGACCGGTTCGACCCGGACCGCTTCGGACTGGCCCGCGACGACGACCAGCATCTCGGCTTCGGCGGCGGCATCCACTACTGCTTCGGCGCGCCCCTCGCCCGGCTGGAGACCCAGATCGCGCTCAGCGAGCTCGCCCGCCGGCTCGAGCATCCGCGTCTCGTCGCCGACCCCCCGCCGTACCGGCCCAACCCGGTCCTGCGAGGGCCCCTCCACCTTCCCGTCCGGTTCGACGGGACGGTCCCCGCGCAGCCGGTCGCCGAGCAGCCCGTCGCGCAGGGCACCTGACGTACCGGTTCGGCGCCCGCGGTCGAGGATCCCGGCCCGGAGCTGCGGTTTCTCGAGCCGGCCCCGGTCGTTTCGGTGGCGGCGCCGGTCGCCAGGCGGTTATCGTTGCCACCACTGCGGGGAGCCGACGAGCGAGCCGCAATCGCACCTGCGGGCCCAGCGGCTGCTGGTGATGGACGACTTCGAGGATGTGGTAGACGCGGCACCGTTGCTGGCGGAGCTGCGGTGGTCGCTTCCGACCTGGTGCTGCCGGTGACCAGCCGGACGGTGCCGCGGCTGCGCGGCGAGCATGAGCTCTGCGCTTTCCCGTCGCCGGTTTCGCCCGCCAGGGGCGGCCGGGACGCTGAGAAGCTGCGCGCCTCCGAGCACCCGGGAGGCGCGGCATGAACGGCACGGTGCGCCGGGGTCTGATCACAATGCTGGCCGCGATTGCCGCAACGGTGCTGGCCGGCTGCCAGGGCGATGGCGACAACGACGCGCAGGCGAACTCCGGCGGCTCGATCGACGTGGCCATCGTCGCCAATCCTCAGGCACAGGACCTCGCGCGTCTCACGCCGTCGCTCTTCACCGCGCAGAGCCACATCGACGTGAACTACACGATTCTCGACGAGGGCACCTTGCGTGAGGTCGTCACGAGCGGTGAGGGCACCGAGGATCGCCGGTACGACGTGGTGATGATCGGCCCGTACGAGGCCCCGCAGTTCGGCAGGGACGGTTACATCACAGACCTCACACCCATGGCCTCCTCCGACAAGGCCTACGCGCTGGACGACATCATTCCGTCGGTTCGGAATGCCCTGTCGTATCAGGGCAGGCTCTACGCAGCGCCGTTCTATGGGGAGTCGTCCTTCCTGATGTACCGCAAGGACGTCCTCGCGGCCGCGGGCATCGAGATGCCGGAACACCCCACCTGGAGGCAGGTGGCCGACATCGCACGGAGGATCGACACACCCGAGCGGGCCGGTATCTGCCTGCGCGGAAAGCCGGGCTGGGGTGAGCTCGGGGGGTCGTTCGGCACCGTGCTCAACACGTTCGGTGGGACGTGGTGGTCCGCGAAGCCGGACGGCTCGGTGGACAACGCGATGGTCGACCAGCCGGAGTTCCGCAAGGCGCTCCAGTTCTACGTCGACCTCGTCAGGGACGCGGGCGAGAGCCACCCCGCCCGCGCCGGCTACAACCAGTGCCTCGAGCTGTACCTGAGCGGCAAGGTGGCGATGTGGTACGACGCGACCGTCGCTGCCGGCCTGCTCGAAGCCGACAACAGCGATGTGAAGGGGAAGAACGGCTACGCCGCCGCCCCGGTCGTGCTCACGCGGGCCTCGGGATGGCTCTGGTCGTGGGCGCTCGCCATTCCGACGACGTCGAGCAAGCCCGACCTGGCCTGGAGATACATCGCGTGGGCGGCCGGACCGCAATACATCAAGGAAGCCGGGCCGCGAATAGCCGGCGGTTGGGCGGCCATCCCTCCGGGCACGCGCCGCTCGACCTACGAGATCCCCGAATACCAGAAGGCCGCCAGCGCTTTCGCCGCGTCGACGCTGGCCGCCATCGAGTCGGCGCCGGTGGACAACCCGGGCACCACGAAGCGGCCGGGCTTGCCGGCCGCCGTCGCCTATGTCGGCATCCCCGAGTACCGGGACGTCGGCAACCAGTGCACCACGCAGTTCGCGGCCGTGATCGCCGGCAGGTCGTCGATCGAGGCCGCGCTCGCGAACTGCCAAGAGATCGCTTCCCGCGTGGGTCGGTAACCGTGCGGCCGCGACACATGGCAGTGGTGGCGCTGATTCTTGCGGCGGCCGTTGCGGGCTTCATCCTCGCGCGCATTCACGCAGAGGGGGACGTCCGGCGCGAGGCCGAGCACAACGCCGAGGTCGCGGCGGCACAGATCCATGGGCGGATCGAGCAGGCGGCATCGCTCACCGAAAGCCTCCGCCGGTTCATGCTGGACGCCAGCGGCACCGGCGTCACAAGCGACCAGTTCGCCGGCAACGCGCTCAACTGGCTCCCCCGGCCGGCTTCCCAGCTGCTGCATGGGTCGAGCCGGTTCCCGACACACGGCGAGCGGAGTACGAGCAGCGAATCGGCCAGCCGATCGTGACACTCGACGAGCAACACAGCGTCGTGCCCGCCGGATCGCGCTCCTCCTATCTGGCGGCGACGCTCGTGTCCGGCTTTCCTCCCTTGGCCCTGCCCGGCACCGATCTGAGCGGTGGAACGGACATGACCGATGTGGCCACGGCGCTCGATCGCGCGACCCGCCTCGATGGCGTCTCCGCGGCGCCTGTGCCCGGCCCCGATACCGGGACGAACAGCCTCCTCATGGTCGCGCCGGCACCGAATCTCATCGGGGATTCTCTGCGCCCGGGGTACGTGGTGGTCTTCGTGCCGGATCAGACGCTGGCTGCGGCGGCGAACAGGCCGGGGGTGCGTCTGGAGGTCGGCGGTCATCTGCTCACCGGCCAACCTCTCACCGGTGAGCAGACCGTCAGCACATCATTCACCGAGGCAGGAAGGCGATTCGATGTCATCCTGCCGATAGGCTCGATCCGCGGCGCCGCGGCGACCTTGCCGTGGATCATCCTCGCCTGCGGCCTCGTTCTCGCCGGCTTCGCGACGGTGCTCGGGATCAACGCGACGCGGCGAGCGAAGGTGCAGAAAGAGCTGGACCGCATCTTCACCCTCTCGCCCGACATGATCGCGGTGGCCAACTTCGAGAGGCGCTTCACCCGGGTGAACCCGGCCGCGGAGCAGATTCTCGGCTACACGCAGCAGGAGTTGCTCGATCGGCCGTACCTCGACTTCGTACATCCGGACGATCGCGAGTGGACGGCGAACGCGTCGGCCGAGATCGGTGAGGGCAAGACGACGCAGTCGTTCGAGAACCGCTATGTCCGCAAGGACGGCTCGTACCGGGTGCTCGAGTGGACGGCGACTCCGGTCGTCGAAGAGGGCGTCGTCTACGCGGTGGCGCGCGACGTGACCGAGCGCCGTCAGGCCGAGATCGAGCTCGAACGCCTCGCGCACGAGCAGGCGGCACTGCGGCGGGTGGCCACGCTCGTCGCAGGCGGTGCCGGGCCGGAGGAGGTGTTCGCCGCGGTCGTCGCGGAGGTCGGCCGGCTGCTGGAGGTCGAGATCGCTGTCCTGATCCGGTACGACCCGCAAGACACGATCACGGTCGTCGGGATGTGGACCAGCACGGGTGCGACCGGGCCGACCCCGGTCGGCACCCGGTTGCCGTTCGGCGGGCAGAACATCCACACACGGGTGTTCGAGACGGGCCGCTCGGCGCGGATCGACGACTACAGCGCCGCCTCGGGCGTCATCGCCGACGCCGCTCGGGACTGGCAGCTCCGGGCATCGGTGGGCGTGCCGATCTGGGTGGAGGGACAGTTGTGGGGCGTCATGAGCGTGGGATCCCGCCCCGGACCGCTGCCCGCCGGCACCGAGGCCAGGTTGACCTGGTTCACCGAGCTGGTCGCGACCGCGATCGCCAACGCCGATGCGCAGGCCGCGCTGGCCGCCTCGCGGGCGCGGATCGTTGCCGCGGGCGACGCCGCCCGCCGCCGTATGGAACGCGATCTGCACGACCGCGCCCAGCAACGGCTGGTCTCCCTCGCCCTGCGCGTGCGCGCGCTGCAGGCGACGCCTCCGGAGGCCGAGGAACTCAGCTCGCAGCTGGACGAGGTCGTTACGGAGCTGAACGGTGCGGTCGACGAGCTGCGCGAGATCGCGAGTGGCCTGCACCCCGCCGTGCTCGCCGAGGGCGGGCTCCGCCCGGTGCTGAAGACGCTGGCCCGCCGCTCGGTAGTCCCGGTCACCCTCGATGTCGAGGTCGACGGCCGGCTGCCCGAGCCGGTCGAGCTGGCCGCGTACTGCGTCGTTGCGGAGGCGCTGACCAACACCGCCAGGCACGCCGACGCCTCCGGCGTCGATGTCACCGTGACGGCCGGTGAGGACGTGCTGCGGGTCGCCGTCCGCGACGACGGACGCGGCGGCGCGGACCCCACCGCCGGTTCCGGCCTGGTCGGGCTCACCGACCGGGCTGAAGCGCTCGGTGGGCGGCTCTGGGTGAGCAGCCCACCCGGCGCAGGCACCACTGTTCAGCTCATGATTCCGCTGACCGCATCCGGCAGGCCCGGGCTGCGGGCAGCGGGCCCCGGCCCTGCACGTCCGGCCGAACCCGACCGCCCCGACGAGGCACGGGAAAGGTGACAGCGGGCCCGGATGCCCGAGATGAGTTCGACTGCACAGATGAGTTTGCCCGCCCCGATCGGTCTGCACCGCCATGGGAAAGAACGCCATCCAGACTCCGCACATCACCGAGCGAGCCGAGCAGCCGTACGTCCACGTCACCCGAACCGTAACCATGGACACCTTCTCCGAGGCGGTCGACCGCATCCCGGTGGTGATCGGTTGGCTGGCCGAACGCGGTCTTGTTCCCGCGGGCGCTCCGTTCCTCCGTTATCGAGTGATCGACATGGAACGCCGATTTGTCGTGGACGCGGGCGTACCGGTGGCCGCCCCGGTCACCGGGGACGAGGTTGTGCAGGCCGGTGTCTTGCCGGCTGGGCGATACGCGACGGTCACCCACCACGGCCACCCGGACCGGCTCATCGACGTAACCGCCTCGCTGCTCGCGTGGGCCGACGAGCACGGGCACCGCTGGGACATGACGCCGACCGCGGACGGGGACCACTGGGGCGGCCGCTTGGAAACCTTCCACACCCACCCCGCGGAGGTGGCCGTCGACGACTGGGTCACCGAGCTCGCGTTCCGACTGGCCGAGTAGGTAGACAACGCCGCCGCTACTCGCTGCCAGGCTCCCGGTCGGTGCCGCGCGTGCCCGGCTCTGCGCCGTGCTAGGACGCCGGCGCCGCCCCGGAGAGGAGCCGGTCCGGGTCGGCGGCGTAGACGGTCATCCACGTCGGCCGGAGCTGGTAGTAGACGACGTCGGACCAGTCGAACGCCCCGTCGCCGTAGAACGCGTGCAGGTACTCGAGGGTCGCCGGCCAGTCGGGGTGGCCGGGGCCGTCCACCGGGTTGAGTCTCTCGACGACGCCGTGAACGAAGACGCCGAGCTCCTCCCCGCGCAGATGCGCGACGCTTGCGGCGGGCCGCACCCGCAGATGCCGCGCCTTCGCCGCTCCCGGGCTGGTGCCGAACACCCAGCGGCCGTGCAGGAAGTGCCCGTCGACGGCACTGACGCGCGGCTCGCCCTGCGCGGTGACGGTGGAGAGCACGAGGACGCACATGCCGGTGAGCACGCGCACCAGCTGCTCGGCGGTCAGGCTTCGCTCGCCGGTGATGATCGACTGCAGGTGCGCTGTCGCGCGTCCGCGCGAGGTGTCGATGAGGGTTTGCAGGTCCCGGAGCTCCGGTTCGGTTTCGTACACACCGACAACGTGACACCTAAACCTGACAGGTCTTGTCGTCGAATCGCGTGGATTCTCCCCCGAGCTGGACCTCGCGGGCGGCAGGTCCGGCGAACCGGCTCGACGCTGCCGGCCTCAGCGGACCAATGGAGTTGGTGCCCCCGGCAGGACTCGAACCTGCGACCTAGAGATTAGAAGGCTCTTGCTCTATCCAGCTGAGCTACGAGGGCCGGTGCGGTCCGGCACGAACCGCTGCCACGAGCCTAGCGGGGCGCTCCGGGCCGGTGCGTCACAGGTTGGCGAACAGATCACGATGCGGAGGCGTCCCCTCCCAGGTCGTGCCCTGTGCCCGTTCACGTCGCCGAACCGCCGATGAGCCCGCGCCTGACCGGTGCATCCTGATGCCGTCGGCCACCGGTGGACGAGATGATCAGCCGGCGTTCGGGTCGTGGGGATTCGCTGAGGCGAGGTTCCGGGCCGCCCACGCGAACCGGCCGCCCGCACACCGATGTCGTAGTGATTTTCACAGCATTCGCGCGTATGCACGTGCACCGATTCGGGCCGGTACCCGTGACGCTGGTCGTGCAGCCGCCGGCGCAGGGTGGCAACCCCACGATGTGGGCGACGATCATGCCGACCACAGCTGCTGGGCACGCGTCCCACGCCGTCGAGATTCTCGGTGAGGGCCTGCCTGAGCGGGTCGATCTCGGCTGGAAGCCGGGTGAGCCATGCGTCGACGGGTGAATTCGCCGACGAGATCTCCGCTCGTGTGCTGGAGTTCGTGCGTCGGGTCGCCGCCCGAAGATCCGCCTGACGGAAGGAGCCACTGATGGCGCGCATCACCGAGGACCTCGTTCTCCTGCTCTTCGACCTCGAGTCCGGCAGGGCCCTCGTCGACAGCACCTCGCTGGATCGCGCGATCGGTGGCGCTCTTCTGCTCGACCTGTCCATCCAGGATCGGCTTGCCGCGGACGGGCAGGGCGCCCGCGCCCGGCTGTCCGTCACCGACTTCTCTCCCACCCGCGACCCACTCCTCGACGCCGCACTGACCAAGCTCGGCGACCGGCAGCCGGTGCGGGCCCAGAAGGCGGTGGAGCTGCTGGCACGCAAGACTCGCGAGCCCGTGCTCGAGCGGTTGGTCGAGCGTGGGCTGATGCGCCGCGAACGCACGCGGCTGCTGGGGTTCCTCCCGGCCACGCGGTGGCCCGCGGTCGACACCGGGCCGGTCACGACGCTGCGGAAGCGGGTTGCCGAGGTGCTGTGCGACGGCGCGGCCGCCGACCAGCACGTCGCCCTGCTGATCTCGCTGCTCCACGCGGTGAAGGCCGAGCACAAGGTGGTCGGCGGGCCCCGCCGGGAGCTGCGGGCTCGCGCGGAACAGGTGGCGCACGGCGACTGGGCCGGACCGGCCGTGCGCAAGGCCGTGCAGGCAGTGCAGACGAGCGTCGCGGTGGCCGTCGCCGCGTCGACGGCGGCGGCGAGCTCCTCCGGCGGCTCCTGAGCGCCGACGCCCGCCCAGGGGCATATTCTTGGGTCGCTCGTCGATCGTGGACGGTCCGCCACGTGCACTTCCGGTTATCCGGCGCACACGGGCGCGCCGCTGGACGATCAGCTCCAGCCCGCCGTGAGAGGGTGAGCGCCATGTCACCGACGCTGCGCTCCGCCGCAGGCTCCGACGTCGGGCGCCGGAGGTCGATGAACCAGGACTCGGCGGCCACCAGCTCCAGGTTGCTCGCCGTGGCGGACGGCATGGGCGGCCACGCCCACGGTGAGGTGGCGAGCGCGGTCGCCGTCGCCGCGCTCCTCGACCTCGACGCCCGGTTGCACGATGTGGATCTCGGCGACGTCGACCTCCTGGCCGTGCTCGGCGAGGCCATCGCCGACGCCGCCGCCCGGCTCACCGAACTGAGCGAGCAGAACCCCGAACTCCGCGGCACCGGCACCACGGTCGTCGCATTCCTCGTCGACGGCGCACGCATCGGCGTGGCGCACATCGGCGACTCACGGGCCTACCTGCTACGCGACGGCGAACTGCACCGGCTCACCCGCGACCACACCCTTGTCCAGAGCCTCCTCGACGAGGGGCGCATCTCCCCGGAAGAGGCGGCGACGCACCCCCGGCGGTCCTGGCTGATCCGCACCCTGCAGGAGGGCACGCCGGCCGAGCCGGACCTCTTCCCGCTCGAGGGCCGGGTCGGCGACCGCTACCTGGTCTGCTCGGACGGGGTCACAGCGGTGCTCGACGATGCGCACATCCGCGAGGTCCTGGCCGGCATCGCGGAACCCGAGGACGTTGTGGCCCAGCTGATCGCCCTCGCCAACGAGGGCGGTGGACCGGACAACATCACCTGCGTCGTCGCCGACCTCGTCCAAGGGGTCCCGGAACCCGACGACGTCCCGGTGGTGGTGGGCGCAGCCCAGCAGGACGAGACCTGACGCGCCACACACCCGTCATCGACGCGCGACGAGCCGCCGCAGGGGGATCGGGAGCGTGCGGCCGGCTCCCGCCCGGCGCGCCAGGCCGGCGGCCACGCGCACCCGGACCGCCTCCGGCAGGTCCGGTGGCCACACGCCGGCCCGGGGGAGGTCCGCCACGAGGGCATGCGCTGCGGCGGCGTCGGGAAGCGGAAGGGCGAACGGAACCCGGTCGTCGCTGAGCACGGCGAAGTCGGCCGCCGCGAGCAGCCAGCCCGCCTGGTCGAGCGCGGAGCGGTGCAGCCATCCGGAGCGGTGCACGGGGGAGAGCAGCGGGGCGAGCCGCAGCTCCGCAGCCGAGCGGCTCACGGCGGACGGCACGACCACCGCCAGCGTCCCGCCGGGCCGGAGCACACGGCGGATCTCGGCGAACAGCGCGTCCAGATCCGGCAGACCGGGGAGGGCGAGCACCAGCGCGATCCCGTCCACCGCGCCGGCACGCAGCGGGAGCGACCACGGCGACGCACGGAGGACCGGCTTCCTGAGCGGGTTCCTCGCCAGCGGATCGACACCCAGCCAACGGCCGGCGGGCAGTTCGTCGGCCAACGGACCCATACCGCAGCAGAGGTCGAGCACCAGTCCGGCCGTCAGGAGTGGCGCCGCAGCCCAGCGCACGGGCCCGCTCCCGTCCGGGCTGCCGGCTGCCCGGAGCACCCGCTCGGCGATGTCGTCGTCCCCGGGCTCCGCCCCGTCCGTCACGGACGAAGTGTGGCAGGGGCCGCCTCGACCTCCCGACCGCTCGGGCGCAGCGGCTGATAACGGGCATAACCTGACCCCATGGCGCACGCGACAGTCGAGCCCGCCGCTACGCCACCACGGACCGGACCGCTGTCCGGAGTGCCCGCCCTCGTGGGGTTGGGCGCCGCTGTTGCCGTCGTGGTGGCCGCAGGCCTGACCGCCCTGACCAATGCGCGCCCAGCCGCGTCCCTGGGCCTGCCCGACCCGGGCGTGCTGACGAACCTGGCGCTGCCCGCTGTGCGGGCGGCCACCGAGGTGTGCATGGTCCTGACGATCGGGGCGCTGCTGCTCGCGGCGTTCCTCGTTGCGCCTCAGCGGGGTGGCTTCCTGGACGTCGGGGGGTACCGCGCACTGCGCGCGGGCTCGTGGAGCGCCGCAGGCTGGACGGCCGGCGCTCTCCTGATGGTGCCGCTGAGCGTGGCCGATGTGCTCGGGCGCCCGGTGGGGGAGGTGCTCGATCCCGGGCTGCTGGCCGATCTGGTGCCCCGGCTGCCCGACGCCTCGGCGTGGCTGCTGACCGCGATCGTCGCGATGCTCGTGCTCGTAGGCTGCCGAACCGTCCTGACGTGGGGTTGGACCGTCGTACTGTTCGGACTGGCCCTGTTCGGCCCGCTCCCGGTGGCGCTGACCGGCCACTCCGCAGGCGGCGGCGCGCACGACATCGCCAGTGACAGCCTGATGCTGCACGTCCTGGCCGCCTCGTTGTGGGTGGGCGGGCTCGTCGCGGTGATCGGGGTCGCCACGATGCGTGGCCCCGACCGCAACGCCGCCCTGGCCACAGCCGTGCCCCGGTTCTCCCGCGTGGCGCTCATATGCTGGCTGGCGCTCGCCGTCACGGGTGTGGTGAACGCGCTCGTGCGGATCCCCCTCCCCGCGTTGATCGGTTCGGAGTACGGGGCGCTCGTGTTCGCGAAGGCGGCGGCGCTGGTCGTGCTCGGCGTGCTCGGAGCGGCACATCGGCGGTCGTCGGTCGGAGCGGCCTCCCGAGGGGATACGCGCGCTCTCCTGCGCCTCGGCGGCGTCGAGGTGCTGCTGATGCTCGCGACGATGGGTCTCGCGGTGGCGCTCGGACGCAGCGCGCCGCCGGACACCGGTGTCGTGCCGTCCCGCCTCGACGCGGTGATCGGGTACGACCTCGCCGGGCCGCCGACCGCCCTACGGCTGTTGTTCGACTGGCGGTTCGACATGGTCTTCGGCACCGCCGCGATCGTCATGGCCCTGATCTACCTGCTCGCCGTGCGCAGGCTGCGCAGCCGGGGCGACACCTGGGCCGTCGGCCGCACGATCGGCTGGATGGCGGGATGTGCGGCACTCCTGCTCGGCACGAGCTCGGGGATCGGCCGGTACGCGCCCGCGATGTTCAGCGTCCACATGGGCCAGCACATGATCCTCGGGATGCTCGTCCCGATCCTGCTGGTCCTGGGTGCGCCGGTCACGCTCGCACTGCGGGCGCTGCCACCCGCCGGGCGGGGAAGGCCGCCCGGCCCACGGGAATGGTTGCTCGCGGCGGTGCACTCACCGGTCGCGCGCGTGCTGACACACCCTGTGGTGGCCCTGGTGCTGTTCGTGGGGAGCTACTACGCCTTGTACTTCTCGGGGCTGTTCCCCGCCGCGTTGCCCGAGCACTGGGCGCACAAGCTGATGAACCTGCACTTCCTCCTGGTCGGGGCGCTGTTCTTCTGGCCGATCGTGGGCGTCGACCCTGCGCCGCGCCGGCTTCCGCCCGCCGCTCGCATGGGCCTCGTCTTCGCGTCGGTGCCCTTCCACGCCTTCTTCGGCCTGGCCGTGATGAGCGCGAACACGCTTCTGGGCGGGGAGTACTACCGCGGCCTCGCCCTGCCCTGGGTGCCCGATCCGTTGCTGGATCAGCACTTGGGCGGTGGAATGGCGTGGGCAGCTGGAGAAGTGCCGCTGCTCCTCGTGGTGATCGCGCTGCTGATTCAGTGGTCGCGTCAGGACGAACGGTCGGCCAGACGCGATGATCGTCGGGCAGATGCCGACGGAGATGCAGAACTGACGGCTTACAACGCCATGCTGCGCCGCCTGGCGACGGACGGACCGCCACTCGTCGCGCAAAGCGACCAAAACGATTATGACCCGAGTCACACGGAAGATGCGTTTAGAAGTGGCTCGGGCGGGTCGGACGTTCGCCGGCCCGCCTCGGAGAACCTCATTTCTGCAGGTCAAGGGCGCGGCGAGGGTGTCGAGAAGGCGCCGACAATGGGAAAAAACGACCGACCGCTCGTCGAGCGTGAGGACCAAGATCGCCACGATGAGTGACGTCTCGCCACTCGTTTGCGCAGGTCAAGGCCCAAATGGGGGGCCGATTTGACGTTGCCCGAAGTCGTCGCGTAACTTTCTCTTCGTCAGCGAGACACCGGACAGAACGAAGGCCCTAGCGGCCCCGGTCAACAGGGCTCACTG
>NZ_JAKXMK010000006.1 GCF_022524485.1 Pseudonocardia alaniniphila
GCGCTGATCAACGGCACCGACGGGATGCTGGGGATGCTGGTGCTGGCGTGCGCGGACCTGCGGCGGCTGTTGCGCACGGCGGATGTCGTGGTGGCGATGAGTGTGGAGGCGTTGCTGGGCACGGATGCGGTGTTCGCGCCGGATCTGCAGGCGTTGCGCCCCCATCCGGGGCAGGCGGAGTCGGCGGCGAACCTGCGGGTGCTGCTCGCCGGGTCGGAGGTGATGGCGAGTCATCGGACGCCCGAGTGCACGCGGGTGCAGGATGCGTACTCGCTGCGCTGCGCCCCTCAGGTGCACGGCGCTGCCCGCGACACCCTGAGCCACGCGGAGCTGGTAGCGGGCCGGGAGTTGTCCGCAGCCATCGACAACCCGGTGGTCACGGAGGACGGGCGGGTGGAGAGCAACGGCAACTTCCACGGTGCCCCGCTGGGTTACGTGCTGGACTTCCTCGCGATCGCGGTAGCGGACCTCGCATCGATGAGTGAGCGGCGCACGGACCGCTTCCTGGACGTGGCGCGCAACCAGGGCTTGCCGGCGTTCCTGGCCGACGACCCGGGCGTGGACTCGGGCCACATGATCGCCCAGTACACGCAGGCGTCGATCGTGGCGGAGCTGAAGCGGCTCGCCGTACCTGCCTCCGTGGACTCGATCCCGACGAGCGCGATGCAGGAGGACCACGTCTCCATGGGCTGGGCCGCCGCCCGCAAGCTGCGCCGGGCGTTGGAGGGGCTGACGCGGGTACTCGGGGTCGAGCTGCTCACCGCCGCCCGCGCCCTGGACATGCGCGGCCCGCTGGCGCCTGCCCCGGCCACCGCGGCCGTGCGTGACAGGCTGCGCGTCGAGGTGGCAGGACCTGGCACTGACCGGTGGCTCGCCCCCGAGATCGACACCGCCGTCCGGCTGGTGGACAGCGGCGAGGCCCTGGTTGCGGCGGAGTCGGTGGTCGGCCCGTTGCGCTGACGGCGCTTGCGCAAGGCGCTCGTCAGGGCACTACTCGTATCGCGAAGGAAAACCACGTCCGACCCGACGAACGAGGAGGAACGCCATGGAGGGCGCCCGTCCCGTCCGAGCCGCCCGTGGCACGACCCTGACCGCGCGGTCCTGGCAGACCGAAGCGCCGCTGCGGATGCTCTGCAACAACCTCGACCCCGAGGTGGCAGAACGGCCCGACGACCTCGTGGTCTACGGCGGCACCGGGCGCGCGGCGCGCGACTGGGCGTCCTTCGACGCGATGGTGCGCACCCTCACCACCCTGGCCGAGGACGAGACGATGCTGGTGCAGTCCGGCCGTCCGGTCGGGGTGCTGCGCACGCACGAGTGGGCACCGCGCGTGCTCATCGCCAACTCCAACCTCGTGGGCGACTGGGCCACCTGGCCCGAGTTCCGCAGGCTGGAGCGGCTCGGCCTCACCATGTACGGGCAGATGACCGCGGGCTCGTGGATCTACATCGGTACCCAGGGCATCCTGCAGGGCACCTACGAGACCTTCGCCGCCATCGCCACGAAGCGGTTCGGCGGCTCGCTCACGGGCACGCTGACCGTCACCGGCGGGTGCGGCGGCATGGGCGGGGCTCAGCCGCTCGCCGTCACCCTGAACGGCGGGGTGTGCCTCGTGGTCGACGTCGACCCGGCCCGGCTGCGGCGCCGGGTCGAGCACCGCTACCTCGACGAGCTGTCCTACGACCTCGACGACGCCGTGGCGCGCTGTGAGCGTGCCCGGCAGGAGGGCACGGCGTGGTCGGTCGGAGTGGTCGGCAACTGTGCGACAGTTCTTCCGGAGCTACTACGCCGCGGCGTAGAGGTGGACATCGTGACCGATCAGACCTCTGCGCACGACCCGCTGTCCTACCTGCCCGACGGCGTGGATCTCGACGACTGGCCCGAGTACGCGGCGTCGAAGCCCGAGGAGTTCACCGACCGGGCACGGGAGTCGATGGCGCGCCATGTCGAGGCCATGGTGGGCTTCCTCGACGCGGGCGCCGAGGTGTTCGACTACGGCAACTCCCTGCGCGACGAGGCCCGGCGGGGCGGCTACGAGCGCGCGTTCGCCTTCCCCGGCTTCGTCCCGGCCTACATCCGGCCCCTGTTCTGTGAGGGCAAGGGCCCGTTCCGGTGGGCGGCGCTCTCGGGCGACCCGGGCGACATCCACGCCACGGACGACGCCGTGCTGGAGCTCTTCCCCGACAACGACCGCCTGCACCGCTGGATCCGGGCAGCTCGCGACCGCGTGGCGTTCCAGGGCCTACCGGCCCGTATCTGCTGGCTGGGCCAAGGCGAGCGGGACCGCGCCGGGCTGCGGTTCAACGAGATGGTCGCCTCGGGTGCGCTCTCCGCACCCGTCGTGATCGGCCGCGACCACCTCGACACCGGCTCGGTGGCGTCTCCGTATCGGGAGACCGAGGCGATGGTCGACGGGTCGGACGCCATCGCCGACTGGCCGCTGCTCAATGCGCTGGTCAACACCGCGTCGGGGGCGAGCTGGGTGTCGATCCACCACGGCGGCGGGGTCGGGATCGGGCGGTCCCTGCACGCCGGGCAGGTCACGGTGGCCGACGGCACCGAGCTGGCCGCCCGCAAGATCGAGCGTGTGCTCACCAACGACCCGGCCAGCGGCGTGCTGCGCCACGCCGACGCCGGGTACCAGCGGGCGTCCGAGGTGGCGACCGCGCACGCCCTGCGCGTGCCGATGGCGGACGTCGGGGCCGATCGGTGAGCGCTCCGTCGCGCATCGAACGCCGGTCCATCGACGTCGTGCCCGACGCCGAACGCCACGGTTCCCCGTTGAGCCAGTTCACGCTGTGGTTCGGGGCGAACATGCAGATCACCGCGATGGTGGACGGCGCACTCGCCGTGGTCTTCGGGGCCGATGCCCTGTGGGCGATCGTCGGGCTCCTGATCGGCAACATCGCCGGCGGGGTGGTGATGGCCCTGCACTCCGCGCAGGGTCCGCGGCTCGGACTCCCGCAGATGATCTCGAGTCGCGCGCAGTTCGGGGTCTACGGCGCGATCGTTCCGCTCGTGCTCGTCGTGCTGCTGTACCTGGGCTTCGCCGCCACGGGCACGGTGCTCGCCGGGCAGGCGATCAACGAGATCGTGAACGTCGACGCCCCTGCGGTCGGGATCATCGTCTTCGGGCTGCTCACCGGGATCGTGGCGATTCTCGGGTACCGCTACATCCACATGCTCGGGCGCGTGGCCACCGTTGTCGGCATCCTGGGGTTCACCTATCTCGCGATCATGCTCGTCACGCAGTACGACGTGGGGGCGTTGCTCGGGGTGATCCCCTTCGACGGCGCGACGTTCCTGCTCGCCATCTCCCTCGGCGCGGCCTGGCAGCTGACCTACGGTCCCTATGTCGCCGACTACTCGCGCTACCTGCCCCGCCACACCAGCGAGAGCGTGACGTTCCATTCGACACTGTGGGGCAGCGTGCTCGGCTCCCAGTGGTCGATGACGCTCGGCGCGCTGATCGCCGCCATCCCGGCTGCTGCCGGGGGGAGCTTCCTGGACCAGCAGGTCGGATTCCTCGGTCAGCTGTCCGGCGGCGCGGTGGCCGCGATCGCGATCTACCTCGTGATCGTGGTCGGCAAACTGACCGTGAACTGCCTCAACGCCTACGGCGGGTTCATGTGCATGCTCACCACGGTCACCTCGATGACACGGGCGTCCCGGGTGTCGCGGGCCGGCCGGGTGGCCTTCATCGTGGGGTTCCTCCTGGCGTCCGTGCTGATCGCGTTGCTCGCCTCGGCGAACTTCCTGGACAACTTCCGCCAGTTCATGCTCGCGCTGCTGATGGTCTTCACGCCCTGGAGCGCGATCAACCTGATCGACTACTACCTGATCTCGCGGGAGCGGGTCGACGTGCCGGCGCTCTACGACCCCGACGGCCGCTACGGCCGGTGGAACGTCGTCGCGCTGGTCTCCTACGCGGTGGGTGTGCTCGTTCAGATCCCGTTCATGGCGCAGTCGCTCTACACCGGCCCCGTCACCGAGGCGCTCGGCGGTGCGGACATCTCCTGGCTCGTGGGCCTGGCCGTCACCGCCGCCGTCTACTACCCGTGGGCCAGGCGGACCACGGACGTGCCCGCCGAGATGACCTACCCGCCCGGAACGCTTGCCGCAGAAGCGGACGTGCGATGAGGGGGCTTGCGAGCGAATCGTCGTCCGGGCAACGCTTCGATGCGCTCTGGGCCGATCTCGAGCGGGTCGGCCGCCAGGGGAGCTCCGGTGGATACCGGCGCTTCGCCTGGACGTCGACGGACGCCGCGTTGCGCGAGTGGTTCACCGGCGAGGCGCAGGAGCGCGGGCTCGACGTCACCAGCGACCGGGCGGGGAACCTCTGGGCCTGGTGGGGCGATCCCGACGCCGACGGGCCCGGTCTGGTGGTGGGCAGCCATCTCGACTCGGTGCCCGACGGCGGAGCCTTCGACGGCCCGCTCGGCGTCGTGTCGGCGCTCGCCGCCGTGGACGTGCTGCGCGACCGGGGATGGAGGCCGCAGCGACCACTGGGCGTCGCCGTGTTCTCCGACGAGGAGGGCGCGCGGTTCGGGGTGGCCTGCGCCGGGAGCAGGATCATCACGGGCGCCCTCGGCGCCGACCGCGCCCGGTCGCTGCGTGACGCCGACGGCACCACCATGGCCGAGGCCATGTCGGCTGCCGGTCACGACCCCTCCCAGGTCGGGCCCGACGAGCGTGCCCTGCGCCGCGTCGCCACCTTCGTCGAGCTGCACGTCGAGCAGGGCAAGGGCCTGGTCGACGCGCACGAGGGTGAGGGCGCACCGGTGGGTGTGGCGAGCTCGATCTGGCCGCACGGCCGATGGCGGTTCGACCTGCGCGGCCGGGCCGACCATGCCGGCACCACCCGGCTGGCCGACCGCGACGACCCGATGCTCGCGCTCGCCGCGGTCGTGGGCACCGCCCGCAGCGCGGCGGAGCGGCATGCCGCGCTGGCCACGGTGGGCAAGCTCTCGGTGCAGCCGAACGGGGTGAACGCCATCCCGTCGGCCGTCACGGCCTGGCTCGACGCGCGTGGGCCCGTGGAGCAGGACGTGCGCGCGGTCGTCGCCGCGGTGGGTCTCGCGGCGGGAAGCGAGCCCGTGGAGGAGTCCTGGACCGCGGCGACCGACTTCGATACGGCGCTGCGGGACCGGCTCGCCGCCCTGCTGGGCGAGGACGGAGCACCGGCGCCCGTGCTGCCCACAGGTGCGGGCCACGACGCCGGGATCCTCTCGGCGGCCGGCGTCCCGACCGCGATGCTGTTCGTGCGCAACCCGACCGGCGTGTCCCACTCCCCGTACGAGCACGCCGACCCGGATGACTGCCATCGTGGCGTCGAGGCTCTCGTGCGGGTCCTGGAGGAGCTCGGGTGACGGTGGCACCGCCGGCGCAGACGTGGTGGTGCGAACACGCCTGGATCGGCGAGGGTCCGGCATCCCGCGTGCGTGTCGGCGTCCGGGACGGCCGGATCACCGCGGTGGAGACCGGCGTGGACCCCGGGCCCGGCGACGAGCGGCTTCCCGGCATGGTGCTGCCCGGGTTCGCCAACGCCCACAGCCACGCCTTCCACCGCGCGCTGCGTGGCCGCACCCATGACCGCGGCGGCACGTTCTGGACCTGGCGGGAGCGGATGTACGCCGTAGCGCGGCGGCTCGACCCGGACTCCTACCTCGCGCTGGCCCGAGCGACATACGCCGAGATGGCGCTGGCGGGCGTCGTCACCGTCGGGGAGTTCCACTACCTGCACCACGGCCCCGGCGGCACCCCGTACGCCGATCCGAACGCGATGGGCCACGCGCTGATCCAGGCGGCCGCGGAGGCCGGGGTGCGGCTCACGCTCCTCGACACCTGCTACCTGGCCGGGGGTCTGACAGCCGCAGGCCACACCCCGCTCGACGACGTGCAGGCCCGGTTCTCCGACGAGGACGCGGCCGGGTGGGCCGAGCGCGTCGACCTGCTGCCGGACGGCGACTCGATGCGCATCGGCGCCGCGATCCACTCGGTCCGGGCGGTGCCTGCTCCCCAGTTGCCGCAGGTGGCGACGGCCGCCCGCGGTCGCCCTCTCCACGCGCATCTCTCCGAGCAACCGCAGGAGAACGAGGCCTGCCTCGCGTTCTACGGCTGCACGCCCACTGCGCTGCTCGCCGGGCACGGCGTCCTCGGGGCCGCGAGCACGGCGGTGCACGCCACCCACCTCACCGAGCAGGACGTCGCCCTGCTGGGCGGCTCGCACACCACCGTGTGCGCCTGCCCGAGCACCGAGGCCGACCTGGCCGACGGGATCGGGCCGTTCCGCGCACTGCGCGATGCCGGGTCGCCGCTGGCGGTCGGCAGCGACCAGCACGTCATCACCGACCTGCTGATGGAGGCGCGGCTCATCGAGTGCCACGAGCGGCTGGCGTGCGGCGAGCGCGGCCGATTCGCGCCGGTGGCGCTGGTCGACGCTCTCACCGCGCACGGCCATGCCGCCCTCGGCTGGCCCGACGCCGGCCGCATCGCCCCCGGGCAGCGGGCCGACCTGGTGGCGGTGCGCCTCGACAGCCCCCGCACGGCCGGAGCCGATCCCGCGCAGGCGGTGCTGGTGGCAGGCGCCGCGGACGTCGACACGGTGCTGGTCGGCGGCGTGCCGGTGGTCACGGGCGGGGTACACCGGCTCGGCGACGTCGGTGCCCTGCTGCGCGCCGCGATCGTGCCCATCTGGAGCGGGACATGACCACTCATGCGGCGACGCTGATCACCGGCCTGGCAGAGCTCGTCAGCAACGACCCGGAGCTGGGGCCGGGGCCACTGGGGCTGATGCGCGATGCGGCTCTCGTGGTGCAGGACGGCACGATTGCCTGGGTGGGTCCGGCGGGTGCTGCGCCCCCGGCTGACGAGCGCGTGGACGTCGGCGGACGGGCCGTGCTGCCGGGTTTCGTCGACAGCCACGCGCACCTCGTGTTCGCGGGGGAACGCTCGGCGGAGTTCGAGGCGAGGATGTCCGGCGTCCCGTACGACGGCGGCGGCATCGCCTCCACCGTGCGGGCCACCCGCGACGCCGGCGATGAGCTGCTGCGATCGCAGCTGCAGCGGGTCGTCGCGGAGATGCGTGCCCAGGGCACCACCACCGTGGAGGTCAAGAGCGGGTACGGCCTGACGGTGGCGGACGAGGCCCGTGCCCTGCGGTTGGCCCGCGAGGTCACCGTGGAGACGACCTTCCTGGGGGCGCACGTGGTGCCGCCGGAGTACGCCGGTCGCTCGGACGAGTATGTGGCGCTGGTCACCGGCCCGATGCTGGCGGCCTGCGCACCGCACGCACGCTGGATCGACGTCTTCTGCGAGCCCGCCTCGCCGCACGCGTTCGACGGCCCGGCGAGCCGTGCCGTGCTGGAGGCCGGCCGGGCCGCAGGCCTCGGCCTGCGGGTGCACGGCAACCAGCTGGGCCCCGGACCTGGTGCGCAGCTCGCCGTCGAGCTGGGCGCCGCCAGCGTCGACCACTGCACGTTCCTCAGCGACGCGGACGTCGACGCCCTCGCGTCCGGCCAGACGGTGGCGACGCTCCTGCCCGGTGTCGAGTTCTCGACCCGCCAGCCCTACCCGGACGCCCGGCGCCTGCTCGATGCCGGTGTCACGGTCGCGCTGGCCACCGACTGCAACCCCGGCACGTGCTTCTCGTCGTCGATGCCGCTCTGCGTGGCGCTGGCGGTGCGGGAGATGGGAATGACGCCCGTCGAGGCCGTGCTGGCGGCAACCCGGGGCGGGGCTGCCGCGCTGCGCCGCGATGACATCGGTCACCTCGGGGTGGGGGCTCGCGCCGAAATGGCAGTGCTGGACGCACCGTCCTACCGATACCTGGCCTACCGGCCGGGTGTGCCGCTGGCGCGCACCCTCGAAGTCGCGTGAACCGCATCGCCACGAGTCACGTTCATGACGGGCAGGCGGCGCGTGAGCGCGGCCTGTCGGTGCCCGGCGACCGGCCGCGGGATGCGGCGGCCCAGGCATCTGGCCAGACGATGAGGAGTCTCGTGTGCGTGCCCGTTCTGCTCGGTTGCTGACCGGCGGCCTGATATTCGCCACCGTCGGGTTGACTGCGGCCTGCGCAGGTCAGCCGGTCGTGTCCGATCCGGTGGCCGTTGTCATGCCGTCCGCGCCGTCGACGTTGGCCGCGCTCTCGGCGAGTGTCCGCGCCCCCATGGCGTCGGCGGCTGACATCGACGGCACGCCGGTGAACTGCGGCAAGGTCGGCCCCACCGGCGGCAAGCAGGTGGACCTGATCGCCGAGGCCACTCCCGCCGGCACGGTCGGATGTACAGACGCGATCGACGCCATCAGCCAGTACTACAAGCGAGCTTCGTCCCCCGTCGCCGGAGATGGCACGGCCCGGATCCGGAAGGTCGGGAAATGGACGTGCTTGATGGACACCGGCCTTCCGGTCAGCCAGCGGTACATCGTCTGCGGCAGCACCGACGGTCTCGCCCTCCACACCCAGCCCTGACGGTCCGGACACGCCCGAGCGCTCGTGACGATCTTCGCCATCCGGTGAACCGGGTCCCCGCGGCCCGCGTTGATCACCAGCGGGTGGCGCGGAACGCGCGGCCCGTCAGTGCACGGCGTAGGACCGCGACCACGCGGAGGCCCGGGCACCTGACCTGACAATGAGGAGTTTGCCGTGGGTGCCCGCTCTGCTCGCCTGCTGACCATCGGACTGATGCTCGCCACAGTCGGGCTGGCCTCTGCCTGCGCAGGCCAGCCGGTTGTGACCGTTGCGCCGACCGCCTCGACCGGGTCGGCCGTTTCCGCACCGGCCGACCCGGTCGAGCCGGCCGTGCCTGCCGCGCACGGCCCGCACGGCGTGCCCGCCGACCCGGCCGTGCCTGCAGGGCCGGACCCCGCTGCCGCACCGGCCCCCGCTGCCGCTCCCGCCCCCGCCGTCGCGCCGGGCGATGAATCGCAGGGGGTGAACTGTGGCAAGGTCGGCCCCGACGGCGGTCAGCAGGTGGATCTGATCGCCGAGGCCACCGACGCCGGCACGGTGGGGTGCACGGAGGCGATCAACGTCATCACGCAGTACTACCACGATGCGGCGGTCCAGGTCCCCGGAGACGGCACGTCGCGCATCCGGGAGATCGGCAAGTGGACCTGCGCGATCGACACCGGCGGGCCGGTCAGCGGCCGGCAGATCGGCTGCGGCACCGACGACGGCTTCGCCATGCACACGCAGCCCTGAGCTCAGACCACCGGAGTGTCGGCCCGCCGATCCATACGCCGCGACAGACGGGCGAAGACGGCGGGCGCCACCCCGTGCACGCGGGCACCGACGGTGAGCCAGCGGGGCACGAACACCTCGGCCCGGTCCCGTCGCACGGCCTCCACCAGAGCTTCTGCCACGCGTTCCGCGCTGACCGGACGCGGGAAGCGCCGGTGGTAGGGCTGCCCTCGCCGTTCGTAGTACGGGGTGGTGACCGCTCCTGGGAGCACGGTGGTGACCCCGACCTCCGACTCCACCCGCAGCGCGTCGGCGAATCCGCGCAGGCCTGCCTTCGTGGCCGAGTAGGTGGCCTCGTACGCCACCCCGATCGCCGCGACGGAGGCCACGAAGACGACGTGCCCGTGCGCGGCGCGCAGTGTCGGTAGCAGGGTCCGGGTGATCTGGACGGGAGCGACGAGGTTGACCGCCAGCAGTTCGTCGACGACGTCGGCCGGCGTCTCCGCCAGGGGACCGGCCGCGCCGACACCGGCCCCGTGGACCAGCAACTCCGCCCAGCCGTCAGCGGCGTCGCACACCGTCTCGACCCCTGCACGGTTGCGCAGGTCCGAGACCACCGCGCGCCCTCCGGTGCGAACGGCGACGGCATCGAGGCGATCCCGGTCGCGGCCCACGAGGAGAAGCCGGCAGCCGTGGTGGGCGAGTTGCTCCGCCACGGCCGCCCCGATGCCGGAGGAGGCGCCGGTGACGACCGCGTTGCGCGGCAGTCGCGTCATCCGGAGATGCGGCCGTGCTGCACGCCGGCGTCACGGCGTGGGGGCAGGTACGTCGGGAGCTGGTTGGCCGCCGAGTCGGCGATGGCCGCCCGATGCCGCAGGATCCGGTGACCTCGCGCGACGATCAGCGCGATCGAGCCGATGACGACAAGGGCGGCGAGGCACTCGCCCGCGAGCTGGGCGGGGGAGGTGTCGAGCTCCTCGCCGAGCCAGCCCACCCCGATGAGGACACCGACCACGGGATCGACGCTGGTGATCACGGCCACGGCGGGGGCCACGAGCTGGCCGGCCTGGAACGTGTTCTGGCTCAGCAGGAAGCCGATCGGGCCGATGATGCAGACGATGTAGAGGACCGGGTGCCGAAAGGGTTCGTCCAGCCCCAGCCGCAGTTGGCCCGTGATGACCTTCATCAGCCCGGCCGTGACGCCGTACAGCACGCCGGTGGCCAGTGCGAGCGCCAGCACGCGCGAGGGGTGCTCGACGCTGGCCGCGTAGAAGATGCAGCCGACCACCACGACGGCGAGGGCGATCGCCAGAGGCAAGCCGCCCCACAGGTCGATGTCACCGTCGGTCGAGCCGGCCGTCGGCCGCGCGAGCAGCAGGAACGTGGAGAGCCCCGCGGCGCAGAGCAGCGCGCCGAGCAGGATCAGCGGATCCGGACGATGGCCGGACATCAGCGCGGCGAACACGGCGGCGAAGGCCACGCCGGTGACGAGCAGCGGCTGCACCACAGCGAGCGGCCCGAACGCCAGCGCCACGATCTGGAAGAAGAGGGCCACGATCGTGGCTACCAACCCGAGCAGCCACATCGGCCGCGCGAGCAGTTCCACGATCAGCCGCGGGCTCAGCGTCGGGGTGACGGCCACCTCATGGGTGGCGCGTTGCTGAGCGGCGCTGGCGAGCCCGAACCCGGCGGCGCCGAGTACGGCGGCCGGCACCGCAATCACCAGCGCGGTTCCCGTGTCCATCGTCACCTCCGCCCCCCGTCAGTCCACACGTTCCTGCATAGCGCTTAACGACGCCCTAACGCGATCGGGAATTCCCCCGATCTCGGGTATGAGTTGTGGATCCGCCGTGATCCCGATCGCTGTTGTGCGGCCCCAGTGGAGGGCCCCGACCGCAAGTCCTACACCGTCGGCCAGCGGGAGAACGGGATATACCTCGCGAATCAACCCGCCGCGCGAGTGCAACGGCCGCCGCGAACCCGGCATCACCGAGGCCAGTGCGTGGAAGAACCGCCGCCCGTAAATCCGACGCACCAGCAGAGCCTGCGCCTCCCAAGGTAACAGCCCGAGGACACGCAGAACTGCGGCCGCGCCTTCGGGCTGGCCCGCGGACGATCCCGCAGCCAGCGCTTTCTCCACCCGTGCGACCCGCTCGGCCGGGCTCATGGGGCCGGTCGGCAGGTCGATGGAGACCGCCGCGGTGCGGTTGCCGAGCGCGCGGCTGCGCACCGCGGCGCTGGTGCGGGTGGTCATCGGAACCATCGTGCGCACCGTGGCGGGCACGCCGCGCGGGTCGCGTGCGGTCAGGAGGGAGTGCAGGGTCTCGGCGACCACGGCCAGCACCAGCACCGTGGTGCCGACGCCGTGGGCCCGGGCCGCCGCGCGGACGCGTGCCCCGTCGAAGCACACGCTGGCGCGGCGGTGGGCGGTGCCGGTGATCGGACCGGCCAGCGGGGACGGCCCGGCCACACCGGCGAGGGCGAGGCTCGCGATGCCCCGGACGACGACCGCGGCGCGGCGTGCCCGCTCGGCCACACCCGGTGCGGGGCCCGGGTCGTCGGGGGTGCGGCCGGTGATCGAGGGCGGGGTCTCGTCGGTCAGCAACTGGATCAACGCGTCGGTGACGGCGAGCCCGTCGCCGAGGGCGTGGTGCACCTTGGCCAGGACGGCGACCTCGCCCGCCGCCCGGTCGCGGGCCACCTGCAGCTCCCACCCCGTCGACACCGGGTCGACCACGGTGGCGAAGAACGTGGTGAGGGCGTCGTCCCAGGTCGGTGAGGCGCCGTTCGCCCCGATCTCGACGACGTCGGGGTGCACGTGCCGGGCGGGATCCGGGTCAGGGTCGACCAGCCAGCGCAACGGGCGTGCCAGGCGGGGGCGTTGCAGCCGGCGGCTGAGCAGCGGGATGTCCGGCACCCGGGTACGGACGAGCTCGGCCAGATGCTCGGGCCAGTCGTCGCGGGCGGCAGGGTCCTCCATCAGGATGCGTGCACCCACCTGCTGGGGTACCTCGGGCGTCGCGGCGTGCAGGAAGAGTGCGTCCTGCGCTCGTACCCGTGGCGCGAGCGGGGTGGGGGAATGCGACCCCAGCCGGGCGAGCGCGGCGACGTCGGCGGTGAGGTCGGTGCCGGTGAGGTGCGCTCGCAGTCGGCGGACGACGGCGTCACGTGGTGCGGCGTCGCGAAGCTCGGCGACCGCCGTGTGCAGGTCCTCCGGCTCCGGGCACACCCGGGCGAGCCCGGCGTCCGCGAGCAGCGCGGCGGTGGCGCGGCCGTGGCCGGGGATCGGTGCGAACAGCAGCAGCGGACGGGCGCAGGCCAGCGCCTCCAGGGTGGTGGCGCCCGCGGCGTTCGTGACGACGATGTCGGCGGCGGCCGTGGCGGCAGCGGGGTCGTCGACCCAGTCCACCACCCGCATCGCCGCGCCGCGGGGGTGCCGGCGCGCGAGCCGCAGCAGACGGAGCCGGACACGGGAGTTGCGTCCGCAGGTCACCAGCACGTCGGCGCCCGCGTCGAGCACGGCCGAGCAGGCCGCTGCGAGGTCGCCGAACGCCATCGAGCCGCAGGACACGTACACCAGCGGGCGGTCCCGCACGGCCTCGACCGCGGGTGGGGCGAATCGGCTCGAGACCGGCAGGGCGGCCACCCGGACCTGTGCGGCCGGTGCGGCACGGCGCACCAGTGCGGCGGCGTCGCTCGTGGACACCAGGTGCAGGTCCAGTGCGGGGTCCACCCACAGCGGGTGCGGCGCCGGGTCGGCCATGACGGCGACGGCGGGCATCGGCAACGCGCCGCGGCGGCGCAGCCTGCCGAGTCCGGTGATCCCCTCGGGGAACGTGGCCACGACGAGGTCGGGGGAGTGCCGGGCGATCTGCGCAGCGAGTCCGCGCCCGCTCCAGGCCCCGATCACCGCGCGGGTACCGGCCCGGAAGGGGAGCACGTGCCAGAGCAGCCAGAAGTAGAGCTCGTAGAGCGACGGCAGCCGGCGCATGCACCCGGCGTAGACGGCCCGGAAGAGCGGGCCGGTGCCCCGGCCCATCCCGTCGAGGGTGTCGGTCCACGCCACGTCGACGTCCGGCCATGCCCGGCGTGCGTGTTCCTCGACAGCGCGTGCGGCAGCGTGGTGCCCTCCGCCGATACCCCCGGTGACCAGCAGAATGCGCCGCGGCGCCTTCGCGGTGCTCGCGGACGAACCGCTCAGCGGGCCGGCGCTCGTGCCGGTGTCGGTGCTCATCGTCTGGTACTCATCGTGCACTCATCCTGGCGTCATCCTGTGCTCGTCAGAGCACGACCGTGGCGTAATCCACCCCACCGGGAGATCGGTGCCGCGCTAGCGTGCCGGTGTGGACCGAGCCGAGAGGGACCGTTTCGACGTGGGTGCAGCCCGTGCGGACGGTCCGTCGCGCGTGCTCGTGCTCTCCGCGCCCGTGGGCGAGGGCCACGTGGCGGCGGCGCGGGCGCTCGCGGCGCGGATGCGCGAGCTCTGGCCCGCCGCCGAGGTGCTGGAGCTGGAGGGCACCGGGCGCGGCGGCTGGTGGAGGGACGTGCTGCTGCGCGTCTCCTACGACCTGACGCTGCGGTTCGTCCCGCAGCTCTACGGGCTGGGCTACGACCTGCTCGTCCGGTTCCCGAAGGTCGCCGAGTTGTTCAAGGCGATGTCCGCAGGTGGCATCGGCCGCTCGCTGGAACCGGCGCTCACGACCCTGGCCCCCGACCTCGTGGTCTCCACGTACCCGATGATCTCCGGAGGTCTGGCGTGGCTGCGCCGTCGTGGCAGGCTGCCCGGGCGCGCCGTGGCGGTGGTGACCGACGTCGCCGTGCACCCGTTCTGGGTGTGGCCCGAGCTGGACGAGACGTGGACCCTGCTGCCCGCGTCGCGGGAGCAGGCGAAGGCCGTGGCCCCGGAGGCGGACGTCCGGTTGGCCCCTGCGGCGGTCGACCGGCGCTTCCATCCGGGCGACCCGGCCGCGGCCCGTGCGGCCACCGGGCTGCGACCCGACGCGTTCGTGGTGTTGGTCACAGGTGGGTCGCTGGGCTTCGGCGGCCTCGAGACGGTGGTCGGCGCGGTGCTGGCCGGTGGCGAGGACGTGCAGGTCGTGGTGTTGTGCGGCCGCAACGAGCGGCTGCGGGCGCGTCTGCTCGCCCGCGGACTCCCCGCGGACCGGTTGGTGGCGCTCGGCTGGACCGACCGGGTGGCCGAGCAGATCACCGCGGCCGACCTGGTGGTCACCACCGCGGGCGGAGTGATCGCCACCGAGGCGCTCGCGGTGGGCCGCGCCGTGCTGTTCGCCGCGCCCATCCCGGGGCACGGCAAAGCGGGCGCCACGATGACAGCGCAGGCGGGGCTCGCGGTGGTCTGCCCGACTGTTGCCGAGGTGACGGCGGCGGTGCGCAGGCTGCGGGACGACCCGGGGGAGCGGGCCGCGCTGGCCGGCCGGGCGGCCGAGTTCGGCCGCGCGGACCTCGACGCGGAGCTGGCTGCGCTCGCCATGCGGGTGTGAACCCGCGCGAGCCGTCAGACCACGGCCGGGGCGGCGCCGATCCGTAGCCGGATGCCCTCGCCCGCCAGCGACCGGCGGAACCACCACAGCGAGAGGGCGATCCCCATCACGACCATCGTGTACGACCCGGCGGTCGACACGACGAGGTAGTTGCCGACCGTCTGGGTGGCGAGCACACAGAGCGTGGTGGCCCCGTTCACCAGGAAGACGAAGGCCCACAGCAGCGACACCCGCTTGAAGAACCGCTTGATGCGCGGGTGCCCGGTGAGCGCCTCGGGGAACGGGCAGAAGTCGTCGGCGAGCTTCGCCAGGAGCGGCCGCTCGAACCCGAGCGTGAGCAGCAAGGCCAGCGCGAAAACGAAGTTCTGCACCGTGGGCTGCAGGAAGTAGAAGAACGCGCTCCCGGTCCACAGCCCGATGGCGGTGCGTGCGATCAGCAGGCCCGTGCTGATCAGCAGCACCGCCGGCAGCCGCCTGCGCAGGACCAGCCTGCGACTGATGGCGAGCGCGGACCACCCGAGCGCGGCGAACAGTCCGGCGTCGAATCCGGCCTGGGTGAAGAGCACCCAGAACAGTGCAAGGGGAACGAGGGTCGACTCCAGCAGCGGGGTGCCGGCGTGGCGGATCAGCGACCCGATCGACGGGAGGTGAACCGTAATTCGGTGCTGCAGCATCCTCTGCCTCTCCGGCCGGCCGCGGGGTGGAAGCAGTGTACTGAGGCCGGTAACGGGGCGATAACGGGCTCATCGTCCGGTTCTGACCGGTCCTGCATCGCCTTCCACCGTGCTCCCCACTATGCCCTTCCCCTCAACTACCCGCTGCGGCCCGCAGGGATTCCCGCAACGAGCCGAGAGTCGCGAAGACGGCAGACGGCTCGTACCCGCAATGAGCCATGCAGTTCGCGCACCGAGGGTCGTTGCCGCGACCGAAGGCGGACCAGTCGGTGTCCTCGATCAGCTCCTTGTAGGTCTGCACGTAGCCGTCGTCGAGCAGGTAGCAGGGCCGCTGCCAGCCCAGGAGCGAGTAGGACGGAATCGCCCACGCCGTGCAGGCGAGGTCGATCTTTCCTTCGAGGAAGTCCAGGAACAACGGAGAGTGATTGAGCCGCCACTTCTTGCGCCGGCCGCCGTCGAAGGCCTTGCGGAACAGCTCGCGGGTCTGCTCGACACCGAGCCAGTGCTCCTGGTCCGGGGCCTTCTCATAGGCGTAGGCAGGCGAGATCTGCATGTTGTCGATGCCGAGCTCGTCGTTGAGGTAGTCGAGAACATCGATCACGTCGTGCGGCGTGTCGGTGGTGAAGAAGGTGGTGTTCGTGTTGACGCGGAACCCCTTCTCCTTCGCCATCTTGATGGCCGCGACGGCCTGGTCGAAGACACCGTCCTTGCACACCGAGGCGTCGTGACGCTCGCGCAGGCCGTCGATGTGCACCATCCACGCGAAGTTCTTGTGGGGCGTGAACCGGTGCAGGTGCTTGGGCAGCAGTACGGCGTTGGTGCAGAGGAAGACGATCTTCCCGCGGGCGAGGAGCTGGCGGACGATCTCGTCGATCTCCTTGTGCATCAGCGGCTCGCCGCCGGCGATGGAGACCATCGGAGCGCCGCTCTCCTCGATCGCGCCCACGGCCTGCTCGACCGACATCCGCTGCTTGAGCAGCGCTGCAGGCTGTTCGATCTTGCCGCAGCCTGCGCACTTGAGGTTGCAGGCGAACAGCGGCTCCAGCTCGACGAGCAGCGGGAACTTCTCGACGCGCTTGATCTTCTGCTTCATCAGGTACGCGGCGAGTCGAATGGACTGGCGCATGGGCATGGGCATGATCAGCTCACCTCCTTGGGCAGGGTGAATGAGACGTCCTCGGTCCCGGTGGTGGCCGTGGTGACGGTCACCGGACCGAGACCGGAGAGGCAGGAGACCACCTCGTCGACGAGGTGGTCGGGCGCGGACGCACCGGCGGTGACGCCGACCCGGCGCACCCCGGCGAGCCAGCGCAGATCGAGGTCGCCGACGTCGTCGACGAGGTGGGCAGGTGCGCCCTCGCGCCCGGCCACCTCGACGAGGCGCAGCGAGTTCGAGGAGTTCGGAGAACCGACGACGAGCACGAGGTCGGCCTTTCGCGCCACCGCGCGCACCGCGCGCTGGCGGTTGGTGGTGGCGTAGCAGATGTCGTCGCGTCGGGGCCCGGCGAGCCCGGGGAAGCGCTCGCGCAGTACCACAGCGATCTCCTCGGCCTCGTCGGCAGCGAGTGTGGTTTGCATCGCGAAGGCCACGTGTTGTGCGTCATGGGGCTGCACCGATCGTGCGGCGTCGACGTCCTCGACGACCATCACCTGCTCCGGAGCCTCCCCGACCGTGCCCTCGACCTCCTCGTGGTCGGCGTGGCCGATGAGGAACACCGTGTCGCCGCGTTCGGAGTAGCGGCGCACCTCGGAGTGCACCTTCGCGACGAGCGGGCAGGTCGCGTCGATCACCGAGAGGTCACGGCCCCGGGCCTGCGCGCGGACGGCGGGGGCGACCCCGTGCGCGGCGAGCACGGCGACGGCGCCGCGGGGGATCTCCTCGATCTCCTGGACGAACACCGCCCCACGCCGCTCCAGACCGCGCACCACGTGGACGTTGTGCACGATCTGGCGCCGTACGTAGACCGGAGCCCCGAAGCGGTCGAGTGCCCGGTCGACGACGTCGATGGCGCGCTCGACCCCCGCGCAGAACGACCGCGGCTCGGCGAGCTCGACCGTGCGTGCTGCGGTGGCGGCCAGCCAGTCGTCCAGCGCGGGCGCAGCGCGGCGCAGGGACCGGAGCGCGCCCAGGCCGTGCACGAGCGTGGAGGGCCGGTACAGCGGCGCGTCCGGCGTGTCGACGACGGCGCGGACCACGGCGAAGGGGCCACCCGCCGCCGCGTCGGCGAGCCAGGCCGACTCCATGTCGACGACCAGCGCTCCGGTCCGGGACAGCTGGGTGCGGCGGTCTCCGTCGACGACGGACGGACTGGAGAAGACCGGTCCGACGTGGACGCGCAGGCCCACCCGGCGCAGCGCGGCGGCCAGCGGCACCGCGCTCGGCACCGCGATCGGTTCCACCCCGTCGCCTCGCACCTCGTCCGCGACCACCAGGTCGCCGGGTCGCAGCCGGGTGTCGAGCGCTCCCGCCACCCCCGCGACGAGGACCGGGCGGGCACCGCCCTCGGCGATCCGGTGCGCGGCGGCACGCGAGCGGCGAGGGCCCAGACCCGTGCGGACGACCTGGGCGGCGGGCCGCCTTCCGACGGCGATGCGCTCTGCCCGGAGAGGGGTGCAGACGACGGGGCTCCTCATCGGTCCGCGTCCAGGTAACGGCCGAGCGCGGAGACGGGGAACACCATCCGGTAGAGGTGGTAGTTGATGTAGAAGGCACCCGGGAACCCGGTGCCGGTGAACTCGGGCTCGTCCCACGAGCCGTCCTCGAGCTGCGTGTCGACCAGCCACTGCACACCGCGCTCGACGGCAGTCGACCGCTCGCCGGCCGCAAGCAGCGCAAGCAGCGCCCACGCCGTCTGGGACGCCGTGGAGGTGCCATGCCCGATCCACTCCGGGTCGGCGTAGGAGCGCAGGTCCTCGCCCCAGCCGCCGTCGGGGTTCTGGTGCAGCTCCAGCCAGCGCACCGCGGCGCGGATGGCCGGTGACGACTCGGGCACCCCGGCGGCGATGAGGGCAGGCACGACCCCGCCCGTCCCGTACACGTGGTTGGCGCCCCACCGGCCGAACCACGAGCCGTCGTCCTCCTGGGAGGCGAACAGCCACGCGACGCCGCGCCGGCATGCCTCGGAGCCGGAGAGGCCCTCGGCCGCGAGCATCTCCACCATGTGCGCCGTGACGTCGGCGGACGGCGGGTCGATCACGGCGCCGAAGTCGCAGAAGGGCAGCTTCGTGATGATCTCGCGGGTGTTGTCGGCGTCGAACGCGCCCCAGCCGCCGTCGTGCGACTGCATGCCCACCGCCCAGTCGACCCCGCGGTCCACGGCGGCCCGCAGCCGTTCGGGCTCGGGGTGGGCGACGCGGCGCAGCGCCAGCACGACCTCGGCCGTGTCGTCGACGTCCGGGTAGCCGTCGTTGTCGAACTCGAACGCCCACCCGCCCGGGGCGAGCTGCGGCCTGCGCACCGACCAGTCGCCGGTGACGCGGATCTCCTCGGCGAGCATCCAGTCCGCGGCGCGCACCACGGCCTGGTCGTCGGGGGCGACGCCGGCGTCCAGCAGTGCCGTGACGGCCAGGCAGGTGTCCCACACGGGCGACTGGCACGCCTCGAGCCTGCGGACCCATCCGTCGGGCGTCTGCTCGCGGACCAGGAACCCGTCGAGCCCGGTGATGCCGGCCTTCATCGCGGGATGGTCCATCGGGTAGCCGAGCAGGTGCAGGCAGAGCAGCGAGTACACCCACGGCGGCTGGATGCCGCCCCATGACCCGTCGGCCTCCTGGCGGGCGAGGACCCACTCGGCGGCCCGGCGCATCGCGAGCCTGCGCAAGGGCCGCACGGGGCTGCGCGAGTAGCGGTGCAGCACCTTGTCGAGCCGCTGGAACGCGCCCGGCCAGGACCACAACGGTGCCCGGCGCGGCCGGGCCGCCTGCCGCTGCCCCGGGGTGAGCCGTTCCTGCGGGCAGCGCAGCTCGTCGATGCCGAACGGCAGGGGGCGCGCCGGCCGCAGGGTGGCGACGACGGTCAGCGGGACGACGGTCTGGCGTGCCCAGCAGGCCCAGTCGTAGACGTTGAGCGGGAACCAGCGCGGCAGGAAGATCATCTCCGGCGGCATGTCGGGCAGGTCGTCCCACGACCACAGCCCGAACAGGGCGAGCCAGATCCGGGTGAACACCCGGCTGTTCTCCACCCCGCCCCAGGCGAGCACGAACTTCTGCGCGCGCTGCATGTGCTCCGCGTCCGGCGAGTCACCGGCCAGCCGCAGCGCCACCCAGGCCTCGATGGTGGTCGAGAGGTCTCCCGGACCACCACGGAAGTTCGCCCACGTGCCGTCCGCACGCTGCTGGGAGCGGATCCAGCGGGCGGCCTCCTCGGTCTCCTGGTCCTCGCGGATGCCGAGGAACTCCCGCAGCAGCAGGTCCTCGGCGTCCATCGTCACGTTGGTCTCGAGCTCGCCCTTCCACCAGCCCTGCTGATCCTGCTGGGTGCGCAGGAAGCCGACTGCGGCGTCAAGGGCCGAGTGCAGGCTGCGGGAGGTGGTCTCGGGCGCCGTGAGGGTCATCAGAACTCCCGGTCGGTGAGGTGGCGGCCGAGGGCGACGAGCTCGGCACGGGCGACAGGGGGGATGTCGACGCCGGCGAGGGCCTTCTCCGCCAGCGACATGCGCCTTCGCGCCTCGGCGGCGGCCCAGTCGCGGCCCCCACCGGTCTCGACGAGCGCAGCCGCCCGTCGCAGGTCGTGCTCGTCGTCGCCGCTCCCGTTGAGCCAGCACGCGAGCTCCACCCCGGCCGCGCCGCCGTGGTGCACCGCGTATGTCACCGGAAGCGACTTCTTGCGCGAGCGCAGGTCTGACAGCACCGGCTTGCCGGTGACCGTCGGGTCCCCCCAGATCCCGAGCAGGTCGTCGACGAGCTGGAACGCGGCGCCGACCTCCGCACCGAAGGTGCGCAGCGCCGCGGTGACCGTCGGACAGGCACCCGCCAGCAACGCCCCGACCTCGGCGCTCGCGGCCAGGAGCGATCCGGTCTTCCCGGAGGCCATGGCCAGGCACTCGTCCACGCTGACGTCGCCGCGCCGCTCGAACGCGACGTCCTCCGCCTGGCCGCGGATGAGCTCGCGTGTGGTGCGGGCGATCAACGAGGCCGCGGCCGCCGCGTGCGGCGACTCGGACTCCAGCAGGATCTCCACGGCCAGGGCGAGCAGCGCGTCGCCCGTCAGGATCGCCGACGGGGCGCCCCACTGCGCCCACACCGTGCGGCGATGCCTGCGCTCGGTGTCGCCGTCCATCAGGTCGTCGTGCAGGAGCGAGAAGTTGTGTACGAGCTCGACGGCCACCGCACCGGGCAGCCCGACGGCGGCCGGGGAGCCGGCGGCTTGCGTGGAGAGCAGGGCGAGCGCGGGCCGCACGGCCTTCCCGCCGCCGTTGCCCGGGGAGCCGTCGAGCTCGGTCCAGCCCAGGTGGTAGGAGGCCTGCTCGCGGCTCGCGGGATCCAGCCGCTCGACAGCGCCCTGCAGCGCAGGGGTGACGAGATCGCGGCAGCGCCGCAGCGCGTCCACGGCGGTGGTCGAGGTGGCGGAGGCGGTCATGTCGCGACCTCCGCCGTGCGCACCGGTGCACCCGCAGCGGAGAGCAGAGCGTCGGCGGCGGAGTTCCCGCTGCGCACCGCGCCCTCCATCGTGGCGGGCCACCCCGTGCCGGTCCACGACCCGGCCAGGAAGAGCCCGGGGGTGCGTGTCGTGGACGGTGGTCGGAGCGCGCCGCTGCCTGGGGACGCGCGGAACGTCGCGTGCGGCTCCCGTGTCACGAAGAAGTCCAGGACCCGCGCCTCACGCGCCGCGGGTAGCAGGGCGGCGAGCGCCGGCAGCATGTCCTCGCGCAACCGTGCCGCCGGCGTACGGATCAGGTCGTCGGCGGCCGACAGGGAGACGGCCAGGTACTGCGCGGGAGCCGGGTGTGTGCGATGCAGGCCGGACTGCTCCGTGCGGTCGAAGACCCACTGCACCGGGGTGTCCACGCCCGCCACGAACGGCACGTCGAGCACCGTGCGGTCGTAGACGACGTGCACGTTCACGATCGGAGCGCTGCCCAGCGTCGTGGACCAACCCTGCGGCAGGTCGAGCGCCGCCGCAGGCAGCAGCCGCTCCGCCACCGTGGGCGGTACGGCGCAGATCATCTGGTCGACCACGGTCTCCTCCACCCTCTCGCCTTCACGCTCCGAGCCGATCTGCCATCCGTCTCCCGTGCGCTCCAGGGAGCGGACCTTCGTCGAGGTGTGCACCTGGACTCCGGCCTCGCGCAGGCGGCGCGCGGCCGCGTCGTCGTGCAGCCGTCCGAGCGGCACCCTGGCCCAGCCGATGTCGCCCGCCGCCGCGTCCGTGAGCAGCCCGAGCCGGAAGACGGTGGCGGCCGGTGCGAGCGACGCGGAGTCCGCCGTGGCGTTGAGCGTGGCCACCCCCACGAGATCCCACAGCGCGTCGACGGCCCGGCGGCTCTGGCCGTGCTCGGCGAGCCATGAACCGAAGCTGACGGCGTCGGTCGCGGGGTCGGCCGGATCCACCTTCCGCAGCGCGAGCGCCGCCCCGACCAGTCGCAGCCGGTCCGGCACCGACAACGGACGGTGACACACCAACGCCCCCGCGAGGTGCAGGGGCGCGGGCAGCCGGGACCGGCGCAACCGGCCGGGCCGCTGCCCGGGCATGCGTACCGGGATGTCCAGCCGATCCTGGAGTGTCACCAGGTCGGTCACCCCTAGCCGGTCGAGCAGCGTCCTGTAGGCCGTGCAGCAGCGCAGGAACACGTGCTGTCCGTTGTCGACGTCGAGCTCGCCGCGCCGGAAGGAGGACGCGAGGCCCCCGAGCCGCGGCCGCGCCTCCAGCAGTGTCACCGCGAACCCGGCGTCGGCGCACCGGAGGGCAGCGGTGATCCCGGCGAGCCCGCCGCCGATCACCCCGACCCTGGCGCCCGTAGCGGCGCTCATGAGGTCGGGGCTCCCACGGGTGATCGGCCGGAGAGCGCCCGTGCCGCCACCGCTGCCTTCTGCCAGCCCGACAGCGACCGTCGCTGGTGGTACACCGAGGGCGGGTCGGCGGCGATGTCGTCGAGCAGCTTGCGGTAGATGCCGGACATCGCGGTGACGCAGGCGGCGCTGCGCCGGTCGAGCAGTGGCACGAGCTTGAGGCCCTCGGCGTACCACTCGCGCGCCCTCGCGGCGCTGAACGTGATCAGCTCCGCGAGGCCGCCGGTCTTGTCGATCAGCACCTCGTGCTCGTCGAGCACCAGTTCGACGCCGAACCGCTCCAGCTCCGCCCGGGGTAGGTAGATGCGCCCGTTCTGCAGGTCCTCGCGGATGTCGCGCAGGATGTTGGTCTGCTGCAGCGCGATGCCCAGCACGTCGGCGTAGCGCGAGGCCTCGGGGTCCGGGCGCGAGCCGAAGATGCCCAGGCAGAGCCGCCCTACCGAGCCTGCGACACAGCGGCAGTACCCGACCATGTCGTCGAACGACTCATAGAAGCAGGTGGCGGTGTCGGACCGGGCGTCCATCGCGACATCCGCCTCGACCCCGTCGACGAGCTCGTCGAACGCGCCGAGCGGGATCGGGTAGCGCGCCACGGCGTCGGTCACCGCGACCAGCACGGGGTCGGCCGCGTCGGGAGGCTGCCGCAGCGACTGCCGCAGTTCGGCGAGCGCGGCCACCTTCTCCGCGGTGGGCAGGTCGCCGTCGCCGATGTCGTCGATGCGCCGGGCCAGGGCGTACACGGCACAGAGCGCCGAGCGTTTCGCCGGTGGCAGCAGGCGGATGCCGTAGTAGAAGTTGCGGGCCTCCCGCCGGGTGATGGCGTCGCACGCCTCGTAGGCGGCATCGAGCGGGGTCCTTGGCGGGGTCACAGCGTGCTCCGGATCAGGTCGGGGACGAGGTGCCGGACGACGTCGCGTCGCCTGGCGGCCGGCGAGCCGGCCAGCACGTCCCACTCGGCGCGACGCAACGCGTCGGCCGCAGCCCGGCCACCGGCCACGTAGCCGGTGACGGCGAGACGGGCCCAGCCGTGCAATGTGCCGCTCATCGCCGCGGCGCCCTGGTCGAGGAGCGCCACCGCCCGAGCGGTCTCGTGGGCGATCAGTCTGCGCAACGCGGGCGGCGTGCTGGCCGCCCCGAGATCTCCCACGTTCAGCCGAGCGTGGTCGACGGATGAGGAGACGACATCACTCGAAATGGTGATACCGAAGCGCTCGAGATCCTCGATGGGCAGGTAGACGCGGCCGCGGTCACGGTCTTCGGCCACGTCCTGCCAGTGCTCGAGCAGCTGCAGGGCCGTGCAGACCTGGTCGCTCCCGCGTTCGACGGCGCTACCGGGCGGGGCGTCGACCTCGAAGATCGCGAGCACGAGTCGTCCGATGGGGTCGGCGGACAGCCGGCAGTAGCCGAGCAGGTCGTCCCAAGTGGCGTACCGCATGACCTGTTGGTCCTGCAGGTTCGCCGCGATGAGCCGGTCGAACGGCTCGCGCGGCAGGCCCCCGTCGCGGGCGACGGGAACCAGCCGCTGCAGCACCGGCGCGCGGGGGCCGGGCCCATCGCGTTTCCAGACCGCGGCGAGATCGTCGGAGAATGCGTGCAATTCGGACAGTCGATCCCCTGTGGACTCGTCACCGAGGTCGTCGATCGTGCGGACCACGTCGTAGACCGCACGCAGCCGGGTGCGCAGCCGGGCGGGGAGTATCCGCAGCGCTACCGGGAAGTTCTCGGCCTGTTCCGCGCTGCGCAGCCGCGTCTCGGCGCCAGGCAGCGGCCCGGCGGTCGCGTCCTGTGTCGACGACGGTTCGGCCATGAGGCGATGTTGCCCGGGAACCGTCCACTGTCTCTGCGCATCTGTGGTTAATTATTTGGGGTCAATTTTGTCAAACTCGTACAACACGGCCCCTGCTCGTGCCCTGACAGGCGTACAAGATGTGTGTGGACGATCGAGATCCGTCGCTGGCCGGCTTGGTGCCGGCCCTGATCGACCGCCTTCCCGTGCTGCTGGACGAGGTGCGTCTGGCGCTGGAGGAGGACTGGCCCGACTACGCCCGGTTCCTGGCCGCCAACAGTGCGGAGGTGGGGGTGGCCGCCGACGCGGCCCTGAACCGGCTCGTCACGCTCGTGACGACCAGCGGCGCCGACGGTGGCGTCGAGGGTGAGCTCTTCGAGGAGATCGGCCGCATCCAGTGGCGGCAGGGGAGCGACCTGACCACGCTGTTGTCCGCCTACCAGATGGGAGCGCGCGTCTTCTGGCGCCATGTGTCGGCCGTTGCCGTCGAGCAGCGTGTCGAGCCGCGCACCGTGGCGGCACTGGCCGAGGCGGTCTTCCTCTTCGTCGACAAGCTCTCCTCGTCCTCGGCCCGCGGCTATGTCCTGGAGCAATCGGAGGCCGCGGTCACCCGCGAGCGTCTGCGTGAGGAGCTCGTGGGGCTGCTGCTCTCCGACCGGGCCGACCAGGCGGCGGTGCTGGCCGCGGCGGAACGGGCCGAGTGGCCGTTGCCGGATGAGATGGCAGTGGTGCTGGTGGAGCCCGACAGTCCCGCCTCGCACCAGGCTCTCGCGCGTCTCGACCCGTCGAACATCGTGTTCAGCCGCCCGCCGCTACTGGGGGCGATCGTGCCGAACCCGTCGCGGCGGAACTTGCGCAGGCTCGCCACCGTGCTGCGCGGCACGCGGGCGGTCGTCGGTGTGGCGGTGCCCGCCGACCGGCTCCCGGCCAGCCTGCACATCGCCGAGACCGCGGCGCGCCTCCAGCGCAGCGGCGTGCTCGTCGACGATCCGGTGTTCACCGCCGACCACCTTGACGCGATCATCGTGCACCGCGATGCGGGGCTGCTCGACGCGCTGCGGACCCGTGTGCTCGGTCCGCTCGCCACCTCCTCACCGGCGTCGCGGGAGCGGCTGTCCGAGACGCTGCTCGCCTGGCTGCGGCACATGGGCGACCGGCGGGCGATCGCCGCGGAGCTGCACGTGCACCCGCAGACGGTGCGCTACCGCCTCGCGAAGCTGCACGAGCTGTTCGGGGAGGACCTCGATTCGCCCAGTACCCGGGCGCAACTGGTGCTCGCCCTCGCGTGGGGACCGCCGCAGCCCGTGCGGCCGGCGGCAGGAGCGATGCCGCCCGGCACGGTCGGGCAGCCGCCCCGCACGGACTTCACGGCACCGCGTCGCTGACCCTGCATACGAGCGCCGGGATCGTTTGCTTCCGGCTGCGTTGAATCCTTCGTCCCGTTTGTGGGCTTCTGGTCCCGAA
This sequence comes from Pseudonocardia alaniniphila, assembly GCF_022524485.1. Lineage (GTDB taxonomy): Bacteria > Actinomycetota > Actinomycetes > Mycobacteriales > Pseudonocardiaceae > Pseudonocardia > Pseudonocardia alaniniphila. Next base: position 25,615 of record NZ_JAKXMK010000006.1, read on the forward strand.
TCTGCCGCCGCGTTGCTCGACGGAGTTGCACCCGCCCGGCCGGACGAATTGCCGAGGTTGCGTTGTGGTCATCACATGTAACCGGCGCTACACCCCCGCCATTCTGTCGACACTTGGGGTCGGCACGGTCGTACCGTTGAATCAACATCTATTGCAGGAAGGTCCGGGGAATTGCAGGAGGATATCCGGTTCGCGGGGATCGTGCCGGCTGCGCGAGCGGCGGCTCGCGACCGGCGATCGATCTGACCAGCAGCAGCGGGGCACGGCCGTGGGGGTGGCCGTCCCGGCCCGTCGTGGCGCTCCGCTGACCCGACCACCGTGAAAGGACGAGCAGTGCTCGAACGTTCTTCGTCTGACTACCTCGCGAGCGACCCCGGAGTGCTGCCCTGCTGGTGGCGCATGGTCGACCGATGGGACGGCGTGCACCTGCTGGTCGGGGGAGAGCTCGACAGGGCGAGTTCGGATCTGCTCGACGAGGCGCTCCGGTTGCTGGAGATCTTCCCGCGCACGTCGCACGTCGACCTGTCCGCTGTCACCTTCGCCGACCCCGACGGCCTCGAGCCGCTGGCCGCCAGCGCGCGACGGCGTGCGCAGAACGCTCTCCCGCCCCTGGATCTGGCCGGCGCGAGCCGTCGTGTGCAGCGAACCTTCAACCGATTGGTCGCTGATCCGCAGCGCGACCACGCGGCAGCGGGCTGAGGAGCGGCAGCGGGCTGAGGAGCGGCAGCGGGCTGAGGAACGGGAAGGCCGAACCCGCCGCCAGCGATCGGGGCGAGTTGCCGAGGCGGGTGCCCTTGCGGCGTGATCACGCCACCGGGCCCGGTCATCGTGCTCACCGGGAGCGAGCGACGGCCGACGCTCCGCATTTTCCGGCGTCGCCATCGCCGTAATCGTGCCGTTACGCGTGCCGGCGACTGTCGGCAATTTCGCATGTCCGGGATTCCGGCGCTGCGCGGGTTAGGGTCTCCGAGGTGCGCGCCGGAACCCCGCTGGGCGTGGCACCAAGCTTCAGAGTTTGAGGAATCAGCGAACCTTCCTCGCCGTTGACACGTAGTAACCACAGAGAGACGGTCACACCGGCGGTCGGCGCAGCGTCGCGGCATATCCCCGGTCTGCTCTCCAGGCTAATTCTCATACGGTGCGTCGGCTCGGCGACGTGCCGCAGATCAGTGCGCCTTTTTACCGCCCCGACAGGTCAGAAGTCGTTTCGTTCGAGGAGACATCGTGAGCACGCTGCTACGGGGGCCCGGCCCTCTGCCCACCCCGCGGCCGCCGGGTCTCGTCCTGGTGGCGGCCGATCACACGCAGGGTTCGCGGACCCACAGCGGCGAGCGTCTCCATCACGTCTTCGAGGATCAGGCCGATCGGATGCGTTCCTCCGGAAAGGAGGATCACCTGGCCGTGGACGCCGGTGAGATCACGCTCACTTTCACGGAGCTCGACGAGCGTGCCAACCGGCTGGCCCGTTTCCTGATCGCACAGGGTGCCGGCCCGGGTGACCGTATCGCGCTGCTGTTCGACCAGGCGGTGCATTCCTACATCGGGATGCTCGCCGTCCTGAAGATCAACGCCGCTTACGTGCCACTGGACGTCGGGTTTCCGTCCGACCGGATCGCCTACATCATTTCCGACGCGGGCGCGCGAATGGTGCTGTCGCTCTCGCACGTGCGGGACCGCGTCGACGACCTGGAGGATTTCGCGCCCGGTCTCGTGTACGTGGATCAGGCTGAGAACGCCATCGCGCAGCAGAGCCCGGAGCGGCTGTCGGACGCAGAGCGTGGTGAGCCGGTGGAGGATCTGGCCTACCTGATCTACACCTCCGGCACTACCGGACGGCCCAAGGGCGTGGCGATCGAGCACGCCGGCATCTGCAACTTCGTGCGGGTGGCCGCGGAGGTCTACGGGATCTCGGCCCAGGACCGCGTCTACCAGGGGATGACGATCGCGTTCGACTTCTCGGTCGAGGAGATCTGGGTGCCGTGGACGGCCGGGGCGACCCTCGTCCCGAAGCCCGCCGGGTCGACCCTGCTCGGCTGGGACCTGCACGACTTCCTGACCGAGCGGCACGTCACCGCCCTGTGCTGCGTGCCGACGCTGCTGGCCACCGTCGAGGAGGATCTGCCGGAGCTGCGGTTCCTGCTGGTCTCCGGCGAGGCCTGCCCGCAGGACCTGATCGCCCGTTGGCACAGGCCCGGCCGCCGGTTCCTCAACGTCTACGGGCCCACCGAGGCCACGGTCACCGCCACCTGGACCACGCTGGACCCGAACCGGCCGGTCACGATAGGGCAGCCACTGCCGACCTACAGCACTGTCATCCTGGACCGCGACGACCCGCGGCACGCCCTGCCGCACGGCTCGGTCGGGGAGATCGGCATCGCGGGGATCGGCCTGGCGGCCGGCTACCTCAACCGCGACGACCTGACGCGGAAGGCCTTCATCCCCGACTTCCTCGGCATCCCGGGCAACCCCTCGGGACGGATCTACCGCACCGGCGACCTCGGCCGGGTCAACGCGGACGGTGAGATCGAGTACATGGGCCGGATCGACCTCCAGGTCAAGATCCGCGGCTATCGCATCGAGCTGACCGAGATCGAGTCGGTGCTGCTGCAGGTGCCGGGCGTGGCCGCGGCCGTGGTCGACACGTTCGAGCCGACGCCGGGCGCCACGGAACTGGTGGCCTACTACAGCCTGCGTTCCGACACGGCTGTGCTGGACCCGGAGGAGATCACGGCGCATCTCGAGGAGCGCCTGCCCACCTACATGGTCCCGGCGTACCTGGAGCAGCTCGCCGCCATCCCGATGACCCCGCAGGACAAGGTGGACCGCCGGGCCCTGCCCGCGCCCGCCGCGCGGCGCGCCGCCTCCGGAGGCGCCGAGCACGTGGCCCCGGCGAGCGAGACGGAGCAGCTCCTGGCCGGTGCGCTGGCACGGACGCTGGGCGTGGACCAGGTCTCGGTCGAGGACGACTTCTTCGACGACCTGGGCACCAACTCGCTGCTCATGGCCCAGTTCTCGGCCAGGGTGCGCAAGGAGACCGATCTGCCATCGCTGTCGATGCGTGAGATCTACCAGCACTCGACGGTCCGTGAGCTCGCCGCCGCAGCGGGCGGCTCGATCCCGGCGGCCGAGCGTTCCGCCGAGGCCGGCACCGTGGTCCGCACCAGCAGCGTCGGCTACCTGGTGACAGGTGCCCTCCAGTTGCTGACCTTCCTGGTCGTCACGTTCGTCGGCTCCGTCGTCGTGGACCGCGTGTTCACCTGGGCGTCCGACGGCACCGACCTGCTGCAGGTGTTCACCCGGTCCGCTGTCGCCGCCGCGGTGGTCTTTCTGGCCACGACCCTGCTGCCGATCGTGGCGAAGTGGGCTCTGGTCGGACGCTTCACGGAGCGGGAGATCCGGCTCTGGAGCCTGGGCTACTTCCGGTTCTGGCTGGTCAAGACACTGATCCAGGTCAACCCGATGGCGCTGTTCGCCGGGTCCCCGGTCTACAACCTCTACCTGCGGGCCCTCGGTGCGAAGATCGGGCGCGGTGCCACGATCCTGTCGCGCAGCGTCCCCGTCGCCACCGACCTGATCAGCATCGGAGCCGACTCGATCATCCGCCGCAACGTCCTCTTCAGCGGCTACCACGCGGCAGGCGGAGTGCTGCGCACCGGACGGATCACCCTCGGCCGCGACGTCTTCGTCGGCGAGACGAGCGTCCTCGACATCGGCACGACGATGGGTGACGGCGCACAGCTGGGCAACGCATCGTCGATGCACGAGGGGCAGGTCGTCCCGGCCGGTGAAGCCTGGCACGGCGTTCCGGCCGAGCCCGCCACCACGAACTACCGGGTGGTCGCGCCGGCTGCGCGCGGCACGCTGCGCCGGTTCGTCTTCGGCACGGCCGAGATACTGGGCTCGCTGGCGCTGCTGTCGGCGCTGTCGGGCGCGGTGATCACGCTGCTCACCGCCGTTCCGCAGGTGGAGAACTTCTTCGAGCCCCCGGTCGCCGCGCTCGCCGGTCCGTCGTACTACCTGTCGCTGGTGGCGCTGTCGGCGGTGGTGTTCTTCGGCGGCCTGATCGTGTGGCTCGCAGTGATGTTCGTGGTGCCGCGCCTGCTCACCCCGATGCTCCGGCCGGGCAGGACCTACCGGCTTTACGGGTTCCACCACGTCGTCGCGTCGCTGATCACCCTCCTGAGCAACTCGCCGTTCTTCATGACGCTGTTCGGCGACTCGTCGGCGGTCGTCGGGTACGCCCGCGGCCTCGGCTACGACCTGTCGGAGACGGAGCAGACGGGGTCGAACTTCGGCACCGAACTGCAGCAGGACTCGCCGCTCCTGACGAGGATCGGGACCGGCACGATGGTCTCCGACGGCCTGTCCGTCCTCAACACCGACTACTCGAGCAGCTCATTCAGCGTGTCGCGGATCGCGATCGGCGAGCGCAACTTCCTGGGCAACGGCATCGTCTACCCGGCCGACGCGAAGATCGGCGCGAACGTCCTGCTGGCCACGAAGGTCCTGGTGCCGATCGACGGCCCGGTCCGGGAGGATGTCGGCCTGCTTGGGTCGCCCGCCTTCGAGATCCCCCGCAGCGTCGCCCGTGACAGCGAGTTCGACGAGCTGAAGTCCCCGGAGGTGCTGCGGCAACGGCTGCGTGCCAAGCTCCGGTACAACCTCGGAAGCATGGCCACGTTCCTGCTGGTCCGTTGGGTGCAGCTCGTGGCGCTGGTGGTCCTTCTGGCGGTCAGTTCGGAGTTCTACCCGCGCTTCGGTGCCGTCGCCACCGTCGCCGGCATTCTCGCCGACCTGGTCTTCGGCGCCCTCCTCGGAGTGTTCGCGGAGCGCGCCGTGATGGGATTCGGGAAGCTCAGCCCGAAGTTCGTCTCGATCTACGACCCGTACTTCTGGCGCCACGAGCGGCTGTGGAAGCACAACATGATGTTCGGGATGGCGGGCACCCCGTTCCGCACCGTCCTCTGGCGGCTGCTGGGTGTGCGGGTCGGCAAGCGGCTCTTCGACGACGGCGGCTCGATCCCCGACAAGACGCTGGTGACCATCGGCGACGATGTCGTGCTGAACAGCGGCAGCGTGATCCAGTGCCACTCGCTCGAAGACGGGACGTTCAAGTCCGACCGCACGGTGATCGGCTCGGGCGCCGCCATCGGCGTCTCCGCGTTTGTGCACTACGGCGTCACGATGGGCGAAGGCACGGTTCTCGAAGCCGACTCCTTCCTGATGAAGGGCGAGGAGACGGCATCGTTCACCCGCTGGGGCGGCAACCCGGCCACGGAGCTGCGGCCCGTCACCCCGGCTCTCACGGTTGCGGCTCCGGCGGTCCCGGCCGACGCTCTCGAGCAGGCTCTCGCCGCCTGACCCCGGTCGTGCGGGTCAGTGCCGGGGGCGGGTCGCGGCGTTCGCCAGCAGGACCGCGATCCAGGGCAGCACGCCGGTGAGCACGACGGCCACGACGCCGGCGACCGGCGTCCAGAGGTAGAGCGGGTAGGACGCCGCGAAGCCGATGAGATGGACGACCATCAGGATGACGTACGTGCGGCGGCGGTGCGCCTGCTCCTCGTCGAGGGACGGTGCGGCGTCGGTGATGACCGGTGGTCTGGTGGACATGAAGACCTCCCGGGAAGCCTGTCGACGCGACTCCCCGACAGTAGAACGCGGGGGCGTCGACGTGCCGTCCCGCGCTACCGAGATGCCGATCATATGGCCTGTGATCAGCGCAAACGCCAAATCGACCACGGCCGTTCGGCCCTATCCGGTCCGCTGCAGCCGGGCTTACGCTGACCCGGTTCGGAGGCCCCGGACATGCTGCGAGATGTGATGGCGACGTACCAGTTCCGCTGCCCGGAGTGCGACCCGCGGGTCGCCGCACCTCCGGTCCGGACGGCGCGATATCGCGCCGCCCGTGGCGGGCGGGGGGCGCGTCGGCAGTCCGCGCGCATCCGCACGAACCAGGGACTCGACAGGCACCGGCTGCGCGAGGACGCAGTCTGGGACGTCCCCGAGGTGCCCGCTGCGATCGCACCGGGCACCCGTCGCCGCCCCAGCTCCGCGCTCCGCTTCACCGCGCTGCCGCCGGCCTGATGAGCGACCGGCGCCACGCGCCGGGTCATGGCGCAGCGAGGAGGACAGAGATGGCCATTGTCGGTCTGCTGTACGTCGGAGCGGTGCTGTTCATCAACGGGCTGCTGCTCGTCGGGGCCGTAGACCCCAGAGCGGCCGCGCCGATGAACCTCTTCGTCGGTGCGCTGCAGGTCGTCACACCGACGTACCTGATCTTCACGTCGGGCGGCGACCCGGCGGTGATCCTTGCGGCGTCGGGCCTGTACCTCTTCGGCTTCACGTACCTCTACGTCGGCATCGGGCTTCTGGCGGGGCTCGATACGACCGGAGTCGGGTGGTTCTCCCTGTTCGTCGCCATCACGGCGCTGGGCTACTCGGTCGCGAACTTCCAGCTCCTGGGTGACCCCGCGTTCGGCGTCATCTGGCTCTACTGGGCATTCCTGTGGGCACTGTTCTTCGTGGTACTCGGCCTGAAGCGCGACTCGCTCACCAACTACACCGGCTGGGTGACGATCATCCAGTCCTGGGTGACGGCAGCGATCCCGGCGATGCTGCTGCTCACCGGTCTGTGGCGCAACCCGACCGCGATCGCGATCGGGCTCGCCATCGGCGGCGCCGTCGTGTTCGGCGGGCTGTACCTGCTCGACCGCCGTCGCGCCCGCCGTGCACCGGCACCGACCCCTGCACCGTCCGTTCCAGCGGCGACGGGGTGACCGACCAGATCCGGAAGGAGATCCACCATGCCCGAAGTGGTATTCACCGTCGACCAGTCGAAGTCGATGCGCGACCAGGCGGTCCCGGGGCACAACCGGTGGCATCCGGATGTGCCTGCGGCGGTCACGGTCCGGCCGGGACAGCAGTTCCGGGTGGAGTGCAGGGAGTGGACCGACGCCCAGATCGGCAACAACGACTCGGCGAACGACGTACGTGACGTCGACCTGACGTCGTGCCACATGCTGAGTGGTCCGATCGCCGTCGAGGGGGCCGAGCCGGGTGACCTGCTGGTCGTCGACATCCTCGACCTGGGGCCGGTGCAGGCTCCCCAGGAGTTCGGCGACGCCCCCGGCCAGGGATGGGGCTACACCGGCATCTTCGCCAGGGCGAACGGCGGCGGGTTCCTGACCGACTACTTCCCGGACGCCTACAAGGCGATCTGGGACTTCTCGGGGCAGGTGGCGACATCCCGGCACCTCCCGGGCGTCCGCTACACGGGGATCACGCATCCCGGCCTGTTCGGTACGGCGCCGTCCGCCGAGCTGCTGGCTCGCTGGAACCGGCGTGAGCGGGCCTTGATCCAGACGGATCCGGACCGCGTGCCACCGCTGGCCCTCCCGCCGCTGGAGGAGAACACGCTGGGCGGAACGGCGACCGGCGACGTGGCCGGAGGGATCGCCCGGGACGGGGCCAGGACGGTGCCCGCCCGGGAGAACGGTGGCAACCACGACATCAAGAACTTCACCCGGGGTTCTCGGGTCTTCTACCCGGTGCACGTGCCCGGCGCGTTGCTCTCCGGCGGAGACCTGCACTTCAGTCAGGGCGACGGCGAGATCACCTTCTGCGGCGCGATCGAGATGGGTGGTTTCATCGACTTCCACGTCGACCTGATCAAGGGTGGGATGGAGACCTACGGGGTCACGACGAACCCGGTGTTCATGCCGGGCAATGTCGAGCCCCGGTACTCGGAGTTCATGACCTTCATCGGGCTGTCGGTCGACCGCGAGAGCGACGAGAACTACTACCTCGACGCGACCGTCGCCTACCGGCGGGCCTGCCTCAACGCCGTCGAGTACCTGAAGAAGTTCGGGTACTCGGGCGAGCAGGCGTACCTGCTGCTGGGTTCGGCGCCGATCGAGGGCCGCGTCAGCGGCGTCGTCGACATCCCGAACGCGTGTTGTTCGCTCTACCTGCCGACCGCGATCTTCGACTTCGACATCAAGCCGTCGGCGCAGGGACCGGTGAGGCAGGACAGGGGCCAGTGCGCAGTGACCTCCTGAGTTCCGCCGATCAGTGGGTGGCCCGCGCGCCGTCTCGGTGCGCGGGCCATTCCGCGGCACGGACCCGTCGTCCCACGTAGCCTCGACGTACGGGTTCGTCCCTGGAGGCCCTCGATGACCGACGACACGTCAGACCTGCCCCCGGTCCACCCGAAGCACCTGGCGCGTGAACGCTTCGGGAAGGGGGCGTTGCACGCCGCGCACGACATCACGGAGGCGCTCGCCGAAGCGGGCGTCGACGACGACGGCGTGGTGGTGCTGCGTACCGACGGGCCGCGCCACAGCTTCGCCCAGCTCGAGGCGCTCATCGACGAGGCTCTCGCGGAGGAGGCGGAGCACGGGGAGGAGCCGAAGGCCCCGTAGGCCCCGGTCAGGTCGGGACTAGCCTGTCGGATGACGTTCGACACCGGTAGGGCGCTTAGCGCAGCCGGATCGGCGGAGCGAGACGACGCTGGGAGAACGTGGAAGAGCTGGTCGCCGGCATCATCCTGGCGTTGGTACTCCTGGCGGCGATCCGGCGGCCGTTCGGGTGGAACGAGGCTGCGGTCGGTGTCCCGGCTGCTGCGCTCGTCATGGGGATCGGCCTGGTGCCGGTGGAGGCCGCGCTGGCCACCGCTCGGCAGCTGCTCCCGACCGTGCTGTTCCTGGCCGCGATCCTCGCGTTCGGCCACCTCTGCGCCTCGGCGGGTGTGTTCGACCATCTCGGCGCACTCGCCGGACGGGCATCGGCCGGGCGGCCGGCCCGGCTGCTCCTCCTGACCGTCGGCCTCGCCGCGGTCACCACCGCCGTGCTGACGCTGGACGCCACGGTGGTGCTGCTGACCCCGGTCGTCTGGCGCACGGCTCAGCGGGTCGGCGCCCCGCGACGTCCGCACCTCTACGCCTGCCTGCATCTGGCGAACGCCGGGTCGTTGCTGCTGCCGGTGTCGAACCTGACGAACCTCCTGGCGTTCACCGCGTCCGGGCTGTCGTTCGGCCGGTTCGCCGCCCTCATGACGCTGCCGTGGCTCGTCACCTGCCTGCTCGAATGGCTGGCCCTGCGCGCCTTCTTCCGCCGTGACCTGCCGGATCCCGACCGCGACAACGCCGTGGCCGTCGTGCCGCACGATCCGGCCCCCCGCTACGCCCTCACTGTTCTCGTGCTCACCGTGGTCGGTATCGGCGTCGCCTCCGCCCTCGGCGTCGCGCCGGCGGTCGCCGCAGCCGGCGGGGTGCTCCTGCTGGCCGTCCCGCGCCTCCTACGTCGTGAGCTCACGCCGCGCGCGCTCGTGCTGTCGGCCAACCCGGGTTTCTGCGTCTTCGTCATCGCCCTGGGTGTGGTCGTCGACGCCGTGACGCGCCACGGGCTCGGCTCTGCGCTGGAGAACGCCCTGCCCGACGGTGAGGGCCTGGCTGCGCTGCTGGTGCTGGCGTTCGTCGCCGCACTGCTGGCGAACGTCGTGAACAACCTCCCGGCCACGCTGCTGATGCTGCCCGTCGTGGCGGGCCATCCCATCGCGGTGCTGGCCGTCCTGCTCGGGGTGAACATCGGACCGAACCTGACTTACGTCGGATCGCTCGCGACCCTGCTGTGGCGCCGGCTGCTGCCGTACGCCGATCGGCCGCGGGGCGGGCAGTTCCATGCGCTCGGCGCGCTCACCGTGCCCCCGGTGCTGGCGGCGGCAACGGTCGCGCTGTGGGCGTCGGCATTGCTGCTGTAGCGCGTGGGCCGCGCGCTTCTGGTTGCACACCGTAAATGGGTGGATCCGCCGGAAAACCACCGATCTGCCCCGTTCAGGGGCTCGACGGCGGCCCTGTCGCAGGTACCGTGACAATTTCCAGAATGCGGTTGACCGGCTGATAGGAGCCGACAATGACCACCTACGAACCCCAGGCGGCGGCGTTGCGTGGCGTGTGGTGGCTCGTGCTGATCCGCGGGATCCTGGCCATCCTCTTCGGTCTGTTCGCGCTCTTCTCACCAGGAACGGCGCTGCTCGTGCTGGTGTTCGTCTTCGGCGCGTACGCGATCATCGACGGCATCACCGCGCTCGTCGCCGGTCTTCGGCACCGCAAGGAAGAATCGCACTGGGGCTGGCAGGTCTTCCAGGGTGTCATATCGGTGATCGCCGGTATCATCGCTTTCGTCTGGCCGGGCGTCACGGTGCTGGCGATCCTTTTCGTGATCGCTTTCTGGAGCATTGTCAGCGGCGTCGGGCAGATCGTCGAGTCGTTCACGATGCGCAAGCGCGGACTGTCGTCGTGGGGGTGGACGCTCGCCGGCGGGATCGTGAGCGTGCTCTTCGGCATCGTCCTGCTGGTGTGGCCCGGTGCGGGGCTGATCACGCTCCTGTGGCTGGTCGGCGTGTTCGCCCTCGTCTTCGGTGTGATCTTCGTGGTGTGGGCCCTGCGGCTGCGGAAGCTACCCGCGGCCGGTGACCGAACGGGCTCGCAGCAGACGACACCGACGGAATGAGCTCGGGCAGTGGCCCCCCCCCCGGGGCCGGGCCCCCCCCCCCCCCCCCCCCGCGGGGGGGGGGGGGGGGGGGCCCCCCCCGCGGCCCCCCCCGGGGGGGGGGCCACTGCTCGCGGCTACAGGTTCGGCTTGACGTCCTGGTCGTAGATCCCGGACAGGGTCTTCTTGAGCGCGTTCATCTCCGTCTGGACGTCGGCCTGCTGCGTGAGGATGTTGGCGCAGGACTTGCCCATCTCCTGGTCGGCGCCAGGGAAGAACACCCGGGCCCGGTCCTGCACGCGGGTGACGGCCAGCTGGTCGATCGCCACCTTGCTCTGCGGGGTCTTCGCCACGAGGCTCGACACGTCCGCCGACTTGCGCACCGGCATGTAGCCGGTGGCGCCGGCGAAGCTCACGGTGTTCTCCGGCGAGGTCAGGAACTTCACGAAGGTCGCCGCGGCGAGCTGGTTCTCCTTCGGGATCGCCTTCGGGATGCCGACGCCCGCGCCACCCGTGGGGCACACCGGCGTGCTGGCGACCGGCCCGCCGGGCAGTGGACCCGCTCCCACCTCGAACTTCGAGGCCGTGAGGATGCCGACCAGGCTGCCCGTGGAGCTCACCGTGGCGCTGACGGCACCGGCCGAGAGGTCGTTGGCCGAGTCCGTGCTGGCCACACCGGCCCAGCCGTTCTTGTACACCGAGTCCTGGAGGAACTGCAGGGCGGCGACGGACTGCTGCGAGTCGCAGGTGATGTCCCAGTCGTTGCTCCAGGCGCCGCCCCAGCCCCAGAGGTTGTTCTGGAAGGACCAGCCCGCGTACCCGGCGAGAGCCGGGTGCTGGAAGGCGTGCTGGACGCCGGTGCCGGCGGACTGCAGCCGCGGCGCCCACTCGGCGAACTCGGCCCAGGTGGTCGGGGCGCGGTCGGGGAGCCCGGCGGCCGCCCAGTGCGCCTTGTTGTAGTAGAAGAGCGGGGTCGAGCGTGCCCACGGGATCGCCCACTGGCCGCCGTTGTACTGGTAGTCGGCCAGCAGCTGGTCGCGGTAGTCGCCGGTCTCGATGCCGACGGTCTTGATCAGCGAGTCGAGCGGGATGATCGAGCCCAGCATGTAGTAGCGGAACCACCACACGTCCGAGAGCACGACGAGGTCGGGCAGGGTGCCGCCGGTCTGAGCGGTCTGGAACTTCTGCGCGATCTCCTCGTAGTCCTTGCCCGCGGTCACGAGGTTGACCTTGATGTCGGGCTGCGACGCGTGGAAGGCGTCGATGATCTGCTGGGACACCGCCTGCGAGCTGCCGGGGTTGTTCGACCACCAGGTGATCTGGGAGGCGGGCTTCACGCCGGTGTAGTCGATGTCCGCCGGCGCCGTCGCCGGTGCCGAGCCGGACGTCGTGGCGGGGCCGCCGCACGCGGCGAGGGCCGCCGTGACGCCGACCGCCGAGGCGAGCCGCAGGAAGCCGCGCCGGTCGAGAGCGGGGGAGTGGGCGTGGCGAGCTGACATGAAAGGTCCTTCTGATGGATGGGGGAGGGGTCGGAGAGGGCTCGCCGCTGCGGGGTAGCGGCTGCGTTCGCAAGCTCCGCTCAGTCCTTCACGGCGCCCTGCGTGAGGCCCGCGATGACGTAGCGCTGGAGCGCGGCGAACACGATGAGGACCGGCACGATGACGGCGACGGAGCCCGCCATGAGGACCCCGTACTTCGCCACGCTGGACTCGCTGTTGGACAGCAGGGTGAGGCCGACGGGCAGGGTCATCATCGAGGGCTCGGAGACGATGACCAGGGGCCACAGGTAGTCGTTCCACTCGAAGACGATGCTCACCAGCGCGACGGTCACGATGCTGGGCGCGGAGATCGGCATGACGATGCGGGTGAGCCTGCGCCAGTGCCCGGCTCCGTCGATCTCGGCCGCCTCCAAAATGGACGCCGGCAGCGTCATGAAGTGCTGGCGGAGCAGGAAGGTGCCGAAGCCGGTGCCGAGGCCCGGCAGGATGATCCCCCAGTAGGTGTCCGTGCCGCCCATGCTGCTGATGAGGATGTAGTTCGGCAGGAGCGACACCTGCGGCGGCACCATGAGCGTCACGAGGATCAGAGCAAAGATCAGCTTCTTGGCCGGGAAGCGGACGAACACCAGCGCGTAGGCCGTGAAGACGGCCAGCAGCACCTTGATCCCGGCACCGACCACGGTGACGATCGCCGAGTTCAGGAACAGGCGTGCGAAGGGGATCTCACGGGCGGCCTCGACGTAGTTGGTGGGCGCGAGGCTGCTGGGCAGGAGCGTGGAGAGGTCGCGCGTCAGCAGCTCGGTCGGCGTCTTGAACGACGAGAGCACCATCCACACGAGCGGCAGCGCGACGACCACGACGGCCAGCACGAGCGGCAGGTACGAGCCTGTGGCGGCGGCGGCGAGGTTGCGCGGTGCGAGCGGATGTGCGCGGGCGACGGGCCGCTGCGCTGTTGTGACGGTCATCGGTAGTGCACCCGCCGCTCGAGGACCAGCATCTGGATCGCGGTGAACAGCACCAGCAGCGCGAACAGCACCGTCGACACGGTGGCGGAGTAGCCCGCGCGGTTGTACCCGCCGAAGGCCTGCAGGTAGGCGTCGTAGATGAGGGTGGTCGTGCCCCGGCCGAGCGGGGTCATGATCCGGATGATGTCGAAGGCCTGAAGCGAGTTGAGCACGCTCGTGACCAGCAGGAAGAACGTGGTCGGGGAGAGCAGCGGCAGGGTGATCGACCAGAACGTCCGCAGCCGGCCCGCCCCGTCGATGGAGGAGGCCTCCGTCAGGTCGCGCGGGATGGCCTGGAGCCCGGCCAGGTAGATCACCGCCGCGTAGCCCATGTTCTTCCAGACGTAGACGATGATCACCATGAGGAGGCTCAGCGTCGGGTCGTTGAACCACTGGGGGCTGTCGAGGCCCACGGCACGCAGCACCGCGGCGAACACGCCGAGCGTCGGGTCGAACATGAACACCCAGATCAGCCCCACGCCGACGCCGGAGAGCACGAACGGCGAGAACACCGCGGCTCTGGCGAAGCCGACGCCGCGGACCTTGCGGTTGAGGGCCAGCGCGATCAACAGGCCCAGCAGCATCGATCCGCCGACCGTGGCCACCGTGAAGATCACGGTCACCCGCGCGATCTCGCCGGTGTCGGGCGAGGTGAAGAACCGCACGTAGTTGTCGAACCCGACCGGCACGGCCGTCGCCGCGCCGAGCGTCCAGTTGAGCGTGGAGTAGTAGATGTTCGATAACAGGGGCCGGTAGGTGAAAGCGACGATCAGGAGGATGTTCGGTGCGGCGAAGGCGAGGAACACGAGGAAGTCGTGCCGCTCGCGGGCTCCGAAACGACGTCGCGGCGCCGGTGCCGGCCGGGGTACGGTCGCCCGCGGTGCAGTCACCGGTACGGACGTTATGGATGCCATTCGCGCACTCCGCAGCCTCTCTCCATAGCGGGGCCGCGGAGGCCCGCGGCTGCGCAGACCTTGGCAATCGGACATGAGCGGTTGATGATCCGCAGTCGGCCGCCTCACCAACAGCAGACCACCGGTCGGCGCAGGTTGACGGCTCTTCTGACCCGTGAGTGGCATGGGCGGGACCGACGATCGTGAGGAAACGGTCCGCCTCAGCGCCTCGGCGGACGCGAACGGCCGACTCCCGGGCACAGAGGGCGACTCCCGCAGTTTCTCCACGCCCGGTGTCGGCTGCGCCGCGCACGGGGACACGGGGGACTCACAGGCGGGAAGTGCGACTCGCGGGTGGTGCGGTTACTCGCGCGTGGAGTGGGGCGGGCGGATGATCGGCTGGGTTGCCGCCGAGATCGACGAGGAGATGTCGTTCCGCGCGTCGGGTGCGGGGGGTTCCCCGGGTGAGACCGGCATCCCGTAGGCCGGGAGCCCACCGGTCACGATCGGGATCGGGCTGGTGGCGACGTCGGCCATGGCGGGGTCGAGTACGGGCGCGGGACCCGACGGCCCGCCGGACGAGCGGCGCGGCCTGAGCCGGCGAGTGATGAGGATGACCGCGGCGACGACCGACTGGCCCACGAGCAGGGCGACCCCGACACCGGTGAGGCCCATGAGGGGCATCAGGATCCAGGAGAGCGGGATCACGACGACCGCGATCATCGCCGGCACGCCGAACTGGATGATCCGGCGCTGCCGGACGCGTGCGGCGTTCACGGTCGCGAGCGACACGACGTTCGGTATCGCGGAGAGCGCGCTGAGCGTCAGCAGCATGGTGCCGGTCTCGGCGTAGTGCTCGCCGAAGATCGAGAGGATCAGCCCCGCGCCCGGCACGATCACGACCACGGCGGGCACGATCAGGGTGAGCGCCTTGCGCACCATGCCGCGGTAGGCGGCATCCAGCCGTTCCGGGTCTGCCGACACGTGCGCCAGCAGCGACTGGCCCATCCCGTTCGAGACCAGGTAGAGCGCGAAGGCGATCGCCCAGGCCACGCCGAACGTGGCGGCGGCGTCCGCACCGAGGCGGGCCAGGACGAGCAGTGGCAGACCGAAGTTGACCGACAGTGAGAAGAGCGTGCCTGCCCAGTCCGCGGACACGAACCCGACGATCGTGCGAGCCTGGAACGCCTCGGCGTTGTCCGCGGTGGCGGTGCCGTGGGCCGGGAGGGCGCGCCATAGCCAGACGCTGACCACCACCACGAGCACCGCGGTGGACACCGCCCAGGAGACGGAGATCGCGGTGAACATCGCGAGAAGGGCGCCCACCGGCAGCAGGACGATCTTCATGACCGCGAAGACGAGGTTCTTCACCGGCACGAGCGTGGCCCGCTTGATCGCCGTGAGCGCGTAGTCCTGCATGACCCATATCGACCACACGGGGGTGGCCAGCACGAAGAACGCGAACAGCGGTCCCCGTCCGACGGTGTCGAGCAGTTCGGGCGCCCACAGCTGCGAGCCGAGCGCGAACACGGCACCCGTGAGGCAGGCTGCCGCGATGCTGACCGCGTAGCACTTGACCACCAACGACCGGGCCGAGTTGCCCACCGTGGGCACGAAACGCAGGAGCGCGTTACCCAGGTTGAGCTGGGCCGCGCTGCCGAGCAGCGTGAGCGTCGAGGTCATCGTCGAGTTCACGCCGACGGTCTCGGGGTCGAACAGGCGGGCAGCGACGACCCAGTACAGCAGGCCGATCCCCGAGGTCACCGCGGAGCTGAGTACCAGGGCCAATCCGTCACGGTGCTGCGGGGCCTTCCAGCTCGCCAAGGCATTTCTCATCTGGCCCCGCTCCTCATGGGAGGGCACAGTAAGGCAGGCGGTGAGGCGTGCACTGATCGCCCCAAGCCCCGGTCGGGCATAACGTCCCCTATGTCCTTGTCGTGCCGATCAGGCTGTTACGGACTCCGCTTCGGCGGGGTCTGCCACCGTGTCCGGGCCGACGACGCGGGTGGGTGCGGTGGCGGGGTCCTCCGCCGCGAGCGGGGTGTTGCCGAGGATCATGTCGGCCGCCTTCTCCGCCAGCATCAGCACCGGGCCGTAGGTGTTGGCGTTGGTGAGCGAAGGCATGATCGCGGCGTCGACGATGCGCAGACCGTCCAGGCCACGCACCCGCAGCGTGGTGGGATCCACCACGGCGCCCTCGTCGGTGCCCATCCGGGTGCTGCACGAGAGGTGCAGCCCCACACGAGCGGTGCGGGCGACCCAGTCGAGCACCTCGTCATCGGAGCGGACCTCGGGTCCGGGGAGGCTCTCACCGCCGTCGAGCCGTTCCATCGCCGGCTGTGCCAGCAGCTCCCGTCCGATGCGGACGGCGTCCACCCAGCGCTGCCGATCCTCCGGCCCGGTCAGGAAGTTCAGCTGGATCGCAGGGTGCTGCGACGGGTCCGGCGAGGTGATCCGCACCGAGCCGCGAGCAGATGACCGCATGACGCCGACGTGCATCTGGTACCCGTGCTGGCCGATCGGGATCGACCGCTCGGAGCTGTGCATCGCCAGCGGGGCGAGCAGGAACATCAGATCGGGGTGGCTCTGGTCGGGGGTGCTGCGGACGAACCCGCCCGCCTGCATCGGATTGCGGCTTCCCGGACCACTACCGAGCAACAGCGCCTCGGCGACGATCCCCGGCCAGTTGACCTTGCGGCGGACGGCGGCCATGGACACCGGTTCCCGGCACAGGTGCTGCAGGTGCACCGCGAGGTGATCTTGCAGGGACTCGCCCACACCGGGCAGCTCGTGGACCAGGGGGACGCCGACCTGGGACAGCCGGCCCTCGTCGCCGATCCCGGACACCTGCAGCAGCTGGGGCGTGCCGATCGCGCCCGCGCACAGGATGATCTCGCGGGCGGTCACCACGCTCTCGGCGCCACTGCCCTGCCGGTAGCGCACTCCGACAGCGCGGCCGGCGTCGACGTGGATGCGCGTGACCATCACCCGCGAGCGCACCTCGAGGTTGCGCCGCCGCCGCGCCGGATGCAGGTAGGCCCGTGCGGCGGACTCCCGTCTGCCCCCGCGCACACCCTGGTCCAGCGGCGCGAAGCCCTCCTGCTCCGCACCGTTGAGGCTGGGCAGCACCGCATGGCCTGCCTGCTCGGCGGCGGCGAGGAACGCCGCGAAGATCGGCCCCTCGGCAGGTCCGCGGGAGAGCGTGTGCGGGCCGCCGTGGCCCCGGTACGCGTTGTCCGCCTCGTCGATGCAGTTCTCCAGCCGCCGGAAATAGGGCAGACAGTGCGCGTAGTCCCACTCGGCGGTGCCGCACTCGGCGGCCCAGCGGTCGAAGTCCGCCCGGTGGCCGCGCTGGTAGATCATCCCGTTGATCGAGCTCGAGCCGCCGAGGCCCTTGCCCCGGGGATGGTGCAGGCGCCGCGACTGCAGCCCCGGTTCGGGCTCGGACTCGTAGAGCCAGTCGTGGTGCTCGTCCCCGACGGGCATCCCCATCGCGATCGGCAGCTGGATCGGCAGGTCCCACCAGTAGTCGGGCCGCCCGGCCTCCAGCACGATAACTCGGATGCGCGGGTCGGCGGTGAGGCGGTTCGCCAGCACGCAGCCGGCTGTGCCGCCGCCGACGATCACGAAGTCGAACGGTCTCTGCGCCATGGAGGGTTCGCCCTTCGGGTGTCTGCAGCAAGGGGTGTGGGGGAGCGGCGCCGGTGAGGAATATGAGCTGAATGGATCTCCGGCATTGCTCCGATCGGCGGAATCCTAGCTGCCGGGGCGCCGCGGTCGTCTCAGGGCGTGCCGACGCTTCCCCTGGTCGGGTGAGGCCTTGCACGAATCACCACGGAATCGCGCGCTGAACCGCTCCCGCGATCCCCACCGCCCGGTTGATCCTGGCTGTGCCATGGTCCGCGCCGCCGCGACCTGCATCGGCCGGACCCGGCGACGACGAACGTCCAGGGAGGCAGCGCGATGGGGTCGATGACCGGCAGGGCGGGAGTGGTGACGGGGGCGGCGAGCGGGATCGGGCGCGCCACCGCGATCCGGGCGGCGCAGGAAGGCGCGCGGGTGCTCGTCGCGGACCTCGAGTCGGCGCGGGTGGGTGGCGAGGAGACCGTCAAGATCATCCGTGACGCGGGTGGCGAGGCGGATTTCCAGGCTTGTGACGTGTCCCG
This sequence comes from Pseudonocardia alaniniphila, assembly GCF_022524485.1. GTDB lineage: Bacteria > Actinomycetota > Actinomycetes > Mycobacteriales > Pseudonocardiaceae > Pseudonocardia > Pseudonocardia alaniniphila. The sequence continues at coordinate 43,665 of NZ_JAKXMK010000006.1, forward strand.
GGCCGCTGACCACGAGGCGCTCGTCGCAGGTGTCCTCGACCGGTTCGGGTCACTCGACTTCGCCCACAACAACGCGGGGATCCCCGGCGGAGGGAAGCTCCTGGCCGACGTCGAGGACGAGGATTTCGACCGCGTCATCGCCGTGAACCTGCGCGGGGTGTTCCTCGGGATGAAGCACCAGATCCGCCAGATGCTGCGCGGGGGAGGGGGCTCGATCGTGAACACGGCCTCCAACGCCGGACTGCGCGGCGTGAAGCGGCTCGGGCCCTACACCGCCGCGAAGCACGGCCTGGTCGGTCTCACCAAGAACGCCGCGGTCGAGTACGCCGAGGACCACATCCGCGTCAACGCGGTCGCCCCGGGCACGATCATGACGGGTTTCGCGCGCGGGGCGACGCCCGAGCGGCTGGCCCAGATCATGAAGCCGCAGGCGATGCAGCGCATCGGCGAGGCCGAGGAGGTCGCGGCGGCCGTGGTCTGGCTGCTGTCCGACGACGCGTCGTTCGTGACGGGTGTGACGCTCCCCGTCGACGCCGGTTCGGTGGCGGGCTGGTGAGCGGGAACGGTCCTGCGGCGCGGCTCTAGTCGTCGTCCGAGTCGTCGTCGGAGTCGTCGTCCCAATCGCGGTCTCGATCGCGGTCGCGGTTGCGGTCGGTGATGGCGGCACGGTCGAACTCGCTCTGCCGCATGATCGAGACACTTCCGAACGCGCCGTCGGCCTCGACCGCCACCTCGCGGAGGTTGGGGCCGGTACGGCAGGCCTCGTTGCAGTTGGTGCTGCCGAAGACGACCGTTCCGGAGGGCCGCACGCTGACATCGTCCGGCACGATGACGCGGACGCTGCCGAACATCATGCCGACCTCGACCCGCTGCTGGCCGCTGCCGACGTTCACCGTCTTGCTGCCGAAGACGGAAGCACCGTCGTCGGCGGAGAGAACCTGGATGCCGACGAAGATGCCGCTGCCGATCACCGCAGCGGTGACCAGCCCGCCGATGGCCCGGCCGAGCATCCCGGAGTCAGGTGCGGCCGGGGCGGCGGGCGCGGCCGTCTCGAGAGCGACGGTCGGCTCGGACGGGGGCGGCTCGGGCAGGTCCACGATGAGCGCGTTCAGGTCGCTGCGGGTGCGCGCGGCCCAGCAGAGCGCGGCGCGCTCGTCGTACTCGGCGAGCGTCAGCATCCCGTCGGCCAGCGCCTCCTGGAGGCGGGCGTCCACCTCGCGCCGCTCACGGTCGCCGATACGCATCTCGGGCGGGGGCGGTGGTTCCACCAGGCCATCCTGACGGGTCAGGCCCTCACGTGGCGAGGTTGGTCCCTCATGCGCGGATCGTCATCCGGGTGACCAGGTCGTCCTGCACCCGGAACGAGAAGTGGCTCGGACCGTTGAACCCGTCGCCGCCGACCTGCGCGGTCACCGTCACGACTCCCTCTTCGTCGACGACCTCGGTCGGGGTGAGAGAGACGCGCACCCCGATGAACTCGGCGTCGCTCCACGAACGGATCCGCGGCCGGCCCCGGAACTCCCGGCCCCAGTCGTCCACCACGCCGTCGGGGGTGAAGCCGTTCAGGAAACCCTCGATGTCACCGCTGTTGGCGGCATCGAGCAGCGTGCGGACGGGGGCGGGAAGGGAGGTGCTCACGTCTGCTCCGATCAACGGGCGATGTCGTACGGGCTCCATGATGGTCGGCCGCGCCCGGTGCAGCCGCTTCGGCTCTGTCCCGGTTGGGCGAAACGGCGGTCAGGGTGCCGACAGCTTCCGTAACCAGGCCGCGAGCTCGTCCGTCGTGCTCGACCCCGGGTGGTCGCTGCGCCGTACGAGGCCCGCCTGCACCGTGGTCGGTCGGCCCTCCACGTCCAGCAGTGCGAAATCGGCGGACAGCGCCTCGCGCGCGTGGTCGGGGACGAACGTGGCCATCACGCCGAGCCCGGCGGCGGCAGCGAGGAAGCGGGTCTGCATGCCGTCGACCTCGATCACGGAATGGTCGCCGGTGAGCCCGAACTCGCGGAGCACCTCACGGTAGAAGCTCTCCTCGACGCCGATGAACGGCGCCGTGATCAAACCGGCTTCGGCGATGTCGCACACCGCGATGTACCGCCTGCCGGCCAGTGGGTGGTCGCGGGATGCGACGAAGGTCAGCCGCAGGTCGTGGAGGAACTCGAACTCCGCATCGGTCGGCAGGTGCCAGCGCATGACGTAGGCGAGATCGAGCTGGCCGTCCACCACGGCCTGTGCCTGCCGGGGGCTGTGCCCGAACCGCACGGACAGCTGCGTGCCCTCGTGCCTGCGGCTGAACGGCCCGATCACGTCCTCGAAGAAGTACCGCTGCTCGAACGCCATGCTCACGCCCAGCCGGACGCGACCTCGTCGCCCGTTCCGAAGATCTCCCAGCGAGTCCTGCAGGCGGTGCTGCTCCGTGAGCATCACCAGCGCGGCCTGGTAGACCTCCCGGCCGGCGGCGGTGAGATGGATTCCGCGGTCCCGGTACTGCAGGAGCTCGGCGCCGCAGGCGCGTTCCAGCTCACTGACGTGACGGGAGACCGAGGGTTGAGCCAGGTTGAGCCGGCGGGCGGCGGCGGAGTAGCCGTTGCGGTCCACGACGGTGACGAAGACCTGCAGACGGAACAGATCCAGGTTCACGACCCGTCCTCCTTCCCCGCCCGGCGCCCCCCACCGGCTCCATCTCTACCTGTCAGACCAGGACGACGCTCGCGTAGGCGGAGTCCTTCCCGGGTGCGACCTCCAGGAGGCCGTGCTCGTGCATCCACTGCTGCGTGACGTCGTACATCTCGCGCGTGTACTGCTCGAACACGATGCGCTCACCCGCCCCGAACCGGCGGACGTCGACGAGTGCCGCGATGTCCTCGGGCATCTCGCGGGTCCAGTACTGCAGGTACCGCTGCGGATGCAGGTCGATGGCCACCTGCGCCTTCTGCAGGGCCCGGAAGTACCTCTTCGTGTCGTCCAGGTCGGCGTCGGCGGCGACGAGGAAGCCGATCGCGAACGTGGCGTCGGCGAGCTTGCGGTAGCCGAGCTGCTCGGCCACGTAGCACTGCGCGCCGAACAGGCTCGCGGCCTGCGCCTCTCCGCGCAGGAGCCGGCGCAGCCGGTCGTTCGGCAGGCCCATGAACGACAGCGAGATCTGCTCGAAGGGGATGAACGGCTCGAGCGCCTGAATCGTGGAGTAGTGGCTGCCGGAGTGGTAGCCCACCGCCACGTCCACACCGGCGAGGTCCTCGGGACGGTGCAGGTCGGAGTCCGGCGGGACGAAGACGCCCGAGGGCGTGATCGAGTAGGCGTGGCCCCACATCTTGCCCACACCCGTGCCGGCCACCGCGTTCACGGCCCAGTGACACGCGGCCGACACGTCACAGGCGCGTTCGTTCGACATGTCCTCGAATGCGCCCTTGCGGACCTCGGCCGGGATGCTGTCGGCGGAGCGCACCGCCGAGGTGGTGTACGCGCCGCTGGACAGACCGTCGGTCTGGAACTCGTAGTCCAGGCCCTCTTCCGTGAAGTAGCCGTGCTCCTGCGCGACCCACTCCTGCAGCCGGGTATGGGGCTGAATCGTGAATGTGCCCATCGTGTCCGCTTCCCCTCGATGCGTCGATCGGTTTCTCCTGATCGACGCTAAGGTCGCACCGGTCCGCCGACAATGCGCTGCGGTCGATAGCGTTATCGCGCCTTTCTATAGTGACCGCCGCAGCAGCAGCGCTGATGGGACGGTCAGCCGACCGCTGCGCCGACCAGCAGGCCCAGTCCGTAGGTCGTGGCCGCCGCGCCCATACCGATCGCGAGTTGGCGCAGCGCCCGGCGCAGCGGGGGACCACCGGACAACACGCCCACGGTGGCGCCGGTGAGCATCAGTGCAAGCCCGACGAGGACCCCCGCAACGATGACCGCCGATGCGCCGCCCAGCCCGAACAGGAACGGGACGACCGGCACCGCGGCTCCCGATGCGAAGAAACAGAAGCTCGACAGCGCCGCGCTCAAGCCGGTGCCGACCACGTCGTGGCCGCCGTCGTCCGCCCCGTCGGGCCCTCCCAGCGACCGCGGGTCGCCGCTGCGCAGCACGGCGGCAGCGCGACGGTCGGCCTCCGCGGCCGGCACCCCTCGCGCGCGGTAGACGAGCGCGAGCTCGTTGGCGTTCACGTCGAGCTCCCGCAGCAGGGCGTGCGCGTCGCGGACGTCGGGGGCGGAGGCGGCGAGCAGCTCGCGCTGCGACCGCACGGACACGTACTCCCCTGCCCCCATCGACAGGGCCCCGGCCAGGAGCCCGGCCACACCGGTGAGCACGACGGTGCTGGGGGAGGCACCACCGCCGATGACACCGAGCACGAGGGCGAAGTTGCTGACCAGCCCGTCGTTCGCGCCGAAGACAGCGGCCCGGAAGGTGCCCGAGACACGTGCGCGGCCGCGGGCGGCGAGGCCGCGAACGACCTCTTCGTGGACCCGCTCATCGGCGGCCATGGCGGCCGTCGCGTCGGCGTCGGACCGGTAGGGCGACCGCGTCTCGGCGCGCTGCGCGAGGGCCAGCACGAACACCGAGCCGAACCGCCGGGCCAGGAACGCGAGCAGGCGCATCCGGGCGGCCCCGCGGCGGACCCGCCCGGCCTCGTCGCCCAGCAACCGCATCCAGTGCGCGGCGTGCCGCTCCTCGGCCTCGGCGAGCCCGAGCAGGATCTGGCGCTCCTCCCCGGTGCGCCGGGTGGCGAGGTCGCGGTAGACCTTCGCCTCCTCACGCTCGTCCGCCAGCCGGCGGCGCCAGCGGCGCACGGCCGACGGTGCGGGCGCCCTGGCGGCCGGATCCGGTCCATCCGGCCCACGGTTCTCCGCGCCTCGGGGCGATGGGGTAGCCACAGGCCCATTCTCCCTGACCAGACGGGGTGTGGCGGGGTGGTGGAGCGACGCTGCCGGCGGGTGCCCACCGACGGTGACAGTCCGAACGTCGGAGGATGACCTCCGCTGTTCGTGGTCGCCCGGCCGCGGCGCGGCATGGATCACATCACGCGCCGGAGTACGGCCGTGGTCGCGGGCGCGTCGGCGTGGTTACATCCCTTCATGACCTCGGCCGGCGGAATGTCTGGCGCGCCCCACGATCCTTTCCGGATGGGTCGCCGGGGGGATCAGTTCGATCATTCCCGCCACTGATTCCCGCCGTCTGCCGCGTGGTTCCCGGGCAGGCGAACCGCCACCGTTTCCCCGCCGAGGTCGCCCTATGACAGTGAGCCCCGACCCGGACACCGACCTGCGCGCGGCCTCCGGCAGGAACGCGCTGGTGACCTGGCTGCGCTCACACCCGCGGGTGGCAGAAAGATGGAGGGCCGACGTGCCGGCCCGGCGCGCGTGAGGAGCACACCGGGCGGGGTGTCAGCAGTCTGGTCCTGTGCCACCCGGCAATCGTCGGAGCGATCGGCGGCGCCGACGAGGCAGGACAGAGCGCTATGGGGGAGATCGGCATGATCAGAGGGTGGCTGACGGGTCGCCGGGGCCACATCCACGTCCGGCGGTGGGTGCCCTGTGTCCAGCCGACGGCCGTGCTGATGCTGCTGCACGGTCTCGGTGAGCACAGCGGCCAGTACGCCCCGCTCGCCGAGGCCGCGGCCGAGGCGGGCATCGAGACCTGGGCCCTCGACCACGCCGGGCACGGCTTCAGCGACGGCGAGCGCGTGCTCGTCGAGCGCGTCGACGATCTCGTGGCCGACGCCGAGACACTCCTCGGACGCATCACGGGCGCCCGGCCCCGGGTGCCTGTGGTGGTGGCCGGGCATTCGCTCGGGGCAGCGGTTGCCACGCTGCTGGTGGGGGAGATCCGCACCGGGGCGGCCCGCCCGGGGATCGGGGCCGCGGCCCGGCCCACCGACCCCGCCGCCGACATCGCAGGCCTGGTCCTCGCAGGTTCCTCCCTGCTCGACGGATCGCGGGGACTCACCACGCAGGCGGTGTCCGACCGGCACCCGGTGCAGCCGAACGAGAACCCCTCCGGGCCGGTGTACATACCCGAGCAGGCCCGACGGAGTCGGGAGGACCCACGGGCGTGCGAGGGTGGGCTGCGGCCCCGGACGGTCGCGGCGCTCGCCGCGGCCGCCGCGCGCACCCGCGCGCTGCTCACCGACGGGGCACTCGACCACGTGCCGGTGCTGCTGCTGCACAGCGCGGAGGATGGCATCGCGCCCGCATCGGATGCCGTCGCCATGGCCGGGCTGCTGCCGCGGGCGCGGGTCGTCGTGTTCCCGCACGATCGGCACGACGTCCTGCACGAGCTAGACCGGGCCGACGTCCACGCCGAGCTGCTGCGGTTCGTCGCCACCGTCACGTCCGTCCCGACCCGGTAAGGAGAGACCCCGATGCGGGTCAGACGACTCGTTCCCCTGCTACTCGCTGCGGCGGTGCTCGCTGCGGGCTGCAGTGGCGAGGCGCCCGGTGGTGGCGACGGCGCGGCCGCCGACACCACGCTCGACGTGCGGCTCGTGCTGGAACCGACCAGCCTGGACATCACCTCCGTCGCGGGCGTGGCCCTTCCCCAGCTACTGCTGGACAACGTCTACGAAGGGCTGCTGACCCGGGACAGCCACGGCATGATCGCACCGCGGCTCGCCGAGCGGTTCGACACCTCGGCCGACGGGCTGACCTACACGTTCCGGCTGCGCGACGGCCTGACCTTCGCCGACGGCTCTCCGCTCACCTCCGCCGACGTCGTGTGGTCCTACCGGAAGGTGATCGCCCCGGGCTCGAAGAACCCGAACAGAGCGGACTTCGCGGCGGTCAGCGACATCAGCGCCCCCGATGCGGAAACGGTGGTGATCACACTCCGCCAACGGGACGCCAACTTCACCTACGGGCTCACCAATCGGGCCGGGGTGGTGTTGAAGCAGGGCACCGACCCCGCGACCCTCGCCGACACCACGAACGGGAGCGGACCCTTCGTGGTCCGGTCCTGGCAGCGCGGGTCGTCGATCACGCTGGCGCGCAACGAGCACTACTGGGGCGACCCGGCGCAGCTCGCCACGGTGGTGCTGCACTACATCCCCGACACGGCCACGGCCACCGACGCAGAGCTCACCGGCGAGACCGACGTGCTGACGGGGCCGGAGCCGACCGCGCTGGCGCCGTTCCAGAACAACCCGGACTTCACGGTGGCCCAGGGCGTCACGAGTGACAAGTTCGTGCTGGGCATCAACAACAGCCGCGGCCCGCTCGCCGACGCCCGGGTACGGCACGCGATCCGGCAGGCGATCGACAAGGACGGGCTGATCCGCGTGGCTCAGGCCGGCAAGGGCCACCGGATCGGGAGCGATGTGGCACCGACCGATCCGTGGTTCGACCCCGGCCTCACAGCGATCGACCCCTACGACCCTGCTGCGGCGCGGGCGCTGCTCGCCCAGGCCGGCTACGCGGGCGGGCTCGACCTGAACCTCGTGATGCCGAACATCTACAACTCCGTGATCGGCCAGTACGTGGCCTCGCAGCTCGGCCAGGTGGGGATCCGGGTGCGCTACGAGTCCGTGGAGTTCCCGACCTGGCTCGACCGCGTCTACACCAAGGGGGACTACGACCTGTCGATCGTCGACCATGCCGAAGCGCGCGACATCGCGACGTACGCCAATCCGGCGTACTACTGGCACTACTCCGACGCGCAGGTGCAGGAGTGGGCCGCTCAGGCGGCCATGGCCCCGAGCGACGGCGAGCGCGACGAGCTGTATCGGAAGGTCGCACGGAAGATCTCGGAGGACGCCGCGAGCGACTGGCTCTTCAGCTCGAGCGGCCTCGTCGTGCTCCGGAAGGGCGTCAACGGGTTCCCCACCAGGGAGACGAACTCGCGGCTCGACCTCGCGCACGTGTCGGCGACACCCGCGCAGTAGCGAGACGGTCGTGACGGTGGAGCAGGTATGAACATCAGCGTGCCGTTCACCGCGCCCGTTCCCGGGCCCCACAACGCGATCACGGACGTCCCCGGTGTCCGGGTCGGTCACGTCACACGCATCGGGGACGGGTTCCTCACCGGCACCACCGTCGTGCTGCTGCCCCCGTCCGGGGCCCCGGCGGCCGTCGAGGTGATCGGTGGCGGTCCGGCGACCTGCGACACCGCCGCTCTGGATCTCCGGTCGGGCGGCGCCGTCGCCCATGCCGTGGTGCTCACGGGCGGGAGCGCGTACGGGCTGGCGGCGGCGGGCGGCACGCTGGACTGGCTCGCGGCCCACTCCGGTGGGGCACGGGTGAGCGCCGCGCCGGACGTCCTGGTCCCGCTGGTCCCGGCGGCGGCGCTGTACGACCTCGGCCGCGGAGGGCTGTTCACAGCGCGGCCCGATGCCGCGTCCGGCCGCGACGCCGCTCAGGCTGCGGCGGACTCACCGCCGTTCGCCCCGGTCGAGCAGGGGTGCGTGGGGGCCGGCACCGGAGCCGTCACCGCCGAGATGAAGGGCGGGATCGGCACGGCCAGCGACGTGCTCGCGGGCGGCACGGTCGTGGGGGCTCTCGCGGCCGTCAACGCGCACGGTTCCACCCTCGACCGGACCACCGGGCTACCGCTCGCCCTCGACGCCGGGGCCGACGGCGAGTTCGCGATCGCCCGGCCGTCCTCCGCTGAGCACGCGGCGGCGCAACGCCGGCTCGCCGAGCCCGCCCGGGGACGCAGTGGCCTCGACCTTCCCAACACGGTGATCGGCGTGGTCGCCACGGATGCCCCGCTCGACGCCGCTGCGCTGCGCCGGGTGGCGCTCGCCGGGCAGCGCGGGATGGCCCGCGCGGTGTCCCCCGCCCACGGGATGACCGACGGGGACACGGTGTTCGCGCTGTCGGTGCCCGGCTCCGCAGGCACGGCGGCCGACCCGCTGCACGCCGTGCTGGCAGCGGCCGAGGCGGCGTTCGCCCGCGCGATGGTGCACGCCGTGTTGCATGCGGAGTCGGTGGTGACGCCGTTCGGCCACATCGCCTCCTACCGCGAGCTGTACCCGCACGCGACGGCTGGGCCGGCCTGACGGGCGTCCACGTAGCGGACGAGAGGCCTCCGCAACGCGGCAGTCGGCCACGGCGGTATGAAGGGGACCGTGACCCGGCGTCCCGCCGGGACCGCGACCGATCGAGGGAGAAGTGCTCCGTGCGCTATGACGCCGTGCTCGCCGAAACGGTGGGCATCCAGGGTGCCGGCAACGACGAGATCGAGGCCTACGCGGCCCGTCCCATGGACGGCGCGAGCCGTGGTGGCGTGCTGGTGATCCACCACATGCCCGGTTACGACCGCGAGAGCAAGGAGATCGTGCGGCGGTTCGCCGTCATGGGCTACAACGCCATCTGCCCGAACCTCTACAGCCGTGAGGCCCCCGGCGCGGAGCCCGACGACGCCGCGGCCGCCGCGCGCGCCAGCGGCGGCGTACCCGACGCCCGGTTCGTGGGCGACGCCGCAGGCGCGGTGCGCTGGCTGCGCGCCCTGCCGAACTCCAACGGCAAGGTCGGCACCATCGGCTACTGCTCCGGAGGGCGCCAGGCGTTCCTCACCGCCCTGGAGCTGGACATCCAGGGCGCCGTCGACTGCTACGGGGCGTTCGTCGTCGGCACGCCGCCGGAGGGGTTCCCGCTGCAGGTGGCGCCGCTCGCCGACCGGGTGGCCGAGGTGCGCGCCCCGGTGCTCGGGCTGTTCGGCAACGAGGACTCCTACCCGTCGCCCGACCAGGTCGACGAGCTGGAGAAGCTGATGCAGACGAACGGGAAGGAGTACGAGTTCCACCGCTACGACGACGCCGGGCACGCCTTCTTCTCCGTCGACCGGCCGGCCTACCGCCCGGCGGCGGCGGCCGACGGATGGCAGCGGGTGGAGGCCTTCTTCACCAAGAACCTGTCCGGGAAGGACTGAACCCGCCATGTGCACGTACAGCACCGAGAAGATCGACGTCGCGGCCAGCAGCGGGAAGGGACCGGACGGCTGGTTCCCGCTGCGGACGGCGACGGTCTACTACGACCACCCCGTACACGCGCCGGACGCGCACACGGTGAACATCGACTTCCTCAACCCGGAGCGGGGCCCGGCGGCGCGGGTGGCCGTGGAGCTGAGCCTCGACTCGGCCCGAGCTCTGCTCGAAGCGCTGCAGGTCACCGTGGAGCGCGCCAAGCACCACTGACCGCGCTCCACGCGATCGGTGCGGTCCTCGCAGAGCTCGAGGGATCTGCGAGGGCCGCACGGCGCGTGCTCAGCCGCCCAGCGTGAGGATGCCGCGGATGTTCTTGCCGTCGAGCAGGTCGCGGTAGCCCTCGTTGATCTGGTCGAGGGAGTAGCGCCGGGTGATCAGCTCGTCGAGCCGCAGGTCGCCGGCCCGGTAGAGGCCGAGCAGCCGGGGGATGTCGTAGAGCGGGTTGCACCCTCCGAACAGAGCGCCCTGCACCTGCCGCTGGTAGGCCACGATCAGGGCGTCGTAGGCGACGATCTGGTGCTCGCCGTAGCGTCCCATCGCTGTGACGGTGACCCGCCCGCCCTTGCCGATCATGCCGATGGCGTTGCCGACGACCTTCTCGTCGTTCACCCCGACCGTGATGATGGCGTGGTCGGCGTACTGGCCCCGGGTGGCGGTCTTGACGAACTCCCGGGCGTGCTGCGGGTCGGTGAAGGTGTGGGTGGCACCCACCTCGCGCGCCTTCTCCAGCTTGAACGCAACCGGGTCGACCACGACGACGTGCTCGGCCCCGGCGTGCGCGGCACCCTGCACCGCGTTGATGCCCACCCCGCCGCAGCCGAAGATCACCACGGTCTGCCCGGCCTGCACCCCTGCGGCGTAGACGGCGCTTCCCCAGCCGGTGGGGACGCCGCAGCTCACGAGGGCCGCGACGTGGAACGGGATGTCGTCGTCGAGCTTGACGCAGGAGAACTCACTGACCACGACCCGCTCGGAGAAGGCGCCGACCGCGCACATGCCGCCGATGTCACGTCCGTCGGGGCTGTGGTACCGGAAGGTGTCGTCCTGCAGCATGCCGCTCACGGCGTTGCGGCCGGAGTCGCACAGGTTCTGCCGGCCGGTCGAGCAGTAGCGGCACGTGCCGCAGACGGGGATGAACGAGCACACGACGCGGTCGCCCACCCCGACACGGCGCACCCCGGCTCCGACCTTCTCCACCACGCCGGCGGCCTCGTGCCCGCCGACCATCGGGTAGCGGACGGGCATGTCACCGGTGCGGATGTGGTCGTCGGAGTGGCACAGGCCTGCCGCCTCGATGCGGATCAGGACCTCGCCGTCCTTCGGGTCGTCGAGGTCGAGCTCGACGACGTCCCACTGCTGGCCGGCCTCCCACATGACGGCGGCTCGCGTGGTGGTGGGCATGAGCAACTCCAGGAATACGGTCGGTGGAACCGGGGCCGAGGAATGATCGGCTCTCGGCCCCTCGACCGTAGCCCGATCAGCCCGGCCGGGGCCCGGGGAGCCGCTTGGGCACCCAGCGGGCCATCACCCCTGCCCCCACGGCGGCCAGCCCACCCATCGACAGGGCCGCGGCACCGAGCGCGGCCGCCGCGCTCACCACCGCGATCGCGGCCGGACCGGCGAGCATCCCGAGGTCGTGACACAGTCGCCAGGCGCCGAGGAACTCGGCTCGGGCGTCCGCGGGTGCGGCGTCGGCGCCGAGGGTCATGATCACCCCGTTGCTCAGCCCGTTGCCGACCCCCATCAGCAGAGTGACGGCGCCGAGCGTCATCGCGGTGGTCGCCAACGGCAGAGCGACGTGGGCGGCCGCGAACGCCAGCAGCGAGGCGACCGCCACCCCGCGCCGTCCGCGCCGGTCCATGAGGCGCCCGGCGGGATAGGACAGCGCGACGTCGACCGCGGCCCCGATCCCGAACAGCAGGCTCGTCGATACCGCGTCCAGGCCGATGTGGTCGGCCCAGAGCGGCAGCACCGCGGTGCGCGACGCCCGTGCGGCTCCCATCAGCAGGGCCCCGACGCCCAACGTGCGCAGCACGCGGCTGTGAGTGGTGACGACCGTCCGCAGCGAGATCCCCGGCCGCCGCCCGCGCCCGCCGGCCTCGTCCGGACCGTGCTCGAGCCGCGGGAGGCCCGCCATCAGGGCCCCGGACGCGATCACCGCCACCAACTGCACCAGGAAGCCCCCGCGGGTGCCGACAACGTGCACCACCGCGGCGCCGAGGAACGGGCCGAGCAGGAACCCCAGCCGCGACAGCCCGGCCATCGCCGACAGCGCCCGCGCCCGCATCGCCTCGGGCACGGCGTCGATGACGTAGGACTGGCGGGCCAGCCCCCACACCGCGCTGGCCACCCCGAACAGCCCGACGCCGACGCCGAGCAGCACCACCGACGGCGCCACGAGGCTCAGCGCGACACCGATCAGCCCGACGGCGCTGCCGAGCAAGACGGCGTTGCGCTCGCCGAGCCGCGCCACGATCCGCCCGGCGGGGAGGTCACCGAGCACCTGGCCCAGCCCGAGCAGCGCGACGATCACCCCCGCCGCGGCCACCGAGCCACCGAGCTCGCGGGCGCTCAGCGCCACCACCGGTGCGGCGGCGCCCTGCCCGATCCCGAACACCGCGGCGGGCAGGAACGCGGGGACGACGAGCCGGCGTAGCGGCCGGTCGGCGGTGACCGGGGTGGGCAACGGGCTATGCACTGACCGCTGGTGCGGTGATCCGGCCGGCCGGTCGGGGGAGTCCGAAGTGGTCGCGCAGCGTATGGCCCGTGTACTCGGTGCGGAACAGCCCGCGGTCACGCAGGATGGGCACCACGGCCTCGGCGAAGATCGTCAAGCCGCCAGGATAGTACGGCGGCATCACGTTGAAGCCGTCTGCCGCGTTCGACCGGAACCATTCCTCGATCGTGTCGGCGACCTGTTCCGGCGTGCCGGCGAACACGCGGTGGCCGCGTGCTCCGGCCAGACGGTGCAGCAGCCCGCGCACCGTCGGCCGTTCCCGCTCGACGATCCCCGCCACCACCTGCAGGCGGCTGCGCCCGTTGTCCGTGACGTCCCCGGCCCCGGCGAACAGCGCCGGTGGCACGGGTGCGTCGAGGTCGAGGTGGTTCAGCGACGCGCCGGTGATCCGTTCGAGTTGGAGCAGCCCGTACGCCGGCACCGTGAGCTCGTTGAACTCACGTTCCAGGGCGCGGGCCGCCGTCTCGGTGCCGGCGATGAACGGGCTGATCCCGGGTAGGATCTTCACGTCCTCCGGCCGGCGACCGAAGCCCGCGGCTCTGGCCTTGATGTCGGCGTAGAAGGCCTGGGCGTCGGCCAGCCGCTGGTGCGCCGTGAAGATCGCCTCGGCGTACCGGCCCGCGAAGGCGCGCCCGTCGTTGGACGCGCCGGCTTGTACGAGCACCGGGTGGCCCTGGGGCGGGCGCGGCTGGTTGAACGGGCCTCGCACGCGCACGTACTCGCCTGCGTGGCCGATCTCGTGGATCTTGCTCGCGTCGGCGTAGATCCCCGCTTCGCGGTCGAGGACGACCGCGTCGTCCTCCCAGCTGTCCCACAGCGCGATCACGGCGTCGACGAACTCCCGGGCACGCGCGTACCGCTGCGCGTGCGGAGGGTGGGCGTCGAGGCCGAAGTTGGCCGCCGCGGCGTCGTTGCCGGTGGTGACGATGTTCCAGCCGGCGCGGCCGCCGGAGATGTGGTCGAGCGAGCCGAACAGCCGCGCGAGGTTGTACGGCTCGTAGTACGTCGTCGACGCGGTGGCGATGAGCCCGATCCGCTCGGTGGCCGCGGCGATCGCCGTGAGGAGCGTGATCGGTTCCAGCCGGCCCACGGCGTTGTGCGCGACGTCGCCCTGCAGCGCAGGCCCGTCGGCGAAGAACACCGCGTCGAGCGTGGCGGCCTCGGCGGTGCGGGCGATCTCCTGGTAGTACGACGCGTCGTAGATCCGTTCCGCGGCGCTCGCGGGGTGCCGCCAGGCCGCCTCGTGGTGCCCCGCGGGGTAGATGAACGCGTTGAGGCTCAGCTGACGCCGGGGCGCACGGTCGCTCACCTGTCCACCCCCAGCGCCGCGAGCAGGAACTCCCGGTGGGCGATGAAGGCGGGATCGCGGTGGGTCCGCGGCCGGTCGAGGCCGATCGCCCGATCCACGGCGATCCGTCCGCCCTCGAGCACCAGCACCCGGTCGGCGAGCGACACGGCCTCGTCGACGTCGTGCGTGACCAGCAGCACCGCGGGCCGGTGCCGGTCGTAGAGCTCGCGCAGCAGCGCGTGCATCCGGATCCGGGTGAGGGCGTCGAGTGCCCCGAAGGGCTCGTCGGCGAGCAGCAGGGCGGGCTCCCGGACGAGGGATCGGGCCAGTGCGACCCGCTGTTGCTCGCCTCCCGAGAGCTCGTTCGGCCAGGCCCGCTCGCGCCCGGACAGGCCGACCTCGTCGAGCGCCGCGCTTCCGCGCCTGCGCGCATCGGGACCACCGAGGCCGAGCACGACGTTGTCGAGCACGCGCGCCCACGGCAGGAGCCGCGAGTCCTGGAACACCACCGCGCGTTCGGCGGGCACCCGCAGCTCGCCCGAACCCGCGACGCCGTCGTCGAGCTCGGCGAGCGCTCGCAGCAGGGTGGACTTGCCCGACCCGCTGCGCCCGAGCAGCGCCACGAACTCGCCCGCCGCGATGTCCAGGTCGACGTCGTCGAGCACCGTGCGCCCGTCGAACCCGCGGGTCAGTCCGCGCGCCCGCACCGCGGGCGACACCGCCGGGCCGACCGCTCCCGGCAGGCTCGTCAGCTGCCCAGCGTCCGTCGCCATGACAACGCCCTCCTCTCGATGGCGCGGACCAGCGTGTCTCCCACCAGCCCGAAGGCGGCGTAGACGACGAGCCCGACGACGATGATCTCGGTCTGCCCGTAGGTGCGGGCCTGGGTCATCAGGTAGCCGATCCCGCTGGTCGCGTTCACCTGCTCGACCACGACCAGCGCGATCCACGAGATCGTCACGGAGAGCCGCAGGCCCGTGAAGAAGCCCGGCAGTGCGCCCGGCAGCGCCACGCGGCGGATGAACTCCGCACGGGAGAGCCCGACGGTCTCGGCGAGCTCGACGTACCGGTGGTCGACGCCGCGCAGCGCCGCATGGGTGTTGATGTACACCGGCACGAAGACGCTCGCGGCGATCATGATGATCTTCATCTCCTCGCCGATCCCGAACCAGATGATCGCGAGCGGGATGAGGGCCAAGGTCGGGACGGCACGCTTGATCTGCACCGGCCCGTCGATGAGCGCCTCGCCGACGCGGCTCAGGCCCGCGGCGAGCGCGAGCGCCACACCGAGCCCCACGCCGAGCACGAGCGAGATCCCGGCGCGCTGCACGGACGTGAGCAGGTTGCTCTGCAACCTCCCGTCGGCGATCAGCTCACCGAACGTCGCGACCACCGTCCACGGCGCGGAGAGCGTCTGCGGGTCGAGAAGCCCGGTCGCCGAGGTGACGACCCAGGCGAGCAGGAGGAGCACCGGGCCGAGAGCGAGCCCGCCCGGGACGGCCCGCCCGGGCCCGAGCCTGCGGCCGTGCCGGATCCGGTGGGCCAGCCGCGGGTCATTCGCCGCCTCGCCGCCGCGGCCGCGCTCGCGGGGCCGGGAGACCGACAGCTGGGTCATGACGCCCCCGCCGGCCCGTAGGACGCGCCGACCGCCGGCACCGTGGTCGTCACGACCTGGTCGAAGCGCAGGTCGAAGCCATCGCTCGCGCGCACCTTCTTCGGGAGCTCCCCGGCGCGGTCGATCACGTCGATCGTCGCCTGCTGGCGCTCCACCACTGCGGCGTCGAGGCGGGGAAACGTGATCTGTCCCAGCGAGTCGACGATCCGCTGCCCGTCGGCCTGGCTGATGCCCTGGTTCTCCACGTAGTACTGCTGCACCCACTCGGCCGGGTGCTCGTTGATCCACTGCTGCGAGCGGATGTAATGGTCGACGTAGGCGCGCAGCGCCGCGGCCTTCGCCGGGTCCTCCAAGGCCTCGCGGCGCGCGTAGAGATAGTTCAGCCCGGAGGAGGTGTCGGCCGTCTCGGCCGGGTCGATCACGCCGCCGCCGCGCGGCCCGGCCTCGGCGAGGAACCGGGTCAGCCGCGGCTCGTTCAGCGGAGCGACGTCCACCTGCCCGGTGCGGACGGCGTCGTTGAAGTCGCCGAGCTGCAGCCGGACGAGCTCGACGTCGGACGTCCGGAGCCCGGCCTTCTCCAGCGCCCTCAGCACGATCACCTGTTGAGCGGTGCCCTCGGCGTAGGCGATCTTCGCTCCGCGCAGGTCGGCGAGCTTCCGGATGTTCTTGCCGGGGGCGACGGCGAGTTGCGTGCTCGACGGGTCGGTCTGGCGGGCCAGGATGATCGGG
Source organism: Pseudonocardia alaniniphila (assembly GCF_022524485.1). GTDB lineage: Bacteria > Actinomycetota > Actinomycetes > Mycobacteriales > Pseudonocardiaceae > Pseudonocardia > Pseudonocardia alaniniphila. The sequence goes on from NZ_JAKXMK010000006.1 coordinate 59,936, forward strand.
ACGTCTTCGCCTGCGGCGAGGGCCTGGATCGGCGGCGTGTCGCCGACGCTGGCAACGTCGGCGGCGCCCGCCCGGAACGCCTCGAGGATCGCCGGTCCGCCGGTGAAGTTGGCGAACTGCGCGGTGAAGGGCAGTTTCTCGAGCTCACCCGACGCCCGCAGCGCCACCTGCTGGGCCTCGGCCTGGTCGGCGATGACGAGGGTGGTGCCCGCGGGGACGTCGGTCGGGAGCGGGGCGTCGGCGGCGAGCTCGCCGCCGGTGGAGGTGGTGGTGCCGCAGGCCGCGACGACCACCGCGGCCAGTAGAGCCGCGGTGGTGGCGAGCGTGCGCCGGGAACGGGAGGTGCTCACGGGTCCTCGGTCTCGGTGTCGTCGGGCCGGTCAGTCGACGACGACGGCGTGGTCGGCCGTGAACGGGCGCCCCGCGAGGAGCTCGGACTCACGGCCGTCGGGCCCGACGGGACGGTCACCGATCACCGTGACGCGGTGCAGGGTGCGCCGGACGTCGAGGTGGTCCAGGTCGGCCGGGGCGAGGTGGGCGGTGGCCCGGTTGTCCCAGAAGGCGACGCTTCCGGGCTCCCAGCGGAACCGCACGGTGTACTCGGGGCGGGTGAGCTCGGCGTAGAGCAGGTCGAGGATCGCCCTGCTCTCGCGCGGCTCGACGTCGACGATGTGGCTGGTGAAGCCGGGGTTGACGAAGAGTGCGCGCTCCCCGGTGACGGGGTGGACCCGCACCACCGGGTGGACCGCCACCAGCAGGTTGTCGTTGACGCGGCGGGCGTAGGCGGAGCCGCCTGCCGGCTTGTCGCTGCCGCCATAGCGATGTTCGGCCCGCAGCGTGTCGATGAACGCGCGGACCGGGGCCGACAGGCCGTCGTAGGCGGCCACGAGGTTCGTCCAGGTGGTGTCGCCACCGACCTCGGGCACCACCTCGGCCCGCAGGATGGACGCGGCAGGCGGGTTCACCGCGGCGGTGACGTCGGTGTGCCAGCCCGCGACGTAGCTGTACTTCCGGCGGGTGCGAACCGTGTACTCGCCGCCGTAGCGCTTCGCGTACCGCTCGGGGTCGACCGTGAAGATCTCCGGGTGGCCCTCCGGCGGGGCGTCGTCGTGCGGGTGGGCGTAGGTGAGCTCGCCGAAGTGCCGGCCGAAGCGGATCTGCGCGGCGTGGTCGAGCTCCTGCCCGCGGAAGAAGATCACCTTGTAGCGGTGCAGGGCGTCGGTCAGACCGGCGACGGTCTTCTCGTCGAGTGGCGCGGACAGGTCGACGCCGGAGATGTCGGCGCCGATGTGTCCGGCCACCGGCCGGACGGACAGAGCGGTGCGTTCGGGCGCGACGGTCATGGGGGTCCTTCCATGAAGTGGCAGCGAACATTCCCCGGCTGCGACACAATGCGCGGGACCGGAGTGGTTCAAATGTTCGGACTAATGGTGTGGAGCGGCTCGAGACAGCGAGCGGGGTGGCCGCGAATCAGTGGCGCCGAGCGCCGGCGGTCACCCGCAGGTACAGCACCCGGGGCGACATGCCCTGGTCAGGTGCGGTGAGCTCATGCGAACCATCGTGTGTGGGAGAGCCACGGAAGTCAATTTTGCGACTTCTGTAATTAAGTCCGCGCAGGTGGTGGGCCTCAATTCCCGTGGATGATCGCTACGAGATCCGGGTTTCGGCCCTGCCGAGGGCGATAACCCGGATCTCGCGACGATCAACGAGTTCAGCCCCGGCCGGCCACACGCCCGTCCAGGTGAACACGTCGCCGCTGGTCGCGCCGGGGTGTGTCACGTGCGGGCGGGAGGCGGGCCGATCTCCAAGGGGCGCGCGTAGGCCTCGTGCAACACGATCGATCCCGCCGCCACGCCGAGCGTTCGCGTTCCGAACGAACTCGCCACCACGGTGCGCCGCGGATCGGCGGCCACGTGCGCGCGCTCCGCCACCTCGGTGTGCAGATCGTCGAGCAGTTCGGGCCTGCGCGTGATCCCGGCCTCGGCCACCACCAGGATCTCCGGGTTGATCACGTCGAGGAGCAGGGCCACCGCGCGGCCGACGAGCCGGGCGCGTTCGCGGAACAGCGCGACAGCCCACGGCTCGTCCGCCTCCAGCGCGGCGAGCACGTCGGGGAAGCGGGCCTCGCGCAGCAGGCCGGTGCCGGCGGCGTGTTCGGCGAGCGCCTGTTCGGCCACCGTGGCCTGGAAGCAGCCGGTGCGTCCGCAGGGGCAACGCCCACCCGCGAGCGTCGGCCCCGACCCGACCGGGAGGTGGCTGACGTCGCCCGCCGCAGACCGGGGACCGTGGTGCACGATCCCGCCCGTCACGATCGCCGCGTCGACCACGTTGCCCACGAACAGGTGCACCAGGCTCATCCGTGCGCGGGTGCGGTGGGAGCCCATCAACTGCTCGGCGCGGGCGAGGGCGCGGGAGTGGCTCTCGACGCGCACCGGGAGGCCGAGCCTCCCCTCCAGCACCGCCTGCGCCGGCACGTCGCGCCAGCCCAGCTGCGTGTGCCGCACGACGACCCCGCGCGCGGGGTCGATCCACCCGCCGCTGGCCAGTCCGACCCCGAGTGGCCTGCGCCCGCAGGTGTGCTCGTCGAGGAACGCGGCCATCCGGTCCCCGGCGTCGGCGAGCACGGCCTGCGCTGCGCGGTCCCGGTGCGGGATCCGCTGCTCGGCGAGCACCCGTCCGCGCAGGTCCATCAGCACGAGCGTCGTGTGGCGCAGCGCGATGTGGATCCCGCCGACCAGGTGGGACCGCGTGTCGATGTCCACGGGGACGTGCGGGCGCCCGATCGCGGGGCGCGGCCTGCGCACCGGCCGCTCGCGGATCAGGCCGAGGTCGGCGAGCTCGGTCGACTGGCGGCTCACCGCCGCCGCGGAGAGCCCGGTGAGCCGGGCGACCGTGCTGCGGGCCACCGGCCCGTGGTCGAGGATCGTGCGCAGCACGACTGCTGCGGTCGCGGTGCGACGGCCGTCGCCGGCGAGCTGGTCACCGCCGTCGGGCTGCGGGGCGGGGGCGCGGAGGAGAGCGTGCATCGATGTCCCTGCCTGGGTGGGCCCTTCGTGCGGGCCCGTGACGGGTGCTGCGGCCTGTTGCGCGCGGGGGTGGATCAGCCGCGCGCCACGGGCGCCGCACAGAGCGCGCTCGCCTGCCGACGGAGGTCGACGTGGCGGCGCGCCTTCAGCGTGGCGGCCTGGGACATCCCGGACATCGTCGCAGAGCGGCACCGGCCGGAGGCAGTGGCCGCCGTCACAGTTTCTGATGAATTCCTCCGGGCCCGACATTTCGACGGACATTTCCCGTCGGCTACTGAATGATGAGAATATGTCGCTGCAAATGTTCGAACCGATGGATCGACATGAGCGCAGGTCCGAACTCCCACATCACATTTGGTTGCGCGAACTCCGCGCGTCTGCTCGGCTTGCAACTGTGAACGGGGTTCTGCTCACGCAACGTCGGCATGTCGACCTCTGCCGACTCGCGTCCTGCGTGTGTCCTGGCTGACGCGCCGCCCCGCCGTTTTTCTTGCCCGTGCCCGTCGGCCGGGCGCTTCCCCGCAAAATCGTTGAAGAAGGTTCGCCGTGTCTCCTGGTCCTCTGACCGCGCACTGGTTCCTGCCCACCTACGGCGACGGCCGCCAGCTCGTCGGGGGCGGCCACGGCGTCGGCGTCGGTTCTGCCGGTGGCGTCCGGCCGGCCTCGATCGGTTACCTGACGCAGGTGGCACGGGCCGCCGAGCAGGTCGGCTTCGTCGGTGCCCTCACACCGACAGGGGCGTGGTGCGAGGACGCCTGGCTCACCACGGCGATGCTGGTGGCCGAGACCGAGCGGCTGAAGTTCCTCGTGGCGTTCCGGCCCGGATCGGTCTCGGCGACGCTCGCCGCGCAGATGGCCGCCACCTACCAGCGGCACTCGGCCGGCCGGCTGCTCCTCAACGTCGTCACCGGCGGCGAGCCCGCCGAACAGCGGGCCTACGGCGACTTCCTGGACAAGGACGCCCGCTACCGCCGCACCGGCGAGTTCCTGCAGGTGGTGCGGGCGTTGTGGCGGGGGGAGAAGGTCGATCTCGACGGCGAGCACGTCCGCGTCGAGAACGCGTTCCTCGACCGCCTGCCCGACCCGGTGCCGCCCATCTACTTCGGGGGCTCGTCGCCCGCGGCCGGAGACGTCGCGGCCGAGCACGCCGACGTCTACCTGACCTGGGGTGAGCCACCCGCGCAGGTCGCCGAGAAGGTCGACTGGATCCGCCGCCTCGCCGCCAAGCGCGGGCGCACGATCCGCTTCGGCATCCGGCTGCACGTGATCACCCGCGACACCTCGGAGCAGGCCTGGTCGCACGCCGAGTCGCTGCTCGAGGCGATCGACCCGGCCGCGATCGAGCGCGTGCAGGCCGGCCTCGCCCACAGCGAGTCGGAGGGGCAGCGGCGGATGCGCGCCCTGCACGGCGGGTCGACGGCGAACCTGGAGGTGGCGCCGAACCTGTGGGCGGGCGTCGGTCTCGTCCGCGGTGGCGCCGGAACCGCGTTGGTGGGCAGCCACAGCGAGGTCGCCGACCGGATCGCCGAGTACCACGCGCTGGGCATCGAGGAGTTCATCCTGTCCGGTCACCCGCACCTGGAGGAGGCCTGGTGGGTCGGCGAGGGCGTGCTGCCCATCCTCGAGCGACGCGGGATCTGGAAGCGCCCCGGCGCCGATGTCGCGTCCGTCCCGGAGTCGCGGACCGTCCCGTTCGCCGCGGCCCAGTGAGGGCCCGGCGCCCGGTGCCGGGGGAGGGCGAGCGATGAGTACGGCCGCGGTCCTCGCAGAACGGCCGCCGGACGGGCCACCGCCCAGGACCCGCACCATCCTCCTGGCGAGCCTGGTCGGCACCACCGTCGAGTGGTACGACTTCTTCCTCTACGCCACGGCCGCGGGGCTGGTGTTCCCGCAGCTGTTCTTCCCCGTCGGCAACCAGCTCGTCGGCACTCTGCTGGCCTTCGGCACGTTCGCCGTGGGGTTCGTCGCGCGCCCCATCGGCGGCGTCCTGTTCGGGCACATCGGCGACCGGCTCGGCCGCAAGCGGACGCTCGTCGCCACGATGGTGCTGATGGGAGCGGCCACGGCGCTCATCGGGCTGCTGCCCTCCTACGCATCGATCGGCGTCGCCGCACCGGTGCTGCTCGTCGTGCTGCGCGTGCTGCAGGGCCTGGCCGTGGGCGGTGAGTGGGGCGGCGCGGTGCTCCTGGCCGTGGAGAACGCGCCGCCGGGGTCGCGCGCCCGCTTCGGCAGCGTGCCGCAGATCGGCCTGGGTCTCGGGCTCGCGCTGGGTACCGGGGTGTTCGCCCTGCTCGGCGAGGTGCTCGACGAGCAGGCGTTCCTGACCGTCGGGTGGCGCGTCGCGTTCGTGCTGAGCGTGGTGCTGGTCGTCGTCGGTCTGCTGGTGCGGCTCCGGATTCTCGAGACGCCGGAGTTCCGCAGGCTGCGCGACAGCGGTGGGACGGCGCGGGCGCCCGTCGTCCAGGTCTTCCGCACGTCCGGCCACCGCCGGGGCCTCCTGGCGGGGATGCTCGCCCGCTGGGCGGAGGGGGCGGCGTTCAACACCTGGGGCGTCTTCGCCATCACCTACGCCACCGCGACGGTCGGGATGAGCAAGATCGTCGTGCTGCTGGCCGTCACCGGTGGCGCGCTGCTGATGGCGGCGCTGACGCCGGTGGCGGGCCTGCTCGCCGACCGGTACGGGCGGCGGCGGGTGTTCGGCACCGGCGTGGCCGGTTTCGGGATCACCGTCGTGCCGTCGTTCTTCGCCGTGCACAGCGGGATCACGTGGCTGGTCGTGGTGGTCCTGCTGCTGCAGCTCGGTGTCTGGTATGCATTGATGACCGGTGCGGAGTCGACGCTGTTCGCCGAGCTCTTCGACACCGACGTCCGTTATACGGGGATGTCGCTGGTCTTCCAGGGCTCCGGCATCTGGGCGTCCGGGCTGACCCCGGTGATCCTCACCGGCTTGCTCGTGCTCGGCGCGGGAACGCCGTGGTGGGCGGCGGGCTACCTCGCCGCCACCGCGGGGATCAGCCTGGTCGCCGTCGTGCTCATGCCGCGCTGGATCCGCTGGCGTCCACAGTGGACGAGGGGAACGCGCTGGTAGCGACCGGACGGCACCGATCGGCCCGTGCCGGTCGGTGCGGTGCGGATTGCTACAACTGATCCGTGCTGACGGTGCGTGGGGCCGACCTGGTGTGGACGGGCGTGGTCGAGCGGCCGGGCGGTGAGGTCGCGTGCGGGCCTGACGGCCGGGTGGCCGGCGGCCAGGTCGAGGGGGAGGTGCTCGACGCCTCGGGCTGCGTGATCACGCCGGGCCTGGTGAACGCCCATCATCACCTGCTGCAGTCGGCGTTCCGGATCCTTCCGGGCACGCGGGGCGTCCCGATGCGCGAGTGGTTGCCACGCATGTCGGCCGCCTACACGGCGGTCGGCGTCGACGGCGGGCTCGCGCATGCGGCGGCATCCGTCGGGCTGGCCGAGTCGCTGCTGTGTGGGGTGACGACGGTGGCCGACCACCACCTCACCTGGCCTGCGGGTGACGGGGTGGAGCTGGCGTCCGCGGTCGCTGCCGCTGCGGCGGAGCTGGGCGCGCGTCTGGTGTTCGTTCGCGGCAGCGCCCGCGACGACCCGCAGGCCGCGGCGGCGTCGGCCGACGCGATCGCCTCGCGACTCGGCGGCGACGCCACCGGCATGGTGCAGGTCGCCGTGGGCCCTGCGGGGGTGCACAGCGACGCGCCCGAGACGTTCGCGCTGCTCGGCGAGGTGGCGCAGCGCCACGGGCTACGCCGGCGCACCCAGGCGAACGAGCAGGTCGACGTTGAGGTGGCTGCGGAGCGCTACGGGCGGCGGCCGCTGGAACTGCTCGACGAGTGGGGCTGGCTCGCCCCCGACGTCACGCTCGCGCACCTCTGCGGCGTGACGCCCGGCGAGATCGCCCGGCTCGCTGCGACCGGCGTGAGCGCCACCCACGCACCGGGCTGCGACCTGCCGATGGGGTGGGGGGTGGCGCCGATGGCGGCGCTGAGCGATGCCGGGGTCACCATCGGTCTCGGCACGAGCGGCGGAGGCAGCAACGACGCAGGCCATCTGCTGGCCGACGCCCGGCTCGCACTGCAGGTCGCACCGCTGGCGGGCCGCCCGGTGAGCGCTCGGGAGGTCCTGGCCTGGGCCACCGCGGGGTCGGCCGTGGGCCTGGGTCGTGCGGAGCTCGGGCGTCTCGAGCCCGGGTGCGCCGCCGACCTCGTCTGCTGGGACGTCACCGGCGTCGCCGATGCCGGTGTGGCCGACCCGCTCGCCGGACTGCTCTGGGCCGCGCCCGGCCGCAGGCCGCGCCATGTCGTCGTGGCCGGGCGGGTGGTGGTGCGCGACGGGCAGCTGGTTTCCCGCCCCGAGACCGAGGTTGCGAGGGCGCTGCGCGCGCTGCTCGCCTCACGCGCGGCCGGCTGAGGTCGGCGCGGTCCGGGCAACGTGCCCGATTCCACCATCGAGATCGGATCCACCGTGGTCAGCGCCTCGAATCCGTGAGGTTGGCCATAAGCCGCAGCACCGACGGGGGCGCCGGGCGTGAACTTGTGGCGTGGCCGACAACGCGGATAGCGGTGCGGGACCGGGGTACGACTACGTGGTGGTGGGTGCGGGCACCGCGGGTTGCGTGATCGCTGCGCGGTTGTCCGAGAACCCGGACGTACGGGTGCTGCTGATCGAAGCAGGCAGCGGGCAACCGCCGCCCGCCGTGGCGGTGCCGACCGGGTGGCCTGCCCTGCAGGGCACGTCGGTCGACTGGGCGGGTACCACCGTGGTGCAGGGCGCGACCGGCACGGTCATTCCCTGGCCGCGCGGGAAGGTCCTGGGTGGGTCCTCCGCGATCAACGGCATGTGTTTCATCCGTGGGCACCGCTCGTCCTACGACGCCTGGCCCGCGGCAGGTGCGAAGGGCTGGGGGTTCGACGACCTGCTCCCGTACCTGCGGCGCAGCGAGCACACCGAGGGGCGCGATCCGGCGCTGCGAGGCGTCGACGGTCCGCTGACGGTCGGGCCGGCGCGGTCGCCGCACCCGGTGGCGGCGGCCGGGCTGGCCGCGGCGGCGGAGGCAGGGCATTCGCTGGCGGACGACATCAACGCCGGGCTGGAGGAGGGCTTCGGCTGGTGTGACCTGAACATCGTGAACGGCAGGCGCCAGAGCGCGGCCGACGCCTATCTCGTCCCTGTGCTACAGCGGCCGAACCTCGACGTGGTGACCGACGCGCTGGCCCACCGGCTGCTCCTGTCCGGCGGGCGGTGCACGGGCGTCGAGTACAGCGTCGGTAGTGCCCTGCACACCGCGGCCTGCACCGGCGAGGTCGTGCTGACGGCGGGCACGGTGGGTTCCCCGCAGCTGCTGATGCTCTCGGGGATCGGCCCGCAGGCACACCTTCGTGAGGTCGGCGTCGACGTCGTGCTGGACCTGCCCGGCGTCGGATCCAACGTGCACGACCATCCGCGCTCGACCGTGGTCTACAGCTCGCCCGTGCCGATCCCGGCCGGAACGCACAACCATGCGGAGATGATCGGGCTGGCCAGCAGCCACCTGGCGCAGGACGGGCCGGACCTGCAGTTCCAGGTGCTGGAGATCCCGTATTTCGCACCTGCCCTGCCGCCCGCGCTTCCGGTGCCGGGCCAGGCCTACAGCGTCGCCCTCGGTGCCATGACCCCCAGCAGTCGTGGCTCGGTGCGGCTGTCGGGTGCCGGGCCCGACGCGGCGCCGCTGCTGGACCCGAACTACTACGGCGATCCCCGGGACGTCGAGGTCATGGCCGCTGGCCTGCGCATCGCCCGGGCCATCGGCCGCGCAGCCGCGTTGGCTCCGTGGCGGGCGGAGGAGGTGCTCCCGGGGCCCGGGGTGCACGCGGATGACGACGAGGCCGTGCGCCGCTATCTGTTCCGGAGCCTGCGGACCTACTCCCACCAGGTCGGTTCGTGCCGCATCGGCACCGACTCCTTGGCGGTGGTCGACACCGAGCTGCGGGTGCGCGGGATCGACGGGCTACGGGTGGCCGACGCCTCCGTCATGCCCTCCATCGCGTCGGCCAACACCAACGCCACCGTCTACGGCATCGCGGAGCGGGCCGCGGATCTCGTCAGGGCAGGCTGACCAACCCCCACTCTCACGTCAGCACCCATCGCGATGGCCGGTAGCTGTGATCCGCGTTGGTCATCGATGGCCGAACAGCGCAGGGTGGAGGCGATGTCCGCTCGTCCAGACCATCATCTCCGAGAGCTGAGGTAGTCGATGTCCGAGTACGGTGCCCTGCAGCACGAGGAAGTCGTGATCCGGCGTGGCCGCCGATCCGGTGCCGCCATCACGGTCGCGGTGCACTCGCGGACGCTCGGCCCCGCGGTGGGCGGTTGCCGTATCTGGACCTATCCCAGCTGGCGTGACGGCACGGCGGATGCGATGCGCCTCTCGGAGGCGATGACGTACAAGTGCGCGGCCGCCGGTCTCGAGTACGGGGGCGGGAAAACCGTCGTCGCGCTGCCGATGGGAACGGTACTGACCCCCCAGGTACGCCACGACATGCTCCTCGACGTGGCCGAGATCGTCGCCGGGTTCGACGGGAGCTACTGCGTGGGACCCGACGTGGGCACCGGGCCCGACGACATGATGGTCATCCGCGACGTCACTCCCTACTCGTTCTGCCTGCCACAGGAGCACGGTGGCACCGGGAGCTCGGGCACGCCCACAGCGCTCGGCGTCCAGGCCGCTCTGCGGGCCGGCGCCCGGCACGTCTTCGGCTCGGAGTCGCTGTCGGGCCGGCGGGTGGTGATCGCCGGGTTCGGCTCTGTCGGGTCGCGGCTCGCCGCCGACCTCTCCGCGCAGGGGGCCATGGTCGTCGTCTCCGATGTCGACGACCAGAAGCGCGCGGAGGCGAAGAACGCGGGGTACGGCTGGGTGGATCCGGACCGGGCGCTCCTGACCCCGGCCGACGTGCTCGTGCCCGCCGCGGTGGGCGGGGTGCTCAACCCGCGGAGCGTGGCCGCTCTCGACGTGCCGCTCATCATCGGGCCGGCGAACAACCAGGTGACCAGCGACTCGGTCGCGCAGCTGCTCGCCGACGCCGGAACGGTGTGGGTCCCCGATTTCGTGACGAGTGCCGGAGGCGTGATCTACGTGCTGAGCCGCGAGGTCGGCGGTCTCGACCACGAGGCAGCCGCGAAGCGGGTCGAGGCGATCGAGGAGACCGTGGACAGCGTGCTCGACGCCGCCCGCACGGCAGGCACCACCCCGCTGCACGAGTCGATGGCACTCGCGGAGCGCAGGCTCAGCACCGCAGCGGCGGAGTAGCGGCTGAGCCTTGTCGATCCAGGTGGGCGCGCCATCGGAGGGGTGGGCATGCCTGCTCAGGGCAGGACCGGAAAGCAGCGCCAGGTCCCACCGGGCGAGTCGTGCGGCCGTACGGCGTGGCCGTCGAGGACGAAACGAGTCCGGCCGGGCGGGGTCACGTCCGTTCCGGCCTGCCAGAAGTCCACACGGTCGGGAACGAGCCGGATCGTCGTCCAGCTCGGGGGCGCCTCCCGGGTGGCGGGGTCGCGTGCGGCGACGTCGAACGAACGCTCGACGTGAACATCGGAGTGCGGTGATGAGCGTCCCCCGGTTCGTCGACCTCAGTGCCCCGCAGATCGCGGCCCTGCCCGCCGGCACGGTCGCGGTGCTCCCGCTCGGGGCCGTGGAGCAGCACGGCCCGCACCTGCCGGTGTCCACCGACTACGTCACCGCCACCGAGGCGGCCGAGGCCGCGGTCGGGGCGGTCGCCCGGCAGGGCTCCGCACCCGTGGTGCTCCTCCCCGGTCTCGCCTACACGAAGTCGGACGAGCACCACTGGTCGCCGGGCACGATCTGGCTCTCGTGGGACACGCTCATGCGCACCCTGGTGGACATCGGCCGGTCCCTGCAGACCTCGGGGATCAGGTCGATGCGAACGGGCGGATCTGCGGGATCGGTCCGGGCGCGCCGCCCCCGGACGACGCCGGCACACCCGCAGAAGAGGTGTTCGATGCCGGTGGGGCGATCGTCGCGCCGGGGTTCGTCTCCGCGCACTCGCACCTGTTCACCTCCGGCCTGCGCGGCATCGCGCCCGCCTCCACGCTCTATCCCTGGCTGCGGGCCATGTCGGAGGTCTTCCGGCACGCGGACGCCGAGGCGCTGTACTGGTCGACGGTGCACGGCTCGCTCGACTTCCTCGCCAGCGGCATCACGACCGCGTACAACTTCACCCAGTCGCGGGTGAGCAGGGTCTTCGACCCGGCCACCGGCATGAGCACTGTCGACGTGGTGCACCCGCCCGAGTACCTCACCCGCCAGTTCGACGGCGCGGCCGACGCCGGGCTGCGCGTGGTGAACGCGATCCGGCTCGACGACGGGGTCGGGCCCGAACGCGAGGTGCTCGCGGAGTTCGCGGACATGGTCGCGGCGTCGGCAGGGCGGACGCCGCCCGACCACCATCTCGGTACATCGGTCTTCGGGTCGGTGCAGTGGGCGGACACGCCCCGTACCGCCGAGCTGGAGGCCCAGGTGATGCGGGAGCACGGGATCGGCAACCAGGCGCATTTCCTCGAGACCGCCGAGGAGCTCGCGGTGCAGCGCGAGAAGTTCGCCTGGTACGCCGACGCCGGGGTGCTCGGGCCGGCCCTCCTGCTGGGTCACTTCGTGCACCCCACCGACGAGATGGTGGCGGCTGCGGCGGAGGCGGGCTGCGCGATGGTCTGGCAGGCCACGTCGAACGGGCGGCTCGGCTCGGGGATCGCCGACGTCGTGCGGTACTCACGCGCCGGGATGCGCATCGGGATGGGGCTCGACGACCAGTCGTGCACCGACCAGTCCGACCCCTTCGGCAACATGCGCATCGGCATGTACACGATGCGCGCCCTGCACACCGACGCGTCGGTGCTCCTGCCCCGCGAGGTACTGCGGATGCACACGCTCGGCTCGGCGGAGGTGCTCGGCGTGGCCGATCGCGTCGGGAGCCTGGAGGTCGGCAAGTTCGCCGACTTCGTGGTGGTCGACCACCGGGCGCCCGGCACGGGCCCGGTCTGGGATGTCTACGCCACTTACGTGATGGCGTGTGGGCAGCGCAACCTGAAGCAGGTGTACGTGGGAGGTCGCATGGTGAGCTCGGACGGCCGCTGTACGAGCCCGCTCGGCGCGGACGTGGACGGCGCCCTGCACGAGTGGATCGGCCGGGCCGCCCGCGAGGCGGGGGTGTACCCGGTGCTGGGGCCTGGTGGACAGGAACCGGACGTCCTGCCGTGACCGACCGGCCGGGCCACGCCTGTCCCAAGCACATGACCTACGGGCCGTGCGGGGGAGTCGGCGTGGACGGGTCGTGCGAGATCGGCCCCGAGCCGTGCGTGTTCCTGCACGATCCCGTCGTGCCCTGGCCCGGGATGCCGCAGGCGGATGCCGAACCGGGTGCTGCGGGCCGGGCGTTCCGCGACCTCATGCGCCGGCGGCCGGTGGTGATCTCCGGGATGCCGGCGGCCGCACTGGACGCGCGTTCGGTCGCCGACACCGCGGAGGTGCTGGGGGGCTCGGTCGACGCGGTGCTGACCGGGGACATGCCGGCGGCGAGGGTGCAGTTCCCGCCCGCGTACCACGCGATGCTGGTGCAGGAGCGCGGCATCCCGGTATGGGCGGGGCTGAACTGCCGCGACCGCAACCGGGTCGCGCTGGAGGGCGAGATCGCCGCGCTCGCCCACGCGGGGGTGGCCGGCGTCCACTGCGTCACCGGTGACCACACGTTCACCGGTCACCGTCCGGACGCGGCGGCGGTGTTCGACCTGGAGTCCCACGAGCTCGTCCCTCGTGCCCGGGCCGCCGGGCTGCTCGTCTCCGTCGCGGAGTCGCCCGCGGCGCCACCGGTCGAACGGCGAGGCGGGCGTCTTGCCCAGAAGGTCCGGGCCGGGGCGCGACTCTGCCTGCTCCAGTTCTGCGGGGAGGCACAGGACGTGGCCGCATTCGTCCGGTCCGCCCGTGCGGCGGGTGCGGATGTCCCCGTGCTGCCCGCCGTCCCCGTCATCGTCGACGAGTACGGGGCACGGGTGATGGCGTCCTTCGCCGCGGCGGTGCTCCCGGCCGGTCTCGCCGACTCGGTCCGCCGGGCCGGCGACCCGGTGGCCGCCGGCATCGAGGCTGCGGTGTGTCATGCACGGGAGCTGCTCACCGTGGCCGGGGTGGCCGGGGTGGTGCTGAACGGGGTGGCCACGGGTGGCGCCGAGACGCTGCTGGCCAGGTCGATGGCCGCCGTCGGCCGCGCACTGGGAGCTGGGCGCTGACCGTCATCCGGTGCGCGCACCGTCGAGGAAGACGGTGAGCATCGCGCTGCTCGCCTGCTCCACCCCGAGCTCGTCCCGCACCACCAGGTGGAGGGCTCGCTCCAGCAGGCCGGTGAAGAGATCGAACAGCACCGGCACCGGGATGTCGGCCCGCAGCGTGCCGTCGGCGATCCCGCGTCGGAGCAGCTCGCGTACCGGTTCGCCGAGCTTCGTGTCGAGATCGGCCTGGTCGGCGGGCTGCTTGCGCAGCGTCTGGAGGAGGGCGCCGTACTTGCTGCCCGCACCGATGAAGCCCCGCGTGACCCGCGCGACTCCCTCGGGCACGGCGACGCTGCCGAGTTCGGCGTCGGCGATCCGGTCGCAGAGCTCCGTGACCGCCGCCGCGGTCAACCCTCGGATCAGGGCGTCCCGGTTGGGAAAGTAGCGGTAGAGGGTGGCACGCCCGACGCCCGCGGCGTCGGCGATCTCGGCCATGCTCGCCGCCTCTCCGCGCCTGGCGAGCACGTCGGCTGCCGTGTCGAGGATGCCCGTGGCGACGCGATCGTGGAGGGATGACTGCCGGACCATGCGGATCAGCATACGGACGTCTCATTCGTTGACGGGCACGTCTCGTTTTGAGACATTAATGTCTCAAATGGGAGGAGGGGTCATGATGCGACGACTAGGGGCCACCGGGGTCGAGATCACACCGGTGGGCCTGGGCTGCATGCAGTTCTCGGGATCCGGGCTCGTCGAGCGCTTCTACCGGGCCCTCGATCAGCCGGCGGTCACGTCGGTGGTGGGCGCGGCGCTGGACGGGGGGATCACCTGGTTCGACACGGCCGAGATGTACGGCCGTGGACGGTCTGAGCGGGCGCTGACCACGGCGTTGCGCGAGCGGGAGGTCGCCCCGGGCTCGGTGACCGTTGCGACGAAATGGGCGCCCGCGGGCCGCGCGGCGGCGAACATCGGCAGAACGCTGGACGCCCGGCTCACGTCGCTACAGGGGTTCCCGATCGACCTCCACCAGATCCACATGCCCTACGGCAGCCTCTCGCCCGTGTCGCGGCAGCTCGTGGAGATGGCGCGGTTGGCCCGGGCCGGACGGGTGGGCGCCGTCGGCGTCAGCAACTTCTCGGCACGCCAGATGGAGAGGGCGAGCGTGCTGCTGCGGTCGGAGGGGGTGGCGCTCGCCTCCAACCAGGTGCAGATCAGCCTCCTGCACCGGGCGATCGAACGGAACGGCGTACTGGACACCGCGCGGCGTCTCGGGATCACGCTCATCGCCTACTCGCCGTTGCGTACCGGCCTCCTCGCGGGGGTCTTCCACGCCGACCCCGGCCGAGTGCGTTCGCTCCCGTGGGTGCGGCGGTTCCTGGTCGGCCTGGGTTCACGAGGGCTCGCGCGCACCGCGCCCCTGATCGACGAGCTGGGCGCGATCGGCCGGGCGTACGGCGTGTCGGCGGGGCAGGCCGCGCTCAGCTGGCTGATCCGCTTCTACGGCGAGACGGTCGTGGCGATCCCCGGAGCGTCGAAGCCGCAGCAGGCGAAGGAGAGCGCTGCTGCGATGGAGCTCGACCTCACGGACCGGGAGCTCGCACGACTCGACGAGGTCTCGCGGCGGTGCGGCGGCTAGCGATCGTGCTCAGCCCAGGCCGAGCAGCGCGGGCACGTCGGCGATCGAGTCGACGACGTACTGCGGGCGATGCCCGTCGACGCCGTCCTCGGCGTCCGGGCGGAACTTCCCGGTGCGCACGAGCACGCCGGTGAGCCCGTGGGCCTGCGCGCCGAGCACGTCGGACTCCACGTCGTCGCCGATCATCACCGCCTCCCCGGCGCTGACGCCGAGACCGAGGAGGGCGGCGGCGAAGAACGCCTCCGCGGGCTTGCCGAGCACTACGGCCTCGGTGCCGGCGGCGTGCTCCAGCCCCACCAGGAAGGCGCCGCTGTCGAGTTGCATCCCGGCGTCGGTGCGCCAGAACAGGTTGCGGTGCATGGCGAGCAGCTCGGCTCCGCGCTGGAGGTGGCCGAACACCTCGTTGAGGGCCTCGTAGCCGAACTCCGGGCCGGCCCCACCCAGCACCACCACGTCCGGTTCCGCGCCGGGCCCCGAGACGAGCCGCACGCCTTCGAGGTCCTCGTCGACGTCACCGCTGTTCAGCAGCAGGCACGCCGCATCAGGACGGTGCTCGCGCAGGTATGCGGCCGTGGCGGCCGGCGCGGTGAGGACGTCCTGCTGGGCCACCGGGAACCCGGCATCGACGAGCGTGGCGGCGATCCGCTGCCGCGTGCGCGACGTCGTGTTGGTGACCAGCGCGACCGGGAGCCCGGCGTCACGGATGGCGCGCAGGGCGTCGACAGCGCCGTCCAGCGGTTCCCAGGACACCGTCAGTACGCCGTCGATGTCGATCAGCACCCCGCGCACGGTGTCCATGGCGGCACGTTACCCGCGGGTGGGCCCCCACGAAGGCCTCACCAGCTGCCCCGATGGTCGGGCATCGACACGATCAGGGGGACCGCGGCCAACAGGATCACGGCGAACACGCCGAAGATGTAGGCCTGCGTGATCCCCGGCGTTGCGCTGACCGACAGCAGTGCCGTGGTGACCGTGATCGACACGATCGCGCCGGACTGGCGGAACATCCCGCGCAGCCCGGTGATCGCCGAGATCTCGCGGGGCGCGAGGTGCAGGGAGGCGTTGTTGCTGGCCGGCGCCGCCATGCCCATGCCGAGTCCGGTGATCCCCGCGGCGATCGAGAGCCATGCCTGCGGCGGGAGGCCCTGAGGGGGCAGGGCCAGCAGTACCAGCCCGACGACCATGAGGACGAAGCCTGCGACCATGAGGATCCGGTGGCCGGTGCGGCGCAGCAGGAACACCGACAGCCCCGAGAGGCTGATCATCCCGAGCGCCCGGATCGCCAGCAGGCCACCCGCGGCGAGCGGGGCGATGCCGTAGCGGTCCTCGGCGTAGATCGGCACCAGCGTGCCGAACCCGAGCGCCGCCGCACCGAACATCACGTTGACCATGTTCATCGTTCCGAAGGTGCGGCCGCGCAGGAGCCGCATCGGCACCACGGCATGGGGATCGCGGCGGGCGTGGCGCAGGAACCGCCAGCAGAGCACCGCTGCCACCACCGCTGCGATCACGGCCGCGATGATCTGCAGACGCAGGTTTCCGGGCGTGCCCAGCGCGGTGATCGCGGTCATCGTGGACAGGAGCAGTCCACAGAGCAGCCCGATTCCCCGCAGGTCGATCGGGGCGGCGGCCGTGGTGCGCGGTGCCGTGCGGATCAGGACGGCCACCAGCACCACGAGCAGCACGCCGAACGGGAGGTTGATCAAGAAGATCGCCCGCCAGGAGGTGTAGGTGACCAGCACACCGCCGACGACGGGCCCGATGATCGCGCCGATCGGGAAGATGCTGGTGAACATGCCGATGGCCCGGTCGCGATCGCGCCCGAACACGTCGGCGACGATGCCCGTGGCGGACGGAACGATCGCTCCGGCGGCCAGGCCCTGGAACATGCGCACGATGATGAGGGTGGCGATATCGCCCGCCATCCCCGCGCACAGCGAGGTCACGGTGAACATCGTGATCGCGATGAGGAAGATCGTCTTGCGCCCGAACTGGTCGCTCAGCTTGCCGGCGATCGGCATGGACATGATCTGGCCGAGCGCGTAGACGGTGATCGTCCAGCTGCTCCACGCCAGGGAGCCGCCGAGGTCATTCTGGATCGCGGGGAGTGCCGTGGCCACCGACGTCTGGTCGATCGAGGCCATCAGCAGGGCGATCGCGATCACGGCGAAGACGGTCCAGCGCCGTGGTAGGGGCTCCTCGCCCTGTCGTTGATCCTGTGTGAGCGAACCATCGGCGGGCAGGGAGCGAAGCATGGCTCGGATATTAATTGCTTGACGCTAAGCAAGCAAAGGACTTGCAAGGTCTTGACGCGCATCCGCATGTGTGATTAGCGTCTTCATAACGTATTCTAGACGTTCATATTGTGAAAAGTGCGTCCCGGTTCTTGATCCTCGGTCCAACGGCGGAGCGTGATCCCGTGGTGACGACACTCGTGCAGACGCTGGTCAGCGGCATTCTGGTGGGCGGGCTGTACGGGCTCTTCAGCAGCGGCCTCACTCTGATCTTCGGCATCACCCGGGTCATCAACTTCGCGCACGGCGACTTCGTGACGCTCGGCATGTTCGGGGCAGTGCTGCTCTTCACATGGCTCGGCCTGAGCCCGCTTCTGGGAATCGTGCCCGTGGCGATCGGGTCGCTGTTGCTCGGCGCGATCGTCCACCGGGTCATCGTCCGGCGGACGCTGTCGATCACCGGTATCAGCGCGGTCGATGCGCAGCACGGCCAGCTCGTGCTCACGCTGGCGGTGTCGATCCTGATCTCCAACGGGCTGCTCATGCTCTTCGGCCCGGCCCCACGCGCCGTGCAGGGCGTGCTGCCCGGCGTCTACGACGTGTTCGGGGTGTTCATCGCCCAGGCGCGGCTGGTGTCGTTCCTGATCGCGCTCCTGGTGTTCCTGATCCTCTACGTCGCGCTGCAGCGCACGCTGTACGGGAAGGCGATCCGGGCCACCGTCGACGACCGGGACATGGCGGCCATGGTCGGCATCGATCCCGACCGCGTGTACGCGGTGAGCTTCAGCGTCGGGATCATGCTGACCGGAGTGGCGGGCTGCGTTCTCGCCACCTACTACCCGGTGACCCCCACCACCGGCGGCAGCTTCCTGATCATCGCGTTCGTCACAGTCGTGATGGGTGGGCTCGGCAACGTGGTCGGCGCGTTCGTCGCCGGGCTCCTGGTCGGGGTGATCCAGCAGGTCACCGCGATCTACGTGGCCGTCGACCTGCAGGACGTCGGACTGTTCCTCGCGTTCGTGCTCGTGCTGCTGTTCCGCCCACAGGGCATCCTCGCCGGACGGAGGGCCCACGCATGATCGGGCGCGATCGGATCACACGCGCGGCGCGCTCCACCGGGGGCCTGAGCGTCGCCGTCCTCGTGCTCGTCGCGAGCCTGCCGCTCTGGTTCATCCAGACGTACTTCGTCCTCAGCGTCGCCACCCTGACGCTGATCTTCATGGCCGCCTCGCTGGGCTGGAACGTGATCAGCGGATTCGGCGGCCAGATCTCCTTCGGCCACAGCATCTTCTTCGGCCTGGGCGCCTACTCCTCGGCGCTCCTGCAGGCCGAGTACGGCGGCAACGCCTACGTCGGGCTCGTACTCGGAGTGGTGATCGCGGTCGTCGTCGCCCTGCTGCTGGGAGCGGTCACGCTGCGCCTGCGCGGGATCTACTTCTCGCTCGCCACGTTCGCCCTGACGCTGGTCTTCGCCATCCTGACCGGCCACTACGAGCAGTTCACCGGGGGCGAGGTCGGGCTCACCCTCCCGCTGCTCGGTGACGACCCCGGCTCGTTCGCCTTCTCGGACAAGCTCGTCTTCTACTACATCGCGCTGGTGCTGGCGGCGCTGGCGTTCGCCGGTGGGTGGCTCGTGCAACGCTCCCGGCTGGGCCTGCAGCTGCGGGCCATCGCCGTCGATCAGGAGGCGGCCCAGGCCTGCGGCGTGCTGGCGTTCCGGGTGAAGCTCGCCGGCCTGGCCATCAGCGCCGTCCCGGGCGCGCTGGCCGGATCCGTGTACGTCCAGTACATCGGGTTCATCGACCCGGACAGCGCCTTCGGCGCCGCGCTGGCCACGCAGATCGCGGTGATCGCGTTCGTCGGCGGGGCCGGCAGGCTCTGGGGCCCGGTGATCGGGGCCGTACTGCTCGTGCCGCTGCAGCAGTTGCTGAACTCGCAGCTCTCCGCGTACCCGGCCGGGTTCAACCTGGTGGTCTACGCGCTGGTCGTGCTCGTGATCCTGTGGGTGGAGCCCCGCGGGCTCATGTCGTTGCGCCGCCGGGTTCCCCGCGTGGGGCTCACCTCCCCGCCGTCGGCTCCCGCTCCCCAGCCGACGGGGGCGGCTGCGACCCGGGAGGGGAGCGCCGGATGACCACACCCGCCGTTCAGGTGGCGCCGACCGGCGCATCGCTGCTGCAGGTCGACGAGCTGACAGTGCGCTTCGGCGGCCTGGTGGCCGTGAACGCCGTGAGCTTCTCGGTGGCCGAGGGAGAGCTCCTCGGGATCATCGGCCCCAACGGCGCAGGCAAGACCACGAGCTTCAACGCCGTGGCCGGAGCGGTGCGCCCCACGTCGGGCACGATCACGCTGGGGGAGACCGTCGTCAGCGGGCTGCCACCCGAGCGGGTGGCCCGGCTCGGCATCGCCCGCACGTTCCAGTCGGTGCGACTGTTCCGGGCGATGAGCGTGGCGGAGAACGTCACGCTCGCGGCGAGCACGGTCTGCCGGTCACTGACCGCGGCGGCTCACCGGGCGGACGAGGTGGCGGAGCTGCTGTCCATGGGGTCGCTGATGAACGCCGAGGTCGGCGCCCTTCCCCTCGCCGACCAGAAGCGCGTGGAGATCGCCCGCGCACTGGCGCTGCGGCCACGGTTGCTGCTGCTCGACGAGATGATGAGCGGGCTCAACCAGGAGGAGACCCTCGACATCATCGGCGTCGTCCGGCAGCTGGGCGCGCAGGGCCTGACCATCATCGTCATCGAGCACGTGCTGAAGGTGATCATGGAGCTGAGCCACCGCGTCCTCGTGCTCGACCACGGGGCGTTGATCGCGCAGGGCGCGCCGCAGGAGGTCATGCGTGACCCGCAGGTGGTGGCGGCCTACCTGGGCCCGCAGGCGGCCCGGACGTTCGGGGAGCCGTCATGAGGATCCCCTGGTCGGCACGGGCAGGCCGATCGGCGTCGGCCGCGGCGGCCCCGCTGCGGGTGGACGGGCTCTCGGTCGCCTACGGCAACATCCGCGCGCTCGTCGACGTGTCCTTCGAGCTGCGGCCCGGCGAGTTCATGGGCGTGCTCGGCGCCAACGGAGCCGGCAAGTCGACGTTGCTGAAGGCGATCTCCGGCCTCGTCCGCCCGTCCGAGGGCACGATCTCGCTCGGCGAGAACTCGGTGCTCGGCCTCCCACCGCACCGCATCGCGGCGGCGGGGATCGCCCACGTGCCGGAGCGCAGGCGCGTCTTCCCGTCGCTCACGGTGCGGGACAACCTCGCTCTCGGCGCCTACGTGACGCCGCCTGCCGTGTCACGCGCCCAGCTCCTCGACGAGGTCTTCTCCCTGTTCCCGAGGCTCGCGGAACGTGCGACACAGCCGGCCGGTTCGCTGAGCGGCGGCGAGCAGCAGATGCTCGCGGTGGGGCGCGCCCTGATGTTGAAGCCCCGGCTGCTGATGCTGGACGAACCCTCCCTCGGGCTCGCCCCCGTGATCGTCGAGGAGATGTTCGAGCGGCTGGCGCGCATCCACCGCGAGCTCGACGTGTCGATCCTGCTCATCGAGCAGAACGCCACGCAGGCCCTCGAGGTGATCGAGCGGGCGATCGTGCTGACCACCGGGGTAGTCACTTTCCGCGGCTCCCGCGAGGAGCTGCTGGAAAGTGACTACCTCAAGCGGGCCTACCTCGGCCTCTAGCCGGCGCTCTCGCGATGGCCGTTGCCCGATGCATCCCCAGCCGCCCGCCCGTCGGCGGAACTCAGGACGGGCGGCTGATCGGGGAGCGGGAATGCCTCGAGATAACGCTCGTAGTCGGGCTCGACGTCGATCTGCAGGGTGCCGAGGATGCGGATCACCGCGTTGTAGAACGAGATGATGATGACCAGGTCGACCAGGCGGGCCCGCCCGAGGTGCTCCTCGAGCGTCGCCCAGGTCTCGTCGGCCATCCGGCCGTCGGTGGTGATCTGTCTGGCCGCGGTGAGCACGGCCGTCTCCACCGGGCCGAGCCCGTGCTCCCGTCCCGCCGTGGCGGCGAGGACGGCGGTGATGTCGTCGTCGGACACGCCGAAGTCGTAGCCGATCTTCACGTGGTGGCTGAACTCGTACGGGCTGGCCGTGAGGTGCCCGACCTGCAGGATTGCGAGCTCACGCAGCCGTGGGTCGAGCTCACAGCCGTGCCGGATCCACTGCCCCAGCACGGAGAAGTGGCGCAGCCCGTCGGGGGAGTTGGCGAGGGCGCGGAAGAGGTTGATGGGGCGGGCGAGGAGCGGTCGGTCGGCCTCGGCCAGGTCGGATTCGGACAGGTAGGGAACGAGAGCCATCGGTTTGAACTCCATCGTTCGTGGCGTCGTCGGAGTCGTTGACGCGGTGCCGCCCACATGGTTACCGTTCTTCAAGTAGTGACGCAAGGGTTCATAATTTGAAACCCGAGGTAGCGCGATGAGCACTGAGGCCCTCGCTCCGTTCCGCGGACGGCAACCGTTCGCCATGGTTTCCGACCTGGTCGTACCGGGCGCCCTCGATCTGGACGCGGACGATCGGCTCTGGGTGCCACAGGCGCCCGATGTCGCGTTCCGCCCGCTCCTGCTCTCGCCGTCGCAGGGCTACTTCGTGAACCTGCTCAGGGTGCGGCGCAGCGGGGTGCTGTCGAGGCACCGCCACGCCGGTCCGGTCCACTCGTTCACGCTGCGCGGCCGCTGGCACTACCTGGAGCACGACTGGGAGGCGACCGAGGGCGGCTACGCCTTCGAGCCGCCGGGGGAGACCCACACGCTCGTCGTTCCGGACGGCGTCGCGGAGATGATCACGCTCTTCCACGTCACGGGCAGCTACGTCTACGTCGACCCCGACGGCAGGGCCACGGGGTACGAGGACGTGTTCACCAAGATCGAGAACGCACGGCGGCACTACGCGGAGATCGGACTCGGCGCGGAGCGGGTCGAGGAGTTCCTCCGCTAGTCAGCAGTCCGGCGATACGCGCGACGAAGGGGTCGACGACATGGGACAACGCGTGGCGGGCAAGGTGGCGGTCGTGGTCGGTGCCGGCCAGACGCCCGGACAGACCGCGGGCAACGGCCGGGCCACCGCCGTGCTGCTCGCCCGGGAAGGCGCCGCGGTGCTGGCGGCCGACCGCGATCTCGCGGCCGCGCAGGACACGGTCGCGGAGATCGAGGCCGAGGGTGGCAAGGCGCTCGCGGTGCAGGCCGACGTCACCGACGAGGACGCCGTGGCCGCGATGCTCGCCACCTGCGTCGAACGCTTCGGCCGGATCGACATCCTGCACAACAACGTCGGCGTGAGCATCGCGGGCGGCGACGCCCCGATCACCGAGATCGAGGCCGACGCCTTCGCCCGCGTCACGGCGATCAACCTGCAGGGCATGGTGCTCACCTGCAAGCACGCCATCCCCGTGATGCGCGAGCAGGGCGGCGGGGTGATCACGAACATCTCGTCGATCGCGGCGAACATCAACTATCCCTACATCGCGTACCGCACGTCCAAGGCGGGCGTGGTGACGATGACCGAGCACATCGCGATCCGGAACGCGGAGTACGGCATCCGCGCCAACGCGATCCTGCCCGGCCTCATGGACACCCCCATGGCGATCGAGAACCGCGTCGGGCTCGGCGGCGCCACCCGCGAGCAGGTGATCGCCGAGCGCAACTCCCACGTGCCGCTGCGCAACAAGATGGGCACGGCGTGGGACGTCGCCCATGCCGCACTCTTCCTCGCCTCGGACGAGGCCTCGTTCATCACGGGTGTTGCTCTCGCCGTCGACGGCGGCCAGAGCCTCGCCGTCGGCTGACGTTCCCCCGCCCCGACGAATGTGCACCGCCTCCCCGCACCGACCCCGATCGGAGTCCCACCGATGACACACGTCCGCGCACGCACGCCCCTGACTCGGGAGCCGGGCCCGTGAGCACCCCGGCCGCGCCGACCGAGCAGCTTCTGGCCGACCTGCACCAGGTCTGGCGGATGCGGGCGTTTGAGGAGAAGGTCCGCGATCTGCGGCTCGCGGGCGACGCAGTCGGCTCGATCCACCTGGGCATCGGCCAGGAGGCGATCCCGGTCGGCGCAGCAGAGCTGATCGGTCCTGACGACGCCGTCTTCGCGACCTACCGCGGGCACTGCTGGGCCATGGCCTGCGGTGCGGCGCCCGCCGCCCTGTTCGGCGAGGTACTGGGCCGGGCCACCGGCACCAACGGGGGCCGGGGTGGATCAGCGCATCTCAGTGCCCCCGCCCACCGCTTCTTCGGCGAGAACAGCATCGTCGGAGCCGGGGCGCCGATCGCGGTGGGAGCGGCGCTCGCCGGCCGGTTCGACGGGTCCGGACGCGTCGCCATCACGGTGTTCGGTGACGGCGCGATGAACCAGGGCGCGGTGCACGAGGCGATGAACTTCGCCGCCGCCATGAACCTGCCCGTCGTGTTCGTCTGCGAGAACAACACGTGGTCGGAGCTGACCCCCATCGACGAGATGGTGCGCGACGCGGTCCTCTACCGGCGCGCCGCGGCCTACGGCATCCCCGGCGAGCGGATCGACGGGAACGACCCCGCCGTCGTGCGCGACCGGCTCGGTGACGCCGTGGAGTTGGCCCGGGAGGGCGGCGGTCCGACGCTGGTCGAGGCGATGACCGCGCGGCTGGTCGGCCACTACATCGGTGATGCCGAGCAGTACCGCAGGCCCGGCGAGCTCGACGAGGCCCGCAGGCGGGAGCCCGTCGCCCGGCTGAGCGGGCAGCTGCGGGCCGCCGGTGTGGACGAGACCGTGATCGAGGGCGCGGAGCGCGACGCCCGCGCGGAGATCGAGCAGGCGGCGGCCGAGGCGCTCGCCGCGCCGCTCGCCGACCCGGCGACCGCGAAGGACCACCTCTATGTCTGAGACCTCTGCAACCGCGCTCCGTCCGGCACAGGCGGGCGGCACCGTCGCGAAGCTGACCTACGGCGAGGCCGTCAACGCGGCGTTGCGCCGCTGCCTGGAGGAGCTGCCGGAGACGCTGCTCTACGGCGAGGACATCGCCAAGCCCGGCGGTGTCTTCGGCGTCACCCGTGGGCTGCGCCGCGACTTCGGCGAGCGCGTCTTCGACACCCCGATCAGCGAGTCGGCGATCCTCGGCTCCGCCGTGGGCGCGGCCATGCTCGGCCGCCGTCCCATCGTGGAGATCATGTGGGCCGACTTCTCGCTGGTGGCCTTCGACCAGATCGTCAACCAGCTGGCCAACGTGCACTACGTCAGCCGCGGGGAGCTGCGGGCACCGGTCGTGGTGCGGACCCAGCAGGGCTCCGCCCCGGGAGCCTGCGCCCAGCACAGCCAGAGCCTGGAGGCGTTCTTCCTGCACGTTCCGGGCCTGCGGGTGTGCATGCCGTGGACCGCCCAGGACGCCTACGACCTGCTCGTCGCCGCCGTGTACTGCGACGACCCGACGATCGTGATCGAGAACCGCACGCTCTACAGCGCCGGGAAGCAGGAGGTGGTGCTCGGCGGACCCGTGCAACCGCCCGGTGGTCTGCGGGTGCGCCACGAGGGATCCGACGCCACGCTCGTCACCTGGGGGGCGATCACCGCACGGGCCGTGGCGGCCGCGTCCACGCTGGCGGAGCAGGGGGTGTCGCTGGAGGTGATCGAGGTGCCCTGGCTCAACCCGTTCCCCACGGAGGACGTCATCGAGCGGGTCCGGCACACCGGCAGGCTCGCCGTGCTGCACGAGGCCAACGTGACCGGCGGATTCGGCGCCGAGGTGGTGGCGCGCGTCGCGGGATCCGGCGTGGCGCTGCGCAGCCCGGCGCTGCGCCTCGGACTGCCCGACACACGGGTCCCGGCCGCGCCCAGCCTGGTGGCGGGCCTGCTTCCCGACAGCGACGGGATCGCGGCGTCGATAAAGGGCTGGCTCGCCGGCAGCTGAGAGCTTCCGCCGCCTGCCGAGGCGGCGCACTGCAAGGACCCAGCGGGGCAACGCTCGAAGAAGGGACCACCGGCCGTGCACATCGTGTTGGGCGTGGACACGCTCTCGTACCACTGCCGCCTCGCCACCGGCGAGATCCGCCTGGAGGACGTGCTCCGCGAGGTCGCGGATCTGGGCGCGGCGTTCGTGCAGTTCAACGCCGTGCACGTCGCCGACCGGCCGGCAGCCGGGCTGGCGGCGCTGCGCGAACTCGCCGCCGACCTCGGCCTGGAGATCACGCTCTCCGGGGACGTGGTCGGCCGTGCGGACAAGGGCGACAGCGTCGACTCCGGCGTCGAGCGCATCCGGCGCTGGACGGAGCTGGCCGAGGCGATCGGGAGCCCGTTCGCCCGTGTCTCCTCCGGCTTCTACCGCAACGAGCTCATGGGCGCGCCGGACCGCATCGCCGCGGAGCAGCGCTACGTCACCGACGTGCTCCGCCGGGCGGTCGACGAGGTGCCCGGCGACGTACAGATCCTGCTCGAGAACCACTCCGACTTCACGGCCGAGGAGTACGTCGAGATCATCGACGGGGTCGGGAGCGACCGCGTGGCCGTCTTCCTCGACCTCATCAACCCGATCTCCTCGTTGCAGGACCCGCTCACCGTGATCAGCAGGCTCGCCCCGCTCGCGCCCGCCGGGCACGCCAAGGACTTCCGCATCGAGTCGCGCTACGTCGAGGACCGGTTCCACCGCCGCGGGTTCGACGTGCAGTGGTGCTACCCCGGTGAGGGCGTCGCCGACCTGACCTCCCTGATGGGCGTGCTCGTGGCCCAGGACGAGCGCGCCGAGCCCTACCGGCTCTCCGTGGAGGGCCTCGACAACTACCCCGGCGTCGCCGACCAGCGGGAACGGCTGGGGGCTTCCCTGGGGTTCCTGAGCTCTCTTCTGGTGGGCGCGCCCCCGGCGCAGCCCGCCGGTGCCGCGCGGTGAGACTCCGGCTGCCGGGTGCGGTCGTGGCGGCGGTCCTGCTCGCCGCCGCCACGGCGTGCAGCGGCGGGATCGCGTTCCAGGACCGCTCCAGCGGCGCGGTGGACTGCGGCGCGGGCGTGAAGATCGGCGCGCCCTACCCACTCAGCGGCGTGTGGGCGGAGAACGGCCAGAACTCGCTCAACGGGATGCTGCTCGCGGCCGACGAGATCAACGCGGCGGGCGGGATCCGTGCCCTGCACGGCGCGAAGATCAGCATCGTCAGCGGCGACACCAGCTCCGACAACCCGGGCCAGGCCAAGACCGTCACCGAGAACATGCTGCAGGGCAACGACATGTCGGCCGTGGTCGGCTCCTACCTGAGCAGCATGACGCTCACGACGGTGATCGCCACCGAGACCCGGAAGGTCCCCCTGCTGACCCAGTCCTTCGTCGACGAGCTGACACAGAAGGGCTACCACTACCTGTTCCAGATCCCGCCGAAGGCATCGGCGTTCGGCACGGAGACGATGAAGGCCGTGGCCGGCGTCTTCGCCGAGCAGAGCCGCAGCCTGCGGACGGTCGCCGTGGCGGGCAGCGACGACGCGTCCACCAAGGCACAGAGCGCCGGGATCGTGGCCGGGTCGCAGGCGCAGGGCCTCGACGTGCGCGAGCAGGTGACGTTCCCGAACGGGCTCTCCGACGCCACGGCCGTGGTGAGCAGGCTCGCCGACGCACGCACCGACGTGATCGTGCTCGGCGGCAACGTCTCCGACCTGTCGCTCATCATCCGGGGTCTGCGCTCCCGCGGTGTCACGACGCCGATCGCCACGTCGGGCGGAGGGGGTGCGCTCACCCCGCAGTTCTCCGCGGCCCTGGGCCCTGCCGCCGACGGCATCATGGCGTCGGCGGCCTGGAACGCCGACCTGAAGCTCCCCGGCGTTCCCGAGGTGGCCGCGGCCTACCAGCAGAAGTACGGCGTGTTCATGCCACAGGAGGCCGGCGAGTCGTGGGCGGCGGTCCACGAGCTCGCGCAGCTGATGGAGTCGGGTGCCACCTGTGACCCGGCGCTGATCCGCCAGGCGCTGGTCACCACCGACTTCACCGAGGGCCCCGCATCGGCGGTGCCGCCGGGCAAGGTCGGGTTCGACGGGACCGGGGCGAACAAGTACATCGTGCCGATCCTCGTCCAGTGGCAGGGCGGCGCGCTGCGCACCGTCTACCCGCCCGACGTCGCCGCGGTGGCAGCGCTCCCGCTCGGCGGCGGACAGGGCACCTGACCGCAGGTTCGGACATTCGAGGAAAGGCACGCGATGGATCTGGAACTCGCCGGGAGCCGCGCGCTCGTGACGGCCGCGAGCCAGGGGCTCGGCCGGGCCTGCGCAGCGGCGCTGGCCGGTGAGGGGGCGCGGGTCGTGATCTCCTCCCGCGACCACGGCAAGCTGGCGGGCGCCGCTGCCGAGATCGGTGCGGCGGGGAGTGTCGCCGCCGACCTCGGCTCGGCCGCCGACATCGGCCCGCTCGTGGAGCAGACCGTCGAGCTCCTGGGCGGCCTCGACCTGCTGGTGGTCAACTGCGGGCCGCCGCCCGCCGGGCGGTTCGCCGACCTGGACGACGCCGCCTGGGACACGGCGCACGAGGGAGTGCTGATGAGCGCCGTCCGGCTCATCCGCGCCGCGCAGCCACACCTGCGGCAGTCCGGGCGGGGCCGGATCGTCAACCTCACCGGGTACGGCACCAAGGAGCCCATCAGCGAGCTGGTGATCTCCGAGGCCAACCGGGCAGGCGTCACGGTGCTCGCGAAGGTGCTGGCCGACGAGCTCGCCCCGGCGGGCGTCACGGTCAACAACATCGCGCCGGGGCCGATCCTCACCGACCGGCTGCGCGAGGTGCAGGGCAAGGCGGCCGCGGGCGCCGGGATCGACCTCGACGAACAACTGCGGCGCTACGCCGAGCGGATCCCGGTGCGCCGTGTCGGCAGGCCGGAGGACATCGCCGACCTGTGCGCCTTCCTGTGTTCGCCGCGCGCGGGGTTCGTCACCGGGCAGACGATCGTCGTCGACGGCGGAATCAACCGGTCCATCTGATGCCCCCGTCCTCGCAGCCCCTGCGCGTCGCCGTCGTCGGTGCCTCGCACTGGCACCTCGACCTGTACCTGCCGACCCTGCTGGAGCTCCCCGACGTCGAGCTGGCCGGCGTGAGTGACCGGGACGAGAAGGTGGCCAAGGGCCTGGGGGAGCGCCTGGACTGCCCGTGGTCGGTCTCCGACGAGCAGCTCTACGACGACGTCCGGCCCGACTTCGTACTGGCGTTGGGCTCGCACGCGGAGATGGTGGGGGAGGCCGAGCACCTCCTGGACCGCGGCATCCCGTTCGCCATGGAGAAGCCGTGCGGCACCGACGCGGAACAGGTACGCCGCCTGGCCAGCCGAGCCGAGGCGCAGGGCGCGTTCGCGGCGGTGCCCTTCGTCTGGCGCCAGAGCGAGCTGCTCGGCGTGATGCGCGAGCGGTTCACCGACGACGAGATCGACTACCTGTCGTTCCGCTGGATCGCCGGGACGCCCCAGCGGTATCTCGACTCCGGCTGCGGCTGGATGCTCGACCCCGCACGGTCCGGCGGAGGGTGCACGATCAACCTCTCCGTGCACATGTTCGACCTGGCCCGGGTGCTCTTCGGGCCCGAGGTCGACGTGGCCGGAGCCGTCATGTCGAACGCCGCCCACGGGCTGCCGATCGAGGACCACTCTCTCGTGAGCCTGCGCAGCGGCGTGCGCACGTTCCACGTCGAGACCGGGTATCTGCTGCCCGGCCCGCACTCGACGTTCGACATGCGGTTCAGCATCGTTGCGCGCGACCACTACCTCATCGCCACCGGGCCGGACGACGTCGAGGTCATTCGCGCCGACGGCGCCCGTGAGCACGTGCGGGCACACACCACGAACGTTCCGCACTACCCGGTTTTCGTCCGGGACGTCCTGCGCCGGGTCCGGGAGGGCGAACGACCGCTGGCGTCACTCACCGACATGGCCGCGGTCATGGATCTCGTGCAGGACGCGTATGCCCTGGCCGGCCCCCTGCCGGCCGGGATCGGGAACTCCGCAGAGGAAGGCTCACCATGAGCGATCGGGGCACCGGCCTGCTACTCGTCATGATCGACATCGATCCGGCGCACGAGGAGGACTTCAACCGCTGGTACGACGAGGAGCACGTCCCGGAACGGCTCGGGTGCCCGGGCTTCCTGTCGGCACGGCGGTTCGTCAGCGTCGAGGGCGAGCCGAAGTACCTCGCGCTCTACGAGCTGGACGACCCTGAGGTGCTCGAGACCGACGCCTACAAGGCGATGCAGCCGCCCACCGAGTGGACGAAGCGCGTGAGCCCCCATTGGACCTCCTACGTGCGCAACGTCTATCGCGAGATCCCGAGCAAGGCGACCTGACATGGCCAGGCACTCCGACGGCAGCTCGCTGCTGTTCCTGCACCCGGTCGGTCTCGACCGCCGGTGCGTCGAGTGGCTGGATCTGCCCCCGGTACGCGCCGTGACGATGCCCGGCCACGGTGAGCGCGAGCGCGCCCGCCCCGGCCTCACTCTCGCCGACATGGCCGACGAGATCGTGGGCCACAGCACCGGGCCGCTCGACGTGGTGGGCGCGTCCCTGGGCGGCATGGTCGCGATGCACCTGGCGCTCGGGCATCCGGACCGGGTGCGCTCCCTCGTGCTCGCCTGCACCACCCCGCGCGGTGACTCCGCCGTCATGAACGACCGGGCCGACGCCACCGAGGACAGGGGATCGGCGGGAATGCTCGAGGACACGCTGACCCGCTGGTTCACCCCCGCGGCGCTCGAGGCCGATCGGGACACCCCGTACATGGCGTACGCGCGGGAGCGGCTGCTGGCGATGGACCCGGGGGCGCTGGCCGACACCTGGCGCGCGATCGGCACGCACGACGTACTGGATCGGCTGGGCGAGATCCGCGTGCCCACCACGTGCATCGCGGGGACGCGCGACCTGTCGACGCCGATGGACGTCATGAGGGATCTGGCCGCGCGGCTGCCCGACGCGCGGCTGGTGGAGATGGACGCCCCGCACATGGCCTTCCTCGAGCGGCCGCGGGAGTTCTCCGTGGCAGTACTGGAACACCTGGCGTGGGCCGGGGCGCAGGAAGGAGCATTGCGATGATCATCGATCTGCACCGCCACCTGTGGTCGATCTTCGAGCGGTACGCCGCTGTGCGGGAGATCGCCGCGCGTGGGGGAGTGGCCGGGGTCCACCGGCACGCCGAGGCGCCCGTGCAGGACGTCGGCGCGCGAGCCGGCGAGATCCGTGCCGAGATGGAGAAGGCCGGCGTCGACCGCTCGTGCCTGCTGCTCGGCGACTACGGGCTACGGCTCGGGGAGGGCGACCGGTCGATCGAGGAGGAGAACCGGCTCGCCACCGACCTCGCCCGTGAGGACCCGGAGCACTTCATCGCCTTCTTCGGGATCGACCCGCGCCGGCCGGGGGCCGTCGACCTGTTCCGTGACGCTCTCGACGCCGGCGCCCGCGGGCTGAAGTTGCATCCCTGCTCCGGGTTCTCTCCCGCCGACCCGGTGTGCCACCCGCTCTACGCGCTGGCGGGCGAGCGGGGAGTGCCGGTGGCGGTGCACACCGGGCCGATGGCCGCGCCGCTGATCAGCACGTATGCGAGCCCGCTGCACCTCGACGAGCCGGCGGCGGACTTCCCCGACACGAACTTCGTGATCCTGCACGCCGGCCAGCGCGCGTGGTTCCCGCTGGCGCTCGACATGGCCCGCTGGAAGCCGAACCTCTACCTCGAACTCTCGTTGTGGCAGAGCCTGCTCATCGAGGACGAGGGCCGCTTCGTTTCCCACCTGGCCGAGATCAAGAACGGCATCGGGCTCGGCCGCGTGGTGTTCGGCAGCGACTGCCCCGGCGTATCGGCGGTGATGCCGCTGCACACGTGGGTAGAGACCTTCCGGGACCTTCCCGAGATCGCGGGCCGCCACGGCGTCGAGATCACCACGGACGAGGTGGAGCAGATGCTCGGTGGCACGGCGGCGACGCTGATGGGGCTGTCGTGACGAACCCGGTCGACGGATCTCCTGCACAGCGGCGCCTGGACGGCAAGGTCGCGGTCGTGACGGGCGGCGGTTCCCGCGCAGCCGGAATCGGGACGGGACGGGCCGCGGCGATCCTGTTCGCCCGCCACGGCGCCCGCGTCCTCGTCGTCGACCGCGACGAGGACGCGGCGAACGCCACCGTGGACATGATCGCCGCGGAGGGCGGCGAGGCCGTCGCCGTCGCCGCAGATCTCACGGTGGAGGACGACTGCACCGCGATGGCGGCCGCGGCCGTCGGGCGCTGGGGGCGCATCGACATCCTGGACAACAACGTCGGGATCGAGGGCCCCGGAACGATCCTCGACGCCACGTCCGAGGACTGGGACAGGGTCATGGCCGTCAACGTGCGGACGATCGTCCAGGCGAGCCGCGCGGTGGTGCCGGTGATGGCGACGGGAGGCGGGGGTTCCATCGTGAACCTGTCGTCGATCTCGGCGCTGCGTCCCCGCGGGCTCACGCCCTACACCGCCGCGAAGGGTGCGGTGATCGCGCTGACCCGGGCGATGGCGATCGACCACGCCGCCGCCGGGATCCGCGTGAACTGCATCGCGCCGGGGCCGATCTACACACCGATGGTCTACGCCGCAGGGATGGCGGACGAGCTGCGCGATCGCAGGCGCGCCGCCTCGCCGCTGGGCATCGAGGGCACCGGATGGGACGTCGGATTCGCGGCGTTGTTCCTCGTGTCGGACGAGGCCCGCTACATCACGGGCACGGTCCTGCCCGTGGACGGAGGCGTCTCGATCCGCAGTCCGGACAGGTGAACGCGCCGCCCACGAGCGGACACGCGAAGATGGAGCCGAAACGGTCGCATCGGACGTGAGGGATGACATGACCGACGAGATGAGAACGGGCACCCGGATCCGGTCGGTGTCCCGGGCCGCGCACCTGCTCATGCTCATCGCCTCACTGCCGGAGCCGGACCGGTCGGTCAACCGTCTGGCCAAGGAGCTCGGCACGTCGGTGCCCACGGTGTACCACCTGCTCAACACGCTGGTCGACGCGAAGCTGCTCGCCCGCGACGAGCGCAAGCAGTACCGCTTCGGCTTCGCGATGGAGGTGCTGTCGGCCGCGTACGCGCAGCAGACCGTCCCGCCTCCCGAGCTGCTGGCACCGCTGCGGTGGATCACCGACGCCACCGGCGAGAGCGCCTACCTCAGTGCGTGGCGGAGCGGGAACCCGGTGGTGCTCGCGCACCTGGCCGGGACGCACGCGGTGCAGGTCACCGACCTGCGGCCCGGCTACCGCGGGGCGGCCAACGCGCGGGCCTCGGGGAAGGTGCTGCTCGCCTTCGCCGAGCCCGCCGACCGCGAGCGTTACCTCGCCATGCATCCGCTGGAGAGCATGACGCCGAAGACGATCACCGATCCGGCCGTCCTCGAAAGGGAGTTGGCTCGGGTGGCGAAGAACGGCTACGCCACCGACATCGAGGAGTTCTCGGTGGGCGTTGCCTGCATCGCGGTGCCGATCTGGAGCAACGGGATCGTGATGGGGTGCTACACGATCTCGGC
Organism: Pseudonocardia alaniniphila; assembly: GCF_022524485.1. Classification (GTDB taxonomy): domain Bacteria; phylum Actinomycetota; class Actinomycetes; order Mycobacteriales; family Pseudonocardiaceae; genus Pseudonocardia; species Pseudonocardia alaniniphila. Next base: position 92,547 of record NZ_JAKXMK010000006.1, read on the forward strand.
GCCCGTGCAGCGCTACCGGCAGCACAAGGCGCGCTACCTGGCGAGCCTGCGTGAGGCGGTGCAGATGCTCGGTGATCAGCCGGCGACGCAGCCGCAGGAGGGCGTGGGCGACCCCGCCTGAGCCGCGGTCGACTCGCGGTGGTTACGGCCGGTGAAACCGCGGAGTGGCCTCAGCGCGGAAGCTGGATGGAGGCCTCGCCGTCCATCCGCGCGAGCTGGTTTTCCGAACCGTGCAGGGCCGACATCGCTCGCCACTCATCCCACGGAATCGTCCAGTCGTAGAAGTCGCCGTCTGCGGCGGAAAGCTGGATGTGGCTTCCGGTGACCTCGACCGGATCCCCGTAGAGAACCGAGTTGAAGTAGGCGCGCGCGTTCGCGGTGGAGAGGTTCACACAGCCGTGGGTGACGTTCTGTCGGCCCTGTGCGTATCCCGATGCGGGGTTGGCGTGGATGAACTCGCCGTTGTTGGAGATCCGGACCGCCCAGTGCATGGGCACGTTCTCGTAGTTGTACGCCCGGTTGGTCATCAGTTCGGTGCGGGACTTGCCCATCACGACGTGGATGCCGCCTCGCGTGACCCGCCTCGGGTCCGACTCGAGCCCGTAGCTGGCGGGCACGTTGGACACCTCTTTGCCGTCGCGGATGACGACCATGCGGTGGCGCTTCACGTCGGCGCGCACGATCTGGGAGCGGCCGATGCTGAACTCGCTGGTGAGATCGGCGGCGCCGAACTCGGTATCGCCGAGGTCGAGCCCGTAGAGCCGGGCCTCGACGTGCACCTTCGTGCCCGGCGGCCAGTACTCGGCAGGCCGCCAGTGGATCCGCGAGGTGCGGGCGGTGTCGGGCAGCCATGCCCAGGAGCCCATGACGGGCACGGACGTGCGCACCGAGAGGAGCCGTTCGACGGCGGCGCGGTCGGCCTCGGCGACGAGGCCGCTGAAGCGGATGTCGATCGGGGCGGCGATCCCGACCACCGCCCCGTCGCCGATGCTCGTCGACGCGCGGAGCAACCTGCTCGGGTCGACCACGGAGAATCCGCCGGTGACCGGAACGGAGCCACCTTCGCCGATGGCGCTGCCGGCGAAGCGGTACGTGGTGCCGAACGCGAGGGCCGTCGACGCGGTCCACGTCCGGCCGTCCGGTGACAGGGTTCCCGGGACCGGGGTGCCGTCCTCGGCGACGAGGGCGACGTCGGTGAGCGCGCCACCGGTCGCCTCCACGCTGATCGGTGCCAGCGGGGCCACGTCGGTGGCACCGTCCGCCGGAACGAGCCGGACCTGCGGGGCGGCGGCCACGGCGACAGCGCCCGGGCCGGCCGCGCTGCTGGCGGCCGCCCCGGCAGCGAGGAGCAGCACGACGACCGCGCCGAGCACCACTGCCGGCGCTCGGCGTCGCGCACGATCCGATTCGGGCATGACCGTTGCTCCCCGCAGCCGATTTCTCCTCGAATCATCAGAGCAATTGCTCGACTTCAGGTCAATGACGCCACGGACCCCGAAAGCGTTCGGTCCTCAACCATTACCCGGACCGGTGAATATCGGCGTGGCGCGACCGCGAAAATGAAGCGAAACACAGAAATGACGGCCCGGTCGGCCCGGCTGCCGAGGTGACGACGGAGCAGCCTGTGACCTGTGCGGACCAACGCGCTCGCGGAGCGTGTCCAGGGAAGGCTCGTCGGGGGGAATGGCACCGGGACGGCACACGGCCGCGCAGGCCGCGTCAGGCGGGGCGCACCCGTTCGGCGAAGTCGTCGTGGCTCATCCGCGTCAGGCTCTCCACCTCGAGGGCGTCGAGGTGGACCTGACGGCCGGTCTCGAGGTCACGCACGAGCAGGCGGGGCCCGTTGGCGGTCTCATCGAGCAGGATCTCCACGGTGGCGAACTCGTTGCGCAGCACCAGGCGGGGCGGGGGAGCGGCTGTGCTCATCGGGCGCTCACGGGGCGGCTCAGACCAGGAACGTGAGGTTGAAGATGGGGGCCTCGCAGTTGACGAGGCGGGCGGTCCGGCGCCGGATCCGCCAGCCGGCCCCGTGCGGGACCAGCCGGTGCTCGTACTCGCCCGCGAACGACCGCTGTGTGCCCTTCCGGACCTCGAAGATCGCGAAGTTCGACCGCACCACCGGGCCGTGCTCCGCATCGGACACGCGGACGTTGGTGATGAGGCGGCGGGTCACCGACGGTGGGATCTGGGCGTGGGCAGGGCCGACGGTCAGCCGCCAGATCCGCTCCTCGATGCGGCCCCTGTCGTCGTAGATCAGGGAGACGTGGCGCTGCGGATCCGCCTCGTCGTGGCGGGCGGGCACCCAGTACACGGCGTCGTCGGTGAAGAGTTCCAGCCACCGGTCGAGCTGGAATCCGTCGAGCAGTTCGGCCTCGTGGTAGAGGAATTCCTCGGCGTCGCTGCGGGTGAGCGTGCGGGTGTCCTCGGTCGCTCGGGTCGCTCCGGTCATGCCGTCCGCCCTTCCTGCAGGAGGCGCTTCCATTCCCGGAACAGGCCCCGCTGCGGCGTCTCGTCACTCGGCTTGCCGCGGTAGCCGCCGCCCGGGAGCCGCTCCTCGTCGTGCAGGCCGCGCGAGAGCAGCAGCCACGGATCGACGTCGGCGGCCACGCCCTCCTGCACGCAGACGAACGCCTCGGAGTCGTCGGGGGCGATGAACGAGCCGGTGGCGAACGCCTCCTCGAACTCGCGCAGCCGTTCCGCGTTGAGATCGTCGGGAGCGTCCCCGATCAGCATCGGCGACATCGTGATCTGTGTACGTGTGGGGCTGATCGGCGTGATCACGCGCAGGTTCTGCAGCGTGATGTGCAAGTTGGGGAAGATCAGGACGTTGAACTGGCCCAGAAAGTCACGCAGGAGCGCATCCCCGTGCTCGGACTCCAGGCGCGAGGTGTACTCGGGATAGGTCTTGCGGAACTCCTCGACGTCGCCGTCGCTGGGCCAGCGGGCGAGGAGCACGTGGCCGCCGGGGTGGGCCTCGCTGTAGCCGATGGTCTCGTCGCGGGAGCCCAGGCGTGCGTGCGTGCGGTCCGGGCTCTGGTCGCGGATCTTGAACCAGGTCTCGTGCAACGTGATCGCGTGGTAGCCGTCGACCCCGCCTTCGATGGCGTGTTTCCAGTTGGCCGGGTACTCGTGCACGTTGCGGCCCGCGCTCAGGTTGAGCGTCTTCTCGAACGCGGGGTGCAGGAAGACGCGGTCGAGGTAGTGGCGGGCGCCGCCGAGGTGCTCGGCGAGGTCGGGAACGTCGGGGTTGAGGCTCGCGAAGACGAGCCCCCGGTAGGAGTCCACCCGTGCCACCGGCGTGAGGCCCAGTGCCGGCTTGTCGAGGTTCTCCGGGCTGTAGCGGCGGTTCATCGGCACGCCCAGCAGCTCACCGCTGTTGCGGTAGGTCCAGCCGTGGAACGGGCAGCGGAAGAAGTTCGCGTTGCCCGAGCGCTCCCGGCAGACGACCGACGCGCGGTGCCGGCAGCGGTTGAGCAGCACGTGGATCCCGCCGTCCGCGTCGCGGGTGACGATCACGGGCTGGAGGCCGATCGTGGTGCTCCGGTAGTCGCCCGGGTGCGCGATCTCCGACTCGTGCGCGACATAGACCCAGGTGCGGCCGAAGATGCTGCGCATCTCCTCGGCGAAGAGCGTGGGGTCGGTGTAGACGCTCCCGTGCACGCGGTCCGGCTGGACCAGGTGGTCGAGGTCCTCGTAGCTGGCGGTTCGCATCAGCGCCTCATTTCTCGCCGGCGACTCCTCGCACTGATGTACGCTATGCGGACACGCAGTACGGGTTGCGGACATCCGTAATGTCGCTCGCAGTGGTGACCACTGTCAAGGGAGATCGAGTGCCCAAGGAGCCGGACCAGCGCGAGTTCATCCAGTCACTCGAACGCGGTCTCGCCGTGATCCTGGCCTTCTCCGACCACCACCCGAGCCTCACGCTCAGCCGATGTGCCGAGCTCACCGGCTTGAGCCGGCCGACGGTCCGCCGGGTACTGCTCACGCTCCAGCACCTCGGCTACGTGCGCAGTGAAGGACGTTCGTTCGCCCTGACGCCCCGCGTGCTCGCGCTCGGCTACGCCTATCTGAGCTCCCTGAACCTTCCCGTGATCGCGCAGCCGTGGATGGAGGAGCTCGTCGCCGAGACGCGCGAGGCGTGCTCCCTGTCCACACTCGACGACACCGACATCGTCTACGTGACGCGGGTGGCCACCCATCGCAGGCCCAGCGTCGCCCTCGCCACGGGCACCCGGCTGCCCGCGCACGCCACCGCGATGGGCCATGTGCTGCTCGCCGACCTGCCGAAGGGCGAGCTGGACCACTACCTCGCGCGAGCCGAGTTGGCGCCGCTGACCGCGCGGACGGTCCGCACGCCCGAGGAGCTGCTGCACCGGCTCGACGCCGCGCGTGCGCAGGGCTGGGCGGTGGTCGAGCAGGAGCTCGAGGAAGGCCTGCGGTCGGTGGCCGCCCCGGTCCGGGGCGCGGACGGGCGGGTCATCGCCGCGCTCGGCATGTCCGCGTCCGTGGCATCCGCCGACGAGGAGACGATGCGCGAGCGGTTCGCGCCGATGCTCGTGCGCGCTGCCGCGGAGATCAGCGAGCGGCTCGGTGCCGACTTCAGCCCCTGCCGGCACCCGGAGCGGGGTGCCGACGATGAAACGATGACGATCCGGGAGGATTCATGAAGCTCAGCTGTGCCGTGCTCGACGACTACCAGGACGTCGCGCTCCGGACGGCGGACTGGAGCTCCCTCGCCGACGCGGTAGACGTCGAGGTGTTCCACGAGCACATCGACGACGAGGATGCGCTGGTCGAGACGCTCGGCAAGCACGAGATCGTCGTGATCATGCGGGAGCGCACCCCGTTCCCGCGATCGGTGCTGGCGCGGCTGCCCCGGCTGCGGCTCCTGGTGACCACCGGGATGGGCAACGCCTCGGTCGACATGGCCGCGGCAGCGGAGCAGGGTGTGCTCGTCTGCGGCACCGGCGGGCTCATGCCGCCGACCGCGGAGCTCACCTGGGCCCTCATGCTCGGCCTGGCACGTTCCGTGCCGGCAGAGACGGCGTCGCTGCGTGCGGGTGGCCAGTGGCAGCGCAGCGTCGGCACCGACATCCACGGCAGCACCCTGGGCGTCATCGGCCTGGGCAGGATCGGCCGGCACGTGGCGAAGATCGGCCAGGCCTTCGGCATGGACGTCGTCGCGTGGAGCCAGAACCTCACGGCGGAGGCGGCGGCCGACGCGGGCGTGCGGCTCGCGTCCAGCAAGGAGGAGCTGCTCGAGGTCAGCGACTTCGTCACGATCCACCTTGTGCTCTCCGACCGGTCCAGGGGACTGCTGGGCGCGCCCGAGCTCGCCCGGATGCGACCCACGGCGTACCTGATCAACACCTCCCGTGGCCCCATCGTGGACGAGGACGCGCTGGTCGACGCATTGCGCGCGGGCCGGATAGCAGGGGCCGGGATCGACGTGTTCGCCGTGGAGCCACTCCCCGCCGACCACCCGTTCCGCTCCCTGCCCAACGTGCTGGCCACCCCGCACCTCGGCTACGTCACGCGCAAGACCTACGACATGTTCTTCCGCGAGGCCGTCGAGGACATCGCCGCCTTCGTGGCGGGATCTCCGGTCCGCACGCTGAACTGAGGCCGTCGCGAGGCGCACGCCGGTGCCCGTGCCGGGCGACGGCGTGCGCCTCGCGGTGATCAGGCCGTCGGGGACGGACGCCCGTCGACGGCCACCTCGTCCAGGGGCACCGGAGCAGGTGGCTCGCACGTCGTCGAGACGGCGAGTCCGGTGCGCCGGTGTGCTGCGGACAGCAGCGTCTCCATCACGTCGAGGACGTGCACGGCCACCTCGGCCGAGGCCCGGTGCGGAACGCCGGCGCGATGGTTCGTCACGAGGTCGAGCACGCCGATCCCGCGGGCGGCGCCGGTGTAGCCGGCCGACGGCGGGAGCGCCTTCCACTCCGCCGCTCCCCGCGGGCGTAGCAGGACCTCGCCGTCGAACCGGTTCGGGTCCGGCACCGAGAGCGTGCCTTCGGTTCCGTGGATCTCGATGCGCGGCTGTGTGGAGGCGACCACGTCGAAGCTCGTCGTGAGGGTGGTGACGACGCCGCCCGCGTGCACGAGCGCGCCGGTGACATGGGTGTCGACCTCGACCGCGAAGTCCGTGCCTGCGCGGGGACCCGAACCGATCGTGCGGATGTCGCGCGCGCGTCCCGCCGCGGCGACCACCCGCTCGACGGGGCCGAGCAGATGGACCAGGGCGGTGAGGTAGTACGGGCCCATGTCGAGAAGCGGGCCGCCGCCGGGACGGTAGTAGAACTCCGGGTCGGGGTGCCAGGACTCGTGCCCGGGTGAGGTGAAGGCGGCGTTCGCGGCCGTGGGGGTGCCGATCAACCCGTCGGCGACGGCCTTGCGCGCGGTCTGCGTGCCGGTGCCGAGCACGGTGTCGGGCGCGCATCCGACGCGCAGGCCGTCCGCGCCTGCCAGCACGGTGCGCGCCTGCCCGAGGTCCATGGCGAACGGCTTCTCGCCGTACACGTGCTTGCCCGACCGCAGCGCCGCTGTGGCCACTTCGGCGTGCGCCTCCGGGATGGTCAGGTTGAGCACGAGGTCGACCTCGTCGGAGGTGAGCAGCTCGTCCACCGGCACCGCACGGGCCCCCGGTGCGTGGTCACGGGCGGCGACGGCGCGGAGCGGGTCACGGTCGGCCAGCGCGGTGACCCGCACACCCGGCAGGCTGGCGAGGGTCGTCAGGTAAGCCCCGCTGATCTTGCCGAGACCGACGATGCCGATCCTCATCGGCTCGCCCACGTGAGCCCCCGTTCGATGATGGTGCGGATCTCGGGCACGTCGAGGTCCTCCTGCTTGTGGCCGACGGTGCAGACGAAGACCCGGCCGGCTCCCCACGTGCGGGTCCACACGGCGGGGGAGACCACCGGCTCGGTCCACGGGTCGCCGGGCACCGCGGGCACGGTGGTGGTGGCGAGGACGTCGTTGCGGCTGTCGGCCAGCACCCAGTACTGCTCGGTGTGCAGTGAGACGCGGGAGATGCCGGCGACGATCGGATGATCGGCCCGCTCGGGCACCACCTCGACGGTGTGGTCGACGAAGTTGCGCGGGTGGCAGGCGAACTGGCCGCCGACCATGTGCAGGTAGTCGGTGGAGCTGCGGAACGCGTCGGCGATCCCGCCGTGCCACCCGGCGAACCCGGTGCCGCCCTCCACCGCCGCTCGCAGCCCGGCGAGCTGCTGGGCGGTGATCGTCCCCATGGTCCAGCACTGCAGGACGAGGTCGGTGCGCGCCATCAGTTCGGCGTCGAGATAGATGTCGAGAGTGTCCGAAACCACCGTCTCGTAGCCGGACTTCTCGAGAAACGGCAGGAAGCTGTCGGTGGTCTCGACGGGGCAGTGGCCCTCCCAGCCACCTCGGACAACGAGCGCTGTCAACTTTCGCAACTCTGCGATGCTCTCCACCCCCCGAATCTCCCAGAAGTGGGTAAAGCCGATCAACAGGTTGGAGTCCGTCATCTCGACCGGGATGGGCGGAGCGAAACGCGCTGGTTCCTCAGCTCCTATAAGCTCCGGTACTCTTCTTCGCACCATCGGCGACGTGAGTGGGCACCACCGCGAAGGTCGGCCGGTGCGAGGGGGGTTTACGTGCATCGTCACGAATCGCCGGCGCAGAACGTCGAAAACGCGCTCGACGACGGGTCGCAGTCCCGGTCGCCCCGCCCCCGCGCCGCCGGCGACGGGGGCATCTTCATGGCGCTGCAGCGCAGAGCCGGCAACACGGCGGTCGTGCGTGCCGTGCAGGCTGCTCGAGAAGCCGCGGTGCATGCGGAGCATGCGGTGGCGAGCCCGGGGGGCCGGCAGTGGCCCGTCCACGACGTCGGCCGCGCCACGGGACGACCGCTCGCCGCCGGGGTGCGCGGCGAGGGTGAGGCCCGCCCCGGGACCGGTGTCGGCCCGGCGCCTGCGTCCGGGTCTGGGCAGGACCCCCTCGAGACCGCGCCCGATCCTCTCGTCGTCCAGCGCAGGGTCGGCTTCGAGTTCGAGACCCCGTGGCGGGCGAAACGGATCAGTACCGGCAAGGCGCTCGCGAAACGCGAACTGATCGGCACTCGGTTCGACGGCTTCAAGGCCGAGGCCGATGCAGACCCTGAGGGCGGGCATTCGGAGATCGAGTTCGTCGTCGACCCACCGGTCGAGGAGGGCGATGCGGGCGAGCGTCGCCTCACCATGGTGATGCGGGGCCTGACCCGGCTCGGCGACCAGATGGAGCGCGCCTCGATCACAGCCGATGCGAGGCCCGTCGACGACGAGGAGCGCCCCCGGCCGACCCCGGAGACCCAGGTGCCTTTCTTTCGGCAGCAGAAGGCGACGGGTCGGTCGGCGGACGACGACTTCGCGATCATTCCGCGGGGGAATCTGCGGGCGGCGGCACAGGTCACGAGCGGGTTCAGGCTCGGCGCGATCCCGCGGCTGGGTGATCGGCTCCGGCCGCGTCCGGGCGACGTGCGCAATGCCGGCGACATGAGCAACGTGGGCGACATGGGAGACATGAGCGACCTCGCCTACATGGTCGACGCCATCGACTACGGCGACGGAGGAGCGCATGCGGACGCGCGCGCCTTCGAGCTTCCCCCGGCGATGGCGCGTGGAGCGGCCACGCTGCGCAGCCGAGCGGCGCAGGTGCAGGGCAGGCCGGCTCTCCCGAACCCCAGTGAGGATCTCAAGGGCCTCGTCGGCGTCATATCCAGCTATCTCATTCAGGGCGCGGCGAGTGTGCCGCTCGCCTACCCCAAACAGCTCGGCAATCTCTTGCTGGCCCGCACCGATTTCGCGAAGCTCTTCCGGCTGCTTCCGCAGGATGAGCAGTCGCTACTCAGCGCGGACCCCCAACTCTGGGTCGACCTCGTTGTCGAAGCGGGCTCCCGGGGAAATGCGGCGCTTTACCGGGGTCGCATCGACCCGAATCAGAATGTCATCAAATCCGGCACCGAAAGAACGGGTGCGGTGGATCTGACGGTCGGGCGCTGGCTGCGGGCGATTCCCGCGAACACAGATCTGCTCACCACCATCGAAGGCCGCCAATCGATGGGAGCAATGGGCGACAAAGTCGAGGACGTGGGGCCGTCCACTGCTCGGGAGCAGGCGGGGATCTTCGAGTTCCGGGCCTCCCAGGGCGTTCCCCTCCCGCTGGCCGAATGGTTCGATTTCGCTCTCGGTGCCCAGCGGTACATCTCGCGGCTGCACGGGGACTGAGCCGGCCCGCGTTGCCTGTGGTCGCGACCGGCGGGGTGCCGGTCGTCGGGCCGCGATGTCGCGCGTCAAGGCCGCGCGGGAGTGCGCCACTCCTTAAGCTCTGCCCATGGCGCGCTACTTCGATGTTCACCCGGTCGATCCTCAGCGGCGCGCGCTCGGGCAGGTCGTCGAGATCGTCAGGTCCGGGGGCCTCATCGCGTACCCCACGGACTCCTGCTTCGCGCTCGGCTGCCAGCTCGGCGACCGCGACGGGCTCGAGCGGATCCGCGAGATCCGCCGGCTCGACGACAAGCACCACTTCACGCTCGTGTGTCGCGACTTCGCCCAGCTCGGGCAGTTCGTGCAGATCAGCAACACCGTGTTCCGCACCATCAAGGCGGCCACGCCCGGCAGCTACACCTTCATCCTGCCCGCCACCAAGGAGGTGCCGCGCCGGCTGCTGCACCCGAAGAAGAAGACAGTCGGCGTGCGGATCCCCCAGCACACGGTGGCCCAGGCGTTGCTCGCCGAGCTGGGGGAGCCGCTGCTGTCGTCCACGCTGCTGCTGCCCGACGAGCCGGAGCCGCTCACGCAGGGCTGGGAGATCAAGGAGCGGCTCGACGGTGCCGTGGACGCCGTGCTGGACTCGGGCGACTGCGGCACCGAGCCGACCACGGTGGTCGACTACTCCGGGCCGGAGCCGGAGATCATCCGCCGCGGCGCGGGCGACCCGTCCCGCTTCGAGTAGGAGCCGGGCGCCGGCACCGCCGGTGAGGGCGGCACCGGCGTCCGGGCGTCCTGATCAGCCGCCCGCCATCGCTCCCACGATGAGCAGCGGCTCCGTTCCTCTGACGACGGCCTCCGGGAGCGGGTCGTCGGGCTCGGCGTGCGAGAGGTCCTGCTCGCAGGCGAAGTACCGCACGAACGCCCGGCGGCGCTGGGTGCGGTGGTCGCGGATCGTGCCGCGCAAGACGGGGTAGGTGCGCTCCAGCGCGTCCAGCACTGTGCGCTGGGTGGCAGGTTCGGTGACGTCGACGGCAACCTCACTGTCGACCTGGGCGAGCTTGCGCAGGTGCGCCGGCAGCTTGATCCGCACCGTGGCCGTGGTGGTCATGGGATCGTCTGCACCTCCACCGAGAGCACGGCGGGCAGGTCCCGCACGATCGGGGTCCAGGTGTTCCCGGCGTCCGGGGAGGCGTACACCTGGCCGCCGGTCGTGCCGAAGTACACGCCGCAGTCGTCGAGGGTGTCGATGGCCATCGCGTCACGCAGGACGTTGACGTAGCAGTTCTCCTGCGGGAGGCCGGTGGTGAGCGGCTCCCACTCGTTGCCGCCGGAGCGGCTGCGGTAGACGCGCAGCTTCCCCTCCGGCGGGAAGTGGTGGGAGTCGCTCGTGATCGGCACGACATAGACCGTGTCCGGCTCGTGCGCGTGGACCGAGATCGGGAAGCCGAAGTCGGTGGGCAGGTTGCCGCCGATGTCGTGCCAGGTGTCGCCGCCGTCGTCGCTGCGCATGACGTCCCAGTGCTTCTGCATGTAGAGCACGTCCGGCCGCGACGGGTGCATGGCGAGGTTGTGCACGCAATGGCCCACCTCCGCGTCGGGGTCGGGGATGCCCTCCGACTTGAGGCCGCGGTTGGTGGCCCGCCAGGTCTTGCCGGTGTCGTCGGTGCGGAACACCCCCGCCGCCGAGATGGCGACGTGCATCCGGGCCGGGTCGCGTGGGTCCAGCAGAATCGTGTGCAGGCACATCCCGCCCGCCCCCGGCTGCCAGTGCGGGCCGGAGCCGTGCTCGCGCAGCCCCGGTAGCTCCTGCCACGTGCGACCGCCGTCGGACGAGCGGAACAGGGCGGCGTCCTCGACCCCGGCATAGACGGTGTCCGGGTCGCTCGGCGTCGGCTCCAGGTGCCACACCCGCGCGAACTCCCACGGATGCGGCGTGCCGTCGTACCACTGGTGGGTGCCGGGCACCCCCTCGTAGGCGAACTCGTTGCCGACGGGCTCCCACGTGGCGCCGCCGTCGTCGGAACGCTGGATGACCTGCCCGAACCAGCCGCCGGACGGCGCTGCGTACAGCCGGTCGGGGTCGGCGGGCGACCCCGTGACGTGGTAGACCTCCCACCCGGCGAAGTGCGGGCCGCTGACGTTCCAGCTCTCCCGCTTCCCGTCGGAGGTGAGGACGAAAGCGCCCTTGCGCGTGCCCACCAGAACCCGGACCCCTGTCACTGCACCTCTCCTGTTCCGCGCCGCCCTCGCGCCGCACGGTGTAGGGGACCGCTCGTGCGCCGCAAACTCATCGGTCGCAGCTCGACTTCGCCTGATCGCAGGAACACCACCGCTCGTCCGTGCGCGACCGTCCGTTCGTCGGCAGCGGGCGGCCGCGGACCCTCTTCCGGGATGGGCGAATTCGCCGGGGCCGTCCGCCGCATGCAGCCGTGTCCTGAGCGCACTCTCGGCAACCGTGTGCCCGGGTCGAGCGGGGCGCGGTAACGTGCCGCGGGCTAGGACATGCCACTCTGCGTTGCGTCGCCGTGACAGACCCACTCGCGGCTTCGGGGGGAAGGAGAGGGGCGGATCGACCCGTGCGAGAGGACCGATTGGTGGGCGACAGGATGTTCGCTTCCGAGGGTGACTCGGTGAACGTCGGACGCCAGGGGTCTGCGGTATGGGCCGATGGGTGGGACGACGCCCCACGGCCCTCGTCGAGCGAGGAGGCCGCCGTCGGCGTGGCCCGCCGCCTGCAGGCTCGCCTGGACCGGCACCTGTGGTTGCTGGAGCGGCTACGGGCGGAACAGTCCTACCCCGAACCCCCGGGGTTCGCGGAGCTGGCGGAGTCCGGCCACCGGATGCGGCGCGACACCGAGAGCTTGCTGGTGCTCGGCGGTCAGGAGCCGGGTGTGCGCGGTGGCGCGCCCCGGAAGCTGTCCGACATCCTCGCCGAGGCCGCGGGCGCCGCCGAGGAGCCCGGTCGCGTCGATGTCCGCACCGCTCCCGCCGCCACGGTGGCGCCCGCTGCGGCAGCCGAGTTCCTGCACGTGCTGTCCGAGCTCGTCGACGACGTCACTTCCGTCTACCGGGGGGCGCGCCTCGACGTCGCGAGCCGTGTGGAAGGGCGCGGGATCGTCGTCGACGTGTCGGTCGACGGCGGAGCCCGCCTCGCCCTCGACGACATGAGCGGCGACGGGGTGGCGGTCATCGCCGAGCAGATCGCGGGGCGCTCCCGCCACGGCGTCAGCTTGAGCCGTCCGCTGGCCGGTCCTCCGCGCAGCGGCCCGGGGCCGGTCGCGAGCGTGCACTGCCCGCCCGCCGCCGTCACCCTCGAGGAGCCGCGCCCGGTCCTCTCCGAGCCCTTGCTCCCGACGAGGAACGGCAACGGGCTCGGCAACGACCCGCTGGGGCTGGGCAGCGATCCGCTCGGCACCCGGAGCGACCGGCTGGGCCCGGCTGACGACCCGCTGGGGCTGGGCAACGACCGGCTCGGTTCGGGGAGTGACCGGCTGGGGCTGAGCAACGACCCGCTGGGGCTGAGCAACGACCGGCTCGGATCGGGGAGTGACCGGCTGGGGCTGAGCAACGACCCGCTGGATTCCGGGAGCGACCGGCTGGGGCTGCGCAACGACCGGCTCGGATCGGGGAGTGATCGGCTGGGGCTGGGCAGCGACCCGCTGGGGCTGAGCGACGACGCCCGCCGTCTGCGCGACGACCCTCTCGGGCTGGGCAACGATCCGCTGGGGCTGAGCGACGAGTCGGTGCGCGGAAGCGACGATGCGCTCGGGTCCGGTGACGACAACCCGTTCGCGCCGCGCAACGGCTCGTCGGAGTACGGCTCGTCCCCGTTCGAGTCGCCGCAGTTCGAGTCGTCCCCGTTCGCGTCGTCCTCGTACGGCTCGTACGAGCCAGGCAACGGGCTCGGTCTCGTGGCGAACGGCTCCGTCTTCTCGAGCAACGGGCCCGAGCAGACCGGCAGCGCGGCCGCCTACCCCGGATCCTCCACTGATGAACCGGCCGCGCCGGAGTACGCGCTCCCGTCCCGCTCGTCGTCACCCCCGGTCGACGAGCTCTTCGGCCCGCTGCTGGACCTGCCGCAAGAGCCGATGGACGACCGGTTCTCCACCCCGATCTTCGAGGCGATCGCCTCGGCGTGGTTCCGCGACCCCGAGCCCGAGCAGGCCGCTGACGGCTCCGACGGCGCCGTCAACGGGTCCGGGCCGGTGGACTGGGAGTCGCCGAGCGACCGGGAGTGGCGGGAGGCCGCGGCCCGCGCCACCCGCCCGGACACCGCATCGGGCACCACGTCGAGCGGGCTGCCGCGGCGCCGCCCCGGCGACCAGCTCGTGCCGCCGCCGCGCCCCCAGGACCCCAACCCCGTCACGGAGCGGGTTCCCGACCGTGTCCGCGAACGCCTCGCCACCTACCAGCGCGGGTTGCGCCAGGGCCGGCACCGTGCGCCCGGAGCCGCGGAACCCGACGCCTGGTGACCGCGCGTCCCACCCGGCGGCGTTGACGGAGTGGGATCACACAACGGCTCGCCGTGGGCACTTGACCATGACAGGGTGCGCGTATGCCCTACGACGTCCGCGCCGTCCGTGATCACTTCCCCGCGCTGAAGGCCGGGTACGCCCACTTCGACGGTCCCGGCGGGTCGCAGGTGCCTGATGTCGTCGCCGACGCGATGGCTCGCACGCTCTTGTCCCCGCTCGCCAACCGGGGCCGGGTCACGGCGGCCGAGCGGACTGCCGACGACATCGTCACCGGCGCGCGGCAGGCCATGGCCGACCTTCTCGGCGCCGACCCGCGTGGGGTCGTGTTCGGCCGGAGCATGACCCAGCTGACCTACGACATGGCCCGCACCCTCGCCGCCACGTGGCGTCCCGGCGACGAGGTCGTGGTGACGAGGCTCGACCACGACGCGAACATCCGGCCGTGGGTGCAGGCAGCGGAGGCGGTGGGCGCCGTCGTGCGGTGGGCGGACTTCGATCCGGAGTCGGGTGAGCTCACCGAGGAGCACCTCGCCGCCGTCCTCTCGCCGCGCACGCGCCTGGTGGCCGTCACCGCGGCGTCCAACCTGATCGGCACCTGCCCGCCTGTGCGGGCGCTCACCGACCTCGCGCACGAGGCGGGCGCCCTCGCCTACGTCGACGGTGTGCACTTCACCGCACACGCCGCCGTTCACGTCGAGGCGCTGGGCGCAGACTTCTACGCCTGTTCCCCGTACAAGTTCCTCGGCCCGCACTGCGGCGTGCTGGCCGCGGCTCCCGAACTGCTCGAGAGCCTGCACCCGCAGAAGCTCCTGCCGTCCACCGACGTCGTGCCCGAGCGGTTCGAGCTGGGCACCCTGCCCTACGAACTGCTCGCCGGCACCACCGCGGCCGTGGACTTCCTCGCGTCGCTCGGCACAGCAGGTCCGGCGGTCGGCAGGCGGGAGCGGTTGGTGGCCACCATGGGCGCGATGGGCCGGCACGAGGACCGGCTGCGCGGGCGCATCGAGGACGGCCTGGCGGCGCTCCCCGGGGTCACCGTGTACTCGCGGGCGGTCCACCGCACCCCGACGTTGCTGGTGGGGTTCGCCGACCGCGATCCGGCCGCGGCGTACGAGTTCCTCGCGGGGCGCGGGGTGAACGCGCCTGCCAGTTCGTTCTACGCGCTGGAGGCGTCGCGGCGGCTGGGCCTCGGCGACACCGGTGCGTTGCGGGTGGGGCTCGCCCCGTACATCGACGACGACGACGTCGACCGGCTCCTCGACGGGCTGCGCGCGTTCGTCGCCTGAGAGAGGATCACGCCGGCGGGTCGGGCGCGGCCCGCCTGCCGGCCGCGCGGGTGTGCTCGAAGATCAGGCTGGTCTCGGTGCCTGCCACGGCTGGATCGCGGTTGAGATGGTCGGCGACGAACCGGCGCAGCTCGTCGGTGCTCGCCGTGGCGACGTGCACGAGGAAGTCGTTCGCCCCGGCGACGAAGTAGACGTCGAGCACCTCGTGGCGGCGGCTGAGCTCGGTGACCAGTTCGGCCATCGAGCCGCGCGCGTGCGGCTGCAGCCGGATCGCGATCATCGCCTGGAGGTCGTGGCCGAGCGCCCGCGGGTCGATGTCGGCGTAGTAGCCGCGGATCACTCCGTTCTCCCGCAGCGCCCGCACCCGCGCCAGGCAGGTGGACTGTGCCACGCCCACCCGCTCGGCCAGATCCTTGTTGGAGACCCGCGCATCGCTGCCGAGCACCCGCAGGATCGCCAGATCGGTGTCGTCGAGCGGCCGAACATCCTGCGACGGCACGGGCCGCGCGGACGACGTTTCTGCAGAAGGCGATGACATACAAGAAGAATATCGAATCTTCTGCAGCAGTGTTGCGCGTAATCAGTGGCATCTTCACTATGTGAGTATGCGAATCGGTGTGCCCCGCGAGGTCAAGAACCACGAGTACCGCGTCGCGCTGACCCCCGCCGGGGCGCACGAGCTCACCCGCTCCGGGCACCACGTGCTCGTCGAGCGGAACGCCGGGCTCGGCAGCTCGATCAGCGACGCCGACTTCGAGGCGGCAGGCGCCCGCATCGTCGCCACCGCCGACGACGTGTGGGACGCCGCGGACCTGCTGCTCAAGGTGAAGGAGCCGATCGAGCAGGAATACCACCGGCTGCGCCGTGGCCAGGTCCTCTTCACCTACCTGCACCTCGCCGCGTCGCTGTCGTGCACCGAGGCGCTGCTGCGGTCCGGCACCACGGCGATCGCCTACGAGACCGTCCGGCTGCCCGACGGCACGCTGCCGCTGCTCGCCCCGATGAGCGAGGTGGCCGGTCGGCTCGCGCCGCAGGCCGGCGCCAACGCCCTCATGCGCGCCGCCGGCGGCCGCGGCGTGCTGCTCGGCGGCGTCCCGGGCGTGCCTCCGGCCGGTGTGGTGGTGATCGGCGCGGGGGTCTCCGGCCAGAACGCGGTGGCGATGGCCGTCGGGCTCGGCGCCGACGTCACGGTGCTGGACCTCGACATCACCAAGCTCCGCAAGCTCGACGACCGGTACGCCGGCCGCGTGCGGACCGTCGTGTCCAACACCCACGAGCTGGAGAAGGCCTGCCTCGGTGCCGACCTCGTGATCGGCGCCGTGCTGGTGCCCGGTGCCCGCGCGCCGCGGCTGGTGAGCAACGATCTCGTGCGCCGGATGAAGCCGGGCTCGGTGCTCGTCGACATCGCCATCGACCAGGGCGGCTGCTTCGAGGACTCCCGTCCCACCACGCACGACGACCCGACCTACCGGGTGCACGACTCGGTGTTCTACTGCGTGGCCAACATGCCGGGCGCCGTGCCGCACACCTCGACCCACGCGCTGACCAACGCCACCCTGCCGTACGTTCTGCGGCTGGCGAACCTCGGCTGGTCCGACGCACTCGCGGCCGACCCTGCACTCGCCGCCGGTCTGTCGACCCACAACGGCGCCCTGACCAGCCTCCAGGTGGCCCACGACCTCGGGCTGCCCTACGCCGAGCCGCAGGACCTCGTCGCGGCCTGAGGGCATCGCCTGCCGCCGGGCGATTATTGTTCCGTCGTGTCCGGCGACTGGTGGGTCCTCGTGCTGGCCGCGCTGCCGGTGCTGGCGCTGCTGGTGGCCGTGGCCGTCCGGAGCAGCCCTGCGGCCGCTGATCCGGAGTCGCTGTCGGCGGAGCCGGAGGACCGGCCGTTGCCCGCGGTCGTGGCCAACCCCATCCGGATCGAGCCCGGTACCCGCAGGCGGATCGAGTCGGTCTGCGCCAGCCTGGGCTGGGCGCCGCCGCTCTGGCTGGAGACCACGGTCGAGGATCCCGGTACCGGCCAGGCCCGGGTCGCGATCGAACGCGGCGCCGACGTCGTGCTCGCCTGCGGCGGCGACGGCACCGTCCGGGCGGTGGCGCAGGCGCTCGCCGGCACCGGGGTGGCGATGGGCCTTGTCCCGGCAGGCACCGGCAACCTCCTGGCGCGCACCCTCGGCAACCCGGACAACGTGATCTCGGCCGTCCGCGTCGCTCTCACCGGCGACGACCGCAAGATCGACGTCGGTCGGGTGCGGGTCGACGACGGGGACGAGGAGCACGTCTTCCTCGTGATGGCCGGCACCGGCTTCGACGCCGCGATCATGGAGAGCACGCCGGAGGCGCTGAAGGTGCGGGTCGGCCCGCTCGCCTACGTGATCTCGGGCCTGCGGGCGATGCGAGGGCGCCGCACCCGGGTGAGCCTGACCCTGGACGGCGACCAGCCGGTGCGCCGGCGCACCCGTACCGTGCTGGTGGGCAACAGCGGCACGCTGCTCGGCGGGCTCGTGCTGATGCCGAGGGCCACGGTCGACGACGGCGTGCTCGACGTCGTGAACATCGCTCCGAAGACTCTCGCCGGTTGGGTCGCCGTAGCCGGGCGGGTGATCAGCAGGCGGGGCGACGGCAACCCCCGGGTGGAGCACTGGCAGGCGCGGTCGATCGTGATCGAGGCGGAGGCCCCGCAGCCCTCGCAGCTCGACGGCGACCCGATCGGCGACGCGACCCGGTTGGAGATCCGCGTGGAGCCCGCCGCGCTCGTGATGCGCGTGGCCGACGTCCCTGCGCCGGACGCACCGGATCCGGGTTAGCGTCCAGCCGTGCGCACCGTGTACGTGATCGGTATCGGCGCAGGCGACCCGCAGCACCTCACGCTGCAGGCGGTCGCTGCGATGAACCGCGTCGACGTCTTCTTCACGATCGACAAGGGTGAGGACAAGAGCGATCTGGCGCGGCTGCGCACCGAACTCCTGGAGCGGCACGTGACGCGGCCGCACCGGGTGGTCGCGGCGGGCGACCCGGAGCGGGACCGGACGGCCGGTCCGGGCCGATACGAGGCGGCCGTCGTCGACTGGCAGGAGCGCCGCGAGTCGATCTACGAGCGGATGATCGCCGACGAGCTCGACACCGACGGCTGCGGCGCGTTCCTGGTGTGGGGCGATCCCGCCGTCTACGACGGGACGCTGCGCATCCTGGAGCGGATCGCCGGGCGCGGCGGCGTCGCGTTCCGGGTGGAGTCGATCCCGGGGATCAGCAGCGTGCAGGCCCTCGCGGCGCAACACAGGGTGGCTCTCAACCGCACCGGTCGTCCGTTCGCGGTCACCACCGGCCGCCGGCTGGCAGGCGAGGGACTGCCGGCCGGGGTCGACGACGTCGTCGTGATGCTGGACGCCCGCAACGCGTTCGCGAGCCTCACCGACACCGACATCGACATCTACTGGGGTGCCTACGTCGGCACCGCCGACGAGGTGCTCGTGCACGGCGACCTGCAGCAGGTCAAGGACGAGATCGTGCGGATCCGAGCCGAGTGGCGCGAGCGCAAGGGCTGGATCATGGACACCTATCTCCTGCGGCGGCGGGACGGGTGAAGGTTCTCGTGCTCGGCGGCACCGGCCAGGCACGCAGGCTGGTCGCGGCGCTGCACGGCCGCCCGGAGTTCACGGTCACGTCCTCGCTGGCCGGGCGCGTGGCGGTGCCCGCACTCCCGCAGGGGGACGTCCGCATCGGTGGGTTCGGGGGCGCCGACGGGCTGGTGGCGTGGTTGCGCCGCCACGGCACCGACGTGGTCGTCGACGCCACGCATCCGTTCGCCGTCCGCATGACGGAGAACGCCGTGGCGGCCGGCGCCGCCACCGGAGTGCCGCTGCTCCTGCTGCGGCGCGCGGGCTGGACCGCGGGTCCGGGGGACCGCTGGCACCGCGTTCCCGATGCCGTGAGCGCCGCTGCCGTACTGCCCGCGTTGGGGGAGCGGGTCTTCCTGACGACCGGTCGCGGCGATCTCGCTGCCTTCGCCGGGCTCGACCGGCTCTGGTTCCTCCTGCGCAGTGTCGACCCGCCGCCACCACCGCTGCCGCTCCGGTGTGAGGTCATCCAGGCCCGCGGTCCCTTCACCGCCGACGCCGAGCGCGAGCTCCTGCGCGAGCACCACATCGACGTGCTGGTCACGCGCGACAGCGGAGGCGAGATGACCGCGGCCAAGCTGGTCGCCGCCCGTGAGCTGGGCGTTCCCGTCGTGATGCTCGCCCGCCCGCCCGCGCCCGCCGGGCCGACGGTGAGCACCGTCGATGAGGCGGTCCGCTGGCTGGAGGACCGCCTGCCCGCGCTGCTGTGAGGATCGGCTACGAGTCGGTCGCCGCGGGGTCGTCCTTGGCGAACTCAGCCCGCACACCGAGCAGCCGCACTGGCCGGCGGGACGTGAACTTGTCGAGCACCTGAAGCGCCGCAGCGGCGAGGACGTCGGGATCGTGCGTGGGCTCGTCGAGGGTGGCGCTGCGCGTGTAGGTGGAGAACGGCGCGAACCGCACCTTGACGGCCACCCGTGCGGCCGGGCGATCGCCTGCGATGTCGGCCGCCACCTGCCGGGCGAGGGAGGCGACCTCCGTGCGCACGTCGTCCCAGTCCGTGAGGTTCTCCTGGAAGGTCGTCTCCTTGCTCCGCGAGCGGGGTACCCATGGCGTGCCCTCCACCGTGGCGCGGCCGATCCCGCGCCCCAGCTGCACGTACCACGGTCCGAGGGCGGGGCCCAGGTCGGCGGCGAGGGCGGCCGGGTCGGCCGCGGCGAGCTCGGCGACGGTGTGGATGCCGCGGTCGGCGAGCTTGCCTGCGGTCTTCGCGCCGATGCCCCAGAGCGCGCGGGTCGGCCGGTGCGCCATGACCTCGTCCCAGTTCGCCGCGGTGAGCCGGAACACCCCGTCGCCGGTGCCCGGCTTGGCGAACTCCGTGGCGAGCTTGGCCCGCAGCATGTTGTCGCCGATCCCGACCGAGCACGACAGCCGGGTGCGCGCGAGCACGGCAGCCCGGATGGCCCGCGCGAGCGCCTCGGGATCGTCGGTGTCCGCGCCGACGAACGCCTCGTCCCAGCCCATCACCTCGACGACCACGCCGTCGAACCCGCGCAGGGTCGCCATCACCTCCGCGGAGACCTCCTCGTAGTGGGGGTTGTCCGCGGGCAGGAACACCGCGTCCGGGCAGCGCTTCGCCGCCGTACGCATCGGCAGCCCGGACCGGACGCCGTGTGCGCGCGCCTCGTACGACGCCGTGGCGACCACAGCACGCTGTGTCGGATCGCCCTTGCCTCCGACCACCACGGGGAGCCCGGCGAGCTCGGGGCGACGCAGGATCTCGACCGCGGCGATGAACTGGTCGAGATCGACGTGCAGCACCCAGGAGGCCACGCGGCCAGTGTGCCGGGCTCATCGAGAATGGAAAGGGCGTTCCTCGGCATTCGCCCGACAGCGTCCCGTCAGGGCATGGGGCCGCGCAGCGCGATGCCCTAAGGTCATCCGCACTCGTCCTGTCCCCGGGGCGGCACTCTCGGGAAGGCTGCGATGAGGAACCCCCGCGTACTCGCCCTTGTCGGCGTGCTCGTCGGCGTCGCGCTGGTTGCGCCGGTCGTGATGGTGGTGCCGAGGGCTGTGGCGCCCACGAGCACGGCGAACGTCGGGTACGCGGAGTACACGGTCCTGCTCACCGCGACCGGGGACGCCGGCGTGCGCGCCGCGGCCGACGCGGCGGTGCAGGCGGCCGGGGGGCAGGTGCTGCGCGAGAACGCCGCGGTCGGCGCGCTGGTCGTGCAGGCGCCTGCCACCGGATTCGTGGAGGCGGTCACCGCCGACGACGCCGTGTTCGGGGCGGTGCGTGCTCGGGTCGTCGGTGCAGCGCCGCCAGCGCACACCGCGCAGGCCCCTTCCCCGCTGACGGCCGCCTCGGCGGTCACGGCCGTTGCTCCCCGGGGGCCCGCGGGGCTCGACCCGATGGATTCACAGCTGTGGGGGCTGGCGATGATCAAGGCCGATGCCGCTCGCGCCGTGCAGGCCGGAGACCGGCGGGTGCAGGTCGGAATTCTCGACAGCGGCATCGACGCCACCCATCCCGACCTCGCCGCGAACGTCGACACGCGGCTGTCGCGCAACTTCGTCACCGACATCCCGCGTGACGAGACCGGCGCCGAGATGGACGGTCCGTGCGAGTTCGCCGACTGCATCGACCCCGCCGATCACGACGACGCAGGCCACGGCACGCACGTGGCCGGAATCGTGGCCGCTGCTGCCGACGGGTCGGGCATCTCGGGTGTGGCGCCGGGCGTCACGCTCGTGAGCATCCGGGGCGGCCAGGACTCGGGGCTGATGTTCCTGCAGCCGGTGATCGACGCGTTGACCTATGGCGCCGACATCGGGCTCGACGTGATCAACATGTCGTTCTTCGTCGATCCCTGGCTCTACAACTGCCTCGACAACCCGGCCGACCCGCCCGAAGCCCGGATCGCGCAGCGCACCACAGTGGAGGCGGTGAGCCGCGCGCTGGAGTACGCCCACGCCAAGGGCGTCACGCTGGTGGGCTCGCTCGGCAACGGGCACGTGGACCTCGGCAGCCCGGGATCCGACCCGACCAGCCCCAACAGCCCGGCCGGGAGCGCCTACGCGAGGAAGATCGACAACGGCACGTGCCTGCTCTTGCCGGCAGAGGGCCCGCACGTCATCGGGGTGTCGGCGGTCGGGCCGTCGGGCACCAAGGCCGACTACTCGAACTACGGCATCGAGCAGGTCTCCGTGGCCGCGCCCGGTGGCTGGTTCCAGGACGGGTTCGGGACACCGAGCTCCCGGCGTCCGGAGAACCTCGTGCTCTCCACCTACCCGCGCAGCCTCCTCCAGGCGAGCGGGGCGGTCGACGCGAAAGGTGCGGTCACGGCGAGCGGCACCGCCAACGGTGTGCAGAGTTTCTGCGGGCCGCGTGGCTGCGGGTACTACGTGCCGCTGCAGGGCACGTCGATGGCGGCGCCGTACGTGGCGGGCGTCGCGGCACTGGTGGTGAGCGAGTTCGGCACCCCCGACCCGCAGCACCCCGGGAACCTGACGATGGCTCCCGACGAGGTGGAGCGCGTGCTCGTGGACACGGCCGCGTCCAGGTCGTGCCCGGCGCCGGTCGTGTCCTACACCCGGGAAGGGCGGACGCCGGACTTCGACGCCCGGTGTGCCGGCGATGCGGAGTTCAACGGGCACTACGGCGCGGGCATCGTCGACGCGCTGGCCGCGGTGAGCGCCGACGCGCGCTGATCCAGCTGGTCAGCGCGAAACCCGGGGATGATTCCGGGGTTCCTCCGGAGCCCTCCCGCGCCGCGGTCCTCGATGATCGCGGCCATGGCGAGCACCTCCCGTCGTTGGCGGCAGATGACGGTCTGGCTGCACGTCCTGACCTCGGCGGGCTGGATGACATTGGCGCTGGTGCTCTTCGCGCTGCTCTACCTCGCCGCGACGGCCCGTGATCCGGTGACGGCGACCGGGGCGACGGCGATGGCGCACTACCTCGACGTCGCACTGCTTGCCCCGCTCGGGAACGCGTCGGCGGCGACGGGGATCATGCTCGGACTCGGCACGCAGTGGGGCTTGATCCATCACCGCTGGGTCCTCGCCAAGTTCGCGATAACGCTCGTACAGCTCTACGCCGGCGTCTTCCTGCTCTCGCCGACGCTCGACGCGACAGGCGACGCACCGGGTGCGGGTCCACCGCCGGGCCTGCTCCTGGGCACCGTGGCGATGGCCTCGGCCATCGCGTTCCAGGCGTGGCTGTCGGTGGTGAAGCCGGGTGGGAAGACCCGATGGTCCCGCGATCGGCGCACCGGTCGTCCGGTGCGTCTCCCCACGGCGGCGCCCTGGGTCTTCGCGGGTGCGGTGCTGGCGCCTGCCGCCGACATCGCCGTGGGCACCGCGCTCGGGTTTCCCAGCCCGTTCCTGTCGCTGATCGTGGTCGGCGTGGCGGTCGGGGTGCGTCGCCGGACGCTGCGGGCGGCACGGGCGCTCGCCGTCACCCCGGGCCTGGGCTGAGCCTGGTCAGCGCGTGGGCGTCGGTGCGATGAGCCGCACCACCGACGAGGCCATCCGCAGCGAACCGATCCCGGTGGGATGGAACGGGAAGGGGTCGGCCATGCCCTGCAGGTCGGGCCCCAGACCGTCGACCCCGTCCTCGCACAGCAACCCGAGCTCCGGGCGGGCCACCGCGAAGCCGTACTTCTCCGCACCGGTCTCCAGCACCGCGTTGAGCTGCTCGTTGCGGTCGGTGAGCAGGCCGATCTTGCCGGCGTCGAGCCCGGGGTAGCCCTCGGCGCGCGTGTCGGCGCAGTCGGCGTCGGGAGGGAACGCCCCGTAGGAGGTCATCACGATGATCTGGGGGCGGCCGGGAAGATCGTTGAGGTCGATGAGCAGGTCGCCGTAGACACGGTCGAAGGCCGCCATCCGATAGTCGAACTCGCCCTGGGTGAGCTGGTCGGAGCAGTCCGCCACGCCGTAGCAGTAGCGCAGGAAGTCGGTCCAGCCGACGTCGTTCGGGCCGATCGCCACCACGACGAACCGCAGGTCCCGCACCTGCTTGAGCACACCGATCTGGGCAGGGACCAGCCGGTCGCCGCGCTGCTGCGGACCGCGCAGGCCGGTGGTGACGGTGGCGCTCGGACAGGCGAGGTTGAGCACGTTGGCCGAGGTGAGATGGCCGATCTCGGCGGCGAGCGAATCGGTGCTGCGCTCACAGGCGCCGTCGTCGGCCGTGCCGCCGGGCAGCGGCGGCCCGCCGACCCGGACGGCCCGCGAGTCGCCGATCACCGCGCCCTCGAACCCGCTGACCGGCGGCCCGACCGGATCCGGGCTCAGGTGGTACGCGCCGACGAGCTGAGCGAGCGACGACACCCCGCGCAGCCCCTGCACGGCGCCGCCGTAGGCGAGCACCCCCGACACGCCCCACGCCACGACGGAGGCGACGACCGCGATCGCGGTCATCCGCCGCGCCGCCCGCAGGCAGTACGCGACGATCTCGGGAAGCGGCGCGTGGCCCCCCGTCTCACGGCTCTGGCGGCGGAGCACGACGAGGGTGCGCACACCGGCCGCGCCGGCCGCGGCCGTGAGCGTGAAGGCGACCAGCCCGAGGCCACCGAGCACGTACCAGGTGACGAAGCCCTTGGTGACGGTCGAGATCGCGGCCTCGCCCGCCTTGGGCGCCGCGCCGGCGTCGAACACCGCGGCTGCGGCGGCGTTGCGCTGCACCGGGCCCATGGTCAGCTGCGGGCGCAGGGGTCCATAGACCCGCAACCGGTCGACGTCGAGCGCGGTGTTCCCCACCTGCACGAGCCGGGCGGGACCGGCGACCGACAGCTGCGGGGGCCGGGCCCCGACCTCGATGTGCTGGCCGAACACCTCGAGATCCTGGGCCGGGGTGAGCGCGACCGCGGTGGGGATGCCGACACCGAGGCAGAACAGCACGAGCAGCAGCGTCGGCCACGAACGCAGCTCCTGGAGCACGGTTCGCCGGCTATCCCCCCTGTCCAGTGCTCCGCCCCCGTTCGTCCGTGATCGGCGATCGCCAACCAGGATGAGCGATCGCGACCACCGACGGTACCTGCGAGCGGTCGATCTCCGGAGTCCGATTCCTCCGGCCGGGTCAGCGTGCGGGTACGGCTCGCACCGCCAGGAGGGCCACGTCGTCGTCGAGCGGATCGGCGGAGAAGCGTTCGACCGCCTCCCGCACCGCTGCGACGACCTGTCGCGCGGGCCGCCCGGCCGCACCGGTGGCCACGTCGAGCAGCCGTTCCGCGCCGAACTGCTCGCGGCCACGACGGCGCTCGGTGACCCCGTCGGTGTAGACGAGGAGCGTGTCGCCCGGTCCGAGACGGTGCGGCGTGCACGTCAGGCGCACGGAGGGCAGCAGTCCGACGGCCGTGCCGAACTGCCCGATGAGCTCAGCGGTGCCGTCGGCGCGCAGGAGCACGGGTTGCACGTGCCCGGCGAGCACGAGCTCGACGTCGAGACCGGCATGCGTGCTGCGGCCCGACGGATCCATCCCGGCCGGTCGCCGCCTGCTGATCATCGCGGCGGCGAGGGTGCAGAACTGCAGGGGGTCACCGGCCTCGATCATGACCTGGTTGAGCATCTCGATGGCCCGCGGCAGCGGCCGGTCATCCCGCACGAGGACCCGCAGGACGTCCCGTACGAGACCGGTGCGCGCCGCGGCGCGGGCGCCCTTCCCGCAGACGTCACCGATCGAGACCAGCCAGTGCGACGGGTCGACGGTGAGCACGTCGTAGAAGTCGCCGCCGACATCGCTTCCCGTGCTCGCAGGGAGGTACTCGGCCGCGAAGTCGACCCCGGGCACCACCGGCAGCGCCCGGGGGAGCAGTGCCTGCTGGAGAGCCTGTGAGACGGCGACGTGCGCACCGGTGCTCTGTGCGTTGTGGATCGTCAGCGCGGCGCGGCGGGCGATGTCGCCTGCCATCACGATGTCCTCGGGGCTGTGCGGGCGCCCGTCGGGGCGTCCGACGAGGAGCGTGCCGATCGTGCGGCCGCGGGCGCGCAGCGGCACCGCGATCCCGTCGGTCGGCACCGCGAAGCGCACCGGGGCGGAGCCGTCGCGGGCCAGCTCGGTGAACCGGGACCGCAGCTCGGGAGGCAGGCCGGGGGAGCCGTCCGGATCGAGCACCCCGCGCAGCTCGGAGAGCTTGGTCTCGTCGGCGTGGGTGAGCGCGGCCAGCCGGAGACGTCCGGAGGGCTCGACGAGATGGACGGCGCACCACCGGCCCAGCCGGGGCACGACGACCTGAGGGACCACCGCGACCGCAAGGTCGACGTCCAGGGACTGGCCCAGCAGCTCGCTGGTCTCCGCGAGGTAGGTCATCCACGAGCGCCTGCGCTGGTCCACACCGCGCAGCCAGTTGGACTCGACGGCCATCGCGATGCGGGTGGCGACGAGCTCGGTGAGATCGCGTGTCCTGTCGGCGTCGATGCTCGCGTTCTGCCGGGACGGGCGGTGCACCACCCGCAGGAGGCCGCGAAGCGGTGCCGTCATGGGCAGGCGCACCTCGACGGACACGCCTCCGCTCGTCGCGGCGCCGTCCCGGGCGATCTCCCGGGAGCCGGTGCCGTCGCCCTCGTCGACCTCCACCTCCACCGACTCGGCGCCGAGGAGCTCACGCAGCCTCCGGACCAGCTCGGCCACCAGCTCCACCGGTTCCAGCCGGTCACCGAGGGCCGAGGGGACGTGCAGCAGCCAGCGGGCCTGCTCGGCACTGGTCCACACGCGCTCGGTGTCCGGCGGTGCGGCCGGGGCGGTGGGTGCGGCCGTGGTGCGGCCCCGGCTGAGGGAGAACCACGTGATGTGGCGACCGTCGGACTCGTGGCGGGTGCCCCACGTCGTGGCGAGGCGCTGCACGAGTGCGAGGCCGCGGCCGTGGCTGGCCGCGCGGCCGTAGCGCTGCCGTGGCTGGGCGAGGTGCAGCTCGAGCGGACCCGCACCCCGGTCCGTCACCGCGACGGTGACCTCGTCATCGCTGACGGTGAGGGCAACCTCGAATTCCGTGCCGGCGTGCAGGACGGCGTTCTCGCACAGCTCGCTCGCGAGCAGCACGACGGTGTCGACGAGGTCGGCACCGTGGGCCCCGGTGCTGCCATCGCCGCTGGTGGCGGGGTCGAGATCGCGCAGTGCCTCCTGGAGCATTCGGCGCGCTCGTCCGGCCGATCGGGCATCCGGCGGCAGCCTGGTCCGCCGCTCGAGCTGAACGGGCACGGACGCAGTGTGCACTGTCGGCTGCGGACGCGCTCGCGCCGCCGTCCGTAGCGCCGCCAGATCGATGGAAGCGGGATCGACTGCAACGGGATCGGTTGCTATGGGATCCACTAGGGTCGGGTGCTGCGGCGGCCGCGCCGGTGCCGTGGTGCGCCCGTGCCCGGCCGCTGTCCGAGCATGGGAGGACGGCGGGCATGACCACCACACGGCCCCAGAGCTCCCCGGTCCCCGGGGAGCCCGCCGCGGCCGGCGACACCGCCTTGTTGGCGGAGTTGGCCGAGGCCCTGCGCAAGGTGCGGCTCGGTCGCTTCGAGGTCCGATTGCCGCGGCGGCAGGGGCCCGCGGGAGAGGTCGTCGACGAGTTCAACGAGATGGTCGCGCTCCAGGAGCGGCGCAACCGCGACCTGCTCCGGATCAGCCGGGTGGTCGGCCGTGAGGGCCGGATGTCCGACCGGCTCAACGAGGAGTCCTACGACGGGGCCTGGGCCACCGGGGTGCAGGCGGTCAACGCGCTGATCGACGACCTGGCCGCGCCCACCGCCGAGATCGCGCGCGTGATCGAGGCCGTCGCCGAGGGCGACCTCTCGCAGCACATGGCGCTGGAGATCGAGGGCCGCCCGCTGCGCGGTGAGTTCCGGCGGATCGGCCGCACCGTCAACACGATGGTCGACCAGCTCTCGAGCTTCGCCGACGAGGTCACCCGCGTCGCGCGGGAGGTCGGCACCGACGGCAGGCTCGGTGGCCAGGCCGACGTCCGGGGCGTCGCCGGCACGTGGCGCGCGCTGACCGACTCGGTCAACACCATGGCGAGCAACCTGACCAACCAGGTCCGCTCGATATCGTCGGCGGCCACCGCGATCGCGCAGGGCGACCTGTCGCGCACGATCACCGTGAACGCCCGCGGCGAGGTCGCCGAGCTCGCCGACACGATCAACGCGCTGACGGCCACCCTGCGCCTGTTCGCCGACGAGGTCACGCGGGTGGCGCGCGAGGTCGGCACCGACGGCCGCCTCGGCGGGCAGGCCGTCGTGCCCAACGTGGCCGGCACGTGGAAGAACCTCACCGACGCGGTCAACCTGATGGCCGCGAACCTCACCGACCAGGTGCGCGGCATCGCGCAGGTGGCCACGGCCGTCGCCACCGGCGACCTGTCGCAGAAGATCACCGTGGATGCGCGCGGCGAGATCCTGGAGCTGAAGTCCACCGTCAACACGATGGTGGATCAGCTGTCGAGCTTCGCCGACGAGGTCACGCGCGTGGCCCGCGAGGTGGGCACCGAGGGCAAGCTGGGCGGGCAGGCCGCGGTGCCCAACGTCTCGGGCACCTGGCGGGATCTCACCGAGAACGTGAACCAGCTGGCGGGCAACCTCACCGCGCAGGTGCGCAACATCGCGCAGGTGACCACCGCCGTCGCGCGGGGCGATCTGAGCCAGAAGATCACGGTGGACGCTCGGGGCGAGATTCTCGAGCTGAAGTCCACGGTGAACACGATGGTGGATCAGCTGTCGAGCTTCGCCGACGAGGTCACGCGCGTGGCCCGCGAGGTCGGCACCGAGGGCATGCTCGGCGGCCAGGCCGAGGTGGAGGGCGTCGCCGGCACCTGGCGCGATCTCACCGACAACGTGAACTCCATGGCCTCGAACCTGACCAGCCAGGTGCGCAATATCGCGCAGGTGACCACGGCGGTGGCCGGGGGTGACCTGACGCAGAAGATCACGGTGGATGCTCGGGGCGAGATCCTGGAGCTGAAGTCGACGGTGAACACGATGGTGGATCAGCTGTCGTCGTTTGCTGATGAGGTCACGCGGGTGGCTCGTGAGGTGGGCACCGAGGGGAAGCTGGGCGGGCAGGCCGAGGTCAAGGGTGTCGCGGGGACGTGGCGGGACCTGACGGAGAACGTGAACCAGCTGGCGGGGAACCTGACCGACCAGGTGCGCAACATCGCGCAGGTGACCACCGCCGTCGCGCGGGGCGATCTGAGCCAGAAGATCACGGTGGACGCCCGGGGCGAGATCCTGGAGCTGAAGTCCACGGTGAACACGATGGTGGATCAGCTGTCGAGCTTCGCCGACGAGGTCACGCGCGTGGCCCGCGAGGTCGGCACCGAGGGCAAGCTCGGCGTGCTGGCGCAGGTCCACGGGGTGTCCGGCACCTGGCGCGACCTCACCGAGAGCGTCAACCAGCTGGCGGCCACGCTCACCACGCAGCTGCGCGCGATCTCCGCGGTCTCCACGGCGGTGGCCCACGGCGACCTCACGCAGCAGATCGCGGTGGCGGCGCGGGGTGAGATCGCCGACCTCAAGGACACGATCAACCAGATGATCGCCAACCTGCGCGAGACCACGCGGCAGAACGCCGAGCAGGGCTGGCTGGACTCCACCCTCGTGCGCATCGGCGGGCTGCTGCAGGGCCAGCGCGACCTCGGCGAGGTCTGCCGCATGATCATGAACGAGGTTGCCCCGCTGGTGAACGCCCAGGTCGGGGCGTTCTTCCTGGCAGCGGAGCCGGTGAGTGGCTCCCGGGGCGCGCGCTGGGTGATGAGCGGCGGATACGCGATGACGCCGGGCGACCCGCCCCTCTCGTTCGGCACGGGGGAGGGCCTCGTCGGGCAGGCGGCGGCCACCCGCAGGATCGTTCGGGTGGAGGCCGTTCCGGAGGGCTATCTGCCGATCCGCTCCGGGGTGGGCTCCGCCGCGCCACAGGCGGTGGTGGTGCTGCCCGTCCAGTTCGAGGGCGAGTGCCTCGGCGTGATCGAGCTGGGCTCGGTGTCGCCGTTCTCGCCGCTGCACCTGACGTTCCTCGAGCGCCTCGTCGCCACGATCGGCGTCGCGATCACCACGATCCGGGCGAACCGCCGCACCGAGGAGCTGCTGGCCCAGTCCCAGGGCCTGGCGATGGAGCTGCAGGACCAGTCGGCGGAGCTGCAACGGGCCAACTCCGAGCTGGAGGAGAAGGCCGAGGAGCTCTCCGAGCAGAACCGCAACGTCGAGATCAAGAACATGGAGATCGACGCGGCACGCCGAGGCGTCGAGGAGAAGGCCCAGCAACTCGCGCTCGCCAGCCAGTACAAGTCGGAGTTCCTCGCGAACATGAGCCACGAGCTGCGCACGCCGCTCAACTCCCTGCTCCTGTTGTCCCGGCTGCTCGCCGACAACCCGAACAACAACCTCACCGACAAGCAGATCGAGTTCGCCAGCACCATCCACAGCGCGGGCTCGGATCTTCTACGGCTGATCGACGACATCCTCGACCTCTCGAAGATCGAGGCGGGGCGCGTCGACGTCGACCCGGCCCCGGTGGACCTCGTCCAGATCCGCGGCTACGTGGAGCAGGCGTTCCGTCCGCAGGCCGAGGAGAAGAGCCTGGAGCTGCGCGTCCGGATCGATCCCGACCTGCCCGAGACGATCATCAGCGACGCGCAGCGGCTCCAGCAGATCCTGCGGAACCTCCTCGCGAACGCCGTCAAGTTCACCGACTCCGGGTTCGTCGAGCTGTCGATCGGGGTCGCCCCGCCGGGAACGCTGCACGGGGTGCCGGCGCTCGACGCGGCGCACACGGTCATCGCGTTCTCCGTGCGGGACACCGGGATCGGCATCCCGAACGCGAAGCTCGACATGATCTTCGAGGCGTTCCAGCAGGCCGACGGCACGACCAGCCGGAAGTACGGGGGCACGGGGCTCGGGCTCTCGATCTCCAAGGAGTTGGCCCGGATGCTCGGCGGCCGCATCGAGGTGACCTCCGAGGTCGAGGAGGGATCGGTATTCACCCTGCTGCTGCCCGACGAGCTTCCGCCGGTCACGGCGGCGGCCGCCCGGATGATGCCCCGGCGTGTGCCGGACATGCCCGCGCTGGAGCGTCCTGCCTCCGCGGGGCAGCCCATCCTGCGGCCTCCGTCGGGCGACGGCCCGGTGGGCGGGCGGCCCACACCCGAGCTCGCCGGTGTCACCGTGCTCATCGTGGACGACGACGTGCGCAACGTGTTCGCCTTGACCAGCGCGCTGGAGCTGCACGGGCTGACGGTGCTCTACGCCGACAACGGCAGCGACGGGATCCGGCTGCTCACCCAGCACCCCGAGGTGGACGTGGTCCTGATGGACGCGATGATGCCCGATATCGACGGCAACGAGACGACCCGGCGGATCCGCACCCTTCCGCAGGGACGGGACCTGCCCGTCGTGTTCCTCACCGCGAAGGCGATGCCCGGAGACCGGGAGTCCAGCCTCGCGGCCGGCGCCACCGAGTACGTCACCAAACCGGTGGATCTCGACGCGCTGCTCTCGCTGATGGCCGAGTGGGTGCGGCCCAGATCGGTGTCCGCACGTGCAGGGGAGTCGGCCGAATGACCGGACGACAGGCGGCCAGGGTGCTGGCCGTGGACGACCGCCGCGACAACCTGCTGGCGCTGCAGGCGATCCTCGAAGGACTCCCGATCGAGATCGTGTCGGTCACCAGTGGTGAGGACGCCCTCAAGCGGCTGCTGGTGGAGGACTACGCGGTGATCCTGCTCGACGCCCACATGCCCGGCATGGACGGCTTCGAGACCGCGGGCCACGTCAAGCAGCGCGAGCGCACGCGGCACATCCCGATCCTGTTCCTCACAGCGGTGGACTACGACCCGCACCTGGCGTTCCGCGGGTACCAGGCGGGCGCCGTGGACTACATCACCAAGCCGTTCGACCCGTGGGTGCTGCGGTCCAAGGTCACCGTGTTCGTCGACCTGTGGACGATGCACACGCAGCTCGCCGAGCGTGCCGCGGAGTGCGGCATGCTGCGTGCGGCCGTGGACGACGCGCTGGAGTTGCTCGAGGGCGGCGACCCGACCGGCAAGGACCGGGCCCGGGAGCGCCTCGCCGTGGCCCGCCCGCCCCGGCCCCGGTAGGCGGCGCGCACCCCCCTGACGGCCACGGACCCGGCCGCTCCTGCGAGCGACCGGGCCCGGTATCGGTGAGCTGGCGCGGGATCAGCCGCGGTAGACGTCCTTCATCTTCTCGCCGACCTGCCGCATGTCGCCCTTCGCTTGGTCGGCGTGCCCTTCGGCCTGGAGCTGCTGGTTGCCGGTGGCCTGGCCGACCTTCTCCTTGGCCTTGCCCTTGAGCTTCTTGGCCTTGTTGCGGACCTTGTCGCCCATTCCTCAGTCTCCATTCTCATCGGATGCCGCGGACGCCCGCGGAATCACCTGCGGTCAGGAGCTACCCCGGGGCCCGGTGAGCCCACACTCCGTGCGCGAGGGATTACTCGGACGTGTCATCCCGGCACAGGTAGAACGGGTGGCCGGCCGGGTCGAGTACACCCGAAAGGTGATGCCCGGGCCGGTGCTCGTGCCCACGGGCACCGATCGCGAGCCCCGGCCTTCGATGGCGGCCCACCGCCATCATCGTTCGGGGGTTCGGCAGCCGCGAGTGACACGGCTCGCGGGCCCGAACCGCCGATCGCGAAAGACCAGCGGGCGGGCCGGGACATGCGATGCGCGGGACGCGGACGCGCGAGGGCCCGGCCGCTCCAGGCGCGACCGGGCCCGTTCTGCGGTGAGCGGAGCGACAAGGCTCAGCTGCGGAAGACGTCCTTGATCTTCTCGCCCGCCTGCTTGAGGTTGCCCTTGGCCTGGTCGGCGTGACCCTCGGCCTCGAGTTCCTCGTCGCCCGTGGCGTGGCCGATCTTCTCCTTGGCCTTGCCCTTGAGCTGCTCGGCCTTGTTGTCGATCTTGTCGTCGGTACCCATGTGGAGCCTCCGTTCCTCGGATGCCCGGGGAGCGCCCCCGGCATCGATCGCTGGAACCGGCCTACCCGGGCTTCGGCGATCCCACACACCGGCCGCCCCCGGTGGCCGTGGGGAGGGGGACGGCCGGCTGTTGTGCGACTACGAGGCGGGGGAGGCTAGGCAGAGGCAGAACGGGTGGCCGGCGGGATCGAGGTAGACCCGGAAGGTGGTGCCGGGCTGGTGCTCGTGCTTGCGGGCACCGATCGCGAGCACCTGCGCCTCTGCGGCGTCGAGGTCGGGCACGTCGAAGTCGAGGTGGATCTGCTGCGGCTGCTCCTCGCTCGGCCATTGCGGCGGGACGTGGTCGGGAGCCAGCTGGAAGGCCAGCGCGACACCACCCTGGCCGGCGAGCTGCACCCAGTCGTCCTCCGAGCGCACGACGGGAGCGCCGGAGAGCGCGCTGTAGAACTCGGCGAGGGCCTTGGGCTCGCGGCAGTCGAGGGCGATGACGCTCAGCGTGGCGATTCCGGTGGTGGTCGTCATGGCACGGACGGTAGCGGGTCCACCCGACATTTCGGGCCGGTCAGGACCGGGGGCGCAGGACGTAGCCCGTGTAGCCGTAGTCGCCGCCGTAAGCACGGCGGATCTCGATCTCGCGCGCCACCTCGTCGAGTGACGCTCCGTCGATCCCGTCGGCCCGCAGCGCCTCGATGCGTGCGGCGAGGGGGTCGTAGTAGGCAGCCCAGTCGGAGTCGGGGAGCAGGTAGGTCGCGGCGACGGTCCAGCCGGCCGCCAGCGCTGCGCGGACGTTGCCGTCGGTGGTACGCATCGCCGGGTACGCCGCGTCCCAGAACGCGCGAGCACCGGGGGCGGGCTCGGGGGTGGTCCACTCGCACTCGGTGAGCACCAGCGCGCCGCCCGGGGCCAGCAGGTCTCGCCATGCCGCGAGCGCCGCGTCGAACCCCATCAGGTAGGCCGAGCCCTCGGCCCAGAGCAGGTCCACCGAGCCGGCGGGGAGCGGTAGGTCCTGCATCCGTGCGGCCACGGTGCGCACCCGGCCACCGAGACCGGCCGCGGCAGCGGCTGCCCGCGTCTGCTCCAGGAACGGCTCGTGCGTGTCGACGGCCACGACCTCGGCGCCCGCCTCCGCGGCCAGAAGGACGCTCGCCTGGCCACCACCGCAGCCGATGTCCACCGCGCGGGGTCGGGCAGGCAACGGTCCGGCCAGCCGGAGCAGCAGGCGGGTCGTCGCGGCCGACCCCGGGGCCTGCTGCGCGAGCCCGTCATGGGCCGGCCAGAACGCATTCTCGACGTCCATGGCGCACACCCGACCGTATGAGCGGCACGTTGGTCCAGCGATTTCGGACGCGTGTGCCGCTCGTGCGGTCAGGGCTCCGGCGCGCGGCCGCGCCGGCCCACCAACCGGGCCAGCAGCGGCGCCACCAGCAGCATGAGGACCAGCCGCAACACCTGGACCGCCACGACGAAGGTGGCGTTCGCGCCCGACGAGACCGCCGTCGCCAGCACCGCGTAGATCCCGCCGGGTGTGGTCGCGAGGTAGGTCTCCAGCGGGGTGGCACCGGTCAGGCCCGTGAGCAGCAGACCGAGGCCGGCGCACGCGACGATCACCGCGGCGATGAGCGCCGCGGCGAGCGGCAGTATGCCGAGCACCATGCGCAGGCTCTCGCGGGTGAAGCGCACGCCCGCCTGCCAGCCGATCACGGCGTAGGCGACCTCGACGATGAGCGTGGGCGGGGTCGCGCCGAAGGACCAGCCTGCGAGGTTGAGCGCGATCGCGACGGCCATCGGCCCGAGCAGCCCGCCCGCCGGTACCCGGGCGAGGTGGGTCAGTGCGAGCCCGACGCCGGCGCAGACCACGAGGAAGCCGAGGTCGACATACCAGGCCGGCCCTCCCGTGTCCGGGCCCGACGTGGTCGAGCCGGACGCGCCGAACACGAGCGCCGCCACGATCGGCATCGTCGCGGTGACCAGGCCGACGCGCAGGTACTGCACGACGGCCACGACCCGGTCGTCGGCACCGAGGTCCCGGCTGACCGCGACGAGCCCGGAGGCCCCGCCCGCGGTGAGCGCGAGCATCCCGGTCAGGGGGGTGACACCGGGACGCAGTCCGAGGAGCAGGCCCGCCGCCATGCTGACGCCGAGTGTGGCCACGCTCACCAGCAGCACCGGCAGCCAGTCCGCCGCGAGCTGGGTGAGCGTGGAGGGCTGGGCGAGCACGCCGATGACCACCCCGATCACCGCCTGGGCCAGAGTGGTGGCCGACGGCGCCACCTGCTTGGGCGCCCAGCCGGCGAGCGCGAGCACGGTGGCGACGACCAGCCCGGCGAAGAGGCCGGGAGACGGCACGTCGAGCAGGGCCATCCCGCCCGTCACCACCGCCGTCAGCGCGACCAACAGTGCCCACTGTGCCCAGCCGCGCGATCTCATCGCCTCGATCCTCGGCCACGGGGGCGTCGCGACGCACTATGGCCGGGCCGACAAAGCCCACCTCAGTGACGAGACGAACAGTGCGGGCTACTCCACCCCGCCGCACCCGCTGGTCCTGGCGATCCGAGGTTCATCGCGGGTGAGGATGCGTGCGCCGCACAGGCCACCCGGCCGCGGAGCGGACAGTTCGCACGCGGGCGGTTCAGATCAGGTTGCTGACCTGTGGCTCGACGCCGAGCAGCGCGCGTCCGTAGATCTCGCGGCTGAGGTCGGGGGAGAGGATCTGGTGCCGTACCACCGTCTCCAGGTCGCGCCAGATCCGCTGGACCGGGTTGCCCAGGTCGAACCCGCCGCTCCCACCCGCGTCCAGGAGCAGGCCCACCGCCTGCTGCGTGCTCCGCATGACGGTGCCGACGTCCATGCGGATGCGGGCACGGGTGTCCAGGTCCAGCGGGTGCCGCTCACGGACACCCTGCTCCATGTCCCGGACGGCCCGATCGGCGTGCATCCTGGCGGTGTCGATCAGCCGTGCGGCGTCGGCGACGTTGAACTGCACGCTCGGTGAGTCGATCGCGTTCTGGTAGATCGACGTCCCGACCGCCCGGCCCGCGCCGAGGACGTCCAGCGTGTGTTCCAGAGCCGCGGCGGCCAGGCCGAGCGCCGGGGCCGCCTGGGCGACGGCCACCAACGAGGACGCCGAAATGGCGTACCGCGGCTCGTCGGAATGATCGGCCGCGTAGTCGCCGGCGAGCGCCCTGGGCATCGACAGAATGCGATGTTCGGGCACGAAGACGTCGTCGACGACAACGGTGTTGC
Source organism: Pseudonocardia alaniniphila (assembly GCF_022524485.1). Taxonomy (GTDB): domain Bacteria; phylum Actinomycetota; class Actinomycetes; order Mycobacteriales; family Pseudonocardiaceae; genus Pseudonocardia; species Pseudonocardia alaniniphila. Next base: position 128,265 of record NZ_JAKXMK010000006.1, read on the forward strand.
TGCCTGTTCCCCGCATTCCGGCGACATTCCAGGTCTCTTCGATGCGGGCCTGGCTCATCGGCACGAGCACCAGCTTCCGGTCGACGACCGCGCCCTGCTCGTCCTGAACCGGTAGGCCCCCCATGACCCACTGGGCGTGGTTGCAGCCGGACATGGGCCGCCACCGCCCGCTGACGACCATGCCACCCTCCACGGCGCGGCTGCGAGCACTCGGGTTCGGGTTCAAGCAGACCGCCGCATGCGGGTCGGCGGCCCAGACGTCGGAGCGGGCGCGGTCCCCGAGCAGGCCGACCCAGTGGGAGCCCATCGAGAGAAGCGTGGCGACCCAGGCGCTGGAGCCGCATCCGCGGGCGAGCTCGGCGACCACGTCGACCCATGTCCGGAAGTCGACCTCAGGTCCTCCGACACAGCGCGGGGCGCCGAGTGCGAAGAAGCCCGCGTCGCGCAGCGCGGTGACGTTGTCCTCGGGGAGTCGGCCGAGGCGCTCGGTCTCGGCGGCGTTCGCACGCAGGAGCGGCACGAGCTCCCGGGCCCGATCGATCAGTTCGTCGTGCGGACTCGTGCATTCCGTCGAAATCGACGGTGAAGGGCCGATCACAGTTCCTCCACGGTCTGGGTCGACGTTCGACGAGAATGGGTGACCATCTTCGCAGTATTGGCGCCGGGGCCGGTGACAGGCAATGCACGGGTGTCGTCGGCCATGTTTCGGTGTCCGGGCTCCCGGCTAATCGCCGGCATGGTGGGGGCGAGCACGGTACGAACCGACGTTCCGGCTCGAATGGATCGCCTCCCGTGGGTGCGCTGGCACCGGCTCGTGCTGCTGGGCCTGGGCACCGTCTGGATCCTCGACGGTCTCGAGGTGACGATCGTCGGCGCGCTCGCCGCCCGGCTCACCGAACCGGACAGCGGCCTGGCGTTGACCGACACCGAGGTCGGGCTCGCGGCCGCGATCTACGTCGCAGGCGCCGTCGTCGGCTCGCTGGTGTTCGGCTACCTGACCGACCGGTTCGGCCGCAAGAAGCTCTTCCTCGTGACGCTCGGGCTCTACCTCGCGGCCACGATCGCCACCGCCTTCTCCTTCACCGCCTGGTTCTTCCTCGTCATGCGGTTCCTGACGGGCGCAGGCATCGGCGGGGAGTACGCCGCCATCAACTCGGCGATCGACGAACTGGTGCCCGCCCGCATGCGTGCCACCGTGTCGCTGGCCGTGAACGGTTCGTACTGGGCGGGCGCCGCGGTCGGGGCCGCGCTCACCCTGGTGCTGCTCGATCCCGTGCTCATCCCGGCCGAGATCGGCTGGCGGGTGGCGTTCGCCCTCGGCGCCGTGCTGGGTGCGGTGATCCTCGTCGTCCGCCGGCACGTCCCGGAGAGCCCGCGCTGGCTCTACACGCACGGCCGCAACGACGACGCCGAGGCCCTGGTCGGAGACATCGAGCGCGGGGTCGAGCGGGAGACCGGTGCGCCGTTGCCCCCGGTGGAGGACTTCCTGGAGGTGACCCGGCGAAGCAGCACCGGCTTCGGCGAGATCGCCAGGACGGTGCTGGGCACCTATCCCCGGCGCGCGCTGCTCGGGCTCGCGCTCTTCGTGGGCCAGGCGTTCCTCTACAACGCCGTGTACTTCACCTTCGGGCTCGTCCTCGCCACGTTCTTCGGGGTGCCGAGCGCCTCCACCGGCCTCTACCTCATCCCGCTGGCGCTGGGCAGCCTGATCGGGCCGCTGGTCCTCGGCAGGCTGTTCGACACGATCGGGCGCCGGGTGATGATCACGGTGAGCTATGTGGGTTCGGGTCTGCTGCTCGTCGGCACGGCGTGGTTGTTCTCGGCGGGCGCACTGTCGGCCTGGACCCTCGTGGCGGCCTGGACCGCCGTCTTCTTCCTCGCGTCCTGCGGCGCCAGCGCGGCCTATCTCACGGTGTCGGAGATCTTCCCGATGGAGATCCGAGCCATGTGCATCGCGCTCTTCTACGCCGTGGGAACGGGACTCGGCGGGATCATCGGGCCGGTGCTCTTCAGCTCGCTCGCGGCGAGCGGCCGCGAGGAGAACGTCGCATTCGGTTACTACATCGGCGCCGGGGTCATGATCGTCGCCGGGCTCGCCGAGCTCCTGCTGGGGATCGAGGCTGCCGGCCGGTCGCTGGAGGACGTCGCGGCGCCGCTGTCGGCACGGACGGCGGGCAGCCGGGCCGGGCACGCGGAGACCGACGGGCGGCCACCAGGCCGTCCGGCCGTTGCCGCCCGCAGCGACAACCAGGCGCCTCCGATCGAGGACCCCGAACGAGACCGGGAGCTGGGCGCCATCCTCGAGGCGCTGCGCAACGGCCCGTTGCCGTCGTCGGAGCTGGGCGAACGCGTCGGCGCGGACGCCTGGGCGCCCGACCGGTTCGCCGCGGCGCTGCGCTACGGGCTGGCCGTGGGCGCGCTGGTCGACGACGGGCCGGACGGCGCGGTGCGGGCCCGCTTCCAGGACTGAGGGCCAGATCACCCACCCGCCGACCGAGTGGCGTGGTTGCGCCCCAGGTCGGCGGGGAGCATCGTTGAGGCTGCTCGGGGTTGGTGGTGCCCCTCATTTACCTCACCACCGGAGGTGAGTATCGGATGACACGGCGCTTCGAGCTCGCCTCGGCCGGCTCCGAGGTCCCGCAGCCGCGCACTCCTGTGTCGCTGCGTCCCGATCTGCTGACGGTGCCGGTGTCCGAGCCGCGAAGCGGAGTGCTCGTCGTCGCACCGGCGGGCGAGGTGGATCTCTCGACCGCCGGGCTGCTGCGTGAGGTGGCGTTCCGGGCCGTGGACGCGGGCCCGAAAGGGCTGGTCGTGGACATGTCCGGCCTGTTGTTCTGCGGTTCGACGGGGCTCGTCGTGCTGATGGACGCCCGCAGTCGCGCAGACGCAGGTGGAGTCTCGTTCCGCACGGCAGCCGCTGGACGGGCCGTACGTCGCGTCCTTCAGATCACCAACCTGCTCGAGGTGTTCCGGCACTGCGACACCCTCGACGAGGCGATCGCCGAGATCGCCTGAGCCGAGAGCCGCGCCCGCGGGGTCGTTCGGTTTCCGGAGCGCGACGGAGCGTAGTAATTGGCTCCGACGAGTAGCAGTTGCGCCTGTGAGGTTTTCTTCGCAGTGGCAAGAGTTAATCCCTTGGCGTGAACATTCTGCTGTGGCACGTGAACGGCTCGTGGACGACGCCCGTCGTCGGAAGGAGCTGCTGCTGATGCGTATCGCGATGGTGTCCGACCACGCCAGCCCCCTCGCCGCACTGAGCGGGACCGACGCCGGCGGCCAGAACGTGCACGTGCTGGAGCTGAGCTCCGCTCTTGCCGCGATGGGCCACGAGGTGACGGTGTGGACGCGCCGCGACGATCCCTCGCTTCCCGACACGGTGCCGTTGCGACCGGGCGTGGTGGTCCGCCATGCATCGGCGGGCCCGGCCGAATCGCTACCGAAGGACGAGCTGGTGCCGCACCTCCCGGCCTTCACGGACACGGTGAAGGCGGCCTGGGCGACCGATCGGCCCGATGTCGTCCACGCGCACTACTGGATGTCCGGCATGGTGGCGCTCGCCGCCGCGGGTGGGCGGATACCCGTCGTGGAGACCTTCCACGCGCTCGGGAGCGTGACGCGCCGCCACCAGGGCAGCGAGGACACGAGCCCGGAAGGGCGCATCCGTGCGGAGCTCGCCGTGGCTCGCGCGGTGGATCGCGTGCTCGCCACCTGCACCGACGAGGTCTTCGAGCTGGCGCGGCTCGGTGCGCCGCGCCGGCGGATCAGCGTGGTGCCGTGCGGGGTCGACACCGAGCTGTTCGCTCCCGAAGGGCCGGTGGCGCAACGCTCCGAGCGACCGCGGCTTCTCTCACTCGGCCGAATGGTGCGGCACAAGGGTGTCGACGAGGTGATCGAGGCGTTGCGCCGCATTCCGCACGCCGAGCTGGTGGTGGCCGGCGGGGCGCATTCCGACGATCCGTACGCCGAACGGTTGCGCTCGCATGCAGAGGCCGTCGGGGTGGCCGATCGGGTACGGCTGATCGGGCCGGTCGGCAGGGACGAGGTCCCTGCCCTGCTGCGCTCGGCGGACGCGGTGGTGTGCGTGCCGTGGTACGAGCCGTTCGGGATCGTGCCGCTCGAGGCGATGGCGTGCGCGCGTCCGGTGGTGGCCAGCGCCGTCGGAGGGATCCAGGACACGGTGGTGGACCAGGTCACCGGCCTGCTCGTCCCGCCTCGCCGTCCGGACGCCGTGGCTGCCGCGGTGCGTGACCTGCTCGCCTCCCCGACGCGTGGCGCGGCCTTCGGCATCGCCGGGCACGACCGCGTGCTCGCCCGCTACGACTGGGAACGGGTGGCGGCGGCCACCGCGGTCGTCTACGAGGAGGTCATCGAGGTGCGCAACGGCCGCGTCCGTGCCGCAGCGGATCCCGAGCCGGACGTGGACGGTGCCGAGATGGACGGTGCCGAGATGGACGGGACGAAGACCGCAGGCGCGGGCCGATGAGCCAGCGGCGGCGCCTGTGCCGGGCGTACCGGTGCCGCCGACCACGTCGACCGGCACGGTGGCCACGCTGATCGCCTCCTCCGTATTCTCCGGCGACGGCGGTGACCCCGATCGACTTTCGCGGGATCAGATTTTCAGGGTCGGGTTGTAGATATCGAGCCAGATGGCCAGGTCGATGGACCGTCGAGGCTGCGGCGGGTGCTCGGCCGCGCCGGCCCATCCTCGACGACGGCACCGGCCAACCAGTTGCGATCGACCAGTTCGACAACCGGATGGGCTGAGCCGATGACATAGTCTCGGCAGATGCCCCGCAACTTGGTCACGTAGGCGGGATCCTGAGTGGAAGGGTACGGCGCTTTTCTCCGTTCCAGCACGGAGCGGGGCAAAAGGTCACCGACGGCCCCGCGCAGCAGCGACTTCTCCCTCCCGTCATATACCTTCAAAGGCCACGGTGCGTTGTAGACGTATTCGACCAGCCGGTGATCACAGAACGGTACCCGGACCTCCAACCCGACGGCCATGGACAGCCGATCCTTACGGTCCAGCAGCAAGCGAAGGAAACGGGTCAGGTAGAGATGGCTGAGCTGGCGCATCCGATACTCGTGATCATCGTCGTCGTCCAGGCATGGAACCGCCGCGACCGCACTGTCATAGGTATCCCTGGCGTACTCGGGCAACGCCAGTGTGGCCTGCAATCCGGGATCGAGAGTTTCGACGGCCCCTCATGGGCGTCACCTCCGTCAACCAGGGAAAGCTGCGGGCCTGCAGCGCCTCGGGGCTGAAGAACTCGCGGTAGCCGCCGAAGATCTCGTCGGCCGACTCGCCGGACAACGCAACGGTGGAGTGTGCCCGCAAGTCTCGGAACAGCAGGTACATCGACGTGTCCATATCTCCGAGGCCCTGCGGGATGTCCCGGGAGCGCACGACGGCGGTCCGGACATCGATGTCGGTCAGGGCTTCGGGGTCCAGCCGGATGTCCTGATGCTCGGTGCCGGCATGCGCAGCTACCTCGTGCGCGAACGGGGTGTCCGGGGCGTCGCGGGCGGTGTCGGCGACGAAGCGCTCGGTCTGGCCGGCGTACTCGACGGAGAAGGTGCGGATGGTCTCACCTGCGCGCGCCTGCCGCCCGGCGGCGATCTCGGTGATGACGGACGAGTCGAGGCCGCCGGACAGCAGGGTGCAGCATGGCACGTCCGACACCAGCTGACGCGCCACGATGTCCTCGAGCAGTTCCCGGACGTGGGCGACGGTGGCATCTCGGGAATCGGTGTGCTCGCGGGTGGGCAAGCTCCAATAGCGTGTGGCCTGGAGGCCGCCCCGGGGGGTGGTGACCACACAGCCGGGCTCCACCTCACGCATGCCCTCCCACACGACCATCGTCGGCGACTTGGATTGACTGAACATGTCGCGCAACCCGTCCAGGCTGACGACATGCTCGGCGAGCGGGTGGGCCAGGGTCGCCTTCGGCTCCGAGCCGAACAGCACGCCGTCCTCGGTTTCGTAGTAGTACAGGGGCTTGACGCCCATCCGGTCGCGGATCATGACGAGCCGCTGGATCCGGGCGTCCCACACGGCGAACGCGTACATCCCGTTCAGGCGCTCCGCCGAGGCGCTACCCCATTCCAGGTAGGCGCGCAACACAACCTCGGTGTCTGAATGCGTCTCGAAATAGTGGCCCCGGGAGACGAGCTCGTTGCGCAGCTCGGTGAAATTGTAGGTCTCGCCGGAGTAGACGAGCGCCACCGGGCCGTCGGCGGTTTCTTCGACCATCGGTTGCCGCCCGCCCGCCAGGTCGATGATGCTCAGGCGCCGGTGCCGCATGCCCGCGCACCCAGGTGCCCTCGTCGTCGGGGCCTCGGCAGGCCATCGTGTCGGTCATCGCGCTGATGGCTTCGGATTCGGCGTGCAGGTCGGCGTCGAACGCCACCCAGCCGGTTATTCCACACATGAAGGCCCCCCGAATCCATGATCCTCGGAACGAGGATGCGAGAACTGTGCCAAGATCGCGATCGGTGATGATCGTGGCTGCTGCTATGTGTCCGCATATCGTCGACGGTGACGATGCCGGCTGCAGCTGAAAGCGAGCGACCAGGCCAACGTACGCCACATGGATCGCGGGGCGCCATCGTCGCAGGATCACAGTGATACCGCTCACGGGAATTCGACGCCGACGCGATATTCCGGCTTCCTACTTATGAGGAAAACTAATTGCTTGAAACGGCTGAGGTTCTGACGGATGCCGGTCACCAGGAAGTCTGGATGCGGGCGCGGCGTCACTTCTTCCAGTCGCTGAGCTCGACCCGCTCGGCGAGCGCACGGATGGCTTCCGCACCGCCCGTCCCGAGCCCGCGCCGGACGACGTTCAGGGCCCCGCACGCGGCGCCTGTGCGCAACGCCTCCCGCACCGGCGCCCCCTGCACGAGTGACGCCACGACGCCCGCCGTCATCGAGTCGCCCGCCCCGCGGGTCTCGGCGGGGGTCAGCTCCGGCACGCGGATCTCCAGGACGTCACTCCCGTCCTGGAGTCCCTCCGGCAGGAGGGCGAGTGTGGGCTCGGCGGCACGCGAGACGATCACCGTGCCGGCACCCTCCGCTCGCAGCTGCCGCATCGCTGCGACCAGCGTCGCCGGGTCGTCGTTCTCGGCGCGGCCGTCCGCGAGCAGCTCTTCGTGGCTCACCTTGATGACGAACGGGCCGCCCTCGAGCACTGCGTCGAGACGTTTGCCCGAGAGGTCGGCCGCCACGCGGCAGCCGTTGCGGGAGAGGTCGGCGGCGAGGCGGGCGTAGAGCGCCGCCGGGATCACGTCGTCGGAGTTCGGGCCGCCGAGCAGGGCGGTGCCGTGCGTGATGCCTTCGTGCAGCATCAGTTCGTAGAGAGCGTCTTGCTCGTGGCGGTCCAGCGGCGAGCCGGGCGCCTCAGCGATCGGGTCGCGGTCGCCGTCCCGGCGGTCGTGCACATAGCCGCCGTTGCGCGAGTCGACGGGCACGGCCCGCAGCTCCACGCCCTCGCTGGGGAGCAGGTGCCCGAGCACGTCACCCGCCTCGCCGCCCAGGGTGGCGCACAGCACCACCGGGACACCGAGACTGGAGATCATGCGGGCCTGCCACACCGCCTGCCCGCCGGCGTGGACGTGGATGTCGGGCACACCGGCCCGGTCTTCGATGGTGACGGTCAGCAGGGGAGAGGGAGCGAAGACGACGACTGTCGGTGGCATGTCCGTTTCGTACCCGTATCGCCTTTTTGCTACGCGGTGGGCATTCCAGGTCGCGGAGCGTCACGCGGGGTCGGGCGCCTCCGACGGAGGACCGTGCTCGTCTCGCCCGTCGGTGTCTTGACGGGCCCCGTCCTCGTCCTCGTCCTCGTCGTCCTCGGGCTCGAGGGCGTCCGGCCGGACGCTACTGGGACAGTCGCTCGGGTCGAGCCGGGGTCGTGCGCTCTCGACGGGCTCGTGTTCGTGCTCGGTCATGCGCTCGGGTACCCCGGCTGGTCATGACCGACTCGCGGGCAACGGACGTGCACCGGCTCCGGGGAACCGGTGCACGTCCGACCGGCCGTCAGGACAAGTTCATGATGTTTCCGTCGGCGTCCAGGTCGATCTTGTGCGCCGCGGGATGCGCCCCGAGCCCCGGCATGGTGCGCATGTCGCCGCAGATCGGGTAGATGAAGCCCGCACCCACCGACGCCCGCACCTCCCGAACCGGTAGTCGCCACCCCGTCGGCGCGCCCTTGAGCGAGGGGTCCGACGAGATCGACAGGTGCGTCTTCGCGATGCACACGGGCAGGTGCCCGAACCCGTTGCGCTCGTAGGAGTCGAGCTGACGCGCGGCGGGTGGGTCGTAGTCCACGCCGTCGGCGCCGTAGACCTCCCGCGCGACGATCTCGATCTTCTCCCGCAGCGGGGCGCTCTCGGGGTAGAGGAAATGGAAGTCCGACGGTTCGTCGGCTGCCTCCGCCACCGCGCGCGCGAGATCGGTGGCGCCGCGTCCGCCGTCGGCGAAGTGCGTGCACACCGCCGAGCGGGCGCCCATCGACTCCGCGATATCGGCGATCGCGGCGTGCTCGCTCGGGTGGTCGTCAGGGAAGGCGTTGATCGCGACCACCGCGGGGATGCCGTGCAGGCGGATGTTCTCGATCTGCTTGCGCAGGTTGGCCCCGCCGATGTGCACCTCGTCGGGGTTCTCGGCGAGCAGCGCCTCCGGCAGTGGCCGGCCGGCCACGATGCGGTGCTTGCCGGAGTGCGCCTTGAGCGCCCGGACCGTGGTGACGACGACCGCGGCGTCGGGGGTGAGACCCGAGGCACGGCACTTGATGTTGAAGAAGCGCTCGGCGCCCATGTCGGCACCGAACCCGGCCTCGGTGATGAGGTAGTCGCCGGAGTGGATGCCGATCAGGTCGGCCACCACCGAGGAGTTGCCGTGCGCGATGTTGCCGAACGGGCCCGCGTGCACCAGCACCGGAGTGTTCTCCAGCGTCTGCAGCAGGTTGGGCGCCATCGCGTCCCGCATGATCACGGCCATCGCGCCGGCGCCGCCGATGTCCTCGGCTGTGACCGGCTTCCCGTCGCGGGTGTAGGCCACGACGATGCGTCCGAGCCGTTCACGCATCTCCGGGACCGACCGGGCGAGCGCGAAGATCGCCATTACCTCGGACGCCGCCGTGATGTCGAACCCGGTCTGGCGCGGCACGCCGTCGAGCCGCGAGCCCAGCCCGACGATGACGTTGCGCAGCGCCCGGTCGTTGACGTCGAGCACCCGGCGCCAGGTGATGTTGTGCTGGTCGATCTCGCTCTCGTTGCCCTGGAACAGGTGGTTGTCGAGCACCGCCGAGAGCATGTTGTGGGCGGCGGTGACGGCGTGGAAGTCGCCGGTGAGGTGCAGGTTGAGCTGCTCCATCGGCACCACCTGCGAGTAGCCACCACCGGCGGCGCCACCCTTGATGCCGAACGTCGGCCCCATGGACGGCTGGCGGATCGCGATGGTGGCGCGCTTGCCGATGTGGCGCATCGCCTGGCCGAGCCCCACGGTGGTGGTGGTCTTGCCCTCACCGAGCGGCGTCGGGGTGACTGCGGAGACCACGATGTACTTGGCGCGCGGCCGGTCGGCGAGCTCGTCGATCGCTGCGAGCTCGATCTTCGCGACCTGCCGCCCGTAGGGCGTGACGAGGTGCGGCCCGATGCCCATCTCGGCGGCGATGTCCCCGAGGGGTTGTAGCTTCGCCGCCTTCGCGATCTCCAGGTCGGTCGGAAATCCGGCCATCAGCCCAGCCCCGCCGCTGCGCGCAGCTCGTCGGCCTTGTCGGTGCGCTCCCACGTGAAGTCGGGGTCGTCACGGCCGAAGTGGCCGTAGGCGGCGGTCTTGCCGAAGATCGGGCGGTTCAGCTGCAGGTCCCGGCGGAACGCGGCCGGGCGCAGGTCGAAGTGCTCGTCGACGAGCTTGCGGATGTTCGCGAGGGGCACGTGCTCGGTGCCGAAGGTCTCCACCAGCACCGACAGCGGCCTGGCCACCCCGATCGCGTACGCCACCTGCACCTCCACCTTGTCGGCGAGCCCGGCGGCCACGAGGTTCTTCGCCACGTAGCGGGCAGCGTAGGCGGCGGACCGGTCGACCTTGGACGAGTCCTTGCCGGAGAACGCGCCGCCGCCGTGGCGGGCGAACCCGCCGTAGGTGTCGACGATGATCTTGCGGCCGGTGAGGCCCGCGTCGCCGACCGGGCCGCCGATCACGAACCGGCCCGTCGGGTTGACGAAGTAGTTCTCCTTGAGGGCCTCGGCGGAGTAGAGCTCGGCCGGGATCTCGCGGGTGACGACGTGCTCCCACAGGTCGTTGCGGATCTGCTCCGTGGAGACCTCCTCGGCGTGCTGCGTGGAGATCAGGACCTTCTCGACGGCGACCGGAACGCCGTCGCGGTAGCGCACGGTGACCTGCGTCTTCCCGTCGGGACGCAGGTAGGGCAGCGTGCCGTCCTTGCGCACGGCCGCGAGTCTCCGCGAGAGCCGGTGGGCGAGCGCGATCGGCAGGGGCATGAGCTCGGGGGTCTCGCGCGTGGCGAAGCCGAACATCATGCCCTGGTCGCCCGCGCCCGCGCTGTCGAGCTCGTCCTCGGAGAGCTTGCCGCGGTGCTCATGAGCGACGTCGACACCCTGGGCGATGTCGGGTGACTGCTTGTCGAGCGTGATCATCACGGCGCAGTGCCTGCCGTCGAAGCCGTAGGCGCCGTCGTCGTAGCCGATGTCGCAGATGGTGCGCCGCACGACCCCGGCGAAGTCGATCGTGGCCCTGGTGGTGATCTCGCCCGCCACGACGACGAGCCCGGTGGTGACGAGCGTCTCGCACGCCACGCGCGAGGTCGGGTCCTCAGCGAGTGCCGCGTCGAGGATCGCGTCCGAGATCTGGTCGGCGATCTTGTCGGGGTGGCCCTCGGTGACCGACTCCGAGGTGAAGAGGTGTTCGTTCTCGGCCAGGGGGATCACGTGTTCTCCTTCTGGATACGGTCGCGGACAGCGGCGGCCGCGCTGGTCATTGCGCGCAGCTTCGCGCGGGCGGCGTCGGCCGGCACATGCCGGAGCCCGCAGTCGGGGGTGACGAGAATCCGGTCGGCGGGCAGGACCTGCAGAGCCCGCTCGATGCGCTTCTCGATGACGTCGACCGCTTCGACGTCGGGCGTCTTCACGTCGAGGACGCCCACGCCGAGCACGCGGTCCCACCCGTGACGCTCGATCAGCTGCAGGTCCTCGTCGCCCTTGCGCGCGAACTCCAGCAGGAGCTGGTCGACCGCGGCGTCCAGGACGGCGGGGAACAGGAAGTCGTAGTGCCCCTCCCACAGGGGACGGGCATAGCGGTTGCCGTAACAGACGTGCAGCGCCCAGGTGACCGGGACGTCCTCGGTGACGATGTTGACCGCCTCCACAGCGAGCCCCACGTCCTCAGGGTGCCCCGCGAGCAGCGGTTCGTCGATCTGCAGCAGCTGCGCGCCCGCCGCGGCGAGCGCGCGGGCCTCGGCGTTGAGCACGCGGGCGAGCCCGCGCACGAGGTCGGCCCGCTCCGAGTAGGCGGCGGCGCCTCCGCACCGCAGCCGCCGCGACAGCGAGAACGGGCCCGTGACCGAGAACCGCACCGGCCGGTTGGTGTGGGCGAGGGTGAACTCCAGGTCCGGGACCAGCCCAAGCGGCCCCGGCCCGGGGTCGGGGATCGGCCTGGGCAGGTGCAGGTCCAGATAGTCGAAGTAGAAGGCCTTCACGGCGTCGCGCACCTCGACGCCGGGCACGCGGGCCAGCAGGTAGTCGATGTCGTTGTCACGGCGCAGCTCACCGTCGGACACGATGTCGATGCCTGCCACCTCCTGGTCCTTCAGCGCGGCCTTCACCGCCATGTCGTGCATGTCCGCGAGCTGGCTTCGGCTCACGCTGCCGTGGTGGATGCCGGTCTTGGCCCGCTCCAGCCAGTCCGGCACCGACCATGATCCGATCACAGTGGTGGGGAGCAGCGTGCGGGTGGGCCGGGGCGGAGGTTCCGGCGTGGCCTGCGGGCCCGCCGGGGTCGTGTCCGGGATCGTCTCCTGGGCCGTCGTCACGGTCATCAATCCCTCACGTCCGCCGTCATCGTGGTGATGTTGCTGCCGCTGCGCCGGAACGGCGCGAACGAGACGTCGAAGCCCTTGCGGGCACCGATGTGGGCGAGCAGCGGCCCGTTCACCCAGTTCACGACCGACCCGTCGTACTTGCCCGGACCGCGGAAGCTGTTGCGGAACTGGTGGGGGTCGGTGACGACGATGTCGTGGCACTGCAGCGTGCCGTAGGGGTGCAGCAGCGGGAGTGTCTCGGCGAAGCTCGTGGCCGCCCCGTTCGACACGTGCATCCGCACGTCCCCTCCGGTGGAGAGCAGCGGCCGCAGCAGCTCGCCGTTGATGCCGGGGGCGATCTCGTAGGTGTCGAGGCCGTGCAGTGGAACGTAGCGTTCCTGCAGCTTCAGCGCCTGCCAGCAGGCCCGCCAGAACTGCACCGCTGCGGGAACGTCGGGGAAGTGCTGCGGCATCGCCTCGGCAAGGAGGGTGGGCCCCAGGCGCAGCAGCTTCTGCACGAGCGCGGCGAGCGCCTGCTGCTCGATCCCGAGGCCCGCGGCGATCGCATCGGCCTCCGGTTCGGGGAGGTAGGCCCGTGCTTCCACCAGGTGCTCGCGCTGCCCGATCGTGGCGATCTCGTCGGTGGGCAGGTTGTCGTAGACGTTCGAGATGTAGACGAAGAAGACCTTGAACTTCAGAAAGGCGAGCGAGGTCAGCGGGCGCATGGCGTCGAGCACGAACGAGCTGACGTGCTCGGCGTGGCCGCGGACGGTGGCCCGGGCCATCTCCAGAACGTGCGGGGAGTAGTCGCACATGAGGTAGTGCAGGCGCCGGTAGTACTCGCGCCCGTGTGCCCGGTCCATCTCGACGAACGTGTCGAGCCAGGTGCTGGCCTGGTTGCCGTTGCCCACGCCGAGCTCCACGACGTAGAGCTCCTCGGGCAGCGCCCGGCGCTCGGCGAGCGAGTCCCAGATCGCGAACAGCCTGCCGATGGTCTCGCGCACCGGCTCCAGGTGGCGCGCGTCGCTCTGCCCGCCCGGCAGCGCCGACTCGTAGCCCTGCCCCGTCGCCTCCTCCCACAGCTGCAGGTGCTGCCAGTACAGCGAGTTGAACGCCCAGATCTGGCTGGAACGGCTCGGCGCCCACTCCTCCAGGATCAGGTGGCGGGCGCTCGCGCCTCCGCCGCGGTGGGCGTGCAGGGCGGCGCCCACCCCGGAGCTGACGGCGTCGGGGTCCGCACCGGAGAGTCCGCGCAGGTCCAGGGCCAGCTCGGGCGGTCCACCCCCGACGACCGGGCGCAGCTCGACGGGGGTGCGGAAGTTGTTGCGGTACTGGACCCAGTCGGCCACCACCCGCAGCCGGGACAGGTCGGTGACCGGCCCGTCGTCGGCGTTCTCGGTGCCGAGGGCGCCGAACACCGGGGCCAGCGCCGCGGTGATGTCCACGGCGTTCTTGCCCCGCAGCCGGGCCGCCGGCCGGATCTCAACCAGCACGTGCACTCCTCTCCAGCCCGGCCCGCTCGAGGATCTCGGGGATCCCACGCTCGTAGCCGAACGCCATGATGTGCACCCCGGCGACACCGGGGATCTCGCGCAACGCCTGGATGGTCTCCACGCAGATCGCCACGCCCTCCGCGGCGACGCGGTCGGCGGGCACACCGCGGAGCCTGCGGCCGACCTCGTCGGGGACGTGGATGCCGGGCACCTTGGTGCGGATGAACTCGTACGCGCGCAGCGACCGGATCGGGCCCACCCCGGCGAGCACGGCGCAGCGGGTATCGAGGCCACGGTCTGTGACCTCGGTCATGAAGCGGGCGAAGCCTGCGACGTCGAACACGAACTGGGTCTGGCAGAACTCCGCGCCCGCGGCCACCTTCTTGCCCAGCCGCGCCGCGCGGAAGTCGGTCGGCGGGGCGAACGGGTTCTCCACGGCACCGATCAGGAACCCCGGCCGCGGGTCCAGTGGCCGTCCGGAGAGCAGGAGCCCGTCGTCGCGCATGGTGCGGGCGGTCCACACGAGCTGGACGCTGTCGAGGTCGAACACCGGCTTCGCGTCCGGATGGTCACCGAACCGGGGGTGATCCCCTGTGAGCAGCAGCACGTTGGGGATGCCGAGGGTCGCGGCGGCGATCAGGTCGGACTGCAGCGCGATCCGGTTGCGGTCGCGGCAGGTCAGCTGCATCACCGGCTCCACACCCGCCTCGGCCGTCAGCAGGCTCCCGGCGAGGCTGGAGAGCCGGACGTGGGCCCCCTGGTTGTCGGTGACGTTGGCGGCATCGACCCAGCCGCGCAGAAGCGCCGCCGACTGCCCGACCGAGTGCGGGTCGACGCCGCGGGGCGGCCCGATCTCGGCCGTCACCGCGAACCGGCCCGACGCGAGCGCTCCGCGCAGGCCGCCTGCCGTGCGCAGCTGCGGGGGCGCGCTCACGAGTCCTCCTCGCTGACGCTCGTCGGCCGCGTTCGCGGGGCTGCTGTGTCCGATGATTCGCTCGCAAGCTCGCGCGTGCGCACCGCCGGCAACCCCAGATCCACGGGGGAGCGGTGGATCGCGGGACGGTCGGCGAGCCCGTCGTCGCCGGTCCAGAGATCCTCGTCGCGGCCGAGCCAGTAGTTGACCCAGGAGCTCGACCCGCTGGATCGGCGGTCCACCGGCCGCTGCAGCAGGGCGAGGTCGTCCGCGCGGCCCGCGCTCGCGGCCCGTTCATGGGCGATGACCCAGACGCAGCGTTCGGCCGGGTACACCTCGCACGCACCGCTGGGCGACACCCCTCCGCAGGGTCCGTTGCGCAGCTGCTTCGGGCAGGTCATCGGGCAGGCGTAGCCGGTGGCGGGGAGTGCGCACTGACCACACATCCGGCAGCCGAACACGGCTTCCTTGGTGCGCCGCTCTGCCGCGGTGAACATGCGCAACGCCCGCGGGGAGCGCTCCAGCCAGGCGGCCAGCCGCCGGTACGCGGAGTTCGGCCGAAGGAACGGAGCGAGGCGATAGGTGCCGCGCGCAGATGCTGCCGGCGGAGTGGGGTGGGGCCGTTCCGTCATCGGGGTGCCTCTCCCTCGCAAGTGCCGTCGAATCGCGAGCGGTCAGCGCGTTTGTGGCCGATTACAGCCCGCGCGGGCACTCAGCCTGTGGGCGTGGAAGGGTCGGAGCCCGCGGTCTCCACGGCGATCATGGCGCGGGCGACGACGGGCTGGAGGTGCCTCGGCAGTGCCGCGGTGCCTGCGCGCAGGTGTGCCACGGCCGCCCGCAGAGCGGTGACCTCCGCGCGCAATGCGGCGATGACAGCCTGGTCAGCGGCGGCACGCTCGGTGTCGGCGTGCCCGGAGATGCGCTCCAGCTCGCGCAGGAGCGGGCCGACCGGGGAGGTCTCGGCAGCGGTGCGCAGATCTTGTCGCGGCCTCGAAGTCGTGTCCACGCCCGCTCCTTCGCTTCGTCGTCCCGGTGGGTGTTGGTGACGTTATCCAGGCCATGGCGCCGATCACATGTGCCGGAACACAAAGACTGACCGCTGATCCTTGGGTCAATCGGACAGAGGTGATTACGCTTCCCCCCATGCCTGCGTCGGCGCATCCGTCACGGGTCGCTCCGGCCGCGACGGCGGCGGGCGACCGGCGGGAGAACGTGCTCCTGCGCGAGCTGGTGGCCGTCTACAGCCACCTGTCGGGCCTCGCCTCGCAGGACTCCGACGTCGACGGTGTCGTGCGGCTCGTCGCGCACCGCACGGGATCGGCCGTGGCCGTGCTGGGACCCGCGGTCGAGGTGCTCGCCGCCGCCCCTGCCGACACGGGGGAGCGGCTGGCGGAGACCTCGGCGTCCGCCTCGCTCGGGCCCGTCCTCGCGGCGGCCGCGCAGAACCGCAGACCGGTGTCGCTACCGGGACTCGGCGTCGAGGCCGGCCCGGTCGTGGGGCCCGTCGTGGTGGCGCCGATCCTCGTCGGCGACGAGGTCGCGGCGTACCTCGTGACGCTGCCCCCGGTGCAGCCCCGCGCTCCGGAACAAGAGCTCGACGACGACCTGAACCTCCTGCTGACCGAGCACGCGGCCACCATCTGCGGGATCATCCTGGGCCGCGAGCGGGTGGTCGCCGCGGCCGCGGGCCGGGCCCGCACCGACCTGATCGAGGGCCTGCTCCTCGCCAAGGACCGCGACGACGAGGAGGCGCAGCGCTGGGCCGGGCACCTCGGCTTCGTCCGGGGCACCGACC
This sequence comes from Pseudonocardia alaniniphila, assembly GCF_022524485.1. Lineage (GTDB taxonomy): Bacteria > Actinomycetota > Actinomycetes > Mycobacteriales > Pseudonocardiaceae > Pseudonocardia > Pseudonocardia alaniniphila. The sequence goes on from NZ_JAKXMK010000006.1 coordinate 144,507, forward strand.
ACCACGTCCTCGCCGTGGGGCTGCTCGACGGCGCCGCGGCCGCCGGGCGCGCGCCTGCCGACACCGCCCGCGTGCTCACGCCTGCCCAGCACGTGATCGCGCGCCGGATGCCGGGCGCCATCGTCGCCTTGCGGGACACGGAGGTCGTGGCCGTGGTGCCGGCGCCGCCCGAGCGCGGTGGCGGCCTCGACGGGGTCCGCGCGCTGGCCGAGAAATGCCGGGCGGCGGTGCTGGACCGCCATCCCGAGGCGGCGATCGTCGCGGGCGTCGGCGGGTGCTGCCGCACGGCCGCGGAGATCTCGCGGAGCTACTCCGAGGCACGCAGCGCGGTTGACGCGGCGCGTCGGATGGGCCGGGCACCCGCCGTGCTCGCCTTCGACGACCTGGGCGTACACCGGCTGCTGCTGCAGGTGCCCGACCTCGGCGAGCTGCGCGCCTTCGCCGCGGACGTCCTCGGCGAGCTCGTGCGTGACCGCGAGCACCGCGCCGACCTGGTGGGCACGCTCTGCGAGTGGTTCCGCTGCAACGGCAGCCCGCAGCGCACCGCCCGGGAGCTGCACGTGCACCCCAACACCGTGACTTACCGGATCCGGCGGGTCGAGGAGATCGCGGGCCTGCGGCTGGACCACTACCGTGACCGGCTGATGGCGCAGCTGGCGTGCGAGATCATGCAGGTGCTGGGGGACGTGCCATGACAGGGTCGAACGGGTCGCCCGAGGGGTTCCGGGAGCGGGTGGCACAGGGGGTGCTCGTCGCCGACGGTGCGATGGGCACGGTGTTGCACGCCGCGGGCAACCCGCTGGAGCGGGCGCTACCGGAACTGAACCTGTCCGACCCGGACCAGGTGCAGCGGATCCACGACAGCTACCTCGCCACCGGGGTCGAGCTGATCCAGACCAACACGTTCGGTGCGAGCAGGCTGCGGCTGGAGGTGCACGGCCTCGGTGATCGCACGGCCGAGATCAACATGGCCGGCGTGCGGGTCGCCAGGGCGGCCGCGTCGGCAGCGGGCCGGCCCGTGTTCGTGGCCGGATCGGTGGCCCCGGCCGTCACACTGCAGCAGCGGCGCCGGGTGGCCCCCGCCGACCGTGAGGCGGCGGTGCGCGAGCAGGTGGCCGCGCTCGTCGCCGCCGGCGTCGATGTGATCGTGCTCGAGACCTTCGGCTACCTCGACGAGCTGGTGGAGGCGGCAGGCGTCGCCGTGGCGACCGGAGTTCCGGTGCTGGCCCAGGCCACGTTCGCCGCCGACGGGCGCACCCTCGGCGGGGACACCCCACACGACGTGTGCGCCGCGCTGGCCGACCTGCCCGTTGCGGCGCTGGGCACCAACTGCACACTCGGGCCGCAGGGCGTGCTGGCGGTGGTGCAGGAACTGCGCTCCCACACCGACCTCCCGATGTCGGCGCTGCCCAACGCAGGCCTCCCGCGCCGCACCAGCGGTCCCCGCTTCTCCTACGACGTCGACGCGCACTACTTCGCCCGGTACGCGCAGCTGCTCGTGGCGGCGGGTGTCTCGGTGGTGGGCGGGTGCTGCGGCACCACCCCGGCGCACCTCGATGCGGTCGTCCGGGCGATCGCGCGCACCGTCCCGGGCGTGGCCTCGCGCCGTGCCGCCGCCGTCGCCGAGCCCACCGCCGCCGGGGCCGCAGCCGAGCGGCCCGGACCGCGCTTCGACGTGCTGGCCGAGATCCAGGCCCCGCAGGCCGGGCACGTCGCCGAGGCGCTCACGCAGGCAGAGGCCGTCCAGGCCCTGGGCGTGAACCGGGTGTGGGTGCCCGCGGGCGACGGCCCACGGGCCCAGCTGAACCCGGTGAACCTGGCCGTTCACCTGCAGAACCAGCTCGACGTCGAGGCACTCGCGAGCGTCACCACCTGGGACCGCACGATCATGGCGCTCCAGGCCGACCTGCTCGGGGCCCACGCGCTCGGGGTGCGCCGCGTGGTGTGCGAGACCGGCAGCCCCCCGCTGCTCGGCGACTACCCGCACGTCGACGGTGTGTGGGACGTCGACTCGATCGGCCTGGTCGAGCTGCTGGCGGGCCTCAACGACGGCCGTGACTGCAACGGGCTGCGGCTGGCGGGCAAGACCGCGTTCGAGATCGGGGTGCGGGTGGCGCCGGGTTCGCACGACCTGCACGCCGAGGCCGCCCGTGCGTTGCGCAAGGTGGAGGCGGGGGCGCAGTTCCTCATCACGCGGCCCGTCTACGACTTCGACTCGTTGCAGCGGTTGCGCGACGTGCTGGGCGAGCCGGCACCGCTGCTCGTGTCGGTGCGGCCGCTGCGCAGCTTCGCCGAGGCGGAGTACCTCGCGCACGAGGTGCCCGATACGGCGGTGCCCGCGGCCACCCTCGTCGCGCTCGACCGCGCCGACAGCGGCCGGGACGGGGCAGCGGGTGGCGGAGCGGCGCGGGCCGGCGTGGAGCTGGCGGCTGAGCTCGTGCGAGCGGCCCGGACGTTCGCGGCGGGTGTGGTGCTGGCCCTGCCCTCCGACGCCGAGGCAGCCGCAGAGCTGCTGGCCGCAGCCCGGGGCGACTGAGATGGCGCCACGGTTCCCCGGCGGCGGGTGTGGGTAGCACGACGGTGTGGAGACCGGCGAGCTCAGCCTGGACGCGCTGCGTCGCGAGGCCACGCACTGCACGGCCTGCGAGCTCTACGAGTCCGCCACGCAGACGGTGTTCGGCGAAGGCCCACCCACAGCCTGGCTGATGCTGGTGGGGGAACAGCCGGGCGACAAGGAGGACGTCGCGGGCAGGCCCTTCGTCGGGCCGGCCGGGCGCGTGCTCGACACGGCTCTGGAGCGCGCCGGAATCGACCGGGCCGAGGCGTACCTCACCAGCGCGGTCAAGCACTTCCGGTTCGAGCAGCGGGGCAACCGCCGATTGCACAAGACGCCCGGCGTGACGCACATCCGGGCCTGCCGCCCGTGGCTGGACGGCGAGCTGCGCGCCGTGCGGCCCGCCGTGCTGGCCACCCTCGGCGCGGTCGCGGGCAAGGCGCTGCTCGGGCCGGGTTTCCGCATCAGCCGGGTGCGTGGAGAGGTGCTTGAGTGGGAGGGCCGCAGTCTGGTGCCCACCGTCCACCCCTCGGCGATCCTGCGCGGACCGCCGGAGACCCGCGACGAGGCGCTCGACGCGCTGGTGTCCGATCTGCGGGTGGTGGCCGGTCTGCGCCGCTGATCCGGGCTGGCGGGGACGGCGGCGTCAGTCGGGTAGCGCTCGTAGGGCGGCGCGGAGGCGCAGCATGAGATGAAGGTCGAGTCGGCGTGCGGGCTGGCGCCAGTCGTCGCCGAGGGCCGCGGTCACCGTCTCCAGCCTCTGGTAGAGGGTGTTGACGTGCACGGCGAGCGCTTCGGCCGCTGCACCGGGACGCAGGTTGTGCTCGAGGTAGGCCAAGAGGGTCGCGCTCAGCGGGACGCCCCGTCGTTGCTCAGCGGACAGCAGCGGGCCGAGGTTGCGTTCGATGGCCGTGCGCAGGCCGGCGCGGCCGGCTGTGCTGAGCAGCACGCGGTAGATGCCGAGGTCCTCGGCGGTGCAGAGTTCGCCGACCCGTCCGAGGGCGAGCAACGCGTCCACGATCTGACCGGCCTCGCGGTAGGTCCGCCCCAGCCGCGCGCCTGCCTGCCCCGGACCGTCCGCACCATCGGCGTGTGTGCCATGTGCCCCAGCGGCGACCGGGCCGGCCAGTCCGGCGGTCACGGACCTGAAGCGGGTGCTCCAGGAATCCGTCACCGCCTCGACCGCATCCTGAGGGAGCACGATCACCGTGCGCGACCCGAGGTCGGCGACCACCGCGTTCTTGGGCGCCGCTGCCCGCAACGCGGCCAGCCCGTGGCCCGTCGTGGTGGTCCCGGCGGTGGCCACCAGCACGTTGTAACGGGTCGACGGGTCGAGGCCGGCGAACCGCATCTGGCGGTCGAGCACGGCCGGGTCGGCGCCGGGGTTGTTGAGCAGGTCGGACAGGAACGAGTCGCGAGCTCGGCGGGCCGCCTCGTCGACCGCTTCGGCTCTGGTCAGCGTGAGTGCCAGCGCCGGAGCCGCGCGAGCGAGCAACCGGTCGATGAACTGGTCGTCCAGGAACCTCGATCCATCTGCCGCCGTCGCCGAACCCGTTCCCGAGACGTCACCGGACGCGTCGGACCCGGTGACGACCTCGCAGCCGAGGCTCTCGGCTTCGAGCGCGGGGCCGAGCGCGGGCTCGGTGTGGGGGAGGCTGGTTGCGGGCACCGCGACCAGTGCGCCGAGGACGCGGCGACCGGCGACAACCGGGTACAGACCAGGCTCCGAGTCGACGGCGGCAGTCGGACCGGTGGCGAGAGCGGCCAGCGTGGCGTGTACGGCGGCCAGTCGGTCCGCCGGTATGCCTTCCGGCGGTGGACCGTCGGCAGTGACCAGGTACACCGGGCGGCCGGCCAGCGTACGGACCTCGGCCAGCAGGTCAGCGACCTGACCGCCTCGTAACACCACCTGGGTGAGCATGTTGTCCCAGCGCAGCGCCTGCTCGAGCTCACCAGTGCGCCGTTCCAGTTCGCGGTTGACCCGGTTGAGCTGGGCCAGCCCGTCCTGGTATCGCTGCACCAATCGCTGGTTGTCCAGTGCGACGGCGGCGTGCGCGGCCAGCGCGACCAGCAGCGCGATGTCCTCCCCGGTGAATCGGCGCGGCCGCCGCTCCAGCACGAACAGCACCCCGAGCACCCGGTCGCGGCCGAGCAACGGCACTCCGAGCACGGACCGGGCGTGCTCGGCGCGGGCGGCGGCGTCGTTGTCCGGGTGATGGTTGAACGGCGCGGTCTCGTAGTTGTCGGTCCAGGCCGGCCGCGTGTGGCTCAGTACCTCGCCGGCCAGCCCGGCTTCGGCCGCCATCGACATCCCGACCATGTGGGGGGTGAGCGCGCCGCTCACCGCGTGGATCCGCAGCCGGCGACTCGCCTCCTCGAGGCCGAGGTAGGCCATGTCCACCCCGAGCACCCTCCGGGCGTGCACGACGATGTCGTCGATCAGCCCCAGCTGGTCGCGCGGGCCGGTGGCGGTGAGGTCTGCGGCGACCTCGTTGAGCGTGGCCAGCTCGCGGGCCCGTTGGGTGCGCTGTTCGAGCAGGGCCCGGATACGCAGCGCGGCCACGGCCTCGCCTGCGGCGCGTTCGGTCGATCCTTCCTGCTGGGCCAGCCGGCGCTCGTGGGCCGCGAACTCAGCCTCCGGCGCCTCGCTCAGAAGCAGCTCCAGCCAGCCTCCCTCGCCCACAACCACCTCACTGCTCGTGCGCTTCTCCATCGGAGCAACCAACTAATGGAGACCCCATCCATTGTAGCTACCGTCCACGGCTGATTATCTGGTCGTCACGACACTGAAACGTCGAGAACAACGGAGGACCATGTAGCCAATCGGCATTTCGGTCGACCGATCGTGAATGCCGAAAACCGAGAGTTGTCCGGCGGATCCGCGCGTATCGATCGGGGAAGCGCGGCGACCGCGTCAGCGGGGCCCGGCCGTCGGCGACGTGGCTCGGTGGTTCACCTGGTCGAGTTTCCACGCCTGCGGGTGCGGATCACCGCCGAAGAACCCGGCCTTCCCGGTGAGATCGCTCTTGTGCGCCACTCGACTCGTCGACCATTCTTGAGTCAAACCAACGCAAGGAAATGCCAATGGCGAGCCCTTCCGCCCGCGCCGGCGACGGCATCACCGAGTCGACCCTGGCTCTGTTGCACGAGACCGCCCAGGCGGGACGAGCGGTCGGGGTTCTGCTCAGGGAACCCCGGTCGGCACCTCCCGACGACCCGTTCTCAGCCGGACCCGGGCGTGGAACCACCGCTTCCCTGCTCGCCGGTCTGATCACCGCGTCCCGGGCAACGGTGATCGACCGCCGCGTGATCGCGGACCGAACACCAGGAGAAAGGGCCTGACAATGGCGGCACCCGACAACGTGATCAGCTACTTCCCACGAGACGCCGACTTCGCGACGCTGTCGGAGATCGTCGAGGCGGCCCGGGCCGGGCTGCCGCCGGACGTCCGCGACTTCCTCGACGGCGGTGCCGGGCGGGAGCTGACGCTGCGGCGTAATCGGCAGGCATTCGAACGGTGGGCCTACCGCCCGCGGATCATGACCGGCAACGGCGCGCCGGACCTGACCACGTCGTTCCTCGGCGTCTCGCTGGGGCTCCCGATCCTGACCGCGCCGTTCGGCGCGGACGGGCTGTTTCACCCCGAGGGGCACTGTGCCGTCGCCCGGGCGAACGCGGCCGAGGGCGCGGCCAGCATCGTGCCGGAGGCAGGCACCCACGCGGTCGAGGCGGTCGCGGCAGCCGCCCCGGTCGCGGCGCGGATCGCCCAGATCCACCCCATGGGCAGGCCCTCGAACTTCGCCGCCATGTTGCGGCGGATCGAGGACGCCGGCTACGGCGCCGTGTGTGTGACGGTCGACTGCCCGACCGTCGGTTGGCGCGAGGGCACCCGGCACAACAGGTTCGACCCGGACCCGGCCGTCCTGACCGGCAACTACCCGGTCGGCGGGCCGGTCGCGCTGGACGAGGTCTTCGGGCAGCTGTTCACCCGCACCGAGCCGGACTGGACGTGGGCGGAGCTGGGCGAGCGGATGGCGGCGACCCGGCTGCCGTGGATGGCCAAGGGCATCCTGACCGCTGAGGCCGCCTCCGCGGCGGTGGATGCCGGCGCTTCCGCGGTCCTCGTGTCCAACCACGGCGGGCGCCAGCTCGACGGAGCTCCCGCGGCACTGGAGCAGCTGCCCGAGGTCGCCGCCGCGATCGCCGGCCGGGCACAGATCGCCCTCGACAGCGGTATCCGCTCGGGCACCGATGTGGTCACGGCGCTCGCGTTGGGCGCTGACGTCGTCGTGATCGGCCGGCTCGCCGCCTACGGGCTCGCCGCCGCCGGTGAGGCCGGGGTCCGGCGCATCCACCAGCTGTTGCGCGAGGAGATGCGGACGGTCCTCACCCTGCTCGGCGCCGGCAGCGTGCGTGACCTCGGCCCGGACTTTCTGCAGAAGGCGCAGCCGTGAGTGCTCGCCCACCGGGCAGCTTCTCGCGATTCCCAGGGCCATGGTGCACGTCGGCGTCGTCCACGGCTGGTTCGAGCTGACCATGTCTGCACCGGTCGCCCTGTGGTTGGCCGCGGAGGGGGCGGCCAACCACGGGACGGCATCGAGAACTGTCAGCCGGCCCGAGGCAGCCGCCAGGTGTGCAGGTGCGTCCACGTGAGGGTGAGCCAGTACCGTCCGCTCCAGTCGTCGCTGCGAGTGCGGTAGAGGGAGACGTACTCCGCGGGGAAGCCCGGTGGCACCTCGACCCCGAGCCCGTGGATGAACTCCTCGACCTCGACGTTCAGGTCCGGCCGCAGGCGCAGGTCGTGCGACGCCAGGGAGAGGTGCGCGCGGAAGGCCCGGCGGTCGAACAGGTTCGGCTCGGGGTCCTCGGCGGCCCTGCGCAGCGGTGCCACGGCGGTGTCGATGGCGGCGGCCAGCTCGACGATCAGGGTGTTCGGGGTGCCGTCGGCGAGATGGTGCACGTCGTAGACGACGGCGCCGTCGTCACCGAGCCGCCGGATGCCGCTGTTGACCACCGGGAACGACGTCAGCGAGGCGACGCCCTTGGTGACGGCCTCGACGATCGCGTCCTCGTCGCGGCCGATGTGCTGGCTCCCGACCAGCGTGGCATGCGGCGGGAACGCGTCGGCGGAGATGAACCCGAACTGCGCGCGCAGCTGCGTCGTGATGGTGGTGACGGCGAGGCTCGTGCGCGGGTCCGGGCGCAGGAACACCCCGTAGCGATAGGGATCCCCGGCCTGGCGGGGCGAGAAGCGGGTCATGGGCGGTCCCTGAGGTCGATGGTGTTCGGGGAAAGCGCAACGATCACGGCGTGGGCGCCGGCAGCCGCCAGGTGTGCAGGTGCTCCCACGTGAGCGTGTGCCACCACCGGCCGCTCCAGTCGTCGGCGCAGGTGCGGTAGAGATCGACCGTGTCACCCGGGAACATCGCTGGGGCCTCGACGCCGAGTCCTCGCACGAACTCCTCCACCTCGTCGCCCAGCTCGGGGCGTTCGTAGAGGTCGTGCGAGGCGAGCGAGAGGTGCGCCCGGAACGTCGCGGGGTCGAACCTGTTCGGCTCGGGATCGGCGGCGGGGATGCGCAGGGACGCCACGGCGGCGTCAACGGCCGCGGCCAGTTCCACGAACGACGTGTTGGGAGCCCCGTCGGCGAGATGGTGCACGTCGAATATCACCCCGCGACCCGGTCGCCGGATCCCCTGGTTGACCACCGGGAACGCGGTCAGCGGGACCAGAGCCTTGGTGACGGCGTCGACGATCGTGTCCTCGTCGCGGCCGAGATGCTCGCTGCCGACCAGCGTGGCGTGCGGCGGGAACGCCCCGGCGGAGACGAGACCGAACTGTGCGCGCACGTGCGTGGTGATCCTGGTGACCGCCATGCAGGTGCGTGGGTCGGGCCGGAGGTAGACGCCGTAGCGGTAGGGATCACCGGGCGCCACAGGAGAGAAGCGGGTCACTGGCCGGCCTGCTCGCGGTAGTCCTTGATGATGTTCGTGCCGGTGGACTGGGCCTGTGAGACCGCCCCGTCGAACGGGGTGGTGCCGCCGAAGGCGCGGTACAGCGACGTGATCATGGCCTGCCGGATCCGCGGCAGCGCGCCGGACAGGCAGCCCGCCGTGGCCGGGCTCGCGGGAGTGTGGTTGAACTCCTGCATCACCGCCCCCCATGCCGGGTGCTGCGCGAGGAACTGTTGCTGCGTCGGGCTCTGGTCGACCTTCACGTTGATCGGCGCGTATCCGGACGCGTGCGAGAACTGTTCCTGCACCGGCGGAGAGTCGAGGTAGCTGATGGCCTTCCAGCTCGCGGCCTGGTGCGCGGCGTCGTGGCCCGGGCCGCTGACCCACAGCGACGCACCGCCGATGATCGCACCGGCCTGTCTTGCCGGCCCGGACACCGGGATCGGGAGTGCCGTGTACCCGGTCAGGCCACCCGTGGTGAGGTCGCCGATGACTCCCGAGGAGTTGAACATCATCGCGACCTTGCCCGCGATGAACGCCTGGGTGAGCGCGTCGTCGTCGGAGCCGGTGTCGAGAGCCACGCCGTCGGTGTAAAGGCCGGTGATCGTCTCGAGGCTGGCGCGCTGCTCCGGGTTGTTCAGGCTGAACGCGGTGGCCCCGGCGCCGGTACGCCCGTTGTCCGGCGTGCAGTACTCGGCGCCTGCGGCAGCCGTCATCTGCTCGAACCACCAGCCGTCGCCCTGGGGTTCGGCGAACCCCGCCACCCCCGGTATCGCCGAGTGGATCTTCCGTGCCGCCGCGTCCAGGCCGGTCATGGTGGTGAGCGTGGACGTGTCGACACCGGCCCTCGCCAGGAGCGAGTCGTTGACGTACAGCATCGGCATCGAGGTGTTGAACGGCGCCGAGAGCAGCTTCCCGTCGGCGGTGTAGTAGTTCCGCGCTGCGGGTCGGAGATCCCGCAGGTTCAGCTCGCCCGGGTTCGCGGCCGCGAGATCCTGCGCGCTGACCGTCTGCCCGGCGTCATGGATGAAGCCGGTGGATACATCGTTGGACAGCAGCATGTCGGGTGTGTTGCCGTCCCGGATGGCCGAGGTGTACTTCGCGAGCGTGTCGTCGTAGTCGCCCTGGAAGACCGCCTGCACGGTGATGTGGTCGGCGTTGTGGGCGTTGAACCCGGCCACGGCGTCCTGCAGCGCCTTGCCTGCCGCTCCGCCGAGGCCGTACCAGAGGGTCACGGTGACGGGCCCCGCCTGCGCGAGTGCCGACGGGCCGGGTGCGGGGCCCGAGGCGGGAGCCGTGGAGCTCGAGCAGGCGGCGCTCAGCGCGGTCACCAGGATTGCGAGAACGGTGACGGCGAGGCGCCTCCGGGTGCGGTGGTCCGTGCGCATGGACTTCCCTTCTCCCCGCACTCGACGGGGACACCTCGATCAGGACACGTGACGGGCGAGCGGGGAACGGCGGTCAGGTGATCCGCGCCGCCAGGCCGCGCACGAGGAACCGCTGCCCGAGGAGCACCAGCAGCAGCGTGGGGGCGAGCACGACGAGAGTGCCCGCGTAGATCACCCCCGGTGCGCCGAACTCACCGGCGACGAGCTGGGCGAGGCCGACCTGCACGGTGCGGTGCGCGGGGGAGTCGGTGATCAGCAGCGGCCAGAAGTAGCCGTTCCAGGCCGACAGAGCCGACCACAGCGCGGCCGTCACGAGCTGCGGCCACGTCATCGGCACCACCACGTGCGCCAGGCAGCGCAGGTGGCCCGCGCCGTCGAGCCGCGCGGCCTCCCACACCTCCCGGGGCAGGGTGGAGAACGCCTGGCGCAGGAGGAACACGGGATACGCGACGCACAGGTAGGGGAGTGCGATCGCGACGACGGTGTCGCGCAGCCCCAGGCCGCTCACGGTCTCGACGTTCGGGATGACGACGCTCTCCCCGGGGATCGCGAGCGTGGCGACGACGACGGCGAACGCCGCGGTCCGTCCGCGCCAGGAGGGGAAGACGAGCGCGTAGGCGGCGAGGGATCCCGTGATCAGCTGGGCGCCCGTCTGCAGCAGCGTGACGGCCGCGCTGACCAGGTACTGCTGGAGGAGCGGTATCACGCTCAGGGCCTGCCGGACGTTGTCGAGCGTCATCCGCCGCGGGTCGGGGAGAAGATCCCCGCGCGCGACGTCACCGGCCGGCAGGAAGGCCGTGGCCAGGGTGGCGTAGACGGGGAACAGCACGATCACACAGAGCACGACGAGCCCCGTCCAGCGCAGCACACCGGCCGTCCGGGAGGACGCTGCCGCTCCCCGCGTGTGGGCCGCGGCCGGCGAGAGCGGTTCGGCCGCTCGCGGGCGCGTCGGTGCGGACGCGGTCATGAACGCTCCCGGGCCAGGCGGAACTGGGCCGCCGTGGCCAGGACGACGAGCACGAGCAGCAGCAGGGCCAGCGCCGATGCCGTGCCGTACTGCGGCGAGCCGCCGCCGAAGGCCCGCTGGTAGAGCTCGAAGACCAGCGTGTGGGTGGCGTCCGAGGGGCCGCCCCCGGTCAGCACCTGCACCTGCGTGAAGATCTGCAGCCCGCTGACGGTCTGGGTGACCACGAGGAACAGCAGGCTCGGGCGCAGCGCCGGCACCACGATCGAGAACGCGGTGCGCACCTCTCCGGCCCCGTCGAGCGCGGCCGCTTCGAGGACCTCACGGTCCAGCCGGGAGATCGCCGCGACCAGGACGAGGAAGGTGAATCCGAACTCGTACCAGGCGGTCGTGATGACGATGGCGGCAATCGCCGCCACCGGGCTCGCGAGCCAGTTCGGCCCGGCGATGCCGGCCAGGGCGAGTGTGCGGTCGAGGATGCCCACCGCCGGGGCGAACAGGCCGGCGAACGTGGCCGACACGGCGGCGGTGGAGTAGGCGAAGGGCAGCGACAGTACGAGGGAGGCGACACGCCCGCCCCGGGGCGCCGCCCCGCGCATGAGGAGCGCGGCGGCGAGCCCGGCACCGGTCGCCAGTGCGGTGGCGAGCACGGCGATCAGCACCGTCGTCAGGATCACGCGGCGCAACTCGGGGTCGCTGCCCAGGCGCTCGAAGTTCTCGGCCCCCACGAACCGCGTCGGACGGCCGAGCAGGTCGCTCCCGTGCACGCTGAGATAGCCGCTCTGCGCCGTCGGCCAATAGGCGAACAGGGCGAGCAGCACCAGGCACGGCGCCATCAACAACGGTCCGGCGAAGCGGTTCCGGGACAGCGGCGTGGGAACGTTCCCCAACACGTCACGAACGTTGCTGCCCACGGGTGGCCGCGGCGCCGATGCGGGCTGAACAGGCCCTGAACGAGGTGGAACGGCTCAGCGGCGTGGCGGTCCGGCCGTCCGGCCGCTGATCAGTTGTCCGTTGATCGCCTGGTGGCGGGTATCCGTGGTGAGTCCCTCGACGTGGGAAACGACCTCATCCACGGCGCGCGTGCCGAGGTCGGCCAGCGGCTGCACCCATGTCGTGAGACCGAGCAACGGCGTCGTCAGCGGTGCCACCCCGTCGTAGCCGGTGACGGAGAGGGCATCCGGCGCCCGCAGCCCGCGCCGGTCCAGCGCCTCGAGGATCTCGAGGGCATAGGGGTCGGTGGGAGCCATGACCGCCGTGATCGCCCGGTCGGCGAGGAGGCGGGCGACGAGACCGTCGATCCCGCCGCCGGCGCGGGTCTCCTCGTCGGGCGCCTCGACCACGTCGGCTCCCAGCTCGCGCAGCCGGCGGGCCATCTCGGCGGTACGGGGCGCCTGGGTCAAAGAGCGTTCCGGCCGGAGCGTCACCACCATGATCCGGCGGTGCCCGAGCGACCACAGATGGTCGGCCATCCCGCGCCCGCCGTGGATCTCGTCGCAGTAGACGCTGCTCAGGGCCTCGTCCCGCGCCGGGCGCCCCGCGAGGACCGTGGGAACGCGGCGGGCATGCTGCAGGACGTCCGCGACGGGGACCAGGCCGCTGCAGACCACGAGCCCCTCCACCTGGAGCCCGACGAGCGTCTCCAGCGCCCGTCGTTCGTCGGAGACGGCGAAGCTCCCCGACCCCGTGGCCGTCACCACCCGGTACCCCCGCGCGGCCGCGCGCTCCTGCATCGCGGTGAGCAGGTGCCCGTAGTACGGGTTGGAGGCGTCGCGCACGAACGCACCGATGGTGTGCGTACGCCGGGCGACCATCCCGCGGGCCATGGCGTTCGCGACGTACCCGAGCTCGGCGGCGGCCAGCCGGACGCGCTCCTGTGTGCCGGCCGCCACCCCGCCGGACCCGCTGAGGGTGCGCGAGACGACCGATTTCGACACGCCCGCCCGCCGCGCGACGTCGATGATCGTCGGAGCCGTGCGCGGGTCAGGCACCCGGCACCGCTACACCTGCCGACGCGAGGTCGGTGAGGCACTGCCGTGGCCCCTGCCACCGGAACGCCGACCACCCGCTCTGCTGCGCAGCGAGGACGTTGACGGGCCGGTCGTCGAAGAACACCAGCTCGGTGGCGGGCAGACCGAGTGCGTCCTCCACCGTGGCGTACACGCCGGGGTCCGGCTTGGCGAGACCCATGTCGCACGAGAAGAGCTTGGTCGGGAACCTCGCTCCCCATCGGGAGCCGCGTACCTGCTCGGCCATGGATCGGGGCGCGTTGGACAGCAGTGCCAGCTGCACCCCCGTCCGTGCGATGGCGTCGATGAGCTCAGCGGCCCCGGGGGCGAGCTCGGACCATCGCTGCGCGTCCGCCGAGTCCAGCCGGCGCACCTGCGCGGCGGTCAGGACCCGGCCGAGGTCGTTGGCCACGCGGTTCCAGTAGTCCTCCGCCGCGCTGCCCAGGTCGTAGGCGTCGCGGTGGCGCCAGTAGGCCGCCGCAAAGCTCGTGGCGGCCACGCCGAGCTCGGCGGCGAAAGCGAAGATGCCGTCGGCGGAGCCGCCCAGCACACCCCCGATATCGAACACGACGGCGCTGGGCGGCCCGGTGCGGTCCACGTGGCCACTCTATGGAAGCTCCTCGGGCAGCGGCAGGGCGCCCGTGCCGACGGGGAGGGCCGCGGTCCGTGTGAGTGCGGCTAGTCGGCAGCCACGGCGTTCCCGACGTGGATGTCGAACTCGCCGTCGGGGGCGTCCACCGCGACGTGGCTTCCTGGCCCGAGCTTGCCGGCCAGCAGGAGGCCGGAGAGCCGGTTGTCGATCTCGCGCTGGATCGTGCGACGCAGAGGACGTGCCCCGAACTCGGGCTGATGTCCCAGCTCCGCCAGCCGCCGCACCGCGGCAGGCGTGAACTCGATGCTGATGTTCTGTGCCTGCAGTCGACGTCGAGTGTCCTCCAGCAGCAGGTCGGTGATCGTGGCGAGTTGCTCGGGGTCGAGCCGGCGGAACACGATGATCTCGTCGATGCGGTTGAGGAACTCCGGGCGGAAGATCTCCCGCAGCCGCGGCATGATCCGGTCTCGCAGCGCGGCATCGTCACGAGCCCCGGCGTCGGCAGAGCTGCCGAAGCCCAGGGTCGCGCCGTGGCCGGAGACCAGTTCCGAGCCCACGTTGCTGGTCATGATGATCACGGTGTTGCGGAAGTCGACGGTGCGGCCCTGCCCGTCGGTCAGCCGCCCGTCCTCGAGCACCTGCAGCAGCACGTTGAACACGTCCGGGTGCGCCTTCTCGACCTCGTCGAGAAGCAGCACGGAGTACGGCCGGCGCCGGACGGCCTCGGTGAGCTGGCCGGACTCGCCGTAGCCGACGTAGCCGGGCGGCGCCCCGACCATCCGGGCCACGGTGTGCCGCTCGCCGTACTCGCTCATGTCCAGGCGCACCATCCGGTCCTCGTCGCCGAACAGCGCGACCGCGAGCGCCCGCGCCAGCTCGGTCTTGCCGACGCCGGTGGGGCCGAGGAACAGGAAGCTCCCCACCGGCCTGCCCTCGTCGCCGAGGCCGGCGCGGTTGCGCCGGATCGCCTCGGCCACGGCCGTGACGGCCTCGTCCTGGCCCACCACCCTGCTGTGCAGCTCCTGCTCCAGGCGCAGGAGCCGGTCGCGCTCGGTCTCGGTCAGCTCGGACACCGGCACCCCGGTCTGGCGCGACACGACATCGGCGATGTCGCCGACCCCCACCTCGGGAACGCTGTCGTCGGGCTCGTCCCCGGAGCCCAGGCGTGTGCGCAGCTCGGCGATCTGGTCACGCAGCTCGGTGGCCCGTTCGTACTGCTCATGGGCCACGGCCTGGTCCTTGTCCCGTTCGAGCTGCTCGAGCCGGCGTTCCATCCCGCGCCGGTCACTCGAGGGAGTGCGGGTGCGCAGCCGCACCCGTGCCCCGGCCTGGTCCATGAGGTCGATCGCCTTGTCGGGCAGGTACCGGTCGGTGATGTAGCGGTCCGACAGCTCGACGGCGGCGCGCAGCGCGTCCTCGGTGTAGCGCACCTGGTGGTGGGCCTCGTAGCGGTCGCGCAGCCCGTTCAGGATCTCGATCGCGTCCTGGGCGCTCGGTTCCGGTATCAGGACGGGCTGGAACCGGCGGGCGAGCGCGGCGTCGGACTCGATGTGCTTGCGGTACTCGTCGAGCGTCGTGGCGCCGATGACGTGCAGCTCGCCGCGGGCGAGTGCGGGCTTGAGCATGTTGCTCGCGTCCATGGCGCCCCCGGTCTCCCCGCCGCCTCCGCCCGCGCCCACCATCGTGTGCAGCTCGTCGATGAAGACGATCAGCTGGTCGCCGTGGTTACGGATCTCGTCGATGAGCGCCCGCAGCCGTTCCTCGAAGTCGCCGCGGTAGCGGGTGCCGGCGACCACGCCGGAGAGCTGTAGTTCCACGACGCGGCGGCCGAGGAGCGTGTCGGGGACGTCCCCGTCGACGATGCGCTGGGCGATGCCCTCCACGATGGCGGTCTTCCCCACGCCCGCCTCACCGATGAGCACCGGGTTGTTCTTGGTGCGTCGCGACAGCACCTCGATGGTCTGCTCGATCTCGTCAGCGCGCCCGACCACGGGATCCAGCCGGCCGCCGCGCGCGGCCGCCGTGAGGTCCTGGCCGAACTGGTCGAGTGTCGGGGTGTTCGACGTGGCCGGCCCGGACTGCGGGCCGCCGGGCACGCCCGGCTGCACACCCGACTGCGGCGGCCCGAAGCCGGACGGCCCGCCGCGCGAGAGAGCCTGGGCGAGCAACCTTCCCGCGGCCGACTCCGTGTTGGTCGCGATGGCCAGCAGCACGTGTTCGGGCCCGATGTAGGTGGAGCCGAGGGAGCGCGCCACCTGGTGCCCGTCGAGCAGCGCGCGCTTCGCGGCGGGCGTGAGGGTGGGAGCGCGGCCGGTCGGCTCGCTGTGCCGCAGCCGTTCGTCCAGCAGCCGGGCCATGGCGTCCGGATCGACACCGGCCCGGTCGAGCCACCGTCGCGTCGCGTCGATCACGGTGGAGGCGAGCAGGAGGTGCTGTGTGTCGAGATCGGTCTCGCCGCGGTCCATGGCCTCCTGCGCGGCGGCCATGACGAGCTCGCGGGCGCCCGCGCTCATCAGCCGGTTGAAGTCGACCCGCCGTACCGGGCCGCGGGGACCACCGGTGCCCGAGCCGGAGCCGAGGTAGCGGGCGATGAACTCGTCGAACGAGCCTGGCTCGTCGGGCCCGGTGAAACTGGTCATCAGCACGGCCTTCCCGTCGGATGTGGTTCGCGGTGAAGCGTTCCCCCGGGGCCGAGCGTGAAACGGGCCTCGTGGTTCGCGGCTCTCGAGAGGTGACGCCGATCGATCGCCCCGCCGTCCGGTTGATCGACATTGCTGTATATGCAACACTGTGGCCGTGGGTGCTTCCGACATCGACGAGATCGTGTCCGACTGCCTGGCGGTGCGCGTCCGGCTGATCGGCCGTGCCGTCACGGGCCTCTACGACGGCGCCCTTGCCCGCCATGGCCTGACCATCGCTCAGGTCAATCTCCTGGCCGCTCTGGGCAGGGTCGGCCCGTGCTCGCCGTCGAAGCTCGGCGATGTGCTGCAGCTGGAGAGGTCCACGGTCAGCCGGAATCTGAATCTGCTGCTGAACCACGGCTGGGCCGAGGCGCTGTCCTCCGATGCGAAAGGGGTGCGGGAGGTCGCGCTCACCCGGGCCGGCCGGGTCAAGATCGCGTCGGTGATGCCCGAATGGCGCCAGGCTCAGCGACAGGCTGCGCAGCTTCTCGGCGCGACGGGCGTGAAGGCGGTCGAGGAAGTCGCGAGTGGCATGGGGTACAGGCCAGGCGTCTAGATGCACGGATCGGCTCGGGAACATTCCAACCGCAAGACGTTGCATACACATCAAGAGGAGGCCGGTCAGATGAACGCGTCGTTCGCGAACAAGGTGGTGCTGGTCACGGGCGCATCGCGTGGAATCGGCAGGGGTGTGGCGCTGGCGTTCGCCCGGGAAGGAGCGCGGCTGGTTCTTGCGGCCCGCTCGGACGACCGGCTTGCCGAGGTGGAGAAGGAGGTCCGCGACCTGGGCGCGGAAGCGCTGTCGGTCCCGACGGACGTGACCTCCCCTGATGCGGTGGCAGCGCTGGTCGACGAGGCGATGACCCGATTCGGCAGGATCGATGTGCTGGTGAACAACGCCGGAATCGGGAAGGTGGGCGGTGTCGAGTCGGCGGGGTTCGAGGACGACGTCCGTCAGACACTGCAGGCGAGTCTCTTCGGGATGATCCACGTGACCCAGCGCGTGCTTCCGATACTCCGGCGCCAAGGGTCGGGCGCGATCGTCACCATGTCGTCCGTGATGGGGCGCAAAGCGTTCGCCCGGTTCGGCTCGTACGCGATCGTGATGCACGCGGTCTCTGCGTTCTCCGACAGTCTTCGCCAGGAGGTGGCCGACAGCGATATCCGGGTCTCCGTCATCCATCCTGCGCTCACCGCCACGGACCTGTTGCGGGAGGCGGAGGAAGCCGAGATGCCTCCCCCGTTCCGGCACATGACTCCGCTGTCGCCGGACGACGTCGCGCGAGCCGTGGTCATGGCGGTCCGGCGCGGGAGACGACGTGTCGTGGTGCCGCGGACGGCGAACATGCTGCTGCTCGGCGAGGCGCTGTCACCTCGCATCGGCGACTCGATCGCCACCGCTCTGACGCTGCGGCCCATCGCCGGACTGCTCGGGATGAGCCGCGGGAGGACCTACCACGAAACGATCGCCACTCGCGCAAGCGCATGACCCTCGCCGCGGAGCGGTGCGTCGCCGCAGGGTGGGGGCTGGATCTTCCCTGGCGCGAACGGCACCGCCCGAGGCCGGGCGCGCCGGACGCGGTGACGGTGGTGTGGTCGTCGGCCGGACTGCGCTTTCCATTCGGACGAACCGGGCGTATCGTGCGCAGCCATCCTAGAACGCAGTTCCATGTGCCGGAACGAGCGCCCGAGGAGCGAGAGATGACGACGCCCCGGTCCACCGATGCCACGCCGACACCGGATGATCGGCCCTCCCCGGTCGGGCCGGCTGCCTCGACCACCGCGACCACGCCCGTCGAGCTGCGCCGGGTGGTCAGCGGCTCGTTGGTCGGCACCGCGCTGGAGTGGTACGACTTCTTCATCTACGGCACCGCCGCGGCGCTGGTGTTCAACGTCCTGTTCTTCCCGCAGTCCGACCCCGCTGTCGGCACCCTCACCGCGTTCGCGACGTTCGGTGTGGGCTTCGTGTTCAGGCCGCTGGGCGGGATCCTGTTCGGCCACATCGGCGACCGCATCGGCCGGCGGGAGACGTTGATCATCACCACGCTGGTGATGGGCGTGTCCACCGGCGTGATCGGGCTGCTGCCCACCTACGCGTCGATCGGGGCGTGGGCGCCCGCGCTGCTCGTCCTCCTGCGGGTGCTGCAGGGGCTCGGGGCCGGTGCGGAGTTCGGCGGGGCGTCCACCCTGCTCGCCGAGCACGCTCCGGCCCACCGCCGGGGCTTCTACACCTCGTTCGCGCAGACGGGCGTGCAGATCGGTCTCGTGTTGGGGACGGTCGCATTCCTCCTGGTCGGCCTGTTGCCCGACGAGGAGCTGTTCTCCTGGGGCTGGCGGGTGCCGTTCCTGGTGAGCTTCCTGCTCATCGGCGTCTCCCTGTACGTGCGGCTGCGGGTGGCGGAGTCACCGGTGTTCCGGACGCTCGCCGCCGAGCGGCAGACGGTGAAGCTGCCCGTGGTGGAGGCGCTGCGCCGCTACCCGCGCAACCTGCTCATCGGCGTGGGTGCCCACATCGCCGACACCGCGGCGGTCTACCTCTACGCCACGTTCACCGTCTCCTACGCCACCGGCACGCTGGGCATCCCGCGGGGCACCGTGCTCACCGGCGT
The DNA here is from genome assembly GCF_022524485.1 of Pseudonocardia alaniniphila. Lineage (GTDB taxonomy): Bacteria > Actinomycetota > Actinomycetes > Mycobacteriales > Pseudonocardiaceae > Pseudonocardia > Pseudonocardia alaniniphila. The sequence goes on from NZ_JAKXMK010000006.1 coordinate 163,258, forward strand.
CATCGTCTTCGGCCTCGTGGTGATCGCCCTGCAACCCGTGTACGGGGCGCTGTCGGACCGGATCGGGCGCCGCCCGCTGAACATCTTCTCCGTGGTGTTCACCGCGGCGTTCGCGTTCCCCTACTTCCTGCTGCTGCGCACCGAGCAACCCGTGCTGGTGGTGCTCGCGCTCGTCGTCGCCACCGCCTTCGGGGTGGCTCCCATGATCGCCGTGCAACCCGCCTTCTACGCCGAGCTGTTCGGCGCGCGGGTGCGCTACACCGGCTTCGCCACCTCCCGGGAGGTCGGCGCAGCACTGGCCGGGTTCACCCCGCTCGTGGCCGCGGCGCTCGTCACCGCGGCGGGCGGCGCCCCGTGGCTGGTGGCCGCCTACCTCATCGCCCTGTGTCTGGTGTCGTTCGTGGCGTTCGTCGCCGCGCCGGAGATGAAGGACATCGACATCGCCGACGCGGGGCCGCCGGGACCGCGGTGAGCCCGCGGCCGGCGAGCGAACCGCCTGGTGGGGCCGCATAAGCTGGCGGGGTGGCACGTCCGGTCGGCAGCAATTCGGTGGAGAAGACCCTCGCGGTGCTCGACGCGCTGGGCGACCACGAGCGGATCGCCGACATCGTCGTCGCCACCGGGCTGCACAAGTCCACGGTGCACCGGATCCTGCAGGACTTCGCCCGGCTCGGCTTCGTCCGCGTCACGGAGCGGGGCACCTACGAGGGTGGGCCGCGGATCCTGCGGCTGGCCGGTCGCGTGCTCGCCCGCACCGACGCCGCCGAGCGGGCGGCCCCGGAACTCCATGCCCTGCAGGAGCGCTGTGGCGGCACCGTCCACTTCGCCGTGCTCGACGGCGACGAGGCCGTCTACGTGGCGAAGGTCGAGGGCAACAAGCCCTACCGGATGGCGTCGCGGATCGGCATGGCGGTGCCGCTGCACTGCACGGCCATCGGCAAGGCTGCGCTCGCCGAGCTACCCGAGGACGAGGTGCGGGCCCTGCTCCGGCGTGCGCCCCCGCACGCTCGCACGCCGGCCACGATCGCCGATCCCGACCGGCTGGTCGAGCACCTGCGGGCGGTGCGGGACCGCGGCTGGGCGGTGGACGAGGAGGAGAACGAGGCGGGCGTGCGGTGTGTCGGTGCCGCCGTGGCCGACCACACCCGCCGCGTGATCGGTGCTGTGAGCGTGTCCCAGCTGGTCGCCGACGTTGCCGGCCGCGCACCGGTCGAGCTCGGCCCCGAGGTCGCCGCCACCGCACGGGCGATCTCTCGGCTGCTGGGGGCGCCGGGCTGAGCGCGGCCGGCCGGGGTCCACGGGCGACGGACACCACATCCCACGCCGGTGCCCAGGAGTTGGCGATCATCGCCGTGGGGGGAAAGACTCCGCTGACGGCGTCGTCGACAGGAAGAGGATCAGATGACCCAGACCACCGCCCGGGTGGCGATCGTGACCGGAGCGGCCCGCGGAATCGGGGCCGCCACTGCCCAGCGTCTGGCTCGTGACGGGTTCGCGGTTGCGGTGATCGACCTCGAGGAGTCCGCGGCCAAGGCGACGGTGCGCGCGATCGAGGACGAGGGCGGGCGGGCGCTCGCCGTCGGCGCCGACGTGTCCGACGCGGCGCAGGTCGACGCCGCCGTCACGCGCGTGGCCGAGGAGCTCGGTCCGCCGACCGTGCTGATCAACAACGCCGGGATCACCCGCGACAACCTGATCTTCAAGATGGCGGAGCAGGACTGGGACATGGTGATGGGCGTGCACCTGCGCGGCTCGTTCCTGATGACCAGGGCCGTCCAGAAGTACATGGTCGAGCAGCGCTTCGGCCGCATCGTGAACCTGTCGAGCACCTCGGCGCTCGGCAACCGGGGCCAGGCCAACTACTCCACGGCGAAGGCCGGGCTCCAGGGCTTCACCAAGACCCTCGCGATCGAGCTCGGCAAGTTCGGTGTCACGGTCAACTGCATCGCGCCGGGCTTCATCGTCAGCGACATGACGAGGGCGACGGCCGAGCGGATCGGCGAGGACTGGGACACCTATGTGGCCGCCAGGGCCGCCCAGATCCCCGTGGCGCGGGCCGGTCAGCCGGAGGACATCGCGAACACCGTCTCGTTCTTCGTGAGCGAGGGTGCCGGGTTCGTCTCCGGTCAGGTGATCTACGTGGCGGGCGGCCCGAAGGCCTGATCCGGGGGGATCCGCTTCGCGCGGATCATCACGGCCGACGACTCGTGAACGCTGACCGTCCTACCGGCCGCGGGCGCCGAGCCCGCGGCCGGTAGGCGGGAGCGGACGTCAGGGAGCGCGCTGGGAGAGCAGGACCGCCCACGGCGGAAGCGGGTCGCCTTCCGAGAGATCGACGGGGTCCTCCGTCAGGTTCACGACGAGCATCCCGTCCGGTGCCCGGAACGCGAGCACCGGCAGCGTCGGTGAGTGCCCGATCGCCACGTGGCCCGCCTCCAGCCGTGGCACGAGCCACTGCCATGGCGCCGTGAGCGGGGTGGGGCGGCCGCCGTCGGCCTGGGTGCTGTCCGTCCAGAGGGCGGAGAACCCGAGGTCGGACCCCTGCGGACCCCAGAGGAGGGCGCCCGACACCCCTGACTGCGCATAGGCGGCCAGGACAGCGAGGGTGGACGCGGCGCTGGCCTGGCTGGTGGCCCCGCCCTGCTGGTCGGAGGGCACGTCCGGGTAGAACTCCGCCCACCAGACGGGTAGCTGTGTGCGCGCGCGGATCCACGTGGTCAGGTCGGCGAACTTCCGCGCGGCAGCGTCGGCAGGCTCCGCGAGCGTCTCGTTCCTGGTCGCCGTGGCTCCGTCCACCGCGACGAAGTCGGCACCGACGTTGTTGGCCAGCCAGTAGTCGACAACGTCGAGGGCGCGCTGGTCGGCGACGCCCCACGGGCCCCGGACGTCCGAGGAGTCGGGGGAGCCGGGGTCGAGGCTGGTCAGCACGACGTAGGGGCCGCCGATCTCGACGTTGGGGCGAACCGCCTTCACCGCCGTGTAGACCTTGTTGTAGAGCTCGGTGTAGCCCTCGTAGTCCCAGCGGTTCTTGCCACTGTCGTAGAAGCCCTTGAGCTCGTTCCACACCAGCACCCGCTCGATCTGCGGGTAGCGCTGCACCGCCTGCGCGGCGAGCGCGGCGAAGTCGTCGAAGTGGGCGGGCTCGGGGGCCGTCTCCAGCTCCGACCAGTCGGTCTGGCCCGGCTGGCCGCCCTTCATCCAGTCGGGCGAACAGCACAGCGTGAGGACGGTGCGCCCGCCGGTCTCCTTCACGAGCTGCATGCGCTCGTCGAGGCTCGACCAGTCGAAGTCGCCCGGAGCGGGCTCCGGGTTGAGCGTGCCGAAGCCCATCAGGTGGATGTTCTGCCATATCGCGCCGTTGTTGGCCAGGATGCCCTCGCCCCGCTGGCGGGCCTCGGTGGGCTCGTCGGGGTCGAGGCTGTACTGGGTGTGCGTGACGCCCAGCTCCAGTGGCGTGACCTGCTGCTTCCAGTTCCAGTCGTTGCCGAAGCCGAGCGCACGCACCGTCGCGTCCGACAGATCCGATGGGCCCGTCGGTGCGGGCGCACCGGAGCAGGCGACCAGCGCCATGGCGAGCGCCACCAGGACGGCGGCGAGCTGGGGACGACGCACGAAGGACCTCATCGAATCGGTGGATGGTGGATGATCTCGACCCTATCGACATGAGAGTGTCGGATCGTCGCTGTGGCCCGGCTGAGAAAGCCACCCATATCGGTACCATCCGTGCGCATTGATCAGCTGGTCATGCGTGCCGCGCTGCGCGACTCGCCCTCCCACCACCACGATGATCTCGTCGAGCCGCTCCAGGCGGGCCGTGTCGTGGGTGATGAGAATCATGGAGCGGCCCTCGGTGGCTGCGAGTAGATCGTCGAGAACCGCGTCGCGGGTGTCGGGATCGAGGTGGGTGGTCGGTTCGTCGAGCACCAGCATCCCGGGATCGACGAGCAGCGCCCTGGCCAGGGCGAGCCGCTGGCGCATTCCGCCCGACAGCCGGGCCCCGTGCGCGCCGACCTCCGTGTCGAGCCCGTCGGTGGCGCGCAGGTCGGCCGCGAGCCGGACACGGTCGAGAACGTCCCACAGCTCCTCGTCGGACGCGCCGGGCCGGGCGAGCCGCAGGTTCTCCCGCACGGTGCTGGCGAAGACGTGCGGGTCCTGCGGCACGCCGCTCACGCCGGCGCGCACGACGTCGGGGTCCTGGGTCGTGACGTCCACGCCGTCGAGGCGGACGGTGCCGTGGTCCGGGTCGCGGAAGCGGAACAGCACGTCGGCGAGTGTGCTCTTCCCCGAGCCGCTGGGGCCGAGCACCGCGATGCGCCGGCCCGGTGGGACGTCCAGGTCGAGGCCGTCGAGGGCCCACGGTTCGTCCGGCCCGTAACGGACGCGCAGGTCCCGGATGCGCAGGCCGTTCTCCGGGAGGGCGGGCCGGGCACGCCTCAGCCGCACCGCGGACGGGGTGTCGAGAACGTCGAACAGGCGCGCACCGGCCGCGCGCACCGCCCCGAGCCGTGCCGCCGCCGCGGGCAGCGGGGCGACGATCTCGAACGCGGCGAGAGCGGTGAGCACCAGCACGGCGAGTGGCACTGGGCCGAGCGCGCCGTTCTCGACGGCGGTGACGCCCAGCAGCAGCGTGCCCCACAGCGTCAGGCCCGCGATCAGCGCGGATGCCCCGGCACCGAGCCCGAGCAGGCGGGCATCGCGCCGCTCGACGCGCGTGAGCTCGGCGTCGGCGTCCTCGACGCGCGCGATGGCAGCGGGCATGGCTCCGTAGGCGACGAGGTCGGGCGCCCCGTGCAACGCGTCGACCAGGGCGGTGGAGAGCGCCCCGCGGGCAGCGGCGCGCCTGCGGCCCGGCTCCCGCCCGGCGGCCGCCGCGATCAGCGGTACGGCGACCCCACCCAGGAGCAGCCCGGCCGCGAGCAGGACTCCGCCCGGCACCAGCACCACCGTGGCGACCGTGACGACGCCCGCGCCGGTGACCAGGGCGGCCAGCGGTGGGGTGAGCCCGCGGACGAGCAGGTCCTGCGTGGCGTCGGTGTCGCTCACCAGCCGCGTGACCAGGTCTCCCGTGCGGAAGCGGTGGATGGGCTCGGTGCGTGCGAGCCGCTCGTACACGCGCACCCGCACATCCGAGAGCGTCCGCAGCGCCGCGTCGTGCGTGATCAGGCGTTCGAGGTAACGCGCGACTCCGCGCGTGACACCGAGCGCCCGGGTGGCGACCACCGCCACGCTGAGCGCGGTGATCGGGGGGTGGGTGGCGGCGGTCGCGATCAGCCAGGCCGCCACGACGAGCAGGCCCACCCCGGCCGCGGTGGCGGTCGCGCCGGCGAGCACGCCGAGGGCGAAACGGGCCCCGCGTGGACGGGCCAGCGCGATCATGCGGCGCAGCGGGTCGTGCGGGCGCCTCATCCGGCTGCTCCGACCGTCTCGGCCGGCACCGCGATCCGACCGTCGTGCAGGTGCACGACCTCGTCGGCGAGGTCGGCCCATCCCGCGTCGTGCGCGACGATCACGCCCGTGCGTCCCCGCAGCAGCCGGGTGACGCCCGCCCGCACGGCCGCGGCGTTCTCCGGGTCCAGATGGGCGGTGGGCTCGTCGAGCAGGACGATCGGCGCGCCATCCCCTTCCTGGCGAAGGAACGCCCTGGCCAGCGCGATGCGCTGGCGCTGCCCCGCCGAGAGCCTGCTGCCGCGCTCACCGAGCCGGGTTGCATACCCGTAGGGGAGTGCGCCGATCAGCTCCTCCGCCTCGGCGAGCCGGGCCGCACGGCGAACGGAGGCGTCGGAGGCGTCCGGGTCGCCGAGGCGGATGTTGTCGGCCACGGAGGCGTCGAACAGGTAGGGCCGCTGCGGCACCCACGCGATCCGGCGCCGCCACTGCTCGACGTCCACGTCACGCAGGTCGCGGGGCTCGCCGTCGTCCCCCGTGACCGCGATCCGTCCTGCCGTCGGGTCGGTGAACCGCAGCAGCAACGACACCAGGCTCGTCTTGCCTGCTCCGCTGCGTCCCGTGACGAGGACGGTCGCACCGGGCCGCAGCGTCAGGTCCACTCCGGTGAGCGCTGGTCGCGACCGGCCGGGATAGGTGAGCCCGACGTCGTGGAACCGGACCTCGGGGGCGGCGGCGACTCGTACCCGGGATGCGGGCGACTCGCGCACGGGACCCGGGCTCGCGGAGAGGACGCGCGCGTCGCCCGTCCGGGTCGTCACGGTCTGCGGGCGCTCCAGTGCGGCGAAGACCTGTTCGGCCGCGGCGAGGCCCTCCGTGCTCGCGTGGAACCGGGCGCCTACCTCGCGCAGCGGGAGGTAGGCCTCGGGGGCGAGGATCAGCACGAGCAGGGCGGTCTCCAGGTCGAGCTGCCCGTAGAGCAGCCGCAGCCCGATCTCCACCGCGACGAGCGCCACGGCGAGCGTGGCGAGCAGTTCGAGCACGAACGCCGAGAGGAACGCCACCCGCAGCGTGCCCATCGTGGCGGAGCGGTGCTCCTCGGTCACCCGCCGGATCAACCCGGCCTCGGCCTTCGCACGGCGGAACACGGCCAGCGTCGGGAGCCCCTCCACGACGTCGAGGAAGTGGCCGCCGAGGCGTTCCAGCAGGTGCCATTGGCGGCGTGTGCGGGACTGGGTGTGCCAGCCCACGAGCGCCATGAACACCGGAATCAACGGCAGTGTCAGTGCGATCACGAGGGCGGAGATCCAGTCGGCCCGGACCACCACCACGAGCACGGCCACGGGGACGAGCGCAGCGAGCACGAGCTGGGGCAGGTACCGGGCGACGTAGTCGTCGAGGGCGTCCAGGCCGCGGGTGGCGAGCGTGACGAGCTGCCCGGCGTCGGTGGAGGCGGGGTCGCCGCCCGTGACGTGCCGGACGAGTCGCCGGCGCAGGTCCGACTTCACCCCCGCCGCGCTGCGCAAGGCCATGGTCTCCGCCCCGTACGAGAGCGCGGCGCGGGCCAGTGCCACGAGCGCCACGGCACCGACGGTGCCGGCCACTGCCTGCGCGGTCACTCCCGTGGTGGCGGTCGCGACGGCGTGGGCGATCAGCCATGCCTGCAGCAGGATCAGCCCGGTGGCGGCGGCGGCGCAGGCCACGGTGACCGCCAGGTGCACCCGCACCGCGCGGGTGGTGCGCACCAGCCGTGGGTCCAGGGGCCTCATGCGACGTGCGCCCTGGTCACCCGGCGCCGGAAGACCCAGTAGCTCCATGCCTGGTAGGCGATCACCAGCGGCAGGAACACCGCGCCGATCCAGCTCAGCACCCCCAAGGTGTAGGGCGCCGAGGCGGCGCTCGCGACGGTGAGGTCGAACGCCGGGTCGACGAGCGAGGGGAGCACCACCGGGAACAGCGAGCCGAAGATCGCCGCGGTGAAGGCCGCGACCGCGACGGCCGTGGCCGCGAACGACCAGCCCTCCCGCCTGCGCAGCACGAGCACGAATGCGGCGAGCAGGGCCGCGACCGACACGGCGGCGGGGATCACCGGCACCCCGTGCTGGTCGGCGGTCCACAGCAGGAACCCGGCCAGCGCCACCAGTGCCACGGGCCCGGCCCTCCGGGCGACGGCCCGGGAGCGGTGGCGTACGGGCCCGTCCGTCTTGAGCGCCAGGAAGACGGCGCCGTGCAGGACGAACAGTGTGACCGTCGTGATGCCGCCGAGCAGCGCGTACGGGTTCAGCAGGTCGACCAGGCTCGAGGTCACGACCCCGTCCGGTCCCAGCTCCACGCCCCGCACGATGTTGGCGAACACCACTCCCCAGATGAAGGCGGGCACCACGCTGCCCGTGACGATCGCCACGTCCCATCGCGCCCGCCAGCGCGGGTCGTCGACCTTTCCGCGGTACTCGAACGCCACGCCGCGGCCGATCAGCGCGAGAATGACCAGCAGCAACGGGAGGTAGAACCCGCTGAGCGTGGCCGCGTACCAGGCGGGGAAGGCCGCGAACATGGCGCCGACAGCGGTGATGAGCCACACCTCGTTGCCGTCCCAGACGGGGCCGATCGCGTTGATGACGACACGGCGGTCGCTCTCCCGGTGGGCCGGGTCGTCGCCCCTGCCGAGTACGGGCAGCAGCATCCCGACGCCGAAGTCGAAGCCCTCGAGCACGAAGTAGCCGGTCCACAGCACGGCGATGGCGACGAACCAGACTGTTGGGAGATCCATCTCGGCTCCTCGTGGCCGCTAGTAGCTGAACGCCGGCACGGCGTCGGGCTCGCGCTCGCCGTCGCCCGGGTAGGGCATGACGTGGCCGGGGCCGGCCTTGACGTAGCGCCAGAGCAGCCGGGCCTCCACCACCGCGAGCGCCCCGTAGATCGCGGTGAACAGGGAGAGTGAGAACGCCACCTCGCCCAGGCTCACGCCGGGGGAGACGCTCGCGGCCGTCAGGAGCTCGCCGACCACCGTCCAGGGCTGGCGTCCCATCTCCGTGAGCACCCAGCCGAAGATGTTGCCGGCCATCGCCGCGGGCAGCCCGACCATCGCCACGCGGTACATCCACCGCTGCTCGGGCAGGTGGCCGCGCCGGGTGACCCACAGCCCGAGCACGCCGATGACCACACCGGCCAGGCCCAGACCCATCATCAGCCGGAACGCCCAGTAGATCACCGGGATGTTCGGCGCGTAGTCGCCGGGACCGTACTGGGCCTCGTAGCGTTGCTGCAGGTCGTTGATGCCCTGCACCTCACCGGCCGGCGATCCCGTGGCGAGGAAGCTCAGGACGTAGGGCACCTGGATGTCGAAGACGTTCTGCCCGGTGCCGGCCTCGCCGATCGCCGGGTCGCCCACCGCGAAGAGTGAGAACCCCGCAGCGTTCTCCGAGTCCCAGAGCGCCTCGGCGGAAGCGAGCTTCATCGGCTCGTACTCGGCCGTGAGCTTGGCCTGGTGGTCGCCGGAGTAGATCACCACCGCCCCGGCCAGCACGGTCGTGACCAGCCCGGCGCGCAACGCCTTCTGGAACATCCCGGGCTCGCTCGGGTGTGGTGCGCGGTCGCGGTGCAGGAGCTTGTAGGCACTGACCGCCACGACGAACAGGCCGGCCACGACGAACGACGCGGAGACGACGTGCAGGTAGGTCGACCAGGCTTGTGGGTTGGTCAGCACCGCCTCGATGTCGGTGAGCCGCGCCCGACGCGTGACGGGGTCGACGGTGTACCCGACCGGGTGCCGCATCCAGGCGTTGGCGGCGAGGATGAAGTACGCGGACAGGTTGGAGCCGAGCGCGGCCGCCCAGATCGTGGCGAGGTGCACGCGGCGGGAGAGCCGGTCCCAGCCGAAGATCCACAGCCCGAGGAACGTGGACTCCAGGAAGAACGCGATCAGCGCCTCCAGTGCGAGCGGGGCCCCGAAGACGTCCCCGACGAAGGTCGAGTAGGCGCTCCAGTTCATGCCGAACTGGAACTCCTGCACGATGCCGGTGACCACGCCCATCGCGAAGTTGATCAGGAAGAGCTTGCCGAAGAACTTGGTGGCCCGCAGGTACTCGGTCCGGCCCGTGCGGTACCACGCCGTCTGCAGCGCGGCGACGACCACGGACAGGCCGATCGTCAGCGGGACGAACAAGAAGTGGTAGATCGTCGTGATCCCGAACTGCCAGCGCGCCAGGTCCAGGGCGTCCACGCAGAGCCTCCGCTCGACCGATTTTCTACGTTATGTAGTAGTTTCTACAGGACGTAGAAGCTGGCGGTCGAGCGGGGTGTCGGAGGTCTCGAAGTCGACCGAGGACGGTGTCTGCGCACCGGTGTGATGCGCGGTGCAGCCGGGACGAGAACGGCCGGGCGTCCGCGCGCTGTGATCAGCGCGCGGGCGCCCGGCCGTGTGTCTGTGCCGTGTCTAGGCGTGCAGCTCGGCAAACTGGTGGCCCGCCTCGTTCTGCACCACCACGGCCGCCACCTGGTCCGGGGCGACGATCGCCGAACCGTCGAGCGTCATGCCTTGGCGCCAGCCCGACTGCGGCACGAGCCAGCTCCCGGCCACCTCGCGGCTCCCGTCACGGCCCACCACGACCAGTTGGCACCGCTCACCGGCCGGGACGCCCTGCACCGTGGCACTGACCCGTACCCAGCCCGCGGCCGGGATGATCTTCGCCGTCATCTCCACGCCGCCGGGGCCGCTGCCGGTGAGTACCCGGGTGCCCGCGACGGCGTCCTCGTCCGCCGGCGCCGGCGCGGCGGCCACGGTGGTGGGCTCGGGCGCCACGGCCCGGCCGACGGCGACACCACCGCCGAGTACCACGGCCACACCGACGACCGCAGCCGCCGCGACGGTCAGGCGGGTGCGCCGCTGTCTGGCGCTGACCTCCGAGCGGATCTGCCGCAGGGTTCGCTGCAGTACCAGATCCCCGTCCGGAGGACCCTCGAGGAACACCTCAGGGGGCACCTCATCGAGCAGGTCGGTCATCTGGCGTAGCTCCTCCCACTCGCGGTGGCACTCCGGGCACACGGCGAGGTGCTCCTCCACGTCGTGTGCCTGCTCCGGGGAGAGGAGTCCGAAGACGTAGGCCCCCAGCTCCTCCGGGTCATGCGATCGATAGGCGTGCGTCATGCCGGCACCTCGTCCCCAGCCGGATCACGGCTCGTCAAGTGCTGTCGCAGGGCGCGCAGCGCGTAGTACGACCGTGACTTGACCGTGCCCGGCGGTATGCCGAGCGCAGAGGCGGCCTCGCCGAGGCTCCGCCCCTGGAAGTAGATCTGGTCGAGCACGCCCCGGTGGTCCTCGGACAACTCTTCGAGGGCCGCCAGGACGGTGACGGACGTGGCCACGCGATCGGCGTGATCGCGCTCCACCGGTGGAGCGTCGGGCGCCTCGGGCACTTCCTGGGGCCGGGACGCTCTGGCCCGGATCCGGTCGGTGATGATGTTGCGCGCCACCGTGAGCAGCCATCCCCGGGTGGAGCCCCTGCCGTTGGCCAGCGCGTCCGGGTGGCGCCACACGCGGATCAACGTCTCTTGCACGACATCCTCCGCGGCGCCGCGGTCGCCGGTGAGCCGTGTGGCGTAGGCGAGCAGGGCTCGCCCGTGGTCCTGGTAGACGGCATGCACCAGGGCCTCGTCTGGTGTTCGAGGACGTGCATCGGGCATGCTCCCGGATCTCCCTGGGACGTCGGACGGGGCGCGGAACCCCAACGGGGAACAGCACCTATACATGGGACGTATCAGGGCGTCCGGCGGTTCAGTGCGGTTGGTGTTCCGATTTCGCAGAATATCCGATTGAACCCTTCCTGCCCGTTGGCCGTGTGTTGAGTGAGCACGTCCGGCAGCCGGCCGGGCCCCGACCTCGCGGGGAGAACATGAAGAGGTACGCGCCCCTGCTGACGCTGGCCGCGGTGGCCGCACTCGGCGCCGGTTTCCTCATCGCCAACATGCTGAGCCAGCAAGACGCGGCGCAGCAGTCCGCAGCCGCGTCCGCGGCAGAGCCGTCCACAGTGGTCGACCTCGCTCGTCTCACGCCCGTGCCCGCTCCGGCTGCCGCCGCCCCGGCCGAGAACGCCGGCGCCGCGAACGAGGCCGTCGCCGAGAAGGCCTACGCCGGGTGGACAGCGGGCCGAGAGGCCTCGGTGGCGATCGCGGTGAAGGACGGCCGCGCCGTCGCCTACGTCTGCGACGGCAAGGCCATGGAGGCGTGGCTCGAGGGAAGCCTGCGCGGTGACCAGCTCACGCTCGAGAGCAAGGACGGCTCCACGACGATCACGGGTACCGCGGACGGCACGTCGTCGACGGGCACCGTGAAGACCAACGGCGAGGAGGCGTGGCCGTACACGGCGGAGGGTGTCGACGCGCCTGCGGGGCTCTACGAGGGCCGGGCCGACGTGCGCGGCGTGGCCACGCGGGTCGGCTGGGTCGTCACCGGTGACGGAGAGGTGACCGGGGTGGCGTCCGCGGCGGGGGAGCGACGGCCCGCCCCTGTGCTCGACCCCGCGAACCCCGCCGGTGTCACGATCGACGGGGTGCCCGTCGAGGTCACCGCGCTCGACGGCGGCTCCCCGGTGATCCGCCGGTGACCGCGGCGATGCCGTCCCCGCAGGCCGTCCGCAGGCGTCCCCGCCGTAGGTTGCGCAGGCGTCCCCGCCACGGGGGAGTGCTCCTACCGGTGGCCATCGGCTCGCTCGTCGCCGTCGGGCTCGGGGTGTACGGCCGGGTGCACGAGCCCACGTTCTTCGCCATCAACCTCGCCGGCTTCTCCAGCGGCGTCGCGGTCAAGGCGTGGCTCGGCACCGCAGCGTTCCTGCTGGTCCTCGTGCAGCTCGGCTCGTCGATGCTGATGTACGGGCGCTTCCCGCGCGTCCGCGCACCGCACTGGGTACCGGCGCTGCACCGCTGGTCGGGCCGGGTGGCGGTGCTGTTGACCGTGCCGGTTGCGGTGCACTGCCTCTACGCGCTCGGGTTCCAGGGCGGCAGCCTGCGCGCGCTCCTGCACTCGCTCTTCGGGTGCTTCTTCTACGGCGCCTTCGTCACCAAGATGTTGTTGCTACAGAGGTCACACACCCCGGCATGGAGCCTTCCAGTGCTGGGCGGGATGGTGTTCACGGCGATGACCGCCCTCTGGCTGACCTCCTCGGTGTGGTTCTTCACCACATCGGGCCTGACTTTCTGAGGAGTTCCTCGTGCACGCCAAGCTCCCCACCCCGGCCCTTCCGCGGCGGGCTGTCATGGTCGGCGCCTGCGGCGTCTGTGCCGCGGCGCTGAGCGCCTGCAGCAGCTACGGCTCCGGCGGTTCGGCCGCCCCGGCCCCGGCGCCCGCTCCCACCGGTGCCCCAGGTGGGGCGTCGTCCGGTGGCGGCGGCGCGCTCACCAGCACCACCGACGTCCCGGTCGGCGGTGGCACGATCTTCGCGGAGCGGCAGGTTGTCGTCACCCAGCCGACGGCCGGTGAGTTCAAGGCGTTCTCCTCGACGTGCACCCACGAGGGATGCACCGTCTCCCAGGTGTCCGACGGCACGATCAACTGCCCGTGCCACGGCAGCCGGTTCTCCGTCACCGACGGCTCCGTGGTCCGCGGGCCTGCGCAGTCGCCGCTGCCCGCGATGAACATCCAGGTGGAAGGCAACTCGATCGTCCTGGCGTGAGCCCGCGGTGCGGCACGTCACGCTGCGCGCGAGAGGCCCTCGGCGGGCGCCGTTCACTAGACTCCGACACCTGGCCCGTACACGGCGCAGACGCCGCGGGCGGCGAGGAGTCGCAGTGATGAGCAGGTCGAGGACGGCGACGATCAGCGCGAAGACGGCGAAGCGATGAACACGGCGAAGGTCGGCAGCGACGCACTGGACGCCGGCGCCCCGGCCGAACCGGAGGAGCTCTCGCTCGCGGCGGACTTCCCACCCGCTCGCCGCGACGACTGGCTCCGGCTCGTGGACGAGGTCGTGCGCCGGTCCGGGCGGATCGGCGAGGACGCACCGCCCGGCGCGGGGTTCGAGAAGCTGACCAGGACCGGTCCCGGCGGTCTTCGCGTACGCCCGCTCTACACGGCCGAGGACGCACCACGGCTCGACGTCGGTGTGCCCGGCGCGGCCCCATACGTGCGGGGTGCCGGGGCCGCCGGATCGGCGCCGGACGGATGGGACGTCCGGCAGCGGCACGCCGAACCCGACCCCGCACTCGCGCGGCAGGCCGTGCTGGCGGACCTGGAGAACGGCGTGCGGTCGATCTGGCTGGCCGTCGGCGCGGGAGCCACTGCCGTCGCCGACCTGCCCTCCGTGCTCGGCGACGTGCTTCTCGACCTGGCGCCCGTCGTCCTCGACGCCTCCGCCGCCCCCACCGACACCGAGATGGAGGCCGCGGAAGCGTTCCTCGAGCTCGCCGCTGAGCGCGCGGTGCGGCCTGCCGACCTGCTCGGCACGCTCGGTCTCGACCCCGTCGGACGGCGGGTGCGTACCGGCGAGGGTCCGGACATCGCCGAGGTGATCCCGCTGGCCCGGCGCGTCGCCGAGGAGTTCCCGCAGGTGCGGGCCGTCGTGGTGAACGCGCTGCCGGTCCACGGGGCAGGGGCGTCCGACGCGCAGGAGCTGGGCTGGTCACTCGCGGCGGGCCTGGAGTACCTGCGCGTGCTCACCGGCAGCGGGGGTCGCGAGGGCGACTTCGCCGGTCTGGACCTGGCCACCGCGAGCCGGTTGCTCGAGTTCCGCTACGCCGCCACCGCCGAGCAGTTCCCCACGATCGCGAAGCTGCGAGCGGCCCGGCGGCTCTGGGCGCGTGTCACCGAGGTGTGCGGCTCGCCGGAGCCGCAGCGCCAGCACGCGGTCGGCTCGCCGGCGATGCTCACCCGGCGCGACCCCTACGGCAACCTGCTGCGTGGCACTCTCGCGGGATTCGCCGCCGGGGTCGGTGGTGCCGACGCGGTCACCGTCGCGCCGTTCGATGCCGCCCTCGGGGCCTCCGAGCCGTTCTCCCGGCGGATCGCGCGCAACACCCAGTCGCTGCTCATGGAGGAGGCGCACCTCGCCCGGGTGATCGACCCGGCCGGCGGCTCCTGGTACGTCGAGTCGCTCACCGCGGAGCTGGCTCGCGCGGCATGGGCGTTCTTCCAGGACATCGAGGCCGCAGGCGGTGCGCTCGCCGCGATCGGGTCCGGCTTCCTGGCCGAGCAGGTGGCGATGGTCCGTGGGCGCAGGCTGGCCGACGTGGCCACGCGCCGGGCTGCCATCACCGGGGTGAGCGAGTTCGCCGATCCCGCCGAGAAGCCGGTGGAGCGTCGCCCCGTGCCCGAGGCCCCCGGTGGCGGGTTGCCGCGGTTCCGGCTCGCCGAGCCGTTCGAGGCCTACCGGGACCGGTCCGACGCCCTTCTCGCGGCCACCGGGGCCCGTCCGCGCGCGTTTCTCGCCACGCTCGGGCCGCTGTCCGCTTACACCGCCCGGGCCGGCTTCGCCCGCAACCTCCTGCAGGCGGGTGGGATCGAGATGCCGGAGGCCGGGCCCACCACCACGGCCGACGAGGTCGCCGCCGAGTTCGCCGAGGCGGCCACGCCGGTGGCGGTCCTGTGTTCCACCGACGCGCTCTACCGCGAGCGGGGTGAGGAGACGGTGGCGGCGCTGCGCGACGCGGGCGCCCGTTACGTGCTCCTCGCGGGCACGGTCGCCGTCCCCGGTGTGGACGACACGCTCTACACCGGCGTCGATGCGCTGGCAGTGATCGAGTCGGTATACGCGGCCCAGGAGATCGCGCAGACGCCACGAGCGACGGCACAGGAGGGGGCGCGATGACGAGCCTGCCCGACTTCACCCAGGTCCCCCTGGAGAGCGGCGTGGAGGGCGGGACCGGGCAGTGGCCCGCTGATGTCCCGGCCTGGGACTCCCCGGAGGGGATCGCGGTGAAGCCGCTGTACACGGCGGCTGATCTCGCCGACGTGGACTTCCTCGGCACGTACCCGGGCATCGCGCCGTACCTGCGCGGCCCGTACCCCACGATGTACACGACCCAGCCATGGACGATCCGCCAGTACGCCGGGTTCTCCACGGCCACGGAGTCCAACGCGTTCTACCGGCGCAACCTCGCCGCCGGGCAGAAGGGGCTGTCGATCGCGTTCGATCTGGCCACCCACCGCGGCTACGACTCCGACCACCCGCGCGTGGCGGGTGACGTGGGCATGGCGGGCGTCGCGATCGACTCGATCTACGACATGCGGCGGCTCTTCGAGGGCATCCCGCTCGGCGAGATGTCGGTGTCGATGACGATGAACGGTGCCGTGCTGCCCGTGCTCGCGCTCTACATCGTGGCCGCGGAGGAGCAGGGCGTCCCCCACGACAAGCTCACCGGGACCATCCAGAACGACATCCTTAAAGAGTTCATGGTCCGCAACACCTACATCTACCCGCCGCAGCCCTCGATGCAGATCATCTCGGACATCTTCTCGTTCACCTCACGGGAGATGCCGCGGTTCAACTCGATCTCCATCTCCGGCTACCACATCCAGGAGGCGGGAGCCACCAACGACCTCGAGCTCGCCTACACCCTCGCCGACGGCGTGGAGTACCTGCGGGCCGGGCTCGACGCGGGCCTTTCCATCGACCGGTTCGCGCCGCGCCTGTCGTTCTTCTGGGCCATCGGGATGAACTTCTTCATGGAGGTCGCGAAGCTGCGGGCGGCGCGCCTGTTGTGGGCGAAGCTCGTGAAGCAGTTCTCCCCGCAGAACGAGAAGTCGCTGTCGCTGCGCACCCACTCCCAGACCTCCGGCTGGTCGCTGACGGCGCAGGACGTCTACAACAACGTGATCCGCACCTGCGTCGAGGCGATGGCGGCGACCCAGGGCCACACGCAGAGCCTGCACACCAACGCGCTGGACGAGGCGCTCGCGCTGCCCACCGACTTCTCCGCGCGCATCGCGCGCAACACGCAACTGCTGTTGCAGCAGGAGTCCGGCACCACGAGGGTGATCGACCCGTGGGGCGGCAGCTACTACGTCGAGCGGCTCACCTACGACCTCGCCCGCCGCGCCTGGGCGCACATCCAGGAGGTGGAGAAGGCAGGCGGGATGGCGCAGGCCATCGACGCCGGCATCCCGAAGCTGCGCGTGGAGGAGGCCGCGGCCCGCACGCAGGCGCGGATCGACTCGGGTCGCCAGCCGGTGATCGGCGTGAACAAGTACGTGGTCGCCGAGGACGAGGACGTCGAGGTCCTGAGGGTCGACAACGCCGGGGTGCGTCGCGAGCAGCTGGAGAAGCTGCGGCGGCTGCGCGAGGAGCGCGACTCGCGCGAGGTCGACGCGGCGCTGCAGGCGCTGACGAGCGCGGCCGCGCAGATCGCGGAGGGCGCGGCGCGCAGCGACGAACAGAACCTGCTGGCCCTGGCGGTGAGCGCGGCGCGCGCGAAGGCCACCGTGGGGGAGATCTCCGACGCGCTGGAGAAGGTGTTCGGGCGCCACGCCGGTCAGGTGCGCATCATCTCCGGTGTGTACTCCGAGGAGGCCGGGTCGAGCCCGGCGATCGACCGGGCGCGCGAGCTGGTGGACGAGTTCGCGGCGGAGGAGGGGCGCCAGCCGCGCATCCTCGTCGCGAAGATGGGCCAGGACGGGCACGACCGCGGCCAGAAGGTGATCGCCACCGCGTTCGCCGACCTCGGCTTCGACGTCGACGTCGGCCCGCTGTTCCAGACCCCGGGTGAGGTGGCCCGGCAGGCGGTGGAGGCCGACGTGCACGTCGTCGGGGTCAACTCGCTCGCCGCGGGGCACCTCACGCTGGTCCCGGAGCTGCGGGAGGAGCTCGCGAAGCTGGACCGCGCCGACATCATGGTCGTGGTGGGCGGCGTGATCCCGCCCGGGGACTACCCGGCCCTGCACGATGCGGGCGCTGCGGCGGTGTTCGGCCCGGGCACCGTGATCGCCGAGGCCGCCGTGGACCTGCTGCAGAAGCTGGCGGCCCAGCACAGGGCGTGAGCCACCGCCGATGCGGCGAGCTCGGGAGGAGGGCCGTGGCCCGCGAGATCGATGTGCCGGCCCTCGTCAAGGGGGTGCTCGGCGGCTCACGCGCGGTGCTGGCCCGTGCCATCACCCTCGTCGAGTCGAACCGCACCGACCACCGGCAGGCGGCGCAGCAGCTGTTGATGGAGCTGGCGCCGGAAGCCGTCACGTCGCGGCGGGTCGGGATCAGCGGCCTGCCCGGCGTCGGGAAGTCGACGTTCATCGAGCGGCTCGGCACGCGGCTCACCGGCGCGGGGCACCGCGTCGCTGTGCTCGCCGTCGACCCGTCCTCCACCCGGACCAAGGGCTCGATCCTGGGTGACAAGACGAGGATGGCCGCCCTGGCCGTCGACGAGAATGCGTTCATCCGCCCCTCCCCGAGCGCCGGCACGCTCGGTGGGGTGGCGCGCGCCACCCGCGAGTCGATCGTGCTGGTGGAGGCGGCCGGATACGACGTGGTGCTCGTGGAGACGGTCGGCGTCGGCCAGTCCGAGGTGGCCGTGGCCGGAATGGTCGACACGTTCCTGCTGCTCACGATCGCCCGCACCGGCGACTCGCTGCAGGGGATCAAGAAGGGCATCCTCGAGCTGGCCGACGTGATCGCGGTCAACAAGGCCGACGGCCCGCACGAGAAGGACGCCACACGTGCGGCGAGCGAGCTCGCCGGCGCCCTGCGGCTCGTGACGCCCCCGAATGCCGTGTGGCGTCCCCGGGTGCTGGCCTGCAGCGCCCAGAGTGGCGCCGCCATGGCGGAGGTCTGGGCCGCCGTCGAGGCCCACCGCGCCGCGCTGGAGGAGGCGGGCGAGCTGGCCGGCCGCCGCGCCGACCAGCAGGTTCAGTGGATGTGGGCGATGGTCCGCGACCAGCTGATGGACCGGCTGCAGTCCGACCGCACCGTGCGCGAGGCGATCCCCCAGCTCGAACGCGACGTGCGCGGCGGGGAGCTCACCCCCACCCTCGGTGCGCAGGAGATCCTGAAGCGCCTGGGTCTCTGAGCAACGGGCCGCCGCGGCCGACCAGCAGGGCTTGGCGGGTCCGGCGCGCCTCGCACATTTGTTCGCCCAAGATCGATTACGTTGTCCGGGTGCTCGGGGTAAGTCACGCAACGTCCGGTGCAGCCCTCGGGCTCGCAGTCGCAGGATTCGCACCACGGTGGGTGGGCGTCGAACCGAGTGCGGGGACGGTGCTGACCTTCGCCGCTGTGTGCGCGGGCGCCGCGTTGCTGCCCGACCTGGACCATCCGTCGTCGATGGCGACCCGGCGGTTCTCCGTGGCGTCGTGGTTGGCCTGCTACCTGGTCCGTCCGCTGTCGGGCTTCGTCTACGACCTGACCAAGGGACGCCGGGACACCGGCAAGGGCACGCACCGCGGGCTCACCCACACCGTGGCGGCGGCCGTGCTGATCGGCCTCGCCGTCAACTTCGCGTCGGGCCGCTGGGGCACTCCGGTGCTGGTCGGAACGCTCTTCGTCTGCATAGCCCTGGCGATCAAAGGGCTCGACGCGCTGGTGCCTGGCCCACCGTCGCTGGTGATCGCGGGTTTCCTGACCTACGCGGTGGAGGAGTTCGTGCCGGGCGGCACGGCGGGCACGGCCGGCTGGCTCGGCTCGGCCGTGGCGCTGGGCATGGTGGTCCATTCGGTCGGCGACGCGATCACCGAGTCCGGCGCCCCGCTGCTGTGGCCCATCCGGATCCGCAAGCGCAGCTGGTATCCGGTCGGGAGCCCGCGCCCGCTGCGTTTCCGCACCGGCGGGCGGGTCGAGACCTGGGTTGTCGCGCCTGCCCTCACCGTGGCGACGTTCGTGCTGGCCGGGCTCGTCGTGCCCGGCGTGCGCCCGATGCTGCTGGACCTGCAGGCCGAAGTGGTGCGGCTGTTCGCCGGTGCCTGACGGCCTCCGCCGTGCCCGTTGCGTGAGGGGCGATGATGGTCGCGTGGACGAACATGCAGGCCTCCCGCCCCGCCCGGTGATCGGCGTGCTGCACCCCGGCGCCATGGGTGCGGCCCTCGGAGCAGCCCTCAAGCCCGTGGCCGGCGCCGTGATCTGGGCGGCCGCCGGACGCAGCAACGCCACGTCGAAGCGCGCGGAGCTCGCCGATCTCGTCGGCGTACCCGACGTCGCCGCGATGGCGGCCCGCTCGCACGTGATCGTCTCGATCTGCCCGCCGCACGCCGCCGTCGACGTGGCCGAGCAGGTGGCCGCGGCGCTGGCCGACCGCTCGGACCGGCCGATCTACGTCGACGCGAATGCCGTCTCCCCGGACACCGTGCGGCGGATCGGCACGGTCCTGGGCGCCGAGAACGTCGTGGACGGGGCTGTCATCGGGCCGCCGGCATGGGAGGCCGGGCACACCGTGCTGTTGCTCTCCGGCACGCACGCCGCCACGGTGGCGCAGCTGTTCGCCGGTTCGCCGTTCGAGGCCCGCGTGCTCGGCCCCGACCTGGGCTCGGCGAGCGCGCTCAAGGCCTGCTACGCGATGCAGAGCAAGGCGATGCCCGCTGTCTGGCTCGCGGTGGCCGAGGCCGCGCGCGGCTACGGCGTGCAGGATGCGCTGGGTGATCTGCTGGCCCGCGACGGGGTGGACCTCGCCGGTGTCCTGGACAAGCTGAGTGCACAGGCTGGCCCGAAGGCCTGGCGCTGGGTGGGGGAGATGGAGGAGGCCGCCGACACGGTGGCCGGTGTGGGCGTACCCGACGGGTTCTCCCGGGCTGCCGCCGAGATGTACCGGCGGATGGCGCAGGACCACCCGGCGGATTCCTGAGGCGGATCGCGAAGGACCGAACGACCGCCGCCGCACCGGGGGGAGGGTAGGGCGGCGGCGGTCGACGGGGCGGGGTGTCGCCCCGGTCTCGTGGGCTAGTGGTCCACCAGGTCCGCGGTGTCTCGCGGGTCCTGGCTCCAGCCCCGGTTGGTCACCGATTTCCAACCGCGGTTGCCCGGCACGACAGGTGCCACCGCGCCGCCGACGGCGGCCGTGGTTTTCTGTGACGTGCGGTGCATGTGGGACAGCTTGGACTGTTGTGGCTCATGAGATCCAATCGTCCCGAGAATCTCACTCGAAGGTGTTCCGACCAGCGGGCTTAAGGTGCTTGCGAACCGGCGGGGTTGTTGTCGGCCGGTTCGTGACGGTCAGGTCGTGCTCCACCTCGGCCGTCGGATGAACCGGATCCTCGAGGTCGACGAGCGGCTGGGATATGCGCTGATCGAGCCGGGAGTGACCTTCTGGGAGCTTCGTGCCGAGCTCGCTCGCCGTGGCGACACGAGACCTCCCGGCGGATCCTCGCCGAGCACGGGCTCGACTACGCGGCGGAGTTCGTCTGCGGTCCACGCGCTGCCCGTGCCCTGCATGTCGTGATCTTCAACCGGGAGACCCCGACGAGGCCTCGAGGGTGGACGCCGCCTACGAGGCGCTCGTTGCCGCCTACGACGCGCTGGGCTGTCCGATCGGGCGGACGCCGACCGACCGGCAGGAATGGGCGATGCGGCGGCTGCCCGAGTTTCCGGAGCCTGACGTCGGGCATCAAGTCGGCACTCGACCCGAAGGGAATCATCGCGCCCGGAAAGTACGGCATCGCATGAGCACACCTATCAGTCGTTCCGGCGGCGGGATCGTCGTCAACCACTAGTTGTGAGCTGCGTGCCACCAGATCAACCGTCACTACGGTATTAGATTGGATCGACATGACGGGATCAGAATGTGGCCTCGGTATTACCGTGTGGTTCACCGGTTTGCCCAGTTCAGGCAAGTCGACGATTGCCGCGGGACTCGCGGCGCAGCTTCGCGACGAGGGATTGCGGGTCGAGGTGCTCGACGGCGACGAGATCCGGCGCAACCTCACCCCGGATCTCGGTTTCAGCCGTGCCGACCGGGAGGAGAACGTTCGGCGGATCGGTCATATCGCCATGCTCCTCGCGCGCAATGGCGTCATCGTCCTCGTCCCGGTGATAGCGCCTTATGCGCAGGCGCGGGACAAAGTCCGTGCCGCACACGCCGAGTCGGGCGTGAAATTCTTCGAGGTATATGTCGCGGCCCCTGCCGACGTGTGCGCCGATCGCGACGTCAAGGGGCTCTATGCGCTGCAGCGTGCGGGCCGGTTGACCGGCCTGACCGGCGTGGACGACCCGTACGAGCCGCCCGCCGGACCGGAGTTGACCATTCCGACGCACGTCCAGACGGTCGGCGAGTCGATCCGAAGCGTGCGAGCCCTGCTGCCGACCTGAACGCGAGGACGGGCATGTCCGCATCTCGTGAGCCGGTCACGAGGGTGTCGTGACCGGCTCGCGGTGCACCCAGCCCAGCAGGTCGGGCGCGGCGAGTTCGGTGACGCGCGCCGCATAGTCCTGCAGGTCGGTGTCATCCAGCACGTCTACCCATTGCCTGCTCACCCCACGGTTGAAGAACCGCTGATTGTCCCGCCAGATGCCCAGTCGGGACTCCGGGACGAGACGGGCGTTGCGCCGCATGTTCTCGAAGGTCCCCGCGTTCGCCAGTGACGGCCACACCGACTCCGGCAGGGTGATGTCGAGTCGCTGTGCGAGGCGGCGCATCTCGGCGAGCAGATCGGCCTTGAGATCGTCGTAGTGCATGAGCACCACGTTGGCCGAGTTCCGTACCTCCCAGAACGTGCTCAGGTGGTGCAGCGTGAAGCGCAAGCTGAAGAGGTGCTCCGTGACGGGGGTGTCGTCCAGCATCCACTGCCGGAAGTGGTCGCGTGCGGAGAGCTCCCGCGCCGTTTGCGTCTGGGTGGGAATCTCGCTCACGTCGGCGGGCCCGACCGCTGATTCGCGTGCGCGCAGGAACGCTTCCGCATTCACGTTCGCCAGGTGGTTCCGCGACGAGATGCCGACATCGCGCGGGTCGCGGCCGACGCACACATAGGTCACCCGCGGGTCGAACGGCAACCCGTCCAGCGGCGTGTGCGTTTTGATGAACCTGCGATGTCGCTGAGCCTCCAGGGCTGCCAGCACCGAATCGTGCGACTGCGTCAGCGCGTCCAGCCATGGCGAGAGCGCGTCCAGGTCCCCGTCGAAGTCCGGCGTTCCGAACACCAGGAGAGCGCAGATCATCTGAGTCCAGGTGGTGCCGCTCTTCGCCGGGGTGCTGATCACGATGTCGCCGTCGCGGAACGTGAAGCCGTCCCAGCGCGCGTTGTCCTGGGCCAGCATCCGGTATCGCACCGTCATCCCGCTTCCTTCCGAGCCGCTCCCGAGGGTGTTGTGATCGGCGTGCGGTGGACCCATCCCAGTAGGTCCGGTGCGGCGAGTTCGGAGACGCGCGCCGCGTATTCCCGCAGGTCGGCGTCGTCCAGCACGCCGACCCACTGCCTGCTCACACCGCGGTTGAAGAATCTCTCCCTGTCCCGCCAGATCGCCCTGCCGGCTTCGGGGACGAGCCGGGCGGCCTGTTTGCGCATGTTGTCGAACGTCGCTGCGCGCACCAGGGACGGCCACGCCGACTCCGGCATGGTGATGCCGAGTCGCTGTGCGAGGCGGCGCATCTCGCCGAGCAGATCGGCCTTGAGATCGTCGTAATGCACCATCACGACGTTCGCCGAGTTCCGCGCGCCCCAGAACGTGCCGAGGTGGTGCATCGTGTAGATCAAGGTGGCGTCGCTTTCCGTGACCGGCCGGTCGTCCAGCATCCAGCGCCGGAAATAGTCCCGTTCGGAGAGCTCCTGCGCGGTATGCGCACGGCTGGGGAACGCGCCCACGTCGGCGGGCCCGACCGCTGACTCGCGTGCTTTGAGGAAGGCTTCCACATTCATGTTCGCGCTGTGGCTCCGATGCGAGATGCCGACATCTCGCGGGTCGCGCCCGACACACACATAAGTAGCCCGGGCGTCGAATGGCAACCCGTCCAGCGGGACGTGCGTTTTGATGAACCGGCGGTGCTGCTGAGCCTCCAGGGCTGCCAGCACCGAATCGTGCGACTGCGTCAGCCCATCCATCCACGGCGACAGCGCGTCGAGTTCTCGGTCCACATCCGGTGCTCCGAACACCAACAGGGCGCAGATCATCTGCATCCAGGTGGTGCCGCTCTTCGGCGGGGTGCTGATCACGATGTCGCCGTCACGGAACGCGAAATCGTCCCAGCGCGCGCTGTCCTGGAACACCGACCGGTATCGCACCACAGGGCCATCCCTTTCCCTACGTCGATCTGCAGTACACGTCGGTCACTATTGCGTGATCGGTTCCCTGTGGGCCCATTCCAGCAGGTCGGGCGCGGTGAATTCGGTGACTCGCGCCGCGTACTCCCGCAGGTCGGTGTCGTCGAGCACGTCGACCCACTGCCCGCTCACGCCGCGGTTGAAGAACCGCTCATTGTCACGCCAGACGGCCTTGCTGACATTGGGGACGAGTCGGGGAGCCTGCTTGCGCATGTCCTCGAACGTCGCCGCACGCGCCAGCAGTGGCCACGCCGACTCGGGCACGGTGATATCGAGCCGTACGGCGAGGCGGCGCATCTCGCCGAGCAGATCGGCCTTGAGATCGTCGTAATGCACCATGACCACGGTGGCCGACTCGCGCGCCTGCCAGAACGTGGTCAGGTGATGCATCGTGAAGCGCAGGGTGTAATGGCTGCTCGTCACCGGCGTGTCGTCCAGCATCCAATGCCGGAACCGGTCGCGCTCGGATGTCTCCTCGCTCAAAGCCGCGCCGGCGGGGGACACGTGCGCGAGGCCGGCCGCCTCACGTGCCCGCGCGACCGCCTCCGGGTCGATGTTCGCCCTGTGGTTTCCCAATGAGATGCCGACATCGCGCGGGTCGCGGCCGACGCACACATACGTCACCCGGGGGTCGAACGGCAGCCCGTCCAGCGGCGTGTGCGTCTTGATGAACCTGCGGTGCCGCTGAGCTCCCAGGGTGGCCAGCACCGACTCACGCGGCTCCAAGGACCAGTCGAGCCACGGCGAGAGCGCGGCCAGATCGCCCTCGAAGTCCGGTGTTCCGAACACCAGCAGGGCACAGATCATCTGCATCCAGGTGGTGCCGCACTTCGCCGGGGCGCTGATCACGATGTCGCCGTCGCGGAACGCGAAGCCGTCCCAGCGTGCGCTGTCGAAACCGACCATCCGGTATCGCTCCATAGAGCCGTCCCTTTCCGCACATCAGCTTGCGGTAAACGCTGAACCGCGGGGAGACGGCCTTGTCCGCGGGCGGCCCGTAGCGATCGTACGACGTCCGGGCTACCCGCCGTGGGTGACCAGCGGTACCTACGCGACCAGCGCGATGACGGAATTATCGGAGGATTCCAGCCGATACGGGCCCGGATTTGCCCGGAAAGACCTACGGTCGCCGAATACCACTCGGCGACCACCGTCGGGATTGACGAGGTATGTCCCGTCGCCCCCGTGCACCACGATCTCGTCGCCGACGCGGAGCACGAGCGGGGCATCGCGACCCGAGCTGATCGCGATCCGGCCCGCGGAGATCCCTGCCAGCACGTCGTCGCCTGGGCACTGCACCCACGTTGTGGGTGCCCCCAGGGGGCGGCCCTGTGCGGGGGAATGGAAGTCGCTGCCGCCGAGCGGGATCACGTCCGGGTCCCAGGCGAGCCACCAGGCCAGCGGCCCGCCCCAGCGCCGGTCCTGCCAGGTCCAGTGCCAGATCTCCGCGAAGCGGGGCCGGCGTGGCATGGGGTGGCGCCACGCGCAGTCGTTCGCCAGCGGGTGGTTGACCGACAGGAGGCCGCCCCGGCGTTCGGTCTCGGTCAGCCAGTCCGCGGCGGGTCGGCGGAAGTCGATCCATCCGATGTCACCGAAGGCGTTGGCGTGTCCAGTGTCGCGCGTGACCTCCTGGCCGGGCAGCAGCAGGACGCCTGCGCGCCGCCCCGCCGCGGCCAGCGCGGGATGGTGGCTCACGGTGTTGTGGTCGGTCACCGCGACGAAGTCCAGTCCACCCGCGGCGGCGAGGCTGGCGAGTTCGTCGACGGTCAGCGCGCCGTCGGAGTGCACGGTGTGGCTGTGCAGGTCGCCGGCGAGCCAGCGCATGCCGGGCTCGGCGGGCAGGTCCCGGCGCGGCGGGCGCGCCGGGACGGTCGGCGGGGGCGGGGCGTTCGGCGGCGCGGGCGGCGCCCCGATCCCGGCCTCGGCCACCACCTCGTACTCCAGACCGCCGGCCGGCACCCGGTGCAGCCCGAGGCAGACGTGCCAGATGCCGCCCTCGAGCGGGCCGGGCAGGTAGCCGGGCGTCGCCCACCCGGGCGTGATCGTGAACGAGTCACGGGCGCCCCCGGACCAGCCGCGGAAGCCGTCGGGTCCGAAACAGCCGAGGTCGAGTACGCCCGCGCTCCGGTCGAACGCCAGCCGGACGGTGAGGGCGCCCGCGCCGTCGGGCACCTCGACGGGGAGCTCCCGGTAGAAGCCGTCGGCGCGGTCCTCCAGCGTCCACCGGCCGCGGTGCACGACCTGCGCCATGTCAGGCCCCGGCGGCGGCGAGCGCCGCGTCGTCCGCGGTCCTCTCGCTTCCCACGAGCTCGCCGTCGTCGTGCCGGTAGAGGAGCACGCGCTCGGGCACCGCGACCGCCCAGCCGCGAGAGCCGATCTCCGGTTCCTCCCCCTCGGACACGGTCACCTGGACGATGCTCGGGCCCTGGGCGCCGGCGATCTCGAGCGAGACCAGCGACCCCACGCCCATGTTCTCGACGATCGCGACCACCCCGGCGAGCCCGGCAGGCTCGGGTTCGGTGCGCAGGCCCATGTACTCGGGCCGGGCGGCGAAGACGAGCCGCTCGCCGTCGCTGACGTGCGGGCGTGCCTCCGCGGGCAGCGGCAGCGTGGCGCCCGCGACCCGCAGGGTGTCGCGGTCGACGGTGGCGTCGAGGAGGTTCATCGGGGTCGACCCGATGAAGCTCGCGACGAAGGTGCTGGTGGGACGCTGGAACACCTCGCGCGGGGTACCGACCTGACGGATCCGCCCCGCGTCCATGACGGCCATGCGATCGCTCATCGCGAGCGCCTCGGCCTGGTCGTGGGTGACGAACACGGTGGTGACCCCGAGGTCGCGCTGGAGCCGCTTGAGGAACGTGCGGGCCTCGAGACGTAGCCGCGCGTCCAAGTTGGATAGGGGCTCGTCGAACAGGAACACCTGCGGGTGGGAGACCACGGCCCGGGCCAGCGCCGCGCGCTGCTGCTGTCCGCCCGAGAGCTGGCCGGGCCGCCGGTCGAGCAGGTGGCCCAGGCTGAGCCCCTGTGCCGTCTCGTCGGCCCTGGCGTGGCGCTCCGGCTTGCCCACCTTCTTGATCCGCAGCGGGTAGGCGATGTTGTCGCGCACCGTCATGTGCGGGAAGAGCGCGTAGTCCTGGAAGACCATCGCGATGTCGCGCGCGCCCGGCGTGAGCCGGGTGACGTCGCGGCCGCCGATCTCGATGCTCCCACTCGTGACGGTCTCGAGGCCGGCGATCGACCGCAGCAACGTGGTCTTCCCGCACCCGGACGGGCCCAGCAGCGCGAAGAACTCGCCGTCGGCGATCGTGAGGTCGAGGCCGTCGACGGCACGCACCCCGTTCGGGTACTCCTTGACCAGCCGGCGCAGCTCGATGTCGGCCATCAGCGCTTGATCCCTCCGTGGAATCGGAACCCGTAGCGCCGGTTGACGAACACGTACATCGCGACGACGGGGATCGAGTAGAGCAACGAGAACGCCGAGATCAGGCCCAGGTCTGCCTGACCGCCCTCGGTGTAGAAGGTGTAGAGCACCACGGCAGCGGGCGACTTCTCGGGGCTGCGCAGCAGGATGAACGGGGTGAGGAAGTTGCCCCACACGTTCACGATCGTCCAGACGGCGATCGTCGCGATGCCCGGCCGCACCACCGGCAGCACCACGTCACGAAGGATCTGCAACGGTCCCGCACCGAACACCCGTGCCGACTCCTCGTAGGAGCGCGGTGTGGCGTCCATGAAGTCCTTGAGTATGAAGATCGCCGCGGGGAGCAGCCCGCCGCTGAGCACGAGCACGACGCCCAACTGGGAGTCGATGAGGTCCAGCTCGAACATCAGCAGGAAGATCGGCA
Organism: Pseudonocardia alaniniphila; assembly: GCF_022524485.1. Classification (GTDB taxonomy): domain Bacteria; phylum Actinomycetota; class Actinomycetes; order Mycobacteriales; family Pseudonocardiaceae; genus Pseudonocardia; species Pseudonocardia alaniniphila. Next base: position 190,642 of record NZ_JAKXMK010000006.1, read on the forward strand.
CCATCGCCGCCGTGCCGGTGACGATCGACGAGAGCAGCAGCAGGACGTAGAGCAGCGCGTCGCGGCCCGGGACGTGCACGCGGGACAGGGCGTAGGCGGCCAGTGCACCGAACACGGTGACGAGCACCATGCTCCCCAGTGCGAGCAGCACGGAGTTGCCCAGCGAGATCAGCGCGTAGGGGTTCTCCATGAGGCCCGTGAAGTTGTCCCAGGTCCACTGCGGCAGTGACGCGCTGAGCGTCGGCGTGCGGTCGAAGGGCGCGAACAGCAGCCACAGGACGGGGACCGCCATGAACGCCGTGATCAGCGCAATGAGCACGTAGAACGCCACGCGCCCGACGAGCGCGCGCGGTGTGAGTACGGGGTTCACGTGCGCCGCTCCCGGAGCAGACGTAGGTAGATCACGGCGATGACGAGGTTGATCAGCAGCATGATCAGCGAGATCGCGCTGCCGAACCCGAGCTGCCCGTCGAAGATCGCCGTCTGGTAGACGAAGACCGGAAGGATCTCGGAGCGGTCGTTCGGCCCACCGGCCGTGATCAGGTACGGGCCGAAGTCGTTGAACGTCCAGAGGCTGATCAGCAGCAGGTTGGTGAGTACGTGCCCCCGGATGTGGGGGAACACCACGTCGCGCAGCTGCTGCCACCCCGATGCCCCGGCCATGCGCGCGGTCTCCAGCTGCGAGGGCGGAACCGCGTTCAGCGCGGCGCTGAAGAGCAGCATCGAGAACGCCGTGCCCCGCCAGGTGTTGAACACGATGATCGAGAGCATCGGGTACTCGAGCAGCCAGGCCATCCCCGGCGTGCCGAGCAGCGCGTTGAGCGTGCCCGAGTCGCGGTCCAGCAGCGCGATCCAGAGGAAGGCGACGACCGAGCCGGGCAGGATCCAGGCCAGCATCACCAGCGACTCGACGATGGTGCGTACCACCCGCGGAACGGTGCGCATCGTCCAGGCGAGGACGAACCCGAGCACCGACTGGCCGATCACGGCCGAGCCCAGCACGTACAGCAGCGTCAGCCAGAGCGAGTTCAGGAACTCGGGGTCGGAGAGCGCGTGGGTGTAGTTGTCGAGCCCGACGACCTGGGGCCGCGCCGCGGCGATGCCGGTGAGCCGGTAGTTCGTGAGCCCCAGGTAGAGCGTCCACAGGGCGGGGTAGACGAGGAAGACGCCGATCAGGGCCAGCGCCGGCACGACGAACGCCGAGGCCCGGAACCGTCCGAGGCCTGCGGCGTCCGTCGCGACGGTGGGGGCGGCCCCCCTGCCGGCGCCTGTGTCAGCCGGTGGTGATGTTGTCAGCGCCACCGAGCGCACCCTCCAGAGCCGTCCGGTACTGCTGTGCCGCCTGGTCCGGTGCGGTGCCCGAGACCACGGCCGCCGTCGCCTCCTGCAGCGCCTGGGAGACCTGCGGGTACTCCGCCAGTCCCGGGCGGTACGCGGTGAGCGGAAGCACCTGCTCGGCGACGAAGCTGAGCATCGGGTCGCGGCCGAGGACGTCGGCGTTGACGTCGTCGCGCTGGGTGATGCGGGCGGTGTCGCCCAGCTGGGCGCGCACGGCCTCGGCGGAGTTCATGAACGCCAGCAGCTGCCAGGCCTGCTGCGGGTACTTCGTGGCCGGGTTGATCGCGCGCATCGACCCGCCGGACATGCTCACGAAGTCCTGACCCGACAGGCCCTTGCCGGGCTGCTCGGCCGGGATCTTCGCGTAGCCGACGACCTGGTCGCGGTTCGCCATCGGGGCGATGCCGTCCTTCGGCGCGACGACCGAGCGCCAGAAGTAGTCGCTCTCCAGCAGGATGCCGACGCGGCCTGCCGCGAACTCCTGGAACGACTTGTCCCGGCCCTTCGCCTCCTGCTGCAGCTGCGGGTCGCCGAGGCCGCCGCCGTAGATCTTCTGGTAGAGACCGAGCACGTCGCGCAGTTGCTGCGAGTCGCCCATCCACTTGCCGTCGGTGTTGAGGTGCGCGCCGGTGCCGGCGAGCAGGGGGAGCACCCCTTGCATCGTGGTGGCCTCACCCATCGCGGTGCCCGCGTTGAGCTGGATCGGGTCGACACCGGGTAGCTGCTTGAGGCGCGTGGCGGCGTCGATGACCTCCTGCCAGCTGGTGGGCTGCCAGTCGGCCGGCAGACCCGCGCGGGCGAAGAGCTCCTTGTTGTAGAAGAGCACGCGGCCGTCGGTGCCGTACGGGATGCCGTAGCGCTTGCCGTTGAACGACGCGAGCTGTTCGACGGTGTCGGGGATCTGTGCCCAGCCGTCCCACGACTCCGCGGCCGGGCCCACGGCCTCGTCGAGCGGCTGGATGTAGCCGGCCTGTGCGAACTCACCCACCCAGATGCCGTCGAGGGCGACGACGTCCGCTCCGCCGCCGCTGCGCATGTCGAGCGAGAGCTTGGTCTTGAACTGCTCGTCGTCGACACCGGAGGGCTGGAGCGTGACCGTGGCCTGCACGCCCTGGTCGGCCATCCGCTTGGTGAACTCCGGGATGATGTAGTTGACGATCCAGTCCGCCTCCTGGGCGTTCTTCCCGCCCTGGGCGACGTTGGCCGCGATCGTCAGCGTGACGGTCTTGGCGTCCGCGTTGCGCTGCGGGTCGCCGGCGTCGGAGCTTCCCCCGCCCGCGCAGCCCGCCAGCGCGAGCGCGGCCACCGCCGAGAGCGCCACCGCGATCCGTGCTGTCCTGCCTGGCATACCCACCTCGTGCGTACGTGACGACAATGATCAGCGGGACTATGTCATGACTTATGTTCGTCGTCGATGACAGTTGGGTCTCGGCTCACCGTCCGGTCAGCGCCACTTCGAAGGAGTATCGCGAGGCGCGATAGAGGTGATCGCCGTACTCCACCACGACGCCCCGGTCGTCGAACGTCGTGCGGCGCATTGTGAGCAGCGGGGCGCCCCGCTGCTCGTCGAGGAGGCGGGCCTCCGCCCCGGACGCCTTGCGGGCGCCGATGCTCTGCTGCGCGGCGGCAAGGGTGATTCCGGCCTCACGCAGCACCTCGTAGAGGCCGCGGTGTTCGAGCACCGCGGGGTCGAGCTGCACGAGATCGGCTCGCAGGTGGTTGCGCATGATGGCGAGGGGCTCACCGCGTGTTCGGCGCAGGCGCTCCAGCGTGAGCACCGCGGTGCCCTCCGGGACCTCCAACGTCGCCGCGACCACACCCGAGGCGGCCCCCACGCTGTGGGACAGCACGGTGGTGGTCGGTTGCTGCCCGGAGCCGGAGAGGTCGTCGTAGAGGCTGGTCAGGCCCACGGGACGACGCACTCGAGCCCGGGCGACGTGTGTGCCCACGCCACGCCTGCGCACCAGCAGGCCCTTGTCCACCAGGTACTGGATCGCCTGGCGCATGGTGGGCCGGGACAGTCCGAGCTCCTCGGCGAGGGCGATCTCGTTGTCCAGCCGCGAGCCCGGTGGGAGCTCGCCCGACTCGATGGCCTGTTCGAGCTGGCGGGCGACCTGGAAGTAGAGCGGCACCGGGCTGGCACGGTCGACGACGACCTGTGGACGGTCGGGCATCATCGGCTCCTCGTCAGCCACATCGCGTCGCCGGCTCTCGGGTCATGTGTCGAACCTGAGGGTTGCGATCTCCCAGGGACGCAGGGGCAGCTTGACGGTTCCCTCGGTCACGGGCAGCTCCCGCCCCGGCGTGCCGCGCAGGTCGACGGTGCGGGCGGTGTCGAACCGGCCGCGCACCACCGCTGTGACCGGTTCCGGGTTCTGTGCCACCAGGCGTGCCTCGAGCACGCCGCCCCGGAGCCGCACGCTCGTCAGGACAGCGCCGTCGACGGTGAGACCGTGGTGGCTCTCCAGGGGGCCACCGGGCAGGCTCTGGCCCGCGGCGGCGTGGAGCGGATGCCGGTACCGGTCGGCCGTCGCGACGAGGTCGGCGTCGACCCAGCTCCCGGCGTGCGGCAGCACCGCGAGCGCGACGGTGGTGGTGCCGATCATCTGTGCCTGCGGTGTGGGGATCTGCGGTCCCGCAGGCTCCTCGCGGTACGGATGCACGTTGCGACTGATCTGTCCCGTGCAGCGCAGCACGGTCAGCGCGAGCTCGCCCGCAGAGCCGTCACCGAGCAGCTCGTACTCGCAGGCCTGGGTGAGCAGCAGCGCCGCCCCGCCCGCGTCCACGAAGCCGTGGGCCGGGAACGTCGGGAGCGGGTACTCGCCGCTGGGCGACCCGGCGGCCGAGTGGACGTCGAGCTGCTCGCCGCCCTCGGCCGCGCGGCCCCGCTCGACCACCGCGAACTGGCCCTCGGCGTGCGAGACGGCGGCCGTGCGGGCCACCGGGACGTGCAGCCGGACGCGATGGTCGGCGCTGCGGTTGTCGATCGCCAGCTCCAGCCGGACGAACGGCTCGTCCGCCCGCAGCTCCACCCGCATCGAGACGGACGCCGGTTCGCTCGCCGCGCTGCGCCGGTCCTGCGCCCAGTCCATCGTGGCCGGCCACGAGTAGCCGCGCACCACCGTGAACGCAGCCCGCAACGGTCCGGACTCCGCCGCGGTGATCACGATCGTGTCCGGTGTCTCGAGCAGCGCGTCCGTGGCGGGCGGTGCGTAGTTGTAGGTGTCGCCACGGTCGCCGCCGTCGACGATCCGGCCCACTCCGTCGAGCACCGTGCCGTCGGCCGCGACGATCCGTAGCGTGCCGTCGTCGTGGACGGTCACGCTCACCAGGCCGTTGTCCAGGCAGTGGTTGTCCATTTCGGGGTCCGACGCCTGCACGGGACGTGTCACCACGGCGTCCTCGGCGGGCACCGGTCGCACCGAGCTCCAGCCCAGCGCCGGCGCCGTCACCAGCCCGGTGACCACCCGGCGCTCCTGCGCCTGCAGTCGCACCGTCCAGGTGCCCGATACGGCCGCAGCCGCCACGGCGGCACGCAGGGCGTCGATGTCGAAGGGCTCCTCACCGCCGTGGCGAGCCAGCTCGAACTGCAGCAGCCGCTCGTCGGCGTGCACGGCCCAGGAGACGATCTCGAGGCCGAACAGCTCGCGGCCGTGGATGCGTGGGAAGAAGGTGGGCAGCTCCGCGGCGCCGATCCGCTCCTCGTGCAGCAGCGCAGCGGTGCGGTTCTCCACCTGCGCCGGGAGCACCGTGCCGTCGGCCTGCTGCAGCGCGACCGCGGGCCAGGAGGCGGGAATCTCCAGGTCCAGCGTCACGAGGTCGGTGCGGTCGATCGCCGACGGGTTGGCGACGACGATCGCGTCGCGGGGGACGTCGCGAGCGATCGCGCCGATCACCCGGTCGCGCACGGCCTGGCCCAGGTGCTCGGCCTCGGTGATGCGGGCGAACACCTGCACCGCGGTCTCGTCGACGCCGCATCCCGTGACGGAGTCGTGCCCGGATGCGTCGACGAGCCGCCACCAGGCCATGTCCAGGAACCGCTGCGGCCACACCGGCGACCACAGGGCGGCGAACGGTTCGGCGTAGCGCTCCACCATCCGCTCGGCGCGGGCCATGGCCTGCTTGAGGTGCGGACGCACCGAGAGCACACCGGGCAGGATGTTGGCCCCCGCGTGGCTGCGCAGCTCACCGCGCACCACGGTGATGTCGCTCGCGCCGGCGTCGCGGCCGGTGATGTAGTCGCCCAGCGTGGTGATCTCCATGCGCACCGGGGCGCCGGCGTCCTCCAGCCCCGTGACGAGCTCGACGAGCGAGCGCACGGGGGCCGAGTGGTCGGTGCCGTACATGCCGAGCACCGGTTCCGTGCCGAACACCGGCCGCAGCGTGGCCTCCAGGGCCACGGCCCGCTGCGCGAACCGGGTGGGGTCGGCGAAGAGCGACGCCGCGTTGCCGTAGCCGCTCACCAGGTACTCCACGCGCACGGCACTACCGTCGGGGGCGACCCAGCGGAAGGCGTGCCCGTCGACGGCTGCCGGCACCCCGCGCCAGAGGCAGGCGTGCTCGAAGCCCGCGGCGGCCAGGATCTGCGGCATCTGCGCGCAGTGGCCGAACTCGTCGGGCAGGTATCCCACCGGCATCGCGCCGCCGAGCTCGTCGGCCCGTGCGCGCCCCAGCTCCAGGTTGCGGATGATGTTCTCGCCGGAGACCAGGAACTCGTCGAGCAGGATCTGCCAAGGGCCGACGGCGAGCTGGCCGCGCTGGACCAGCTGCGCGATCCGGTCGCGGTTCTCCTCGCGGACCTCGAGGTAGTCGTCGACCGCGGCCATCTGCCCGTCGAGGGTGAAGCGGAAGCGCGGATCGGCCTCCGCCCAGGCCAACACGTCGTCGAGCAGGTCGACCAGGCGCAGCCGGAAGCGCTGGAACGGCTCGTACCACTCCCGGTCCCAGTGCGTGTGCGGAACCAGGTGGACCGTCCCCACACCGGTCGCCTGCACCGCTGTGCCGGTGGTCGCTGCCCCCGTGGTGAGCGTCCCGGTCGTCGTTCCGGTCATGCGCTGACTGCCTCGCTTCGATCGGGTTGCTCAGGCCGTGCATTGGTCCTGACAACCTAACGATCTTTGGCGAGTATGTCGATGCTGGCCGATTTGTCCATCGACGTCCCCGTGGTGACATCTGCAGAACGGCAGGCGACGGGGCCACAAAATACAGTGCCTAGGTGGTCACCCGAATCCGTGCGCACCGCGCTGCGGCAGCAGGAATCCGTCCGGACGGACGGCGATCGTGTCCGCGCTGAAGCCGGGCATGGTGCCGGACCCTTCGGACCCGCAGCAGGCGATGCGGCTCGTGGCCGGGCGGCTGCTCGACACCCGCCTGGACGAGCTCGTGCACCGCGCGGTGGAGCGGTTGTGGGCCGACGAGTCGGAGTACGCGACGTCGGAGGTCAGCCGCGGCGACCTCGCCACGATGATGCGCAAGACACTGGCGCTGGCGCTCACCCGTGCAGCGGGGCGGCCCATCCCGCCGGACATCATGGATGCCGCTGTCGAAGCAGGCCAGGTGCGTGCACGTCAGCGCCTGCCGTTGCCCGCCCTGCTGCACGCGTTCCGGATCGACCTGCGGATCCTGTGGGAGGCGGTCATCGACGAAGGACGGGCGAGCGGCGTGTCGGCCAACGAGTCGTTCGTCGAGGGCTCGGTCCTGCTGTGGGAGGCGGTCGAGCGGAACACGGCGGAGATGGTCGACGCCTATCGCACCACCGAGCACGACATGGCGCTGGATCTCGACGAGCTGCGACACGCAGCGTTCGAGCAGCTGATCGGCGCGGGGGACGGGGACCAGGCAGCGGTGCGGGAGGCCGCCAAGCGCCTCGACCTCCCGGCCGACGGGCGGCTGCTGGTCGTGGTGGCCGAGGACGTACCGCATCGGCACGAGGCCGGCCGGACGGTCACCTCCTTGCTGCGTTCGCTCGGCCTGCCCCACTACCCGGCCTGGCGCGCCGACGAGCTGTGCCTGCTCGTCCTGCTCGGAGATCGGCAGGCCGGGGACGTGCTCCCGGCGCTCCATGCCCTCTCGGCGTGGCGCTGCGGAGCATCCGTGGCCGATGGGCTCGCCGCGGTGCCGCGCGCAGTGCGGCTGGCACGGGCCGTGATCCGGTCGATGCCGGACCCTGGGCTGCACATGCTCGGCTCCTCGTGGCTGGCGGCCGTCGTCTACGCCGACAGCGAGCTCGGGGGTGCACTGGCCCATGATGTGCTCGGCAAGATCCTCGCGCTGCCGGACCACGAGCGTGAGGCGATGTTCGAGGCCCTCGAGAACTACCTGTACGGAGAGGGCTCCGTGCGCGAGGTGGCCGAGAAGATCTACCGCCACCGCAACACGGTGCGTAACCGGTTGCAGGCGATCGAGCGGATCACCGGTCTCAGCCTGTCCCGCCCGCGAGACCTGGCCGCCCTGACCCTGGCCGTCGAGTGGCTGAACGGCCCGGGCAGCCGTCCGGTCAGCGGCTGAGCAGCACCGCGTCGAGTGCTTCTGCGAAGAGATCGACGTGCTCGTGGCCGAACACCATCGGTGGCTTGATCTTGAGCACGTTGTCCAGCGCGCCGGTGGGATAGACGATCACGCCCCGATCCTTCAGGCCCTCGGCGATCTCCAGCGCCTCCGACACGGCCGGTTCCTTGCTCGCCCGGTCGCGGACGAGCTCGATGCCGAGGTAGAGCCCACGGCCGCGCACGTCGCCGATCAGCTGGTGCCGGTCCTTGAGGTCCTCCAGCACGCCGAGGAAGTAGGTGCCGACCTCTCCGGCGCGTGCCTGCAGCCCGTCCTGGACCACCACGTCCAGCACGCTCTGCCCGATGGCGCACGACACGGGGTTGCCGCCGAAGGTGTTGAAGTACTTCATGCCGGTGTCGAAGGCGTCGGCGATCTCGCGCGTGGTGACGACCGCCGCCATCGGATGCCCGTTGCCCAGCGGCTTGCCCATCGTCACGATGTCCGGCACGACTCCCTGCAGCTCGAAGCCCCAGAACGCCTCGCCGAGTCGGCCCAGCCCCACCTGCACCTCGTCGGAGATGCACAGTCCGCCGACGGCCCGCACGGCCGCGAACGCTTCCGGCAGGTAGCCGTCTGGCAGCACGATGTTCCCGGCCGTGCCCATCAGGGACTCGGCGATGAATCCCGCAGGAGCGCGGCCCTGCGCCGTGAGCCGCGCAGCCGTGGCGGCGACCTCGGCCGCATAGTGCGCTCCGGCGTCGGGGTCGTCGTGCCCGTACGCACCCCGGTAGCGGTCGGGACGCGACACCTCGTGCGTGGTGGGCGGCGCGCCGGCCCCTCCTCTTCCCTTGTACCGGTTGGGGCTGATGCCGGTGACGGCGGTGGTGTTGCCGTGGTAGGCGCCGTCGATCACGATCATGTCCTCGCGCCCGGTGACCTGCCGCGAGATCCGCAGGGCCAGATCGTTCGCCTCGCTGCCGGTGCAGACGAGGAACACCACCTCGAGCGGCGCCGGCAGCGTCGCACAGAGCCGTTCGGCGTAGGCGGCGATGCCCTCGTAGATGAACCGGCTGTTGGTGTTGAGCTTGCTCATCTGCCGCGCCGCCGCTGCGGCCACCCGCGGTTCGGCGTGGCCCACGTGCGACACGTTGTTGATCGCATCGAGATAGCCGAAGCCGTTCTCGTCGTAGAGCCAGACGCCGCGCCCCCGGACGAGATTCATCGGACGCCGGTAGTAGGCGCGCTGCGAGCGACCGAACCGGTGCTCGCGCAGTGCCACCACGTCGTGGACGTCCATCCGAGGCTGCTGGGCGGGTTCGAGCCCGAGCAGGACCGACGGATCGGGGGAGAGCCGCGACCAGACCGGAACGTCGTCCGGCCGCACCCACCGGGGCGGCGGCTCGGCCGCGAGCTCGGCGGAGGTGACCAGCTGCACCTGGACACCGTCCCGGCCCGTCCCGAGGGCCGTTCCGGCGTCGATCTCCATTCCGTCGCAGACCAGCGGTTCCAGGCCCCACCAGCACGTCCACACGCGGTCATGGCGCACCACCAGCGGCGCAGCGATGCGCTCGACCACGCCGGCCAGCGGGGTTCGGAGCGGCTCCCCCTCCGGCGGGAACAACGCCATCCCGAGCTGCACCGTGGCCGCACGGGCCGACCGCTGAGACGCGTGTAGCAGCGACGCCGTCAGATGCCGGGCCACACCGGTGGTCCTGCCGCGCCGGTGGGCGATCGCCGCCGTCACGGCGTCGGGGTCGCTCCAGTCGAGATCGTCGTACAGATCGCTTCCGGGGGTGAGATCGAGCTCGGTGAGCGCTCCGTGCACCACGGCCGCCTGCCCGGTGACGGCGGGCGTCGGTGCCGGCTCGAAGCCGCAGGCGTCGCGGAAGGCGGCCTCGGCCAGCGCCGGGCTGATCTCGACGATCCGGGCCAGTGCCGGCCAGGTGTGCCGCATCCGTTCCTTGGCGTATCGGTTGTCGCTGGTCGTCAGCCGCCGCGTCCACGTGGTGGCGTTCACGCACAGCCGGGCGGCGGCGAGCGGGAAGAGAACCGAGAGCTCGGCATCGGTGAGCGGCACCACCGAGTGGAACCCGGCCACAACCGCCGCCGCGGCGGCGAGGGGATCGTCCTTCCGCAGCATTGCGTACGCGGCTGCGATCGCCACCTCCGCCACTCGGATGGTGAAGAGTGCGTCGCCGACGTCGAGCACCCCGCTGACGTGCACCCCGGTGTCGCCATCGGGGAGCACGAGCACGTTGAAGTCGTTCATGTCCTGGTGCACGACGCCCGTCGGCAACCCGTCGAGCGTGGCGCCGGCACGGTCGAACCAGGTCAGCACGTGTTCGACGGTTCTGCGGTTCCGCTCGTCCGGGACGAAACCGAGACCCGCGTCGATGGCCGTCGCGGCTTTGCGCACGTCCCAGTGATGGGAGCGGACCCCGGCCCGTACCGGCAGGTCGGCCAAGGCGCGGGTGAGCCGGCCCGCGACGCGGCCGAGTTCGGTGAGCAGCGCCGGCGGGTGGTGCTCGATCTCCGCGAACAGGGTGCCGGGCAGCCAGGTGAGCAGGCGGACGGCGTAGGAGCCGACGGACACGAGTTCTGCACCGGATGTGGCGGGAACGAGCCGTGAGACCGGCAGGTCCGGCGCGCGATCGGCCAGATGTGACAGCACATCGGCCTGCCAGCGCAGCGAGACGTCGTCAATGGAGCCCGCAGAAGCCTTGAGCAGGAACTGGCGGCCGTCGACGGTGACGATCCGAACATTGTGATCGCTCTCGCCGCCGAGCACCTCCTGCTCCGCCACGTCGAGCCCATAATGCTGCTTCAGCGCCGTCTCGATGTCGAATGGCTCCACGTTGTCGAGTCAATTCCAGCCCTACGGCGGGCGCAATGTGCGTGCGCGATCGGTCGCGGGTGGCGGACTGTGCACGAGCACTGCCGTGTTCTCGAGGGCGGCGAATCCGCGCCGATCAGCGGACCGCGGACGCGAGATCCACGATCTCGATGTCCTCCTCGGCAAGGCGGTCGCGCACCCGCGCGGCCACCTCCAGCACGTTGGGCATGTCGCCGTGCAGGCACAGGGTCGGCGTCGCCACCTCGATCCGCGAGCCGTCGAGCGCCCTCGCCGTGCGTTCCTTGACGATCGCGACGGCGCGCCGGGCGACCTCGTCCGGGTCGCACGCCTTCTTGACCGGCTCCACCTGCGGGAATCCGTCGGGTTGGTAGTCGAGGTCGATGTAGCCCTCGTGCCGGACGGTGAGCCCGTAGGAGTCGGCCAGCAGTTCCGGCCAGCCCTGCCCGACGATCACGATCAAGCTCGTGTCGTAGCGTGCGACGGCATGCAGCAGCGCGCGGGCGTAGTGCTCGTGCCGTCCGCACATGGCGTAGAGTGATCCGTGTGGCTTGACGTGCCGCATCGTGCCGCCCTCTGCCCGCACGAACGCGTCCAGCGCGCCGATCTGGTAGAGCAGGTCGTCGCGCAGATCATCGGCGTCGATGTCGATCGGACGCCGTCCGAAGCCGCGCAGATCCGGCAGGGCGACGTGGGCGCCGACGTCGGCACCCGCGGCGATGGCGGCCGCCGTCACCCGGTGCATGATGCGAGGATCGCCGGCGTGGAATCCGCAGGCGATGTTCACGGTGGGCACCAGCGGAATGAGTTCTTCGTCCGAACCGAGCTGCCACCGCCCGTAACCCTCGCCCATATCCGAATTGATGTTGATCTGCCAGCTCACTTCTTCTCCAGGAAGTCGGGAAAACCGATGGATCGGGCAGCGACATGGGCTTCGAGCGCCTCGTCGGAATCGACAGCGCAGAACCGTACGGAATCGCCCGGTCGTAGCTGGGCGAGCGCCGGCAGGTCCGCGCTGATCACCGTGGCGATCTTCGCGTAGCCACCGAGGCTGGGACCGTCCACACCCATCACGATCGGCTCCAGCCCGCTGGGCACCTGGATCGACCCGACGCAGATGGCGTCGTCCACGATGTTGGACGGATCGGATCCCGCCTGGCCCACCAGGTGGTCCGGCCGTGGCAGGAAGTGCAGCGGCGGGCCGACGAACCGGCACCCCATGCGGTCCGAGATGGGCGAGAGCCGCCAGGCCGTCTGGAGGAAGGTGCGCACGCTCTCCGGCGTGAACAGGTGGTCCTGCGGCCCGAGGACCACACGGAGCACGGGACGGTACCCGGGCAGCCGGTCGCGTCGGATGCGGCGACCTGCCAGCTCCTCCACACGACGGCGGCGGGGCCGGGCGGCCAGTACATCCCGGGTTTGCAGCGCGCGCCCCGCGTGCCCGCCGATACCCGCACGCACGTTGGTCGCGCGGCTGCCCAGTACGGGCGGCACGGCGATGCCACCGGCCACTGCGAGGTAGGTCCGGGCGCCGGTCCGGGCCGCACCGAGCGCGATCTCGTCGCCGGCGCGCACCGCGATCGAGGTCCACATCGGGACGGGCTCGCCGTTGACCCGAGGCTGCATGTCGGCGCCCGTCACCGCGATCACGGTGCTGCCCAGTGCTCGCAGCGTCGGGCCGCTGAGCAGCATCTCCAGCCCGGCCGCACCCGGATCCGTCCCGACCAGGACGTAGTCGCCGACATCGTTGCCCACCACCAGGTTCGCGAGCTTCAGGGCGGGGCCGTCGAACGCGCCCGACGGAGGAATGCCGTCGGCGAGGTACCCGGGGCGCCCGAGGTCCTGGACCGTGGTCTGTAGGCCCGGTTGCAGCACCTCGAGAACGTTGAGCTCATGCATCGATCCGCTCCAGCCGTTGCACCCCGTCCTCGATCTCGTGCTCGTAGTCACCAGCCACCACGTGCGCGCGGATCTCGGCGTACTCCGCGCCGTCGATCGGCACGTATCGGTGCCGGTCGCCGACGCGGGGCAGGACCGGGCTGTCGGCGAACGCCGGAGTGCGTTGCAGCGGGTCGAACAGATCGATCGGGGTTCGCCCGAGCAACTGGTAGCCGCCCGGGCTGCGCACCGGGTAGTAGGAGGTGATGGTGCCCGCGAGGCACACGATGCCGGGATCCGTCCACTGCCTCGGGCGCTCGTACTTGGGGCCGGTCAAGCCCATCGGTCCCAGGGGCACCGCCTGGTACGTGCTCGGTTGGAAGCCGACCGCGGACACCCAGTGCCGCACGCCGGCGTGGCGGTTGATCACCTCCTCACGAGAGATCCCGTTGGTCTGCGCGAGGTAGTCGATGTTGTTGTCCACGCCGTGTGCCCGCGCGCAAGCCTGCGACCACGGGTCGTCGTACCAGACAGGGATGGTCACCAGCCGCGACGGGAACTCGGTCAGCTCGGCCAGGCCGGCAACGAGATCGGTGATCAGCCGTTCCATGTCACGCCGCCGGATCACGGCCGGGTCGTACACGACGCCCAGCGAACGGTGCGTCCGTACCGTCTCCCGCACCCCCGGCGTACCGGTGCCGGTGAGCGCGCGATCCAGCGCCAGCACCCGGAAGTTGAGTGCGAGCTCGATCCGGTCGCCGAACTCGACGGAGAGCGCCATGTCGCCCAGGGGACGAAAGACGACGTCATCGCTCACGACCGCTCCACCGGCCGCGTGTCGCGCCGCACCGCGACGATGTCGAGGTGCCGCCGGATGTCCGCATCGGACTGGCCGAAGTCGTCGGTCTTGCACCGTTCGCCACATGTGCGATGTGCTGCGCAACAGACCGAACAGAGCACATGGGAGTCGGTGACGGGGCAGGTCACCATGTCCTGGCGCATCACCTTCTCGGCGCAGTTGCCGCAGGCCAGCATGTTCTCGCCGGACTCCATCTCCTCGTCCGAGCGGGAGAAGTCGTCGACCCAGTCCGGGTCCGGCACCCGGTCCAGCCGCTCGAAGCGGCCCTTGGCCACCAGTTCGACCACGATCGGACCGCAGAACCCGATGCCGAAGGCCAGGACGTCGCCGAGGATCGGGCCCGTGGCCGCGTCGGGAATTGCCGCCATCGACAGAACGGCCCCGACCACCGCGCCCACCAGCAGGCTGCCCAGCGCGGGGACTCCCCACCTCGCCAGGTATCCGCGACGGTGCTCGATGTGGGTGGGCGGCACCCGCAGCTTCGGCTTGATCACACAGATGTCCGCGATGAGCACTCCGAGCCAGGCCAGGCAGAAGATGCCCATGAAGGACACGACCCCGATCAGGTGCTCCTCGACGTGCAGCATCGCGCCGACGAAAGCGGCCGCGCCGACGAAGACCACCCAGAAGCGGCGGCCCGGCACCCAGTGCAGGATCCGCGACGCGAAGTTCGCCAGCGCGAGTGACCCGCTGTAGAAGTTCATGTTGTTGATCCGCAGCTGCGTGGCGGTCACCCAGATCACGCCGAACAGGCCGAGAACACCGGTGATGTAGCTGCCCGGGTTGTCGCTCCCGGTGTACAGCGCGAGCACCGCGCCCGCCGGGAACGAGATCAGGTAGACCGCCGCGATCACGACGAACGGGCCGACGACCATGGCCCGCTTCACCTCGGTCTTGCGGATGAAACGGGAGAAATCGCCGGTGCCCAGGACCTGGATGACGACGTTGGGGAGCAGGGCTCCCAGCGCGCCGAAGAATCCGACCGCGGAGAAACCAGGACTGCTGAACGACGGAGACAGGCCGGAATGCTGGACGCCGGCGATGACCAGCCACGCCAGGCCCACCAGAAATATCGGCCCCAGCCAGCGCTGCACGAAGTCGTTCTGCGTGAAGCCGTACCAGCAGATCGGCACGGAGACGAAACCGGTGAGCAGAAACCACACCGGCTCCGGAAGAACCGGCCATTCCGTGTGGAGCGCGGTGCCGAGATACGCCGCCTCGATCGCCGCGTACATCATCCAGTTGACGGCATAGATCAACGACGTGATCGCCGATCCGAGGAACCCGAACCCGCTCCCGCGTGTGATCAGGTCCAGGTCCAGGCCGGTCATCGCCGTGACCCTCGCGATCACGGCCGAACCGAGCCAGCCGAGCACGGTCCCGGCCACGAATGCAGCCATGGCCGAGGGAAACCCGAAGGTCAGGGTCAGCTGGCCGCCGAGCGCCAGGAAGAACACCGACGACGTGAGGCCGCTCAACGACATCGCGAAGCTGAGCGCCGGCCGCTTCCAGTGCGCCGGAACCTTCCGCAGCGCGTAGTCCTCAGCGGCCTCGCGGCGTGCCTGCTTTCCCTTCGGTATCAGTGCCGCCTTCACGTGCCGGGGTCCGGCGCTTCCGCTGGATGTGGTGGCCATCGTCGCCCTCCGCTGCGTCAGCTGCTGGGGCCGCACCCCCAGGCGGCCTGTTCCGGCGCGCTTGGATCGAAATCCCATCACCGAGCAAGAGAGCCAACAAGGGATGCTGTCCCAGTGGACGGCGCACCAGATTGTGCAGGTGCACAGTGGCGCGGTTCACCCGTTACGCCACTGTTCCGGGACTTCGCAATGCAGGAAAAACACCACGGCCGTCACTGCATCGAGGGCTCGGCGGACGAGCGGCTGTGCGTGGCCAGTTCTCTCTCTCGCCCGCACAGCGCGCCGGAATATCGGCAGTTCAGGGATGCCGGGTGGGCACCGGCACGACGGCACTCAGCCCGACGGTCCGAAGCGCTCCACCCGGATGCGCTCCGCCGGGATCCCGGCGCCGATGATCACGTCGGTGGCCGCGTCGGCGAAGGCGGGGGAGCCGCAGACGTACACGTCCTCGTCGCCGCGCACCAGCGGTGCGATGTCGGCGACGGCGATACGTCCGGCGGTGCGACCCGCGCCCGGTGGGGCCTGCCAGGTGTAGAGCACCACGGACTCGGGGCCGGGCAGCTCGTCGGCGTAGTACAGGTCGCCGGGGGAGCGCGCCGACACCACGAGACGCAGGAGGTCGCCGCGCCCGATTGCCCGCGCCTGGCGCAGCATGGCCATCAGCGGGACCACGCCGGAACCACCGCCGACGAGAAGCGCGGGCCGTTCGCCCTCCCAGACGAAGAAGAGGCCGATCGGGCCGCGGACCTCCAGTTCGTCGCCGGGACGCACGACGTCGTGCAGGAACTCCGAGACCTCGCCGCCTTCCAGCCTCTCGACGGTGAGCTCGATCTCGCCCGTGCCGTCGGGAGCGGACGCCACCGAGTACGACCGCGAGGCGGTGTAGCCGTCGGGAGCGGTGAGTCGCACGACGTAGTGCTGGCCGGCGAGGTGCGGGCGGGGCTCGGGCAGCGCGAGCCGGAACGTGCGGGCCCGTGGCGTCTCGTCGCGCACCGACAGCACCCGGGCGGTCTGCCAGCGCAGGGTGCGACGGTGGGTGGTGCCACCAGGGGTGAGGGTCATCGGCCGGTCACCGGTCAGTCGCCCTGGTAGCGCTGCTCGAGCCAGGGGTCGCCGCGGTCGTGGTAGCCGTTGCGTTCCCAGAACCCCGGCTCGTCGTGGTCGAGCAGGCGCAGCCCGGACACCCACTTCGCGCTCTTCCAGAAGTAGAGATGCGGCACGAGGAGCCGGGCGGGGCCGCCGTGCTCCGCGGTGAGCGGGTGCCCGTCGGCGTCCCAGACGACCCAGGCCTTGCCGTCGGTGACGTCGGCCAGCGGGAGGTTGGTGGTGTAGCCGGTGTGCGAGAAGGCGACGACGTACGAGGCGCTGGGCAGCGGGCGTGCCGCGGCCAGCAGCGTGTCGACCGAGACCCCGTCGAAGGTCATGCCGAACTTGGACCATGTGGTGACGCAGTGGATGTCACCCTCGTAGCGGGCGCGAGGGAGGGCGCGGATCTCGTCCCACGTCCAGCTCACCTCCTGCTCGACCAGGCCCTCGACGGTGAACGTCCACGTCTCGGTCCTGATCCGGGGGGTGGCCTCGGCATGCAGCACGGGCCACTGGTCGCGCGCGTCGTACTGGCCTGGAGGTAGCCGTGGGTCGCGGTCGCCGCGGCGCCCCAGAAATCCTCGTGTGATGCCTGCCATACCTTGCTAAGCCTCCGGATGCCGGATTCATTCCACCTGGCGACGGGCGGAGTGCTCCTCAGGCCTTGCGAGCGCGGCGCAGCCGGTCGAGGTCGCCCTCCGCGAGCGCCGTCCAGAACCGTAGCGCGGCGTGTTCCATCTCCAGACCCAGCTCCAGTGTGATCATCCGGGGGCGGCTCGCGGGATCGTCGCCGAACCGCTCGACCATGCCTTCGTAGACGGCGATGCGCTGCTCGTGCTGCTTGATCTGCTCGGCGGCGAGATTCGGCACGTTGGCCGGGTCGCCGACCTCGTTGAAGAACAGCTTGAGCTCGGCGATGTCGCGCATCTGGAAGTGCTCGTCGGTGGGTGAGGCCAACCAGCTGCGCAGGGCCTCGCGCCCGGCGCCGGTGATGGAGTAGGTCTTGCGCCGCCGCCCGGTGTCCTCGACGGAGAGGGCGAGCAGCCCCGCGACGGTGAGGCGGTCGGGTTCGGAGTACAGCTGGGCGTGGGGGAAGTTCCAGAAGTAGCCGACCGAGTGCCCCACGGCCCGTTTGAGGTCGTACGGCGTGGACGGGCCGCGTAGCGCGATCATCCCCAGTACGACGTAGGACGTCGGGGACAGTCGGACTGCAGGCACCGTCGGATCGTACCGGACCATCCGGGTGAGACCGTCCGGTCTAGCTGGTGGCTTGTGCTCTTCCTGAGCGGCCTCGGGGCTAGCGTCGCGAACGTGAGAGCTCGTACGTGCGCGCCCTACCGGACCGACGAACTGCCTGCCGAATCATGACGATCCGGACGGCCACGGAGGAGGACTGGCCGCAGATCTGGCCGTTCCTCTCCCGGATCATCGAGGCGGGCGAGACCTACGCCTACCGCACCGACCTCACCACCGAGGAGGCTCGCGACGGCTGGCTGATGCGGCCACCGGCCCGCACCGTCGTCCTCGAAGAGGAGGGGCGGGTGCTCGGGTCGGCCACGATGGGCCCCAACCGTCCCGGCCGGGGCAGCCACGTCGGGACGGCGTCGTTCATGGTCGACGAGGCGGTGCGCGGCCGCGGTATCGGGCGCCGCCTCGGCGAGCACGTGGTGCAGTGGCACCGCGACGAGGGGTATCGCGGCATCCAGTTCAACGCCGTGGTCGAGACGAACCTCCCGGCTGTCCACCTCTGGCAGAGCCTCGGTTTCGAGATCGTCGGAACGGTGCCGGGTGCGTTCTGCTCGCGGGCACACGGGTACGTGGGTCTGCACGTGATGTACCTGGCGCTCGGCTCCTGAGCCTGGCGCGTCGCCGCGTGGGACCGTCCCGGTTGCCGGTCGAACCTCTCCTCAGTACCGTCCGAGACAGATGGTGTGACAGGGGAGGGATATGGACCTGGCGACCACTCTGGGATGGGCAGCGCGGCGCCATCCCGGGCGTCGCGCAGTCGGTGGATCCGGGCGCGCCCTCACCTATCGCCACTGGGACGCCCGCACCAACCAGCTCGCGCGGGCGCTCGCGGCCGCAGGCGTGCGCCCGGGCGACCGTGTGGCGTTCTCCCTTGCCGGTGGTGAGCCGCTGGCGAGCCTGCATCTGGGCGCGCAGAAGCTGGGCGCGATCTCCGTGCCACTCTCGACGCGGTTCGGGGCCGAGGAGCTCCGGTACTGCATCGGCGACGCAGCCGCGGTGCTGCTGGTGACCGACCCGACCACGGCGGAGCGGGCGTCGGCCGCCGCGGGCGATGTGCCCGTCCGGACCGCTGCGGAGCTCGACGCGATGGCCGCCGGCGAGCACGACGGCGCACTCCCGATCGTCCCGGCCGAGGATTCGGTGAGCGTGCTGCTCTACACGTCCGGCACCACCGGGCGGCCCAAGGGGGTGCCGCGCTCCCACCGTGCCGAGCACACGGCGGCCGTGGCACATGCCGTCCAGACACAGCAACGCCACGGTGAGGTCGTGCTCGGCGTGATGCCGATGTTCCACACCATGGGCTTGCGCACCCTGCTGACCAGCATCGTCGTGGGCGGGACCTGGGTCGCCCAGCCCGACTTCGACCCGGGCGAGTCGCTGGAGCTGATCCGCACCGAGAACGTGACCTCGCTCTACCTCGTGCCGACGATCTTCTGGTCGCTGCTGCACACGGGTCGCCTCGGCGAGGCGCGGAGCGTGGACCGGCTCGCCTACGCAGGCGCGGCGATGACCCCGACGCTCGCGGAGCAGCTCGTGTCGGCCGTGTCGCCCACCGCGTTCGTCAACCACTTCGGCAGCACCGAGATCTACACGTTCACGATCGGTCCCCACGTGGCTGCCAAGCCCGGGTCGGCCGGCCGCGCCGGGATCTTCTCCGAGGTCCGGCTGGTCGCCCCCGAGGGCGACGCCCCACCGGACGCGCTGGTGAGGCCGGGGGAGCAGGGGCAGGTCATCGTGTCGATGGCGAGCCCGGAGGCGTTCGCCGGGTACTGGCAGCGTCCGGACGCGGACGAGAAGGCGATCCGGGAGGGCTGGTACTACACCGGCGACCTGGCCACGGCCGACGACGACGGCGACCTGTGGGTGGCAGGCCGCGTCGACGACATGATCAACTCCGGTGGGGAGAACATCTACCCCGACGAGATCGAGGCGGCGCTGGTGCGCTGCCCCGCGGTCGCCGACGTGTGCGTGGTCGGTATGCCCGACGAGCGGTGGGGACAGGCGGTCACCGCGTTCGTCGTGCCGGCGCAGGCCACCGACCCTGCGGCGGCCGTGGCGGCCACCGCGGCACACGCCCGCTCGGTGCTCCCGTCGTTGAAGCGCCCCAAGCGGGTCGTCGCGGTCGGGGCCATCCCGCGCTCCGGGGTGGGAAAGACGCTGCGGCGCACGCTGGTCGCCGGCGAGTTCGAGGCGCTGGCCGATGCCTGAGGACGCCCCGCGCTGGGTGCCGTCGCGCATCGAGGACGGTCCTCTGGTCACCGGGCAGGGGCGGTTCCTCGACGACATGGACCCGCTCCCCGGCACGCTGGTGGCGGCGGTCGTACGGTCCACGCAGCCGCACGCCCGGCTGCGCTCCGTGGACCTGTCCCGGGCGAGGTCGCACCCGGGCGTCGCCGCCGTGATCGGGCCCGACGAGGTGCGCGCCGCGCTGCGCCCGTTCCCGCTGTCCACCGGCGCTGCGATGCCCTACTACCCGACCGCGGTCGACAAGGTGCGCTTCGTCGGGGAGCCGATCGCGGTCGTCGTCGCGCGGGACCGGTTCACCGCGGAGGACGCCGCCGAGCTCGTCGCGGTGGACTACGAGCCGCTCGACGTCGTGATCGGAGCGCGGGCCGCGCTCGCGCCCGGAGCGCCGCTGCTGCACGAGGAGGCCGGTTCGAACGTGGCCACCGACCGCACGTTCCGGTTCGGCGCGGTGGACGAGGCGTTCGCGAACGCCGAGCGCGACGGTGGGTACGTCGTCGAGGGCGAGTACGACTTCCCGCGCTATTCATCGGTGCCGATGGAGTGCTACAGCGTCATCGCCCAGTGGCAGCAGACCGGCAGCGGGCCCGGCGTCGAGGCGTGGGCGAACTTCCACGGCCCGTTCACGATGGTCCCGGTGATGGCGGGGGCGCTGGGCATCCCGACGTCCGCCGTGCGGCTGCACGTGCCGGCCGACATCGGCGGCAGTTTCGGAATCAAGGCGGGGATCTACCCGTACGTGGTGCTCATGGCGCTGGCGTCGAAGCACTCGGGCACACCGGTGCGCTGGACGGAGGACCGCGTCGAGCACCTGCTCGCGAGCTCGTCGGGCGCGGACCGGGTGATGCGCTTCGCGGCGGCCGTGACGGCGTCGGGCGAGGTCACGGCTCTGCGGACGGACCTGGTCGACAACGTCGGCGCCTACCTGCGGCCGCCGGAGCCCTCCACGCTCTACCGCTGCTACGGCAACATCACCGGCCCGTACCGGATCGGGGCGGTCGAGATCAGGGCCCGCGCGGTGGTCACCAACTCGATGCCCACCGGGCTCAACCGGGGCTTCGGTGGCCAGCAGCTGTACTTCGGGCTGGAGCGGCTGATGGACGCCGTAGCCGCGAGAACCGGGCTCGACGTCGTGGAGGTCCGCCGGCGCAACCTCGTCGGTTCGTTCCCGTACGAGACGCCCACCGGCGGCTGTTACGACTCCGGCGACTACGTGGCCGCCGTCGACCTCGCGGTGAAGGTCGCCGACCTGGAGGAGCTGCGCAAGCGGCAGGCCGCGGCTCGCGCCGAGGGTGTGCACTACGGCATCGGGGTCGCGCTCGTCGTCGACCCGTCCGGCACGAACATCGGCTACGTCGGGCTCGCGACGCCGTCGGAACAGCGCAAGCCGCGGCGGGACAAGTCCGGATCGACCGAACACGTGCGCATCTCCGTCGACGTGCAGGGGATCGTCACGGTGTTGCTCGGGTCGGTGCCCCAGGGGCAGGGGCACGCCACGGTGGCCCGCCAGGTGGCCGCCGAGCGGCTCGGGCTGCCCGTCGACCAGGTGCGTGTCGTCGTCGACATGGACACCGCGACCACGCCCTGGACGGTGACGTCGGGGAGCTACTCCTCGCGCTTCGCGCCGCTCGTCACCAGCGCGGTGGTGCAGGCGGCCGACCGGATCGCCGCGACGCTGCGTGCGGCGGCCTCGGTGATGCTCGGCCTGCCCGCCGACGAGCTGTGCCTCGTGGACGCCACGGTGGCGCACCCGTCCGGGGCGAGCGTGCAGTTCCGGCACGCCGCGGGGGTGGTGCACTGGGATCCGGCGTCGCTGCCGCCCGGCACGTCGGCCCGGCTCTACGAGGAGGCGGCCTTCACCCCGCGCGAGACCAGCGCCGCCACGCGCGACGACCGCATCAACTCGTCGCTCTGCTACGGGTTCGTCGCGGAGCTCGTCGCCCTGCGGATCGATCCGGGCACCCTCGAGATCACGATCGACCGCGTCTGCTCGGTCCACGACGCCGGCACGGTGCTCAACCAGCAGCTCCTCGACGGCCAGGTGCACGGCGCGCTGGTGCACGCGCTCGGGGGCGCGCAGTACGAGGAGTTCACCTACGCCCCGTCCGGGCAGCCGACGTCGGCGACCTTCCTCGACTACCTGTGTCCGACGAGCGCGGAGACAGGGTTCGACCTGCGTACCGATCACATCGCGACCCCGTCCCCGCTCACCCCCCTCGGCGCGAAGGGCTGCGGGGAGGGCTCGTCGATGAGCTTCCCGGTCGCGTTCGCGAACGCCGTGGCCGACGCGCTCGCGCCCTCCGGCGTCGAGATCACCCGGCTGCCGCTGCACGGAGAGGTGCTGCACCAGCTCATCGAGAAGAACGAGAAGGAGACCCCACCATGGCGTTGACCGGCGGCGAGGTGCTGCTCGAGCGCGGGCACGAGGGGCGGGTCGCGTACCTGACCCTGTCCAACGGCCCCTACACCGTGATCACCTGGGAGATGCGCCAGGCGGTGGCGGAGCGGTTCGCCGTGATCGACGCCGATCCGGACGTGCGCGTCGTCGTGGTCCGCTCGGACGGTGAGCACTTCACCTCGGGCGGCGACATCGCGGGCTTCATGGAGGTCGACCCCATCGACTTCACCGACCTCGGCCACAACGTCACCGCCGCCGCGCGCAGCCCGAAGCCGGTGATCGCCGCGGTCGACGGGTACTGCTTCGGAGTGGGCCTGGAGATCGCCCTGTCCTGCGACATCCGCCTCGCCACCGCGCGCAGCCAGTTCGCGCTGCCGGAGATGAACCTCGGCATGATCCCGGGTTCGGGCGGCACACAACGACTCGCCCGGCTGATCGGGCTCTCCCGCGCGAAGTTCCACATCATGACGGCCACCCGCATCCAGGCCGCGCAGGCGCTGGACTGGGGGATCGTCGCCGGCCTGCACGACGATCGCGACGCGCTCCACTCCGCCGTCGACGAGCTGGCCGGGCGGATGGCGGCCTTCTCGCCCGCCGCCCAGCGCACGGCGAAGGAGGTGCTGGACAAGGGCGCCGACGGCCCTCTCTACACGGGCATCGAACTGGAACGGAAGGCCTACGCGATGCTGCGCTCCACCCACGACTTCGCCGAGGGGGTCGCCGCGTTCACAGAGAAGCGGAAGCCGGACTTCACCGGACGGTGACGAGCCCATGAAACCGGCACCGTTCGCCTACGTCCGCCCGACGAGCCTCGACGACGCACTCGCCGAGCTCGCAGGCCGCGACGCCAAGGTGCTCGCGGGCGGGCAGTCGCTGGTGCCGGTGCTCGCGATGCGCCTGGGCAGGCCCGCCACGCTCGTCGACATCACTGCGGTCGCCGGCCTGGACCGGATCAGCGTCGGCAGCGGTGCCGTCCACATCGGAGCGGCGGTCCGGCAGCGCGCCGTGGAACGGTCCGAGCACGCTCGTGCCGTACCTCTGCTCGGGATGGCGCTCCCCTTCGTCGGGCACCGGGAGCTGCGCAGCCGCGGCACGGTCTGCGGAAGTCTCGCCCACGCCGACCCGGCGGCGGAGCTACCCGCCGTGGCCTGCTGCCTCGATGCCGTGCTGGAGATCGCCGGCCCCGGAGGCCGGCGCACCGTCGCGGCCGGGGAGTTCTTCGCCGGGGCGATGACCACCGCCCTGGCTCCCGACGAGGTCCTCCTCGCCGTCCGGTTCCCGGTGGCCGCACCGGGGGAGGGGTACGGCTTCGGCGAGATCGCCCGCCGGCACGGCGACTTCGCGCTGGCCGGGGTGGCCACGCGGGTGCACCGCGGTGACGACGGCACTCTGCTCGCCGCCCGGCTCACGGCGTTCGGGGTGTCCGACCGCCCGGTGACCAGGGACGTCACCGACCTCGTCCGGGCCACCGACGGGGCGGAGCAGCCGCTGCGGGACGCGATCGCCGAGCTCGCCGCCGAGCTGGTCGACACCGCGGGTGACGCGCACGGCTCACCGGGCTACCGGCGCCGGCTGCTGACGGTGTTGGCCGCCCGTGAGCTGTCCCGCCCGCACCGCACCGCCGCGCCGGACCGTCCCGCGGACGAGCGGCCCGACCGGACAGAGCTGTCGCCCGACCGTGCCGGCCGGCCCGCGGGCGCAGGTGTGGCCGCACGAGCGCAGGCCCGGGTGGAGGCGCAGGAGCTCGTGGCTGTGACGCTGCGGGTGAACGGGAGTGAGGTCACCGTCCGCGTGCCCCCACGGATGCATCTCGCCGACGCGCTGCGCGAGCACCTCGGCCTCACCGGCACCCATCTGGGCTGCGAGCACGGCGTCTGC
This sequence comes from Pseudonocardia alaniniphila, assembly GCF_022524485.1. GTDB lineage: Bacteria > Actinomycetota > Actinomycetes > Mycobacteriales > Pseudonocardiaceae > Pseudonocardia > Pseudonocardia alaniniphila. The sequence goes on from NZ_JAKXMK010000006.1 coordinate 214,545, forward strand.
GGAATGTGCACGGTGCTCGTCGACGGCACCGCGGCCAGGGCCTGCCTGCTGTTCGCGGTCCAGTGCGACGGTGCCGAGGTCGTGACGGTCGAAGGGCTCGGCAGCGCCGACGAGCAGCACCCGCTCCAGCAGGCGTTCTCCGCACACCACGCGTTGCAGTGCGGCTTCTGCACCCCGGGGATGCTCATGAGCTCCTACGACCTGCTTGCCGGCGGGCCGGTCACCCCTGAGGAACTTCCCGGGCAGATGTCAGGTGTGCTGTGCCGCTGCACCGGCTACCGCGGCATCCTCGCCGCCGTGGCCGACGTCGCCGAAGCGCATCCCAGGGGCGTGCCGGAGCCGATGAACTGCGTCGCTCGGCCGCTGGTGGGGCGCGGCGGGGGAGCGGGCGAGGGCTTCGCCGCCGGACGCGAGCCCGCCGCACCCGGCGACGGGGACAGGCGCGAGGTCTCGGCCGTCACCGACCTGTCCGTCCCGGCCGGGGCCCCGACCGCCTCGGTCGAGGTGACCAGCGAACTCACCGCCCCGGTCGACGCCGTGTGGGCAGTGCTCGCCGACGTCGAGCGCATGGTCGCCTGTCTCCCCGGCGCCGAGCTCACCGAGGTGCTCGGCGGGGACCGGTACCGGGGCCGGGCCGGTGTGGCCCTCGGCCCGGTGAAGCTCTCGTTCGCAGGCCTCGCGCAGATCATCGACCGCGATCCGGCCGATCACCGGCTGCGCATGATCGGCCAGGGCTCCGACGCGGGCGGTAGCGCCACGCAAGCCGACATCCGGCTACGGGCCGAGCCCGGGCCGGGTGGCGGCACCGTGCTCCGGGCGGACGCCGATCTCTACCTGTCCGGGCGCATCGCCCAGTTCGGGCGTGCCCTCGCCGGCGACGTCAGCAGGCGGCTCTTCGAGCAGTTCGCGAGATCGGTGGACGCCGCTGCCACGGGACGGGAGGCGCCCGCGGCACGGCGCGCGTCCTCGCTCCGGCTCGCGATCGGCGCGCTCCTCGCCGCCGTGCGACGACGCATCACAGCGCGCCGCAGGCACTGAGCCGCCGGTTCACACGTGGGTGAGTTGCGGGTGCTCGGGCCGGGACCGCCTCAGCGGGCCATCGGCTCCGCGGTGATCAGCGCGTCCTTGGGAGCCCGGCGAGCGCCGAGCCAGCCCAGCAGCACGGCGGCCGCGTCCTCGGCGAACGCCCCCGGCTTGTCGGAGCCGAACCGGTGCGCGGCGCTGGCTCGCAGCCGCGATCCGAGCACCGAGGTCGCCACGGCGGAGACCAGCCCGACGAGCGTGGGCAGCATCGCGTCGGCGCGGTCGCGATGCGCCATCGCCGCCGCGGACGTGGCACCCAGTGCCAGCCGGGACACCAGTCCGGGAGGGGCGAGGCGGCTCGGCGCGCCCGGCAGCTTGTCGGCCACAAGCTCGGCGGCCGCCGCCACGGTGGTGGCCGCGGTGCCGGTGCGTCCGCCCAGCCGGGAGGCCACGGCTCCGTGGTCGCCGCGGCCGGAGGTGAGGGCGATCGCGGTGATGCCTGCGGTGCTGCGGGATCCGGTGGCTGCGCCGAGCGCTGCGGCCCGCAGGATCGTCCCTGGGCTGCTGTGGGGCACCGCCTCGCGACCCTCGGCCACCCGAGAGACGGCGACAAGCGTGGCGTGCGTGGTGAACCCGTAGACGAGGTGCGGGACGACGTCGGCGACCCAGTCGGTGACACTCCAGCTACGGGGATCACTGATGCGCAGGGCCGCGACCGGGCCGTCGGCGGCCACCATGGCCGCGACGCCCAGGAGGGGCCCGCCGACGGCCGTGGGCATGCGCAGGCCCGCCGAGCGCAGCACGCCGGCGATGCCACCGAGCGTCACGCCGGTGACGGTGCCGGCGAGCGGTCCGAGTGCGGAGAGCCGCCGGGCCTGCTCCCGACGGTTGCCCGGCAGCTCCAGCCCGGCTGCCTCGGCGAGCGCGGCCACCACCTGCTGTGGCGCGTCGCTCGCCGCCCGGCCACGGACAACCATGTCCAGATAGGTGGTGGCGTTGTGGGCCGTCGTCCCGGCGGCACCCGCGGCCGCGCCCCGTGCGAGGCCTGCCCAACTCGCGCTCACGACGGCGCCCCGCCCGACGCGGCGGCGAGCGAGCCCAGCAGCCGGTCGACGAACTCGACCTGGCCGGGCACGAGCTTGCGCCGCGCCGTCTCGGTGTCGAACCACGCGGCGCGGTCGATCTCCGGGAACTCCCGGAGCGTGCCGGAGCGCGGCGGCCACTCGAGCTCGAACGTGCCGGGCGTGATGGCGTCGGCGTCGAAGTCGGCCTGCCGGGCGAACACGGTGATGAGCTTCCCCGCGCGCTGCCGGACGGTGCCCAGCTCGACCTGCGGGCCGAGCGGAGGCGGTGATCCCAGCTCCTCGGTGAACTCCCGCTCGGCGGCGGCGCGCGGATCCTCGTCGGGGCCGTGCTCGCCCTTCGGGACGGACCACGCACCGTCGTCCTTGCGAGCCCAGTAGGGGCCACCCATGTGTCCGAGCAGGACCTCGACGCCGTCGGCGGCATCCGGCCGGAACAGCAACAGACCTGCGCTCAGTGTCGCCATCTCAGTGCCATCTCCGTGGCCGTGCCCGCGTCATCTCCGTGCCGCCATCCCTCGCGTCCGGGCGCTGTAACAGCGGCCGTCTCACAACCGATACGCAGCGCAGCATGGCAGACGTGGCGAAGGGAGGAACCCTGACGCGCGACGGTACGGCCGTACGAGGTGCGCGTTACCCCCTGATGGGTCTCCGGCAGCGCTGAACGGACCGACACCGGTAGGCCAGTTGTACCAGGCAAACTGCGCATAACGGGCCAATCGTTATAACTACGCGATTGTCAGGTAACGCCTCCGTAACGCAAGATCGACATGGTGCGTCGGCACGGTATGGACGGGCGGGAAGGAGGGGGCCTCGAGGTGGATGACGAGGACGTTCCGCAGCCGCCGTCGATCGAGCTCACCGGCGCGCGGTTCGGCGGCCGGGCGCGGCGGCGCAAGTCGAAGCGTCGAGGATCCCGCAACCTCTCCGGTGCCGAGGTGGACACCGCTGTGATGGCGGTGGTCTCCGGCGAGGAGCCCCCCGGCGGGTTCGACCGTGCGCCAGATGCCGGATTCGTCGTGTATTCTTCTGCGCCCGTAGTGCACACCGGTGCGCGCTCCGTGGACGCTCCGCACGACCTCCGCGAGAGCACCCAAACCGACACTGAACTCGAGGAGCGACCGATCAACGGTCCATCGGCCGGTTCTGACCCGGCAGGCGCTGACCCCGCATCCACATACCCCTACTACTCTGCGGAGTCGCCGCTGAGCGGCTTCGGGGCGGAGGCGGGAGCGGTCGAGGGCCCCACGTCGTTCGTCCGGCCTTACGTGCTGACGCGCGGCCGCACCCGCTCGCAGTACGAACTCTCGATCGAGACGCTGGTCTCGGCCGTGCCGATGGCCGCCAGTGGCCCCGCGGCTGCCGAGCACGAGGCTGTCATCTCGTTGTGCCAGGAGCCGCGTTCGGTGGCGGAGGTGGCGGCGCTGCTCGGGGTGCCTCTCGGGGTGGCCCGCGTGATCCTCGGCGACCTCGTTGCCGCCGGTGCCGTGGCGGTGCACCGCACGGCCGGTGTCGCCGGTCCCGACCTGGCGCTGATGGAGCGGGTGCTCGCCGGACTGCGCCGACTCTGACTCGATCGCCGAGCTTCCTTCAGCCGGCCTGCCCGGCCCTCTCGGGGGTCGATGCAGGCCGGCTGTTGTCGTCTCAGGCTTGCGGCTGGTCGGTCTGCTTGCGGCGGCCACCGCGCTGCATGTTGCCGGTGGTGATGCGCCTGCCGGGGTCGACGAGCCGCTTCCACTTGGCCTGCGCGGCCTGCCGGCTGCCGAGCTGCGCCTGGACGGCGTCGGCGACCTGGGCCCATGTCAGCCCGTCCTGGCGCAGCTTGCGGATGAGGTCGCGCTCGTATCGGTCGGCCACCCGGTGCATCTCGTGCACGATCGCGTACCAGGCCGCGGCCGCGTCGCGGGTGAGTGGCCCCTCCTTGCTGCGTTGCTTGAGCGTTTCGAGCTCCTCGGTGAGCGAGCGGGCCGTCTGCGTGATGCTCGGCTCAGCGCGTTCGAGCCAGCGGTGCGCCTCCTCGTACTTCATTGGTCAATGATACATTGACGCCAGCAAATCGGCAATGATCGGTTGACCAGGAGCGAAGCCGACATCGTGAACGACAACGAGGAGCAGGGCAGGCCTCAGTTGCCGCCGAGCGGCTCCACGGCGGTGATCCAGACGACGGGGGAGCCGTCCTCGTCGGACGCCGCCAGGTCGACCTCCGCGGTGATGGCCCAGTCGCGGTCGCCCGCAGGGTCGTCGAGCACCTGCCGGACGAGCCAGCGCTCCGGCTCCTCGGTGATGGTGATCATGAGTGGTCCGCGGGCGTCGGGACCGGTGCCGATGTCGGCGTGCTCGGCGAAGTAGGGATCCAGCGCGGTGCGCCAGGCCTCGGCGGTCCAGCCGGCGTCGGCGTCGAGCTCGCCGAGGAGGTCCCAGCGCCGCAGCGCGGCCAGCTCGACGCGGCGGAACATCGCGTTGCGCACCAGCACCCGGAACGCCCTGGCGTTGCGGGTGACCCCGGCGGGGCCGTCGTCGAGCGACGGAGGAGCGGGCTCCTCCCCGGTGCCCTCGCCTGCGGCGAGGGCCTCCCACTCGTCGAGCAGGCTGGAGTCGACCTGGCGGACCAGCTCGCCGAGCCACTCCTCGACGTCGGTGAGCTCCTCGGTCTTCGCCTCGTCCGGCACGGTCTGGCGCAGCGCACGGTAGGCGTCGGCGAGGTAGCGCAGCACGAGACCCTCGGAGCGGGCGAGCTGGTAGTGCGAGACGTACTCGACGAACGTCATCGACCGCTCGAACATGTCGCGGGCGACGGACTTGGGGGACAGGCGCGCGTCCTCCACCCACGGGGCGCCACGGCGGTAGGTCTCCAGGGCCGCGTGGAGGAGCTCGTCGAGGGGTTTCGGGTAGGTGACATCCTCGAGCAGCGTCATGCGCTCCTCGTACTCGATGCCGTCGGCCTTCATCGCCGCGACGGCCTCGCCGCGGGCCTTGTTCTGCTGGGCGTACAGCACCGCGCGCGGGTCGTCGAGGGTCGCCTCGACCACCGACAGCACGTCCATGGGGTAGCTCGGCGACTCCCGGTCGAGCAGCTCGATCGCGGCCAGCGCGAACGGGGAGAGCGGCTGGTTCAGGGCGAAGTCGAGCTGGAGGTCGCCGACCAGACGCACGCGGCGGCCCTCGGCGTCGGGCTCGGGCAGGTCCTCGACGACGCCCGCGGCCCGCAGCGCCCGGTAGATCGCGATGGCGCGCAGGATGTGCTTGCGCTGACGGGCCCGCGGCTCGTGGTTGTCCTCGAGCAGGTGCCGCATCGCGGCGAAGGCGTCGCCGGGCCGCGAGATCACGTTCAGCAGCATCGCGTGGGTGACGACGAAGTGGCTGGTCAGCGGCTCGGGCTGGGCGTTCTGCAGCTTCTCGAAGCTGGTCTGGGACCAGCCGACGAAGCCTTCGGGTGGCTGCTTGCGCACGATCCGGCGGCGCTTCTTCACGTCGTCGCCCGCGCGGGCGATCAGCCGGGCGTTCTCCACCTCGTGGTCGGGCGCTTCGGCGACCACGGTGCCGACGGTGTCGTACCCGGCGCGTCCGGCCCGGCCGGCGATCTGGTGGAACTCCCGCGCCTTGAGCGGACGGGTACGTTGCCCGTCGTACTTCGACAGTGCGGTGAAGAGCACTGTGCGGATCGGCACGTTGATTCCGACGCCGAGCGTGTCGGTGCCGCAGATGACCTTCAGCAGCCCGGCCTGCGCGAGTGTCTCCACGAGCCGGCGGTAGCGGGGGAGCATGCCGGCGTGGTGCACCCCGATGCCGTGGCGCACCAGGCGGGAGAGCGTCTTCCCGAACCCGGCGGTGAACCGGAACCGCCCGATGAGGTCGGCGATCGCCTGCTTGTCGTCCTTGGAGGTGACGTTGACGCTCATCAGCGCCTGCGCGCGCTCCACGGCGGACGCCTGGGTGAAGTGCACGACGTAGACGGGTGCCTCGTGCGTCTGGAGCAGCTCGCTGATCGTCTCGTGCAGCGGGGTGAGGACGTAGCGGAAGTGCAGCGGCACGGGCCGCTCGACGGAGGTGATCACCGCCGTCTCCCGGCCGGTGCGGCGGGTGAGGTCGTCGCGGAAGAACGAGACGTCGCCGAGCGTGGCGCTCATCAGCAGGAACTGCGCCTGCGGCAGCTCGATCAACGGCACCTGCCACGCCCATCCGCGGTCGGGGTCGGCGTAGAAGTGGAACTCGTCCATCACCACCGAGCCCACGTCGGCGTCGCGGCCGCCGCGCAGGGCGATGTTGGCGAGGATCTCCGCGGTGCAGCAGATGATCGGGGCCTTCTCGTTGACCGCGGCGTCGCCGGTGAGCATCCCGACCTTGTCGGCCCCGAACACCTCGATGAGCGCGAAGAACTTCTCGCTCACGAGCGCCTTGATCGGCGCGGTGTAGAACGTGCGCTCCCCGCGGGCCAGCGCCGCGGCGTGTGCTCCCACCGCCACCAGCGACTTCCCGGAGCCGGTGGGGGTGGAGAGGATGACGTTGCTGCCGGTGACCAGCTCCAGCAGCGCCTCCTCCTGCGCCGCGTAGAGCGACAGCCCCTGCTCCTCGAACGCCCAGTCGGTGAACGCCTCGACGAGCGCGTCGGGGTCGTCTGGCGTCGGGGGGAGCCGGTCGGTGAGCGTCATGATGCCTCGATCGTCCCTCGTCCGGCCGACCGTGTGGTCGCCGGGGCCCGCGAACGTCGGCGGCGCCGGGGGCGTGGATCCGTACGGTAACCGTTAGCGTATGCCCCGTGACAGGGCGGCCCAGATCGGACGATCTGCCCGATCTCGTCCCGCCCATGCAGCCGGCCACGGTGTCGGGGGACCCGCCGTCCGGCCCCGACTGGGTCGTCGAGGTGGCCTGGACGGGCCACCGGTGCATCGCCTACGTGCAGCCGGGCAGGCGGGTCCGGCTGCTCAGCGGGGGCAACAACTCGATGAGCGCCGCCTATCCGGAGCTCACCGAACCGCTGCTGCGCCGCTCGCCGCCGGGCGGCATGGTGCTCGACGGCACGCTCGTCGCGCGGGGAGAGGAGCACGCGCCACGACCCCGCCTGCTCAAGCGGCGCAGTGCCCGCAACCGCCCGTCGGACGAGACGATCCGGCGGATCCCGGTGGACTTCCAGGTGGCCGACCTGCTCTGGCTCGACGGGCACAGCACCACCGACCTGCACTACGCCGATCGGCGCGCGCTGCTCGACGGCCTCGGGTTCGCCAGCCCGCCGGTCTGGACCACATCGCCGCTGCCTGCCACCGAGCTGGACACGATGCTGGCCATCGCCGACCAGAAGGGTGCCGAGGGGCTGCACGCGCGTCATCTGCGGGGCCGGTACCACCCCGGTGGGCGCTCCCGCTTCTGGATCCGTGTGCCGGTCCGGCGGATGCGCCAGGTGTGCGTCGGCGGGTGGACGCCGGCCGACCCCCGGCGTCCCGACTCCGTCGGCACGCTGCTGCTCGGCGTGCCGAGCGGTGCGTCGCGCGAGGTGCCGAGCGCACTGCACTACGTCGGGCGGGTGGGGGTGTCGCTGGAGCAGCGCCGCCAGCTCGCCGCCGCGCTCGTGGCGCGCCGGGTGCCGGTCTCGCCCTTCGTCGGGGACGTGCCTGCCGACGCCGCCCGCCACGCGAGCTGGGCGGTGCCCGAGCTGGTGGGGCTCGTGGAGTTCACGGGCTGGATCGGCGGCGACCGGATGCGGCGGCCGCAGTGGCGAGGCCTGCTGGTGCCCGCGGCCGTGCGGGAGACGGCGTGGGCGCGGCCACCGGAGCCGACCCCGGACACCGCGGCGCCGCCGCCGGACCGCCCGCCTGCCCCGAGCAGGCGTGGCTCCGGCGCATCGCCCGCGTCGCAGTCGCGCGAGCTCGACCCAGCTCCCGTGACGCCGCCGCCCGGGGAGAACAGACGGCTCGAGCAGCACTTCGTCTACAACTCGCTCAACACCATCGCCGCGCTGATCCGCACCGACCCGTCACGGGCCCGCGAGCTTCTGTTCGGCTTCGCCGACCTGTCCCGTGCCAATGATCGGGACGGGACGAGCACTCTCGGTCAGGAGCTGGACGCGGTGCGCGGCTATCTGCAGCTCGAGCAGGCGAGGTTCGGGGCGCGGCTGCAGGTCGAGATGGACGTCGAGGGCGGGCTCGAACCGGTGCCGGTGACCGCGATGCAGGTGCTCCACGTCGTGCGCAGGGCGGTACAGGAGGAGATTGAACCGCTCCCCAACGGCGGGACACTCTCGGTGGTCGCACGCAGGACGCCTCCGGGCTGCGCGATCACCGTCACCGCCGGTGCCGGAACTCCGACGATGTTGCTGCTCACAGCCGTACCTGACCGAGTGGGTGACCAGGGCGTGCGCCCCCGAAGGTGATCATGGGCTTCTGTACCGTTGTTTCATGCTCGGCCTCCCTGATGGCACGCGCGCGTGCCTCTTCGATCTCGACGGTGTCCTGACCGACACCGCCAGCGTGCACGCCGCCGCGTGGAAGCAGATGTTCGACGACTATCTGCGAGCCCGCGCGGAACGCGACGGCACCCCGTTCCAGCCCTTCGACGTCAAGGCCGACTACGGCCCCTACGTCGACGGAAAGCCGCGGCTGGCGGGCACCGACGCGTTTCTCCGCTCACGTGGGATCGAGCTACCGGAGGGTGGGCCCGGTGACCCGCCTGACGCCGAGACGATCTACGCGCTGGCCACCAAGAAGAACGACCTCGTCCAGGAGAAGATCACCACCGTCGGGGTGACCGTCTACCCCGGGTCGGTCCAGTACCTGCACGCCGTGAAGGACGCGGGCCTGGCCACGGCATGCGTGTCGTCCTCGGCCAACGCTGCACAGGTGCTCGACGTGGCAGGGCTGAGCTACCTCATCGACCACCGCGTCGACGGCGTCACGGCCCGTGAGCGCGGCCTGCCGGGCAAGCCGGCACCCGACACGTTCCTCGCCGCGGCGGCCGATCTGGACGTCGACAAGTCGCAGGCCGTCGTCTTCGAGGACGCGCTGGCCGGGGTGGCATCGGGGAAGGCGGGCGGGTTCGCCTTCGTCGTGGGGGTCGACCGCGTGGGGCACGCCGACGCCTTGCGCGCGAACGGAGCGGACACGGTGGTCACCGACCTCGCACAACTGCTGGAGGAGCAGCGATGAGCCCTGACACCGCACGGCCCTTCACCGTGGAGCCATGGGTCGTCCGTGAGCCGAGACTCGATCTCGACACCATCGGCCAGGTCGAATCGGTGTTCGCGCTGTCGAACGGCCACATCGGGTTGCGGGGCAACCTCGACGAGGGGGAGCCCAACGCCTGGCCGGGCACCTACCTCAACTCGTTCTACGAGCGCCGGCCCCTGCCGTACGCCGAGGGTGGCTACGGCTACCCCGAATCCGGCCAGACGATCATCAACGTCACCAATGGCAAGCTGATCCGGCTGCTCGTCGAGGACGAGCCGTTCGACCTGCGCTACGGCGAGCTGCGCCGTCACGAGCGGGTGCTCGACCTGCGCGCCGGCACGCTCACCCGCGAGGTGGAGTGGGCGTCGCCCGCCGGCCGGGTGGTCGCCGTGCGCAGCACGCGGATGGTCTCGCTCACCCAGCGGGCCGTCGCCGCGATCTGTTACGAGGTCGAGGTGCTCGACGCGCCGGCGCTGCTCGTCGTGCAGTCGGAGCTGGTGGCCAACGAACAGATGCCGGCCCGCAACGACGACGACCCGCGCGTCGAGGCCGCGCTGACCGACCCGCTGGTCGCCGAGCAGTACCGCGCCGACGAGGCGGGCGCGATCCTGATCCACCACACCCGCCGGTCCGCCCTGCGGGTGGCGGCGGCGATGGACCACGAGGTCCACGGGCCCGACGGCGTGAGCGTCAGCTCGGAGGCCAGCGACGACATCGGGCGCACCACGGTGATCACCCGGCTGCAGCCGGGGCAGAAGCTGCGGATCATCAAGTACCTGGCGTACGGCTGGTCGGCCCGGCGCTCGCAGCCGGCGTTGCACGACCAGGTGCGCGCGGCGCTGGCCGCGGCCCGCTACACGGGCTGGGAGGGCCTGCTGGCGGAGCAGCGCCAGTACCTCGACGACTTCTGGGAGACCGCCGACGTCGAGATCGACGGTGACGCGGAGCTGCAGCAGGCCGTGCGGGTGGCGGTCTTCCACGTGCTGCAGGCCGGTGCCCGGGCGGAGCGACGGGCGATCGGGGCCAAGGGCCTGACCGGCGAGGGCTACGACGGCCACACCTTCTGGGACACCGAGACCTTCTGCCTGCCGGTGCTCTCGCACCTCGCGCCGGAGGCTGCCGCTGACGCGCTGCGGTGGCGGCAGTCGATCCTCCCGATGGCGTACGAGCGCGCCGAGCAGCTGGGGCTCTCCGGAGCGGCGTTCCCCTGGCGGACGATCCGCGGGCACGAGTGCTCGGGCTACTGGCCCGCCGGCACCGCGGCGTTCCACATCAACGCCGACATCGCCGACGCGGTGCGCCGGCACGTCGCCGCCACGGGCGATGTCGACTTCGAGCGTGAGGTCGGGCTGGAGCTGCTGGTGGCCACCGCGCGGTTGTGGCGCTCGCTGGGGCACCACGACTCCGCCGGACAGTTCCGGATCGACGGCGTGACGGGCCCGGACGAGTACACGGCCATCGTCGACAACAACGTCTACACGAACCTCATGGCCCAGCAGAACCTGCGGGTCGCCGCCGACACGGCCGCGCGGCACTCGCGTGCGGCGGGGCGGCTGGGCGTCAACGCCGAGGAGATGGCGAGCTGGCGCGACGCCGCCAAGTCGATGCGCATCCCCTACGACGAGGTGCTGGGCGTCCACCCGCAGTCGGAGGGCTTCACCAACCACCAGGGCTGGGACTTCGAGAACACCCCACCGGAGAAGTACCCGCTGCTGCTGCACGTGCCCTACTTCGACCTGTACCGCAAGCAGGTCTCGAAGCAGGCCGACCTGGTGCTGGCGATCCAGCTGCGACCGGACGCGTTCACCACGGAGCAGATGCAGCGCAACTTCGCCTACTACGAGGCCATCACGGTGCGCGACTCGTCGCTGTCGGCCTGCACCCAGGCCGTCGTCGCGGCGTGGACGGGGCACCTGGACCTGGCATACGACTACCTCGCCGAGGCCGCGCTGGTCGACCTGAACAACCTTGCAGGCAACACCGAGCACGGCGTGCACATCGCGTCGATGGCGGGCACCTGGACGGCCGTCGTCTCCGGGTTCGGCGGGATGCGGCTCGACAACGGCGGCATCGCGTTCGCCCCGCAGCTGCCGCCTGCGCTGTCGCGCATCTCGTTCGGCCTGAAGTGGCAGGGCCGGCAGCTGCGCGTGGAGATCCGGCCCGGTGAGGCCGAGTACCGGCTCGTCAGCGGGCCTCCGATGCGGCTGCGCCACCACGGCGAGCCGCTGGCCCTCGCCGACGCCCCGCAGGTGCGACCGATCGTGCCGTGTGAGCCCGTCGAGCCGGTCGAGCAGCCCTACGGTCGCGCTCCCAACGCCCGCCACCCCGGGAGCTGACCCCCGCAGAACCCGCTGAGCTGGTCGTCTCCACCATCGGGCGGACCGCCCGTGGTGGAGGCGTACCGGCTCGGCGGGGTGGGTATGCGAGTCCACTGATGCTTCCCGGACCCGGCGGAAGGACGAATGTGGACCTCGACCGTGCCCGCACGCTCCTCACCACCGAGCTGGCCGAACTCGCCGAGCGCGAACGGTTCGCCCAGTCGAGCCTGGCGCAGGCGTCGGCCGACATGGTCGGCGAGGAAGGCTCCCTGGGCCAGCATCCGGCCGACTACGGCTCCGAGGTGAACAGCACGATGGAGGCCGAGCTGAGCGTCGGCACCATCGCCGAGCAGCGCCGCCGGCTGATCGACGCCGTCGAGCGGATCGACGCGGGAACCTACGGCCGCTGCGCCGTCTGCGACCACCAGATCGACGACGAGCGGCTGGAGGCCCGGCCGGAGGCGGCGACCTGCCGGGCGCACGCGGACAGCCCTGTGGTCACCTGACGGGCGGTCCCGCGTGGTTCGGTGGGTAGGGGGCCGTTCGGGCGGGTAGTGAGCCCAGTGTGAGTGAGGTCCCACTCGGGCTGGTCCGCGTCGATCCCGAGACACCCGGCATGACCCGACGCCGCCGTGGGCGCGGGTGGAGCTACTACGACGCTGCCGGTAGCCCGCTCGCCGACCCCGCGGAGATCGCCCGGATCAGGGCCTTGGTCATCCCTCCCGCCTGGCAGGACGTGTGGATCTCCTCGGACCCGGATGGGCACATCCAGGCTGTGGGCGTCGATGCGGCGGGCCGGCGCCAGTACCGCTACCACGAGGAATGGCGGCGTCTGCGGGACCAGGAGAAGTACGACCGGGTCCTCGGCCTGGGGAGGCGGTTGCCCGACGTGCGGATCGAGCTGCTGGACCGGCTGGCGGAGAAGGGCCTCGGGCGGGACCGCGTGCTGGCTGCCGGCGTGCGGATGCTCGACATCGGGGTCTTCCGGTCGGGCGGCGAGGAGTATGCCCCCGGGGACGACGACGAGGACGGCACCTTCGGGCTGGCGACGCTGCGGCGCGAGCACGTCCAGCTCAAGCGCGGCGCCGTCCTGTTCTCCTACCCGGCCAAGGGCGGGATCCCGCGCACCATCGCGCTGCGGGACCCACTGCTGCACAAGGTCGTCAACTCGTTGCTGCGCCGCCGCGGCGGCGGGGAGGACCTGCTCGTCTACCGCGTGGGCCGGGACTGGCACGACGTGCGGGCCGAGGACCTGAACACGGCGGTGAAGGAGCTGATGGGGGAGCAGCACACCTGCAAGGACCTGCGCACCTGGAACGCCACAGTGCTGGCCGCCGTCACGTTGGCGGCGGGCGTGGCACAGGGCGGCGTCCCGGAGAAGGAGCGGGCGCGGGGGCGCGTGGTGAACCGGGCGATCAAGGAGGTGGCGGAGCACCTCGGCAACACCCCGGCAGTCGCCCGTAGCTCCTACGTCGACCCGCGGGTGCTCGAGCGTTTCGAGGAGGGGCGCACCGTGCTGCCGGCGCTGCGCAGGATGAACGGATCCTCGCCGGTCCCCGACCTGACCGACGACGCGATCCGGGCGACGGTCGAGCGGGCCGTGGTGCGCCTGATCGGCTCCTGACGCCCACGTCCGCGCCGCAGGGTCAGCTCTCCTTCTTCAGTGCACCCGGCTTGTGCACCGCGTCTCCGCCACTCTTCTCGCTGCGGACCTTGTACTGGGGGTCGTCGCGCGAGGCCCGGACGGTGCGTCCGGCGGCCTCCGTGTCCTCGGTGATCTTCTCCTCGACCTCGCCCTCTGCGGTGCCTCCATGGCTCTTCCAGGAGACGCGGTCGCCCTTCTTGAACTCGGCCATGCCGGTGCTTACCCGCCACCGGGGCCGGGTACGCGAACCGCAGAGGTTCACATCAGTGAGAACGAGGAAGGAACACATGACCGGCAGGCTGAACGGCAAGCGCATCGCCATCCTGGCCACCGACGGCGTGGAGCAGGTGGAGCTCGAGCAGCCCCGCGAAGCGGTGAACCGGGAGGGCGCGCAGACGGAGATCCTCTCGCTGTCCGAGGGCGAGATCCAGGCGATGAACCACGACATCGAGCCTGCTGACACCTTCACCGCGGACAAGGCGGTGAAGGAGGCATCCGCGGCGGACTACGACGCCCTCATCCTGCCCGGCGGCACGGTCAACGCCGACCGCCTGCGGATGGATCCTGACGTCGTCGGCTTCGTGCAGGAGATCTTCCGTGCCGGGAAACCGGTGGGAGTGATCTGTCACGGGCCGTGGACGCTGGTCGAGGCCGACCTCGTGCGCGGCCGGACGCTCACGTCGTACCCGAGCCTGCGCACCGACATCCGCAACGCGGGCGGCACGGTGGTCGACGAGGAGGTCGTCACCGACCACGGTCTGGTGTCGAGCCGCAACCCGGGTGACCTGCAGGCGTTCTGCGCGAAGATCGTCGAGGAGTTCGCGGAGGGTGCACACCAGGTGCAGGCGAGCGGAGCGACGGCCGGCTGACCGGGCAACCGGGGGCCCGGGAAGGCTCTCGACGGACGACTCGCGTCCTGTGACCCGGGTACCCTCCCAGCATGAAGGGCCCGGACCGCGGTATGCCGGAAGCCGGGCAGGAACGCCCCGGCGAGGGCCCCTTGCAGCGGGCCGACCGCAACATGATCGAGCTGCTGCAAGAGCTGCGGGTGGCGCAGACAGGCGTGCAGATCCTCTTCGCGTTCCTGCTGTCGCTGTCGTTCACGGACCGGTTCGCGAGGCTCGACGAGATGCAGCGGTGGACCTACATCGTCACCTTGCTGCTCTCGGTCATCACCGCCGGGCTCCTGGTCGCGCCTGCCGCCGCCCACCGCATGACGTTCCGCCGCGGGGTGAAGCAGCAGACGGTGCAGCTCGGCCACAGGCTCTTCACTACCGGACTGGCCACGCTGGCGCTCACACTCACGGGGTCGGTGCTGCTCGTGCTCGACGTGGCGACCAGCGACGAGATCGCGGTGCCGGTCGCGAGCGCGGTCGGGGTGATCCTGCTCGGGTTGTGGTTCGTGCTCCCGCTGCGGCTCCTGCGGCAGCCGCGCAACGGCGGCACTGTCGCCCGGCAGGACGAGGAACGCACGCCGGCTCGAACCTAGCCGCCGCCGCGGCTACGCGTCGTCCTCCGTGATCCGCCTGCGCATCTGCGCCAGCGTCTGGGACAGCAGCCGCGACACGTGCATCTGGGAGATCCCGACGCGGTCGGCGATCTGGGTCTGCGTGAGGTTGCCGAAGAAGCGCAGCAGCAGGATCGTCCGCTCCCGCTCGGGGAGCTCTTCCAGGAGCGGGGCGAGGGCCTCCCTGTACTCCACCTTCTCGAGTTCCGTGTCGGCGCTGCCGAGCGTGTCGGTCAGAGTGGTGTCGGCGCCTGCCACGAGCTCGTCCAGAGAGGTGCTGCGGTAGGCCTGCTGGGCGTCCAGGCCCTCGACGACCTCCGCGGGTGGGATGCCGATACGCATCGCGATCTCGCTGGGCCGCGGAGCCCGGCCCAGTTCCTGGGACAGGGGGCCGATGGCCGAGTTGATGGCGCTCTGCAGGTCCTTGAGGCGCCGCGGCACCCGCATCGACCAGGTCCGGTCGCGGAAGTGCCGCCGGATCTCGCCGGTGATGGTGGGTACGGCGTAGGAGAGGAAGTCGACGCCGCGGTTCGGCTCGAACCGATCCACCGCGTTCAGCAGGCCGACGGTGCCGGCCTGCTCGAGGTCGTCGACCGGCTCGCCGCGCCCGGCGAAGCGCCGGGCGATGTGCCGCGCCACCGGCAGGTAACCTGTCACGAGCTTCTGGCGCAGCCCGGCTCGGCCAGGATCGTCCGGCGGCAGGGACGCGAACTCGGCGAACAACGGCGCCAAGTGGGCGTAGTCGGATTCGCGGGAGGAGTCAGACACGGCGCACCGGGCACCTGGGGCAGGGATCGGGTCGCACCGTGTGAGCTACCCGCGAGCAGTCGGGAGAAAACGCTCGCGCTGGTACGTTCGTAAGCTGCCATTCCGTCCGTCCGCTTCGCGAAGGTGAATTGCCGGTGTCGAACAGCACGTCCCACGCTCGCAGCGGCAGCGACGCCCCGGCGGGTGACACACCGACGGGGGACCCCCGTACCAGCGACAGCGCCTCCGCCGACGTTCTCCCCACCGGCGACGACGGAATCGAGTACGAGCGCCGCTACGTCGGAATGCTCTACGAGCGTCTCGACGCCCGTCGTGCCGACACGGCGCGGCGGCTCGAGTCCGTGCTGCACGACGAGACGGTGGGCACCCCGCAGGCACTCACCGAACGGGACGCTGCCGCGGCGATGTACACCGACCGCCTCGCGGCGCTGCGTGCCGCGGAGCACGGGCTCGCCTTCGGCCGGCTCGACACCGACGAGGGCGAGCGCCGCTACGTCGGGCGACTCGGGCTGCTCGACGAGGAGAACGAGTACGAACCGCTCCTGATGGACTGGCGTGCGCCTGCCGCGCGGCCCTTTTACACCGCCACGGCGGCCTCGCCCGAGGGCATCCGGCGCCGCCGCCACCTGCGTACCCGCCGTCGCGAGGTCACGGCCGTCGACGACGAGGTGCTGGACCTGGACGACGCCACGGCCGCGTCGCAGGCGGGCGGCCTGACCAGTGAGGCCGCGCTGCTCGCCGCGGTCGGTGCGCGCCGTACCGGGCGCATGGGCGACATCGTCGCCACCATCCAGTCGGAGCAGGACGCGATCATCCGCTCGAAGCCCAGCGGAGTTCTCGTGGTGCAGGGCGGCCCGGGCACGGGCAAGACGGCGGTGGCGCTGCACCGCGCCGCCTACCTGCTCTACACGCACCGCGACCGGCTGGCCCGCCGCGGCGTGCTGGTGGTCGGGCCGAACCCGACCTTCCTGAGCTACATCGGGCAGGTCCTTCCGTCGCTGGGTGAGACCGCGGTGGTGCTCGGCACCGTCGGGCAGCTGCACCCCGGCCTCGATGCTCGGCGTGCGGAGTCTCCGCTCACTGCTGCGGTCAAGGGCCGAGCCGAGATGGCGGCCGTGATCTCTGCGGCTGTCCGCGACCGTCAGCAGGTGCCCCGGCGGCCCATCGAGCTCGTCGTGGAGCAGCAGCGGGTGCGGCTGGATCGGGACGTCGCCAACGCTGCGCGCACGCGCGCCCGGCGCTCGCGGCGGCCCCATAACGAGGCGAAGCGGATCTTTCACAAGGAGGCCGTGCGGCTGCTGGCCGACCAGGTGGCGCGCACGCTCGGCGGCCGCGGCCTGCTCGATTCCGGCGACCTGTCCGACATCCGGGAAGAGCTCACGGAGAGCAGAGAGCTCACCCGTGAGCTCGATGCGCTGTGGCCGACGCTCTCGGCCGAACAACTGCTCACCGACCTGTTCTCCTCCCCGAAGCGGCTCAACACGGTGGCCCGGCGGCTCCCGGCCGCCGACCGGGAGCTGCTGCTGCGCGACGCCCCCGGCGACGACGTCGCGGCCAACCTGCGCTGGACGCCCGCCGACGTCCCACTGCTCGACGAGGCCGCCGAGCTGCTCGGCGACGACGGTGCTGAGGCGGCGGCACGGGAGGCCGCTGCGCTGCGCGAAGAGGTGCTGTACGCCCAGGGCGTGCTCGATGTGCTCGACCTGGAGGAGGATCTCGACCCCGAGCTGCTGCGCGCCACCGACGTCGTCGACGCCGACCGGCTGGCCGAGCGCCAGGCCGTGCGCCGCTACGACTCCACCGCCGACCGGGCCGCGGCCGACCGCGAGTGGACCTACGGCCACGTGATCGTGGACGAGGCGCAGGAGCTCTCGCCGATGGCCTGGCGGCTGGTCATGCGCCGCTGCCCCACCCGCTCGATGACCATCGTGGGGGACATCGCGCAGACCGGCGACCTGTCGGGCGCGGCGTCCTGGGGCGAGGTGCTCTCGCCGTTCGTGGCCGCCCGGTGGCGGCTCGAACAGCTCACCGTCAACTACCGCACGCCATCGGAGATCGCGGACGTCGCCGACGACGTGCTCGCCGCGATCGAGTCGGGGCTCGCCGCGCCGCGCTCGGTGCGCAGCACGGGTGTCCCCCCGCGCGCGGTGCGCGTCGACCTCGTCCCGGGCCCCGACGGCGTCCGCACGGCCACGGCGCTGGAGGACACCGTCGCGAAGGTGCTGGCCGAGGAGACCGGGGCGGTGGGTGACGGCCGCACCGCGGTGCTCGCCCCGGCCGCGCGGGTCGCCGCGCTGCGGGAGCGCCTGCTGGGAACGGACGACCCCGAAGCCGACGGCGCCGAGGTGGACGTCGACCTCACCGCGCCCGTGGTGGTGCTCCCGGTCACCGCCGCGAAGGGCCTCGAGTTCGACGCCGTCGTGGTGGTGGAACCTGCCGAGCTCCTGGCCGAGTCGGTGCGCGGTGCGAACGATCTCTACGTGGCGCTCACCCGCTCCACCCAGCGGCTGGCGGTCGTGCACGCGGAGCCGCTGCCGGCGATGCTGCACCGGTTGCACCAGGCCTGAACTGCTACCGAGATGTCCGCTAGTGCATCGCACTTTCAGTGCGGTGGTGATGGCGGACGCGGGGGGTTCGCGCAGCGGGCGAGTGTGCCCGAGAGCGGATGGTGCTGTTGCTCGATGTAGTGCCGCAGGATGCTGGGTGGTGCACCGCTGAGCGAGGACCACAAGCGCTGCGCACGCCAGTAGTGCCGCGCGAGGTCGGGGAACTCGTGGCGCAGACGGCGCGAGGAGACGCCTTTGAGGCTGTTGACCAGCTTCGAGATGGCGACCTTGGGCGGGAAGTTGACCAGGCCGGTGAACTCGACCAGCTCGATCTCCAAGTTGTCGCAGACAGCCCGCGTGATCTTTTCCAGCCGGGTGCGGTGTCGCTCGCTGAACACCCGGCCGGTACTTCGTGACGAAAACCAAGTGCGCGTGCAGCAGGAAAGAGCAGTGTCTGTCAGTGCGGATACGGTGATCGGGTGCAGCTCCGGTACGCCTACCGCCTTAATCCGACACCGGATCAGCGGATCGCCCTCGCGAAGGCGTTCGGGTGCGCACGAGTGGTGTTCAACGACGCCGTCGCCGCACGCCGAGCAGCACATCTCGCAGGGGGTCCATACCCGACTGACGCGGCATTGTCGAAGGCGCTTACCGCCGCGAAGCGGACTCCCGAGCGGCCGTGGCTTGCCGAGGTGTCCGCAGTGGTGCTGCAGCAGGCGTTGGCCGATGCGAACACCGCCTACCGAAACTTCTTCGCCTCCCTCACCGGGAAACGGAAGGGACGCAAGCTGGGCGCACCCCGGTTCAGGTCGAAACGAGACAGGGCACAGTCGATCCGGTTCACCAAGGCCGCCCGGTTCCGAGTGACCCCCGCCGGTTGTCTAAGACTCCCCGGTATCGGCGACGTCCCCGTCCGCTGGTCCCGCGAGCTGCCGGCCGACGCCTCGAGCGTGACCGTGACCGTGGATGCCTCGGACCGGTACCACGCCTCGTTCGTGGTAGAGGTCGACGACCAGCTACTCCCGCCGGCCGGGCGGCAGGTGGGGATCGACCTCGGGTTGACCCATTTCGCGGTGCTCTCCGATGGCCGCAAGGTCGACAACCCGCGTATCGCACGCAAGGCCGCGGCGAAGCTCCGGCGGGCACAACAAGAACTGTCCCGCCGTCAGAAGGGGTCGGCTAACCGCGGCAAGTCGGTACGCAAGGTCGCGCGCTGCCATGCCCGGGTCGGGGATACCCGTAGGGACTGGCTCCACAAGCTGTCGACCACGATCGTCCGCGAAAACCAAGCGGTCTATGTGGAAGACCTCGCCGTGTCCGGCCTTGCCCGCACACGGCTCGCTCGCTCGGTGAACGACGCCGGGTGGTCCACGTTCGTCGGCATGCTGGCGTACAAGGCGGCACGTCACGGGCGAACGTTCGCCAAGGTCGACCGCTGGTTGCCCTCCACCCGTGCATGCTCGACGTGCGGGGCCATCGGCGAGGCCAAGCCCCTGCACGTGCGTGAATGGGTCTGCCCCTGCGGTGCTGTGCACGACCGGGACATCAACGCAGCAATCAACATCCTGGCCGCCGGACGGGCGGACAGGCCAACGCCTGTGGAGACGACGTCAGACCTCGGCTTGCCGGGGCAGTTGTCCGCGAAGCAGGAACCCACCGGGAGCGCCGCATGAGCAGCGCAGACCGGAATCCCCGCCCATCAGAGCGGGGAGGACGTCAAAGGGGAGTCACGTACGCACCCGAGATGCCGCCGTCGACCAGGAACGTCGAGGCCGTGATGAAGGAGGCGTCGTCGCTGGCGAGGAACGCCACCGCGCCGGCGATCTCCTCGGGCCGGGCGAAGCGGCCCATCGGGATGTGCACCAGCCGCCGCTGCGCGCGCTCGGGGTCGGCGGCGAAGAGCTCCTGCAGCAGCGGGGTGTCCACCGGGCCGGGGCAGAGCGCGTTGACCCGGATGCCCTCCCGGGCGAACTGCACGCCCAGCTCGCGCGACATGGCGAGCACTCCGCCCTTGGACGCGGTGTAGGAGATCTGCGACGTGGCAGCTCCCAGCACCGCCACGAACGACGCCGTGTTGATGATCGAGCCGCGTCCGGCGCGCTGCATGTGCGGGATCGCGGCCCGGCAGCACAGGTACACCGACGTCAGGTTGACCTCCTGGACGCGTTGCCACGCCTCGAGGCCCGTGGTGAGGATCGAGTCGTCCTCCGGCGGGGAGATGCCGGCGTTGTTGAAGGCGACGTCCACGCTGCCGTAGTGCTCCGCCGCCGCCGCGAACAGCGCCTGCACCTGTTCCTCGGAGGTGACGTCGGTGCGCACGAACAGGCCGTTGACCTCGTCGGCGACCGCCTGCCCCTGTCCCGTGTCGATGTCGGCGACGACGACGTTCGCACCCTCCTGCGCCAGCCTGCGGGCCGTCGCCAGCCCGATACCGCTGCCGCCGCCCGTGACGACCGCCGTGCGTCCCGCGAACCGCTCGATCATGAGACCGGACACTAGCCTGGCGCTTTCCCGCCGGTGTGATCACGAGAGCCGCGGAGCGGTCGTAGGGGGCTCCTGAGCTGGGACGAGCGGCGTTGTCGCGCGAACCTGTCGGCCTACGCCCGGGGTGGTGGCTGGCGGGTTTCGATGTGTCGTTTCAAACTCGCGACGTTGGCCGGCATTTCCTTCTGGGCTTGGCGGCGGACGACGAGCGGGACGAGGAGCTTGCCGATGCCGTGCCCCTCGAAGTCGACTGTGATGGTCAGCCGGGAACGGGTCTCGGTCAGTGGATCCACTGTGAGATCGACCGTGGCGCGGATGGGGCCGTCGATGCCACGCACACCCCACGTCCTCGGTGGGTCGATATGGGTCAGTTCGGAAGTCACGGCCCGGTCGGCTCCGCCGATGCGTCGGGTGGTCAGGCACCTGATGCCTGTTTGCGGAGGGCCGGGATGGTCCATGCGAGCGTCGATGACGCCTGCCTGCCACTCCCTGAACCGAGTCGGGTCGGTGGCGTAGGCGAAGACCTCGGCGGCGGGGCGGTCCACTTCCGCAGAGGCGATGATCGGGGACATTCAGCTCTCCGGTTCGAACAGGGCGGCGTAGCGGGCCAGGTACAGCGGCCATCCGTGGTCTCCGTCGACGCCTTCACCGACCGACTGCCATCCGGGTCCGTGTCGGTCGAGGTGGCGGTGCTCCAGCTCGATACGGGTGCGGTTCGGACCCTCCGGGACGAACCGGACCTCGACCTCGCTGGTCAGTTCCGGGTCGGTCTCGACCTGCCACTGCGGGCTGATGTCCCAACTGAACACCAAGCGCTCCGGCGGCTCGTAGTCCAGGATCCGCGCCCAGTGGCACTCACTGCCGTCGATCGCACGGTCGTAGATGTGTCCACCGACTCGCGGCTCGAACACCGTCTCGGTGATCGCAGCTGCGAGCAGGTTGTGTTCTGGTGGCTTGAAGTCGCCGAAACGTTTGGTGAACGCCGTGAAGGCCTGCGTGATCTCCGCGTTGACCACGACCTGCCTGCGGACAACAGCGGCCTCAGTTCGGGTCATGGACTCTCCTCTGTCGCTTGTTCGGCAACATCCACGTAGCTGGCGAGAGCTCGCTGCCAGAAGGTGTCGAGCTGATCTCGCAACGCGGCCATCGCCGTCGGATTGAGCCGGTAGATCCGTCGTGTACCGACCGCGCGCTCGCTCACCAGGCCGGCGTCCTTGAGGATCTTCAGGTGTTGGGAGACCGCAGACCTGGTGACCGGCAGCTCGGCAGCGATCTGCCCCACCGCCTGCGGGCCCTCAGCGAGGCGGCTCACAATGGCACGCCGCGTGCCGTCCGCCAACGCGCTCCACCCGTCAACTGCTCGGTCAGGACTCACTAACGGTTAGCGTTCACTAATAAAGCTGTGGGTGTCAAGGGTTCAGCGTGAACTGGACGTCGCGCCTCGCCCACCCCGCCAACTCGCCAAAGATCCGGTCTAGTGCGGGCGGTTCTCGCGCCCGGACGTGGACGCTCCGCTACGCCGTGGCGACCCCGGGCCCGCACAGCTGCGCCCCCTGGCGCAGGATCGTGCGGGCCATCTCCCGGTCGCGCCGGCCCAGCCCGCACGACGCGGCGATGTCGACCGGACGACCGAGCGCCTCCTCGACGGCCGTCATCGCCGAGCGCAGCTCGTCGGCCGTCCGGCCCTCGTGCAGGAGCCCGGCGACGAACCGGGTGTCCGGGGGCAGGCGCAGCGCCGAGAGTCGCGCGTAGAACGCCGGGTCGAGCGGTGGGGGCTCCTCACCCGCGGCCAGCGGTGCGTGGACGAGTTCCAGACGGTGATCGGACGGCCAGCGGGCGGCCAGGGCGTTGAGCAGCGTGACGACGGGGCCCGTGTCGTGCAACCGGAACAATGCGGTGTGTTGCAGGTCACCCATGCACAGGTGCAGCCCGAAACGCGTGCCCTCCGGGGTGAGGCGCACCAGCGCGGCGACCGTGCGGGCGAGCCAGGCCGCGACGATCGGGCGTACCGGCGCGGGACTCATCGCGACGAAGGCGAGCTCGGCGGGCATCTCGAGCTGGACGAGCACGTCGTCGCCTGCGTCATCGCGGATGCGGCTGATCTCCCTGGCGATGGCTTCGGAAAAGGGCCGCCGGTAGAGAAGCGGACCTCGGGGGCCCATGGTGAACATCGACATGCCGAGACCGGTCGGCAGGCCGATCTGGAAGATCAGGTCCGTGCGGCCGTGTGCCTGACGGGCCGCGTCGAACACCGGCCGTGCCTCGGCGTACGTCTCCGGGTAGCCGAAGTGCAGGGAGTCGCCGCGGAGCCGGTGGCCGCGGCGGACCCGGAAGTTGAGGAGCCGGTCGTAGCCCGCGAAGTCGCCCTCTCGGCGGACCTCCAGATCGGGGTGCGCGCGCAGGCCTTCCATCACCGAGGCGATCCAGTTGCGTCGATCACCGGTCTCGCCGTCGGGCAGCGTGGCAAGGTACGGCCCGGCCAGCTCCAGCATCTCGTTCATCGCGTCGGCCGTCGTGCCGGCCGGAAAGCTTCCGACCATGTGCAGCGCCCGGTTGATCATGAATCGAGCGTGAGCAATGGCAAAGACTTCGTCAAGTCACGCCATGGGGTGACCTATCCCAAGGTCAAGTGCGGGTTGCGGCCAGCAGCGCTGCCATGAGCCGGATGTCGGTGGCGTCCTGTTCGGGATGCCACTGCACACCTACCACGAACGGGCGCTCGTCGAGTTCCACGGCCTCGACGGTGCCGTCGCCCGCACGGGCGGTGACGACCAGGCCGTCGGCGAGCCGGTCGAGGGCCTGGTGGTGGTGGCACTGCACCGCCACCGTGGTGCCGACCGCGGTGGCCACGCGGCCACCGGGAACCAGGTCGACCATGGTGGTGGCGAACTTGCCGGGGGTGGGGTTGTGCCCGTTGTGCCCGACGGCATCGGGCAGGTGCTGGACGAGGGTGCCGCCGAGAGCGACGTTGAGCATCTGCAATCCGCGGCAGACGCCGAGTACCGGGATCTCACGCTCGAGCGCCCGCTGCAGCATCGCGATCTCGGCGGCGTCGCGCTCGGCCCGCGCGGCGCCGGTGAGGGGATGGCGGTCCGCCCCGTAGCGCTGCGGGTCGATGTCGGGCCCCCCGGACAGCACGAGTGCGTCGATCCGGTCGACGGCCGCGGCTGCCTGCGGGCGCGGTGGCAGGAGCACGGGGATCCCGCCCGCGGCGAAGACGATGTCGGGATACGTGCTGGGCAGGAGCACGGTGTCGTGGTCCCACACCCCGTACGCCGCGCGCTCCCCGTAGGTGGTGAGCCCGACGACGGGACGATCGGGGCCGTGAGGATCAGAGCCGTTCGAAGCCACGCCTGCGCTCCCAGTCGGTGACGGCCGCGTCGAAGGCGGCCAACTCCACTCGTGCGGCGTTGGCGTAGTGATCGACAACTTCCTGGCCGAACGCCGCGAGGGCCACCTTGGACCCGGCGAAGAGCTCGGCCGCTTCTCGCAGCGTACCGGGCACTCGAGGGGCATCGGAGGTGTAGGCGTTGCCGACGAGCTCCGGCGACAGTTGCAGCTCGTTCTCGATGCCGTGCAGCCCTGCGGCGATCACAGCGGCGACGCCCAGGTACGGGTTCATGTCGCCGCCGGGTACGCGGTTCTCCACGCGCAGCGACGGGCCGTGCCCGACGACGCGTAGCGCGCAGGTGCGGTTGTCCACACCCCATGCGACGGCCGTGGGCGCGAAGGAGCCGTCGGCGTAGCGTTTGTAGGAGTTGATGTTGGGCGCGAACAGGTAGGTGAGCTCGCGCAGGCATGCCTGCTGCCCCGCGATGAACTGCGCGAACAGCGGGGAGAAGCCGTGCTCCTCACCGGGCGTAGCGCCAGCGGAGCCCGCATCGGCACTGCCGGCGAAGACCGGTCCGTCCTGCCCACGCAGTGAGATGTGGATGTGGCAGGAGTTGCCCTCCCGCTCGTCGTACTTCGCCATGAAGGTGAGCGCCATGCCCGCCTGGTCGGCGATCTCCTTGGCGCCCGTCTTGTAGATCGAGTGGTTGTCGCAGGTGGTGAGCGCGTCGGCGTAGCGGAAGGCGATCTCGTGCTGGCCGAGGTTGCATTCGCCCTTCGCCGACTCGACGACCATGCCTGCGCCGGCCATCCCGTTGCGGATCCGGCGCAGCAGCGGCTCCACGCGTGCCGTGCCGAGCATCGAGTAGTCGACGTTGTACTGGTTCGCCGGCTCGAGCTGCTGGTAGCCCTTGCGCCACGCCGTGTCGAACGAGTCGGCGAAGAGCATGAACTCCAGCTCGGTGCCCACGTCGGCCTGCAGACCGCGCTCGGCGAGCCGCTCCAGCTGGGCACGCAGGATCTGCCGCGGTGACGCGACCACGGGCGAGCCGTCGGCCCACTGAGCGTCGCAGAGCACGAGCGCCGTGGCCTCGTGCCACGGGACCTGCCGCAGCGTCGTGAGGTCGGGCTTCAGCACGAAGTCGCCGTAGCCGCGCTCCCAGCTCGACATCGCGTAGCCGGCGACGGTGTTCATCTCGACGTCGACGGCCAGCAGGTAGTTGCAGGCCTCCGCCGCGTGCGGCACGACCTCGCCCAGGAAATACGTGGCCGCGCAGCGTTTGCCCTGCAGCCGGCCCTGCATGTCGGTGAACGCCACCAGCACGGTGTCGATCGACCCGTCGTCGACGGCGACGCGCAGCTGGTCGAGGGTGAGCATGCCGCGTGGTCTCATGTGATCGAGGATCTCACGGTGTTTCGGTCTCCAGCTCCCGTTCGGTGATCGGCGGCTCCTCCTCGATGCCCACTTCGCGCACCGGTCCCGTGAACCAGCGGCGCGCCGAGAGCAGGTACCAGCCGCCGAACAAGATCAGCGCCCCGCCCACGGTGAGCGGCGCGTAGTTGACCACGTTCCAGTCGAAGTCGGCGGCGCCCGGAATGCCCTTGGGGGAGACCGGCATCAGGAAGAGCAGGCACACGATGGCGATCCAGGCGACCGCGACCGGCGCGATCCACCGGTAGTGGTGACCGAGGCTCCACGCCCCGCCCTCGAACCGGGCACCGGCCCGGATCCGCAGGATGATCGGCAGCGCGAACGCGATGTAGAGCCCGATCACCGCGATGGACGTGCCGACGAGGTAGCCGACCACACCGTTGGCGAGCGTCGGCAGCATCAGCGCCCAGCTCAGCACGGCGATCGCGATCACCGCGTTCACCGGCACGCGGTTCGCCGCGACCTTGCGCCACACCCGCGAGCCGGGCACAGCGCCGTCACGGGAGAAGGCGAACATCATCCGCGACGCCGACGTCACCGACGCCGTACCGCAGAAGAACTGTCCGACCACCGCGATGAGCAGCAGGAACTCCGCCCAGGCCGTACCGAGCGACTCGGTCCAGATGTAGACCACCGCATTGCCCAGAGCGTCGAGCGTGCCCTGCACGTCGGGCACGGCGAACGTCACGGCCACCAGGAGCACGAAGCCGAAGAGCACCGACACGGCGACCGACATGACCATGCCCCACGCCGCGGCACGAGACGCCAGCCGCGTCTCCTCGCTCATGTGCGCAGAGGCGTCGTACCCGGTGATCGTGTACTGGGCCATGAGCAGGCCGATGCCGAACACGAACCAGAAGCCGACGTCGCCGAACCCGTTGCCGGCGAACCCGGAGTTGTTGATCGTCTCCCCGAAGACGAACGCCGCGGACTGGTGGTTCTCCGGGATGACGATCAGCACGGCGACGATGACGACCACGCCGATCATGTGCCACCAGGCGGAGACCGTGTTGAGCCGCGCGAGCAGGTTGACGTTCAGCAGGTTGAGCGCGAGGTGCAGCGCGACGATCACGGAGTAGACCACGAAGACCGTGCCGGTGCCGGTGCCGGCGACGGTGGGGAACCAGAGGTTGAGCAGCGCGGTCGTGAAGATCGCGGCGCCGTAGTCAATCGCGGCGGTCACCGCGATCTGCCCGACCAGGTTGAACCAGCCGGTGAACCAGCCCCACGCCGGACCGCCGAGCTTCGACGCCCAGAAGTACAGCGCGCCGGCGGTGGGCATCGCCGAGGCGATCTCACCCATGGCCATCGCCACCAGCACACAGAAACCGCCGACGAGGAGCCAGCCCCACGTGATGGCGACGGGCCCACCGTTGTTGAACGCGATGTAGTACGAGGTCAGGCAGCCGGCGAGGATCGAGATGATCGTGAAGGAGATCGCGAAGTTGGAGAACCCGCCCATCTCGCGGTAGAGCACCTGCACGTATCCGAGACGATGCAGGGTGGCCTCGTCGTCGTCCTTGCCCACGCTGTTCCTGTCGTCGGTCCGGTCGTTCGTGGGCATGCGACCTCCAGGAATCGCGGATCTCAGTCGGGTAGGCGCGCGGCCACGAGCAGGTGCTCGAGGTCGGGTCCGTCGAACTCCTGGACGGCACGGTCGTACTTCTCCATGCCCCAGGACCAGAAGTCGAACTCCAGCGGGCTGGAGCCGTGCTGGATCGAGGCCCACAACATCCAGCCGTACTTCGCCATCAGCGCGAACAGCCGGGCGCGTGCGACCTGCCGGGGAGAGGGCCGCCCGTGGTAGGCGGCGACGAGCACGTTCAGCAGCGGGGGCGGCAGCGCGGCCTCGCTCCAGATGTTTCCCAGCTCGAAGGCCGGGTCGTTGTTGCCGGAGTACTCGAAGTCGATGATCCGCACCTGCCGGCCACCGCTCCCGTCCGGGCAGAGGAGGAGGTTGGCGGCGAGCAGGTCGTTGTTGCACGGCACCGTGACCCGGGGGCCGAGCGCCGCTCGGATCCGCGGCACCAGCGGGGCGAACTCGTCGTAGCGAGGGGGCAGCCGGAAGCCGTGCTCGGCGACGATGCGCCGGTAGCGGGCCTGGACGTCGAACATGTCGAAGTCGCCCGCGAAGCGCGGCCCGGAGTGCAGCCGGCGACAGGCTGCCGCGACGAGGCGCAGCACCTCGCGGTCGTGCAGATCCTCGTCGGTGAGCGTGCGGCCGGGCAGGTACCCGACGGTCAGGCCGGTGCCGGGGCGGTAGTGCAGGACGGGTGCACCGACTCCTGCCTGCGCGGCGGCGACCGAGTTGGCGTACTCGTTCTCGCGGTCGATGCCCAGCAGTCCACCGCCGTCCTGCATGGGGATGCGCACGACGCAGGACCCCTCGGGGTTGGTGACCTTGAGATTGCGGTTGGTGAGGCCGCCGGGAAGCTCCTCGACCGTGCGGGGGCGGCGAGCCGTGCACGGGATGGAGTCGAGCAGTGCGTCGGTGGCGGGATCGACCGCCATGGTCCGCACGCGCATCGGTGGATGGTAGGGCTCGCGCCGGGAACGGTCTAGACCGTAAGGTCGCGGCCATGGCGCAAGCGCTCCCCGGCCGAGCCCGTGTTGTGGTGATCGGTGGGGGAGTGGGCGGCGCGAGCGTGGCGTTCCACCTCGTCGAGCGCGGCGAGCGGGACGTCCTGCTCATCGAGCGCGCGGAGCTCACCAGCGGATCCACGTTCCACTCGGCGGGACTGGTCGGCCAACTGCGCTCCGACCCGGCGCTCACCACCATGAACGGCTGGTCGGTCGAGCTCTACCGCAGGCTGCAGCAGACCGAGCACGCCCCGGGCTGGGTGGAGTCCGGCTCGCTGCGGCTCGCGTCCTCGCCCGCCCGTCTCGAGGAGATCCGCAGGCAGGCGGGCTGGGCACAGCGCTCCGGCCTGCCACTCGACCTGATCTCCGCCGCCGAGGCGACCGAGCTGTTCCCGCTGATGTCGGCCCAGGGCGTGCTCGGGGCCGCCTACACGCCGACCGACGGCCAGGTCGATCCGGCGCGGCTCTGCTACGCCCTCGCGGCCCTCGCACGGGCCGGGGGAGCGACGATCACCCAGCAGACGCGGGTGGTCGGCATCGACACGGTGGACGGGCGGGTGACGCGCGTCCGGACCGACCGCGGGGACGTGGAGTGCGAGGTGGTGGTCGACTGCGGAGGCATGTTCGCCGCCGAGATCGCGCGCCTGGTGGACGTCAGGGTCCCGGTGGTGCCGATGTCGCACCAGTACGTCGTCACGGCGCCGCTGCCGCCCGGCTCGCTGCCCGATCATTCACTGCCGTCGCTGCGCGACCCCGACCTGCTCGTCTACTACCGCCAGGAGATCGACGGGCTGGTGATGGGCGGCTACGAGCGCCGGAGCGCGCCGTGGACCGCCACAGCCCGCTGCGTCGACGCGGTCCCGCCGGACTTCAACGGCAAGCTGCTCCCACCGGACTGGGACCGGTTCGAGGAGATCCTCGCCAACTCCCAGATCCGCGTCCCGGTGCTCGCCGACACCGGCGTGGCGTCGATGATCAACGGACCGGAGGCCTTCACCCCGGACAACGAGTTCTGCCTCGGGGAGACCGAGGTCGCGGGGTTCTTCGTCGCGGCCGGGTTCTGCGCGCACGGGATCGCCGGTGCGGGGGGCGTCGGGCGCGTGATGGCGGCGTGGATCCTCGACGGCGACCCCGGCCTCGACCTGTGGCACATGGACGTGCGCCGCTTCGGCCACCGGCACCACCGCTCGCCCGGCTACACCCTCGCCCGTGTGCGGGAGAACTACGAGAGCTACTACGACATCCGCTACCCCGCCGCGGAGCGCACGGCGGGGCGCCCGCTGCGCACATCGCCCGCGTATCCGTGGCACGCGGCGCACGGCGCGGTGTTCGGGGAGAAGGCCGGCTGGGAGCGGGTGAACCACTACTCCGCACCCGGTTCCGAGGAGCTGCGACCGCGCGGATGGGCCGGCAGGCACTGGTCGCCCTGCGTCGAGACCGAGCACGTCGCCGTGCGGGAGGCCGTCGGCCTGTTCGACGAGAGCTCCTTCTCGAAGATCGAGATCTCCGGCGCGGACGCCGCCGCGTTCTGCCGTCACGTCTTCGCCGGTCGCACCGACCGCGCACCCGGCGCCGTCGTCTACACGCAGGCCCTCAACGACCGCGGCGGCATCGAGATGGACGTGACCGTCACCAGGGCGGGCCCCGAGGAGTTCCTCGTGGTCACGGGCACGGCGTTCGGGCCGCACGACCTCGGATGGCTGCGCCGCCAGGCCCGGGCGATCGGTTCTCAGGTGCGCCTCGCCGACGTGACCGGCGCCTGGGCGTGCTTCGGGCTCTGGGGACCGCGCGCCCGTGACGTGCTCGCCCCGCTCACGCCCGCGTCCCTGTCGAACGCCGACTTCCCCTACCCGTCCATGCGGGAGACGACGGTCGGGGACGTCCCGGTGCGCGCGCTGCGTGTCACGTTCGTCGGGGAGCTGGGCTTCGAGCTCTACTGCTCCACCGAGTACGGCGCCGCGCTCTGGCACACGCTCGTCGAGGCCGGTGCTCCCCACGGCTTGCGCCCTGGTGGGTACCGGGCGATCGAGAGCCTTCGGCTGGAGAAGGGCTACCGGGTGTGGGGTGCCGACATCGGACCCGACACCACCCCGGACGAGGCCGGTCTGAGCTTCGCCGTCCGCCGTAGTGACGGTGATGGCGAGTTCGTCGGGCGCGGGGCACTGCTGGCCGACCGGGCGCGAGGGGTCACCCGGAGACTGCAGTGCCTCGTGCTCGATGACCCCCGCATGGTCGCGCTGGGCGGGGAGCCGGTCCGCATCGCGGACGAGGTCGTGAGCCGGGTGACCTCCGGCGGATACGGCTACACGGTCGCTCGCTCCATCGCCTATGCCTACCTGCCCGCAGGCGCCGCCGAGGGGACATCGGTGGCGGTGCAGGTCGACGGCACGTGGGTGGACGCCACGGTGGCGGCGCCGATCCTCTATGACCCGAAGGGCGAGCGTATCCGCGCCGACGGCTGACCGCCGGGGTGCGTCCGATCATGGGGCTGCGTGGGGACCGGCGAGAATGGCGGCCAGAACTGCGGCGCAGCCACGACAGGGAGGTACAGGCGATGGCGGGTCCCAGCACCGTGACGTTGCCGTCGGGCGAGGAGGTGCCGGCGCTCGGCCAAGGCACCTGGTACCTCGGTGATGACCCCCGACGGCGTTCCGACGAGGTCGCGGCGCTGCGCCTGGGCCTCGACCTCGGCATGACCGTCATCGACACGGCCGAGATGTACGGCGACGGTGCGGCGGAGCAACTCGTGGGCGAGGCCGTCGCCGGTCGCCGCGACGAGGTGTTCATCGTCGACAAGGTGCTGCCCCACCACGCCACCCGCGCTGGCACCGTGCAGGCGTGCCGGCAGAGCCTGCGCCGCCTCGGCACCGACCGGATCGACCTGTACCTGCTGCATTGGCGGGGGCGCGTGCCTTTCGCCGAGACGATCGCCGGGTTCACCGACCTGCTCGACGCGGGCGCCATCCGGAGCTGGGGAGTCAGCAACCTCGACCAGGACGACATGGCGCAGCTGTACGACCTGTCCGGCGGTGCGGCGGTGGCCACCGACCAGATCCTCTACAACCTCACCCGCCGCGGCCCCGAGTACGACCTGCTGCCGTGGTGCGCCGAGCACGGCGTCCCGGTGATGGCCTACTCACCGATCGAGCAGGGCAGGCTGCTCGGCGACCCAGCACTGGGCGAGGTCGCCCGCCGGCACGGCACGGCACCCGCCCAGATCGCGCTGGCGTGGGCGTTGCGCCGGCCGGGCACGATCGTGATCCCGCGCTCCGGCAACCCGGAGCACGTCCGGGAGAACGCGGCGGCCCGCGACATTACACTCACCGGCGACGATCTCGCGGTGCTGGACGCCGCGTTCCCGCCGCCGCGCCGGCCTCAGCCACTCGAGGTGCTCTGACCCACGGCCCGCCCTCGTCACTCGGGAGCCGGAGTGCTGTGGGGAGGTGGGCTACAACAGCACTACGGCTCCGAAGTGCGGGTGGGGGCGAAGGGGGATCACTTTTCGGATCGGCCGGCGCCGCTGGGCTGGGAGGACCGCTGTGCTGGGGGCTTGCAGGTGAGCCGAACCCGGGCTCAGCCTGCGAGGGTCTGCAGCACCTGCTCGCCGTACTTGGCGAGCTTGTTCTCCCCGATCCCGCTGATCGTGCCCAGCTCGGCGGTGGTGGAGGGCATGCGCGTGGCGATCTCCCGCAGCGTGGCGTCGTGGAAGATCACGTAGGCGGGCACTCCCTGCTCCTTCGCGGTGGCCCCGCGCCAGGCACGCAGCCGCTCGAACACCGGTGCCGCGGCGGCGGGCAGCTCTGCCTGTGGCGCCCGCGCCGAGCGGGAACGCCCCTGCGCCTGGCGTTTCGGATCGCGCCGCATCATCACCTGTCGCTCGCCGCGCAGCACACCGCGACTGGCCTCGGTGAGCACGAACGTCTGGTAGTTGCCCTCCACCGCCAAGAGGCCTTGTGCCATGAGCTGGCGGACGACTCCACGCCACTCGCCCTCGGTCAGCTCGGTGCCCACCCCGAACACGGTGAGCGAGTGGTGGTCGAACTGCTCGACCTTCGCTGTGCGCTTGCCGAGCAGGATGTCGATGATCTGCCCGGCCCCGAACTTCTGGCGCCGCTCGCGGTCGAGCCGGAACACGGTGGAGAGCACCTTCTGCGCGGCGACCGTGCCGTCCCACGACTCGGGCGGGACGAGGCACGTGTCGCAGTTGCCGCACGGCGTGCCCTGCTGCCCGAAGTAGTTCAGCAGCTGAACCCGGCGGCACTCGACGGTCTCGCAGAGCGCGAGCATCGCGTCGAGGTGCTGGGAGAGCCGGCGGCGGTGGGCGAGGTCGCCGTCGGAGTCGTCGATCATCTTGCGCTGCTGGACGACGTCGGCGAGCCCGTAGGCGAGCCATGCTGTGGACGGGAGGCCGTCACGCCCCGCGCGGCCGGTCTCCTGGTAGTAGCCCTCCACCGACTTGGGCAGGTCGAGATGGGCGACGAACCGCACGTCGGGCTTGTCGATGCCCATGCCGAACGCGATGGTGGCGACCATGATCACGCCGTCCTCGCGCAGGAACCGGGACTGGTTG
The DNA here is from genome assembly GCF_022524485.1 of Pseudonocardia alaniniphila. GTDB lineage: Bacteria > Actinomycetota > Actinomycetes > Mycobacteriales > Pseudonocardiaceae > Pseudonocardia > Pseudonocardia alaniniphila. The sequence continues at coordinate 246,987 of NZ_JAKXMK010000006.1, forward strand.
GCCGCGCGTGTGCCGGCGTCGAGCCCGGCGTGGTACGGCAGCGCCGTCAGGCCCTGCGCCGCGAGGAACTCCGCGGTCTTCTCCACGGAGTTGCGCGAGAGGCAGTAGACGATGCCGGCGTCGCCGGGATGCTCGGTGCGCAGGAGGTGGAGCAGCTGGCGGCGCGGCTCGTCCTTCGGCGCGATCCGGTACTGGATGTTGGGCCGGTCGAAGCTCGCAACGAAATGCCGAGCGTCGTCCAGGCCCAGACGGGTGGCGATCTCGGCGTGGGTGGCCTTGGTGGCGGTGGCTGTGAGCGCGATGCGGGGCACGTCGGGCCAGCGCTCGTGCAGCTGGGAGAGCGCGAGGTAGTCGGGGCGGAAGTCGTGGCCCCACTGCGACACGCAGTGCGCCTCGTCGATGGCGAACAGCGCGATCTTTCCGCGGCCGAGCAGGCGCAGGGTGGACTCCACGCGCAGCCGCTCGGGCGCGAGGTAGAGCAGATCCAGTTCGCCGGAGAGGAACGCGGTCTCGACCGCCCGCCGTTCGTCGGGGCCCTGTGTGGAGTTGAGGAAGCCCGCACGGACACCGAGCGCGAGCAGGGCGTCGACCTGGTCCTGCATCAGCGCGATCAGCGGCGAGACGACGACGCCGACACCGTCGCGGACCAGCGCGGGGATCTGATAGCACAGCGACTTGCCACCGCCGGTGGGCATGAGCACGAGGGCGTCGCTGCCTCCGCACACGTGCTCGATGATCTCCTGCTGGTTCCCGCGGAACGTGTCGTAGCCGAAGATCCGGTGGAGCACCTCGTGCGCGTCGGCCGTCCGGGGGAGCGTCACCCCGTGATCGTAGGCTCCGCCCGCGCCCGCCCGTCGGCGAACTGTCAGTCCTGGCGGCTGCGCACGTCCGTGCGCACCATCAACCGCACCCGGTCGGCGCGGTAGACGTCACGGGCGAACTCGACGGGTAACCCGGCCACTGACTGCGCGACGCGCTCCACGCTCATGAGGGCGGTGCCACGTGGCACCCCGAGCGCAGCGGCGTCGGCCGCGCCGGCGCTGACCGACTCCAGGTACTCCACCGCGGTGTGCGGAGCGAGCCCGAAGTGGTCGGCGAGCAGGTCGTAGATCGACCCTGTCAGCGGGTGGTCGAGCAGGTCGGCGAGGTGCTCGGCGGGCAGCCAGGACCGCTCCAGAGCGAGTGGGGTGCCATCCGCCGAGCGCACCCGCACGAGCTCGTGGACTGCCGCGCCCACCGGGATGCACAACGCCGCCGCCACCTCCTGATCGGCGGCGATCGTGCACGCCGACAGCACCTCGGCGCCGGCCCGCCGATGCGCCCGGCGCATCTGTTCGGTGAACCCCGCCAGCCCCGTGAGGTCGCAGTCGATCTTCGGTTCGGCGACGAACGCCCCGCCTGTGCGGCCCGGCTGGCGGATGAGCACCCCACGGCGGGCGAGCCCGTCCAAGGCCTGGCGCAACGTCATGCGACTCACCCGCAGCGCCGCGGCCAGGGCCCGCTCGCCGGGCAGGCGGTCGCCGGTGGCGATCTGGCCGTGCGTGATCTCGTTCATGAGCCACTGCTCGATCTGGGTGTGCACCGGCAGCCCGTGCCGGCGGTCCAGCGTGGGTGCGCGATCGAGCAGCTCAGTCGACACGTATACAGCCTAGGCGTGCCTGGTCAGGCACTGATGGATCTTCGCCCGGCGGTCCGGCCCTGCGGCCGGATGGCGGGCGCCGCTACTCGGCCGGCCCACCGTGCCGTCGCGGGGTGGTCGCGAGGGCCGGCATCCCGAACGTCACCGAGGCGCCGTCGCTGAACGCGACGTGGTCGGGCGGGCGCCGGGCGAGCGCGCCGAGGCCTACCGCGGCGAGCAGCCCGTCGTCGAGCTCCAGCACTTGCGCCGTCCGCAACGGCCAGGCCTCGTGGGCGTTCGGCAGGTACCAGGTGCAGCCGAGATGGGCGACGTGCAGCCCCCAGCGTGCGGTGAGGAAGCGTTCCAGCGGGCCGTCGACGGCCTCGGCGCCGGCCCGCACGACGATCCGGCTGCGCGCCGTCCCCTGCCACTGGGTGCGTGTCGCGTAACCGCGGATGTCGCCGTGGATGTCGCCGTCGGCGACGAACCGCATCCGCGCCCACCGGTAGGGCAGCCCGAAGACCGAGCGGGCGGCGGCCACCGCGACCGCCCGCTCGGCGTCGAGGCTGAGGAACACCACTCCGCGCCGCCCCGTGGCGTCCACGGAGTACAGGCGCACGTTGGTCTCCAGGAACGAGCCGACCCAGGGGATGGCCGGCCCGTGCGCGAAGCCGGTGCCGGACATGCGGAACGGCACGAGCCCGACGTAGGTCCACCCGTCGAGGACGTCGGGCTCGACGCCGGGCGGGAGGAACCGGGCGACCTCGTCGGGCCGGACCGCCCAGTGCAGGAACGTGACGTCGCGCCAGCGCTGCCGCAGCAGGTGCGGCCGGGGCAGCGCCGGCGCGTCGACGGAGACCGGCTCGGGCGTGGCGGGCGGGCGCACCCGTCCATCCTGGGCTAGCGCCCGCACTCAGGCGAGCGACGCGCGCCATGCCTCGTGCAGGTCGGCGAACTCGCCCCCACCGCGGAGCAGTTCCTCCGGAGACCCGTCCTGCACGACCCTGCCGTCGGCCACCACGAGCACGCGGTCGGCGATCAGCACCGTCGAGAGCCGGTGGGCGATGATCATCGACGTGCGCCCGGCGAGCACGGTCTCCAGCGCTGCCTGCACCGCTCGTTCCGAGGGGATGTCGAGCGACGAGGTGGCCTCGTCGAGCAACACCACCGCCGGATCGGCCAGCACCACCCTGGCGAGCGAGACGAGCTGGCGCTGCCCCGCCGAGAGCCGGCCTCCGCGTTTGCGCACGTCGGTGTCGAACCCGTCGGGCAGCGCCTCGATGAACTCCCGTGCACCCACCGCGTCGGCGGCGGCCACGATCTCGGCCCGCCTGGGCGACCCGACATCCCCTGACCGGCCCATCGCGATGTTGTCCGCCACCGAACCGGCGAACAGGAACGCCTCCTGCGTGATCATCACCAGCGCGGAGCGCAGCGCCTCGTCGGTGATGTCGCGCAGGTCCACCCCGTCGAGGCGCACTGCGCCCGAGACCGGGTCGTAGAAGCGCGCCGCGAGCTTGGCCAGCGTCGACTTGCCCGCGCCGGTGGCCCCGACGAGCGCGACCGTCTGCCCGGCCGGGATGCGCAGCGAGAACTCCGGCAGCACCGTGCGCTCGGCGGCCCTGCGGTAGGCGAAGCTGACGCGGTCGAACTCGAGTTCTCCGCGCACGGGGAACGGCAGCGGCACCGGACGCGCCGGCTCGGGCACGCCGGCCGGCGTGTCGAGGACCGAGGCGATTTTCTCCAGCGCGGCGGCAGCCGACTGGTAGCTGTTGAAGAACTGCGCCAGATCGTCCATGGGGTCATACAGCCGGCGCAGGTACAGCAGGAATGCCGTGAGGGCACCCAGGGCCAGCGTCCCATCGAGCACCCGCAGCCCGCCGATCAGCAGGATGAGCGCCAGCGTGACATTGCCGACGAGGCGGACCCCCGCGATGTACCACGCCACCGTGAGGAACGCCGCCGTGTTGGCATCCCGGTGGGCGGTGGTGAGCCCGTCCATGATCTCGTCGTTGCGTCGCTCGCGGCGGAACGCCTGCACGGCGCGGATGCCGTTCATCGACTCGACGAAGTGCACGATCAGCCGCGCCACCGTGCTGCGGGTGCGCCGGTAGCTCGCCCGGGAACTGCGCTGGAACCAGCGGGTGAGCACCAGCAGCGGCACGAATCCGCACAGCACGACCGCGGCGAGTGCCGGGTCGAGCCACACGAGCAGCACCGTGATGCCGACCAGCGAGAGCACGGCCCCGAACAGGCCTTCGAACCCCTTCTCCAGCAGGTCGGTGAGCGAGTCCATGTCGCTGGTCAGGCGCGAGATCAGCCGCCCGGAGGTGTAGGACTCGTGGAAGTCGAGCGACAGCCGCTGCCCGTGAGCGAACACGCGGCGGCGCAGGTCGAGCAGCAGATCCTGCCCGACCCGGCCGGACAGCAGCGTGAACGCCGAGCGCAGGGCCGCGCCGGCGATCCCGGTGGCCGCGTACCCGGCGATGGACCAGGCCAGCGGGCCGGGGCGCCCGGCGAGGGCAGCGGGCACGCCCTGGTCGATCGCGGTGGCCACCAGGAGGGGCCCGGCCAGCATCGCCAGGTTCTCGGCGACGAGCAGCACCGCTGCGAGCACCACCGCGCGCCGGTGCGGACGCAGCAGCTCCCCGACGAGCAGGCGGGCGCGACGCTGCATCCGCAGCCCGGTGGTCCGGTCGATCTCGTCGGCCTCGTCATCCTCTGCGGCGATACCGCGCCAGGTCTCGACGTCGGCGCCCGGGCCCGTCGCGGGCTCCGGGCCCGTTTCCGCGCCCCGGCCGGCCACGGTCTCCGTGCCGGTGTCGGTGCTCATGCGCCCACCTCCTCTCGTTCGTCGGTCAGGTCGTCCAGTGCGCTCGTCAGCAGCCGCCGGTACTCCGCGTCCGTGGCCAGCAGTTCGCTGTGGGTGCCGACGGCCGCGATCCGGCCGTCGACGAGCAGCGCGACCCGGTCGGCGAGCTGCACGGTGGACGACCGGTGCGCCACGACCAGCGCCGTCACCCCTCCCAGCACCCGCCGCAGCGCGGCCTCCACCTCTGCCTCGGTGTGCACGTCCAGCGCGGAGAGCGGGTCGTCCAGCACCAGGACGGGCGGACGCCCGATCACCGCCCTGGCCAGGGCGAGCCGCTGGCGCTGCCCGCCCGAGAGCGACATACCCTGCTCGCCGATCCGGGTGTCGAGGCCCCACGGCAGAGCCGCGACGAAACCGTCGGCGCTCGCTACGCGCAGGGCCTCCCACACCTGCTCGTCCGACGCGGACGGGAGTCCGAGAGCCACGTTCTCCCGCACGCTGGCCGAGATCAGCACCGGGTCCTCGAAAGCGGTGGCCACGGCGGTGCGCAGGTCGGCCAGCCGCAGGTCACGGACGTCGATGCCATCGATCAGCACCGCGCCCCCGGTGACGTCGTAGAGCCGGGCCACCAGTGCCGTCAGCGTGGTCTTGCCCGACCCGGTGGCGCCGACCAGCGCCATCGTCTCCCCGGGTCGCAGCGCCAGGTCGACACCGTGCAGGACGTCTCCGCGCCCACCGGGGTAGGCGAAGGAGACGTCACGCAGGACCAGTTCGCCCCGCACCGGGTTCGGCGCGGGCACCGGGTCGGGCGGGTCGATGATCGCCGGGACGACGTCGCGGACCTCCCAGTACCGCCGGGTGGCGGCCGCGGCGTTGCTCGCCTCGGCGAGCAGCCAGCCGATCGAGGCGATCGGCCAGTACAAGTAGGTCATGACGGTGACCGCGGCCACGAGGGTGCCGAGCGTCAGCGTGCCCTGGGCGACCCCGTAGGCCCCGAGCCCCAGGATCAGCGCGATCGCCGCCTCGGGCAGCGTCACCAGCACGGCCCACAGCGCCGCGAGCAGCCGCACCTTCAGCAGTTCGGTGCCGCGCAGCCCCCGAGCGTCCGCGACGAACCGCGCGGTGAGCCTGCGGCCCCGGCCGAGCGACTTGAGCACGCGGATGCCGAGTGCCGACTCCTCGATCACCGTGGCGAGGTCCCCCGCCTGGTCCTGTGCGCGCCGGGCGGCGACCGAGTAGCGGCGCTCCAGCATGAGCGTGAGCACCACGAGCGGCACCGCGATGACGCCGATGACCAGCCCCAGCGTGGGGGAGAGCCAGGCCAGCACGGCCACGCCCGCCACCATGGTCAGCACGTTGACCACGAGGAAGATCCCCGAGAACGCGACGAACCAGCGAATCGTGTTGAGGTCGGACGTCGCGCGGGAGAGCAGCTGCCCCGACGGCCACTGGTCGTGGAACGCCACGGGCAGGCGTTGCAGGTGGGCGAAGAGGTCGGCCCGCAGGTCGGCCTCGATGCGGGTGCTGGGGCGGGCGACGAGACGCCGCCGCAGCAGCATCAAGCCCGCCTCGAGCAGCCCGAAGGCGAGCACACCCGCGACCAGCCACGGCAGCGCCGACAGCTCGGAGCGGGCGATCGGGCCGTCGACGATGGCGCGGGTGATGAGGGGAATGGCCAGCCCGGCGAGGCTGCCGGCCAGCGCCGCGAGGGCGCCGCCGACCAGGGCATGTCGATGAGGGTGGACGTACGGGGCGAGGCGGCGCAGGGCACCGAGGGTGGCCCGGTGGGGCTGCTGGGAGTCGTCGCTCATGGCGCCGATGACGGTAGGTACTTCGGGCGAACGACGCATGCGAGTTCTTTCATGCAGCAACCGTGCGACCTCGATGCGAGTAGAGGTCAATGGCCGGGCTGTAGCACTCTTGGGCAACAGAAGCACCGGACCGGGTCAGGAAGGATCTGAGGACGTGACGTTGCGGATCGGCTACAAGGCCTCTGCGGAGCAGTTCGGGCCGCGAGAGCTCGTGGAGTACGCCGTACGGGCGGAGGAGGTGGGCCTCGACAGCGTGGTGACGTCGGACCACTTCCTGCCGTGGCGCCACGAGGGCGGCCACGCACCGTCCTCGCTCGTGTGGCTCGCTGCGGTGGGGGAGCGCACCGAGCGGGTGCAGATCGGGACATCGGTGCTCACGCCGACGTTCCGCTACAACCCCGCGGTGATCGCTCAGATCTTCGCCACGCTGGGGGAGGCCTACCCGGGCCGCGTGATGCTCGGGGTCGGCACCGGGGAGGCGCTCAACGAGATCGCCGTGTCGGGCATGGAGTGGCCCGAGTTCAAGGAACGGTTCGCGCGGCTGCGCGAGGCGATCCGGCTCATGCGTGAGGTGTGGACGTCCGAGGACGTGACGTTCGAGGGCGAGTACTACCGCACCGTCGGGGCCACCATCTACGACAAGCCGAAACAGCCGGTTCCGATCTACGTGGCGGCGGGTGGGCCGGTCGTGGCGAAGTACGCCGGCCGCTCGGCGGACGGTTTCATCTGCACGTCCGGCAAGGGCATGGATCTCTACACCGAGAAGCTGATGCCGGCCGTCACCGAGGGCGCCGAGGCGTCGGGGCGCAGTCTCGACCAGATCGACCGGATGATCGAGATCAAGATGTCCTACGACCGCGACGCGGAGACGGCGCTGGAGAACTGCCGCTTCTGGGCGCCGCTGTCGCTCACGGCCGAGCAGAAGCACAGCGTGGACTCCGCGGTCGAGATGGAGCGGCTGGCCGACGAGCTGCCCATCGAGCAGGTCGCAAAGCGCTGGATCGTGGCATCCGATCCCGACGACGCGGTGTCCCAGATCAAGCCCTACATCGACGCGGGGCTCAACCACCTCGTCTTCCACGGCCCGGGGCAGGACCAGGAGCGCTTCCTCACCCAGTTCTCCGAGGACGTGCTGCCCAAGCTGCGCGCATTGTCCTGACACACCGGTGCGGCGGGCACCTCGGCGCAGGTGCCCGCCGCCCTGTCGCGCCTACTTCTTCTTGTCGCGTGCTTTCGCCGTTTCCCGGTCGTTGGCCTTGCCGATCGCGTCGACCAGCTCGTCCTTGGTCATCGACGAGCGGCCGGGGACGTCGAGCCTCCTCGCAACATCCTGGAGGTGCCGCTTCGAGGCGTTCGCGTCCACTCCGCCCGCCGTGGGCCGATCGCTGTCGAGCCCACCTTCGGCGGCCCGCTCGTCGGAGGGACCCTTCTCCTCCTTGGGCTCCCAGTGGTCGCCGACCTTCTCGTAGCTGCGCTTCAACGCGGCGAACGCCACACGGTGGGCCCGGGCGCCATCGTCGTCGTAGGTCTCGAGCGCCGAGTCGTAGGTCTTCTCCCACGTCCGCTCGGCCTTGTCGTCCGAACGCCGCACCGTGCTCGGGACCTGGTCCTCTGCCGGCATGCACTACACCTCCGTGCGCGTGCGCGGCCGCGGTGGCGTGTCCAGGAACCGCCGCACGCCCTTCATCCCGTAGCGGTCCACCGCTGTCTTGATCAGGCCGAAGATCGCGCCCTGCAGTGTGGCGGCGAGGAGCACCTCGCGTGTGGTGTAGTCGTCGGAGAGGGGCAGCGGAGCCTCGTCCTCGTGCGACAGCTTCTTCCACACCAGGGCGAAGACCTGGCCGGCCAGCAGCCCTCCGAGCAGGCCGAAGATGAGACCGATGGGCTTGTAGGCGATCTTCGCCAGGCCGGTCAGCTCGTTCCCGTCGCGCTTCATCGCTGCGGCTCCTCGGCACGCGCCTCGGCCCCGGTCTCCCCGGCGTAGCCGGCGTCCTGGCCTGCCACCCGGCCGACGAACTCCTCGTTCTCGCCGGTGCCCGTGGTGCTCGGCCCGTCGGGGCGCTCTTCGCTGTCGCGGTCGACGCCGCCGGCCTCGCGGGTCCGCGCGAGGTGGGGATCGGAGGCGACGTCGGGCTCGGATGAACCATGCATGAGCAGCGAGTACCCGATCGGCTCCCCGCCGACACGGTTTGGCCCTGCCGTGGACGGGCACCACAGGATCGTGGTGGATGACGGCGCGATCAGGCCGCTGGCCGACCGACGGCCGGGCGGACGCCGGTTGCGGCTGCGGCACCATGCCCGGGCGGCGGAGCTGCGGGCGATCCGCAGCCGGATCGCCGCGTGGGCGGGGCAGCAACGGCTCCCCGAGGACGTGGTGATCGACCTGCAGCTGGCGGTCGGCGAGGCGGTGTCGAACGGCGTGGAACACGCCTACCGGCAGTCCGGTTCCGAGGAGCCGGACGTGGTGCCCACCGTGGAGGTGGAGCTGGAGGTGCTGGCCAACGAGCCGCTACCAGTCGTGGCGGTCATGGTGACCGACCACGGCCGGTGGCGGCCCGCGCCGGATCGCCCGGGCTACCGTGGCCGTGGTCTCACCATGATCGGACGGCTCTCGCAGCGGCTGCGGGTGGTGAGCTCGCGGCAGGGGACCCGGGTGTGCTTCGAGGTCCCGCTGCGCCCGTTCTAGGAGTTGTCGGCCCCGCAGACGTGCTGGGGTCAGCGTTGCGACGGGCCGGGAACCGAGCCACCGGCGACGAGCCGTCGGGTGCTGGGGGTGGCGCCGCGCACCGAGCGCAGGCCCGGCAGCTGCACGGCGGAGCGAGGCATCGTGCGGCGCGCCCGGAGCACCGGCCACACCGGCGAGGGCGGGAACAGCGCCTCCAGCCCGGTCGACGCGGGCCCGCCGACGCTCGAGCGCAGCAGCTCCTGGTAGTCGTCGAACTCGGCGACCGCGGCCGCGATGTCGCCCTGCCCGAGGTAGGCCTCGATGAGGACGCGGCGGGCGCTCTCGCGGCTGGGGGCGGTCTGCACGGCGCTCTTCGCGATCGCCACCGCCTCCTCGTACCGGGCGGCGGACGTCAGTCGCAGGCTGCGCTCCTCGAGCGCGTGCAGCCGCAGCTGGCGGAACCGCTCGCGTTCGACGGCGATCCAGGGGGCGGTCCAGCCGGGCAGGATGTCGGCGGACAGCAGCGAGATGTCGGGGTCGTGGTTGGTCGGGATGTCGGGCATCGCACGCACGAGCCCCAGTGCGTCGGCGAGGTCGACCTCGACGTCGGCGGCCAGCGCCAACGGGCCGCTCTCGTCCTCGTCGGCGAACAGCTCCGGTACGTCAACGGCGGTGGCGGCGTCGGCGAGCAGGCGTACCGCCGCGTCGGTGGGTACTCCCGGCCACAGGTCCGCGGCGAGGCTCGTGCGCTCCTGGGGCCGCGGATGCACGGCGAGATACGCCACAAGCCTGCGTGAGTCGACCCCGAGCGGGACGGTGGCACCGTCGGTGGTCAAGGTGAATGAACCGAGCACAGAGACCCGTCGCTGAATGCGGGAGTGAGCCTGCATCATGCGAGATCGTCGCTGGTCGTCAGACATGGTCATCCCAAATGTGATGGTGCCCGAATGTGGTGACGCTTATGGTGGTGCTCGAAATGTGGTGCTACGCGTGCGTGTGTGGCGTGTCGGCGCTGCCCGATGGCGCACGAGTCCGCGAAGGAGTCTTCTCCCGACCGGGCGTGTTGCCAAGGGGCATATTCGTCACACCCGCGGTTTCCAGGGTGACGCGCCGTGCAGATCTTACGTCACGGACTGGCGTGCATGCGGACATGGGTGCCCCATCGATCGGCCCATACATGCAGCGAATCGCATAATTGACGCGCGATCCAGACACCACGACCGCGAGGGTCGGCGGGATGGGGCGCCTGCAGGCCCGGTAGCGGGTCGGTGAGGGCTCCACGGTCGTGGATCTCGCACACCACCCCACCGCCCGTGCTGGTCCAGATGGCCAGCTCCGCCTCGGGCGCGCCGTGCTCGACGGCGTTGGTGGCCACCTCGTTCACGGCGAGAACCAGGTCCTCGGCGCGCGTGCGGCCATAGCCTGCGGTGTGCAGGGATTCCTCGACCGCCGAGCGCACCTCGTGCAGCTGCCACGCGCTGAACGTCATGCGGACGTCGGGCGGGCCCAGCAGCGTGGGGGCCGGAGCCGGCCGCATCGCGAGCACGTCGCGCGGGCAGCGATGCTGGGTGTTGTGCAGCAACCGCCCTCCAACCAGCAGCAACGGGTGGTTGCGCCGGGCCCCGTCGAGGATCTCCAGGTGTAGCGGCAGCTCCGGGAAGAAGCACGTCATGTGCACCGGGAGATCTGTCAGCGCGACGTTCACCGCGGCGTCCAGCTCGGTCCAGAAGCCGCCGTCGGCGCCGTCGAAGGCGCTGATGTGCTCGCTGAGCACGATGACGGGGCCGCCGGTGGTGGAGGTCAGCTCCCGCACCTCCAGGGCCCAGCGAGCGGCCACCGTCTGACCGGATGCGCCGTCGGGCCCGATGGGGCTGCTGAGCTCGACGAGCCCCGCTGCCCGGCCCAGCTCGGCGTACACGGCCCGCAGCGTGCGCGGACGCAGCGCGAGCGCCACCGGGTCGCCCCGTTCGAGACCCGCGAGGGCCAGCGGAACGAGCTGGGCGAGCAGTTCGGCGTCGGTGCTGTAGTAGCCGACCGCGTGCTCCAGGCGGACCGCGACGGCCGACCGGGTGGTCTCGATCCTCATCGGGCCTCCGGGAGCGTGTGGTCGGGCCGGGTCTTGACGACGAGCTGGGCGGCGAAGGGAGCGCCGCAGCGGTCGAGGACGCGCACCACGCGCGGCCGCACGCCGGTGAGGATCAGGCGGTGGGAGCTGGGGAACTCCTCCGCCGCGTGCACGAGGCTGACGGCGGCCGCGACGTCGAGGAACCGCAGCGAGGCCAGGTCGAGCGTGATGTCGGTGGGGCCGGCGTGGGATCGCAGTGCGTCGTCCAGCGCCGTCTCGAGCAGCCTGCGGATGCGTGGGCGGTTGCTGTGGTCCACCTCGCCTGCCAGCCGGGCGCAGCCGGGCCCGGTGCTCGTGATGCGCAACAGGTTGTCGTCGTAGATCGCGGGGACGACGAGCTCGGTGTGGTGGCGGGCGCGCAGCTCCTCGATGGCGCCGTCGGGGAACCGGCGGCGGTCGTAGAGACACAGCAGCCGGGCCGGGCGCACGCGGATGACCTCGTCGAACGCGTCGTCGTACTGGAGCAGCGAGACACCGCCCGCACGCTGCAGGGCGTAGCTCAGCTGCCCGGTGAGCCGCACGCCGGTGTAGCCCCGCTCGACCGCGTCGTCGACGGTGCCGCAGATGAGGTCCTGCACGTACGGGGGTGGGCTGCGCAGTGTGGCGCGAGTGGTGTCGGGCGGCACCACGATCAGGCTGCCGTCGTGCAGCGACTCCGCGATCGGCACGCAGTCGTCGGCCAGCCGTTCGATGACGCAGTCGGCGGTGCCGTCGTCGAAGTACACCACCTGCTCGCCCGCTGCCAGGCCGTCGGCGACGAACGCGGACGTCATCTCCCAGAGCTGCTCGTCGCTCACCGGAATGGCGCAGGCATGGTCGACGGTCCGTAGGTCCTCGACCGTTCTCACCATCACGCTTCCCGCGGAGCCGCCCGGCATGTCCCCGACGCGGCGGCCCGATCACGGACAGAACGCTGCGTCACGTGAACGACACTCTACGTCCGACACCCCGGGAAAAGGGACGTTCCCGGCGGGGGGTGGGACGAACCGGCGACCTGCCGCGACGAACGGGCCTGTCAGGGCACGAGCGGCGGGACCATCGCCTCCACGAGGTGCGGCCCGGGCTCGGCCGAGGCCCTCCGGAGAGCCTCGATCATCTCCTCGGCGGTGTGTACCCGGACCGCCGGGACCCCCATTCCCCGGGCGAGCGCGACGAAGTCGAGGTCCGGCCTGCCGAGATCGAACAGGGCCCTGGCCCGCTCCCCGCCGTTCTCGACGAGCCCCGCGGCACCGACGTGCTGCAGCTCCATCCGCAGGATGGCGTAGGCGCTGTTGTTGTAGACGACGGTGGTGATGTCGAGTGCCTCGCGGGCATGGGTCCACAGCGCCGAGATCGTGTACATGGCGCTCCCGTCGGCCTGCAGGCACCAGACCGGCCGGTCGGGGCAGGCCACCGCGGCCCCGGTGGCGGCGGGCAGGCCCCAACCGATGGACCCGCCGACGGCCGTGAGCCAGTCGTGGCGTGGTGCCGTCGCCGTCGCCGCGGGCAGCCCCGTGCCGGATGTGACCGCCTCGTCCACGACCACCGCCCCCTCGGGCAGCAGGGCGCCGACGACCGCAGCGGCGGTCTGGACGGTCAGGGCACCGCTCGGGAGCGCGGGGCGCGCGAGCTCCGCGGTCCTCGCGGTCGTGCCCGGCGCGAGGAGGTCGGCGAGCTCCTCCAGCGCGGCGGTGGCGAGCCCGTCACGGCCCGGCACGAGCGGGTGGATCTCGCAGTCCGCGGGCGCCAGCTCGGAGGGCTTGTCGGGGTAGGCGAAGAACGCCACCGGGGACCGGGCGCCGGCGAGCACCAGGTGGCGCGCCCCGGCGAGCTGGCGAAGCGCCACGTCGACGGGGTAGGCCACCCGCTCCACCGGGACCACGCCGGCGCCCCGCTCCATCCGGGTCGGGAACGTCTCGGCCAGGACCCTGGCGCCGGTCGCCGCCGCGATCCGGTCGGCGGCGGCCAGGCCGTCGGCCCGCGTGGCGTCGCCGCCCACCAACAGCACGCACGGTTCGCCCGACCGCAGTGCGCGCGCCGCGGACCGAAGGGCATCGGGGTCGGCAGGCTGCAGGGGAGCGGTCGGCAGCGGCTCCGCGACGCTTCCGCCGTCCTGCGCCCAGCTGACGTCCGCAGGCAGCACGAGCGTGGCGACCTGGCCCTCCCGGGCCGCGGCGACCGCCGCCGCGGCGTCGGATCCGACGTCGGCGGTGCTCGCGCTGTGGCGCACCCAGCCCGACACCGATCCGGCGACGGGCCCGATGTCCGACTGCAGCGGCGCGTCGAACTTCATGTGCTCGATGGCGTGGTCGCCGACGATGTTGACGATCGGCGCCCCCGCCTTGCGGGCGTTGTGCAGGTTGGCCAGCCCGTTGCCCAGGCCCGGACCGAGGTGCAGCAGGGTGGCGGCCGGCCGGCCCGCCATCCGTGCGTAGCCGTCGGCCGCGCCGGTGGCGACGCCCTCGAACAAGGTCAGCACGGCACGCATCTGCGGCACCGCGTCGAGGGCCGCCACGAAGTGCATCTCCGATGTGCCGGGATTGGCGAAGCAGACCTCGACCCCGCTCGCCACCAAGGACCGGATGAGTGCGCGGGCCCCGTTCACTGTGCGGCGGTGCCGGCGGTGTTCACGTGCACGGACGTGGCGGGCGATGACACCAGCGTCTGCAGCACCACGCAGTAGCGCTCCGTCAGCTTGATGAGGGTGGCGACCTGGTCGGCGTCTGCGCTGGTGGCGAGGTCGAAGGTCAGGCGGATGTCGCGGAACCCGACCGGTGCCTCCTTGTCGACGCCGAGCGTGCCGCGGAAGTCCAGGTCGCCCTCGGCGTGCACCGTGCCGCTCACATCGAGCCCCATGTTGGTGGCGACCGCGCGTAGGGTGACGCCCGCACAGGCGACGAGCGCCTCCAGGAGCATGTCCCCGGAGCACAGCTGCGAGCCGTCACCGCCGGTGGCCGGGTGCAGGCCGGCCTCGGCCAGCGCAGTTGCGGTGCGGACCCGGCAGGCCACGCCGGTGCCGTCGAGTTCTCCCTCGGCCTTCAGAGTGATGAGCGCGGTGGTGGGATCGTCCCGGTACTGCGCCTTGAGCGGGGCCTGCATCTCCTTGAGAGCGGAAGCGTCCATGTGATGATCCTGCCTTGGCCGGGGCGTCCTGTGCAGCCGCGAGCCGAGCCGGCCGCACCAGTAGGCTCCTGACGTGCCCGACCTGCCGACGACGCGGCCCCGGGCCGACCGCATCGTGACGGTCCCGAACCTGCTCAGCGTGCTGCGGCTGGCCGGGGTACCGCTGTTCCTCTACCTGCTCCTCGTGCCGCGCGCCGATGGGTGGGCGATCCTCGTGCTGGCCGTCGGCGGCTTCACGGACTGGCTCGACGGCAAGCTCGCCAGACTGCTCGGGCAGTACAGCCGCCTCGGCGCCCTGCTCGACCCCGCGGTCGACCGGCTCTACATCCTGGCCGCGCTGATCGCGCTCGGCGCGCGCGACGTGGTGCCATGGTGGGGAGTGGTGGCGCTGGTCTGCCGCGACCTGGTGCTGGCGGCCACGCTTCCCGTGCTGCGTCGCCGGGGCTATGCCCCCTATCGGGTGACCTACCTCGGCAAGGGCGCCACGTTCCTGTTGTTGTACGCGTTTCCGCTGCTCCTGCTCGGTCAGAACACGGGCTTCTGGGGCGAGCTCGCCCGGCCGTTCGGGTACGGCTTCGCGATCTGGGGCACGGCGCTCTACCTGTACTCAGGGGCGCTGTATCTGACGCAGTTCGTACTCGCGATGCGGTCGCCGGTGCAGCCGCCGGGGGTCGGTGGCCGTCTCGGAGGCGGGGACTAGGCTCCTCGCGTGATTCCCGAGGACCTTCGCTACACCGAAGCCCACGAGTGGGTGCGCGACCTGGGGGACGGGGTGGTTCGGATCGGCATCACCGATCACGCCCAGTCCCAGCTCGGTGACGTCGTCTTCGTGCAGCTGCCCGCGGTCGGTGACACCGTCACCGCTGGTGCGGCTGTCGGCGAGGTCGAGTCCACCAAGTCGGTGTCGGATATCTACGCTCCCGTGTCCGGCACGGTCGTCGCGGTCAACGACTCTCTCGAGAACAGCCCCGAGCTGATCAATTCGGGGCCCTACCAGGCAGGTTGGATGATGGACGTCCGGCTGGCCGACGATGCCGCCGCACTGGGCGACCTGCTCGACGCGACGGCGTACGGCGAGCTCACGGGAAGCTGACCGGGCCGGAACCGGACGCCGCCGCGCGGTAGGTTTGCGGAACCCACGGCACGTGGGCCGCACAGATCACAAATGAACGTTGCTACATCCATGCAGGAGGAGACCCCGAGGTGACCACGAACGACGGGCCCGGCGTGCCCCCGGAGCGCTCCCCGGAGACCACCTCGGTCTTCCGAGCGGACTTCCTCTCCGAGGTCGAGCCCCCCGCCCAGGACCAGCCGGTCTCCGGCGTCGACGCGCTACCTGCAGGAGCAGCCCTGCTGGTGGTCAAGCGCGGGCCCAATGCGGGGTCGCGGTTCCTCCTCGACCGGCCGTCCACGAGCGCGGGGCGCCACCCCGACAGCGACATCTTCCTCGACGACGTCACGGTCTCGCGCCGCCACGCCGAGTTCCGCAGTGACGCCGGCGAGTTCGTCGTCGTCGACGTCGGCAGCCTCAACGGCACCTACGTCAACCGGGAGCCGGTCGACACCGCTGTTCTGGCCAACGGCGACGAGGTGCAGATCGGCAAGTTCCGGCTCGTGTTCCTCACCGGGCCGCGCGAGCCCGGCGCCACAGGCTGAGGACTGGCGCAATACGGCGGCTCGACGCCCGTCCGGAGGCGGGCGCGGGCCGGGTGCGCCGTGTAGCGTCGACACTGCAGGACCGTCAGGAGGAGGGAAGCGCATGAGCGAGATGCGCGTCGTGGGTGTCCGGGTTGAATTGCCCGCGAACCAGCCGATCCTCCTGCTGCGGGAGACCAGCGGCGACCGGTACCTCCCGATTTGGATCGGTTCGGTCGAGGCCACTGCGATCGCCCTGGAGCAGCAGGGAGTCAAACCAGCCCGACCGCTGACCCACGACCTGCTCAAGGACGTGATCACGGGGTTGGGCCGCAGGCTGGAGCAGGTGCGGATCACCGATCTCCAGGAGGGCACGTTCTACGCCGAGCTCGTCTTCGACGGCGGCGTCAAGGTGTCGGCCCGGCCGAGCGACTCGGTGGCGCTCGCGTTGCGCATCGGGGTGCCGATCCACGCCGACGAAAGCGTGCTGGCAGAGGCCGGGCTGGTCATCCCCGACGAGCAGGAGGATGAGGTCGAGAAGTTCCGGGAGTTCCTGGACTCGATCTCGCCGGAGGATTTTCGCGGCGCGCAGCCGTAGTACCCGGCCGAGGCCATCCGGTCTCGACACGCCCGGTTCCGGGTGACTCGCGGCGGCGCGCCGCGTTGACCGGTCGCGCGCACCCGCTTACCGTCGGGCGTGACGGCCCGCCTTTCGGGCCCCGGCGGAAGGAGTTCGGTGGAGAACCCGCCGTCCGGCTCACCTGAACAGGGTGAGCTCTTCCCCGATCCCCTGCTGGGGGCCGGCCTCGACGGGATGCCGGACCAGCTCGTCGGGTTCCGGGGTCCTACCGCCTGCCAGGTTGTGGGGATCACCTATCGGCAGCTCGACTACTGGGCCCGTACGGGTCTGGTCGTGCCGTCCATCCGTGGAGCGGCAGGCTCGGGATCGCAGCGGCTCTACTCGTTCAAGGACGTCCTCGTCCTGAAGGTCGTCAAACGGCTTCTGGACGCCGGGGTGTCGCTGCAGAACATCCGCGTGGCGGTCGAGCACCTACGCCGGCGTGGCATCCGCGATCTCGCCGGCATCACGCTGTTCAGCGACGGCACCACCGTCTACGAGTGCTCGTCACCGGAAGAGGTCGTCGACCTGCTGCAAGGTGGGCAGGGCGTCTTCGGCATCGCCGTGAGCGGCGCGATGCGTGAGATCAGCGGGTCGATCAAGGACTTCCCGGTCGAGCGGGCCGACGGCGGCAGCGTCGACGAGAGCCCGGAGGACGAGCTGTCCCGCCGCCGCGCTCGGCGTGCCATCAGCTGAAGCCGCGGCGCCTTCCCCGGCGCCGAGTAGTTCGTCGCGAGATCCGCGTAGCCGCCCTCGCGAGGGCTCATCGGCTGATCTCGGAGCGATCAACGGCCTGCAGCGGCCCTTCCCGCGCCGACAACGACGGGCCATCCTGTTCCCTCCCGCATCCAGGGGGGCGTAACAGGAACGGTGGCGTCCGGTGAGCACCTACGACGCGATCGTGGTCGGCGCGCGGTGTGCCGGATCGCCGACCGCGATGCTGCTGGCACGCGAGGGGTACGCGGTCCTGCTCGTCGATCGCGCGATCTTCCCGAGCGACACGATCTCCACACACCTGGTGCATGCGCCCGGGGTGGCGGCGCTTCGGAGATGGGGACTGCTCGACGAGGTTCTCGCAACGGGGTGCCCGCCGATCGACACCTACGCGTTCGACTTCGGTCCGTTCACGATCACGGGAAGCCCGGGCGTGGCGTACGGCCCTCGCCGGACCGTGCTGGACGAGGTGCTCGTCCGTGCCGCCGCCGCGGCCGGGGCGGAGCTACGGGAGCGGTTCACGGTGACCGGCCTGCTCGTCGAGGACGGACGCGTCACGGGAGTCCGTGGGCATGGGCAGGGCGGCGGCCCGGTCGTCGAGCGGGCCCGAGTGGTCATCGGAGCGGACGGCCTCCGATCGCTGGTCGCTCGTGGGGTGCGGCCCGAGCGGTACCACGAGAAGCCGCGTCTGCTGTCCGGCTACTACGCGTACTGGAGCGGGCTGCCGATGGAGGGACGCTTCGAGGCCTACGTCCGGCCGTACCGGGCGTTCGCGGCGTGGCCGACGAACGACGGCCTCACGCTCGTCGTCGGCGGGTGGCCGTACCGGGAGCACGCTGCGAACAGGACCGACGTCGAGGGCAACTTCCTGGCGATGCTCGACATGGCTCCCGCCTTCGCCGACCGCGTCCGGGCCGGCACACGGGAGACGCGCTTTGCCGGCATGGCCGTGCCGAACTTCTTCCGCACGCCCTACGGACCGGGCTGGGCGCTGGTGGGGGACGCCGGTTACAACAAGGACTTCATCACGGCGCAGGGGATCCAGGACGCGTTCCGGGACGCCGAGCTGTGCGTGACGGCAGTGGACGAGGCGTTCTCCGGTGCCCGCCCGTTCGACCTCGCGATGCGCGACTACCGGTCGGCGCGGGACGCGCATGTTCTGCCGATGTACGAGTTCACGGCCGACCTGGCGTCGCTCGACCCGCCGTCACCGGAGCTCCGGGAGCTGCTGGTGGCCATGTGCGGCAACCAGCAGGCGATGGACGGGTTCGCGCGGGTGAACGCCGGGGTCACCTCGCCGGCCGAGTTCTTCTCGGACGAGAACGTCGGGCGCATCGTCGGCGCGGGACCGGGCTCACAGTTCTGACAAACGGCGCGGAGAGGGCAGGCGGCGGGAGAGGGCTACGATGTGACGCGTAGTCGCTGAACCCGCGCGGGAGAGTCCCGGTCGCCGTCTCGATTGATGGGGATCGGGCGCCGAAGGAGCAAATCCTCCCCGGAACCTCTCAGGCATCCTGGACCGCCCGGGCGAGACGCCTCTGGAAAGCGACGGGCGTGCCCGTCCGCCGACGGGGAAAGCCCGCTCTGTACGGGGTGAATCTCTCAGGCGCCCGGTGACCGGGCGGGGACAGAGGGGGAGGGCAGCAGTTGCGTGCCCGCCGCCTGCCCGACCTCCGGAGGTCCAGTGACCGACCGTCCCACCCCGCATCCCCTGGAGCGCCCGACGCTCCACGACCTCGAGCAGGGTCTCCCGTTCGTCGATCGGCACATCGGGCCGCGATCGGCGGAGCTGTCCACCATGCTGGCGGCGGTCGGCGCGGAGTCACTCGACGCCCTCGCCGACGCGGTGGTGCCCGACTCCATCCGCGACCGAGCACTTGTCGCCTCCACCTTGCCCCCCGCGGCGTCCGAGCCGGAGGTGCTCGCCGAGCTGCGGGCTCTCGCGGCGCGCAACACGGTGACCGTCCCGATGATCGGGCTGGGCTACTCGGGCACGGTCACGCCGCCGGTGATCCGCCGCAACGTGCTGGAGAACCCGGCCTGGTACACGGCCTACACGCCCTACCAGCCGGAGATCAGCCAGGGCCGGCTCGAGGCGCTGCTGACCTTCCAGACCACGGTCGCCGACCTCACCGGGCTCCCCGTCGCGGGGGCCTCCCTCCTCGACGAGGCCACCGCGGCCGCCGAGGCGATGACCCTCCTGCGCCGGGCCGGGCGGGCCACGTCGCCGCGGTTCGTCGTGGACGCCGACACCCTGCCGCAGACGATCGAGGTGCTCCGCACCCGCGCCGAGCCGCTGGGTATCGATCTCGTGGTGGCGGACCTGGACGCCGGGCTGCCCGAGGGTGAGCTGTTCGGGCTCCTTCTGTCCTACCCCGGCGCTTCCGGTGCGGTCACCGATCCGTCGTCCCTGATCGCCGAAGCACACGAGCGCGGAGCACTGGTGGCAGTCGCCGCCGACCTGCTGGCTCTCACCCTGCTCACGCCGCCCGGTGAGCTGGGCGCCGACGCGGCGGTGGGCACCACCCAACGCTTCGGGGTGCCGCTCGGCTTCGGTGGCCCGCACGCCGGTTACCTGTCGGTGCAGCAGAAGCATGCGCGCCAGCTGCCGGGCCGGCTCGTGGGCCTGTCCCGCGACGCCGACGGCAACCCGGCTCTGCGGCTGGCGCTGCAGACGCGTGAGCAGCACATCCGCCGTGAGAAGGCCACCTCGAACATCTGTACCGCGCAGGTGCTCCTGGCTGTCGTCGCCGCGTGTTACGCGGTCTACCACGGGCCGGACGGCCTGCGGCGGATCGCCCGCCGGGCGCACCGCATGGCCGCTGTGCTGGCCGCCGGGCTGCGGGCCGGGGGAGTGGGGGTGCTGCACGGGGAGTTCTTCGACACCGTGCAGGCGCGGGTGCCGGGACGGGCGGCGGAGGTGGCCGACGCCGCCCACGCCGCCGGGATCGCACTGCGGCGCGTGGATGAGGACACGCTGGGCATCGCCTGCTCCGAGGTGACCACGGTGGAGCACCTGGAGGCTGTATGGGCAGCGTTCGGCGTCACCGCCGACGCCACCGCGATCGACCTCGACACCGAGGACGTCCTCCCTCCGGGCCTGCTTCGCACCACCGAGTACCTCACGCACCCGGTCTTCCACGAGCACCGCTCGGAGACCTCGCTGATGCGCTGGCTGCGCAGGCTCGCCGACGCCGACATGGCGCTGGACCGCACGATGATCCCGCTCGGGTCGTGCACGATGAAGCTCAACGCCGCGGTCGAGATGGAGCCGATCTCGTGGCCGGCGTTCGCCGACATGCACCCGTTCGCCCCCGAGGCCGACGCCGAGGGGACGCTCGCGCTGATCGCCGACCTGGAGCGGTGGCTCGCCGAGCTCACCGGGTACGCGGCCGTGTCGCTGCAGCCCAACGCCGGTAGCCAGGGCGAGTTCGCGGGCCTGCTCGCGATCGCGGCCTACCATCGCAGCCGGGGTGAGACGCACCGGGACGTCTGCCTGATCCCGGCGAGTGCCCATGGCACCAACGCGGCCTCGGCCGTGATGGCCGGGATGCGGGTGGTCGTGGTGGCCACGTCCCCCACCGGCGACGTCGACCTCGACGACCTTCGCGCCAAGATCGCCGAGCACGGCCCCTCTCTCGCGGCTCTCATGATCACCTACCCGTCCACGCACGGCGTGTTCGAGGTGCGGGTCCGCGAGGTGTGCGACCGGGTGCACGAGGCCGGCGGGCAGGTCTACGTCGACGGCGCGAACCTGAACGCGCTGGTCGGACTGGCGAGGCCGGGGGCGTTCGGCGGCGACGTCAGCCACCTCAACCTCCACAAGACGTTCTGCATCCCGCACGGAGGAGGCGGGCCCGGCGTCGGTCCGGTGGCGGTGGCGGAGCACCTGGCGCCGTTCCTGCCAGGACGTGGCGGTGCCGAGGGGGTCGGTGCCGTGTCGGCAGCGCCACACGGCAGCCCGGGGGTGCTCCCGATCTCGTGGGCCTACATCCGGCTCATGGGAACCGACGGTCTGCGCCGGGCCACCCTCAGTGCGATCGCGGCAGCCAACTACGTGGCGAAGCGCCTCGGTGAGCACTACCCGGTGCTGTACGCGGGCGAGCACGGGCACGTCGCCCACGAGTGCATCCTCGACCTGCGCGGGATCACCCGGGACACGGGCGTGACCGTCGACGACGTGGCGAAGCGGCTCGCCGACTACGGCCTGCACGCGCCGACGATGTCCTTCCCTGTGGCGGGCACGCTGATGGTGGAGCCCACCGAGAGCGAGGACCTCGCCGAGATCGACCGCTTCGTCACCGCGATGATCGGGATCCGCGGGGAGATCGACCGTGTGGCGGCGGGGGAGTGGCCGGTCACGGACAACCCGCTGCGCGGTGCGCCGCACACCGCGGCGTGCCTGATGGACAAGTGGGACCACCCGTACCCGCGGGAGCTCGCCGCGTACCCGACGGGCGTCACACCGGGCGTACACGACCGCAAGGTGTGGCCTCCTGTGCGCCGGATCGACGGTGCTCACGGTGACCGCAACCTCGTGTGCAGCTGCCCGCCCGTGGAGGCCTACTCGTAAGGAGATGCCGGTGCGATGAGGGCGGACACTCCACGCCGCCCTCATCGCACGAGGCAGTTCCCTCACATGTCAACGAATCAATGACGCCAGCGTTCCGAAAATGAAACGTTGACCAGATACACCGAGCAACGGACGAGTACCGATCGTCGATCGGCACTCGTCGATTACGTGTATCCGCCCCGACGTGGAAGGTTGTGTTCGTCCCGGAGCATGTCCTCCGTGGTGCGGGGGAGCCCGATCTTCGCGTGCAGGGCATCAGACTTCGCTGTTCCGGAGACGGTCGCCAGTTCCTCGTCGTCGACCGTCCTGACATTGATGCCGTGCATGTTGTGCTGCGCGTGGACCAGTTCGTGGCCGTACACGAGAAACGCAGGGGTGACAGGTTCGCCCAGCTTGGCTCCCTCGCTGTCCTTGAAGCCGTAGGGAACCGCGACCGTGCTGGTGGAACCGCTGCCCGCAGTGTCCTCGTTCTGCGCGAGCGCATTCGCGGAGTCCGCGATCGCCTCCGCCCCGACGTCGGTGTTCCCGCCCATGAACTCGACCTGCCCGGGGTGGTAGGGGACGACGCCGACGGCAGGAGATCCAGGGCGTGAGGCCAGGTCGGTGACCAGGGCGCGGCCGCGTTGGCGGGACAGCAGCCGAGCATGAGCGGACAGAATCTGGGTCGTGAAGCCGGCGAGTTCGGCAGGGTCACGGTCGTCGCCGAATGCTCGGGGCTTGCCCGAGATCGAAACTCCCTGTCCGCTCGTGATTCGTGACCATGTGCGCGAGAGCGACTCGAGTGCCTTGCTGTCGGCGGCGTCGATATCCGGCGCGACGGGGCGCAGGTCGTAGATGCGGAGGATGTCGACGTAGGAGAGGTGCCGGTTCTGGATCTGGTCGAGCAGTGCCTTCAGATCGACTTCCCGCCGCTCGTCGGCCGGAGTCGCCGCGACGTTGTGCAACTGGGGGTAGATCATGTGCTCGGCTTGGTCGATAACCGTTCCGAGATCGTCACAGTGCTTCTGCCTGGCCGGCTTCGACCAGACGCGCCAGCCGAGCGACTTGGTCTTCGCGATCATCTTGTCGGCCTCGGCGATCATCTCCGTGACGAATCCCTGGATAGGGTCGTCCAGTGCCTGCGGCCGGGGCGCCCGCTGTACCACGGCCACCGGGCCGGCCGAGTCGGTTCGCAGCACGTCGTGCACCAGCGAGTGCTGTGCGTGCTCGTGGCCGGCGACAGCTGTGCGGGCCGGACCGTGGAGCATGCCGACCACGGCCGCATTGCCCGCCGCTCGTTGCAGGGCTCGCACCGCTCCTGGGTTCGAGTCTCGCGGGACCAGTGGACGTGAGACAGGTGTCGATCGGGCTGGCGGTCGCCGTCCACGAGGGGTTCCCTCGGCCGTGTTTGGCCGCTCTTGCGCGTACATGCCGATTCCTCTTCGCCGGGGTACCGGTCAGGTTCACAGGCGCGGACGAGAGCGGGCAAGGCCGCGAGATCAGTGCGGTCAACATCACCGAGGATCTTCACGGAGAGAGAACCGCTGGTCACGGGCGGTCCGAAGTGGGCACGTTGTGGTCACTCAGAGCAAGACCGCCGTGACAGCCGTGCGGGCGGGTGAACCCCCTCCCGGCCACCCGCCCGCAGCACGAAGAGGGTGCCTCGGCGTGGCCTGATACAGGAATCTTCGACGAGCTTGATTCCTTCGTTGTCAATCAATCATTGACGCTTACATGCCGTCGATCAAAGATTGACGACCAGAACGAGCAAGGACGAGCAACACCCACCACACGCCGGGGCGCCGCTCAGCGATCCGTGAGCAGGACCTCGCACAGCTCGACGAGACGGCGCCGCAGGGGAGTGGCGCTCCGGGCGAAGTCGGCCTGGGCGCGGGCGTACTCGGCCCGTCCGGCAGGCGTCTCGATACGGATGGGGGAGTAGCCGTAGCCGGCCAGGTCGTAGGGGCTCGCGCGCATGTCGAGCTCCCGCACCTCCACGGCAAGGGCGAAGCAGTCGGCGAGCAGCTCGGCCGGTGTCGCCGGAGCGAGTTTGTAGGCCCACTTGTAGAGGTCCATCGTGGCGTGCAGGCAGCCGGGCTGCTCGTTCGCCACCTGGTCGGCGCGCTCCGGGCGGATGGCGTTGAGCGGTTCCGCGGCACGTGTGAAGAAGCGGAAGGCGTCGTGGTGCGTGCAGTGCAACGGCAGCGACTCGACCACGGCGTCGGTGCCCGCAGGCCCGAGCCGTAGCGGAACAGCTGAGTGGCGGGGTGCGTCGCTGCGGTACACCATCGCCCACTCGTGCAGCCCGAAGCAGCTCAACCGGGCGGGGCGGGAGGCTGTCGCCACGAGCAGGTCACGCACGAAGGCTGCCGTCGTGACGATTCGGGGAGGCAAGGCGTGCACGTCGAGCCGCACGTGGTCGCCGTCGCGGACGTGGCCCGGGAGCGCGAGCAGCGCGTCCCCGCGTCGCAGGAGGAGCCCGGGCCCCGGCTGCCACTGCTCGAGCCGGGCCGGGCGGAGCGAGTAGTAGGTGAAGAGGAAGTCCATCACGGGATGCGGCTCGCCGCGGCGTCGGCGCTCCCGGTGAGGCGACGTCCATCGCACGACACGCGCCCGGTGCGCGGCGGCGCGCTCGCGCCACACCGGCTCGTCGAGCAGCGTGTGCGCTGCGGAGGGAGCCGGGGTCGTCACGGCGGTCCACGGTACCGACGGACGAACGCTGTGAGCGGGGCGGGCGCCGTCAGGTTCCTCTCATCGCCGAGTGCGTTCTTCTCGATCGCTTTCGCAGTTCCCGTCGTGGGTCAGGAACCGAAATGGGCACGTGAACGAATGGTCGATCATCTGCGATTCTTCGCACCTACGGTCGATCAGGCGCTGCCCTTCCTGCGCAACTGACCGGGCGCGAACCTGATCTCCATTTCGCATTCGACACGTCAAGATGGCCGCAAGCGGTATCCCGGGTACGGCGACCGTGGCCGTCTCCGATCTCGATGAGGTAACGCGGGCGCTCAGGCCTGCGCGCGCGGCGCGTGGGTGGCGTCGCGGACCTCACCGACGTAGGTCTCCAGGAGGTCCTCCATCGCGACGAGGCCAACCGTCCCGCCGCGGCCGTCCACGGCGCGGCCCAGGTGGGCGCGGGCGCGGCGCAGCACGGCGAGCGCCTCGTCGAGCCGGACGGAGACCGGCACCTCCGGAAGGCCGCGGATCCGCTCGATCGGCACGGCGGCGTCCGGGTCGTCGACGAGGTCGAGGATGTCCTTGACGTGGAGGTATCCGCTGAAGTTCCCGTCGGTGGCCCGGACCGGGAACCGGGAGAACCCGGTGTCGGCGACGCTGCGCGCCACATCGTCGACCGTCGGGTTCACCGGCAGAGCCACCATCTCCTCGCTCGGTACGAGGACGTCGCCGACGGTGGCCTCGGCCGAGCTGAGCGTGCGGCTGAGGCGGCGGGACTCGTGGTCGTCGAGCAGGCCCTCGCGCCCGGATTCGGCGATGAGGTCGGCGAGCTCGCCGGGGGTGAAGGACGTCTCGAGCTCGTCGCGCGGCTCCACCCGCAGCAGCCGCAGCACGCCGTTGGCCATCACGTTGAACAGCTCGATCAGCGGTCGCATCACGGTGGTGAAGACGAGGAACGGCGGCACCAGCCAGATCGCGGTGCGTTCTGGTCCGGCGATGGCGATGTTCTTGGGCACCATCTCGCCGAGGAGGATGTGCGCGACCACCACGATGGCCAGTGACACCGCGAACGCGATGGGGTGCAGCAGGGCGTCCGGCATGCCCAGCCAGTGCAGCGGGCGCTCGATGAGGTGGGCCACGGCCGGCTCGCCGAGGCGGCCGAGCAGCAGCGAGCAGATCGTGATGCCCAGTTGCGACGCGGCGAGCATCCGGGACAGGTCGGCGCCGGCCTTCAGGACGGTCCGGGCGGACGCCGTGCCGGAGGTTGCCATCGCCTCGAGCCGGTCGCGGCGGGCGGAGATCAGCGAGAACTCGGCGCCGACGAAGAAGGCGTTGGCGCCGAGCAGTGCGATCGCCGCCAGCAGCGCGAGCAGGTCGCTACCCATGGGCGGCCTCCTCCTGCCGGGCGGGGGGCGCAGGGTCGGGGTCGGCGGTGGCGCGAGCCAGGCGCAGCTCGGCGATGCGGTTGCGGTCGCGGCGCATGACGGTGAGCCGCCATCCGTCCACGTCGATGTCCTCTCCGACGTCGGGGATGTGTCCCAGCTGGGCGAGCACGAGCCCGGCCAGCGTCTCGTAGTCGCCGTCGGGCATCTCGAACCCGGTGGCATCGGCCACCTCGTCGCTGCGGAGCAGGCCCGATACGAGCCAGCTGCCCCGGCCCAGTGGGCGAACCTGTGCCTGCTCGGCCCGGTCGTGTTCGTCGCGTACGTCGCCGACGATCTCCTCGACGAGGTCTTCGAGGGTGACGATGCCCGCGGTGCCGCCGTACTCGTCCACGACCACGGCGAGCTGCAGGCCGGAGCTTCGGAGCCGGGTGAGCAGCTCGTCGCCGTCGAGCGACTCCGGGACCGTCGGGACGGTCTGGACGATGCCGCGCAGGGCGACATGGTCCCGCTCGGCGGCCGGCACCCCGAATGCCTGCTTCACGTGCACCACGCCGAGCACGGAGTCCGGGTCGCGGTCGTGCACGATGAAACGTGAGAAGCCGCTGCGGCGGGCCAGCGCCACCAGATCGGCCACGGTGTCGTCCGCGTCGAGGGACTCGACCCGCACCCGGGGGGTCATCAGGTCCTCGGCGACACGGTCGGTGAACCGCAGTGATCGGTCCAGCAGGGTGGCGGTGCCGGCGTCCAGGGTGCCGTGCTGCGCACTGGAGCGGACCAGCGAGCTGAGCTCGCTGGGCGACCGTGCCGAGCGCAGTTCCTCGGCGGGTTCGACCCCGAGCCGGCGCACGATGGTGTTGGCCACGCCGTTGAGCGCCGTGATGAGCCAGCGGAACGCGTGGGCGAACCCGCTCTGCAACCAGACCACCGCACGTGCGGTGCGCAGTGGGTCGGCAATGGCCAGGTTCTTCGGCACGAGCTCGCCGAACACCATCGACAGCGCCGTGGCGAACAGCAGAGACAGCACGGTGGCGGTGCCCGCGGCGAGCCCGTCCGACAGGCCGATCGCGGTGAGCACCGGACGAAACAGCGAGGCGATGGCGGGTTCGGCGATGTAGCCGGTGACCAGCGTGGTGACGGTGATGCCGAGCTGGCTGCCGGAGAGCTGGAACGACAGCGCGCGATGGGCCTTCTGCACGGCGCGGGCGCGCCGGTCGCCGACCTCGGCGACGTGGCCGTCGACCTGGCTGCGCTCGAGCGCGGTGAGGGCGAACTCGGACGCCACGGATATGGCCGTTCCGAGGGTGAGCAGGGCAACGGCGACCAACCCGAGGATCGACCACAGGACGCTCATCGGCCGCGCCGACGACGGACGTGACCGCTGGGCGGACGGACGGTATGCCGGGACGGGCCCGGCCTTCTACTGCAACCCGGCTCGGCGGGGTGTGCACGGGGCACAGGCGTGCTCCTCGTCAGGCGGAGCCCTCATCTTAGGTCGCTCTGCCTGCAGGGGCAGACCCACGTCGTACGGCGGATTCTCCGGACGTCACGCCGGTCACGTCTCGAAGCGGTGACCGGCCAGGGGATCTAAGTTGCACGGTCATGGACGGCAGTCGCAATGGTGCGCGCGAAACGTCCTCGCCGTTCGTGGACTTCGACCGGGCGGCGTGGGCGAAGCTTGGCGAGAACACTCCACTCCCGCTCACGGCGGAGGAGCTCGACCAGGTCCGAAGCCTCGGTGACGAGGTCGACCTCGACGAGGTCCGTGAGGTGTACCTGCCGCTGTCGCGGTTGCTCACCATGCACGTCCAGGAGGGTGGGCGGCTCTACCGGGCGTACCGCACGTTCCTGGGCGCCCGAACCGCGCGCACTCCGTTCGTGATCGGGATCGCAGGGTCGGTGTCTGTGGGGAAATCCACAACGGCTCGGCTGATGCGGCTCCTGCTCGCCCGCTGGCCGCAGCACCCGCGCGTGGAGTTGGTGACGACCGATGGGTTTCTGCATCCCAACGCCGAGTTGGAGCGCCGCGGGCTGATGTCCCGCAAGGGCTTTCCGGAGTCGTACGACCGGCGGGCGCTGCTGCGGTTCGTCACCGAGGTCAAGGCCGGGCGGGCCGAGGTGACGGCCCCGGTCTACTCGCACCTGGTGTACGACATCCTGCCCGAGGAGCGGCTCACGGTGCACCGCCCGGACATCCTGCTGCTGGAGGGGCTCAACGTCCTGCAGCCCGCGCAGCCGGCGCGCGAGGGCGGCGCGGCGCTTGCGGTGAGCGACTTCATCGACTTCTCCGTCTACGTCGACGCGGCGACGGACGACATCCGGCGTTGGTACGTGGAGCGTTTCCTGCGGCTGCGCGAGACCGCGTTCCGCAATCCCGAGTCGTACTTCCGCCGCTATGCCGCACTGGACGAGGCCGGGGCGATCACGCGGGCCGAGAGCATCTGGGCGGAGATCAACGGGCCGAATCTGGAACGGAACATCAAGCCCACGCGCGGCCGCGCGAGCCTCGTGCTCCGCAAGGGTCCGAAACACAACATCACCGGCATCCGGCTACGGAAAGTGTGACCGAAGCGACGGCCGTGAGAAGGCCTGGCACGATGGTCGGATGACCAGCGTTGACCACGTCGACACCGACGAGCAGACCGAGCTCGCAGCCCGGCTGCGTCTGGTCGTCGGAAGGCTGAACCGCCGTATTCGGATCGACGGGCGGGAATCGATCCCACCGTTACAGCTGTCCGCGCTGGTCACTGTGGAACAGCACGGGCCGCTGCGGCTCTCGGAGCTCGCGCGCCGGGAGGCTGTGACGGCTCCGACGATGAGCAGGGTGCTCGCGTCCCTGGACGAGCAGGGCCTCGTGATCCGCACCCCGGACCCCAATGACGCCCGGGGTGTGCGGATCGTGTTGTCCGAGCAGGGCGCGGCCCGGCTGGCCGAGGTGCGCTCGCACCGCACGGCGTTGGTGGCGCGGCGCCTGGCCCGCCTCGATCCGGAGCAGCGTCGCATCCTCGATGTGGCGCTCCCGGCGCTCGAAGCTCTGCTGGTGGACGAGGAGAACTGAGGCGCGTTCCGGTCCGGGTCAGGCCGGTTCGCCGTCGACCAGCACCCTCAGGTCGTCGTGCATGAAGCTCACCCGGCCGGCGATCCGCAACGACTCCGGCAGCGGCTCCGGGTAGCCCCAGGCGGCGTCGGTGAGCTCGCGGCCGTCCGGCAGCCGCACCGTCCAGTAGCTCGCGTCGCCCTTGTACGGGCAGTACGTGCTGGTGGTGGTGGGATCGAGCGGCACCACCACGTCGTCGGGCGAGAGGTACCAGCGCAGCGGGTACCCGGTCTCGTCGAGCACCAGAGCGGAGCTGGACTCGGCGACCACCGTGTCGCCGGCGAGCACCTGCACGTGGCGGGCCGACCGGCGCACGTCCACCCGGTGGTACGGGTCGGTCAGTGCTCGCGCCGGTTCGTCCTCGTCGAACCAGGCGTCGGCGGCCTCCCAGTACAGGGAGGCGTAGCCGGTCAGCCAGGAGGCAGCGGGCGTCGGGTCCGGGTAGGCCCACAGCGCGTTCTCCACGACGCGGTCTCCCACCCGCAGTGAGCGGTAGGTGGCGTCGCCCTTGAACGGGCAGTGCGTCGTGAGGTCGCTCGGGACGAAAGCCGAGGCGTCGAGGTCGGCCTCGGGCACGTAGAACCGGGCCGGGAGCGCGGTCTCGTGGAGCAGCACGCCGTGGGTGGTGTCGAGCACGGTTCGGCCTGCGAACTCCGCCCGCACCCGGCGTGGGAACGGGTGCATGAGGAGTTTGTGGGCGGGCCCGTCGATGCGGTAGTTGACGGTCTTCGGGGCACCTGCTGACAGCGGCGCGTCGTTACGAGTGAGGCCCATGGGAAGCCCAACGCCGCACCGGGCGCCGGGCTTCCCTGCGGGACCTCGTCTCGGTTCGCCGGCTCAGACGGCGAGACTCACGTGGTAGTCGTTCAGGAAGGCCTCGAGCGTGAGGATCTGTTCGAGGCCCCACCGGTTGCCGAACACTGCGCCGCTGTCGGGTGCGTCCAGCTCTGCGTGGGCCCGGTCGACGTCGAGCAGTGGTGCCACTGCGGAGTCTCGGTTCTTCAGCAGCGCGGTGAAGTCGGTGCGCAGCATCTGGTCGTAGGTCGGGTCCTGGGTGGAGGGGTAGGGGCTCTTGACGCGCTGTACGACCGACTGGGGCAGCACGTCGGCGGCTGCGGCCCGCAGCAGGCTCTTCTCCCGCCCGTCGAAGGTCTTGTGCGCCCACGGTGTGCCGAACACGTACTCGACGAGGCGGTGGTCGCAGAAGGGCACACGCACCTCGAGCCCGACGGCCATGCTCATCCGGTCCTTGCGGTCGAGCAGCATGGGCAGGAACCGGGTGAGGAACAGGTAGGAGATCTCACGCATGCGCCGCTCGTGCGGATCCGCTGCGGCCGGACCGGTCAGCTCGGGCACCTCCGCGAGCGCCCTGCGGTACTGGTCGTCGATGTAGCCGGGGAGGTCGAGCTTCCCGAGCAGCCCGCGGTCGAGGAGCCGCTGTGTGCTCTCCAGGCGCAGCGCGTTGCCGCCCAGCCACGGGAAGGTGTCGGCCTTGACGTAGATGGGGTCGTGGAACATCTGGTAGCCGCCGAAGACCTCGTCGGCCGACTCCCCGGACAGCGCCACCGTCGAGCGCTGGCGGATCGCCCGGAACAGCAGGTAGAGCGAGCTGTCGATGTCGCCCATGGTGATCGGAAGGTCGCGGGCGTGGCGGGCGGCGGCCCGCACGTCCGGGTCCATGAGCTCGTTGGAGGACAGGGTGATGTCGGTGTGGTCGGTGCCGACGAACTCCGCGACCTCGTGCACGTAGGGGCCGTCGGGTGTGGCGCGCATCGCGTCGGGCTTGAAGTTGTCGGTGTAGCCGACGAAGTCGACGGCGAAGGACCGGATCCGCTCCGGGCTGAAGCGTGCGGCCAGCGCGGTCATCGCCGAGGAGTCGAGCCCGCCCGACAGCAGCGTGCACAGCGGCACGTCGGAGATGAGCTGCCGCTGGATCGTGTCGTCGAGCAGTTCGCGGACGTGCCGGACGGTGGTTGGCACGTCGGCGGTGTGCGCGGTGTCGGTGAGCTGCCAGTAGCGCAGCTCCTGGATCCCGTCGCGGGTCACCCGGATGATGTAGCCGGGCGGCACCTCGCGCATGCCGCGGAACACGGCGTTGTTCGGGTCGGCGACGAATCCGAGTGCGCGGCGCAGGCCGTCGGCGTCGACAGCGCGCTCGGCGAGGCTGTTGGCGAGGATCGCCTTGGGCTCGGAGCCGAACAGCACTCCCTGCTCGGTGGGGTAGTAGTAGAGCGGCTTGATGCCGAGCCGGTCGCGCACGAGCAGCAGTTCGTGGTTCGCGGAGTCCCAGAGCGCGTAGGCGAACATCCCGTTGAGCTCACGCACGGCGTCGCGCGGGTCGCGCCGGCCCCACTGACGGTGGGCCTGCAGCACCACCTCGGTGTCGCTGCTCGTCTGGAACCGGCAGCCTGCCCCGGCGAGCCGCTCGCGCAGTTCCCGGAAGTTGTAGGTCTCGCCGCTGTAGACGAGCGCCAGGCTGGTGCGGCCCTCCTCCTCGAGCGTCATCGGCTGGCGGCCGCCCTGGATGTCGATGATCGCGAGTCTGCGGTGTCCGAGCGCCACCGGGCCCTCGACCCAGGTGCCCTCGTCATCGGGCCCGCGGCAGGCCATCGTCGCCGTCATGGCGGCGAGCTCCCGCTGGGCGTCGGGGGTCGTCAAGTCTCGTTCGAAATCCACCCATCCGCAGATGCCGCACATGTGGGCTCCCTGAGTTTGCGTAACTATCGTGTAACACCATTGCACCTCGCAACGTTGCTCGCCGCAACGACGTACGCTCACTTCGTGCCCGATCGACCCTTTCCCGGAGCAGTGGTGTCCGTCACCGACTCCATCTCCCAAGTCGAACGAGAGATCACCGTGCTGCTCCGTAGGACGTTGGAGCACTTGTGGGCCCGTGGGTACGGCGAGGGCCCTGTTGATCGCTACACGTATCCGGTGCTGGTCTTGCTCGACTCCCACGGACCGATGTTGCTCACCGAGCTGACGGCGCGGATCGGGCTCAGCAAGCCCACCGTGAGCAGGCAAGTCTCCCGTCTCGGGTTCGCCTCGCTCGTGGAGACATGGCCGGCGCCGCACGACCCCCGTGCCGTCGTCGTCCGCCTCACTCCAGAAGGTGCCCGTCAGGCGCAGCGGGTGGGCGAGGCGCGGCGCGAGAGCCTGCGTGCGGTGCTCGTCGGCTGGTCGGACACGGACAGTAAGACTCTTGCGACGCTCCTGGCGCGCCTCAACACCGATCTCGCCGGCCATCACGGCGGTGACGAGTAGTCAGAAACGGCCCATCCAACCCTTGGGCCGGACACGGCACGAAACGCCCGTCCGCGCGCTCACCTGACAGCCGTGATGCCATAGTTGCAGAGGAGGGTTCTGCTGGGCCGGCGGAGGGGGAGCATGTCGTGGACGGCCTGACCGCCCTGGTGGCCCAGCTCATCGCGGGCCTTCGGGGATACGTGCCGCCCGACGTCTGCCCTGGTGGGTGGCCATGGGCGGTATCAGGGCTGGGGGTGGCAGTCGGGCTGCTGCCGTCCATCGGGATCGTCGTGGTGGCCGCGCTGCGTAAGCGCATCGGGTCGCGGTACGGGGTCGGCGAGTCCACAGTGCTGGTCGGTGCCGGGCTGCTCACCGCGGGGGTGCTGCCCCTGCTTGCCTTCATCGCGACCGGCCAGGTGTTCCGGCTCGCGGAGGCCGGATCGGACGTTCCCGGCCTGACCAGCAGGCAGCTGGACGACCTCGGAAGCGCAGTGTGCATCGCGGGGTCGCAGTCGAGCTACCTCGGCGGGTACAGCGTCGCCGAGGCGTTCGACGTGTCCAAGCCGGTCGAGTTCGGGCTCGCCGTGGTGCTGCTGGTCGGGTTCCCGCTGGTCGCCAGCATGTTCGTGGCCGTGCAGGCCAGGCTGGCGCTGCGCCGCGGGCCGGCCTGGCCTGCCAAGTTCTTCTGGCTGCCGATCCTGCTGCTCGTCGTGTTCACCGCAGAGACCCCGGCCGGCAGCTCGGGTCACCTGTGGCTCGGCGTCACCGCGGGGAGCTTCCTCGGGATCTTCGTGGCGCTGACCGCGGGCGTGCCGTCGCGCGAGACCGTGCGCCGCTCGCTCGCGCCGCCCGACCCGCGGCCGGTCCCCGCCGCGGCGCGCCCGGGTGTCATCCGGACGCCGCCGGTGCAGACCGGGGCCCGCGCGGCGGTCGCCGAGTCCGCGCGAACCCGGCCCCCGCTCGCCGAGCGCCTCGCCGAACGTTTCGCCGCGCGCGAGGCCGAACCACCGGTCGTACCGATCCCGCGGGCCGCTCCGCTGGCGCCTGGTCCGCAGACGCCCGTGGGGCCCCGCCTGGGGCGGGGCGGTGGCGCTCCACCTCCCACCCTGGTCGCGGGGGCGCCGCCCTACCCGACGGCGCCGCCGCTCGCGGGCGCCGTCGGCCGCAACGGCGCGGCGCGCTTCCGGCTGATCAGCAGGCTCGGTTCCGGCGGTTTCGGGCGGGTCTGGCTCGCCGAGGACGCCCGGCTCGGGCATCCCGTCGCGCTCAAGGCGGCCCACGCCCCGGACGCGGAGACCGAGCAGCGCATCCAGCGGGAGGCCCGGGCACTGGCCGCGGTGCGGCACCCGAACTGCGTGCAGATCCACGACCTGGTGCCGGCCGCGAGCGATCCCGGGCTCAGTGAACTCGACGGCATGGTCATCGTGATGGAGTACGTCGAGGGGTCCTCGCTCGGCGAGCTGGTGCGCTCGCGGGGCCTCCTTGACGACATGGCCGCCGCGCGAGTCTGGGCGAGCGTGGCCGGGGCCCTCGATGCGGCCCACACGCGCGGGGTGATGCACCGTGACGTGAAGCCGGGCAACATCGTCGTGGACCGGGTCGGGCAGGCGCACCTGATCGACTTCGGGATCGCCCGGCGGACCGGCGACGCGACGATGACCCTTGCGGGCTTCGTGCTCGGCACACCCGACTTCCTCGCGCCCGAGGTGGCCTGCGGGGAGCGCGCCACACCGGCGTCGGACTCGTGGCAGCTCGCCGCCACCATCTCCTACGCCCTCACGGGCCACCCGCCGCGCGGTGGGCATCCCGACGCCGTCTCCGGGCTGCGGGCCGCGGCCTCGGGCGCCCCGCTCTCGCATCTGCCGAAGCGGTCGGCGCACCTCGCGCTCCTGCACGCCGGAATGGACAACGACCCCACCCGGCGCCCGCCGCTACAGGTCGTACAGCGGGCGCTGGAGGACTGGCTGCGGCGCAGCGGCGCCCACCCGGACGGCCCGATGACGGCGGGCACGCGGGGCCGTTGAGGGCCGACCAGCCCGCTTCCGGCACCGGTCGGATCGTCGGCGTCGACGCCGCCCGCGCCGTGGCGCTGGTGGGCATGTTCGCCACCCACATCCTTCCGCTGCGTGCCGGTGGCGCTCCAACGCCGGTCGGGCTCGTTGCCGACGGCCGGTCGTCGGCGCTGTTCGCCGTGCTGGCCGGGGTGGGAGTGGCGCTGTCCACGGGCGGGCCGCGGCGGCCCGCTGATGCCCGGGCACATCGCGCCGCCGCGGCAGCGCTGGCCGTGCGCGGGCTGCTGGTGGGGCTGCTGGGGTTGTGGCTGGTGGAGTTCGACCCGCCGGTCGCGGTGATCCTCGCCTACTACGGGCTCCTGTTCGTGGTGGCGACGCCCCTGCTGCGGCTGCCGGCGACGGTGCTCGCGGTGGGTGCGGTCGTGGCCTGCGTCCTGGGACCGGCGATGAGCCTGCTGTTGCGGTCTGACCTGCCGGCCGGGCCCGGTGGCCAGCCGGGCCTCGCCGCGGTGGCCGCGCCCGGCGCCCTGCTGGAGACGCTGGCTCTCACCGGGATCTACCCGGTGTTGCCGTGGATCACCTATCTGCTGGCCGGGATGGCTGTCGGCCGCATGGACCTGCGCAGCGCACGGGTGGCGGCGGGCCTGCTGGCCGGCGGCACGGTGCTCGCACTGCTGGCCACCGGGGCCTCGGCGCTGCTTCTGGGGCCCGGAGGCGGCGCGGCGGCGCTCGGCCCGACGGCGCTGGCGCAGCGCCGCTACGGGACCACGCCCACCGGCAGTTGGTGGTGGCTGGCGGTCGACACCCCGCACTCGGGCGCGCCGCTCGACCTCGCCCACACCACGGGCACGGCGCTCGCGGTGCTGGGCGCGATGCTGCTCCTGGCCCGATGGGCCCGACCGGCGGTGCTGGTGCCGGCTGCGCTCGGGGCGGTGCCGCTCACGCTCTACACGCTGCACGTCATCGCGCTGGCCGCGTACCCGGGCACAGTGCCCGACGGAAGTCCGGACGAGGGCGCGCTCCTGGTCGGGCACGTCCTGGCTGCCACCGCGATCGCGACGGCGCTGTGGCTGGCCGGACGGCGGGGACCTCTCGAGTCCGTGGTCTCGGGTGCTGCCCGGCGGGTCCGGGTCGCGCTCAACCCCGCTCCTCCCGCCCCTGCGCCCGGGCGCTGAGATCCCCGCAGAGCTCAGAACGCCTGCAGGCCCAGCCGCACGGCCAGCACCATCCCGGCGACGGCGATCGCGATGCGCAGCACGGAACCGGGGAGCCGGCGTGCCAGCAGGGGGCCCGTCCAGCCGCCCACCAGCAGGCCGGCGGCCAGTGGAAGGACGGCCCACCACTCCACGGGCCCGAACACCGCGAACCCGACGGCGGCGATGCCGTTCGCGAGTCCCAGCAGGACGTTCTTGAGCGCGTTGCCCTGCAGCAACGACACCGGAAGGGCCACCAGCAGCAGCGCCAGCATCAACACGCCTGCCGCGGCGCCGAAGTACCCGCCGTACACCGAGACGGCGACGATCCCGGTGATCACGCCGGGGCTCGTCCGGTGCGAGGAGGCGGTCATCATCGCGGACTTGACCAAGGGCTGCAGGAGCAGCGCGAGCGACGCCGCGGCGACGAGGAACGGGACGATCCGCACGAACAGCCCGTCCGGGGTGACCAGGAGCAGCCCGGCGCCGGTCGCGCCGCCGAGCACGGCGAGCAACGCGAAGCGCCGGACGGCCGGCCCTTGACCGGTGAGCTCCGGACGGGAGCCTGCGGTGGAACCGAGCGTGCTGAACGTCATCGCGACCGTGTTGGTGACGTTCGCCGCGGTGGCGGGAATGCCGGCGGCCAGCAGCGCGGGGTAGGAGAAGAGCGACGCCAGCCCGGCCATCGATCCGGCCAGCCCGGCAGCGACACCGGCGCCGACCAGGAGAAGGAAGGTGCCGATGACCACGTCAAAGAACTTTAACGAGGCATCGGTTGCGAATCCTGCGGATGCGACCTCACCCACAGCGCGGACTCGGCGCCGGCGTCGCCCGCCCGAACCCGGCCCGACATGACGTCGGACACTCTGTCCGACGCAGAGTAGCGTCGTCCGCGGACGGGCGCGGGTAGGGATCAAGCCGGGGCGGCTCGCTCCCATGTCCCGACCGCTCGACGGAGATCGGGCCTCACGTCGGTGGCCCACGTTCCCGCGGCCCACCGACTGGATTCCGGCAACGGCAGAGGATGGACGACGGTGATTCACGGCAGGTCCTGGCAGGCTCATTCCTTCGGCGAGCCGAAGGACGTGCTGCGTGTGGAGGAGATCGAGTGGGCCGCCCCGACGCAGGGGCGTGTGCTGGTGAAGGTCCGCGCGTGCGGAGTCGGCCTGCCCGACCTGCTCATGACCACGGGCGCCTACCCTCCGCTGCCGCGGCCGCCCGTCGTCCCCGGTCAGGAGGTGGCCGGTGAGGTCGTCGCCGTCCCCGCAGGGTCGGCGTTCGCGGTCGGGGACCGGGTCATGGGTTCCACGGCGTTCGTCGAGGGCTGGGGCGGCTACTCGGACTACGCGTACGTACGCGAGCCGAAGACGGTTCGCATTCCGGCGACGATGACCGACGAGGAGGCCGCCGGTTTCGTGATCGGCTTCCGCACCGCCTACGCCGGTCTGTGCGACCGGGTCCGCGTCGCGTCCGGGGAGGTGCTCCTGGTCCTCGGCGCGGCGGGCAACACCGGCGCAGCGGCCGTCCAGCTGGGGAAGGCGATCGGGGCCACGGTCATCGCGACCGCGGGCACCGAGGAGAAGCTCGAGTTCTGCACGCGGATCGGAGCCGACAACGTCGTCGATCACCGGACAGAGGACGTCGCGGAGGCGGTCCTCGCGATCACCGGTGGCCACGGCGCCGACGTCGTCTTCGACCCGGTCGGTGGTGAACTCGGCACCCGGGCCACCGCCGCCGTCGCACGCCTCGGCCGCATCGCCGTGATCGGCTACGCGAGCGGTTCCTGGCTCACCCTCGATCCGCTCGACATGGTGCTGCGCAACTACACGGCCGCCGGTGTCTTCGCCGGTGGCACCGCCGAGGAGGACCGGGCCGCGTACGGGCAACTCGTCGAGATCGCCGAACGCGGAGCCATCAGGACACCGGTGACCACCGTCGTGACGTTCGACGACGTTCCCGACGTGATCAGCGCGGTCCCGACCGCGCCTCCGGGGAAGGCCGTCGTCCGCATCTCCTGAGGACGATCCTGAGTCACAAAGCCGCAGCCGGATCCTGATCCGGCGGCCCGGCGGGCCACCAGCGACCGTCGACCCAGTGGAACGGGTACCAGCGCCCGTCCACACCTCGGCGGATCCTGATCTCGGACTCGGCGCCCGCCGCGAGCAGCTCGGCCTCGGCTGCTGCCTCCTCGGGCGCCGGGTCGTTTCCGGCCCTCTCGAGAGCATCCTGGCCCGCAGCTCCGCCCAGCTCCCACGCCCGGACGGCGACGGCGATGTCCGGTCCGGCCGACGCCGCCACCCGCTGGGCCGTGCCGGGGTGGAGGGCGGCCCAGCGTGCGGCGTCGGCCCGCTCGGTCAGTGGGACGGCGGGCGCGGTGAGCAGTTCGCGTGCCCGCACCGCCGCGTCGGCGGCGAGCAGCGCGAGGGCGTCGGGCGGAAGACCCGGCGCCTCGGGAACGACCAGCGCCTGCGTCCGCGGCGGGTCGGGCGGTGCCGGCGGGAGCGGAGCAGGCACCGCCGCATATGCCTCGGTCGCCGGGACGCCCCGCTCCACCGTGCTGCCGGCGGGCTCAGCTGTCCGCGTACGGCGCGTCCCGAGTGCCTCCAGCAGCTCGTCGGTGGCGCGGCCCCGCAGCAGCAGGAGGACGAACGGGTCGTCGTCGAGCAGCCACGCCGTCTGGTAGCAGAGGGCTGCGGCGTGCTGGCAGGGGTCGCCGATGTCGGGGCAGTCGCAGTCGGACTCGAGGTCGCCGATCGTGGGCAGCAAGGGCACGCCCACGGCGTCCGCCGAGTGCACGAGCGCTCGGGGCACCTCGCCGTCGAGCAGCGCCGCGAGGTGGCCCGCCTCCGCGCCCACCTGGTCGAGCAGGCGGTCCCAGTCGGCGTCGGTCAGCTGCGTGAGATGGACCGTCACCTCGACGATCCCGTCCGGGTCCTCGACCACCGCGCTGATCCGGCCCGGCGAGATCGTGATCGGCCCGACCCTGCCGCTGCCCGCGAACCGTCTGCCCCGGCGCAGCAGCACGGCGTCGAGTGCGGTGTCCTCCATCGCCGCGACGAACGCCCGCGCCCACCAGGACCGTCCGCGCCTGCCTGGCCTGGGCGGAAACGCCGCAAAGCCCCGTGCCGTGTTCATCGTTCGCCTCCGCGGAGTTCGACGAGGTCGGCCAGTTCGGCGTCGGTGAGTTCGGTGAGCGCCGACTCGCCACCGGCGAGCACGGCGTCGGCCAACGCGCGCTTGGACGCGAGCAGACCGGCGATGCGGTCCTCCACGGTGCCCTCGCTGATCAGCCGGTGCACCTGGACCGGGCGTGTCTGCCCGATCCTGTACGCGCGGTCGGTGGCCTGGTCCTCGACGGCGGGGTTCCACCACCGGTCGTAGTGCACGACGTGATCGGCGCGAGTGAGGTTGAGTCCGGTGCCCGCCGCCCGCAGCGAGAGCAGGAACACCGGTACCTCGCCCTGCTGGAAACGATCGACCATGGCCTCGCGTTCGGGGATCGTGGTGCCGCCGTGGAGGAACTGGACTCCCACGCCACGCCCGCGAAGGTGCCGCTCCAGCAGCCTGCCCATCGCGACGTACTGCGTGAACACGAGGGCCGCGCCATCGCCCGCGACGATCGTGGTGAGCAGCTCGTCGAGCAGTTCCAGCTTCCCGGAGCGACCGGCGAGCACCGGCTCGGCCTCGCGGACGTAGAGGGCCGGGTGGTCGCAGATCTGCTTGAGCGCGGTGAGCAGCGCGAGCACGAGCCCGCGCCGCGCCATCCCGTCGGCGTCGGCGATGCGCGCCATCGTCTCGGCGACGACCGCCTCGTACAGCCCGGCCTGCTCGCGGGTGAGGCTGACCGGCCGGTCCGTCTCGGTCTTGCGGGGCAGTTCGGGCGCGATCCCGGGGTCGGACTTGCGGCGGCGCAGCAGGAACGGCCCGACCAGCCGCGCGAAGCGCTCGGCGAGCCCGGGGTGGTCACCGGCGGCGATCGGCTCGGCCCACCGGGCACGGAACTCCGCCTGTCCGCCGAGCAGCCCCGGCGTGGTCCAGTCCAGGATCGACCACAGCTCCAGCAGGTTGTTCTCCACGGGCGTGCCGGTGAGCGCCACACGGGCAGCGGCCGGGATGGAGCGCAGGGCCTGCGCGGTACCCGACGCCGTGTTCTTCACGTGCTGCGCCTCATCGGCGACCACGAGGCCCCAGCGGTGCGCGCCGAGCACGGCGGCGTCGCGACGCATGGTGGCGTAGGTGGTGAGGACGAACCCGGCGCCGGCGGGGAGCGAGCGGCCCGCACCGTGGAAACGGTGCACGGTGACGCCAGGTGCGAACCGGGTGATCTCACGTTCCCAGTTCCCCATCAGTGACGCCGGGCAGACGACGAGCGTGGGGCCGGCGTCGAGGGCCTGCCGTCGCAGGTGCAGGGCGACGAGCGTGATCGTCTTGCCCAGGCCCATGTCGTCGGCGAGGCAGGCGCCCAGGCCGAGCGAGGTCATCCGGTCGAGCCACCCCAGTCCGCGCAGCTGGTAGTCACGCAGCGTGGCCGCGAGCCCGTCGGGCGGGGCGGCCGGCTCGGGTGGCGAGGCGATCCGCTCCCGCAGCTCCTGCAGCCAGCCCGTCGCCCGCACCGCGACGGTGCCGCAGGCGGCCTCGACCTCACCGGTGAGTGCCGCGCCGAGCGCCGCCACCGCTGTGACCGGGCCGAGGGTGCGTTCCCGCGCCCGTTGCCGGGTGGCGGGGTCGACGAGCACCCACTCGTCGCGCAGCCGGACGACGGGCCGGTGGCTGTGAGCGAGCTCGTCGCGCTCCTCGGGGGTGAGGGGGTCGCCGCGCAGGGCGAGCTCCCAGTCCAGCATCAGCGGCTCTGCCTCGGCCCCGAACGTCGCCGGCCCGGTGCCGTGACCAGCGACCGCACGCGTCGAGAGCGCGGGGCGTAGGTCACGCGGCCAGTGCACGGCGATCCCGCCGGCGGTGAGCCGGGTCGCGGCGTCGCCGAGAAGGTCGGAGACGTCCCCGTCGTCCAGCTCCAGCTCGTCGGGTACGGCTCGGCTGAGCAGCTGCTGGAGCGGCTCCCAGAACCGTGCCGCGCGCCGCACGGCCAGCAGCGCGTCGATCCGCGCCCGGGGGCCGAACCCGACCGCCGCCCCGGTCCAGACATCGGCGAGGTCGGCCACGCGGGTGGGGTCGGCGAGCGCGTGGAGCTGGACGACGGCCCGGAACCGGGAGGTGTCGGCGTCGGTCTCCACGCGCAACGAGACACGCACGCCGGCGTCGACACCGGCGGCGACCTCGTCGGCCCAGTCCCGCAGCTCCGGCACGGCCTGCGGGTCGGGTGCCGCGAACAGCGGGGTGCCGACGGCCGTGGTGGCGGCGGGGGAGCGCGGCAGGGTGTCGGCGACCGCGTCGAGGAACGCGCGCAGCAGCGGTGCGGCCGCGGGCAGCTCCGAGGGTCCGGCCCCGGGTGCCGTGCCGGAATCCACGACGGCGCGTGCGGTCGGCGGCATCGCCGCGGCGAGATCGCGCAGCCGGGCAGCGTCGTCCGCGTCCAGCGGGCCGACCCGCCAGGCGTCGAACCCGGCCGGTGACACTCCCGGCAGCAGCCGGCCGCGCGCCACGAGGTGCAGTGCCAGCCGCGCTGCCACGGCCCAGAACCGCAACGCCGGGTCGTCACCGCCGACGAGCAGCAGCGGAAGGGCCTCGGCGAACGGCAGGCAGCGTGCCGGCAGCTCGTGCGCGGTGTCTCCGGGCGGGGGGACGATCACGGCGCTCCCGGGCGCGCCGACGTCCTGCATCGCGGAGCCCCAGAGCAGCACCTGACCCACTCGCGGCGGGTCGGCCGGCGCGAAGCACACCCCTCCCGACTCGAGGAGAGGAAGCCGGGATTCGGTCCGAAGGGTCGGGCTCGACGTCACAGATCTCCTGCCATGGCGCCGACGTAGCGGGCGAGGTGCTCACCGGTGAACGAGGCGGGCGACTCCACCAGCTTGGCGGGCGGCCCCTCGAACACCACGTCGCCGCCGTCGTCACCGCCGTCCGGTCCGAGGTCGATCACCCAGTCGGCGTGCGCGACGACGTCGAGGTTGTGCTCCACGACGATCACCGAGCTGCCGCCCTCGACGAGTCGGTCGAGAAGCCCGAGCAGGTGCCCGCAGTCGGACATGTGCAACCCCGTGGTCGGCTCGTCGAGCACGTAGATGTTGCTCTTCTCGTGCAGCCGCCCGGCGAGCTTGAGCCGCTGGCACTCACCGCCCGAGAGCGTGGAGAGCGGCTGACCGAGCGTGAGGTAGCCCAGGCCGACGTCCACGACGGCCTGTAGCCGCTTGCGGATGTCGCGGGCGGTGAAGAACTCCAGTGCCTGCTCGGCCGTCATGTCGAGGGCATCGGAGATCGACTTCCCGTTGACGGTGAGGGCCAGCACCTCGTCCGTGTAGCGCCTGCCCCCGCAGTCGGTACACGTCGAGCGCACGCCGTCGAGGAACGCGAGGTCGGTGTAGACCACGCCGAGACCGTTGCAGCCGGGGCAGGCGCCCTCGGAGTTGAAGCTGAACAACGCGGGCTTGACGCCGGTCTCCTTGGCGTAGAGCTTGCGGATCGGGTCCATCACGCCGGTCCAGGTGGCAGGCGTGGAGCGGATGGACGTGGACACCGCGGTCTGGTCGACGACGATCGCCTCCGGGTGCTGCGGCACGAGCACCTCACGGACGAGTGTGCTCTTGCCCGACCCGGCCACCCCCGTGAGCGCCACGAGCACACCGAGCGGGATGTCGACGTCGAACCCGCGCAGGTTGTTGGCCGAGGCGTTCTCCAGGCGCAGGTGCCCCGTGGGGATGCGCGGGTTCTCCCGCAGCGTGACCTTTCGGTGCAGGAACTCGCCCGTCAGCGTGCCCGACGACGCCAGGCCGGCGACCTCGCCCTCGTAGACGATCCGGCCGCCCTGGGTTCCGGCACGCGGACCGAGCTCGACGACGTGGTCGGCCGCGGTGATGACGTCCGTGTCGTGCTCGACGACCAGCACCGTGTTGCCCTTGTCGCGCAGCCGGTGCAGCAGCGCGTTCATCCTCCCGACGTCGCGGGGGTGCAGCCCGATCGTCGGCTCGTCGAACACGTACATGACATCCACCAGCGACGATCCGAGGTGGCGCACCATCTTGATGCGCTGCGACTCCCCGCCCGAGAGTGTGGAGGTCTCCCGGTCGAGGGTGAGGTAGCCCAGCCCCATGTCGATCAGCGCCCCCACGCGGGTGAGGGCCTCGTCCACGAGCGGCGCGACCTCGGGCGTGCGGAGCGTGGCGAGCACGGTGCGCAGCGAGCCCAGGTCGAGCGCGGTGAGCGAGGGCAACGTGTGCCCGTCCATGGTGGCGGTGCGGGGCGCCTCGGCGAGTCTCGTGCCGGCGCAGGCCGGGCAGCGCACCGAGGTGGTGTAGGTGGCGACGGCCTCCCGCTTGCCCTCCGACGCCTCCTCGACCTCGACGAAGAGCCGGTTGAACTTCGTCTCGACTCCCTCGAAGTCGACCTTCATCGACTTGCGGCCGACGAACTGCAGCGTCACCTTCTCGTCGGCCCCGTAGAGCAGGAGCTTCCACTCCGCGTCGGTGTAGTCGCGCAGCGGCTTGTCGAGGTCGAACCGCCCCGAGCCGGCATAGGTGTGCCAGTACCAGCTGTCGACCGCCCAGTTGCGGTGCAGGATCGCGCCCTCGTTCAGCGACTTGGACCGGTCGAACATCTTGTCGTGGTCGAGCTGGATCTTGCGGCCGATGCCCTTGCACTCCGGGCACATGCCCTGCGGGTCGTTGAAGCCGAACACGTTGCTGTAGCCGAGGTGCGGAGTGGAGCGGCGGGAGAACAGCAGCCGCAGGAACGAGTTGATGTCGGTGACGGTGCCCAGCGTGGAGCGGCTCCCGCCGCCCAGCCGTTTCTGGTCGACGACGATCGCCGTGGAGAGATTCTCGATCAGGTCGGCGTCGGGCTGGCCCAGCTTCGGCAGGAAACCCCGCACGAACGCGGAGAACGTCTCGTTGAGCTGGCGCTGTGCCTCCGCGGCGATCGTGTCGAAGACCAGCGACGACTTGCCCGACCCGGACACCCCGACGAACGCGGTGATCTGCCGCTTCGGGATCCGTACGGACACGTTGCGAAGGTTGTTCTCCCGCGCGCCGGTGACGATGATGAATTCCTGCTGCATCGGGCTCCCTCGGGGTGGGGTCGGCGGTGCTCGTGCGGGGCGTCACGGGACAGGACTCGCCCGGGAAGCGAATGTCATCGGCAGTGCCGTCGAGGATGTCACCCGGCCACATCGTCCGGATCGTCCAGGCGGAACACCGCGCATCGCCCGGCGAGGCCTTCGAACGCCTCCGGCGTGAGCTCGTCGACCACACCGGCGTCGCGCATGATCTTCGCTCCGTCCTGCATGCGGACCGGCCACGCACGCAGGACCGGCACGGCATCCTGCGGGTCGACCTCGACGAGTCGCACGCGCTCCTGGGTCTTCCCCACGCTGAGCGTGCCGGTGCCGGCCGCGCGCGCGTTGCGGGCCCAGTCGGCGCCGGGGAAGCCTTCGAGCAGGTAGCGCTTCCCGTCCAGGTCGAGCACCGACAACGGAGTGCGGCGCGGCTCTCCGCTCTTGCGGCCCGGCACGGTGAGCACCGGCAGGTCCTTCATCCCGAGCCCGAGACGCTGCACCGTCAACAGCACCCGGTTCATCGGCTTCAGCCA
The DNA here is from genome assembly GCF_022524485.1 of Pseudonocardia alaniniphila. Taxonomy (GTDB): domain Bacteria; phylum Actinomycetota; class Actinomycetes; order Mycobacteriales; family Pseudonocardiaceae; genus Pseudonocardia; species Pseudonocardia alaniniphila. Next base: position 290,943 of record NZ_JAKXMK010000006.1, read on the forward strand.
CCGCGGCGGCGTGGCGGTCTTCTTGGCACTCATCGGCTCATCTCCCGGTAGCGATACACGGACAGCGGCGCGAACACCGCGACGATCAGCAACGGCCACACCACGGCCATCAGCACCGGGTGCTGGGCGACCCAGGAGTCACCACCCCAACCGGGATTGCCGAAGAGCACGCGAGTGGCTGCCGCCGTGGACGAGAGCGGGTTCCACTCCGCGATCGTCGAGACGACGGCGGGCATCGTGGCCGGGGCGACGAACAGCCCGGAGAGGAACCCGACCGGGAACTCGAGGGTCTGCACGGCGGTGACGGCTCCGGCGCTGCGCACGAGCAGGCCCAGGTAGATGCCCACCCAGAGCAGCGCGAACCGCAGCAGGAGAAGGAGCCCGACGGCGAGCACGATCGCACCGGGGCTCCCGGACGACCGCCAGCCGACCGCGAGCCCCACCAGGAGCAGCACCCCGAGCGCGATCGCCGAGGTCACCATGTCGGCCGCGGCGCGCCCGACCAGCACCGCCGAGGGGGCCATGGGCATCGAGCGGAACCGATCGGTGATACCCCGCTGTGCGTCGGTGACGACGGCGATCATGGTGGCCGAGAGCCCGAAGAGCATCGTCATCGTGAACAGCCCGGGCAGGAGAGCCTGGCGGTAGTCACCCCCACCGGGCACGGCCATCATGCCGCCGAGCAGGAACGCGAACATCAACACGAGCAGGATCGGGAATCCGACGGCACCGGCCAGCTCGGCGGGCTGGTGACGCAGGTGGGCGAGGTACCGGCGGGTGAGGACGGCGGCATCGACCACCGCCCACCGCAACCGGGAGCCGTGGTGGGTCAGCACCGTCACGCGGCCACCTCCGTGGCCGCGGACGAGCCGGTGAGCTGCAGGAACACCTCGTCCAGGGTCGGACGGCGGACGGTGAGGTCCTCGGCGTCGATCCCCTCGGCCCGCAGCCCGTGCACCGTGGCCGCGAGCGCTTCCATCCGGTCGGCGACGGGCGCCGCGACCCGTCGGGTGGCCGGGTCGACCTCGGCCTCGGCGCCCGCCACGCGTTCCACGAGCGCCGCGGCGCGCGCGAGGTCGCCGGCGTGCCGCACGACCAGGTCCACCCGGTCTCCACCGATCCGCGCGCGCAGCTCGTCCGGTGTGCCCTCGGCGATCACCCGCCCACCGCCACCGCGGGGGGCCGCCAGCACGGAGATCCGGTCCGCGAGCTGGTCGGCCTCGTCGAGGTACTGGGTGGTCAGGAGCACGGTGGTGCCGCCGGCGACGAGAGCACGCACGGCGCCCCATACCTCTGCCCGGCTGCGCGGGTCGAGCCCGGTGGTCGGTTCGTCGAGGAACAGCACGGCCGGGGCGAGGATCATGCTGACCGCCAGGTCCAACCGGCGGCGCATCCCGCCCGAGTAGCGCCCGACCGCCCGACGTCCGGCGTCGACCAGGTCGAACCGCTCCAGCAGCTCGTCGGCCCGGCGCCGGGCATCGGACGCGGAGAGGTGGAACAGCCGGCCGAACATCACGAGGTTCGTATGCCCGTCGAGGATCTCGTCGACGGCGGGGTACTGGCCCACGAGCCCGATCCGTCTCCTGACATCGGTGGCGTGGGTCGCGATGTCGAGCCCGGCGATCGTTGCGCGCCCGCTGTCGGCGCGCACCAAGGTGGTGAGGATGCGGACGGCGGTGGTCTTGCCCGCACCGTTCGGCCCCAGGAGACCGTGGACGGTGCCGGACGGCACAGCGAGGTCGAAACCGTCGAGTGCCTGCTCGTCGGAACCGGGGTAGCGCTTGCGGATCGCCTCGGCCGTGACCGCGGCGGCAGCGGGAACCATGACCCTCCCGATACTCAAACTTGAATCAGGCCGCCGAGTGTGCACAACAACCGCCGGGTGTGCAAATTTGAATCGCCCGAAACCGGACGATCGTTACGGCTCCGGGTGCTCGGTCGAGCTCTGCAGCTGCGGCCAGCTGCCGGGCTTCCCCGGGGAGCCCGGCTCGCCCGCCATCAGGTACGCCCCCGCCTCCAGGCGCTCGATCACACCGCGCGTCCACTCGGCGCCACCCGCGGCCGTCTGCTCCCAGAGGCCGAACAGCTCCCGGACGTGCGGAGGCTCCGCCCACGCGTCCACCTGCGCCTGAGCCTTGTCGCGGGTCTCCTCGAGGGTGGCCAGCCGCTCGCGCAGCAGCGTGATCGCCTCCGCGCGGGGGAGTGAGGGCAGCATGGCGAGGGCGGCCCCCAGGAAGTCCGGCCGTGGCTGGGGGCGCCGCACCGCGTCACGCAGGAGCCGCACGAACTCGGCCTCGCCACGCTCGGTGAGCTCGTAGTCGGTGCGACCGGGGATGTCGTTGTGGTCGAGCAGGTAACCGGCCTGGGTGAGTGCCTTCAGCGCGTGGTAGATCGATCCCCACTTGACGTTCGCCCACTCGTCCGCGCCCCATGAGAGCAGGTCGTTGCCCACGCGATAGCCATGTGCCCGGCCGTACCCCCGCACGATCCCGAGCACCAGCAGTCGCGTTGCCGACATCCATCACCTCTCGTCACAGGGTGGCGCCAGGGTAGGACAACCTGGCGCGGTCGCCGGATCGGACGATTCCCGGAGCACCCCGAGAGGCGCCAACGCGGTGGGCGCAGTATGAGCCGACGGACGACGCACGGGGGGACCACGGTGACGACACGACGGATGGGCCGGATCGCGGCGGCGGGAGCGCTCGCGGGAGCCCTCCTCCTACTGGCGGGCTGCTCCGGGGGCGCCGGGACCACACCGGCACCCGCACCCGAGCAGGTGCCGCCGGTGACCGGCACACCGACAACCCAGAGCGCCACCTCGGACCAACCGGGCGCCGCGCAGCCGACCCGCGCGCAGGTCCCGAGCGATGACGGCGCGGCCGCGGGGCCGCAGCGGTGCACGACGGGCGAGCTGTCGGCGTCCCTCGGGCAAGGCGACGCGGGAGCGGGCTCGGCGTTCTTCCCGCTGATCTTCACCAACACCGGCTCGCGCACGTGCGAGCTCCGCGGCTTCCCCGGCGTCTCCTACGTCGCGGGCGACGACGGCCACCAGGTGGGGCAGGCCGCCGCGATGTCGGGCGAGCGTGGAGCGCAGGTCCCGATCGCACCGGAAGCCACCGCCGTGGCCCAACTCCGGTTGGCGAACGCCCTGAACTTCGACGAGGCGACCTGCGTTCCCACACCGGTGCGGGGGCTGCGGGTCTACCCCCCGGGCGACACCGCCTCGCTCTTCGTCCCGATGGACGGCACCGGCTGCGCGGGACCGCTCACCGAATCACTACTGACGGTGCAGACGATCACGGCCCCCTGATCGGCGCCGCGAGCGGCTGCGGGCTCAGCGGCGCAGGGCGGTCTCCTGCTCCATGTACGACAGCTTCTCGGGATTGCGCACGGCGTAGAGACCGGTGATGAGGCCGTCGTCGATGCGCAGCGTCACGACGGTGTCGATCTCGCCGCCGAGCCGGAGAATCAGCGCCGGGTAACCATTGACCTGTGCCGGCTGCAGAGACATGACGGCAGCGACCTTGCCGATCCCGGCGGCCAGCACGCGAGCCACCCTGTCGGCCCCCACAACGGGCTTGAGCACGGCCTGCACGACTCCGCCGCCGTCACCCAGGAGGACGACATCCGGCGCAAGAATGTCGAGCAGGTGTTGCAGATCACCCGTTTCGACCGCCTGCTGGAACGCCGCGAGCGCGTCTCGGGTCTCGGCCGCCGAAACCTCTCCGCGCGGCCGGCGCGCGGCGACATGTGACCGTGCCCGGTGCGCGATCTGGCGGACCGCGGCCGCACTCTTGTCGACGGCGTCCGCGATCTCGTCGTAGGTCAGATCGAACACCTCACGCAGCACGAACACGGCCCGCTCGGTCGGCGTGAGCGTCTCCAGGACCAGCAGCATCGCGATCGAGACGCTGTCGGCCAACTCGACGTCCTCGGCCACGTCGGGTGCGGTCAGCAACGGCTCGGGAAGCCAGGGACCGACGTAGGACTCCTTGCGACGGCCGAGGGTACGCAGCCGGGTCAACGCCTGGCGAGTGGTGATTCGCACCAGGTACGCACGCTGGTTCTGCACCTCGGCGAGGTCGACACCCGCCCACCGCATCCAGGTCTCCTGGAGGACGTCCTCAGCGTCGGCAGCCGATCCGAGCATCTCGTAGGCGACGGTGAACAGCAGGTTGCGGTGGGCGAGGAACGCCTCGGTGGCGGGGTCCGGGCGCTCGTCCCGGCTCATGCCTCCGTCGCGATCGTCGGGCGCTGTCCGCGACGTGCCGACCATGGGCGTGGCTCCTGTTCGTCCTCGACTGTGTCACCACCAGACACCAGGCCCGGCCGTTTTGTGACACCGAGACCGTTGTGGCGCCTGTCACGCCATCGGTGCTGTCACACGGAGCGGGACGCCGGCATCTCGTGTTCGTCCACCGCAGCACGCACCACCCACGAGTGAGGACGACATCATGGACGCCCGATTCAACCTGTTCGACAACGAGATCGCCGTCAAGTTCGCCAAGCGGTTCGCCAACAGCGCCATGGTGATCCACCAGTCACCGCTGCCGAAGTCCACCCAGGAACTGGTGTCGCTGCGCGCCAGCCAGATCAACGGCTGCGGCTGGTGCATCGACATGCACACCAAGGAAGCCGCGGCGGCCGGCGAAACCCCGGTCCGGCTCAACCTGGTCGCCGCCTGGCGCGAGTCGACCGTGTTCACCGAGGCCGAGCAGGCCGCGCTGGCCCTCGCCGAAGAGGGCACCCGGCTCGCCGACGCCCACCAGGGCGTGTCCGACGAGACGTGGGCCCAGGTACGCAAGCACTACGACGACGACCAGATCGCCGCGCTGGTCGCCCTGGTCGCCCTGATCAACGCGGCCAACCGGCTCGCCGTGATCGTGCACCAGAAGGGAGGTTCCTACGAGCCCGGCATGTTCGCCGCCGCGACCAGCTGATCGCATCCCCGGCCAGGCCCGGGATCATCCCCGGGCCCGGCCGCGAACCTCCCTCACGGATGCATGGTGGCGCCGCGCAACACCTTGTCCACGGCGTTACGCGGGCCGTGCACGGCCAGCCCCACCAGCTTGAGATCGTCGCGCGCGACAGCCCGTACCGCCGCACGGTTCGCCTCATCGTGCCCGGTCCCGAACAGCTCCTCGGTGAACACCGCCGCCGGGATGCCCCGCCGAACCGCGCGCTCGTGCGCAGCGGCGAGCACGTCCGCGTCGCCGGTGAGCACGAGCACCGGCTGGCGGAACATCGGCAGGTACGGGGTGTCGTCCGCATCGGCGTAGGGCTCGCCGAGCAGTTCAGGGTTGGCCGCGATCCCGCTGGCCAGAAAAGCGGTGACGTTCAGCCGTTGCCACATCTGCAGGTCATCACGCAGCAGTACAGCGATCTTGGTCTCGAAGCGCACGGTAGGAGAGTGCCGGGGTGGGGCCGTCGCGTTCTTGTACGTTGTGAGCATGCCTGCGGTACGGGCGTGGGCGCCGTCGGTGCCCGGGATCGTCGAGGTCTTCCACGCACGGTTCACCGATCACGCGTATCCCGAGCATGCCCACGACACCTGGACGCTGCTCGTCGTCGACGAAGGCGCCATCCGCTACGACCTGGACCACCACGAACACGGAGCGCTGCGACCTGCGGTCACACTGCTCCCACCCCACGTGTCCCACACCGGGCGGTCGGCCACCGAACACGGCTTCCGCAAGCGGGTGCTCTACATCGACACGGAAGTGCTCGACGAGTCGCTGGTCGGCGCCTCCGTCGACGCCCCGACCTTCGACGACGCGCTGCTTCGCACCCGCGTCGACCAACTGCACCGGGCCCTCGAGATCGGCGGGACCGCCCTGGAAGCCGAGAGCAGGCTCGCCCTGATCGGCGACCGGATCCGCCGGCACCTGCGCGCACCTGCCGCCGAGCCCGCACCCGACCGGCTCGCCGCGGACCTGCGAGACCTGCTCGACGCCCACACCGTGGCGGGCCTCGCCCTGCGCGACGCAGCCGCCCTGCTGCACGCGCACCCGTCCCACCTGGTCCGCTGCTTCACCCGCGCCTACGGGCTCCCGCCGCACCGCTACCTCACCGGCCGCCGGATCGAAGCCGCCCGTCGTCGCCTGCTCGACGGTGAGCCGCCCGCCGACGTCGCCATCGCCGTCGGCTTCCACGACCAGGCACACCTGCATCGGCATTTCGCCCGCCTGGTCGGCACCACACCGGGCCGCTACGCCCGCAGCTCCCTGCGCGCGAGCTCGCCGAAGAACGCCACCGTGCGGGCCCGTTCGGCGGGTGGCCCCACCGGGCACAGCTGGATCTCCGTGGCACCGGCGTCGGCGAAGCGCCGCACCACCTTCTCGAGCTCGGCCTCGTCACCGGCGACGACGGTGTCCGCAGGGCCGGAGAAGCCCTCCCGGTCCAGCGACCGGCGGTAGCTCGGCAGCTCGCCTGCCACGCCGAAGGCCTCGGCCACGTACTCGCGCGCAGCGTCCGGGTCGTGGGTGAGGCTGGCGACCACCCCGACCATGATCTGCGGGGCGGGTCTCCCTGCTGCTGCAGCGCTGACCTGCGGAACGACGTACTCCGCAAGCCCACGCGGGCTCGACCAGACGGTGATCACCCCGTCGGCCCTCTCGCCTGCCAGGCGCAGCATCCGCGGGCCGTGCGCGGCGAGCAGGAGCGGCGGCCGGGGCATGTCCGGCACCTCCACCCGGCCCGCAGCCGCCACGGTCGCGGTCCGGACGTCGACGGCCTCACCCCGCAACGCCGGCGCGAGCACCGCCAGGTGGTCCTCGACGTGCTGCCCCGGGCGTGTCCACCGGTAGCCGTAGCGGCTCTCGACGATGAACTGGTGGCTCGGGCCGACACCGAGCGTGAGCCGGCCGCCCACCGCCGCCTGCGTGGTGAGGGCCTGCGCGGCGAGGGCCAGCGGGTGGAGCGGCCACGTGAGCGCGACCGCTGTGCCCAGCCCGATCCGCGGCGCCCTGGCGCCCACCGCGGTGATCAAGGTGAGCGGATCCCACCCGTTCCGCTGCCCGAACCAGGCTCGCGCGAACCCGAGCCGTTCCGCGTTCTCGACGTCCGCGACCACCGCGCTGAGCGGCCGGTCGTCGTCGATCCACATCCCGATCTGCATGTCCCCAGCCCAGCGCGTGGTGCGCAGTCGATCAACGAGCAGATAGCCTGCACAGCAATAACAGATCGTGATCGATCACGGGTGGATGAGGTACCGGTGGAGGTCCGTCAGCTTCGCTACTTCGTCGCCGTGGCCGAAGAGCTGCACTTCGGACGAGCGGCGGAGCGACTCGCCGTTGCCCAGCCGGCGGTGAGCCAGCAGGTCGGGCGGCTGGAGCGTGAGCTGGGCGTGCGGCTGCTCGAGCGCACCTCCCGCCGCGTCGCGCTCACCGGCGACGGTGAGCGGCTGCTCGTCGAGGCGCGATCGGCGCTCGCCGCGGTCGACCGCGTGCGTGCGGTCGCCGACGAGCTGGCGGCGGGTCATGCCGGCACGCTGCGTCTGGGTACCAGCCCGGGCCTGGGCGAGCGCGTACGTCGTGGCGTGGCCCGGATGCGTGCCCACACCCCCGAGCTCTCCCTGGTCCTCACCGACGGCTCCGTGCAGGATCACTGCAGCGCCCTCCGGGCGGGTGCGCTCGACGTCGCCCTGGTGCGGGGCCCGATCCGCGTCCGCGGGCTGCACGCCGTCGAGCTCTGGCGCGACCGGCTTCACGTCGTGCTGCCGGCCGACCACCCCGACGCGGACCAGGACGTGGTACCGATCAGCGCGTTGGACGATCTGGCGCTTCGGCTGCCAGAGCGCTCGACCGACCCCGCGTTGCACGACGCGGTGCTCGTCGCATGCCGGGCCGCAGGCTTCGTGCCCCGCCTCGGACGGCCCGTGCGCTCCATCGAGGACGCGCTGGTGGAGATCGGCCTGGGGGAACGGACCGCAACGGTCGTCCTCGGGTGCGCAGGGAGCGCCGCCGGCGTGGTCGCCCGGCCGCTCGACCCACCGGTCGAGGTGCCCGGCCACCTGCTCCTGGCCCGCGCCGGGGGACCGGAATGCCTCCAGGCCCTGGTCACGGCCTTCGGTGACTGAGCGGTGCCCGGCGCCGGCGGGGATGATCGCGTCGGGCGACGAGCGGCGGGGCAGGATGATGCCGTGACCTACCTCGCCGCGCCCGACCGTTACGAGTCCACCTTCCGCCGCTGCGGACGCAGCGGTCTGGACCTTCCCGCGATCTCCCTCGGGCTCTGGCACAACTTCGGCGACGACAAACCGCTCGAGACGCAGCGAGCCATCCTGCGGCGCGCGTTCGACCGGGGGATCACGCACTTCGACCTCGCCAACAACTACGGGCCGCCCTACGGCAGCGCCGAGCGCAACTTCGGCACGATCTTCGCCCAGGACTTCCGCCCGTACCGCGACGAGCTGATCCTCTCCACGAAGGCCGGCTACGACATGTGGCCCGGGCCCTACGGCCAGGGCGGGGGATCCCGGAAGTACCTGCTGGCGAGCCTCGACCAGTCGCTCGCACGGATGGGCGTGGACTACGTCGACATCTTCTACAGCCACCGCTTCGACCCCACCACTCCGCTCGAGGAGACGATGGGGGCGCTCGACACCGCCGTGCGTTCCGGGAAGGCCCTCTACGCCGGCATCTCCTCCTACAACGGGGAACGCACCCGGGAAGCGGCCGCGATCCTGCGCGAGCTCGGCACCCCCCTGCTGATCCACCAGCCGTCGTACTCGATGCTCAACCGCTGGATCGAGGAGGACCTGCTCGACGTGCTCGGGGAGACGGGCGTCGGGTGCATCGCGTTCTCACCGCTCGCGCAGGGAATGCTCACCAGCAAGTACCTCAACGGGGTGCCAGGCAACTCGCGCGCGGCGCAAGGCAAGTCGCTCTCACCCGACCTGCTCACCGAGAAGACCATCGCCCACGTGCGCGCCCTCGACGAGATGGCGGCGACGCGCGGCCAGTCGCTCGCGCAGATGGCGCTGGCCTGGGCCCTGCGCGACCCGCGGATGACGTCGCTGGTGATCGGGGCCAGCAGCGTCGACCAGCTCGACGACAGCCTCGGTGCGCTCGCGAACCTCGACTTCACCAGCGACGAACTGGACCGCATCGACCAGCACGCCGTGGAAGCCGGGATCAACCTCTGGGCCCGCTCCTCGCAGAACTGAGCGACGCGGCTCAGTCCGGGACGGGCTTGCCCTCCGCGTCGAGCCGCAGCGGGAGCCCGAACATCGGGAACAGCGTCTCCACGTCGAGGAACGAGGTGTACCCGCGGATGCGGCCCTGGTCGATCTCCAGCACCTGCACGGCCCACCCGAAGTAGCCGTCTCCGTCGGGATCACGCCGGTACTGGCCGAACGACGGCTGCCCGTTGGCCTCCAGCGGCACCAACCGCGACCCTGCGCAGCCGATTCCGTGGCCGGTCCAGAAGGTGCTGATCTCCTTTGGGCCCTGCAGCCACAACGTGAACGGCGGCATGTTCAGGATGGCGTCGTCGTGCAGCAGCGTGACGAGCTCGGCGACGTCGTACCGCTCGAACGCGTCGGCGTAGCGCGTCAGGAGCGCGCGATGGTCGTCGTCCATCTCGTCGACCGGCGCGGGGCTGTCGAGGTTGTTCTCCGCGAGGGTGGCCCTGGCTCGCTGCAGGGCACTGTTGACCGAGGCGACCGTGGTGCCGAGCAGCTCGGCGACCTCCGACGCCTTCCACTGCAGCACCTCGCGCAGGATCAGCACCGCACGCTGCCGTGCGGGCAGGTGCTGCAATGCAGCGACGAACGCGAGCCGGACGGACTCCCGGGACACCGCCACCTCCGCGGGATCGGCCACAGTGGGTAGGACGCGGGCGTCGGGGATGGGCTCCAGCCAGGAGATCTCGCTGGTGGGAGGGTCGAGCGGCGCCTCAGCGGACCCCGCCTGCCCGAAGTCCATCGGCCGGGCCCGCCGCTTGCGGCCGTCGAGCATGGTGAGGCAGACGTTCGTGGCGATCTTGTAGAGCCAGGAACGCACCGAGGAGCGACCCTCGAAACGGTCGAACGACCGCCATGCCCGCACCATCGTGTCCTGCACGGCGTCCTCGGCGTCGGCCGACGAACCGAGCATGCGGTAGCAGTACGCCGTGAGCTCCACCCGATGCTGCTCCCACGTTGTGGGCGGGGCGGCATCTTCGGTGGCGAGATCACTCATCCGGGGTCCCCTCTCCTCGCGCGTGTGGCTTCGCGCCCGTGCGGGGCAGCGTAGGGGGCGACACCGACAAAACCACCAACGATGACGTGAACGGGTCCGTTACGCCTGCTGCGACGCCGGTTTCCGCCCGACCAGCAGATCGCGGCCCGCGAGGACACCGACGACGCCCTGCGGCACGAACAGCACGAGCAGCAGCAGGAGCGGGAGCGTCCACGATCCGGTGGCGTCGTGCACCACGCCGACGATGAACGGGCCCACCGCGGCGAGCATGTAGCCGATGCTCTGCGCCATTCCGGACAGCTGCGAGGTGTGCGGTGCGTCGGGGGAGCGGAGCCCCACCAGGGTCAGGGCGAGCCCGAGCGCCGCACCCTGCCCGAGGCCGAGCAGCGCCATCGACGGAATCTCGCCCCCCGGCAGCAGGATGACGCCGATCAGACCCAGTGCCGAGACACCCGTGATGACGAGAGCGACCGCTCGCTGCCTGCGGAATCGCGCGGCGAGCATCGGCGCGGCCATGGATCCGATGATGCCGACGAAGCTGGCCAGCGACAGCAGCCACCCTGCCGCCTCCGCGCCGAACCCGCGGCCCACGAACACGGCGGGGATCCACGCCGAGACGGCGTAGTAGCCGAGCGACTGCAAACCCATGAACCCCGTGACCTGCCAGGCCAGCCTGTCACGCCAGAGCCCGCCCACCCCTCCCGTCGAACCGATGCGGTGGACCCGCCGCGTCTGCGGGAGCCAGATCACCAACGCGACAAGCGCGAACAGGCCCCACACGGCAAGCGCGCCGCGCCAACTCAGGCCCGCCGCCTGCGCCACCGGCACCGTGATCCCGGCGGCAAGCGCACCACCTGCGGAGACCGCCATCGTGTACAGCCCCGTCATCACGCCGGTGCGGTGGGAGAAGTCCCGTTTGATCAGGGCGGGGAGCAACACGTTGCCGGTGGCGATCGCGGCGCCGGCCATCACGTTTCCGACGAAGAGCAGAGCCACCAGGCCCACCGAGCGGACGGCGAAGCCCGCGCACAGCAGCACCAGCGCGCCGAGGATCGTGCGCTCGATGCCGAACCGCCGCGCCAGCCAGGGAGCAGCCGGCGCGAACAGGCCGAAGCAGAACACGGGCAACGCGCTCAGCACCCCGGCCGCCGTGCTCGACAGCTCCTCGGCCGCCGCGATCTCCGACAGCACCGGGGCGACACCGACGACAGCAGGCCGCAGGTTCGCCGCGACCAGCACGATGGCGACGCCGATCCACAACGACGTCATGCGCGCGGACAGGCGTGGCCGGGACTCCGTCGTGACGGCGGCGTTCACCGGCTTCCCTCGACAAGCCGCCGGGCGGCCGCGAGGTAACTGTCCGCCGCCGCACGGGCCGCGGCAGGGTCGGATGCGGCGATCGCCGCCGCGAGTTCGTCATGGCCGGGGATGGCGGCCCGGTCATGATCGAGCTCGGCGATCTCGGCGACCGTGCGCTGCAGTGCCTCGGTCAGCCCGGCGTAGAGGTCGATGAGCACGGGGTTGCCGGTGGCGGCGATCACAGCGAAGTGGAAGGCGAGGTCCGCGGAGACGAAGGCCGCTCGGTCACCGCCGTCGCACGAGGCCCGGCGAGCGTCCGCGGCGGCCTGGATGGCGGCCAGGTCCGCGTCGGTGCGCCGCAGCGCAGCAACCGCGGCGGCATCGCGTTCCAGGCTCGTCCGTACCGCGAGCACGTCGAGCGCCGCTGAGCGCCGGGCCCGGCGAAGGATGGCGGCGCGGAGTCCATTGGTCGCACGCACGTAGGTACCGTCACCACGGCGGGGCTCGAGCAGGCCGGCGTGTTCGAGGGCCCGCACGGCCTCCCGCACGCTGTTGCGACCGACACCGAGGGCCGCGACGAGTTCGGGCTCCGGCGGGATCTTCGATCCGAGCGGCCACTCACCGCTCTCGATCAGCTGCTCGAACTGCGTCACGATCTCGTCGCACACCCGTCCGGTGCGCACGGCAGATAGACCCACGAATCAATCCTAACATCCCATGTTTGAGGCTCCGGTCCGTCGCAGACCGGAAAGAAGAGCTCGTACCGTCGTCACCCGCATTCACGACAAGCAGGACGATTCGATTCCTACCTCAGGTGAGTTGCGAGTCACTCGGGCGGGCAGGGCAATAATCGACGGTGCCCGGAACCGAAGCGCAGCTGACGAGAGAGAGTCATGCAGGATCAGGTCATGGATTTTGAAACCGCCGTGTTCGACAAGGAGTACATCACTCTGGGCGACCGGCGGGAGGCGATCATTCGCGGCGGACGACACCTCTTCGACCGACTTCCCCGCGCGTTCGACGGTGTGAACCAGATCGGCGTGATCGGCTGGGGACCGCAGGGTTCCGCCCAGGCGCAGAACCTCCGCGACTCCCTGAACGGCGCCATCAAGGTCACGGTCGGCCTGCGGTCCGGATCGGGCTCGTTCGACCAGGCGAGAGCGGCAGGCTTCCGCGAGGAGGACGGCACCCTCGGCGAGATGTTCGAGGTGATCCGCGCGTCCGACCTGGTCATCCTGCTGATCTCCGACGCCGCCCAGGCCGAGTTGTACGACCAGATCTTCGCGGCGCTGCGGCCCGGCACCACGCTGGGCTTCTCCCACGGCTTCCTGCTCGGGCACCTCACCGCAGCAGGCAAGCAGTTCCCCGCCGAGGTCGACGTGATCGCCGTCTGCCCGAAGGGGATGGGCGCCTCGGTCCGGGCCCTCTACGTCCAGGGCAAGGAGGTCAACGGCGCCGGCATCAACGCCAGCTTCGCCGTGCAGCAGGACGTCACCGGTCACGCCACCGATCGTGCGCTGGCCTGGTCGATCGCACTCGGCGCGCCGTACACATTCCAGACCACCCTGCGTTCGGAGTACCTCTCCGACCTCTCGGGCGAGCGCGCGATGCTGCTCGCCGGGGTACACGGAATCGTGGAGAGCCTCTACCGGCGCTACCGCGACCACGGAATGAGCGACGAGAACGCGTTCCGGCACTCCACGGAGTCGGTCACCGGCCCGATCTCGAAGATCATCTCCAAGGACGGGCTCGACGGGCTCTACCGGCGGCTCGACAGCGACGGGCGGGCGGTCTTCGCCCAGGCGTACTCCGCCGCGTACCCCGTCGGTGTCGAGCTGACCCACGAGATCTACGACGAGGTGCTGTCCGGCAACGAGATCAACAGCGTGGTGCTGGCCGGGCAGCGGCTCGCCCGCTTCCCGATGGGAAAGATCGACCAGGCCGACATGTGGCAGGTGGGCCAGAAGGTCCGGGCCGACCGCGTCGAGAACGACATCCCGCTCGACCCCTTCACCGCCGGTGTCTTCTGCGGCGTGATGATGGCCCAGGTGGACGTCCTGCTCGAGCGCGGGCACCCGTACTCGGAGATCGCCAACGAGTCGGTGATCGAGGCCGTCGACTCACTCAACCCGTACATGCACGCCCGCGGCGTGGCGTACATGGTGGACAACTGCTCGACCACCGCCCGGCTGGGAGCCCGCAAGTGGGCACCGCGGTTCGACTACCTGCTCACCCAGCAGGCCTACCCCGCCGTCGACAACGAGCAGCAGGCGGTGGACACCAAGCCGTTCGAGGCCTTCGAGGGGCACGTCATCCACCAGGTGCTGCGGGTCTGCGCCGAGCTGCGGCCGTCGGTGGACATCTTCGTGGAGTGACGCCCGCCCGGCCCGGCTCCCACGGGAGCCGGGCCGGGGGAGCGGGTCGCCTCACTCACCCGACACGGCCCGCAGAAGCTCTACGCACCGCTCACACCGCTCGCCGGACACCAGCTCCTGCCACGTCGTGTCGGGCTGTCGCACCCAGTCCGCATCGATCAGGTGCGCCGGTGTGTTCGTGACCATGTCCAGGGCGTGCACCACGGCGAGCCCACCGGACTGCCCCACTTCGCGCGCGGTGATCCATCGCAGCCGCATGCCGTCCTGTCCGCCGAGCGCCGCCTGCACGCTGCTGGTCGACCACACCGCGCCTCCTCGGGCGGTCGGCTCTCCGTCGGCAGTGAGGCCCTCCGCGATCGCACGGAGCGTCGAACCGGCAGCCCGCTCCTCGAGCACGCGGCGCACCACACGCTCCGGCAGCACGGCCGGGCGCCCGAGCCGCACGCCGGCAGCCCGCTTCGCCGCGAGCGCATCCTTCGTCCGCTGCGAGATCACACGGCGCTCGTACTGCGCCGTGCTGGCGACCATGTGTGCCACCAGCTCACCAGAGGGCGTCGAGGTGTCGACGTCGACATCGAGACACACGAGCCGCCAACCCTGCCGCGAGGCGCGGTCCAGCAGGCCGGAGAAGTCGTGCACCGATCGCGAGATGCGGTCGAGCTTGGACGCGATCAGCACCTCGGCGCCGCCTGCTTCCAGCCGAGCGAGCGCGGAGTCCAGCTCCGGCCGGTCGAGGTCGCGTCCCGACCAGGCGGAGTCGATCACCCACTCCACCCTGGTCCAGCCGCGGCGGACGATCTCGGCCTGGATCGCCATGCGCTGGGCGTCGAGCCCGGCGCCGGACTCGGCCTGCTGCTCAGTGCTCACCCGCAGGTAGGCGAGCACGCGGGGGTCGCCGGTCGAGCGCGCGCGGCGGGTGCGGCGGGGACTGGTCACGCCTCAACTTTACGAGATACGGGCCTTTAACGTAAATCTGAGCCGGGGGAGAGATCCGAGCCAGGGGAGTGGCCCCCCTTCGGCCCCCGGCCCAGGGACTCCAGTGCCTCGGCCGCGCCCGCGAGATACGCCCGCTGCGCGTCGTCGGCCGCCACCTCACCGGCGTCCACGGCAGCCAGGACAGCGCGCAGCGAGGCGGCGACGCGCGCAGGATCGGGCACGCCATCAGGCTCGCCTCGAGGCATGGGCCACAGCCTGCCGTGGGACGTGCGCAAGTGCACGCACCACAAGCTCCACGGCCCCGGCCGGCACCCGGTCGGGCGGCCCGAAGCCCCAACTGGCGAGGCTCCTCGTTCGAAGATACGTTCGATTCATGAGTCAGAACAACGCCCCCGCGGATCCCACAGCAGCGAAAGACCCGGACGAGTGGACCACCGGCGACGAGCCGATGACGGGCGCCCAGAGTTCCTACCTGCAGACACTGGCACGGGAAGCCGGCGAGCCTGCGCCGTCCGACGACCTGTCCAAGGCGGATGCCTCGAAGCGGATCGACGAACTGCAGGAACGCACCGGCCGCGGCCGCTGAACCAGCGGCACTCCACGCTGGTCGGCGCTACGTTATGACAGCCCACCATCACTCGGTGCGGGTGGCCGGGCCGTCCCGTCATCGTGTCCACCAGCGCAACTCCGGCGCGGCATGGCACGATCTCGCGCGTGCCCAGCAGACCCGCCGCGACCCAACAGCTGCGTGACCTCGCGCTGCTGCGCCGCGTCCGCGATCGGATGGACCGGGAGTACGCGCAGCCACTCGACGTCGAGGCGCTCGCCCGCGGCGTGAACATGTCGGCCGGTCACCTCAGCCGCCAGTTCCGGCTCGCCTACGGCGAATCGCCCTACGCGTATCTGATGACGCGGCGCATCGAGCGCGCGATGGCGCTGCTGCAGCGTGGCGACCTCAGCGTCACCGAGATCTGTTTCGCAGTCGGCTGCTCGTCGCTGGGCACCTTCAGCACGCGCTTCACCGAACTGGTCGGCGTGCCACCCAGCGTCTACCGACGCCAGGTGACCGGCGCGACGGCGGGCATGCCTCCGTGCGTGGCGAAGCAGGTGACCAGACCGATCAGGAATCGAGAAGCGCCGGTCACCGAGCCGCACCTAGCGTGACCGTCATGGATCTCAGCATCTACCAGACATTCCTCCCACACGACGACCCCAAGGCCTCCCTGGCCTTCTACCGCGACACCCTCGGCTTCGAGGTCCGCAACGACGTCGAGTACGAGGGGATGCACTGGATCACGATCGGCCCCGCCGACCAGCCCGGCACGTCGATCGTCCTGCACCCGCCTGCCGCCGACCCCGGCATCACCGACGACGAGCGCCGCACCATCGCCGAGATGATGGCCAAGGGCACCTACGCCAGCATCAACCTGGCCACCAAGGACCTCGACGCCACCTTCGAGCGGCTTCAGGCCGGCGACGCCGAGGTCGTCCAGGAGCCGACCGACCAGCCATGGGGCGTTCGCGACTGCGCCTTCCGCGATCCCGCGGGCTGCATGGTCCGCATCTTCGAGGTGCGCTGAGCCGTCCGGCCACCACACGGCCTGACCTGCTGCGCGAACACCACCCCGCGGCGGAGGGCGGCCCCTGAGTGCCGCCCCCGTCCCGCTCCCGCGCTCGGCGTCCTCGAGGCGTCGTGGTGCCACCCCGTGCGCCGTACCCGGTGCCGCTGTCCTCCAGCCAGGACGGCGATGCACTGCTGCCGTCGAACGCCGCCATCGACGTCGACGACCGGCTGGACGTCCCACCCGGCACGGCGCCGGGGCGTCGCTCGTCCTCGGAGGAGATCCCCCATGAACTGGAACAAGAGGGTTCGGCAGGTCCATCGCTGGCTGTCCATCGCCTTCACGGTCACTGTCGTCGCCACCACCGTCGCCTTGCTGCAGGAGGAGCCCGCCATCTGGGTGTCCTACACGCCACTGCTCCCGCTGGCCCTGCTCCTGCTCACCGGCTTGTACCTGTTCGCGCTGCCGTACGCCGCCAAGCGGAACGGCAGGCGGCGCGCCGCTCGCGCGAACTAACCCGGATATGCGGCACGCCTGATCAGCTGGAGAGCGTGCCGACGAACGAGAACCCGACTTACTGCGCCAAGATGGTCGGCCCGAGCCAGGCGACGCCGACGGTGGCCGCGCCCCACAGATGGAGACACGATGAGCACGGTCATGCCGATCGACACGCAGCCGTCTGCGCTGCACGTTGCTGACAGCCACGACCTGATCCGCGTGCACGGTGCGCGCGTGAACAACCTCAAGGACGTCAGCGTCGAACTCCCGAAGCGCCGGCTGACGGTGTTCACCGGCGTGTCCGGCTCGGGCAAGAGCTCGCTCGTGTTCGCCACGATCGCCGCGGAGTCGCAGCGGATGATCAACGAGACCTACAGCGCCTTCGTGCAGGGCTTCATGCCGACGCTGGCGCGGCCCGACGTCGACGTGCTCGACGGGCTGACCACCGCGATCATCGTCGACCAGGAGCGATTGGGCGCCAACGTCCGCTCCACGGTCGGCACGGTCACCGACGCCAACGCGATGCTGCGCATCCTCTTCAGCCGCCTCGGCCAGCCGCACATCGGCTCACAGCAGGCGTTCTCGTTCAACGTCGCCTCGATCAGCGGAGCGGGGGCCGTCACGCTCGATCGCGGCGGGCAGAAGGTGAAGGAACGTCGCGAGTTCAGCATCACCGGCGGCATGTGCCCGCGCTGCGAGGGCATGGGCTCGGTATCCGACTTCGACCTGACGGCGCTGTACGACGACACCAAGTCGCTCAATGACGGCGCGATCACGGTCCCGGGCTACAGCATGGACGGCTGGTACGGGCGCATCTACCGGGGCTGCGGCTTCTTCGACCCGGACAAGCCGATCCAGAAGTTCACCAAGCGCGAGCTCCACGACCTGCTTCACAAGGAACCGACCAAGATCAAGGTCGAGGGGATCAACCTGACCTATGCGGGCCTGATCCCGCAGATCCAGAAGTCGTTCCTCTCCAAGGATCGTGAGGCGATGCAGCCGCACATCCGGGCGTTCGTCGACCGCGCGGTCGTCTTCGCCACGTGTCCCGAGTGCGACGGCACCCGGCTCAGCGAGGCGGCCCGGTCGTCGAAGATCGCGGGGATCAGCATCGCCGACGCCTGCGCCATGCAGATCAGCGACCTGGCCGGGTGGGTCAGCGGTCTGGACGAGCCGTTGGTGGCACCGCTGCTCACCACGCTGCGGAGGACCCTCGACTCGTTCGTCGAGATCGGGCTGGGCTACCTCTCCTTGGACCGGCCGTCAGGCACGCTCTCGGGTGGCGAGGCGCAGCGCACCAAGATGATCCGCCACCTCGGGTCGTCGCTCACCGACGTCACCTACGTCTTCGACGAGCCCACCATCGGGCTGCACCCCCACGACATCCAGCGGATGAACAACTTGCTGCTGCAGCTGCGCGACAAGGGCAACACCGTCCTGGTCGTGGAGCACAAGCCGGAGGCGATCGCGATCGCCGACCACGTCGTCGACCTCGGCCCACGAGCCGGAACCGCGGGCGGCGAGGTGGTATTCGAGGGCACCGTCGACGGGCTGCGGGCCAGCGGCACGCTCACCGGGCGGCACTTCGACGACCGGGCCGCCCTGAAGCCGTCGGTGCGGACGGCGTCGGGGGCGCTGGAGGTGCGCGGCGCCGACACCCACAACCTGCAGGGCGTCGACGTCGACATCCCGCTCGGCGTGCTGGTCGTGGTGACCGGCGTGGCCGGGTCGGGAAAGAGCTCGCTGATCCACGGTTCGGTGGCCGGCAGGGACGGGGTGGTGGCGATCGACCAGGGCGCGATCCGCGGCTCGCGCCGGAGCAACCCGGCGACCTACACCGGCCTCCTCGACCCGATCCGCAAGGCGTTCGCGAAGGCCAACGGCGTGAAGCCGGCGCTGTTCAGCGCCAACTCCGAGGGTGCCTGCCCCACGTGCAACGGCGCAGGCGTCATCTACACCGACCTGGCAATGATGGCCGGCGTCGCCACCACGTGTGAGGAGTGCGAGGGCAAGCGGTTCGAGGCGTCGGTGCTGAACTACCACCTCGGCGGCCGGGACATCAGCGAGGTGCTCGCGATGTCGGTGACCGACGCCGAGGAGTTCTTCGGCGCCGGAGAGGCACGCACACCAGCCGCACATGCCATCCTCGACCGGCTCGCGGCAGTCGGGCTCGGCTATCTCACCATCGGCCAGCCGCTCACCACGCTGTCCGGCGGCGAGCGGCAGCGGCTCAAGCTGGCCACGCACATGGGCGAGAAGGGCGGCGTCTACGTCCTCGACGAGCCGACCACCGGCCTCCACCTCGCCGACGTCGAGCACCTGCTCGGCCTGCTGGACCGGCTCGTCGACGCCGGCAAGTCGGTCATCGTCATCGAGCACCACCAGGCGGTCATGGCGCACGCCGACTGGATCATCGACCTCGGCCCCGGCGCCGGTCACGACGGCGGGCGGATCGTCTTCGAGGGCACACCCGCCGACCTCGTCACCGGACGCTCCACCCTCACCGGCGAGCACCTCGCGGCGTACATCAGCACCTGACGGACATCTCGCTGGGTGCCCGCCTAGTGTCGGTCACGTGGCCGGCCCCTTGCACTTCGATGCTCTCGCCGAGACCTACCAGCAGGCGCGACCGCCCTACCCGGAAGCCCTGTGGGACCGCCTGCGAGAGCTCGAGGTGCTGAGGCCCGGTGTGCGGGTGATCGAACTGGGCGCGGGCACCGGCGAGGCCACGATGCGGCTGCTCGGAGCCGGCGCCGACGTCGTGGCGGTCGAGCCCGGTCGTGCACTCGCGGCGCGTCTTCGACTGCGTTGCCCGAGTGCTCGGGTCGTCATCGCCCGCGCCGAGGATGCGGCAATGGGTGAGGCGCAGTTCGACCTGGCAGTGGCCGCGACATCGGTGCACTGGCTCGATCTGGGCGTCGTGATTCCGAAACTGCGTCGAGCCATCGTGGACGACGGGCATCTCGCGGTATGGCGAACAGCTTTCGGTGATCCCCGTACGACCACGCCGTTCCGAGATCGCATCGACGCGATCGTCGCCCGGCGTGTCGACGAGCCCGTCAGGCCGGGTCCCGGGGAGCTCGACACCGAGGGCTGGGCTCGCCTCTTGTCATCGAGCGGCGACTTCACCGTCGTCCACGTCGATGAGTTCCGATGGACCATCGATCTCAGCGCGGACCAGGTCCACGGCCTGTTCCGCACCTTCAGCAACTGGACGGCCAGCGAGGCGCAAGCGGCTGCCGAAGCGGCTCGTGATCTCGGCGGGACGGTGACCGAGCACTACGTCACGCCGCTCATTCTGTTGCGGCGAACCTAGCTCGTCGCCGTGATGGCCTGGGACGGCCGTGAGGAAGAAATGCCGCCTCGCCGACGAGAAGCTGCCCGTCACCGAGGTGGCCCGGCGCGATCAACTGACGTCGCCGGATCGGCCTGATCGGACGTTTCATGCTCACCGCCGAGGAGCCGTCGCGACGGTTTGCATGCCCGACGGAGGGAGACGGGCTTTTGATGTCGCAGCAGTTGGGCGTCTACAATTTCTCGCGCCGTCCCGTTGTCGGGATTACCGGCTTATACATCAACGGAGTTAATCCTCCCATCGTTGTGATTCGCTGGACGTGATCCATCGACCAGAGCAAGATCGAGAAGCCGACAAGCAAGCCATCAAGATCAGGAGCAAGACGGTGACCGAAAACAACGCCGCGGCCACGACTTCTGGGCGCGTTGCGATCGTGACCGGTGGATCGAAGGGGATCGGTCGTGAGACCGCGGCCCGGCTGGGCCGTGAGGGCTACGCGGTGGTGATCGGGTACGGGGGCAGCAAGGACAGCGCCGAGCAGGCTGTCAAGGACGTCGAGCAGGCCGGCGGTCGTGCGGTCGCCGTACAGGCCGACGTCGCCGACGAGATCGCGGTGGCAGCGCTGTTCGACCGGGCCGAGCAGGAGTTCGGCGGAGTCGACGTGGTCGTGAACTCGGCCGGCATCATGCCGCTGGCCCCACTGGCCGAGCTCGACCTCGAAGTGCTCGACCGGGTCATCCGCACCAACCTGCGCGGCACGTTCGTGGTCAACCAGCAGGCCACCCATCGGGTCCGCAACGGCGGTGCGATCGTCAACGTCTCCAGCTCGCTCACCAAACTGGCGCGGCCGGCGTACTCCGCCTACGCGGCAAGCAAGGGTGGCGTCGAGGCGATCACACTGATCCTCGCCCGCGAGATGCGCGGCCGCGACATCACCGTCAACGCCGTCGCCCCCGGCCCGACCGCGACATCACTGTTCTTCGACGGCAAGCCCCAGGAACTCATCGACCGGATCACCGCCGAGCCGCCGCTGGAGCGCCTCGGAGAACCGTCCGACATCGCCGAGATCATCGCCTTCCTGGCCGGCCCGGCCCGCTGGATCAACGGCCAGGTCATCTACGCCAACGGCGGCTCGGTCGCCTGACGCTCGGCGGGTGCCTGCGGGCGTCTTCAGACGCATCTCCTCGGCGAACGGTCCGTCGATCATCGTCCGCTCGTTGCCCGAGAAACGCCCGCCGGCGGAGCTCGGCTCGAGGCCGCCGGCCGCGAGCAGGGACACGACGACCGCGACATGCCGGAGGCGCGTGGTCAGGTGCGGCGGAGGGTCTGTGGGGCCGTTCGCCGTGGGCGCGGCGGTACTGCTCGGCGAACCGGCCGACGTTGCTGAAGCCCCAGCGGCGGGCGATGCCCGCGACAGTGGCACCGTCGAGCGTTCGGGCCGCGAGCAGGTCGGCACGGGCGCCGCTCAGGCGCGCGCGGAGCAGGTAGGCCTGCGGTGTCGTGTCCCGTTCCGCGCGGAACCCGAACTGCAGGGTACGGACGCTGACGCCGACCTCGCGGGCGAGCCGTGCGGTGGTGAAGTGTTCGGTGGGGCGGGAGTCCACCAGTGCGACGGCTGCCTGTACCGCGGTGCGGGCAGCGCCGCCACGGACCTCCTGTGCCATGAGGGACCGGACGTCGGGTTGGCTCAATAGGAGGGCCAGCATCGCCTGCTCGCGCAGCCGTGTGGTGATCGCTGCCGGCCAGGCGTCCAAGCCGGCGAACTGGGTGGCTGTGAGCCGGATGAGGTGGGCCAGCCCGTGCAGGCCGGCGACGCCGTCAGGTGTGTGTACGCACACGGCCAGCCGTGGGTCGGTGTCGTCGCGGCCGGTGAGGAGCCGGGCGAACGACCGCAGTGCGGGGGCCTCGACGCGCAGCATCGTCAGCGACAAGTCGGGGCTCCAGTCGAGCGTCATCGAGGCGTGTGGGCTGATCACCGCGGCGTTCCGTGGTGCGATGGCGTCGAACCGCGCGCCGTCGTGGTCGACGCGGACCACGCCGCGCAGGGGCAGGAGCGTGTCGATGTAGCCGTCCATCGGTGGGGCGGTGACGGTGAGGCCCGCGGCGTAGTTGAGGTGGTAGAGCGCGACCGTCCCGAGTGAGACACCGCGGATGCGGGCGTTGATCGCGCCCCGGCTCACCTTCAGGCGGTGTGGTGAGAGCAGCTGTGTCCCACGGGCCTCGGCCTCCTCCACCGAACGTGTGCTCACCAGGAGCCGTCCGACCGCGGACTGCTCGTACATCGGCGCAGGTAACGCTGCTCCGGACATGAACGTCTCCTCGCCATTCGCACATACCCCTTCGACTTCGACGATACTGTTAACAAATCTTGACACCGGAATTTGTTATGGAACGTCCGGGATATGCACGCCGACGGTCGGATTGCGCATCGTGCACCGTGGCCACGGTGCCCAGCGCCTGTCGAGAATCGACTGTGGCGCGCCACGTATCGCCTGGTCAAAGAGTTTGAAGAATTGATGTAGGAATTCCCTCCGCACCACCCCTGAGGGCGGCATCCTGCGTTGGGGAATGTCCGGGATCCGCACGGCCGACGGCCGATGTGCGCAGTGCGGCGCTCGACCCGATCCAGGGGCATAGCCTCGGGCGAGCACTGGCTCCGGCTACATAACACCAGGTTTGGACGAAAGGAGATGGCGACCCACATGAGGACGATCGCGGTCGAGGAGGCGTTCAGGCTCCCACAGCTGGCCACGCAGGTGACCCCGTGGAGCAATAGCGTGTTGCGGGCCGACCGGCTGGACGCCTCGTACGCCATCCTCGAGCCTCTCCGCACGCTCGCCGAGTTGCCCTCGCACTACGTGCGGAAGAACGTGGTGATCACGATGAGCGGCGTGTGCTCGCACGCGGCACTGCTGGGCGCCGTGCTGGAGATCGGTGTCGATCACGCGATGTTCGCCGTCGACTACCCGTATGAGTCGACGGCTGACGCTGTCCGGTTCCTGCGGTCGGCACCGTTCAGCGAGACCGACCTGGCTCGCATCTCGCACCGCAACGCCGAGCGGGTGTTCCGGCTCGGCCCCAGGGCCACGCCTCGGGCCTGACGCCGACATGCAACTGTCGCCCCTTCGAACCGATAATCGGCGTTATGACAGTTCAAGGCAGCGAGTTGCATCCGCTGGCGACCGCTCACCCTGTTGAGTGTTGGGCTTGCTGGCCATCAGGCGCTCACCGTCGGCGCATCGGTGCCGAGGCCAAGATGCGGTCGTAGTCGCTTAAGGTCGCGGTGCTCAACCTGGGCATCACGCACCGGCGTGATCCGGGATCGGTGCAGCGCGCGCAGCCGGACCGCTGCGGCAGCGTGCGCGGGGTCGGTGACGCTCTGGTGGCGGGCCCAGCAGCGAGCGTGGCGGGCGACCTCGACCCCGTCGCAGGTGACCACGACCTGCTCGAGGTCCGCGACCAGCTCGACGCGGCGGCCGATCACCGACGGATCCACCGAGTAGTCGTTGCCGTCCAGACGCAGGTAGTGATCCCGCCCCAGCCGCGTGCTGGCTCGCCACCCGACCGTCGGCGCCACCGGCGGCAGCGCCAGCATCGCCGCCCGGTCGATGCTCCACCGCTGGACCGGCCGAGCCCCGAGGCGCCGGTGCCAGCGACCGTTGGCCAGGACAAGCCAGTCACGCAGCTGGGTGTTGAAGTCCTCGGGGCCAGCGAAGCGACGGCCGGGCAGGAACGAGGTCTCGAAGTAGCCGTTGACCCGCTCGACCAGACCCTTGGATTCCGGATCCCGCGGGCGACACTGCACGATCGTGATCCCGAGCGCGCCGCGAAAGGCATGCATCGCCTCGGTCAGCTGCGGGCAGCCCGCTCGCCAGGAGCCGACCGCGGACTCGTTATCCCAGACCAGCGCCCGTGGCGTCGCGCCCCAACCGGTCAGCAAGACCCAATGCCCGGCCAGCAAGTCCTCGCTTCGTCGAGACGGGATCATCCGCGCGGTGATGACCCGCGAATGACCCGACACCATCACCAGCACCGGCGGCCGCTCGTGCTGGTCGGCACCGACCGGGACATCGACCGGCGGGAACCACAGATCGCACTGAGCCAGCTCCCCGGATCGATACTCGGTGCGCGAGACCGGGTCCGCAGGCACGAACAACGGCCGCAGCTCAGCGATCCGGTCGAACAACACCGTCCGACCCCGCGTCCAGCCGATCCGCTCCATGATCACCATCGAGGGCATCGTCGGGAACTCCAACAGCAACGCCCGGATCTGCGGCTCCATCACATCGACGATCGAGCCCTTCCGCGGCCGCTGATACCGCGGCGGAACGTCGCTGACCAGCGCCTTCTTCACCGTGTTCTTCGAGATCCCCAAATGCCGCGCGATCGCCCGAATCGGCATCTGCTCGGACCGGTGCAACCGACAGACCTCCGCCCAGTCCTCCACCCTCAACACCTCATGATCGTCAGAGGTGGGTCAACATTCACCCGGAACCAAAGGGTCAGGATTCAGCCGGAACCGACAAGCCCGAGTACGGGAGCCTCTGCGGTTCAGTTATCTCTTCCTCCCCCGATCGTCCTGATCCCCAGGCCTCGGGTGCACAACGGTAGGGGCCGGCCGTGGCGTGCTGACCGGGCGACGTCCCGGGCCATCGCCACGGCCCAACCGGCCGTCCGCCGCGCCGCTGGCCCGGCCGGCACCGCGTGACGCCCGCAGGATCTGTGCGCTTCGGCGCGCCGAACTTGCCTGCACAACGCACCCCTGCCGCTCTCGGTATGCCGCGATCTCTGCCACTAGCGCGGCCAACGCCAGAACGAGCTGCGCACCCGCGGAGTCCTGCCCTGTGCGCCCACTTAGGCTGCGCACGGCCACGAGCCGCCACGCCGCGGTGCGCAGCGCGGCGGCAACCGGAGACAAGCGGTCGGGTTGGCCCACCATCGGCGTCCGCGACGCCCGGTCGAACAGATCCGCCGCGTCCCGCGGCACCATCTGACCGTGGCCGCCGTGTTGCGTGACCGCGCCGACGGCGGTGAACATGTCGCCGGCGGCGTGCGCAATACCGGGGACCTCGTCATCCTCCCCCGCCGCGACCGTCGACGTCGCCTGCTCGAGCGCGGCGAGCGCGTCTCCCGCGGCCGCCTCAAGTTCAGCCCGCCCGACCTGGCTGCGCTCACCGGGCGCCGGCGCGATCGGCGGCCCCGGCGGCGGGGCAGACGCCCACCGCTTCAACAACTGCGGTAGCGAGAGATCCGGCGACAGTGCGCGACCCGAGTACCAGACCGGCAGACCCTCCGCCGTCTCATCGCCTGGCGCCGCGACCGAGTAGCCAGCCAGCTGACCCGCGTGCCGCGCTCGCGGCCGAACCCGCACGCCAAGGTCAAACAGCCGACGGAAGAACTGCTCAGGATCACGCGCCTGCACCGCGGCGATACGCGCCGCCCGGCACAGCCACTCGCGTGACGTCTCATCCAGCCCACGCCGCACTGCTTTCTCCATCTCCGCTCGAGTCGCCGGCTTGGCGGCCGTGCGGTCCACCGGTGCCGTCGCGGTAAGACCCAACCGCGCCTCCGCGTCCCGGCAAACCTCCCGCGCCTTCGGGTAGTCCTTGTACGGGTGCACCCGACGACCGTTGTCCTGTCGCACCAACACCGCGGCGATGTGCACGTGGGAATCCGTATGTCGAATCGCCACCCACCGACAGGCGCCGAGATCATCCCGCGGAGCGATCCCTGTCCTGTCCATCAGATCGGTCGCGATCTCCGCCCACTCCGCATCGATAAGGACACGGTCGCCCGCCGAGTTGCGCAGCGAGCAATGCCAGACCGGTCCGCGGGGGGCCTTCCCACCGTCTAGCCTGATGGGCTCGGTTTGCGGGATGCCCGCCGCGACGGCGGGGTCGGCCAAGTCGGTCGCGAGTTCCTCGACATCGAAATTCCCGTCGCCGATCAGCTCCGGCTGGTGCAGCTCCGGAGCACCGTCCCAGGACGCAACGACGTGCTGGTTGATGTGCTCGTTGAAGCGCCCCGGTCCCATCAAGTAGTGGACCAACCCGGCGACCCGCCAACCCCGGGAGATCTTCGCGATCACGGACGCGACCGCAACTGCTCGCGCCGGGCGCGTGCGGTGAGCTCGCCGATGTGCGCAACCTCCTGATCGACACGCTGGACGACACGCGCGACAAGGGCCTCGACCGCATGCGTCTCCTTGAGGACCTCGCCCGTCGAGTTCGCGTGCTTGGCAACGTCATTGAGGTTGCCCCCGACGTTCCGCAGGATCCGGCGCACGTCCGCCAGCCGCGCCTGAAAGACCATCAGCTGCTGCATGACCGGACCCCACGCCGCCACCGGCGCCGGGGTCGACTCCGCCGCACGAACGCCCACCTCGCCGAGCCAGGACGCATCCGCCACACCAGCCCGCGCGGCAGCCGACCGCACCATGGCCATCTCCATCTCGGAGAACGACACCCGAACTGAGTGCGGACGGCCGCCGTCCGCTCGCGGACGCCGACTCGGCCCTGTTACCGACTCCCCCATCACGTCGACCTGATCTCCGTCGCGGAAGCGCGATCGCATGTCGGCGTGTCGGCTGTTGCGTTTTCAGTGGATTGCGCAGGCGTTTTGTCAGTCGACGCAGGTGAAATAGCGGTGCTGGCGGCGGGGTCGAGGAGCAGGGAGAACCGGACGTCGTCGGTCGGGTCGAGGGCGCCGTTAGACGGGCCTCGCTGGACGAGTCCCTGTCGTTGGAGTTCGATCGCGGTCTCGCCGCTGAGGTCGAGGGTGGCCTCGGTGTATTCATAGCCGACGACGACGATCTGGTAGAGCGCCCGCAAGACGGGTTCGGCGAGGCCGTCGTCGGCGACGCGCAGCTGATGCAGCGCGTGCCGCTGCATCTCGGTGAGCAGACCGTGACGGGGCCGCAGGCCTTGCAGCGGATCCGCCCGGTTCACGACGTCACGGTCGAAGCGGACTCACGTCCCGCACCGTGCCCCTGGGCATGTCCTTCGTTCGGCTACTGGTCAGGAGACCATAACTGCAGCGGCAGCGTTCACGTCGATACCATCCCCACTCTCAGCACGGTCAGTGCACAACCTCAAAGGCGAAAGCTGCGACGCTGTACTTCTCGTCGCCGCTCCCCCCACCCGCGGAAATCGGCAGAGTGAGGCCCAGCTTTGGGCATCTCCCCTCATGGGCCGACTAGTCGAAACTCGCGACGAGGAGGAACTGCGTATCCTCTACGTAGCACTGACCCGCGCCCGCCGATACTGCGCTATCGCGCTACCCGACGACACACCCGCAGAGATCCTCGCCGCCTTCTCAGCCTCCGGATTTGTAGAAGCACCGCAAAGCCCGGTCGGCGAGTCGACGCCGTCCCCTTGGTAGCCGCGCTGCGCCACGTGCGGTAAAGGTCATACCTGCCGAAATACTGGATCAGCCCGATGCAGGCCATCGTCTCTGCGGCAAACATGCTGGGCGCTGCGAGCGAGGCCGCGTGGTACACCGTTGGCGAGGCTCCCCCGCGGAAGTACCAACGTATCCATGTGATGCCGCACCTTCGGCGGAATCAGACCGGCAGGACGCTACGATCGCGGCCCAACCCGCCGCGCGCTGGCATGCTCTGGTTGGAGTTCACGAGTGACGAATTCGCCGAGAGCTTGCGGCGCGATCTTCCATCCTTCCCGGTCGACGCCGTTCTCAACGCCACCCCCGGCGCGATCGCCGGGCTGCTCCTCGGCCACGACTCCGTCGGGGTCCTCGCGCTGGCCGCGGTCACGTGGGTGTCGTCGTCCGGCATCGTTGCCCGACTGCTCGGCGACCTGCGACGACTGCGGGATCCGGCGGCCCCAGCCGTCCTCGCAGTGCTTGTGCTCGAAGACTTTGGATATCAGCCTGACCGCGCGTCGACCCACGACAGCCTCTCCGCCACCTCCCTTCGCCGGCCCCACACCCGCACCAGCCCCGATATCTCCTATCGCGGGCCGCTCAACCACGACCACTTGACAGAGGTGCGCCCATATCAGCTGTAATGCCCAGCAGGGTTGTTGACGGCGTGGCGGCTTGAACACGGGGAGGCCTCCGGACCAGGTCAACGTGCTGTGCCGTCGCTGCCACCGCCCGTGTGCTGCTGGTCGTCGTGGCGTTTGCATATGGCGACGACCGAGGAGGGGCCTTTCGTCGCGGCGAACCGCCATTCGCTGATCCCGCGCTGGTTCAGATGGCGCGACACTCGATCGTCCTGCGGGAGCCGGCCGCGTTCGTCGCCGTACTCCTCCGACCGGCGCCGACGGTGGAGCGTCCCGTGCTGCCCTGCCGGGACGGCCGCATGCCCGCAGTTCGTCCTGCTGGGCTGTGCACTACGCCCTGCTGGTGCTGGCAACGTCCGTGCTGCCGACGAGCGGGAGCCGACACTCGTCCCGAGACCGAGGAGGCGGACCGATGCGACCTGTTCGCCGTGCGGATGCGGGTGCGCGCTCAGCGTGGGCTCTCGTCCTCACGCTGCTCCTGACGGCCACGGCCGCCCTGGCCGGGTGCGCCGGCCGCGACGACACCGCGCCCGCCCCGCGGATCGCGGAGGGGTTGTCGGAGGAGTTCGCCGGGGTCGTTCAGGCCGTCCTGCCCTCGGTCGTGGAGATCAGCCAGCCGGGATCGGTGGGGTCCGGCGTCGTCTTCGACCGCGACGGGCACATCGTGACCAACGCGCATGTCGTCGGTTCGGGGAAGGCGTTCGAGGTCAGGTTCGCGAACAGCAGCGCCGTGCGGACGGCGACGCTCGTGTACTCCTGGCCGATCGAGGACATCGCGGTGATCAAGGTGCAGGACACCGGCGGCCTGGTGCCCGCGCAGTTCGGCGCCGCTCGTGACCTGCAGGTGGGCGACATCGTCATGGCGATGGGCAGCCCGCTCGGGTTGGAGAGCAGCGTGACGCAGGGCGTCGTCTCGGCGCTGGGCCGGACCGTCTCGGAGCCGCCGGAGCCGCAGATTGGCTTCCCCGGAACCGTGCTCCGTCAGACGATCCAGACGAGTGCCCCGATCAACCCCGGCAACAGCGGTGGCGCGCTCGTCAGCCTGGACCGCAAGGTCGTCGGCATCCCCTCGGTCGCCGCCGTGAACCAGGGCATCGGCGGGGTGGCAGCCGGGATCGGGTTCGCGATCCCCGGCGACATCGCGAGCGACCTCGCCCAGCAGATCATCGACCACGGGCGCGTGATCAACTCTGGACGCGCGGCCCTCGGGATCACCGGGCTGACCGTCACGAACGACCAGGGGCAGCCGATCGGGGTCGGCGTCGCCGCCCTCGATCCGAACGGGCCCGCCGCGACGGCCGGCGTGCGTGTCGGCGACCTCATCACCCGATTAGGGGGCGAGGAGGTCCGGACCGCGCAGGACCTGCAGACGCAGATTGCCTCACGTCGTCCGGGCGACGCCGTTCGGCTTACGGGGACACGGCCGCCGGCGGCAGAACCGTTCACGATCACGGTCACGCTCGGCGAGCTTCCGGTCTCTTGAGGAGGACGGCGATGGTCGAGGTCGAGACGGTCGACCGCATCCTGGGCATGGACGGCGACGGTCTGCTGGTGCTGTCGGTATATGTCAACGTCGACCCCGACGACCGCCGCGCCTTTCCGAGCGCTGTGGACGGGGTGCTCCATGAAACCCGCCTGCTCACCAAGGACCCCGACCTGGACCGGGAGGCCCGGTTGTCCCTGCGCGGGGACGTGGAACGCATCGTGGAGGCCGTGACGGAGGAGCACGTCCGCCCGCAGGCCGTCGCGTTCTTCTCGTGCTCCGGGCGGGGGTTGTTCGAGGTCGTCGAGCTGCCGCGCCCGGTTCGCTACAGCCTCGTGGTCGACGCGACGCCGTGGGTCCGTCCGCTGGTGGCGGTGCTCGACGAGTACCACCGCTGCCGGGTCGTGGTGGTCGACCGCGCGCATGCCCGCTTCTGGGACCTCTATCAGGACGAGATGGTCGAGCGCGGCAAGCCGCGGGACCGGGCGCTGCGCAAGCCCGACTATGCGTACGGGATGCGCGAGGTCGCCACGCGGAATAAGGCCGAGCTGCTGGCGAAGCGGCACTACCGCGCCGTCGCGCAGCGGCTGGCCGAGGATCTCCGCCGGCGCCAGTTCGACATCGTCGCCATCAGCGGCCACGAGCACGAGATACCGGAGCTCCTGGACCACCTGCCGCGAGAGGTACGTGACCGCGTCGCCGGGACGTTCCCGGTGCACCCTCGCGAGGAGGACCTCGGGGCGATCCGGGACCGCGCGCAGGAGGTCGTCGACCGGTACGAGCGGGCGGAGGAGGAGCGGCTGGTGGCGGAGGCCCTGGAGAAGCATGCCGCTGGTGGGCTCGCCGCCGTCGGTCTCGACGACTGCTTGTGGGCCGGCGCCACTGCCGCGGTCGATCTGCTCCTGGTCCACGACGAGGTCATGTGGCCAGGCGTGGTCTGTGCCGACGACGGCTGGATGGCGACCGCGGGCGACCGGTGCCCGATCTGCGGAAACCCGCTGCGCAGGACTCCGGATGTCATCGACGAACTCGTACAAGCAGTCATCGACGAGGGCGGGAGCGTCGAGCATGTGATGACGGAGACGCGGCTGCGCGATCATCTGAGCGCCGCGACGCTCCGCTTCCCATTGCCGCCCCTCCCGGCCGGCTGACGCACCGGGAGGGTGGCGGTTGGCCGGAGTGACGTCAGCGCGACACCGGCGCGCCGGCGAACTGTTCGACGATCGCACGGCAGAACGCCGGAAGGTCGGCCGGCGACCGACTGGTGGTGAACTGCCCGTCGATCACCACCTCCTCGTCGACGACCTCGGCGCCGGCATTGCGCAGGTCGGTTCGCACGCTCGGCCACGAGGTGATCCGGCGCCCGCGGACGACATCGGCCTCCACCAGCGTCCAGGGGCCGTGGCAGATCGCAGCCACCGGCTTGCCCGTGGCGATGAATGCCTTGACGAACTCGACGGCGTCGGCGTTCATGCGCAGCTGGTCCGGGTTCACGGTCCCGCCCGGGAGGAGCAGGGCCTCGTAGTCGTCGACGTTTGCGTCGGAGACCTGCCTGTCCACCGGGAACGTCCCGGCGGACACCATGTCGAACTGGCGGGCCTGGATCTCGCCCGGGTGTATCGAGAGCAGGTCGCTCCGCGCACCTGCGCCGTAGAGGGCTCCCCGTGGCTGTTCGAGCTCCACGCGCTCGACCCCGTCGGTCGCCAGAATGGCGATCGTCTTGCCCTGCAGCTCTGAGCCCATGAGTCGCTCCCCGTTCCGTCTGCGGCCGTTGTGGTCGCCGCGGCGCCCGGTGCGCCGGCACCGCGACCTTCCCGGAGCCGGGCCACCCCGCTCGTCG
The DNA here is from genome assembly GCF_022524485.1 of Pseudonocardia alaniniphila. Taxonomy (GTDB): domain Bacteria; phylum Actinomycetota; class Actinomycetes; order Mycobacteriales; family Pseudonocardiaceae; genus Pseudonocardia; species Pseudonocardia alaniniphila. The sequence goes on from NZ_JAKXMK010000006.1 coordinate 322,433, forward strand.
GCCTGACGGGACCAGAAACCAGCCCGCAATACACCCGGCGGAGCCAGCCGGGGTGAGCCGGGTTCTCGGCGGAGAGGTCTCACAGGTGACCTCCGGGACGGACCTGCCGGGACGAGAACGGAGGACGAGATTGCAGCCTGCGGACCGGTGCACGACGTGCCCCGGTGATGCGACCGTCGCTGCGTAGAACCTGTGGGGAGGATCAGCCGATGGCTCGGGACGACCATGAGGCCCTCGACGTGTCCCACGATCCCTGGCTGGTGCGCCTGCAGGACGCCTTCCAGTGGCTGGTCACGGCGCTCCACCTCGACGACGACGCGGGAGGCGCGCACGGCGGGCGCATCGTCACCTGCCGGCACTGCGGGCAGCGCAACCGGGTGGCCGCCGTCGCCACGGGTGTCCCGAGATGCGGGAAGTGCCACCAGGCCCTGCCGTGGATCGCCGGTGCCGGCGACGACGAGTTCACCGACGTGGCGGAGCAGGTGTCGATGCCGGTGCTCGTGGACCTGTGGGCGAGCTGGTGCGGGCTCAGCTGCATGGTGCGACCGGTCGTGCAACGGCTGGGTGCCGAACGGGCCGGGGAGATCAAGGTGGTGGAGGTGGAGGTTGTGGCCGCGCCCCGGACATCACGGCGCTTCCACGTGTGCGGCATCCCGACGCTGATGGTGCTGCGCAGAGGCGAGGTGGTGGCCCGGCGCTACGGCGAGATACAGGCGCCGGCCCTGCGCAGCTGGCTGGACCACGCACTGCGTGATGAGGCCGGATCGACGTCTGATGGCGGCATCGCGCTCCACACCCCTCCAGCTGCCGACCTGGCAGGAGCCCGGACCACGAAAGGGCCGGGCTCCGGCTACACCCCGGGGTAGAAGTCGGCGAGGTGCAGGTCGAGCTCCATCAGGTCCGGGTGCACGAAGAAGGCGAGGTTCGCGCTGTCGGCGGGGCATCCGCGCTGGTGGTAGACGGCGCCGAGGCGCCGGGTGGCAGGGCAGTGATTGCACGGCACCGACACCAGCGGGTAACGAGCGGTCACGCGTTCTCCTCGACGATCCGCGCGGGCAGAGACTCAGTCGGTGCTGGTCGCCCGGCGGTGGGCCTACAACAGGTGGCCGGCGAACCACACGAGGGTGCGTCCCGAGGCGTGCGTTTTCCCGATGCCCGGTGCGCGGCTGTCGACGGCGACGGTCACGCAGGTTCCACGACGAGACCCGCCCGTCTGGAGCGGGCGACCGGAGGAAGAGCCGGCATGCGAGCGGAGCATCCTGGCACGCGGGTTGGTGGCGCCGGCCAGCGGTTCGGTCGTGGCTCAGGGGGTGCGCCTACCCTGCGGTCGGATTACCGGTCTTTCTGGTCCTTCCAGCCGCCGGGTTCGGGGTGGTAGCCGTAGGCAGCGGCCCGAACCGTCTCCTCGTCCTCCAGCCCGGAGCCGATCGCTCCCCCGACGGTGGCCAGCGAGCTGATGATCCACGCGAGTGTCAGGTAGTCGGTGACATCGACCGGCCGCTTCAGGGTCTGTTCCAGCACGGATGTGTCGATCAGCAGCGCTGCGGCGAGCAGCGTCCCGGCGAACAGCACCACATAGGACACCGCCGTGGCCAGGGTGAGGGTGAGGATCGTGCCTACGTTGAACATCCGGGCCAGCTCGGCCGGTGTCTCCCTGTCCGGTTTCTCCCACAGATCGTGCGCGACGATCAGCCAGGCCACCAGCGCAGTCAACCCGAGCAGCATGATCACGGCGAGGCGGAGTCCGCCGAGCGCATCGCCCACCTGCCATATGGTGGAGGTGGTGAGCGAGAACGCGGCCGTGCCGAGCACGCCGACCAGCAGCTTGGACAGGCCCAGCAGCGCGCGTCCCGGACGGTTGGCACGGACCATTCCGGTCAGCAGCCGCACCCGGCCGATCAGCCGCGAGGCGACGTAGCGCAATTCCCCGGTGTGGCCCTCGCCGACCATCCGGCCGATGGCGGGGACCCGGCTTGTCAACCCGGCTGGTTCCCAATCAGCCGGGGGCACCCGCTGGTCAGAAGCGTCAGTGAGCAGCCGGCCTACAAGATCAGGAACGACTGTGCGGACGGCTCGTAGCTGGCGCAGCCCCAGCGCAGGCAGAGACACCACCGCGACTCGGCGCTGGGCGGAGGTCTGCGCGACCAGCGGCATCCGGTCGGTGTGCAGTGGCAGGTCGGTCAGGCAGACCGCGACGTCCCAGTTCTCGTCGGCGCGCCGGCGGGCAAGATCGTCCAGCAGCGCCTCAGCGCCGCCGTCGCGGCGCGGCGACACGTCACCCCAGCCTTGCTGGACGGTCCATCGCACGTCGGCGTTCACCTGTTCGGCGAGCCGGTCGGCCAGTTCGGCGGCGAGCCGCGCGGCGACCTGGGCCGGGTGGTCCGGCGGGGTCGCCACCAGCCCGACGACGATCTCCGGGCGGTGCTGTTCACTGTGGTCATCCGAGCTCATCACCGGTAGCCGGGCACAATCGCCGCGCGCGGCGTTCCTCGGTCCAGGCGCACACATGCCTCGGTCTACCCGGGATGCTCCTCCGGCCAACCTACCCGGGATGCTCCTCCGGTCAACATCGAGAGGTCGGCTTGGTGCCGTCCGGACGCCGTTACGCAGCGGCCCGGATCGGCCGCGTCATCGCAACCGCAGTGATCGCTTGGCGGGTTAGGCGGATTGCCAGTGGGTAGCCGGTTCACGCAGGCGCGCCACGGCGCAGTGCACCGGACGTTCGACAGGGTGCGATCGGATACGCAGCTGCCGACGACTCGACCGGCAAGCCGAGAGGCGGTGAGAGCAAGTCAGGACGAGGTGCAGCGGCGGGGCTGGGGGGCGCCGGACACGGTGCGCCGGATCAGCGGCGTGGACGACTCCCGGAGGTTCCGGGCGGTGGTGCCGATCGTCGGGACGCGGGATACAGGCGACCGGGCTCCCGACGAGTCGGCGGAAGGGCGCCTGGGCGTGGAGCCGGGTCGTGGACGACGCGATGGACCTGACCTCGCTCGGCAGGCCGTCGCCCACCGTGGCGGGCGCAGCCGGCGGCTCGTGCTGCGCCGTCGTCGGGATCACTGTGCTGGACCTGCTGACCGCCGCGCAGGCCACCCGAACCAAGGAGAACGGCTCCGTGCCAGCGGTGCGGGACCCACGCAAAGGAGGATCCATGGAACTGACGGCCACGACTACCATCCGCAAATCCGCGCCGGAGGTCTTTGCGTTCTGGCGCAATCTGGAGAACCTCCCGACGTTCATGGCGCATCTCGAGGAGGTCCGCGCCACCGGTGACCGGACGAGCCACTGGGTCGCCGGCGCCCCGTTCGGCAAAGACGTCGAGTGGGACGCGGAGATCATCGATGAGGCGCCCACCGAGAAGATCGCGTGGCGGTCGACCGGGAACGTCGACGTGCCGAACACCGGTACCGTCCGGTTCGTGCCCGCCCCGGACGGTGTGAGCACCGAGGTACACGTCGTGCTGGCGTACGACATTCCGGGCGGCACGGTCGGCAAGACGGTCGCCAAGTACTTCGGCGAGGAACCGCACCAGCAGCTCGACGACGACCTGCGTCGGCTCAAGCAGGTGCTGGAGACCGGCGAGGTGGTGCGGTCCGACGGCGCCCCGTGGGGCAAGCGGGCGCGGAAGGAGTTCCCGCAGCGTCCGGCGCAACCGCTGTCGGACGTCGAGGTCGAGAAGGGAGCAGACGCATGAGGGCGAACACCTGGGCGGGCCGCAACAAGGTCGAGGTCCGTGACGTGCCGGACCCGAAGATCCTGAACATGCGCGATGCCATCGTACGGATCACCTCCACCGCGATCTGCGGCTCGGACCTGCACCTGGTCGACGGGTACGTGCCCACGATGCAGGACGGCGACGTCATGGGTCACGAATTCATGGGCGAGGTGATCGAGGTCGGCCCGGGCGTCGATCCGGATCGTTTGCGCATCGGGGACCGGGTAGTCGTGCCGTTCCCGATCGCCTGCGGCGCGTGCGGCGCCTGCGCCGCCGAGCTGTACTCCTGCTGCGAGAACTCCAACCCCAACGCCGGGATCGCGGAGAAGATGTTCGGACACCCGGTCGCCGGGCTCTTCGGCTACTCACATCTGACCGGCGGCTTCGCGGGCGGTCAGGCACAGTACGCGCGGGTGCCGTTCGCCGACGTCGGTCCGTTGAAGATCGAGTCCGAGCTGACCGACGAGCAGGTGCTGTTCCTCTCCGACATCCTGCCCACCGGCTACATGGGTGCCGAGATGTGCGACATCCAGCCAAGCGACGTGGTGGCGGTCTGGGGCGCCGGCCCGGTCGGCCAGTTCGCCATGGACAGCGCCCGGGTCCTCGGCGCCGCGAAAGTCATCGCCATCGACAAGGAGCCCTACCGGCTGCAGATGGCGGAACGGGCGGGTCACACGCCGGTGAATTTCGACGAGGTCGACGTGCGATCCGTCTTGCTGGAACTGACTGGCGGGCGCGGGCCGGACAAGTGCATCGACGCGGTCGGCCTGGAAGCCACCCACGGCAGCGCGCACATCGCCGCGTATGACCGGGTCAAGCAGGCCCTACGGTCGGAGACCGAACGCCCGCACGCGCTGCGCCAGGCAATCCTGTCGTGCCGCAGCGGCGGCGTGGTCTCGGTGATCGGCGTGTACGGCGGCCTGCTGGACAAGTTCCCCGCCGGCGCGTGGATGAACCGGTCGCTGACCCTGCGGACCGGGCAGTGCCACGTGCAGCGCTACATGAAGCCGCTGCTGCAGCGCATCGAGCGCGGAGAGATCGATCCGACCCGGATCATCACCCACACCTTGGCGCTGGACGAGGCGGAACGCGGCTTCGAGATCTTCAAGAACAAGCAGGACAACTGCGAGAAGGTCGTCCTCAAACCCTGACGGCCACCCGCGTCCGGCCACCGCCGCAAGCATCGGTGGCCGGATGCGGCATCTATTTGGTAGCGCCGCCGGCGGCGTCCCCCCGTCGGCCGGCGTCGGGCGTCGAGTGGTGCCGCGACCCTGGGGCGGGCCGTAGCTGTCGCGTGACAGCCGCTGCACGCGACCCTCATCCAACGCGTGTCGCAACGCCCGGCGGAAGCGGCCGGGACCCAGAAACGCCCGCCGGCATAACCGGCCAGCGCCCCGCGCCGAGTCGAGACCAGCCCTTCGACTGCCCCCTCGATCGCGGCGATCTCCCGGTCCATCGCTCCGTCCGACGCCGCTGCCAGCGGCTCGTCGTGCCCGCGGTGCCGATCTGGCCGGGTGAGTAGAACGAGAAACCGGGGCCGGGCCAGACCACGCGCAACCGGTGCCGCTCATCCGACGCCCGCTCGGCGGCGCGCCGCGAGGTCCGCATGTTCCCGCTCGGGCGCCGCCCGACGCTCCTCCTCGGTCGTGCGGGCGGGCTCACGGGCAGCTGGATGGCGCCCTGCTGCTGGGGGTCGGCGTCGGCCTCCTCAGCGGTGAGCGGGGGTGGCGATGCTCTCCAGCGACCTGCCCTCGGCGCGTGGAGCAGTGCTCGATTCTTTGATCGCTTATGACGCGATGTGTGACTGAGCTGACGGCGACCTTGTCGGAGTTCTCCAGCACACGTCAACCTGGACATGACCGCGTCGGCGCAATCAGTGTCGGCCGGACGGCCGACGTCGCTGTGCTCGCGTAGTAGGTGTCGGTGGCGATCACCGTGTTGGTGCGGTCACGGTCATCCGCACCGCTACCGGCACCGCCACCGGCGAGTCCACAACTGGTGAGTGCGGCGGTGAGCAGCCCGGCCGCGGCCACGACGTGCAGGATGCGGGACGTTCAGCGCATGCGGAGCTCCGGTCAGGCGAAGAGCGGGTGAAGCAGCGTTCGCCGCGGACCAGTGCGCATCGTCTCGTTCGTGGCGAGCACGAAGGATCGGGACCAGGGCGTGAAGAGCTGCGCGGCCTACTGTGTAGATGGCGTGCTGTGCATACCTCATGAGGTGCAGTTCATTCCGACCCTCGGAGGATCTGCCATGCCCTCGTGGCGACATGCAGGTTCAGCCGCGTCTCCACGTCACGGAGCTCGCGGCCGGTGAGCTCGCGGATCCGCCTGAGCCGATACCGCAATGTGCTCCGGTGGATCGTGAGTGCGCGAGCCGTCGCGTCGTAGTTCCCGCCGCATTCGTAGTACTGCCACAGCGTGGTGACGAGGTCGGAGCGGTTGGCCGCGTCGTAGTCGACCAACGCGCCGAGCCATTCGCGGACGAACTCGCGGAGCTCGCGGTCGTGTTCGCCGTCGCCGGTGGCCAGGAGACGGTAGATGCCGAGGTTGTCGAAGACGGTGATGCCGTTGGGCTCCATCGACTGCTGCCGGATGCGAAGGGCTCGGGTAGCCTCGGAGTAGGATCTAGGGAGCTTGGACGGCACGTCGGCCGCCCCGCCCACACCGATTGCACCGTCCTCGTTCTGAAGCCTCGTCCTCATCGAGCGGTACATTTCCTGCCACCGTCGCATGCCGTCCCATCCCGGGCTCGGGGTGAGTACGACCACCGCGCCGCCCCGCTGGCTCAGCAGCACGCCGTTTTCCAGCATCGTGGCCGCCACGCGCTCGACCGTGCGAGCCACCACCTCACTGCTCGTGGCGCCCGGCCACTGGATGATCAGTACGCGATGTGGTGGGGACAGGTCGTGCCCCAGCGCGCTGGAGCGGAACCGGGCGCTCTCGTCGTCGGTGCCGGTGAGCAGATCATGGACGAGGTCGCCACGAAGGCGCAGCTCGGTTTCGGCCATAGCGCGGCGATGAGCGAGTTCCGTAGCAAGGACGACCGACGCGTGTTCGAGGGCGAAGAGATCGTGTTCCTCGGCCCGGTGATCCGGGTCGATCAGCACGAGTACGCCGAGCACCTCGTTGCGGGGCTGGGCCAGCGCGATGAGCCGGTCGCGCTGGCGGATCGGACGTCCACTACGCCGGGCGGCCGTCAGCAGCTCGGACCGACGGCGTGGCGACGTTCGCGGATAGGGCGTCGGCCGGCCCGGACCGCACCACTCCATCAGGTTGCCGAAATTGTCCTCAATCGCGACCGGCAGTCCGGTCAGGTCGTGCAGCGTGCTGCAGATTCCCGCCTCGCCCGCGCCGGAGGCAGCCACGGCAGTGATTCGCTCGTAGGCGAGACGTCGTCGCTCGAGGCCGGAGACAGCGGTGGTCAGCTGCTCGTTCAGCACCCTGAGCCGGTCGTTGAGGCTTCGCAGTTCGGCCGTGGTCCTCCGTTCGTGCCGGCTGAGCCGGGCGCTGTTCAGAGCGGCACCGGCCTGCTGGGCGAGCGTCCCGAGAAGGTACTGCTCCTCGGCGGCCGGCTCGGCGTCCGCGGTGACGACGAGGTAGCCGGCATGGCCGCCGACGGCCCGCAACGCGAAGGCCCAGGCCCAAGGGGCGCCTGCGACCTGAACCGGGCCGTCCGACCCCGACAGGGAGCGGAGCCGCGATTGCAGCTCGGTGCTGCCGTCGCCGACACGCGTCAGATCGTCGCGGAGCAGATAGGCGCCCTCGGTACGGGCCGCGCCCAAGGCAGCGACCGAATCGGCCGCGAACTGGATGATCTCCGTCTCGTCAGTACGGTCGAACATCACCATCGACATCGCGAAAATGCTCGAGAGCTTGGACAATTGCTCCCGCGTCGAGTCGATCAGCGTTTGACCGTCCATCTAGCACCTCGATACAGCGACGGCACTCCGAAGGGCACGCACGGGACGCTACTCGCCGGAGGTTGCAGCCGAGGTCGGAAAAATCCAATCCGGCGAGGAGTGTCTCCCCACGGACTCAGGGCGAAGGGGGAATCGTGCCACCGAGGGCGACCGCGCAATGATCGGGATGGATCATTCGAGCTGACCTACACCCCGTCCGGAGTCCGACCCGGTTGCGGCGGGCCAGCACCTCCGTGTAGAGCTGCATGTAGCGGCCTGCCATCCGTGCGGGCGTGAACCGGGTCGCGGCCACGCGGCAGCACTCCCTCGGATCCAGGCGTACCGCCACAGACGGCGGACGCGAGGGCATTCTCGTCGCCGCAGTCGACCGTCAACCCGGTGCGTCCGTGCCACGAGTTCGGGTAGGCAGCCGCGCCGGTAACCGACGACGGGGGGTATCCAGCGCGAGGGCTTCGACAACGCCTGTGCCCCCGGCTCGTCCCAGCTGATGGGTGCCAGAGCCGCATCTGCGGTGGCGACCAGCTGGTCACACACCGCTTCACCCACGGTGCCGACCCAGTGCACGCGCCGGCCGTCGACGAGCGGCTCCACGTGCTCCCGCCAGTACCGCACGTCCTCGATCGGTGGCCGCCAGCGTCGCGGCAGGGTGATCTCGGTGGGGTGGTCAGGCCCCGGCAGCGGTGGCATCAGGCCACTCCGCTCTCCCGATCGAGCCGGTGCACCAGGCCGGTGCACCAGGAAGTCCGACACCACGGCGAGCAGGTCGCAGCAGCCGTCCTCGTCGAGAGCTCCGTGGCCCGACCGTGCTCGCGCACCGAGATCCCGACCAGCCGGACGTCGTCCGGGATCCCGTCGCGGAGCAGCCTGGGTGCTGCTCTCCCTCGCCGCAGGGGTTTCGTCGCAGGCGTTCTCGTGGCAGCTGAGCTGGCGCCGTTGCATCAGCGTGGTGTCCGTCCGACACCGAGACGACAGTACGACGACCGGCCACGTCCGCAGGATCGCCCTCGGTCACGCCCTGCTCTCCTACTGCTTCGGCACGGGCATCCTCGCTGTGGCCGTCAACCTCGTGACCAATCTGGCGCAGCCGTCCTGATCGGACGTCCTTGCGCCCGTCGCAGGTCAGCAGAACGCCGTCGTCAAGCATCATCGACCGGGCCTCCTCGGCCGGGATGTCGGCGTAGTCGACCTGGCGGGCGAAGACGGCGGAGACCCGAGCGGCGACATCGGCGTAGTCGAGCGCCTCCGGCCCCGTGATCACCTGGATGTCCGGCGGGTCGCCCTCTGTGAGGGCCCGCGCGGCCACCGCCGCGACGTCGCTGACCGCCACGAACCCGACGCGGCCGCCTCCGGCCGGCGCGAGGATCAGACCCCGCTCCCGGATCGTGTCCATCGCCGAGAGCAGGTTCTCCATGTACAGGTTCGGCGTCAAGTGGTGATGGGGAGGCCGGTCCGCTCGAGATGCATGGCGATCTGACGGTGGCTGCGCATGAAGCGCACAGCGCAGTCCGGCTCGTGGAACCCGTCGGCGGCGAGCTTGACGACGCGTGGCCGGTTCCCGGCGGTGACGAGGGCGTCCACGAACCCCACCTCCAGTTCGGGCTGCTCCGCGCGCGAGGGGCCCATGAGGAAGACGCGGTCGAACTCCCGCAGCACGTCCGCAGGAGGCGGATCGTCGAGCGTGGCCACCACGTGGTCCACCGAGGGCGGCAGGTCCATGGCCTTCGCCTCGGCGCGGACCATGGCCGTCACGTCGACGCGCGCATCGTTCAGCTCCTCGACCAGGCGCAGGCCCACCTGGCCCGTCGCCCCCGTCACCAGGATCATCATCTCTCCGATACTCGGCGGTATTCGGTTCGGACGAACAATGCCGAGCCACCAGTTTATGCGTCTGGCCCCGAGGGGTCGAAGGCCAGCTGAACCGGTCGACCCGGCGGACCCGGGTGTACCGGAAAAGCGTCTGGTCCCTCGGGCATGAATTTCCGCGGCGGCGATGTGTGTCACCGGTTGCGGGGCGCCCGCCCCAGGTCGCCGTGCACACGGTCGCAGGCAATCGACAAGGGGTGAGCGGTGCCCCGGGATGGCGCAGGTCGCGGGGGGTTGATGGACCTGGTGGGCCGAGTACCCCGACCGAGGTTGCATCCGGCGGACCGATGCCGCGCGCCCGGAGCGGTGCGACGGTTGGCGAAGCTCGGTTGGCCCGACCCGGCAGGAGGAACTCTGTGACTCTGATGCGATTCGATCCGTTCCGTGAATTGGAACGGCTGGCCGATCAGGCCTTTTCCGTCGGTGCCCGTGCAACACGCAGCATGCCCATGGCCGCGCTGCGTCGGGGCGCCGAATTCCTTGTTTTTATCGATGTGCCCGGCGTCGATCCTGAAGACATCGACGTGACGGTCGAGCGCAATGTGGTCAGCGTGCGGGCCCGCCGCGCGCCCGCGCACCAGGAGGGCGACGAGGTCATCATCGACGAGCGGCCCTACGGCGAGTTCAGCCGCCAGCTGTTCCTCGGGGACAACCTCGATTCAGACCGCATGTCCGGGGACACCCGTGACGGCGTGCTGACCCTGAGAATCCCCGTCAGCGAGGCGAGCGAGCCGCGCCGGGTGCAGCTCGGTACCGCCGACACGTCCGAGGGTGCGCCCCAGCACGGCACCGCGTCCAGCGCAACTACCGGGTCGGAGACCGCTTCGGCGGCCGACCGGACCACCGTCTGATCGGGAGGTTGTCATGATCGAGGAGCCGCGCGAGACCGGAAAGCAGGCAGCCGGACCGCAGGGTCGGGTAGCCAGCAGCGCACGGTCCCCCGCGAGCCCGGCCGACCCGGAGCAACGGCCCCGTCGGCCGATCGGATCGTTCACCAGGTACGAGGACGCCGAACGGGCGGTCGACCGTCTCTCCGATCTGGGCTTCCCGGTCGATCGGGTGGCGATCATCGGTCAGGACCTACAGACCGTCGAGCAGGTCACCGGCAAGATGGACTACCCGCGGGCCGCGTGGCGCGGCGCGCTGAGTGGCGCTGTTCCCGGCGCACTTATCGGGTGGCTGTTCGGGATCTTCAGCTGGGTCAACCCGCTGATCGCGGGCCTGCTGCTGGCCGTGTACGGCCTGATCATCGGCGCCGTCATCGGCGCGATCGTCGGCATCATCATCTATGCCCTGCAGGGCGGCCGCCGCGACTTCGCCTCCGTGGTGATGATGCGCCCGCAACGCTTCGAGGTGGTCGTCGACGACGACGTAGCCGACGAAGCGGTCCGACTGCTTGCGACGGGGGTCTGATATGCCCCGCGCTGCTGGTATCGATCTCGGAACGACCAACTCGGTGATCGCGGCCTGGGAGGGCGGCGAGGCCGACGTCATCCTCAACGCCGAAGGCTCGCGTACGACGCCGTCGGTGGTGGCGTTCACCGAGAGCGGTGAGCGGCTGGTGGGTCAGCTGGCCCGCCGGCAGGCGATCCTCAACCCCAAGGGAACGATCTACTCCGTCAAGCGCTTCATCGGCCGCCGGTACGAGGAGGTCGAGCAGGAGGTCGAGCAGGTCACCTTCGACGTGGTGCCGGACGAGCATGGCAACGCGCGGATCAAGGTTCGCGACAAGCTGTACGCGCCGGAAGAGATCTCGGCCCTGATCCTGCGCAAGCTCGCCGACGATGCCGGGCGCCACCTCGGCGAGCGCGTGACCGAGGCCGTGATCACCGTACCGGCGTACTTCAACGATGCCCAGCGGACCGCGACCCGGGACGCCGGGAAGATCGCGGGACTCGAGGTCCTTCGGATCATCAACGAGCCGACCGCAGCGGCGCTGGCCTACGGGCTGGACAAGCGCCAGCACGAGACGGTGCTGGTGTTCGACCTCGGGGGCGGCACGTTCGACGTCAGCATCCTCGATGTCGGCGACGGTGTGGTGGAGGTACGGGCCACCGCAGGTGACACGCACCTCGGCGGCGACGACTTCGACCGGCGCGTCGTGGACCACCTGGCCGAGCAGTTCCAGAAGGAGAACGGCATCGACCTGCGGAAGGACCCGCAGGCGTTGCAGCGGCTCTACGAGGCCGCGGAGAGGGCGAAGATCGAGCTGAGCTCGGTCACCCAGACCCAGGTCAACCTGCCTTTCGTCACCGCCGACGCGAACGGTCCCAAGCACCTCACGATGACGCTGATGCGCTCGACGTTCGAAGAGCTCACCCGCGATCTCGTGGAACGCACGATGGAGCCGGTCAAGCAAGCGATGGCGGACGCCAAGGTCGGGCCCGACGACGTCGACGAGGTGATCCTCGTCGGCGGCTCGACCCGGATCCCGGCGGTGCAGGGCCTGGTTCGCCGCCTCACCGGTGGCAAGGAACCGAACATGACCGTGAACCCCGACGAGGTCGTCGCGGTCGGTGCGGGGATCCAGGCCGGTGTGCTGAAGGGCGACGTGTCCGACGTCCTGCTGCTCGACGTCACCCCGCTGTCGCTGGGTGTGGAGACGCAGGGCGGGGTGATGACCCGGGTCGTGGACCGCAACACGACGATCCCGGTCCGGCGCAGCGAGACGTTCTCCACCGCGGCGGACAACCAGCCCGCCGTCGACGTGGTGGTGCTGCAGGGCGAGCGTGAGCGCGCGTCCGACAACCGGGTGCTGGGCCGGTTCAGGCTCCAGGACATCCGGCCGGCGCCGCGGGGCGAACCGCAGATCGAGGTCGTCTACGACATCGATGCGAACGGGATCCTCAACGTCACCGCTCGGGACAAGGACACCGGCGCGGAACAGGGCATCACGATTTCGGAGAGCACCAACCTGGACTCCTCTGAGGTGGATCGGATGGTGCAGGAGGCCGAACGCAACCGGACCTCGGACCAGCAGCTGCGCCAGGAGGTCGACGCGCGCAACGAGCTCGACAGCGTCGCTTACCAGGTGCAGCGCCGTCTCGACGAGCTCGGCGACGCCGCGCCGTCGCACGAGCGGGCCCGCGCGGAGATGCTCGTGGCGGACGCCCGGCGGGCGGTGGAGGAACAGGCGCCGCTGGACCGGGTTCGCGAGCTGACCGCCGAGCTCCAGCAGGTGTTCGCCGGCCTGAGCGCGGTGTCGGCCGGAGCGGGGGGCCCCGGGGGCGCACCGGGTGGCGGCAGCGAGAGCGCCACGAGCGAGACCGACGATGACGTGATCGACGCCGAGTTCGACCGTGGCTGAGGCGCGCTCATGACCGAACACGCATCGGACAGGACGCCCGGCCGGCCCGCCGCACGCACCGTCGCCGGCCAGGAAGGCACAGCAGCACCCGAGGAGCGGACCGGGACGGATCGGGTCGCGGAATCAGCCACCCCGACCCGATCCCCGGAGGATCGGCCGGAGGGCCGGCCTGAGCCGGACGCGGCCGAGCTGGAGGATCGCTGGCTTCGGGCCGTCGCAGACCTGGACAACCTGCGCAAGCGCTACGCCCGCGAGCTCGGGCGGGAACGGGAGGCCGAGCGTGAGCTCGTTGCCTCGGCGTTCCTGCCGGTGCTCGACACCATCGACCGGGCCCTCCAGCACGCCGAGTCCGACCCGCGGTCGATCATCGAGGGCATCCGTACCCTGCGCGAGCAGGCCCTCGCCGTACTTGCGGGGCTCGGGTACAGCCGCGAGGACGAGACCGGAGTGCCGTTCGACCCCTCTCGCCACGAGGTGGTGGGCGTGGTCGAGCCCGAGGACGGTGGGACTGCCCCCGGGTCGGTGGCCCAGGTCGTCCGGCCCGGCTACGGCGGCCCTGGCCGCCAGCTACGACCGGCGTCAGTGACCGTGGCGCAGACTCCGGGGGACTAGCCGGTGGCCCGCGACTACTACGAGACGCTCGGGGTGTCGCGTGACGCGGGCCCCGAGGAGCTGCAACAGGCGTTCCGGCGGCTGGCCCGGCAGAACCACCCCGATGTCAACAAGGATCCGGGCGCCGAGGAGCGGTTCAAGGAGGTCAACGAGGCCTACCAGGTGCTGTCCGACCCGGAGATGCGCAAGCGCTACGACCGCTTCGGCGAGGACTTCCGACAGGTCCCGGAGGACTGGGAGGAGCGCGTCGGTGCCGGCGCGGGCCGGTCCCCCTTCGGCGGCGGAGGCGGCGGTCGCAGCTACACCTGGTCGGGAGGTGGCGGCGACGGTCCCGATTTCGGCGGAAGGGACTTCGGCGGTGGCTTCGGGGGCGTCGACATCGAGGACCTCCTTGGTGGGATGTTCGGCGGCGGCCGTGGCCGGGGACGTGCAGGCCCGGTGGGGGGCGCCGACCAGGAGGCGGAGCTTCAGCTCACCGTGGAGGAGGCCTACCGCGGCGGCCGCAGGCAGATCACCCTCAACGGCCCGGACGGACCACGCACGTACACGGTGACGATCCCGCCCGGTGTCACCGACGGCAAGCGGATCAGGCTGTCCGGCGAGGGCGGCCGCGGGATGGGTGGCGGCCCGGCAGGCGACCTCTACCTCGTGGTCCGCCTGCTGCCGCACCCCCGGTTCCGGGTCGAGGGCAAGGACATCGTGGTCGACCTGCCGCTGGCGCCGTGGGAGGGCGCCCTCGGAGCGGATGTCCCGGTCACGACGCCCGATGGTGAGACCAAGGTGACCGTCCCGCCGGCTACATCCACCGGCCGGCGGCTGCGCCTTCGCGGACAGGGCATGCCCGACCCGCGCGGCAAGCCGGGTGACCTCTACGCCCAGGTCAAGATCATGGTGCCGTCCCGGCTCACCGATCGGGAGCGCGAGCTGTTCTCCGAGCTGGCCGCGGTGTCCACGTTCGATCCGCGCCGCCCCGGTTCCGAGCGGAGCAGGGGAAGCCGATGACCGTGCCGTATTTGCCTGTCCGCTACCCGCGGTCCCGGGGAGCAGGAAGCGACCGGCTGCGCCAGGAGGAGTTCGCCCGGCTCTGCGGTCTACACCCGGACCTCGTCCGGCGGTTCGTCGCGCTCGGCCTGGTGCCGGCCGCGCGTGATGCCGACGGATGTCTGTGGTTCACCAGGTCGCAGGTGGCCGCCGTCGCCCGGCTGCAGCGGCTGCGGGCCGCGCTGCCACTCAACTACGCGGCGCTCGGACTCGTCGTCGACCTGCTCGACCGCATCACCGAACTGGAGACCGAGCTGCGCATCCGGGGGCGTACCGAACCCGTGCGCCCGCCTCCAGGCAACGAGCCCACCGACAGCGACCAGACGCGGAGCACGCAATGGACCTGAACCGCCTGACCCAGATGTCCCAGCAGGCACTCTCGGCCGCGCAGGATCTCGCGACGCGGGCCGGCCACACCGAGGTCGACGGCGAGCACCTGCTGCTCGCGCTGCTCGACCAGACCGACGGGCTTGTACCCCGGCTGCTCGCCGCCATGGGCGTAGACGAGCGGGCCCTGCGCTCGGATCTGGAGGCCGAGCTCTCCCGCAAGCCGCGGACCACCGGCCCGGCCACCCAGCCGGGGCAGGTCACGGTCACCCAGCGGCTGGCCCGGGCGCTCGACGCCGCCGAGCGCGAGGCCCGCCGGATGAAGGACGAGTACGTTTCGGTCGAACACCTGCTCGTCGCGCTCGCCGAGGAGGGTTCCGCGACCGGGGCGGGGCGGGTGCTCGCCAAGCACGGCGTCACCCGCGACGCTTTCCTCTCCGCGCTGACCAGGGTGCGTGGCAACCAGCGCGTCACCTCGGCCACACCCGAGGGAACGTACGAGGCGCTCGTGAAATACGGCATCGACCTCGTCGAGTCGGCGCGTTCGGGCCGGCTGGACCCGGTGATCGGCCGCGACGCCGAGATCCGCCGCGTGGTGCAGATCCTGTCGCGGAAGACGAAGAACAACCCGGTGCTCGTCGGCGACCCCGGCGTCGGCAAGACCGCGATCGTCGAGGGCCTGGCTCAGCGCATCGTGAACGGCGACGTGCCAGAGGGCCTGCGCGACCGGACGATCTTCGCCCTGGACATGGGCCTGCTCGTGGCCGGTGCGAAGTACCGCGGCGAGTTCGAGGAGCGGCTGCAGGCCGTGCTGGCCGAGGTCAAGGGGGCCGAGGGCCGGATCCTGCTGTTCGTCGACGAGCTGCACAACGTGGTGGGGGCCGGCGCCGCGGAAGGCGCGATGGACGCCGGCAACATGCTCAAGCCGATGCTCGCCCGCGGCGAGCTGCACATGATCGGCGCGACGACGGTGCAGGAGTACCGCAAGCGCGTCGAGTCCGACGCCGCGCTGGAACGCCGCTTCCAGCCCGTCTCCGTCGACGAGCCGAGCGTCGAGGACACGGTGTCGATCCTGCGCGGGCTGCGCGAGCGGCTCGAGGTCTTCCACGGCGTCCGGATCCTGGACGGGGCCCTGATCGCTGCAGCGACGTTGAGCCATCGCTATCTCACCGACCGGTTCCTGCCCGACAAGGCCATCGACCTCGTGGACGAGGCCTGCGCCCGGCTGCGCACCGAGATCGACTCGATGCCCGCCGAGCTCGACGAGATCACGCGCAAGGTGATGCGGCTGGAGATCGAGGAGGCCGCGCTCTCGAAGGAGGAGGACCCGGCGTCGATCGCCCGGCTCGACCAGCTTCGCAAGGAGCTGGTGGACCTGCGCAGCCAGGCCGACGCCATGCGCGCCCAGTGGGACGCGGAGCGGCAGGCGATCAAGCGGGTGCAGGAGCTGCGCGCGGAGCTCGAGCAGGTGCGCCGTGACGTCGAGGAGGCGGAGCGGTCCTACGACCTCAACCGGGCGGCCGAGCTGCGCTACGGCAGGCTCGCCGAGCTGGAGCACAAGCTGGAGGCGGAGGAGCAGCGGCTCACCGAGAAGCAGGGCGAGCACCGCCTGCTGCGCGAGGTGGTCACGGGCGAGGAGATCGCCGAGATCGTCTCGGTGTGGACCGGGATCCCGGTGTCCCGCCTGACCGAGGGGGAGCGGGAGAAGCTGCTGCGCCTCGATGAGGTGCTGCACCAGCGCGTCGTCGGTCAGGACGAGGCGGTGCAGGCCGTCGCGGACGCGATCATCCGCGCCCGTTCCGGGGTCAAGGACCCCCGCCGGCCAACCGGTTCGTTCATCTTCCTGGGCCCGACCGGCGTCGGGAAGACGGAGCTGGCCAAGGCGCTGGCCGAGGCGCTGTTCGACTCCGAGGACAACATGGTCCGGATCGACATGAGCGAGTACCAGGAGCGGCACACGGTGTCGCGGCTGGTCGGTGCTCCGCCGGGGTATGTCGGCTACGAGGAGGGCGGGCAGCTCACCGAGGCCGTGCGGCGTCGTCCGTACGCCGTGGTGCTCTTCGACGAGATCGAGAAGGCGCACGCGGACGTGTTCAACACGTTGCTGCAGGTGCTCGACGACGGCCGGCTCACCGATGCGCAGGGCCGCACCGTCAACTTCCGCAACACCGTGATCATCATGACGTCGAACATCGGGTCGCAGTACCTGCTGGACGGCGTCACCCCGGACGGCCAGCTCAAGCCCGAGGCCCGTGATCTCGTGCTGGCCGAGCTGCGGAGCCACTTCCGGCCCGAGTTCCTCAACAGGGTCGACGACACGGTGCTGTTCACCCCGCTCACCCTGGGCGAGATCGAGCACATCGTCGAGCTGATGCTCGACGAGCTGCGCAACCGGCTCGCGGATCGCAACATCACGCTCGAGGTCAGTGAGGAGGCTCGCCGCTTCGTCGCGCGCGAGGGCTACGACCCGGTCTACGGAGCCCGGCCACTGCGGCGGTTCATCGCGAGCGAGGTGGAGACCCGTATCGCCCGGGCCCTGCTGCGCGACGGGGTGATCGACGGCTCGACGCTGCGGGTCGAGGTCGAGGGAAACCAGATCGTCGTCACCCATCAGATGGCGGGAGCGCAGTCGTGAGTGCGCCGGCAACCCCGCGGACGAGTGTGATCGCCTGCCCGAACTGCGGGCGGCGCAACCGGGTGCCCGCCGTAGCCGAGAGCGTGCCGAAATGCGGGAGCTGCCACAGCCTCCTGCCGTGGATCGCCGACGCGGGCGACGACGACTTCGCCGAGGTCGCGGAGCGGTCCCCCGTCCCGGTGGTGGTGGACCTCTGGGCAACGTGGTGCGGGCCCTGCCGGATGGTGAGCCCCGCGCTGGAGCAGCTGGCCACCGAACGGGCCGACGACATCAAGCTGGTGAAGGTCGAGATCGACGCCGCGCCCCGGCTGGCGCAGCGCTTCGAGGTGCGCGCGGTGCCGACGTTGCTGGTCATGCGCGACGGGGAGGTGGTCGCCCGCCAGGCCGGCGCCGCGCCGGTGCCGGCGTTACGCACCTGGCTCGACCAGGCGTTGCGGCCGAAGGAGGACGGCAGATCATGAGCGTGCGCGGGAGACTCTGGCAGCTGCCACTGCGGCTGCCGACCGGCGCCTACATGCTCGACGCGGGCGTCTCCAAGTGGGACGCCGACGAGGCGACGGCAAAGTACCTCCACGACTTCACCGCGGGCACCTATCCGGTCGTCACGTCGATCGAGCCTGCACAGTTCGTCAAAGCGGTGTCGGCCGGTGAAATCGCGCTCGGCACCATCCTGTTGGCGCCGTTCGTCCCCGGCAGGCTGGCCGGCGCCGGGCTGACCGCATACGCCGCAGCGCTGCTCGGGCTCTACGTGAAGACCCCGGGGGTGCGCAGGCCGGGCACCCCGTTCCCGAGCAAGGACGGCATCGCGCTGGCGAAGGACTCCTGGCTCCTCGGGATCGGGCTGGCGCTGCTGTTCGGGCGGGCGTCGGATGGAGGCTCGCTGTGACCGCTGCCTGGGGCCGTGTCGGACAGGATCCGCACCTGACCTTCGTCCGCGACGACGTCGTGCCGCGCACTCCGGAGGGCTGCGAGGACTGTCTGCGGATCGGATCGCCGTGGGTACACCTGCGGCTGTGCCTGACCTGCGGGCACGTGGGGTGCTGCGACTCGTCGCCGAACCGGCACGCCCGCGCACATGCCGGGCTCGTGGGCCACCCGATTATCCGGTCCTTCGAGCCGGGCGAGAACTGGCGGTGGTGCTACGTCGACGAGGCGTTGGCATGACGGCGCCCACCGCCCGAAGTGGCAGCCACGGAGTCGAGGAGCTGCTCGCGAACGTGCCGCACGGCGAGACCCCCGACCTCTCCGGGGGGTACCCCCGGCTCGAGGAGTCGCGGATCCGGTCCCTGGAGACGCTGGGCGAATGTCGGCCCACGTCGCGCGGCGAGGTGCTCATCGCGGAGGGCGAGCCGGAGACCATCTTCTACGTGGTTCTCTCCGGCCGTGTCGCGGTGGTCGAGGCGTTCGGATGCACCGATCAGCGGGTGGCCCGCGTGCACGGATCAGGGCGTTTCCTCGGCGAGCTCGGTGTGCTGACCGGGCAGGTCGCGTTCTTCACCAGTGTCGTCGTCGACCTGGGGGAGGCTCTCGCGATCCCGACCGACCGCCTCCGCGCGTATGCGGCGGCCGACCCCGCCTTCGGCGACCAGGTGCTGCGTGCCTACCTGATACGGCGCTCGCTGGCCCTCGGTGAGGGGATCGGGTTCCGGATCGTCGGGTCCCGGTACTCGGCCGGCACGCGGAAGCTGCGCGAGTTCGCCGCCCGCAACCGCCTCCCGCACCGGTTCGTCGACCTCGAGACCGATCCGTCGGCCGAGCGGCTACTCCGCGAACTGGGGGTAGGCCCCGAGGAAACGCCGGTCGTGCTGTACCAGAACCGGCTGCTGCGCAACCCGTCCATCGCCGAGCTGGCTGCGATGTTCGGGCTGCGGGAGCTCGACGCGAAGGAGGAGGTCTGCGACCTGGTGATCGTCGGCGCCGGACCCGCGGGGCTCGCGGCCGCGGTCTACGGGGCGTCGGAGGGGCTCGACACCGGGGTGCTCGAGGCCATCGCCGCGGGCGGGCAGGCCGCCCGGACGTCGCGGATCGAGAACTACCTCGGCTTCCCCGCCGGCATCTCCGGGGGCGAGCTCGCGGAGCGCGCGGCGCTGCAGGCCGAGAAGTTCGGTGCCAGGCGGACCGTGCCGGCAGAGGTCGTGGGCCTGGAGCAGCGCGACGGCGAGTACGCGCTGCGGCTCGCCGACGGCGGTGAGGTGCTCGGGCGCTCCGTCATCGTCGCAACCGGGGTGCGGGTCCGCAGGCTTCCGGTGCCCCGGATGGAGGAGTTCGAGGACACCTGCGTCTACTACGCGGCCACGCCGATCGAGGCCCAGCAGTGCGTCGGTCACCCGGTGGTGGTCGTCGGTGGCGGCAACTCGGCGGGACAGGCGGCTGTGTTCCTCGCCGACCACGCCGCTGAAGTCCACCTGGTGGTCCGGGAGCCCCGGCTCGACGAGCAGATGTCCCGCTACCTCGCCGACCGGATCATCCGCGATCCGCGCATCCAGGTGCTCCTGCACACCGAGGTCCGGGAGCTTCAGGGCGAGAACGGCAGGCTCGAGGCTGTGGTCGTCGAGGACACCGCGACCGGGGAGCGGCAGCGCCTGCCCGCTCGTGACCTCATGGTGTTCATCGGCGGTGACCCGTGCACGTCGTGGCTCCCGGAGTCGGTGGCCCTCGACTCGGGTGGCTACATCCTGACCGGATCGGCCGCGGGCCGTGCGCGGGCCGCGGAGGAGACCAACGGACGCGCCCCCGCGTTCCTCGAGACCACCCTGCCCGGCGTGTTCGCGGCGGGGGACGTCCGGAGCGGATCCATCAAGCGGGTTGCCTCGTCGGTGGGCGAGGGCGCCATGGCAGTGCGCCTGGTGCACGAGCACCTGGCGACGACACGGTGACAAATGGGCTCGGAGGAGAAGGCATGACGGACGTGACCGGCGTGACCGGGATACCGGAGTTCAAGCGGTTCTTCCGCTCGGCGGGGCGCGTCGACGTCGACAAGGACGATCTGCGACGGTTCTGGGCGTTCGTCGACCAGAAGATCGACGACATCGCGATCGCCGGCCGCAACTCCGCCAGCTGGAACGGCCGGGACGTCATCGCGCCGCAGGACCTGCCGATCACGAAGGGCCTGCAGGAGCGGATGCGCGAGTTCGACAAGCTCGACGAGGCCGACGAGATCCGGCAGCTGCTGCGGGGCGCGGTGCGCCGGCCCCCCGCCGACGTGACGTTCAGCGAGGAGACCGAGGACATGCTCCCCGAGGTCTTCGGGGGAATCAGCATCGCGCTGGCCCGGTCGTTCCGGATCGTCGACCCCCATGTCACGAACCCGTCGACCGAGCACTGGGAGCGCGGGTTCGACCTGTTCCGGATGCTGCTCTAGGAGATCACCGTCCAGGCGGCAACCCCTTGTCGCTGACGCCGTCGGGCGCACGCCGATATCGAGGCGTGCGCCGGCGAGAGACTCCAGTTGCAGCGGTAGCAGCCGGTAGGCGGATCGACCTTCGTGCCCTGCACACAGGCGAGGGTCAGGAGCGTGCACAGCGCAGGTTCGGGTCAAGCGCCGGCGACATCCACCCGGTGAGGCGCGAGTCCCTCCCGAACAACGCCATGAACCATGGTGCCCCCGCGGCGTCCACAGGGCAGTCGGAATGCTCGGGGTCCTCGATCCGCAGTGCATCGAGATCGCGCGCTGGCCTCCATCGCCCCGCAGAGCACGGGGTCAGGAGTGGAGATCCGCGGGTTGGAGGGCCGCCAGGCCTGCATGCGCTGGGCAGACGGGCTGTCGTCGACCGGTTCGCCGCAGTGGTACCGCTGCGGGATCCGCTGCCCATCCACGGACGCCTCCAGGTCGAAGCAGGTGGACCAATCCGACCGGCCGGGGATCACGACCCGGAGCGTGAAGGTTCCGGTGGCGACCACCAGGTTGCCGGACGCGATGCCCATGGCACTGCAGTGGTCGCCTCGGCTCGACCGTGTGAACGACATCGTCCTCCTTCCGACCTCGACGTGGACGGGCTCCGCACCCGCTACCGAAGCTGTGCTGCCGGGACGAGCTGACGGACCCGACCTGGTGCCGCCGGGACGGTTCGCGCTGGCGCGCACGTGGCGCAGGATCACGAGAACCGACGGGTGCTCCGGCCGGCCCACCTTCCGTCGGATCACTGCATCGCTGTTCGAGGCGGAGGACAACCCGTGAACGAATCCCATGAGGTCGTCGTGGATGAGGTGCCGTCGTCGGACGCGACGCCCCATCCGGTGGGCGTCCGCAGGATCCGATGCGACCACGCGACGCACGTTCGGCTGCCCGCCGAGGCGGCCGAGTACACCGTCGCGGTCCCGTTGAACGGGGCGGTCGAGGTCACGCACCGGACGGGCACGCTCGGCGCCGACTCGGGCCGGGCGGTCGTGGTCCGGCCCGAGACCGACATCGGCATGTCGTGCGGGGAGCACTTCTCCTGCTACGCGGTCACGATCGAAACGAGCGAGTTGCAGGACGTGCTGGAGCGACGGGTCGGCCACACGGTTCGCCGGCCGCCCGAACTGGCCGTGAGCCTGGATCTGCGGAGCCCGGCCGGTCGAGCTTGGGCCGATCTGATCCGGTTGCTGGTCGCGTCGCCGCTGCTGCGTCACCCGTTGCTGGCCGCCCCGGCTCAGGAGACGCTGGTGGCTCGGTTGCTGCTCGCCCTCGACCACGAGTACCGCGACGAGCTCGAGGCGCCGGTGCACTCGTGGGGTCCCGGGCCGGTGCGCCGGATGATCGACCTGATCGAGGCCGACCCACGGCGCCCCCACACGGTCGCGGAGCTCGCCGACGTCGCCGGGGTGAGTGTGCCCGCTCTGCTGCAGTGTTGCCGCCGCCACCGGGGCCTCTCACCCGCCGAAGAGCTGCGCTCGGTTCGGCTGGCACGCGCACGCCGTGAGTTCGAGCAGGCGGACGCGGGGTGGACCAGCGTGGCCCGCGTGGCATCGAGCTGGGGGTTCATGAACGGGGAGCGCTTCGCCGACGACTTCGAGAACCGCTACCGGGAGCCGCCGTGGCTGACGCTGCGCGGGCCCGCCTACGCGTGAACCGCGTCCCGTCGCCTCCGGTCCTCAGCTCTTCCGCGTGCGGGCCGCCCACAACAGGTGCCGCACACGGGGAGCTGTCCTGGGCGCGATGAGGCGCCGCGCTCCCTCCTCGGCGTCACGGTCCATCGCGGTGCCGCGCTCGAGGTGCTGGCGCAGATGCTCGGTCCAGTTGGCCACGGTGAAGGCTTCCAGGAAAGACTCCGGGTCCTCGACGTCGCGGAACTGGCCCACAGGCGCGCGCCCGTGCGACGTCGAGCGCGGCCCACCGGCACCATGGCGTCGACGAAATCGGGAGCGCGCTCCGTGGGCACCCCCCACTCGACCGTCACGAGTACCCGCCCGGCACGGGGGAAGAACACCTCCGGTGGCTCGGGCGGGTGCCGCACAGTGGTGAGGTCGGGGGCCGCAGCGGCGAGGCGGAGAAACCGCCGGACCACGGGCACGGTGGCGGCGAGCTCCGCCGCGGCGCCCGTGAACGCGGTCGTCGTGCCCCACCACTCCGCGATCGCGCCCCACAGCACGCTGCCCACCGCCTGGCGGCCCATGACCACGAGCTGGTAGTACGCCAGCGCACGGGCCTGCGGCCAGTCCGGCAGCAACACCTGTGCCCTGGCGTCGAGGGTGGAGATTACCGCGACCCACCCGATTCCGGTGACCACCATCGCGGCGGCGACGATAGGACGACCCGGCGTTCCCGCTCGGACAACACGTCGATCAGCGGGATGCCAACTCCCGGTTCTCAACGAGCGCGACGCCCGGGTCGAGGCTGCGCATCGCGGCGGCGAAGGCGAACTGCCCAGACCAGCGAGGGCAGCCGTGACGGCGAACGCGAGGATCTCGATCCCCAGCACCCGCAGGCGCGTGAACCTCTCAACGACGATCGGAGGGCCTCAGCCGACTTTGGTAGTCGGCCACGCGCTGCGCCACCTGCTCGGTCAACCGGTGCACCTGGTCCAGCTGCGCCAGGGTCCTCCGCATGCCGATATCCCAGGTCTCGCGCAGCTCCTTCAGCGCACACCGCGTCTCGTCGATCGCAACGGTCAGCTCATCACGCGCGCGGGGCCCCACTCTTCTCGGCACCTCCAGGTGTGGGAGTGCAGCATGCCGCCGAGCAGCGCGCCGCCGATGAGCAACGCGGCCGAGCTGATGATCAACAGTGGCCCCGGCCACTGTCATTTTAGTGGCGCCGTCGGACTGTCGTTCTACTGTCGTTCAACACCTCACCGCTAGGTTGCATCTGACCAGCTTGTTCGCGGTCACTCCACCCGCGGGTAGGCCTGCCTCCGCAAGATCGATGAGCCTAGTTCCGAGGCCGTCACCTGCGGCAATCTCGATCCAGCGGATCTGCTGCCGGATCAGAATCCGGCCAAACCCTGCGGACTGTTCAGCGGAATACTCACCTCGGTGACCTCTTTCAGGGAGTCGTCCGGCTGTACGGCATAACCCACCAGCTTTGCCGCGTTCCCGAAGATCTGATACAGATAAGCACCGTCAGGCGTCAGGAAACTGTCAGTCGGACCACCGGTTACATTGCCGTTGAGCGCGCGGAACTTGCCGCTTCCGGGAACCGCCGCGCTGGCCGGATCCTGCGCAACAGTCAGCGCGTTGCCATTGATGTGATAGCTCACGATATAGCTGTACCCGAAGACGGTGGCAAATATAGACCGATCGTCCGGAGAAACTGACAACCAGCACATCTCAGTTGGCTTGCCAGCGTCCGTGTTTATTGCCACAACCGAGCCGAAGGAAAGTCGGCCCGCCTCGTCGACGGTTCCCATGACCACTCCGTCACCAACGGCCGCGCCAACGACGAACGTGTCGGGCCGATTGTGCAGGAAGGCGATGAAAAACGGGGATCCGGCGTGCGCATCATAGAACGTTGGCGTCCCGAGCGCGCCGTCCTCACCTACCGGGAATGCGATGATACCGTCGGGGTCCGGCGCGTTCGTAGCGAGGGATTTGGGATTTCCATCGGCCCCGTGGAGCCAGAGGATGGCCGAGCCGTCCGGATTCGCGGTGGGCGGTTGGTCGAACACGGTGCCGACGAGGAGGATCGTCTCGTCAGGCGAGAGACTGAGCATGGTCGAGACACGATCGGTCTTGTCGTGAGTGTTCACCGAGTACCGTTCCACGCGCGGGGTGAGCAGACCATCGCGGTCGACGGACATCAGTCGCACGTGGTCAGGTCCGAACGCGTGCAGCACGAACAGTGTACGGCTCGACGGGGCGTAGGCGAGCGATTTCGCGGTCCCGCTCGGCCCCACCACGGCGTTCCCAGTCGGCTTGACGTCCAGGAGTGCGAGTCCGCCGTCTTCGTCGACGCTTAAGCTGGATACCGTGTTGTCGCCGCCGTTGGTGACGAACAGAAACTTTCGATCCGATGTGAGGATGACGCTTCTCGCACTCTCGAAGCCACTCGGCGCGGCGGCCTGGCCACTGATCGGGCTGAACTCCCCCGCTCCGCTGCCGCCCGTGCGGACACGCTCTACCTCCCTGATGTCACCGTCGGCGGAGCGGGAGTAATGGATGACAACATTCTGCTTCTCGTTCGTCTGCATGTAGATATGACCGGACCGCGATTCCCGGTCGGTACGTTCACTCATTGTCGTGCTCTGCTGATCCGACATCTCTAACTCCCCGTGTCCGGTTCGGCCGGTATATCGGCCGCAGGTCGGATGGACATACAGCGGAACCGCTTCGTCGTCGAGCGGTTGGCTGTTCCCGCAAGATTACACCCGGTCGCGCACGCACCTCTGACTGTCACCAGCTCCGATAGTTGTTGGTTGAGCTTCGGGTCCCGCGCGTTTCTCCGGTTTTGGGTCGAAAAGGGGGCATCGTGGTCGCGGACTGTCGTCGAAACCCGCAGGTATTGACGCCGTGACCAGAGTTTTTTCGATACCTGCACGCCGGGTAGGCACGGGGCGTATCCCGCGGCGCCACCGAAACGCACCCGGTGGCCGACAGCTCGTCCCGGTCGAGCTCGTCGTACCGGCTGAGTTACCGGAGGTCACCTTCGGGAAGGCTCGGGCACGTCCAATCCAATCGGCGGTCCATTGGAGATGGTGCGCTTGTGGGACACGTGCACCTTCGGCGCGCAGTGGCGTCGTGCGCAGTATCGTGCCGGTCCCGGCCGCGGGAAGGATCCTCGGAAGCGGAACGGGGATTCTGGGCAGTCGGGTTCCCTGGATCACGGCGAGCGGGCCGGCTCGGGGTTGCGCGGCCGTCCAGGACGACCGGCAGAGCCCGTCAGGCCTGGGCGGTGGGCCGGACGATGACCTCGTTCACGTCGGTGCGCAGGTGGGCGGCCTCTCCCCCGCCATCGGTGATGCGGCCGGCCAGAGCCTCCAGCCGCTCCGACCCGCGCGCCCCGAATACGACCCTCGCGCCACCGCCGCTACGACGGCGTCTTCATGGGCTTCTGGATCTCACACGTGCCCTGGAACCGCTTCTCGGACTTCTGGACTCGTGTCGATCACAGTCTGCGTCCCGGCGGCCGAGTGCTGTTCGTCGACGACGCCTTCCGCACCGAGGAGGAGCTCATAGAGGGAGAGGCTTCAACGACCATCCAGCGCCGACTAGGCGACGGCACCCCGCATCGCGCGGTGAAAGTGCCTCACAGCCCCGAGAGACTCGAGCGGGAGCTTGCGGCGCTGGGATGGAACATCCAGGTGCACCCGACCAGCGGACCCTCCTACCGGAGAACAGGCGGACGGAGCTCCGACTGACACGCTTGTGGGCTTTGTCGTAGCGGCGCCGTTGTTAGTCGTGGCGCTTGTAACGCTGTGAATCGGATAACATCGATCGGCCATCGACGAGGCCTCGCCGGGACATCGTGCAACAACCTGCGCACGGGAGCCACGATGAGCTATGACGATCGCCACCCCGTCCGCTCTGATACCGCGACGGACCCGACGGTGTATGCCGTAAGTCATCCCACAACGAGCAAGTTACGCATTTCGAGATCTGCCACGCGGGCGGCGACGCGCTTAGGATCGGATTAGCTTCCGACGTATGAGCTCTTGCACAAAACAACACTTGGAGAAGTCTGTGACTGCAGTCAGACCCGCGAGGACAAGCGTCGTTCAGCTGGACGCGGACGACGAGAGATCGTGGTGGGCCCTTGAGAAGGATTCCATTCTTGCAGCGCTGGCCGACCACTACAGCGGCGAGGTCGCAGGTGAGGCCCTGATCCCACCGCGGGAACCGGCGGACCTGCGCACCCGATTTCAAGAGGCCGCTCCACGCCTGACCGCTCTTACAGAGCGGATTCGCAGGACGTTCGATGAGGACCAGCCCGCCGCGGTGATGATTCCGAAGCTCGGCCTGAACGCGGCGGGCGTCGACGAGAAGCGCAAGGGAACCTTCGCACTCGCCGTGCTGCTGGGCGACCCCACTGCGAACATTCCGTTCGACAACGTACTCTGGGACGTCAAGAACAAGAGTGGTGAGAAATCCGGCCATGCGAGCTTCTCGGAGAGCGATCGCAAGGCGGTCTATCACACCGACAGCGCATCCCTGCCCATCCCGGAGCACTTCTTCTTTCTGTACGCCGTACGCGCTGCGAACTGCGGAGGCGGAATCTCGCTACTGCGCGACGGACGGATCCTCAAGCAGCAGCTCGAGCAGACCTCCGAGGGTCGTGAGGCAGTTCGAGTGCTCAGCCAGACAAAGCTCCCGAAGCGGATGCCCGAAGCGTTCAAGAAGCACGCCGACGTCGCAGACGACGGAAACTTCTACGCGCCGGTCATCTCCGACGTGGAACCGATGTGGCGCTGGCGAGAGAAGGGGCTCCGGAAGGGCCTCGCCGCCAACCCAGAGTACGATACGCCGGAGGTACGACAGGCCTTGACGACCTTGACCGACCTGCTCGACAACGGCACGGACGAGAT
Source organism: Pseudonocardia alaniniphila (assembly GCF_022524485.1). Taxonomy (GTDB): domain Bacteria; phylum Actinomycetota; class Actinomycetes; order Mycobacteriales; family Pseudonocardiaceae; genus Pseudonocardia; species Pseudonocardia alaniniphila. The sequence goes on from NZ_JAKXMK010000006.1 coordinate 349,790, forward strand.
TCGGACGGTGATTCCCACCGACGGCATCCTGATCGTCGACAACCACATCACGCTGCATGGGCGCACGGCGTTCACCGATCCCGAGCGCCACCTCCTGCGCTTGCGCTTCCACAAGCCCGGCACACTGTGACCGCGTAGCCGCCCCGGTTGTCCGGGGTGTCGACGGTGATGAGGGAGCGTGCGATCGCTTGCCCGGACGCGCCGTGGAGCCGAGCTCGTGATCAGTGATACCGGGATCTGTCTGGGTGGCTCTGACGGTCCGCCGGAAGTCGGAACCGCAGGGCCACCCGCTGGTCACCAACAGAGAGGCGTCAGCGGAGGATGATCAGGCGGCGCGGTATGAGCCAGGGGCAGCCGGCGTCCTGGCTCGTCTCGCGCGCATCGGCGGGGCTGAACACGAGGAATACTGCGCGTTCAGATATTGACCTTCACCGGCAGCGTGAGCCCGGTGATGTCTCACCCCCCTGACCCCTTCCCCGCGTGAGTCAGTAGTACGTCATCAGCCGTCATTCGCCCCGGCACGTGAGCCCTGCTGATTCACGTCGCGGTTCGACGATCCTCAGTTCAGAACCAAGCGCGCGCGTCGCACGTAGCCGTGGTCTACGCGCGACGCGCGGCTGTCCCGTCCCGCTAGTCTTTCCGATCATGCGAGCCCTCTTCCCAAGATCCTTCGACCCGGTCACTCGAGGACACCAGGACGTTCTCCGCCGCGCCGCGCCCCTGTTCGACGAGGTCGTCGTCTGCGTGATGTTCAATTCGAACAAGACTGGCCGCTTCCCGACCGCCGAGCGGCTGGACCGGCTCCGCACGGCGGCAAATGGCCTGAGCAACGTCACGATCGACTCCCACGTCGGTGGCCTGCTGGTCGACTACTGCCGCCGAGTCGGAATCGACGTCGTCATCCGCGGAGTCCGCAACAGTCACGACCTGGACTACGAGATGCCGATGGCCTACATGAACCACGAACTAGCCGGAATCGAAACGTTCTTCATCGCCGCAGACCCCGCCCAGGCCTACATCTCCTCCACCCTCGTCACCGCGATGACTCAACAAGACCTTCTCTGAACTGAGGTTTCATCGCGACCGGATAGTGATCTTCACCGCCAACCACGCCCATCCGGTCATGTCACTGCCCCACCAGTACATCATCGGAATCTCCTCACTACGTGGTGCCGATTCTCCGATCAGGTCATCCTGCGCTGTGTGGGCACGACAGGATCAGAGGACGAGGTCCCTTCCGCCGCCACAGGACCTTGCTGCCGCTTCCCTTCCTCGAATCGCCAGGCCACACGTCCTCCGAGCCGGCGAAGCGAGGCTGCCTCTCCACCTCCTTGCTCGACAACCCACGAGATCGCACAGGGGGAATCCGCCCAGCTGTTGACCCCTCCCCCGGCGCGAGGGCCGAGCGCTGTTTCTTCACCTGCAACGAGGCGCCCCATCGTCTTTTCCCGATGAGGCCACCGGCTCGAGAGGGGTGAATCATGCTCGCGAAGCCGGGCGGGGGTTGGCAACGACATTCGTCGTCCCCTGCTCGAGCGTGCCGATACGCACATTGCTGAAGTCGTGAACCACTCCGTCGACATCCGCCCTACCTATACGAGTACCGCTGTGGTCACGGACCACTCCGTCCGCCGCAGCCGTGCCGATCCTCACTCCGCTGAAGTCATACATGCTGCGCTCAGCACCCCTCTCCTGCTCGATCACCTTGCGCGTCGACCCCAACTCTCGGCCGACACCGGCGGCACCGGGACGGGTCGAAGGATGTGCGACACGGGGGCGAGGGTCCTTCGGGGGACAGCGACGACCGGGCGCACTGGTCGTCTACGCCGCGCTACGCCTGATCGACGTGAACGAGTTCCGCCGCTTCGCCCGCATCCACCGCTCCGAACCGGCCCTCGCGCTGGCGACCACCATCGCGGTGCCGGCCATCAGCGTGCGTTACGGGGTGCTCGTCGTCGTCGGCCTGTCGATCCTCGACCGGCTGCGCCGCGTCCGGCACCCGCACGACGGGATCCTCGGATTCGCGCCGGGATGCACGACATGGACGGCTACCCGGCCGCGACGACCGTGCCGGGGGTCGTCGGCCACCGGTACGACGCGCCGCTGTGTTTCGCCGACGCCGAGAACTTCCGGTGCCGTGCACTCGCCGCGGTGGACACCGCCGCACCGCCGGCTCGATGGGCTGCTGCTCAACACGGGATGAGACAGCCGGCGCCCTGCGTGGCGCGTCCGCACACGTCAAGCCGGCCGAAGCCGAACGTGCCCGGTCGTCGATCTGGATCCGCCGTGCCACGATGGGACGATGGCGGGATCGGTGGATCTTGCAGGTGGCTCGGGCTACGGCGTCCCGGGGTCGCGCGGCCGGGCGAGTCCGCTCGACGTGCTGAAACTGGCGGGTGCGCCGTTGCCGCTGACGATTCCTGCCCGGATCTACGTCTGCGGTATCACTCCTTATGACGTGACGCATCTGGGCCACGCTTCGACGTTCGTGTGGGCCGATGTGATCGGGCGAGTGGTCCGCATGACGGGTGTCGACACGGTTGTCACGCGCAACGTCACCGACGTGGATGACGTGTTGACGCGCACGGCCGCCGAACGCGGTCGCCCCTATGACGAGTTCGGCCTCATGCAGGAGTACTACTTCGACCGGGACATGCGTGCGCTCCACGTCCGGGCCCCGACGCACACCCCGCATGCACGCCATCACATCGAGCACGTGGTCAGGTTGTCATCGGCGCTACTGGCGGCGGGTGCTGCATACGAACGCGACGGGCACGTGTTCTTCCGCGGCGCCGACGTGCCGAGCGCGGTGGGCTTGCCGAGGGACGAAGCGTTGGCGCTGTCGTCGGAGTACGGGGACCGGCCGGACGACGACCTGCGGGACGACCCGTTCGACGTTGCCGTCTGGCATCCCGCCGCCAGCGGCGATCCGGCGTGGCCGAGCCCGTGGGGAGCCGGGCGTCCGGGCTGGCATGCGGAGTGTGCAGCGATGGCGCTCGCCACGCTCGGCGGCGTCGTGGATGTGCTCATCGGGGGCGCCGACCTGGCGTTCCCGCACCACGCGTACCAAGTTGCGTTGGCTCGGGCCGCCCTAGGCGTTACCCCGTTCGCGAGGCGAGAGGTCCGGGTGGGAACGGTCGGCCTCGACGGACTCAAGATGGCCAAATCCACGGGGAACCTCGTGCTGATCAGCGATCTCTTGCGTGACGCATCGGGTGCAGCCGTACGTCTCATGCTGCTGGACAGACGGTGGAACGAGGCATGGGACTATCAGCCGAACGCGCTCCAGGATGCGTCACGGCTGCTGGAGGATCTGTACACAGCAGCCGGCAGTCGTGGTACATCCGCAGCTGCGGTCACCGGAGTACGCGCCGCCCTTCTCGACGATCTCGACGTGCCGACCGCCGTTCGGATCGCGGTCGAGGCAGGCGGGGACGCCGCCCGCCAGGTCATCCGCACGCTCGCGCTGCAGTAGCACCCCCGACGGCCGGCCCTTGTGCGCGCCCTCGTGGTGACGCTCCGGCCAGGGTGGTCGCGGGGTCCGAGCCCACGACAACTGGCGTGGCATCCGGCATGAACAACGGAACGCATTCGGACTCGCCCGCGCGTCCCTGACGCCCGCTAGGCTGCCCCGTCCCGTGATGCCGTCGGTCCGGAGCCGCGCCGCAGGGCTTGCAGCTCGACGATCCGCTGGAGATCGGACGAGGTGATGACACCGGCGACGCGGCCGCCCTGCTCGACGACGAGCACGTCGCGGCCCGGCGCGATCGGTCGCTCCAGCGCTCGCTCCAGCGGGGTTTCCGCGTCGAGCCTGTGCTCGGGCGGCAGCGGCCGGGCCACGGCCTGGACGGTTGTGGTGAACCGGGACGCCGGGTCGACCGCAGCGAGATCGGTGAGGCGCAGGACGCCGACGGGCCGCCCGGAGAAATCCATCACGGGGAACACGCGGTGCCGGGGGCTGTCCGGGGCGAGCATCCGGTCGATGAGCGCCTGTACCGTCCACCAGCCTTCAGCCACCGCAGGTTCCCTCGACATCACATCAGCGGCCGTCAGGCCCTGGAGGCGCTCGGCGAGCACGCCATGGACGCGCTCTGCACCAGCCGCGAAACCGAGGAACCCACCGACCAACAGGAGCCAGAGCCCATCCGAACGGCCCCTGAGTACCAGGAAGATCCCCAGTGCGGCGAGCAGGCCACCCAGGATCTGGCCGGCGCCGGCAGCAGCCCTGGTGGCGCGCTCACGATCACCGGTGGCCCACCAGATCACACCATGGAGGACACGGCCCCCGTCCAGCGGACTCCCGGGGAGCATGTTGAACACACCGAGCATGACGTTCACTGTTGCAAGCCAGGACAGGACCGCACCGATCAGAGCGGGTGCTCCGAGCCACGTGGTCGCCCATGCCACACCAGCGAAGAGGCCGGCCAGCGCGAGGCTTGTCAACGGGCCGACCAGAGCGATGCGAATCTCGGCAGCGGCTCGGGCCGGTTGCTGCTCCAGCTCGGAGACCCCGCCGAGTAGCCACAGCGTGATCTGCCGGACGGCCAGCCCGGCGCGGCGCGCGACGAGTGCGTGAGCGAGTTCGTGCGCCAGCAAGGAGAGCACGAGCACCAAGGCCGCCACCGCGCCGGCAAGCACGTACACCGCCGGCACCCTGCCCGGCACCAGCACCGGCAGCACCGTCACCGCCAGCAGGTCTCCGAGAACCATGACGCCGACGAGCGCCGACCAGTGGGCGCCGACACGGATCCCGCAGATACGCCCGAACGACACCGTTGCCCGCATTGCGCCTCCCGCTCTGCACCTGCTCATCCGACGGACGGCCGCGCGCACGATGGTCGGCCGCGGCGGGCCAGATCGGCAGGGCCGGAAGGGCGCCGCCGACAGGACGCTTGACCTGAAACCGAACGGATTGCGTCCGTCCGCGCCGCTGAAACGCCGAGCGGCGCCCTGCTCGTCGTCCGGATCATCGGGATCTCACAACATCACGCCGGCCCGCGCCGTGGGCCGCCGGCGCCAGATCGCTGCGACGTCGAACGCGATGATCGCCCGAGGAGGCAGAGCGACACGCCGCCATCACGCTGCGCCACCTGCGCGAGGCCAAGTGCGTCTGGTCTCCGGGCTGCGCTGCTGCGGCGGCCCTCCTCAAGGCTGGCGGGAGGTGGCGGTAACCGGACGGGCCAGGGGCCCGGGGCCCGCGCCGAAGGGCATCGGGGACACCACTGCGAAACCTGTCCCGAGCCGAGGAGGGGTCAGTGGCGAAGGAGCACGGACTCCAGTGGCCGGCGCGGGGTGGGTGCCAGCGCGAGCCCGCTTGTGGCCCATCCGATGCGGATGACGAGCTGCGGCACAGCACGAGGCATTCGCAGGACACGGGACGCCAGCTGCCGGCGGGTATGGGCCACCTCGAGGGCATGGCTGAGCGGGGTTGTGGCCAGCCGGTGGCGGGTGGCCGCGAGCAGGACCGCGCTGGTCGCCTCGCCGGCACGCAACTGGTCGAACATGCTGTCCTCGGCGGTGGTGAGTACCAGCAGCGTCGAGCCGTCCTGATCGGGCTCACTCGGATACGCGGGGCTGGTGAGGCGTCCCGGAGGGAACGGGCGCATGCCTACTCCCAGGGGTTGTGCACCCGTGGCGGGACGAGATTCCGGGGGTACACCGTCGCGTGCGTCGCTGTAGCGCCGTGTCCAGATCGTGAGCTCTGCGCTGTAGCCGGGGATGTGGCGCTGCTGGGACGCGGCCTCTACGAGCACGGCGATCAGCTGTTGTCGCGAGGCGTCGTCGGTGACGGAGTGCAGCACCGTTCCGTTGGCCGTGGCGTTGGCCGCGAGGTCCGCGAGGATGCTCGCGAGGACCGGCTGGGCGCTGAACCGGCGCCGGTCGGTATGGCGGAGCTCGATCGCCCGTGCGAGCTCGGCGTCCACGGACTCGGGCGATCCAGGCCGGAGATGAACCGTCGCCAAGTGGTCGCTGTTATCCGGGTTGGGCAGTCGGTCGACGCTTGCCACGAGGCCTGCCGCGGCGAGGGCGACGCGGAGGTGGTGCAGCGCGGCTCCACAGCTGATGATCAGGTCGCGCTGGTCTGGGTCGGTATCGACGAGGTGGCGGGCGCGATCGGCGTACAACTCGACACCGACGTCGGTAAGACGCCACCGCCAGGGTTGGGTGTTGTGAACAGACGGCGCCCGCTGCGCTCTCTGCAAGGCGCCCCAGAGGCCCGCGGAAGTCCTCATCTGCGTACTCATGGGCGTACAGTGCCTCATCTCGAGGTGATCAAACCAAGGCCTAAAGTCCCGGCGCACCTGGCCGATTCGTCCCGAGCCTGAGGTCCTTACGCTGATCCGGATCGGATGGGAGAGGAGCGCAACTCCCGCCCTTCCGCAGGACTGGAAGAACAGGCCGACAGTAGGATTTCGCTGTCAGGCCGGGCAGACACCCCACAGTCCGCGGCCGGCGGCGCGGGCTTCGGCCTCGGCGGCGACAATGGCTGGGTACTCGGTCACCGGCCGGCGGTGAAAAATGTAGGCACGGGCGGCGCCCGCTCTCGCGGCGAGGACGGAGTAGTTGGAGCCGTCAGCCAAGTATACGTAGCCCAGGACGCGCCCGTATCGGTCGAAGGCGTCTTGCGTGGTGTCAGTGACGACGGTGACCTGCTTGTTCAGCAGCGTGGTCCTGGCGAACCGAGTGGCTTCCGGTCCCCAACACTGCGCAGGCAGTTGCGGGTTGCGGTCCTCCGGGCTGTTGATCCCGAGGACTCTCACCTTGATCCTCGACCCGAGCGAGTCTCTGACGTGCACCGTGTCACCGTCAGGGACGAAGATCACCTTCCCTACCACCTCGGGCCGCGCGGACGCCGGCACGGCGAAGGCCGACGCGCCCAGCGCCACGCCGCCGCCGGGCGGGCCGGCAACCGCTCCGACAGCGCCGGACACGAGTGCGACCGACGCGATCAGGGCGAGTCCAAGGCTGCGACTCATACCAACGGCTCGCTGATCGCGACCGAAACGTTGCGGCGCCCGGTCCATCTGGACGAGAAACTGACTATCCAGAATTTCCTCGTATTCGGTCGTCGTATGAGGCAGGCCACTCCCCTGTACGCCCACGAAATCGCAGTCGACTGTCACAGGCGCGAGGCGCCATCTCGTCTTCAGTAGGTGCGGTGACGCCAGGACGTCGGCAGGAGCAATTGGGAGCAATCATGACCATGAAGCGTTCGCGCTGTACCGGTTTGCCGCGATGGAACTGAGGGACGGACAGCGGTTCCTGGGACGGACGGCGCTGGTGACGGGTGGGTCCTCGGGCATCGGGCTGGCTGCTGCGTGCCGGCTGGCGGCCGAGGGCGCCGGCGTGTTCCTCGTGGGCCGCGACCCCCGCAAGGTCGTCTCGGCCATCGAGGCGGCGCGGGCCGCGGCGCTTCCCGGCGTAGCCGTAGACGGCGAGGCGGCCGACGTCACGGACCCGGCTGCGATGGATGAGGCGGTCGCCTCGGCCGCGCGCATCGGCCGGCGCCTGGACGTCCTGGTCGCCGCGGCGGGCATCGACGGCGAGGGGAAGGACGTGCTCGAACTGGATCCGGACGTGTTCACGCGGGTCCTCGACATCAACGTCCGGGGCCTGCTGCTGGCGACGCAATCGGCCGCCCGGGCCATGAGCGCGGATGGGGAGGGTGGGTCCGTCGTGCTCGTGGCCAGCGTCAACGCGTTCCAGACGGAGCGGCGCTTCGCGGATTACAACACGTCCAAGGGAGGCGCCGTGCTCTTGGCGCGGAGCCTGGCGCTGGATCTCGCCGACCGGCGGATCCGGGTCAACGCCGTGTGTCCCGGCTACGTCCGCACCCCGATGACCGAGCCGTCTCTCGCGGACCCCGCCACACTGTCGGAGATCCTGGCGCACATCCCGCTCGGCCGCGTCGCCGAGCCCGACGAGATCGCCGCGGCCATCGCCTTCCTGGCCTCGGACGAGGCCGCCTACATAACCGGTTCAGCCGTCGTCATCGACGGCGGGAGGTCGGCATGAATCGGAAAATGCCCGATTCCGCCCCGTGAGCTGCGCCGACAAGATCGGGACGTCCCCCTAACTTCGTTTTACCAGGTCGAGATGGGAGTTCTACATTGTCGAAGAATATGATGATTCGCCCGTCCGGGGAGTCCATGCTCCGCCGACTCGACCTGCGCGCCGCGCCCCTACCCCGCACCGCCGATCTGCGTGGGCTGTTGCCACGTGCC
>NZ_JAKXMK010000060.1 GCF_022524485.1 Pseudonocardia alaniniphila
ATGGCATTGGCGCTCGATCTCGCGATCCGCAACGTGGAAGCCCTCGCGCTACCACAGAAACATGCAACCGACGCAGCAAGCTGACCAGCGGACACAACAGTCCTGTACCGGCACGTCGTGCGCGGTGCCGAGCCCCGGGGGCACCGGAGAATCAGCCTGCCTGCCGAATTATCGTCCCACGGCGGCGCAGATTAACTCTCGCCGACCTGCGAGCCCTCAGTGTTACCCCCCTTTTCGGCGCTGAACAGCTCGCGGTACTCACCGTAGCCTTCGCGCTCCAGGTCAGCTACGGGAACGAACCGCAGTGCGGCGGAGTTGAGGCAGTAACGGCGCCCACCCATGTCGCGCGGACCATCATCGAAGACGTGCCCCAAATGACTGTCAGCATGAGTGGATCGAACCTCGGTCCTCCGCATCCCGTAGCTCCGGTCTTCGCGCTCCGCCACATTGCGCTGGACGATCGGCTTTGTGAAACTCGGCCAGCCCGTATGGCTGTCATACTTGTCGATAGAGGTAAAGAGCGGCTCGCCGGACACGATGTCCACGTAGATACCCGGCTCCTTGTTGTCCCAATAAGCATTACTGAATGCGCGTTCGGTTGCACCCTCCTGGGTGACACGGAACTGCTCAGAGGTCAATCGAGCGATAGCCTCCGGCGACTTTCCATACTTCGACTCCATGCCATCTCCTCCATTTTCACCATCGCGATAGTGGTCACCCCTGGTCAACCAGAGACCTCCTGCACGAACAGGTCGAATGGCCCTCACACTCCCCCGACCGCAACCGCTGCCTGCCAGGTGACCGGCCAGCCCAACTGGACCATCTAGTCCGATTATAGAGCGGGCGCGTAGCGGCGTCGAGGCCCTCGCCTGCGGTGAGCCCGCGGACCTCCTCGGACCTCCTCCCCCACAACGCCGCTCTCGAGGCCGGCGTTGAACGCGATCTGCTTGAGCGGGGCCTCCAGGGCGACCTTGACGAAGTTGGCGCCGGCGGCCTCGGCACCGTGCAGGCCCAGGCCCTCCAACAGGGTGCGCCAGCCCGACACGACGTGGGTGCCCGCCTAGTGTCGGTGGCCGGCGAGCGGTGTCGGCGGCGTTCACCGGCTTCCCTTGAGAGCCCGTCGAGGTGTCGACGTCGACATCGAGCCGCCGGTAGGACCCAAGGGGTCTGGACGATGTCCGCAGCTCGACATCGGCGGGACGTGGGAGCCGCCTCGCCCGCAGACCACAGAAGTCGAGGCCGGCCTTCGAGGCACGCCGTGACAGAGCACCGCCCGACCCTCGCAGGGGGCACAGTTCAATGCTTGCCAGGCTCCGCTGATCGCTCGACAAGCGGGAGCCGCGCACCTGAGGTGTCCCCCGGTAGCTCGACGTGCTCGCCACCTCACGGGTGCCGGATCAGGTCCGGCTGCGTCTGCTGTTGGTTGATCGTCCAGGATGGCCCGGTTGGTCCACCAGACGGTCTCGTACACGTCGGGTGAGAGTCAGCCGAGACGGGCCTGAATCCGATCGGCGACACACCAGCCGTCATTGCAGCCGAGCGGACGCCTGTACCAGCCGACGCCGTGAGGCCCGGTCATCGAGAGCCGCACCCTCGTGAGCAGCGACCCGATGACTGACGCGGCCTGCCTGCGGCCATGGCGTCACTCGCGGTCAATAACGAAGCGCCGAGGAAGACGATGTCCTTGACCAAGAACTGCCCGGCCGGGGACAACCTGGGATCTCTATACCGCTCCTCCCACGCTTCCGGGGTCGTCGCCAAGAAGCTGAGCGTCGTGGCAAACATCCCCGCCGCTGCTGCGCTACCGAGGGCGGACGCTCGACCGGAGAGTGGTTTCGCAGCGATCAGTGAGCCGATCACGATCTCGACGACGCCGATGAACCTCGCCAGTTCTCGTTCACCGAACCTCGCCGCGAGTCGCGAGAAGGGAGGACTCCCGTTAATCAGCGGACGAATGTTCTCGACCTCGAAGTCCTCGAACTTGAGCCGACCGATCGCCATGAGGTTTAATGCAAGGCCGTACCGGACCGTTGCCATTCCGACGGCCCGGCCCCTCGTGACGGCCGCTCTCCGCAACTTCATGCGTATCCCTTCTCTCGCCTTGCCGAGCAATACGAAGAATACTGCCCTGACGGCGCCGTTTCCGCGGATGATCAGCCCGTCGAACGGGAACAGCCGGTTCCAGAAGGCGTTGAGCCGCGGGAACGCCACGTCGGGGGCACCGATCTGCAACGGCACGATGTAGTCGGCAAAACCGAACACGATCGGCGTGGCATACAACAACAGCATGATCGTGCCGTGCATCGTGAACACCTGGTTGCACTGCTCGTTCGACAGGAACTGCAGACCGGGTCAGCCGAGCCCGGCACGTGTCCGCAGCGCCATGGCCCCACCGGCCATGTGTCATATCGCCTCCCGGGCCAACGAGCCCACCGGATCAAGCGGTCGCCTACGAGCGGGTCCTCGACAGCCGGCACGGGCCTGTGCCGCTGATACGGCCCTGGGCCTCGGCCCCACCGCCGGACCGCGGCCGCCTCAGAAGGCCCGACTGCTTACCCCGCCACCGAGAGAACGGCGGCCTGCCCGGGCCGGACGAGCGAACGGCGCTGGGTTGCCCAGCCGACTATCGTCGCCCCGCTAACGGACTGTCAAGTCCATTAGCGGGGCCCCGCAGGCACGCCAGATCGATCGCGCACGCCGGATCACCGACTGCCGTTTTGTACCTTATCTACTGGTTTGCCGTCGCTAGCCACGGCGCCGCCGCACACATGCGGTTGACAACGAGGCTCGCATATTGGACTTGACAGTCCTACTTTTGCCGGGTAAGCAAGGTCCGCGAGGTCTAGTGGGCATGCCGATCCTCGACGCCGGTTGCTGCCGACGCGCCGCGGGGCCGGCAGCCCATACCCGGCATCCGACGCCGGCCGTCGCGTTGACCGCAGACGCACGCGGCTGGGCGGGTTGTGCCGGCCGAACTCAATCGACGACAGCGGCGGCACAGCACACCGGCTCTCCTGACCGGCATTGCGTGTCGTCTGAATCTGCGCCTCGATCACGGATCGGCGCGAGAAGGGACAGAATGATGACCGATGGGTTCGAAGGTCAGAAGCTCGTTGTAGTCGGGGGGAGCAGCGGCATGGGTCGCGCTGCCGCGCTCGACGTAGTTGCGGGCGGTGGAAGCGCCGTGATCATCGGGCGTGATCAAGGACGCGTGGAAGACACGGTGAGAGCCCTCTCGGCGGGGAAAGCCTGGGGTATCACCGCCGACATCACGCGGCGCGATGAAGTGGAGAATGTGCAGAAGCAGCTGGCGGATGAGCATGCGGACGCGACGCTCCTGGTAAATGCGGCCGGGTTCTTCATCCCGCGCAATTTTGTTGACTACGATCCGGCCTTCTACGACTCCTACCTGGAGCTGAATCGTGCACTGTTCTTTCTGACGCAGACCCTGGTGAAGGGCATGATTGCGGGCGGTCGCGGCGGTTCGATCGTGAACATCGGGAGCATGTGGGCGCATCAGGCGATCGGTCTCACGCCCTCGGCCGGGTACTCGATGGCCAAGGCCGGGCTCCACGCGCTCACCCACAACCTTGCGATCGAGCTCGCCTCGCACGGCATTCGCGTCAACGCGGTCGCGCCTGCGGTCGTCGCCACCCCGCTGTACGAAGGGTTCATCCCGGCCGAGCAGGTGCAGGAGACGCTCAAGAGCTTCAGCGGGCTGCATCCGCTGGGGCGCGTCGGCTCCGCGCAGGACGTCGCCTCGGCGATCACCTTCCTGTTGTCCGGCCACGCGGCCTGGGTGACCGGCGCGATCCTGAACGTCGACGGCGGGGTCATGGCGGGCCGGAACTAGTGGGTTGTCACGCAGTCTTGACCGGGTAGTTGGTCCAGGTCCGGATTGGTGAGTCGGTCGCGAGGTCGACCTTGGCTTGCGCGCGGGCGTTGCGCCAGCGGACGTAGGCGGCGATGGCGAGGTTCGACCGGCAGCTCGCGGAGCAGAAGCCGGCCGAGCTGTTGTGGGTCCGGTCGAAGAAGCCGAAGGGACACGCTCGCTCACGGCGTGGGGCGTGCGCGCCTACTCGTCGTCCGGCCGGGGCACGGCATCTGGCGGGCTGCTCGTCGTGACTGCGGTGGTCGGAGCCATCGAGGCCAAGTAGCGCAGGTCGGCGAGCTCGGCCTCGATCCAGTTCAACCACGAGCCGCAGATCGCCCAGGCACACCAACTCGGCCGCGTTGCGCTGCGCACCACGCGCGCACCCGGGGGATGACGACGAGGCAAGCAGCCTCTCGCCTGGCCGGCGGCGTAAGGCCTTGAGTTGGTCGAGGAACTCGATCCAACAATCGCGTGCTCGGATGCGGTAGAACAGCCGTCCGGTGGCCAGGCGAGTGCGGCGAGCACGTGCATGACCCCGGCCGGGCGGGTGTAGTTCGGCTGCAACCTGCCCGGTCGGCATGAGGGCCGCCAGGCCCTGCCCTTGCGCGGCAACAGGTTCGAGGGCCTGCCGTGCAGGTCGAGGATGCGGCGCATCTTCGCGACGAGGTCCGGGTCGGCGGAACCCTTCCATGTGGTCGTGGTCTGCCACGAGACACTGCCGGTGTACAGGAGGTCACCGGCATCGTCCCCTGCCCGGGCGCCTCGCTCGCTGGGGTGCCGCGGCCTTCGTCCGCCCCTGGCCGGCTACACCGGCGTCCTGTAGGCCGATACGGCGGTGCCGGTCTGGCACGAGGCCCTCGGCGAGCTGCCGGTGCTGTTCGCGGCCAGCGGGGCGGCCGCCGACGACGGCGCGCGGCTCGTGATCACCGGGCCGACCAGGGCCGGACGGCGCAAAGCGCATGCCAATGGTTCGGCTCGCCGTGGCCGGGGCCGATTTTGCCCGCGGGCCAGCTCGTGGAGCGGCGCCTCGAGCCGCTCCACGAGGGCGTCGTCGCCGCCTACCTCACCCACCAGCAAGGCGGGAGACGGCGGAACCGCTGGGCCCGCGCGCCCTCACTGCACAGGAGCCCTGTTCGGCGGCCGCTGTCGTCTCAGGGGCGGCACTCACCGCGGGTTCGCCGGGCACACGGTTCATCGTGGTCGAGGCGGGCATCGCGTCCACGGCCGACCCGCAGCACGTCATCGCCCCCAACGGACCCGACTCGGTGAGCACGGCCACGCCTCGAGTGCTGGGGCTCGCGGATCGCCACCGCGGTGGCTTCGACCCGCCTACCCGATCTTTGCCAGAGGGCGCTCGGGAGGGCGCTCCGTCGATGTCGACCGAATGCGAGCTCTGAGTCATCTCCGTACTTCTCTACGTCGGCGATTGCTCAGGTTCCGGTGCCATCCGGACGTTCGTCAGTTGGGGCGTTCGCGCGGTGCGCGGTCGGGTACCGTCGCGTGGCCCGGGAAGCGACTGTCGACGAGTTCCTTGTATTGAGGGTGGTCGGCAATGTAGTCCGCCACGAAGGGACAGTAGTTCGTGAGTTTCAGGTCTTGAGCTCGTAGATCGTCCAGGGCGTGTTTGACCAGCCGGGTTGCGATCCCTCGGCCGCGGAACTCAGGCTCAACGATCGTGTGACTGAGCGTCACGCGTTGATCGCCTCGCGATACGTGGTAGACGATCATGCCGACAACCCGTCCGTCGACCATGGCTTCGTACGATCCACTGTTGCTGTTCTTCTGTACGTTCATCTCGGGGTTCACGTGGTTTCTCCTGATATTTCCTTGAGTAGTTCCGTCTTCGCCGTCCGGTTCGGGCGGCTCGAGTTCGCTCCGCGCCTTCGCGCCGCGAGCGACTACCGAGCCCCCTTCACCGCGGCCGGCAATAGCGACCGCTCGCGAACACACACGCCACAACCCGAGATGGCACCACACCGCTGTCCAATCGCAGGCTGAACTCTCGCTCAGTTTCAAGCTCGCTATGCCGATCTGCCGCCCGACGACCGCCGCCGAGTCCTTACGGTCGAACGCGGATGATCGTCTTCCCCTTGATCCGCTCGGTCGCGTTGAAGGCGGCCACGGCATCGTCGAGAGTCGCGATGTTGCCGATGTTCGTCCGCACTCGTCCATCCCGCACCCGCCGGACGATCTCACTCAGCTGGGCACGATCGGGCACGACCACGAAGTCGACCGCGGTGCCGTTGGCGGGTCGCACCTCGGGCGGCCCGGCGACGGTCACCAGCGTTCCTCCGGCACGAACCAGACCCACGGACCGCTTCCCGAGGTCGCCGCCGAAGACATCGAATACCAGATCGACTCCGCCGATATCTTCCAGCGAGTCGTTCTCGAGGTCGACGAACTCCTGCGCGCCGAAGTCGAGCGCCGTCTGACGGCCGCCAGCGCGTCCGGTGCCGATGACGTAGGCACCCGCCTCGCGTGCGAGCTGCGTCGCCATCGAACCGACTGCGCCGGCGGCACCGTGCACGAGGACGGTCTGCCCCGCCCGGAGACGGCCGTGGTCGAACAGCCCCTGCCACGCGGTCAGGCCCGACATCACGAGGCTCGCGCCCACCGTGAAGTCCACCTCGCCCGGCAACGGGGCGAGGTTGCGGGCCTCGACGACGACGTACTCCGCCAGCGTGCCGTCGCGAGTCCAGTCCGTGAGCCCGAACACCCGCTGGCCCACCGACAACCCCGTCGTTCCATAGCTGAGGGCGGTGACCACTCCGGCCACCTCGTGCCCGGGGATCGACGGCGTCCGGTCCCGGCCGAGGCGGTCGGTCCAGGTCGAGGGCCACTCGAGCTCATCCCAGGTGAATCCCGACGCATGAACTTCAACGACGACATCGCCGTAGCTCGCGCCCGAAAGGCCGGCGAGCCTCGCCGCCGGCGGCTCGGGCCGCTCCACCAGCTTCATCCCAGCCGTTCCGGCGGCCTGATCCGTCACCACGATCGCTTTCATGTGATTACCTCTCTGTATCAGCCTTCGCCTCCACGGCACGTTGGGTCTGCGTTACGTTCCGCGCTGACTCGGAGCTTCAGGCTCGTTGTGCCGATCTGACGCCGCGGTGGCAATCGAGTAGCACAGCTGGGCCCGGTACCCGTCGGATGCGGCCAGGCGGGCAGAGTGAAGGTCGTGCCGGGACCTGGGCCGCGACAGACGGCAACGGCCGGCCGGGTCCGTCAGGAGATCGCCACCGCCTGGCAGCTCGGCGGCTGCGGTGGTCACCAATCCCCCTGGTAGCGGAGCATCCGGATGCGGTCCGCAGGCGGCCCAGGCCTTACTCCGGCAGGACCCTGATGTGCGATGTCGATGGCGTAGCCGGCGTACGACCTCGCCGGCGTGAACGCGTCGCCAATTTGGACCGACAAGTCCGCACTCGCGTCGTTGTGCACGGGAGGTAGCCGTGAGTCGGGCACGCCGCGACGACGGGCGATGAAGCCCCTCGTTGAGGGCATCTGAACTCCTACTTGAGATCTTTCGGGCCGACGGCGCAGTCGACGCGACGCCCGTACGGAGGCCTGCGACGGCCCAGCCGAGTCGACTATTGGCGAACTTCTACTGGACTGTCAAGTCTAGCCATGATGGCGTCCGGGCCGCCTCAGCTCGCCACCCGTGATGCGAACGCGTTCGCCACCGCCATCAGCCGCGAAGTGCGCACCGCCGCAGAGTCAACCGCTCGGCGTCCCACGATCGCAGCGGCGAGTCAGGAGTCGGTGCGGGCATAGAGATCGGCCTGCTCCCGCGCTGGACTCCGTCCAGCAACGAGGCGGGACTCCCCTTCGCGGCACGCGGCGTTGACCAGCGACCCGAGCCGGCACCGCGCGGTCCCGCGACTTCGCCGGGGAGCGAGCCCGTCGCCACCCGTTCCAATCCGAGCCGGCGTCACTGGCCAGGGCAGGCGCAGACCACATGCACCGAGGGACGGCCGGCAAATTCGCATGAGAGCTATACGAGCACCCATCCCCGGTCCTCACCGATCTGCGGCGGCAACAGCGTGGCGGCCTGGCTCAGCCTCGGCAGGCCGGCTATCGAGGTATCAGTACCGGACTTTCACGTCTGGATGGTGATGGGGTTCCGGAGCCCGAATCGTCAGTGTGCCGCGCCGGATGCGCTTTTCGGCTGAGGCACGAGCGCCTCCACATTGCGGATCGCGAGATCGAGCGCCAGCGCCATCGGCTGCGCGCTTCGTCCCGCTTGCGAGAGTAGGTAGCCACCCTGGTATGCGGCCATGATTCCGGTGGCGAGTTCACCGACGTCGGCTTCGACGTCAAGCTCGCCGCGATCCTGCATCCGGCGGAGCCCCGCAGCGAGATACGACTCCCAGCTACGGAACGTGGCATTGATCAGGATCCGGGCCGGCTCGGACCGATCCGCAAGCTCACTGGCTAGCGAGCCGATCTCGCAGCCGTGCGCTCCGCGGCGTTCCTCGACGAAGCGAACGACGGCATCGCGCCATCGCCGCAACCCCTGCAGCGAGCTGAGTTGTTCGAGGTGGGGCTCGTGCCGCTCCATCACCCGCGCGGCCTGCATCTTGATCACCGCGACGACCAGCGCATCCTTGTCGTCAAAGTAGTGATAGAGCTGCGACTTACTGGTGCCGGAGGCCTCGATCACGTGATCCATGGTCGTGCCGGCGACCCCGTTGGCGTGCATGAGACCGGCGGCGGCTCGGACGATGCGGTCGCGAGTGAGGGCGCCGCGGGCGGTCAGGCGCCGCGCAGGAGGCTCGGCTCTGGCACTCGTCACGGACGTGATCCTATCTCGACGACTTGACTCTTCGCCCTGAACGCGATATTACGACCTGCAGTTCTTTGTGTCGCCCGCCTGCTCCGGACATTACCCGAGGCATCCACAGGGCAGTGAGAGACGCGTGCCGCTGATCGTCGATCAGATACACGCTGCCCAATAAATGACTGGTCAGTTAAGTCACATGGCTCACGTTGATGAGCGGGACCTTGGGCAAGGGTGCAGCACCTGCGCCGAGCCGAGCATCACATCTGGTCGGCGTCGGCGGTCGATCCCGATGCATGCTCGCGGACGCGGTCCAGTGCCATGTCCAAAGCAATCTCCATCGGCCTGACGTCGCGCTCCGCCTGGGCGAGCAGGTAACCGCCTTGCACGGCAGCCATTATCCCGGTGGCCAGCCATGCGGGGTCAGCGTCCGGACCAAGCTCGCCGTTCTCACGCATCCGCGCGAGCCCGGCGGCGAGCAGGTCCTTCCAGGTGCGAAAGTGGGCAGCCAACGCGACTCGCGACTCCTCGTCCCTATCGGCGAGCTCGTTCGCCAGTGAGCCCAGCTCACAGCCGTATGCGCCGTTACGGAGAGCGTTGCGCTGCACTATCGCGTCTCGCCAGAGTTCGAGCCCGCGCAAGGAGCTCAACCGCTCCAGCCGCCGGCGCTGCCGCTCGAGCACCCGACTGGCCTGCAATGAGATGACCTCACGCACCAAGGCGTCTTTGTCACTGAAATGCTGGTAGAGCTGCGACTTACTGGTGCCACTGGCCACCCGGACGTCATCCAAGGTCGTTGCAGCCACGCCCTTGGCGTACATCAGATCTGCAGCAGCCTGCAAGATACGCGCTCGGGTGGCCGCGCCGCGCGCAGTAAGTCGCGGCGACTTACTCCCGCCGTCCGCATGCGCCATAAGAAGGGAGGTTACCAAGCAAAGTGGGTAGCAGAACAGTCATTCTGAACATTGAGGTCCAACTCCGGCACTCAGCGCTGATGCGTGGACTTGGCCAACGAAGGGGCACGCTCGGACGGCCTCCATGCGCGTGAATCGGATCCGCGCCGCCGACCGGCGGGAACCCAACAATTTCGCGGGTCCCACCACGTCGGACGGCCGAGGTCGGCTTCTGGCGACCTCGGCCCTGGCGCCATGCACGTCTCGGTAATCGGTGCTCGACCGAACACTGCGGGCGCATGGTTACCGTCGGGCTGCCGTCGCTCACGGGCTGAACGGACATGCACGAAGGGGCGCGAAATCCGCGAGCCGCTCCTTCACGATCAAGCGCAGGTCGCTCATGCAGTGGCCCGGGTACCGCGTCACGTCGCTGTTGCAGATGAACCACTCACGCCGGCTCGGCGAAGTATCGAACATGCTCGAGAGCCATGTCGAACGCGAGCTCCATCGGCCGCACGCTCCGCGCAGCCCGGGCAAGCAAAAGGCCACCCTCAACGGCGGCGATGATCCCCGTGGCCAGTGCAGCGGGATCGGCCTCGGGCCGCAGCTCGCCCCTCTCCCGCATCCCGCTCAGGCCGGCGACGAGACAGAAGTACCAGGTCCGAAGCGACACATCCGGCAAGCTGCCGTGCTCGGGGTCGGTACGGCCGACCGACTCACCCGCCGCGGTGCCCTCTCCCACGCGGTCGTCATAACGCTCCCGCAACCTACGCACGACGACGTCACGCCAGCCCTCGAGTGATTCGAGGGAGTCGAGGCGCAGCGGGTTCGGTTCCGGCTCGAAGAACTCCCATGACCTCAAACTTGATCACCCTGGTTGTCCATGTGCCAATCTCTGACCTGTAGCTGCAGGGTGCGAACGAGCCGAGCACGGCCGGTGGTCCCAAGCTGCCGCTCGGCGACGCCCCACCGACCGTTTCGGCTCCGAACCGGAGTGGCTTTCAACCAGTCCGAGTCCAGCAGGGCTGCCGAGCGACAACCCTCGACCAACGCCGCCGGCGAGGAATTTCGATACCGGTCGTTGGGAGCCAGACCGGTATCCGCACCGCTTCATTGCCCGCTCGGTGCGCCAAGGCAGGGAAGCCCCGTGCATCGACCGCGGAATCAGGCCTACCGTGCCGATCCAGCGCCATCTCTGACGGAAGACGACGGATCTCCCCTGCCGACGAGACGGGCAATGTGAAACCATTCGTCACAGGAAGTGTTTCCCCCACTGCCAGACCGCTCGCTACTCACGGCGCCGCGGGAATAGGTCCGGCCATAGCCTGCCGGCTCGCTGCATGCCGAGTCGAGTTCCCCAAGCGTTGACCCCGAGAGGCGAGAGCTGTCTGCGTGAGCACTGTCGGCACTGCACTGGGTGACACGTGCGCCACCGACCGAGGCCAACATCCTGTGGCGCGACCATCGCTGCCGTCGACGCGCGGCGGCACCCGCCTCCTCTCAAAACTGGACTAACTAGTTACAGAATCTACGGAGAGAGCCCCCCTGTCAAGTCCAGTATCGGAGCGCTGATGCCGGTCTCCGAAGACCGGAGGCGTGCCTGCACGCCGGGCTCGCCGGCCGCCGTGGCGCCCCCACCGCTGGGTTCCCGACCGAGCCGGCAACTGCAGCCCACGCAACCGCGCCGACGTCACTCAAGCGACAGGACATGCGGTTGTGCCGCCAGGGGCCGTAGCCGCATCAGGCGAGACTCACAGGAGTGTCTGTCGAGCACCGACTCGCAGTGTCGCCGGCTCACGTGACATCGGCACGGACATGCGCGCCGTGACGCGTCGAGTGCGAGCTACATGGGCACGTCCAGAGCTCGCCCGCCTGGGCGCAGGCATGCTCGCCGATGTCGTCTCCGCGCGATGATCGTCTGCCGGCCCGCGCGCCGTGTCCGCTGCTCCCCGCCGGCAACAGGTGCAGCCCATCCTCGATGTCCGGACGCAACCTTCGCAGAGGAAGGCGGCCGATCCGGCTTCATCACATACAGATTGCCGTCGACGACCCCGCGTCCGCCTCTTCGAACGATGGACCGTACGGTCCAACTCTGTGGGCTTCATCGGACGATGCAGTCCAGAGTATGGGGTTTTCGAGATCCAACTGGAGCGGTGTGACCGATCTCGACCCGGATCCCCGCAGGTGCGCTCTGAGGATCAGACTTGCCGCTCCCTTCAGGAGCGTCGGCACCGTGGCTCAGTGGGCCCGATGTCCTAGCGGGAGCGTGGATCCGCGTTGGGCTGGGTCTCCCCCGCCGTGCCCTGCGCCGCCACCTCGTACGGCGACGCCCGGTGGCCGACGTGTGCCTCGTTGCGGAAGCGTTCGACGAGGTGCGGGTAGTGCAGCTCGAACGCCGGACGCTCCGAACGGATCCGCGGCAG
This sequence comes from Pseudonocardia alaniniphila, assembly GCF_022524485.1. Lineage (GTDB taxonomy): Bacteria > Actinomycetota > Actinomycetes > Mycobacteriales > Pseudonocardiaceae > Pseudonocardia > Pseudonocardia alaniniphila. The sequence continues at coordinate 11,968 of NZ_JAKXMK010000060.1, forward strand.
CTCCGTGAAGTTGTGCCGCGGCGGTGGGCAGCTCGTGGCCCACTCCAGCGAGTTGCCGAAGCCCCACGGGTCGTCGGAGGTGACGACCCGTCCGTAGCGGTAGCTGCGGAAGACGTTCCAGATGAACGGAAGCGTCGAGGCGCCGAGGACGAACGCGCCGATCGACGAGATCGTGTTGAGCGTGGTGAACCCGTCGGTGGGCAGGTAGTCGGCGTAGCGACGGGGCATGCCCTCGGCGCCCAGCCAGTGCTGCACCAGGAACGTCAGGTGGAACCCGATGAACGTGAGCCAGAAGTGCACCTTGCCGAGGGTGTCGTCCATCATCCGGCCGGTCATCTTCGGGAACCAGAAGTAGATGCCGGAGTAGGTAGCGAACACGATCGTGCCGAACAGCACGTAGTGGAAGTGCGCCACCACGAAGTAGGTGTCCGAGACGTGGAAGTCCAGCGGCGGGGACGCCAGCAGGATGCCGGTGAGACCACCGAGCAGGAACGTGACCAGGAAGCCGAGCGCGAACAGCATCGGGGGCTCGAAGGTCATATTCCCCTTCCACAGGGTCCCGATCCAGTTGACGAACTTGATGCCGGTGGGGATCGCGATCAGGAAGGTGGTGAAGGAGAAGAACGCCAGCAGCACAGCTCCGGTGGCGTACAAGTGATGAGCCCAGACCGCCACCGACAGCGCGGCGATAGCGATCGTGGCGTAGACCAGGCCCTTGTAGCCGAAGATCGGCTTGCGGGCGAACACCGGGAAGACCTCGGAGACGATGCCGAAGAACGGCAGCGCAATGATGTAGACCTCGGGGTGGCCGAAGAACCAGAACATGTGCTGCCAGAGGATCCCGCCGCCGTTGGCGGGGTCGAACACATGGGCGCCGAGGTGGCGGTCGGCGAGCAAACCGAGCAGCGCCGCTGTGAGCTCGGGGAACGCGATGAGGATCAGGATCGCGGTGATGAGGATGTTCCAGGTGAAGATCGGCATCCGGAACATCGTCATGCCGGGCGCGCGCATGCAGACGATCGTGGTGATGAAGTTGACGGCCCCGAGGATCGTGCCCAGGCCCCCGATCACCAGCCCGACGATCCACAGGTCTGACCCGCTGCCGGGTGAGTGGACCACGCCGGACAGAGGAGCGTAGGCCGTCCAGCCGAAGTCGGCGGGCCCACCCGGCGTCAAGAAACCGGAGAGCACGATCAGCCCGCCGAACAGGAACAGCCAGTACGAGAAGGCGTTGAGCCGCGGGAACGCCACGTCGGGGGCACCGATCTGCAGCGGCACGATGTAGTTGGCGAAACCGAACACGATCGGCGTGGCATACAACAACAGCATGATCGTGCCGTGCATCGTGAACAACTGGTTGTACTGCTCGTTCGACAGGAACTGCAGACCGGGCCGGGCGAGCTCGGCACGTATCAGCAGCGCCATGGCCCCACCGGCCAGGAAGAACACGAACGACGTCACCAAGTACAGGATCGCGATGTCCTTGGGATCGGTCGTCCGCAACATCCTCACGAGTACCGACCCCACGGCCGCACGGCGCACCGGTGCTACACGAGCACTGACCGGTGCCGGAACAAGTTGTGTCATATCGCCTCCCGGACCAACCAGCCCGCCGGATTCACACCGTCTGCGCTCGACCGCTCGGCGAGCGCCTGCGCAGACACGTGGACCGCTTCGCGTTGCGAAGGCCAGTAGCTACTGTGGGTCATCGTTGATGGTGAGGAGTACTCGCACGACGGAGCGCGAGGCTCGATGCCCTCCGATGGCCACACGCCGACGCCCCTCTGGACTATCCAGGCCGACTATCAAGTCTCTTCCTCGAACTGTCAAGTCCACTGAGACCCGACTCCACCCGCCTTCGGACGGAGCCGAAGACCAGAGAACATGGGCATAACTTGCGGCTTGTGCCCCTTTCGCGTACCTACATGGTCGCGAGCGCCTGCAGTGGAAGAGGACCCAACCTCGCGTATAGACTGGACTTGACGGTACCAAACTCAACGGATAGCTGGATGTCGCACGGTCTGACAGGCACCGCGCCATGTCGTCCTGCGGTCGCTCGTGCCGGCCGCATGACCGGCAGATTCGAACACCGACAGTGACGTCGTGGCGATCCTGAGACCGGCCAGCACACATCGCACAGCCAAACGCAGACGAGAGGAAGCACCTTGCCGGTCACCAGAGGCTTCGCCGGGCGAAGCAGCACGGCGCGTGATCCGCGCCTGCCGCCGGGCCAATACGATGCTGCGGACGGATGGCCCGTCCTGCACGCGGAAGCCACTCCGTCCATCCGCACCGATCGCTGGACCTTCACAGTCGACGGCCTCGTTCAGTCACCCACCACGTGGAGCTGGGAGGAGATCCACGCACTCCCGGGCTCCCGGTACGAGGGCGCCATCCACTGCGTCACCACGTGGTCGAAGTTCGGCATGACATTCGACGGAGTCTCCGTAGACACCCTGCTGGAGTCAGCCGGTCCGCTCGACGACGCAGCGTTCGTGCTCGCCCGTTCGCATACCGGCTACACCACGAACCTGCCGCTCGAGGACGTGACCGGCGGCAAGGCGTGGGTGGTCTGGAACGTGAACGGAACGCCTCTGGAGGCGATCCACGGAGGACCGGCCCGGCTGCTCGTGCCCCACCTGTACTTCTGGAAAAGCGCGAAATGGGTGTCCGGGCTGAAGCTGCTGGCCCAGGACCAGCCCGGTTTCTGGGAGCGCAACGGATACCACGACCGGGGAGACCCCTGGCTCGAGCAGCGGTACCAGGGAGATTGACATGTCCACAGATGACAATGATCAGACCGACGGCGTCGATATCGACTCGGGGCTCCTTCAGCCGGAGGACAGCCTCGACGACCGCGGGGTCCTCGACGTACTGGACGAGGGTTACTCCCCTCCGGACCGTCCGTGGGAGCTCAACGACTATGGCCTCACCGCGAGGGAAGCGGCCGAACACGAAAGCCTCAACGGCCGCCTGGCACGTGAGCTGCCCGACATCATGATCCCCGACGGGGACGGGCTGGGAGACGCCTCGGACACCGACGGCGAGCTGTACGACAACGAAGCCGGCACGGCCCGCTCAGGGAGGTTGATCGACGTCGAAGCCGCGGGCGAGATCGACGACTTCGCCTACCTCTACGCGGTGGACATCGGTCGCGATGGTGGCGCGGCGTCCGCCGAAGAGGCCGCAATACACATCGTCGCCGATGAAGACGAACCTGAACCGGTCTGAGGACACCGACGCGCCTGAAACGACAGTGCATCCCGTACCACCAGGCTGAATATCTTCCGAAGGAGGAACTGATGGTCGACACGCTCAAGAACATTCATGTCGCGGATGGCGACCCTGTGGTCGAGAGATACATCCCCACCGCGGTTACGGCGGAGGCCTTCGTCTACAACGATGGCTCCACCCAGGTCTTCGAATCCAACGGCGCTACCACCTACGTCGAGCAGGGCCGGCCGACACACGGCAGCTGGTACATCGATGACGGCCGCTTCTGCTCGTTCTGGCCTCCCAGCTATCGTGCCTGCTACGACTTGCATTGGATCGTGGAGGACGGCCGGATCGCGGGTGTGCGGTTCACCGAGCGCAACCGGGGATCAAGCTTCGACGGCCGTTATCGATGAGCCCGGCTTACCTGCGCAGACTCGCCACCTCGACTCGATCCAGCGAGCCGCACTCATCGCGGCACGCGGCAGGCGCTGGTCGGCGGCCCGTCATCGGTACTCGGGGTTGGCATTCTCGAAGTCGAATCGGCGACCTCGGTCCCACTCCGACCGCCGGTTGCCATATGCCGGGATGCCCTCGGCGCTCTTGATCATCTGCGCCAGGTGCATGAGGTTCCACGTCATGAACGCGGTGTTGCGATTGGTGAAGTCGTTCTGCGGCCCACCCGACCCCGGATCGAGATAAGACGGGCCAGGGCCGATGGCTCCGATCCAGCCTGCATCGGCCTGCGGTGGGATTGTGTAACCAATGTGCTGCAGGCTGTAAAGCACGTTCATCGAACAATGCTTGACGCCGTCCTCGTTGCCCGTGATCAGACAGCCGCCTACTCGGCCGTAGTAGGCGTACTGCCCGGCGTCGTTCAGCAGGTGTGAGCACCCATAGAGCCGCTCGATGATCTTCTTCATCTCAGAGGAGTTGTCGCCGAGCCAGATCGGACCGCACAACACGAGAATCTCGGCCGCAAGGACCTTGTCGTAGAGGGCAGGCCACTCGTCGACCGTCCAACCGTGTTCAGTCATGTCGGGATAGACCCCGACGGCGATGTCGTGGTCGATGGTCCGTATGACTTCCACCTCCACACCCTCGCGCTTCATCAGGTCGGCGCTGAGCCGGATCAGCCCCTCCGTATTACTCGGTTCCGGAGACCGCTTGAGGGTTCCGTTGAAGAACAAGGCTCGGAGGCCATCGAAACGAAGATCCATCTGAATTCCTTCGCAGCGAGTGAGGCCGTTCGGTCGACCTCGCCGGACAGGTCCGTGATACAAGCGATCGCAGAGACGGTGCACACCTGCTTGACCCGGTAACGCGGCGGACGCCTGGCTTCAAGGATGTCACCGCTCCGAGGCACTCCCGCCCCTCGCCTGGTCGCCGGCGAGCAATGCCTTGACTGTCGCAGCATCGTCGGAGACCACACTGACGGCCTCATGAAGCACCGTCCTCACTTGGGCGTGTGGGATGACCGCGGCGCCTGACGCGTCGGCGAACACGTAGTCACCAGGCCGAATGGCGACACCGTTCACCACGACGGGCCGGTTCGCCTCGAACGGAGTGACGACGTCACCACCCCAGTGGACCGCCTCACCTCGGCAGTACGCAGCAAATCCGTATGTCGAGAGTTCCGCGAAGTCGCGTAGCCGTGCATCGGTCAGCACGCCGGCCAAGTTGTGACGGGCCAGCCGGCTCAGCTTGGTACCTCCCGCCATCGAGGCATCGGGATGACCGTTGCTCGCCAACACCAGCACGCTGCCCATGCCCCCATCGGACACCGCTTCGTCGAACAGGTTGCCGAAGTTGTAACGATCAGGTGGCAGCGCTACTTCGCAGGACGGAAAGTACGAGATCGTGACCGCAGGGCCGAAGAGCAATCTGCCCGGCGTCGGGCTCACCAGGTCAAGGATGTGACATCGGTGACGGTGCAGCCGTCCCATGGCGTCCACGATGTCAGCGGTACCGACCTGTCGGGCCAGAGCGCGCAACTCCGGATCTTCGGTCATCATCGGACCTCCCGGCCCCGCGAGAGCCCCACCTCGTCACCCAGGCTCAGGCGGTGCGCGGTCCGTTGCTCATATCGTCGACCTGAATCCCATCGGGATCGACGGGCTGCATTCGGGTTCGTCGTGCTCCAGGTGCGGGGTTGCCGTCGCGGCGATCGATCAACACGTGCCATCGGTAGCCGACGGTGCTGCCGATCGGCCTTTCCCGATTGTAGATGGATCCCCAGCCTGATCGCATCCGTACTCATCCTGGCCCCGGCACACCACAGCGGATGAAAGCCTGACGGGATCTCGTTCGATCCGTGGCACGAAGAGGTTGCTGACCACCGATGACCTCTTCGTCACCGGGCGAGTTGATGTGCTTGCCTCACGCGGTACGCGGCGCGGCCACCGATGTCGGCTTTGAGCGAGGTTGCCCCGCCGGGGACACGTCAAAACCCCTTGTCGGCGCCGTGGGTGGCCAGTTGCGTACCCTTCGGAGGCGACAATGACAGCTCGCCGGCGTGCCGGACGGTCGTCGTCGGTGATATTCCGGGCCGCGACGTACCGATGAGCGAAGTCGATCCCTGCGATTAGGATGCGATCTGCCTCCACCATGTGGATATCCCCCACGGTCACGATTCAGCTCGGCTCACCGCCTCGACTGCACCGTACCGCATCGATTACGCTCGGACACCTCCGACGAGCGCTTTCCATCTGCGTTGTTCCATTCGTGGCGGAAGTAGGCGGGTTCGCCGACTCGACCGGGTTGCGCCTTGCTCGGCGAGATGCCTACGCGCTCGGTGCGCCAGTTGTCGTGCGTTGGATTCGCTCAGGTCGAGCGCCTCAGCGATGTCGCGGAACGGATAGTCGAATGCCTCGCGCAGCACGTAAACGGCGCGTTCGACAGGGGGCAGCCGTTCGATCAACAGCTGGACTGCGAGCGCGAGCGCCTCGCTGCGTTCTGCCTCCATCGCTGGGTCAGCGGATGCGACATCTCGCTCCGATAGTCGTCCGGAGACACTGACCTCGCGACGAGCGTGCGACGAAGTTGCCTCATTGAGAGCAACCCGCGTCGTGACGGTCACGAGGAACGCGACCCGATCGCGGACCCGTGCGCGGTCCGTTCCTTGCCAGCGGACCCACACATCCTGGACGACGTCCTCGGCGTCGAAGACACCACCTACTATTCGATAGGCGATCCCGAACAGTCGAGAACGAAGGATTTCGAAGTCAGCCACCGCATCGGCCATTGCGGGATCGGTCATCGCGCCGCAGGCGATCGAGCGATCGGGGCGGTCGTCACATCTCCGGCCATACCAACGATCGACGAGCCTGACTTCTGATCACGCTGGCGAACTCCGGTGGCGTGGTGTCTGCTCTCGGTTCGGTCGCTGTCCGACCTCGACCCCGGGTTCACCGGCGGCGTATTGGATCGGGAGGGGCGCACGGTGACGAGATGCGGGTGCCGGGGCCGTTCTCCGATGGGCAGGACGTGTCGCCCGAAGGTGGCTTGCAACACCGTGGCGCCGGCGAGGTACCAGGGGAGCAGGCCTCCGGTGATCAACTGGTAGGCACCGACGCCGAGGACTGCGGCGTGGACGCCGAGCAATCCGATGGCCAGGAGTGCGCAGCCGGCGGTGAGCATCGTGAGCGCGGCGGCGAGAGCGACGTTCTCGGTGGTCGCAGCGGGGGCACCGATCCATGTGATGGCTCCGAGCACGACGAACCAGAAGCCGTAGGCGGAGGCGGTGCTGTCACGGGCCAGGATCGGGGGAAGGACACCGAGGGCGACGAGCAGGGTGTACAGGCCGTAGGCGATCCAGAAGGATCCCCAGAGTCCATGCATGGCGATGGCAAGGGCGTCGCGGACGTGGTAGGCCCACATACCGGCCAAGAACTGCGCAAGGCCGCCCACTGTCAGAGCACAGTAAGCCCACATGCCGGCCAGGAACTGCGCGATGCCGCCAGTCGTCCGAGCGAAGGGGAACAGCACCAGCAGGTGGTCGGCGCCGCCCTGCCAGCCGGCGAGGTTGACCGCGACCATGAAAGTGGCCGCGACAATACCGAAGAGGCCGATAATGAAGCGCGCGAAGACAGGAGAGAGTGTCATCGATCCGTGGTCACGCCCGCATGCGCAGTCGAGTCCGGGTGATATATCCCAGTTGCCGATGTTCTCATGTTCCCCCCTGATGTTGAGCAGTTCTTGCTACTTCTGTGCCCATGCCAACACAATTGACGTCGACCAACGGCTTCCTGGCCTTCACTCGACGATGGGCAGCATGTTTCTTCGACCCGACCGAGACCACGGTCGGCCCGGGACGATCACATCATTGCCACCACGGGGTCGCGCATCGGATGATCAGCAGCACCCCGGTGGCCCATGAGGCGAACAGGCTCGCCATATCCGGAGAAGTCGGCATCCCGGACGCACTGGCCACAGTGGATTTCACGCCGTCCTACAACGTGCAATTTCCTGACGTCCGACGGCGCCGATTTCGGAGAGGACGCACGGCCGGTTCTCCGAGTCCTGCGTCTGCCGGATCGAAGAGAGCGGCTCGGGCGACAGTGTGTCGAGCATCGTCGATGTGCTGCCAGTCGACGACCTCGCCATCGACACGTGTCAGCGACGGGGGCGAGGCACGGGTGGCGGCGAGCACCCGACGTGCCCACGCGAGCTTGCTCGGCGCCGGTGCGAACGCGGAGTTGGTCATGCAAAGCTGCCGGGGGTGCACACACATCTTGCCCGTGAAGCCGAGTCCGACCGAGTGTCGCAGGTCCTCACCCAACCCGATGATGTCGTTCACATCGACGCTGGGCCCGTCGATCGGCCCCGGTAGCCCGGCCGCGCAGCTGGCCATCACCAGTCGTGAACGTGCATACAACAGGGCAGCCGCCCCGCCCGCGATCCCCAGTTCGCGTCCAAGCCCTGTCGCTCCGAACGCGAGCCGCAGCGTGCCATGAGAAGCGGCGATGCCATCCGCGTTCTCGATTCCCGCGGCTGTCTCCAGCATCGCCACGATCGTCACTCCCGCGCGCAGCTGCGCTTTGACGGCCCGGACCTGATCCGCCGACTCGGTTCTCGGCAGCACGATCCCCCGCAATCCCGGACAGGCGACGACCGCACGAAGGTCGCCGCTGTAGAGGTCAGTGTCCGAACTGTTCACCCGCACCCACGCGTTGCCGCCTCCGGAAAGGTACTTCGCAACAGCGTGGCGGGCGAGTTCCACGTTCTCGGGTGCAATGTTGTTCGCCAGGTCGAGAACCAACGCGTCCGCCTCGCGAGACTCGGGTGTGCTGAACCGATCGGGACGGTCACCGGGAGCAAGCAGCCACGTGCGGGCGTCGACTCCGCTGATTCTTTTCACCGATCTCCTTCATTACTTCGCACCAACGGAAACGACATCAACCTTCGACTCCCGTTGACATAGGTGGATCCGGATCAGATTCGCTGCTACAGCATTCATGAAGTGCCACACGTGCCCAGCGACCCGACTTCTCGCGACGAGCACGGTGATCTCATGCTCAACCTGCGACCCGACGTTCCTTTCAATCTTTGCGGATACCCGATCCGGATCGCCGGGCTGCCGCGTCTCGAGATAATCCGCCAAGACTCAGACCTTTCGCATGAGATTGGAGGGGCGTAGTGTCACCGTGAGTCCACGGGCCGGCGTTGCGATGACTCCGCGAACACGAGGTTCGAGCAGCGCTCCGGAGTGGTGCACGCTCTGGCCGCTGCGGGCGTTGCGGGACCACACTGCTAACTCGAGCGCGCCCAGAATCAGATCCGTGGTGTCGTAACGGTCCGAACACCGCCATCTGACGATGCGGTTGGAGAACGCGTCGCGGGCCGCAGGAATCAGAATGCGCCTCTCCGCAGAGGTCCGGGTGGAGTCGGCGGCCCACACCCGGACCGGAGCGCGTGCGGTGAAGTCGCGGTTGACCCTGTCCGGCGCTGGTGCCGTGTCCGGGTTGGGCCTGGTTGAGGCTATCCACCGGCGCTTGCGTGCAGCGTCTCCCGCGGCAGTTCGCCGAACTGCTCCCGGTATTGCTGGGCGAAGCGGCTCTGGCGCGAGAACCCCCACCTCATCGCAACGTCACTGACCTGCACGAGGGAGGGCTCGCTGCGCTGCAGCTCGGCGGCTTTTCGATGCCTGCGCCGGTGCTGGTGGCAGTTCTGATCGGAGCCCCGCTGGTTGAGTGCAATAGGTGGCTTCGAACCCGACAGGCGGGACGTAGGGTGGGTTGTCTGGAAAGTGTGTTCATTCCGTCTTCACACCTCCTTGTGTTCGACCGCTGGTGCGTCACAGCCTCTGCGCGATCGAGCCTAAGAAATCTCGTCTCGGTCTACTATCCGTTGAATGCGCCGCGCTATCCGCGCAGAGCACTGCCACGCGCCTACGCTCAACGGATGCAGGGCCGCCGCCGTTGAATGTCGGGTGTGGGCAACAAATCCTTTGCATCGACCCACGAAAGCTGCGGCTGCCGCCAGGCGCAGCAGTCGACCTCCGACCGGGAAAGATCAATGACAGCCGCACAACCAACACAGCTCGACGAACTGAAGCTCTTGACAAGTGAATCGACCCCACCCGGGCCACGATCTTCCCCGCTAACCTCCCACCGATCCCCATACACACCGGTCAACGTCATTCCGGACGCGCCGACCCGGCTGACGACGATGCCGGCGGCAGCACACACGATCCGATCGGGCGTCACCGCACCCCGTGAGTCCGCAGCGGAACCCGCTCCGCTGCATCATCTCCAGCATCGATCGAATGCTCACCAGCATAGACCATCTGGTCCACTTGCATACCGTGATCCGTGAAATACTCCCCGCAAACGGCGAGACCATTCGGGCAAATCCGAAAGAATCGGCCGGACAGATCGATCGCGACATCTCGCATGGCAGGCGGTCGTCACGTCGTCGGACCAGCCTGACCACCCGCGGCCGGTGCCGGAGCAAGCCTCCTGCGCAGCGCCTGCCCACACGTGAGGCGTTGACCCGGGTCCACATCGTCAGCGCCGCCGCGGATCTCCTGCATGCCACAGGACGTTGCCGACACCACCCTGGGCCAGGCGGTCAACACATCGGGCACCAAAACGTCCATCCCGCCCAGGTCGTGCATCAACGTTGAACTGAACGGTCAAAGGCAACGTCCGCCCGGCTCCCGTCCATCTGCGACACCTGTCGATCACCTCCAGCCATCGCCGGCCCCATGGATGCGTGCGCAGGCCCTCACCGCTGTCAAGAGGCCAACCGCCAACTCCCCCGGTTTACGCAGGTGAAAGGGCTGGATACGCCGGCACCGAGACGCCTCACACGCCTACCAGCAGACACTCAGCGATGTGGCGCGCACCACTTGATTGCCCTCCTGTGGGCCACCAGGCTGATGCCCTAGCCTGGAACAGGTAGTCCAGTTTTGATCCCGACTGCTCTACGACGGCCTCATCCCGCCCCGGGCACACCGACCCAGCACTGGGTCGCCACCACCGCACCACAGCCCAACCACCACAAACAGGAACAGGAGACCGCCATGCCCGAGCCCTACACACTCCCCACCCAACCCGAAGACATGGCCGCATCACTGGTCGAACGATTCAACTCCGGCAACGTCAACGCAATGATGATCCACTACGAACCCGGAGCCGTATTCGTCACCAGAGACGGACACCCCCTCACCGACCCCACCCAAATCGCCGCCGAACTCGAACGCGACCTCAAACACGGCCTGCCACTCACCGCCACCAACCGCCACGTCTTCGTCGCCGGCGACATCGCCCAAATCGTCCTGGACTGGACCATCGACGGCACCAGCACCGACGGCACACACATACACCTCCAAGGCTCCGCCAGCGACATCCTCCACCGCGGCGCAGACGGACACTGGCGATACATCATCGACAACGCCCTCGGCACAGCAACACGACAAACCACCTGACACGCGTACACCACGAGGTCGGCGATGCCCCTCTTCAGCGTGGCGTCGACGATCACCACCACGTGGTGAACTGCCCGTATCACGGAAGATCAGGTTTCCACGCTCAAACCTCACGTGAACGGGGCCGTCCTCGCCGATCTGCAGATCGTGAGTTCCTCCGTCTTGCAATGTAAGATCGCGCTGGTTCCGATTCTGTGGCGTATCAGCAGGGAGTCATGAATGAGGAGCGAAAACGATCAGATCATCACCGAGTTCCGGGCCAACGCCGGGGACGTGCACGAGGCGGAGGGCGGGCGCTTCAAGAACGTCGAGCTGCTCCTTCTACACGACGTCGGCCGCAAGAGCGGACGGGAGTTCGTCCATCCGTTGCTGTATCTGGCCCACGAAGGCAGCTACCTGCTCCTCGGGGCGGCCGGTGGCGCACCCGACGAGCCGGCATGGGTCGGCAACCTCGCCGCGATGCAGGAGGTCATCATCGAGGTCGGCAGGCGCACGCTGACGGCGACGCCGACGGTGTTGCGGGAAGGCCCCGAACGGGACCGGTTGTACGCGGACTTCGTGGACTACTGGCCCGATGTACGCGAGTATGAGACCCACACGACCCGTACGTTCCCCGTGGTGCGCCTGGACCCGGCCGAGTGACCCTCCGACCAGACGCCCCGGGCGCCTGACCCACCGCCGCGAGGCTCCTCCGGCATCGGGCAAGCATCGGCGTGACCGCGGATATCCCTCGCTCACCCAGCTGACCCCTGCGGATGTCCCACCGCTTCGGAAGGAATCTTGCACATCTCAGAAGGGACAGCTCCGCCATGCCCGACATTGCAGCCCAGGCACGCTACGAACAGTTCGCCGAACTCCATCGCGGCCCCGACACGTTCATCATGCCCAACGCATGGGACGGCCCGTCAGCCCTGCTCTTCAAGGAAGCCGGATTCACGTCCGTCGCGACCTCTTCAGCGGCTCTCGCCGCGACACTGGGCCGGATCGACGGCATCCACGCCATCAGCCTCGACACGCACCTCGACCACGCCGCCCTACTCACAACCGTGAGCGGCCTGCCGGTCAACGGCGACTTCGAAGACGGCTACGGCAAGACTCCCGAAGACGTCCGGACCACTGTCAACACTGCCATCTCCCGCGGTCTCGCCGGCATCGGAGTGGAAGACACCACCGGTGACCCCTCCAACCCGATTCGTGACTTCGACGACGCGGTCCGGCGCATCGAGGCCGCCGCAGCAGCAGCACACGGACACATCGTCCTGACCGGCCGTACCGACAACTTCTTGTGGGGGATCTCCGACATCGACGACACCATCCGCCGCCTCTCAGCCTTCGCCGAGGCGGGAGCCGACGTCCTCTACGCACCGAACCTGCCGGACATCGCCTCCATCAGCGCGGTCATCAAGGCCGTCGCGCCCAAACCGATCAACGTCCTCGTCAGCCCCTACGACACCGCTACCCTCGCCGAACTCCAGACGATCGGAGTCCGCCGGATCAGCCTCGGGGTCGACCCCTACACGCACGCCCTCGGCGCCACAAAGACAGCTGCAGCGAAGCTCGCACGAGGAGACCTGACAGCACTCGCAACAAACCTCGACTTCGGCCACATCATCGACCTCATCAAAGGCTGACCCGGCGCCACGACCGCGGCCGGGCCTAGATGTAGCCGGTCAGACGGCGATCACCGCGAGCACGATCATCAGCCGCCCGCGGTAGGTCTCCCCACCCACTTCCCCACCACACGCCGCTCCGCCTGTGCGATGCAGGAGGTGTCGGTGATGCCCTCGGCCTCGGTGCGGGACAACTCGTCCCCACGAGATGCAGCACCGCATCGAGCGCCTTGGGGTCGTCGGAGAACCCGCGGCCGTGTTGGAGTCGACGGCCACGGTGATCGAGTCGAAGCCGCCCTCGCCGAGCACGAGGCGGTCGCGGTGGTCAGCCGAGCCGACGGTGACCCTCCATCCCGTCGTCAGGCCGACGATTTGGGATCACACGACAAAATGCACGGTCGCGCAAATCGACTCATAGTGAAATCGGCATACGCTGGCCGCCGTGACATCCACGATAAACAGCATTGCCATCGAGCGTTAATCTTGTGATGATGAGGTCGTGAGTGCAGCAAAACCGGGTTCCGGTTATGATTTCATCATCGTGGGCGGCGGGAGTGCCGGTTGTGTGATCGGTTCTCGATTGTCGGAGAACGACGACGTACGCGTGCTTCTTATCGAAGCCGGAGAACGCGATCCGCTGCCGGCCATGGCGAGCCCGGCTGGTTGGCTCGCCCTCCTGGGCAGCTCCGCCGACTGGTCCACCCGGTCCACCGAGCAGGCCTTCCTGCGTTCGTCGATCGTCCTGCCGCGCGGACGCGCGCTGGGCGGCTCGTCGGCGATCAACGGGCTGAACTTCCTGCGTGGCCACCGCTCGAGCTACGACCGGTGGGCGGCGATGGGGGCGCAAGGGTGGGAGTTCGACGAGCTGCTGCCCTACTTCCGGCGCAGCGAGCGCGCGGTGGGGCGGGATCCGGTCGTCCGCGGCACGGACGGGCCGATGGTCGTGTCACCACCGCCCGAGCCGCATCCGGTGATCAGCGCGTGCCTCGACGCGGCCGTCGAAGTGGGGTGTGCAGCGGCGACGGACGTCGGCAGCGGCCTGGAGGAAGGTGTCGGGCGCTGCGACAACACGATCGTCGACGGGGTGCGGCAGAGCGTGGCCGATGCCTACCTGCGCCCTGTGCTGGACCGGCCGAACCTGGAGGTGGTCACCGGCGCCGCGGTGCACCGGCTGCGGTTCGACGGTCGTCGCTGCAGCGGGGTCGAGTACTCGCTGGACGGCGCGGTGATCTTCGCGGGGTGCTCGCGGGAGGTGGTGCTCACCGCGGGGACGATCGGGTCGGCGCAGTTGTTGCTGCTCTCCGGTGTCGGGCCGGCGGATCACCTGCGCGACGTCGGTGTGCAGGTCGTGCACGACCTTCCCGGGGTCGGGGCCAACTTCCACGACCATCCGGCGGCGATGGTGAGCTACAGCGCCTCCCGCCCGGTGCCGCTGATGCCGGGCAACCCCCCTGGCGAGGCGATGGGACTGGTGCGCAGCGATCCCGCTCTGGACACCGCGGACCTGCAGATGCTCTTCCTGAGCCGGCCCTTCCATCCGGCCGTCCGCGCCGACTTGGCTCAGGGGTACTCGATCATGTTCAGTGCGATCTCTCCGCGCAGCCGCGGGTCGGTGCGGCTCGCGAGCGCCGATCCCGAGGCGGTCCCGCTCGTGGACCCGAACTATCTCGGTGACCACCGCGACGTCGAGACGATGACGGCGGGCCTGCGCCTCGCCCGGCAGATCGGGTGTGCCGAGGCGCTCGCCCCCTGGCGGGGTGAGGAGGCACCCGCGGTGCCGAACCTCGACGATCTCGCAGCCGTCCGGGAGTACCTGAGGGGAGGCCTGATGCCCTACTTCCACTATGCGGGCACCTGCCGGATCGGGATCGACGACATGGCCGTGGTCGACCCGGAGTTGCGGGTGCGCGGGCTCGACGGGCTCCGGGTCGCCGACGCGTCCGTGATGCCGTCGGTCGTCTCCGCGAACACCAACGCCACGGTCTGTGCGATCGCGGAACGGGCGGCGGCTCTCATCGCCGAGTGACGCTGCAGGCTCAGGTGAACGCTGCGACGAGCGCGGAAGCAGGCCGCTCCGCTGGGGTCACGAGCAGCCGGCCGGGCACCTCCACGGCTGGGTCGAGCGGCCGGATCGCCACGCCGGCCGAGCTCCCACCGCACCCCGGCCCGAGGGTCGTGAAGTAGCCCAGCGACTCGCACTCGATCCAGTTCAGCCACGAGGCGTTCGACGGGGTGCGCACCAGTTCGATGCCGTGATCGGGGCGCCGGGCGAGCACCCCGGCCTTCTGGTGTGCGCCGTCGTTGTCGCAGACCAGATAGCGCCGCCCGGACGGGAATCGGCGGCGCAGAGGGCGGCAGAAGCCGAGGAACTCCGTCCACCGTTTGCGGTCGCGCAACCGGTGAAGCAGCCGCCCTGAGCCAGCTCGCGCGTGTGCCTCACTCCGGCGGCGAGGGTGTCGATCGCGCCGGTGGGCTGGTTGCCCTTTGCGGAACCCTTGAGCTGGTCGGCAACGGCGGTCGGTCCGCGACCATGCCGGCCGGTGCTCAGCCGCGGTAGGCCTCCAGGAGACGCAGCCAGACCTCGCTGATCGTGGGGAAGCAGGGGACGGCGTGCCAGAGCCGGTCGACGGGCACCCGGCCGGCGACGGCGACCGTGGCCGAGTGCAGCAGCTCGCCGACGCCAGGGCCGACGAAGGTGACCCCCAGCAGAACGTTGTCGTCGAGGTCGACCACCATGCGGGCCCGACCCTGATAGCCGTCGGCGTACAGCTTGGCCCCCACGACGACCTCGCCGATCTCGACATCGACCGCGCGCACCCGGCGCCCGGCCCGTTCAGCCTGCGCGGCAGTGACCCCGACGGCGGCCGCCTCAGGATCGGTGAACACGACCTGTGGAACGGCGAACGTGTCCGCGGTGGCGGTGTGGGCGCTCCAGGGCACGGTCTCCACCTCCTGTCCGGCAGCACGTGCACAGATGACGTCACCGATGATCCGTGCCTGGTACTTGCCCTGGTGGGTGAGCAGAGCCCGGTGGTTCACGTCGCCGGCCGCGTAGAGCCACCCGAGGTCGGGCCCCAGCACCCGGCCGTCGTCCGCGATCTCCAACCACGACCCCGACAAGAGCCCCACCGTCTCCAGCCCGATTTCCACGGTGTTGGGCGCCCGGCCGGTTGCGAACAGCACCTCGTCCGCCTCGAACTCCGAACCGTCCTCCAGAACCACCGTGGTAGGCCCGGCGGGCCGGCGACGCTGCAGCTCTCCTACCGACACACCGGTGCGCACCTCCACCCCAGCTCTGCCGAGCGCCTCCGCGACCAGCTCGCCGACGAAGGGCTCCATGCGGTGCAGCAGGCGCCCCTCGGGCTCCAGAAGCGTGACCGATGCCCCCAACCCGCGCCACGCCGTCGCCATCTCAACACCCTGCGGGCCACCGCCGATGACCGCGAGCCGGTCGGGAACGGCGCTGCTCTCGGTGGCCTCACGGTTCGTCCACGCGCGCGCGGCCGCGATACCCGGGATGTCGGGGATCGCCGCCCGGCTGCCGGTGCAGACCACGACCGCATGCCGCGCCTCGAGCACGACCACCTGGTCGTACGGCGTAGCAACGGCGACCCGGCGGGCACCATCGAGCCGAGCGTGCCCGCGGAACAGCTCCGCACCGATCTCCTTGACGAGGTGCGCCTGACGGTCGTCGTCCCAGTTGGCCACGTAGCGGTCGCGACGCCCGAACACGCCGGGCGCGTTGAGCGGACCGGACACCGCATCCCGCGCGCCGTCGACACGGCAGGTATCTGCGAGGGCGATCACCGGCCGCAGCATCGCCTTGCTGGGGATACAACCCCAGTACGCGCAGTCGCCGCCCACCAGTTCCTGCTCGACCACCGCAACCTTGAGCTCCGCAGCTCGGGCCCGGTCGGCGACGGTCTTCCCCACCGGACCGGCACCCATGATGATGACGTCGAAGACGTTGTCCGTTGTCCCGTTCATTCCCCGTCCTTCCCGCAACGATCGTCGTGCCGGTTCTCCCTCGTACTGGTGGCGGCCGTGCCGGACGCGTTCCGCGGTGGGAAAGCCACTCTCCGACGGGGCCGAGGCGCGCGTCGAGCGCAGCCCCTGGTCCGACGACGCCGTCCTGGTGGGCTGCTCACCAGCGCGGCGAAATGGCCACACCCGGCATTCGTCCGGCTCCGTCCGCGAAAGCGGAGGACAAGTAGAGAGACGACCAGCAGCAGCGAGGGCGCCGTGCACCCCGGCCCCGAACGGGGCCGGGCCGCAGCCGTAGGCCGCTGCGGCGAGTCCGCAGCGGATCCTCCTCCGCGGGATCATCTCTCGTCATCGATCGAATGCTCATCAGCATAGACCAATCAGTCCACTTTCATGCCATGATCCGTGGAATACTTCCCGTAAAATACGGAGACTATTCGGGCAACTATGAATAAATCGTCCAGACCTATCGGCCCGCTTACATCTCTCGCACGACAGGGGGTGCCCGACCGGCCCGCATGATCCACGCCGTCGCGGATCTCCTGCACGCCACAGGCGTTTGCCGACACCACCCCGGGCCAGATGGTCGACACATCGGGGACGAAAAGCGCCCGGCCCACCCAGGTCGCGTGCGCGACGTTGAACTAAACAGTCGAAGGCAACGCACACCCGGTGCGACCGATATCGATCACCTCCGGCGTGGGGCGATAGCAGGCGGGACAGGTGACCGGGCGGGACGACGCGCTGCGGCGCCCTCCCAGCGGCTCGGATGCACTCCGGCGAACACGGGCGCCAACCGCACCTCCGGCGGCGTCATTGGTCTATATGGTCCATCGTCGTATCGCTCTCCGGCCGGTACGGGAGAGCGCCGACAGCCGAGCGGACGACCATCGCCGGCCCCATGGATGCATACGCGGGCCTGGCCGTTGCCGAGAGGCCAGGCCTCGCGCCCACTGGTTCACCCAGGTGAGCGGGCTGGATGCGCCGGCACCGAGACGCCTCGCAGGCTGACCAGCGGACACCTGAATGATGTGGCGCGCACCACTCGGTTGCCCTCCTGTGGGTCACCAGACCGATGCCATAGTCTGGAACAAGCAGTCTAGTTTTGATGCCGGCTGCATACGAGGGCCTCACCCCACCGACCCAGCGCCGGGTCGCCACCACCGCACCACAGCCCAACCACCACAAACAGGAACAGGAGACCGCCATGCCCGAGCCCTACACACTCCCCACCCAACCCGAAGACATGGCCGCATCACTGGTCGAACGATTCAACTCCGGCAACGTCAACGCAATGATGATCCACTACGAACCCGGAGCCGTATTCGTCACCAGAGACGGACACCCCCTCACCGACCCCACCCAAATCGCCGCCGAACTCGAACGCGACCTCAAACACGGCCTGCCACTCACCGCCACCAACCGCCACGTCTTCGTCGCCGGCGACATCGCCCAAATCGTCCTGGACTGGACCATCGACGGCACCAGCACCGACGGCACACACATACACCTCCAAGGCTCCGCCAGCGACATCCTCCACCGCGGCGCAGACGGACACTGGCGATACATCATCGACAACGCCCTCGGCACAGCAACACGACAAACCACCTGACACGCGTACACCACGAGGTCGGCGGGCGCACGCGGACGGCGACGCCACCGGTGTTACGGGAAGGCCCCGAACGGGACCGGCTGTACGCCGCCCTCGCGGACTACCGGCCCGACCTGCGCGAGTACGGGCCCCGCACGTTCCCCGTGGTGCGCCTGGACCCGGCCGAGTGACCCTCCGCGTGCGGGGCCGGACCTCCGATCCCGGCACGCGGGCCGGTCAGACAGGGATCACCGTCGGCACGATCATCGCCCGCCTGCGGTAGGTCTCCCCCACCCGCTTCCCCACCACACGCCCACCACCTGTGCGATGCGAGAGGCAGCACCGCATCGAGTGCCTTGAAGCCGTCAGAGAAGGCGCAGCCCGACAACATCGGGCGCGACATGGCCCGGGTAGCGACAGGAAGGGCGACAGCCCAGGCACATGCGCCAGTTGACCGTCCATGCGTGAGGAGGGTGTCCGATGGGCGTGGGTTCATCGGACGTGTTACTCGGACCGTGGCGGTACGCCGGACCTTTTCCTTTGATCCATCGCCGACACACATCCACCCGTTGAGTGGGGAAGGAACAGTTTCATGAGTGAAAGCTTCGCCGGCCGTAAGGTCGTCGTTGTCGGCGGTAGCAGCGGCATGGGCATGGCTACGGCGCAGCAGGTGCTCGCCGGGGGCGGCAGTGCCGTGATCACCGGACGAGATCCGGACAAGCTGCGAACAGCTGTGGAAGCGCTGTCGCAACACGGTCAGACATGGGGCATCGCGGCGGATCTGACCGACCGCGCCCAGGTGCCCGAGGTTCGAAAGCAGCTTGCCGCCGAGCATGCCGACGCGAGTTTGCTCGTGAACGCGGCGGGATATTTCCTCCCCAGAGCGTTCAGCGAATATGACGAAGCTTTCTACGACTCATTCAACGAGCTTAACCGCGCGATGTTTTTCATCACCCAGACCGTCGTTGCCGGGATGGTCGCCGAGGGGAAGGGCGGCGCCATCGTCAATATCGGCGCGATGTGGGCACACCAGGGGATCGCGGGGAGCCCACACGCCGGTTTCTCGGTGCAGAAGGGCGGCCTGCACTCACTGACGAAAGCCCTCGCGATCGAACTCGCGCCGCATGCTATTCGGGTCAACGCGGTCGTGCCGGCGGCAGTGAAGACACCTCCCTACCTCCGTCAGTTCCCGGAGGAGGAACTCGACCTGACCGAGAACACTTTGGCCAGTATGCATCCGCTCGGGCGGATCGGCGCCCCGGAAGACATCGCGAACATGGTGTCGTTCCTGCTCTCGGACAAGGCGAGCTGGATGACCGGCGCCATCGTCGACGTTGACGGCGGCGTCATGGCCGGACGTAACTAAGCGATGTCTCGTAACTGATCTTGAGGCTGGTGGCGGTGCCGGTCTCGGGTCAGTGGCTCAGGGCGATGTTGTG
>NZ_JAKXMK010000061.1 GCF_022524485.1 Pseudonocardia alaniniphila
CCGGCTCCCTGGGCACCCTCGCCGGCACCATCCTCGCCGCCCTACTCGCCAGCCAACTCACCCACACCGACATGACCACCTACGGCTGGCGCATCCCCTTCCTCCTCGGCGGCCTCATCGGACTCTTCGCCATCGTCATGCGCACACGCATGACCGAAACCCCCGTCTACACCCACACCACCACCGCACCACGCACCCCGATCCGACGACAATTCTTCGCCCATCCCACACTCCTGCTCCGCGTCATCGGCCTCACCGCAGGCGGCACCGCCGCCTTCTACCTCTGGGCGGTCGCCGCAGCCCCATTCGCCATCCAGCAACGCGGCACCGACCCCTCCGGCGCCCTCTGGGCCGCCACCGCCGCCACGGTGCTGTACATCCTGGTGCTGCCGCTGTGGGGAGCGCTCTCGGACCGGATCGGCCGCCGCGCGGTCTTCGTGATCAGCGTGGTGCCGCTCGGGGTACTGCTCTTCCCGTTGGAAGGGCTGATCCAGGGCCAGGCCTGGCAGTTGCTGGTGGCAATGGGAGTGTCACTGGTACTGGGGGCGGGCGCGTCCGCCATCGCTCCTGCGTTGTTCGCGGAGATGTTCCCCACCGGCATCCGCGCCGTGGGCTTCGGCGTGCCCTACTCGCTGGCCATCGCGCTGTTCGGCGGCACCGCGCCCTATCTCCAGGCCTACTTCGACCAGCGCCACGAGACCACAGCTTTCTACTGGTGGGTGATCGCGCTGATCGCCGTTTCCCTGGTGACGATCGTGCTGTCACCGGAGACCCGCGGCCGCGATTTGACCACCGTGCCGTGACGCGGTGGTCCCACATGCACGCCGCCGACCGGGCGTAACGGGTGCGCGGTCGGCGGCAGGCTTTCTGTCCGCTCGGCGGCTTTGCAGAGAGCCGGCGGATGGTTGACGGCCTTACGTGGCGGCGTTCCTCTCCCGCTTGATCGCCTTTCGCATGGCCGCGGGGCTCTGCCCCGCCAGCACGGTGGAGGCCAAGGACTCCCGCACCTGGCGGGCGGTCATGTGGCCCCGGCCCTGCGGGCCGAGGTAGCGCTCGCCCTCCGGGCCCTCTCGATACTCGAGGCTGGAGGTCACCGGGTAGTACCGCGTGGCCTTGCCCCGCCGGACCGCCTCCCACCACTCCTT
The DNA here is from genome assembly GCF_022524485.1 of Pseudonocardia alaniniphila. Classification (GTDB taxonomy): domain Bacteria; phylum Actinomycetota; class Actinomycetes; order Mycobacteriales; family Pseudonocardiaceae; genus Pseudonocardia; species Pseudonocardia alaniniphila. The sequence continues at coordinate 1,146 of NZ_JAKXMK010000061.1, forward strand.
TCGCACGGCCAGATTGCACGACTTGCACTCCAGCCTGCGGATGAAGAGGCCGCTCGATTCGTCCACATCGGAGAACACGATGCCGGCCTCGCGGATCGTGGGCCACCAGTGACGGCCACGCTCGCGACAGATCAGGACACCATCCGGCGACCGGTCGACGTAGGCGTCGACGTCGTCCTGGTCCATCTGGAACCAGCCGCCCGCTGCGTCCCCCTGCTCACCCTGAATCGACAGGGGCAGCTTGCTCACATTCGTCTCTGCCATATCTCCTCGACGGTTATCACCCGTAGCGTTCAGTCAGTCGGCGTCAGCGTCACACTGCCCGCCAGCCAGACCATGGTATGAGCAAGCTGTACCCCCTCTACCAGCGAGTGCCCATCTCATGTCTCGTGATTCTGATTGCATTGCTCGAGAACCGGTGATCTTGGTGACGGGGCGGCCGGGACCAGTCGATCAGCGCCATCCGTTTGTCGAATCCCGGCCGGTCCCCGCCCCGGAGACCGTCGCGCTGCACGGAGGTGATCGCACCGGTAAAAGTCACGGGCCGGGCAACCGGAGCCGGTGTGTTCGGCAGGGGCGAGGAGGGGGGCTCCCGCGCGTGATGATGATGGGCTCCCAGCCCCTCAGGGGCCTGGTTGCCGGCCTCCAGATGCGCCGTGCAGATCGACGTCACCGTCCGGCGATCAGAACTGCGCGAGCGGGTGCGCGGCGAGAAACCGCAGAACAGCGGCGCTCGCCTGCTCCCGGCGTTCCAGGAAGTAGGCATGCCGGGCGCCCTCGATCAGGTACAAGTGCGCGCCCGGAATCCGTGCGGCCAGCCGGGACCCGTTGTCCGCCGGGGCCAATTGATCGTCGGTGCCGTGCAGCACGAGCGTCGGGGCGACGATCCCCGGAAGCGCATCCCAGGCATCGTGACGGGCGCTGGCCCGCCGGTGTTCGCGACGAGCGCGCTCGGTCATTCCGTTGTCCCCGAGCACCGGGAGCCGACCGGGGTGTCCCCACCGCCACTGCGGCCCCACCATGAGCGCGATCAGTGCCTCGCCTGCGGTGTCTGCCACGCCCAGCGGACGCAGGACGTCCGGGTCGGCCGGGACGGATCCGGCGCCGCCGCCGGTGGTGCAGCCGAGTACGAGCGCACCGACCCGGTCCGGGTGGTCCGCCGCGACCCACTGTGCGACCCGCCCGCCCATCGACGTCCCGTACACGTGCGCACGCCCGACGCCCAGCTCGTCGAGGACGGCGATCACGTCGCGGGCGAACCGGCGGGTGCTCCACTCCGCGTGCGGTGGGCTGTCGCTGTCGCCGGTGCCCAGACAGTCGATCGCGATCGTCGTGTACGACGCGGAGAAGTCCGCCCGCACCCAGTCCCACCAGTGCCGGGAGTTGGACTGTCCGGCGAGCAGGACCAGCGGATCCCCCGCCCCAGCCGTGTCGAACCCGATCCGGGCGCCGTCCGGCGCCGTCGCATGCAGCATCACGGTCTCAGTGAACGACACGACCGTTCCGGTCGGGGACACCGGACTTGCGGAAGAAGTAGGTGGTGACCTGGTCGCGCCACTCCCGGGCGGAGTTCACCTGCCGCTCCAGCCGTTCCATCACGTTCGTCCACGACGCCTCGTCGAGGCGGCCCTCCAGTGAGCGCCAGAGGTCGCGCATCTCCACCACTCGCCGAGCCCCCTCGACGTGGGTGTCGTAGATGTGCTGGATGACCGTCGTGCCGCTGTGCAGCAGATGGGAGTACGGCACGTGGTGGAAGAACAGGAGGAGTTCGTCGGGACAGGTCTCCACGTGCTCGTAGCGCTCCGCCCACGCCTTCGGATACTGCCCGGCGAAGCCGGTGCCGGTGGCCACGGTGCGATCCACACCGAGGCCGTCGCGGTCGGCGAAGTGGTAGGTGCCCCACTTCGAGTACTCGTAGCCGTCGACTGCGGGCCCGTAGTGCGTATGAGGCGTCACCATCCACCCGACGCCCAGTGGTGCGGTGTACATCTCGTAGGTGCCCCAGGAGCCCATCTGGAGCTCGATCAGCGTCTCGTGCAGGTCGGTGGCGTCGGGGAAGGTCAGGGCGGTCCACTCGCCGAGGACCTCACGGGCTGACAGCGCTGGGTCCCATGCCACGCGACCGAACCCGTAGAGGTTGGCCTGAGCGAGCTTGTGGCCGGTCCAGTTCGCGTCGTCCCCGACGTTGGACACGGCGCAGACCCCCGAGGATGCCGTCACACGTCCGCGCCGGGCCAGTGCGGAGGCGAGGGTGTCGCCGGGCAGCTGCTCGCCACTGACGTCGAAGGTGAGGATCTCGTGCCACTGCGGCAGCAGGCAGCACAGGTCGATCTGCTGGCCCGTGTACTCCTGGGTGATCTGGAACTCCACCACCGTGTTCGTCTCCGCCATGGCCAGTGCCAGCGGGGAGACGGGCTCGCGAACCTGGAAGTCCATCGGCCCGCACTTCACCTGCAGCACCACGTTGTCGGCGAAGCGCCCGTCCAGTGCGGCGAAGTGGTCGTAGGCGGCACGTGCACGGTCGGTGCTGCGATCACGCCAGTCCTGCCGATGGTCGTAGACGAAACAGCGCCAGAACACCCTGCCGCCGAAGGGACGCAACGCACCGGCGATCAGGTTGGCCCCGTCGACGTGGTCGCGGCCGTAGTCGAAGGGGCCGGGCCGGCCCTCGGAGTCGGCCTTGACCACGAACCCGCCGAAGTCGGGGATCTCGCGGTAGAGGCCCTCGGCCACGCCCGCCCACCAGGCCACCACCGACTCATCGCCCGGATCGGCGGTCGGCAGGTCCCCGAGGACGATCGGGGAGGCGAAGCTGACGCTCAGATAGGTGGCGATCCCATAGCCCCGGAAGATGCGAGCGACGTCGGCCACGTCGGGAAGCCCGTCGGTCAGCAGTCGCACCGCTGCGGGGTGCACGTTGACGTTGTTGATCGAGACGGCGTTGATGCCCACGGAGGCGAGCAGGCGCGCGTAGTCGCTGATGCGGCGACGGTCCTGCACGATCCGTCCGTCACTGAAGAAGATCGAGTCGCCGGCATAGCCCCGTTCGACGCTGCCGAGGTGGTCACCTGCGCTCGTATTGTCCCACTGGTTGATCATTCGCACGGGCAGAGCCGGTTCCTGCACCGTTTCCAGGGTCGGCAGCACCTCGTGCGAGCCCGCGGTGGCCGCGCTCCTCAGCAGGTGGAAGTAGCCGTGGAGCAGGCCACGCTCCCCCGTCGCCACGACGGCGGCGGTGCTTCCGTCACCGACGAGGGCGAAGCCCTCCTCGCCGAGCCCGGCCGCCGCGTCGGCGGCACGGCGAAGAGGTCCGGTGACACCCACAGCGCCCGCCAGCAGATCGTGGCGGGCGAGCACGAGCGCCGGCTCGCAGGACGGATCGCCGCCGACCGCGCCTGCGGGCCCGACCGCCGTTGCCAACTCGAGGCGCAGGGTGTCCGCGATCGGTCCCTCGGCCAGCAGGCTCACTTGCCGCCCGCGCAGGAACGCCGTGGTGGCAGGCCCGAGCCAGCAGGGGTCGCTTGTGCCGGTGTGTGTCCCCGCCGCGCGGCCAGAGCGCATCGCTTCTCCCGTGGTCGTTGCGGAGCGGAGCGGTGACCCGCACCGGCGCCGCCGGGCTCGGCCGTCGAGCCGCGTCCACGATGAGTGTGGCGCCCGGCGCGCTCGTCGCTCATCCCGGGATGCCCGGGTGATCGGCGCTCGCCACGATCACGGCAACCCGTTCGGGAGGGGCCTCCACCACCCACCGCGACGAAACAGCGGCGGGTGGGCCGCTTTCGCCCTAGCGGCGGGTTTCGCTCCATTCCAATGCGGCGGCACGGCCACCCTGCGAAACCACCTTGAGGTGGTCACCATCGAGTTTCACCGTTCCCGTCGACCCGACGAGCATCGATTTCAGCTGCGCGATCCCGAAGCGGCGACCGAGGTGCCAGCGAAGCGTGTCCACCGTCACCAACAGGGAGCCGGTCGCCCATATCTCCACGAGATCGCCGTGGTCGACAACACGTAAGTCGGCGCCCGAGTTGTCGTCCCGGAACGCGGATATGACGTGATCAACGCGGCCGCCGCCGGCGCGGAGAACGAGCCCGACCAAGCCGGAGGTCGTGCTGAAGCCGGAATGCACGACGTGTGTCGACACAGAGCTCGACCCCGCTTCCATCCATCGTTCGATTCACCGGGGTCCGAGGTGCCGGGTTCCATTCGACCCAGAAAGCAACGATAAGCACACATAACAGGCCCGCGCAATCACACTCACACTTGCCGGGCGCGGTGCACCGCACTTCAGATGGAACCGGACTCCACGGAGCGGCGGGGGGTGCTGCCGTCGAGGAGAAGCGTGAGCAACTTGTCGACGACATCGTCCGTGGGGCGACGGCACAGCACGCGGTAGAGGAGGGTGCCGGCGTAGACGTCCTGGAGGAGTCCGGCATCGACATCGGGTGGGAGATCACCGCGGGCGGCGGCGTCCTCGATCATCCTCTCGAACGTGCTGCGCCCGGCAGCGAACGGATCCGCATGCCCCGCCTCTCCCGAGGGGTCCTGCAGGAGATCGCCCGCGAGCGCGAGGAGAGTGGTGACCAACGGGGGACGCAGGCGCTCGCGGGTGGCCTCCATGGCCGCGCGGATGTCGGCCCGGACATCACCTGTGGGCTCTGGGGGGTCTGGCCGCTCGGCGTCCACCGCCTCGAGCACGAGCGCGCTCTTCGACGGCCACCATCGATACACCGTGGTCTTGCCGACGCCTGCCCTGGCCGCCACGCCCTCGACGGTCAGCCGGAAGTAACCGACTTCTTCGAGGAGTTCACGCGTGGCGGCCAGGATCGCCTGGTGCGACTCCTGGCTCCGTCGACGACCAGCGCGTCCCTCTCGCTCGCTGCTGGTCGCGATCGTGTCCTCCTCGGTGCACCCGTTCTGCTTCGCGGGACTATAACCGCACCTGGCGCCCCGATCGAGCGCCCGATGTCTCGCGGGACCCACCGTTCTCCCCGTGGCGGGCCCGCGGCGGCTTCGGCCGTACGGCGGCGCGGAGGCTCACCCGCTCGCCGCATCGAGTAGGTCCTGCGGATGCAGGGCCGCGTAGTCAGCCGTCTCGTCGCTGCGCAGAGCGGTCCACAGCTCCGCCGACCGGACGGGGTCGAGATGCGCGACCGACTGCGTGCCGTACCGCTCCCGATCCGCGACCGGCGCCACCAGCGACATCACACCGGGGCGGCGGAACGCGGCCATCAGAGCCACGGAGCGCAGGTTGCCATCGCTGATGGTGGCGTCCAGGCGCAGCGACCGGCTGAGCTGCTCCAACAGTTCGTAGTACGCCGGGGGGTCGGTGGGAGTGGGGGAGGCGAGCTTTCCGAACACCGCACGCAGGACGTCCTGCTGGCGCTCGGCCCGCCCGAGGTCGGAGTCGGACTGTGGCCGCACGTAGACCAGCGCCGCCGCCCCGTCGAGATGGCCACCGGCCTGCGGAAGGTCGATCCCGCGGGTCGCGTCGACGACGGGGCCGAACCGGGCGAAGTCGACGGTCGCGACGTGGTCGATGTGCACGGCGGTGAGCTGCTCGACGGCGCCGACGAGGGGGCTCGGATCGTCCTCGGAGTAGGCGGAGGCGATCGTGCCGGCTCCCCTGCCGGGAATCTCGACCCAGCTGTCGTCGGGCAGCGCGACGATCGTGGCGCGGTCGCGGTCGGCGCTGAGCTGCACGAGCAGGACGGCGTCGCCCTGCGCCGAGGGCTCCACCCGCGTGTCGTCGCCGATCAGCAGGACGGTCAGTGCGGCAGTGTCGGGCGGCCGGACGCCCGCGGCGAGCGAGTCGAAGGCCGGGATGCGGACGATGTTGTCCGCGATCCGCTCGGTCAGCAGGAAGACCGACGCGACGACGAGACCTGACAACAACGCAACTCCCAGTGCGGCGAACTGCAAGATCCGGCCGCCGCGCCGCCGGGAGGTCGTCGATTTCGCCATACAAGCACTCCCGTTCATGACCGGTTCGAGGACTACCGCATCAGGAGACTTGCCGATACGATTCGTATCGTACCTCTCCAAAGAGGCGCACCAACGCCATAAACAGCGATCGAGACAGCTACAGCTCCCCGTTTCAGGCCATCCTCGGATGGCCCTATCGGGGGGTGACTTTGCGTCATCCCCCATTCGGGGCGCGGCAGCGCGATAACCACGCATAGTCATCACGCGCTGAGAGGCGGATAGGCCGTTCGACTCCCGATACATACCGAACGGCGTACTCCGCGGCGAAATTCATCGGTGAGCGGTGGCTAATAGGGGCTGAGGGGTCACCTCAGCTATTCAGGTGAGAGGCGGCCGACGAGCGGGGATCGACTAGCCGGGGCACGACGAACGCGGGTAGGAAGGCGATCTCGACCTTCGATCGTCCGCCCCCGCGAAAGGCCCTGAGCGTGGAACTGCGTGCCCGGCCGTCCGGACATCGTCATGCATCCTCGAACACGGTCTCGGTGGCCGAGCTCGTCGTCCGCTGCTCCGAGCGGGAGCACCCAGCGCTCTCGCAGGTGGAGTACGGGCCGGAGACGACGATCTCGGTGGCCGCCCTGCTGCGCCGAGAGGGCCGCGGTCCCCATGCCGCCGACCGGCCGCTCAAGCCGCGCGGACACTCCCGGCCCGCCCCCGAGCATCACAGCCCGTCTCGACGCAACGCCCGCAAGGCCGCAGCCGCGGCCGGCGCCTTGTTCGCCGCCGGTGCGGTCTTCAGCAGCGCCGCGGTGGACACGGTGGCGAGCCCACGTGGAGATTTCGACCTCGCCACGGATCCCGGCGGCCTGACTGCGAGCGAGGCCACCGTGGACCGCGCGCAGGCCGCCGCACCGGCACGCCCGGACCGGACGATCGCGCTCACCGCGGCGGTGCAGCACGTCGGGCCGGTCCCTCCGGGCGCGTCCGGCGACGGGTCGATCTCCGGTGCCGGGCCCGGCCTCGCTGTGGACTTTCTCGGCAAGCGGGCTGCCGGCGATGCCGCGGTCACCCGCTCGGCCATCTTCCCGAGCGCTCCCCGCGCCGGCGCGCCGTCCATTCTCACCCTCGTGCTACCCGAGGTCCGCACGCCCGCCGTCGAGGTGGCGGCACCCGTCCTGGTGGACCTGCCGATCATCGGTCCTGTCGAAACGCCACAGGTCGACCTCACGGAGGGACGGATCAGCGCCCCGGCGGTCACCATCTCCCGTCCCCGGGACGGCGGCGTCGAGGTCGAGATCGCCGACGTCACCGTGGTCGCACCCGACGTCGCCGTCACCGAGGTGACGGCAGGGCTCACCCGGGTTGTCTCGGGAGCTACCCGGATCGCAGGGCGGGACGCCGACCGCGACGGCACGCATCGTCACACGAGGTCGGGCGAGGACGCGACGACGGCCGACTCCCCCGGCGGACCGCTGAGCAACGCCCGAGCCGCCGTGCGGGACGTCCTTGCCGGCGAGCGCGACGCCTCCGCCCTCCGCGTGCCCGCACCTCGCGAGCCCGATCGGCGGGAGCGCGCCGTCAAGGCCGAGCGTTCGGGGCAAGGCGACGACGAGCGCACCAGCCGCGACCGTGTGCGCAAGGCCGCCGAGTCGGCGGGGGCGGCAGTGGGACGTCTGCTGGGCCGGACGTGACCGGCCCCGCAGGCGGGCTCAGCGCTTCGAGGTCTCCGGCTGCCGGTCGGCGACGACGGTGCGCATCTGCCCGCGACGGTGCCCCGCGATCCGCGCCAGCCCTCGCAGTGTGCGCCGGGGCGTCTCGAGGGTGTGGACCACCGCGCTGTAGAGCAACCCGGGCGTGGACACCGTGCGCCCCCGCGCCAGATCGGCGAGGCACACGTCCACCACCGCGTCGGGCTCCAGCCACATGATCGACGTGCCGGCAGGCTCCAGATCGCGGTGCTTGCCGGTGCGCAACCGGCCGGGGACGAGCGCGATCATGCGCACTCCCGTGCCGGCGAGCGATGCCTCGACCGTGTCGGTGAAGGCGAGCATCCAGGCCTTCGTGGCCGAGTGCGCCGACCCGGACGCCGAGAGGTACCCGGCGAAGCTCGCGACGTTCACCACCGAGCCCCGGCCACGTTCGACCATGCCCGGCAGCACGGCGTGGGTCAGGAGCATCACGGCGGAGACGTTGACATCGATCTCGGTCTGCAACGATCGGCGATCGGCGATCCGGAAGTCGACGCCGGTCTCGAAGCTCGCGTTGTTCACCAGGAGATCGACAGGCCTCCGCGAGTCGGCGAGCCTGCGCTCCACCGCGGCCCGATCCGTGGGGTCGGCGAGATCGGCCGTGAGGACCTCGATCTCCACCCCGAGGCGAGCCGCGTCGCCGGCCACCCGCTGCAGGCCGACGGAATCGCGCGCGACGAGAACCAGATCGAATCCGTCGCGGGCGAGTCGGTGGGCGAAGGCGGCGCCAAGTCCACGACTCGCGCCAGTGACGAGCGCTGTCGGCATGGCGGCACTCTACGGTCGGATCCGAGCCGATCACTCACAGGGGCCCCTGGAACACCGCAGCCCCGGCGGGTCGGCGGCGGACAGGCGTCGGTCGGGGTGCTTGCTGAATGTCGCACTAATGGCCCTCACCGTCCGTCACGCAGGGCCATCTCGTGCAACCGAGGCAGTCGGCGTGTCGCGAGCAGCCGGTCGACACCCCGCGCGACGTCCGGCCTGTTCAGCGCGGACACCCGCTGGAGAAGCGGTCAGACCACCACGCCGAACGGTAGTCATTCTGCGACGAACGGTTATTTCCGCTGTTCAGGTGAGACGCGACGAGCGGACGAACGGCACCTAGCACGGAGGTGACGAACGCGGGTAGGAAAGCGAACCCACCCCCAGAAACTCAGCTGCATCAAGCTCGACCAACCGGAGAGGCCTCGAGTGGAACCGCGCCGCCGTCCCACACGACATCATCAGGGATCCCCGACAACGGTTTCCGTCGACGAATTGATCATCCGGTGCGGCGAGTGGCAGGCCGGACCTCCCCCGGGGGTGGACTACGGGGCGCCGGCGACGATCTCGGTGGCGAGCCTGCTGCGGCGGGAAGGGCTGCGCGGTCCGCACGCGGCGGACCCGCGGCTCCAACCGCGCGGGCACTCCCGGCCTCCCGCCGAGCCGCCGCCTCCGCCGCGGCACAGCCTGCGCAAGGCGACCGCGGCCGCCGGTGCGCTCTTCGCGGCCGGTGCGATGTTCGCGACCGCGGTGGTCGAGACGGTGGTGCGGGCTCCGGGTGGTGGCATCGAGTTCGCGGACGGTGGCCTGGGCCATGACATCCGGCGGGACGGCCCGGCGACGGGCAGGCAGTCCGACGGGTCGAAGAACTTCGCGTTCACCGTCGAGCGGGCGTTCGCTCCGGCCGCGCTGGTGGACCCCAGCCCGTTCGTCCTGCCGCAGCCGGGCGTCGGGCCCGTTACCGGCGTGTTCGACGGCCTCGGCGCCGCGCCCGATCCGTTCGACCCGTTCGACGGCCGCGGCGGGCAGCTCGCGGCAGGGGCCGGCGCAGCGGAAGGTGGCGTTGGCGGGGACGCGGCGCCTGCCGGCTTCCTCCCGGGTGGCGGATCGGGGACCGGCGGTCCCGTCATCACCACGCCCGGAGGCGGGGGCGCGGAGGGCGGGCCCGGTGGCGGCATTCCGCTCCCGGACCTCGGTACGCCAGGGATCCGGATACCGGGCGGTGTCATCCCGGGCCTCCCGGGCGGTGGCCAGGAGGGCGGTCCCGGTGGAGGCGGTATCCGCACGCCGCAGGTCACGGTGTCTGCCGGCGAGGTCCGAACTCCGGACGTGAGGCTGTCGGGCGGGGACGGGAGCATCCGGGCCACGGTCTCCGACACCGCTCTGATCACCCCGGACGTCGGTGTGTCGGAGGTGGAGGCGGGCCCCGCGCGGCTGTCGCGGACCGAGGTCGGGCTGCCCGACGTGCAGCTCACGGGCGGAGGCACCACCCTGTCCCGCGACGCCGCGCCGCAGGTCGCCGTGCCGGGGGTCGCGCTGTCCGGCACGAAGCTGGTCACACCCGACGTCGAGCTCGGCCCGGTACGGGTACCGCTGCCCGACGTGAAGCTGTCCGAGGTGCAGGTGCCGCAGCTGAAGGTCGACGTGAGCAAGCCCGGAGCGGCCGTGAGCGACACCACGACCGCGGTGGTGGGCACCGTCGAGCAGGTCGGCACGGGCGTGGTGAGCACTGCGACCGATGTGGTCGGCCAGACCGTCGGCGGGGTGGGCGAGACGCTCGGCTCGTTGACCGGCGCCGGCCGCTCACAGGACACCCCCGAGTCCCGCACGACGACCGCACGGGCCGAGAAGCGAACCCTCGGGGCCGTCGGCGACACCCTCGGCTCCCTCACCGGGAGCAACCGCTCGAAGGAGGCACCCGAACCCCGCGGAACCAGCAAGCGCGCCGACAAGCCCACCCTCGGCGACACCGTCGGCAGCCTCACCGGAGGCAAGCGCGCACAGAAAAAGGACGCATCCAAGCCCCGCTCCACCGGCAAACGCGCCGACAAGCCCGTCCTCGGCGCGGTCGGCGACACCCTGGGCGCCCTCACCGGCTCCGGGCGTTCACAGGAGGGATCAGGCAAACGCAGCTCGCGCGCCGAGAAGCGGACCGGCGACTCCGACAAGGGCCCGACACGTTCGGACAAGGGCTCGATCCGTTCCGAGAATGCGTCCGGCACCGCCTCCGGCGGTTCGAAGAAGAGCTCGTCCGGAGGCGGGAAGCGCAATGCCGTCGGCTCGGCCCTGAACAAGATGCTGGGCCGCGGATGAGAGATCACCGCCCTACGGCCGTGGCCGCGGGTCGCGGTAGAGCAGCTCCAGCGCCGCGGAGGTGACGCGGCGGCGCAGCGCGCCGAACGCCCCGTGCTCGCCGAGGGCGGCCCTCGCCGCCAGCCAGCCGCAGACCCCGTGCACCCCGCCGCCCGGATGTGCGGAGGCACTGCCCAGGTACAGCCCGTCGATCACCGTCTCGGCCCGCCCCAGCCCGGGCACCGGACGGAACACCAACTGCTGGAACAGCTGCGCTGTGCCACTGTTCACCGCGCCGTCGACGAGGTTCGGGTCGGCGTCCTGCAGGTGGCGCGGCCGCTGCACCACGCGATGGAGCACGCGGTCGCCGAACCCCGGCGCGAACTTCTCCAGCACCGCATCCACCCGGCCGGCGAGCTCGTCGGCCGCCGCGTCGTGGGCCACCCCGCGAGGGAGATGGGTGTAGGCCCACGCGCTCTCCGTGCCGGCGGGTGAGCGCGACGGGTCGGTGGTGGTCATCTGTCCCAGCAGCACGAACGGTGACGCCGGGACCGTGCCCGACTCGATGTCGGCCGACCATCGCAACAGGCCACGCACGTCGGCGCCCAGGTGCACGGTGCCGGCCCCGGCGACGTCCGGCGACCGCCACGGGATCGGGCCGGCGAGTGCCCAGTTGACCTTCACGACCGGGGTGTCCCACACGAAGCGTTGCAGGTCGGCGAGCAACCGCGAGGGCAGCACTCCGGGATCGAGCAGGTGTCCGTAGAGGGCCGGCGCGGCGACGTCGGCCACGACCGCGCGGCGGGCCCGCACCGTGAGTCCGCCGGCCGTGTGCACCGCTACGGCGCGACCGGCACGCACATCGATCCGCTCGACGTGCTCCCCGGTGCGCACGTCGGCACCCGCGGCCGCGGCGCGGCGATGCAGAGCCGCGGCCAGCTCACCCGCGCCACCGGCCGGGACGGGGAACCCGTACTGCTGGCCCAGCATGGCGAGCAGCCAGCCGAACACCCCGCTCACCGTGGCGTCCGGGGGTGTGTCGCCGTGCACGGCGTTGCCCGCGAGCAACAACCGGGCCTGCTCGGACGCGAAGAGCTCCTCCCCCATCCGCCCCGCCGGCAACGCCAGGAAGCGGGCCAGCCGCAGGGCATCCGCGGTGCCGATCCGGCGCAGCAGCTGCAGCGGCCCGCGCACCGGCGGGAACGCCGTGAACAGCGAGCGGAGGAACGCGTCGCCGACCTGGTCCCATTGGCGGCACAGCCGCAGCCACGCCTCCCCGTCACGCGGGTCGTGCACGGCCAGCCCGGCCGCCGTCTGTTCGCGGTCGCGGTGCAGGACCGCGGCCGGCCCGCCGTCCGGGCGCGGGGGGTGGGCCAGCACGTTCGGTGCGTGCGCCCAGCGCAGTCCGTGGCGCTCGAGCTCCAGTGCGCGCAGGACGGGCGATGCGGCCGAGAGCGGGTAGAACGCGCTGAACAGGTCGGTGATGAAGTCCGGGTGCAGCCGCGCGGAGCGGACGGCGCCCCCGACCACGTCCGCGGACTCCAGCACGCACACGTCCCAGCCCGCATCCGCGAGCACGGCGGCGGCCACCAGACCGTGGTGACCGCCGCCGATCACGACCGCGTCGGTGACGAGGGTGGGCATGGGCCAACTATCGGCCGCCGCGCACCAACCGGCATCGCAGGGGTGTCCGGAGCCTCATCCGGCTCGGCCCGGGCGGCCGAGGCGCTCAGGTGAGCTGCCCGCGAACGACTTCTGCCCGCCAGTGACCCGTTTCCCGGGGCGCAGTCGGGGTCGTTGTGTGCGTCACATCCGCCGGCTCGGCTCAGGTGACGAGTGCCGCCGCGTCCCGGCCGAGGTAGGCGAGGAATCGCGCCTGCTCGTCCGCACCGGGAGCAGGGGTGATCTCGGGACCGATCCCGCCCGGCACACGCATCTCGAACTGCCGCGACCAGGTGAAACAGCCGGAGACGAGATCGGGATCGAGCCGGACGTCGAGCCCGGCCGGGTGGCCGATGTCCCAGGTGTGCGCCAGGAAGTCGGTGGTCAGCGCCATCAGGAACCCCTCGATGGGGATCTCGCCGAACGCCCGTGTCGAGATGACACGGGCGAGCGCGTCCGGCGTCAGGACGGCGTCGGCGGCGGCGCGCGCCGCACGCCAGGTGCCGAGCGGGTCCGGACCGATCAGCTGCCCCGGGTTCGGTGCCCCCGGCGCCCCGGTCTGCGACGCGAAGGGCGCTCCGGTGGCGACATGCCGCACCATGTCCTGGCCCCACACGACGTGACCGAGCACGTCACGGGCACTCCACTCCGTGCAGGCGGACGGATCGTCCCAGCGCTCGGGCGCGATCGCGGCCACGATCCGGTCGAAGCCGTCCTGGGCACGCGCGTAGCGGTCCGTGGTGTTCACCCGTTGCTCCTCGGGGTCGGGGAATCGAACACCGCGAGGACGAACGGGAGAGACAGGAATCGACATCCGCAGGGTGTCGATTTTCCGGAACGCTGTTCGTCCTCGGGATGCGGCTACCGTCCGGTGGACCGCGACGCTCACGGGGAGGATGCGATGCGCTACATGCTGTTGATCTACGGCTGCGAACGACCGGACTGGAACACCCCGGCGCACGCCGACAAGATCGCCGCCGTCCGCGCCTTCACGCAGAAGTGCGCGCAGGACGGAGTGCTGCTGGCGGCGGATCCGCTGCACACCACGGACACGGCGACGACCGTCCGCGTGCGCGACGGGGAGACGCTGATGACGGACGGGCCCTTCGCCGAGACGGCCGAGCATCTCGGCGGGTACTTCATCCTCGACTGCACCGACCTCGACGAGGCACTCCGCTACGCCGCGCTCTGCCCGATGGCCGCGGAGGGCTCGATCGAGGTGCGGCCGATCCTGGAGCTCGAGCCCGCGTCCGCGCAGGTGTCCGGGTAGGTGTCCGAGGCCGGCGACGTACTCGATCGGGTCTTTCGCACCGAGCGGGCCCGCGTGCTCGCCGCGCTGATCCGCGGGCTGGGCGACTTCGAGCTCGCGGAGGACGCGCTGTCGGATGCGGCAGTCACCGCGCTCGGCCGGTGGCCGGTCGACGGCGTGCCACGTGATCCCGTGGCGTGGCTCGTGACCGTGGCTCGCCGCGCCGCCCTGGACCGCATCCGCCGGGCCGGCGTCGGAGCGGCCAAGTACGAGCAGGTCGCGCGGGCGGCCGGGGACGGGGCGAGCGCCGTGGACGAGCTGCCGGACCTGCTGCCCGACGGCCTGTCCCGCGTGGGCGACGACCGGCTCAGCCTGCTGTTCACCTGCTGCCACCCGGCGCTGGGCCCCGAGGTGCGCGTCGCCCTGACTCTGCAGGCCGTCGCCGGACTCAGCGCGGCCCAGATCGCGCGGGCGTTCCTCGTCGGCGAGGCGACGATGGCCCAGCGACTGGTGCGGGCCAAACGCAAGATCCGCGATGCGGGGATCCGCTTCGCCGTGCCGGACGACGCCGCGCTCCCCGACCGGCTGGCCGCCGCGCTCGCCGTCATCTACCTGGTCTTCACCGAGGGCTACCTCGCCACAACGGGTGCCGACCTGCTCCGGCCGGATCTCACCGCCGAGGCGATCCGGCTGGGCAAGATGCTCGCCACGCTCATGCCCGACGAACCCGAGCCGCTCGGTCTCGTCGCGCTGATGCTGCTGCAGGACTCACGGCGTGCCGCACGCGCCGGCCCGGACGGTGAGCTCGTGCTGCTCGACGACCAGGACCGCAGCCGGTGGGACCGCGCCGAGATCGACGAAGGTCTCGCCCTCGTCGACACCGCGCTGCGACGTGGCCGGCCCGGGCCCTACCAGCTGCAGGCGGCCATCGCCGCGGTGCACGCGGCGGCGGGAGCGGCGGCCGAGACCGAGTGGCCCCAGATCGTCGCGCTCTACGACGAGCTGCAGCGGCGCCACCCGTCGCCGGTGGTGGCGCTCAACCGGGCGGTCGCGGTCGCGATGGTCGAGGGTCCGCAACGAGGGCTGGAACTGCTGGACGGGATCCGGGGCCTGGAGCGCTATCGCCTCTTCCACGCCGCACGTGGCGACCTGCTGCGCCGGCAGGAGCGGGTGGCCGAAGCCGTGGCGGCCTATCGGCTGGCCAGGGAACTGGCAGGAAACCAGGCCGAACGCCGCTTCCTGGACACCCGCCTGCGCGACCTCGGTGACCGATCACCCGGCGAGCTCGCGGACGACGACGGCGAACCCACGCACCAGTGAGCTGTCCTCGCCCTCCACCCAGGCGAGCGCCACCCGCAGCGGCTCGACGTCGGTGAGCGGCACCCAGACCAGGTCGGGACGCGCGTAGTACCGGGCCATGCTCACCGGCGCGAAGCAGATCGCCGTTCCTTCGGCCACCTGCTCCAGCATCTCCTCGACGTTGTCGTTGGTCGGTCCCCAGCGCGGGGCGGACCCGTCCGGCCGGGGGTTGACCGCCCACCAGTCCACCCACTCCCGCGGCGCCCGCTCGGTCCACAGGAGCGGCTCGTCCCCGACCTCGAGCACCGAGACACCCTCGCGTCCGGCGAGCCGATGCCCGGTGGGCAGGCCGACGACCCGCTGTTCGGTGTGCACCACCTCGGCGTGCATGCCGGTGACATCGGCCGGCAGCCAGAGGAATGCCACGTCCACCCGACCGTCCCGCAGTGCGGCTGCCTCCTGCCCCCAGTCGAACCGCTTCGGCTCGACGCGCACACCCCGATGCCGCCGGGCGAACTCGGCGCGCGCCCTGGTGGTGAGCTCGCCCGCTCCGCTGGCCTCGAAGCCGACGCGCAGCACCCCGGTCTCCCCGCGCCGGTGCCGTTCGGCGGCTGCCACCACTCGATCGGCGTGCTGCAGGGTGCGCCGCGCCTCGGCCAGGACATCGCGTCCGGCCGCGGTGAGGCTGACGCCTGCGCGGTGGCGGTCGAACAGCCGCACCCCGAGCTCCGTCTCGAGGCCTTTCAGCGCGTACGACACCGCGGGCTGGCTGACGTACAGCGCCGCGGCCGCGCGTCCGACGTTGCCGGAGTCGGCGATCGCCACGAGGTACCGCAGCTGGCGCAGCTCCACGCAGCGATCATAAGTGCCCTTTATGGCTGCGGTGACGTTGTGTCTTGGACGCCGGGTACCAGTGGTTGCGACAAAGGGGGCAGGCAACGCAAGACCGAGGAGAAACCCGAATGAGCATCAGCAGCGCCGACCCGGCCCCCGTCCACGAGGCGAGCGGCCGCGTGTGGCTGATCACCGGCGCGTCCTCCGGCTTCGGCCGGGCGATCGCCGAGGCGGCGCTGGCGGCCGGCGACACCGTCGTGGCCGCGGCCCGCCGCCCGTCCGCGCTCGACGACCTCGTGGCCGCTCACCCCGGCCGCGCGGTCGCCGTCCGGCTCGACGTCACCGACATCGCGGCGATCACCGACGTCGTCGCCGAGGTCGTGCTCTGGTACGGGCGCATCGACGTGCTGGTCAACAACGCCGGGCGCGGCATCATCGGCGCCGTCGAGGAGACCACCGACCAGGAGTTGCGCGACGTCATGGAGCTGCACCTGTTCGGCCCGGCCGCGCTCACCCGCGCGGTGCTCCCGCACATGCGCCGCCAGGGCTCGGGCGCCGTCGTGCAGATGAGCAGCATGGGCGGCCGACTCTCGTTCCCCGGCGTGTCCGCCTACTCGGCGGGGAAGTTCGCGCTGGAAGGGCTGTCCGAGGCGCTCGCAGCCGAGGTCGCCCGGTTCGGGATCCGGGTGCTGATCGTCGAGCCGGGTGCGTTCCGCACGGGCTTCGCCGGCGGGGACGCCCTCTACCGATCCGGCGCCCTCCCGGCCTACGACCACGTCGTCGGCCCGTTCCGCGACGCGCTCCCTGCAAGCGACGGCAAGCAGCCCGGCGACCCCGCGAAGGCGGCCGCCGCCATCCTGGGCGCCCTCGACGCCGAACAGCCGCCGCTGCGGCTCCCGCTGGGCAACGACGCCGCCGACGCCATCGCGAAGCACCTCGACGACGGCCGCGCCGAGTTCCAGAAGTGGGAGCCGGTCAGCCGCGGCACCGACATCGACGGGTGACGCCCGGGCGCCGCTCCGGACTACTGCTCGGCCTGAGCTGCGACGACACGGCCGTTATCGGCGGCGTGCGAATCCCCTCGGTCGTCGCGGCGGAACGATCCCGTGCGGAGCGGACGGGGCCACGCCGGACCTGACCGTGAAGGCCCTACCTCGACGCCACCACGTCGGCCGGATCGGCGCAGACACCCCGTGCCGGTTCGTCAGCCGCGAGCGCCCGGACGTCCGCCTCCGGCACCGTCACCACGACAGCCCGGCCCGGGGCGAACCCGTCTCCGCCCGGGCCGAGGCAGGCGAGGGTGCCCGCCGCCGTGTCGACGTCCACCCGGGTACCGCCGCCGAGCGGAACGATCCGGCGCACGGTGCCGCGCACCGCGAGTGCGTCGCCGCTGGGCTGCTCCGCCGACACCCGGCACGCCTCCGGGCGCGCGGCCAGCAGCACGGACCGGCCCGTGACGGCGGGCGGAATCAGGTTGGTGAACCCGACGAGCCGCGCGCAGGCGGCGTCGGCAGGACGGTCGAGCACGTGGTCGGTCGGTCCGAGCTGGCGGATCCGGCCGGCCACGAGCAGCGCGGTCTCGGGGGCGAGCGCCCGTGCCTCGTGCCGGTCGTGGGTGACGAGCACGGTCGCGGTGTCGAGGCCGTCGAGCACCGCATGCAGGTCGGCGAGCAGGTCCGTGCGTGTGGTGGCATCCAGCCCCGCGAACGGCTCGTCGAGCAGCAGCACTCGCGGCGCAACGGCCAGCGCGCGAGCCAGCGCCACCCGTTGCGCCTCGCCGCCCGACAAGGTGCGCGCGTCGCGGTCGCCGAGGTTCCCGACCCCGAACGCGTCGAGCCAGGGAGCCGAGCGCCGAGCGGCCTCCGAGCGGCCGACGCCGCGCAGCCGCAGCCCGGCCGCGGCGTTGACCGCCACCGTGCCCCGGCGCAGGATCGGGCGCTGCAGAACCGCCGCGACCGCACCGCGTAGCTCCCGCGCCCCGACCGGCCGGCCGTCGAGCAGCACGTCCCCGCTGACGTGGTGACGGCCCAGCCGCGCCAGTGCCCGCAGCAGCGTCGACTTGCCGGCGCCGTTCGGGCCGAGCACCGCGAGTGCCGTGCCCGCGGCGACGTCGAGCCGGTCCACGTGCAACAGCTCGCGGCCGTGTGCGTGCACCCGCAGATCCCGGCACCCGATCCGCGACGTCATCGGACCGCGACCGACTGGCGCTGCCCGACGAGAGTGAGGACCAGGTTCACCACGAACGCGATCGCCAGCAGGATCAGGCCGAACGCGATAGCCAGGGAGAACTGTCCACGGCTCGTGGCGAGCACCGCCGCAGTGGTGAGCACGCGGGTCTCCCCGGCGATGTTGCCGCCCACCATCTGCGCAGCACCGACCTCGCTGACGACGGCGCCGAACGCGGCCATCGCCGCAGCGAGCAGCGGAAGCCGGGCCTCACCGAGCAGGGCGGCGAGCGCCCTGACCCGGGTGGCACCGAGCCCCTGCATCTGCACGAGGAAATCGGGGTCCACCTGCTGTACCGCCGCCGCCACCAGCGCCACGACGATCGGGGTCGCGATCGCCGCCTGCGCGATGATCATCGCCGTTGGCGTGTACAGCAGTCCGAACGCTCCGAGTGGCCCGCTGCGCCACAACAGCACGGTGACGAACAGTCCGACGACGACGGGCGGGAGCCCCATTCCGGTGTTGGCCGCGGCGAGCACGACGCGGCGGCCACGGAACGACGTGAGCGCCACAGCAGCACCGACGGGCACGCCGACGAGGGCGGCGATCAGGGTGGCGGTCAGCGAGATCCGCAGCGTCAGGCCGGTGATCTCCCAGGTAGCCGCGTCGCCGCTGAGCAACAGCCGCACGGCCTCCACGAACCCGCCGACCAGCACGTCCATCAGGGCACCGGTTCGGGCTTGCCTGCGTCGGGCACGAACAAGGGCTGGCCGAACTGCGCACGGCCGAACTCGCCGATCCGCTGCTGTGCCGCCGGTCCCGTGATCCAGTCCGCGAAGGCGGCGCCTGCCTCGGGCTGCACCCGATCGCCTGCCTTCGTCGTCATCTCGATCACGTGGTAGACGTTGAGCAGTCCGGGGTCGCCCTCGTTGAGGAGCGTCAGCCCGTCGGGCTGGCTGAGGTACGTCGCCCGGTCGGACAGCGTGTATCCATTCTTCTCGGCAGCCACCCGCAGGGTCGCTCCCATGCCCTGGCCCGTCTCCTGGTACCAGTCGCCTGCGGGGGTCACTCCGGCCTGTTGCCAGAGCGTCTTCTCACGGGCGGCCGTGCCGGAGTCGTCGCCGCGCGCGACGAAGACGGACCCGGAATCAGCGATCCGCTTCATCGCATCCGCGACGCCCACGCCACGGATGCCTGCCGGGTCGGCATCCGGTCCGACCAGCACGAAGTCGTTGTGCATGACGAGCAGCCGCCGCCCGGCCGTGCCCTCCGCGACGAACTTCTTCTCCGCGTCGGGCGAGTGCACCAACAGCACGTCGGCCTCGCCGCGACGGCCCAGTTCGATCGCCTGTCCGCTACCGACCGCGACCGTCTTGACCTGCCAGCCCGTGTCGGCCGTGAACGCCGGGAGCAGGTCGTCGAGCAGACCGGAATCCTGAGTGCTCGTGGTGGTGGCGAGTATCAGCGACCGTTCCGCCGACGGCCCCGCCGCACCACCTCCGCATGCAGTCAGAAGGACGAACGCGAGTACTGCGACGGCCCACCTGGCTGCTCGCATCTGTGGTAGCACAGCTCGGGAGAATAGGCTGTCACGCCGTGACCCGATACCGGGAGATCTGCGCCGACCTGGCAGAGCGGATCCGTTCGGGGGAACTCTCCGAGGGAACCGAGTTGCCCGGCGTTCGTGAGCTGGCATTGCGATACGGCTCCACCGCGTCCACCGTCGGCCGGGCGCAACGCGCGCTGGCCGAGGCAGGCGTGATCGTCACCTCCGACCGGCGCCGCTCCCGGGTGGCCACCGCCGGGGCCATGGCCGCGCGGCGGTTCCTGCACGCCGACCTGGTGTTCCGGCTGGCCGGCAGCGACGACCCGGCTCTGGATGCCGTCACCCGCACCCTCGGCCGGGTGATCCATTCCGTCGAGTCGGAGGGCAGCTTCAACGGCCTGCGCGCCGTCCGCCAGGGACGGGCCGACGGCGCCGCGGTGCACCTGCTGCACCACACCGGCGTCTACAACGCCCCGTTCGCGCGCGACCTGCTGCGCGGCTGGCGACCGCACCTGATCCACCTGTGGCGCCGGGAGCAGGGGCTGATCGTGCCGCCGGGCAACCCGCTCGCCCTGCGGACCGGCGCCGACCTCGTGAAGGTCCGGGTGGCCAAGCGCCGATACGGCACCGGCACGCGCGTGCTGTTCGACCGGCTGCTGCTGACCGCCGGGTTGGACCCCGACACCGTGGCGGGCCCGGAGACCGGTTCCCACCTCGAGACGGGTCTGTCGGTCGCGTCCGGTGTGGTGGACGCGGGCCTCTGCGTCCGATCGGTGGCACACGACCTCGGCCTGCACTTCGTGCCGCTCGTGGTCGAGGACTACGACATCGTGCTCGGTGCAGCCGCGCTCGACGCCGCCGCGCCGCTCCTGGTGGCGCTACACGACCCGGCCGTCCGCACCATGGTCACGGACCTGGGCGGCTACGACGCCACCGACTCGGGGAAGGTCACCGAGCTCGGCCCTTGATCGGGACGCTGTTCGCCACCCAGCGGGCGAGCCGGACGGCCAGCACGCCGTAGAGCACGGGGTCGGTGCCCATCCCGGTGTGGCTGCTGCCCACCTCCACCCATTCGGCGTCCGGATCGCGGCACGACCGCCATCCGACCACGCCGTCGTCGCGCGAGTAGATGGACACGGCGGGCACCCGCAGCGGTGCGGCGAGTCCGCCGGCAGTGGCGTCGCGGCACGGACCGGTGAGGCAGTCCTGGTCGAGCAGGCCACGGACACCGAACGCGGACAGTCGCACCAGCACCCGCAGCAGACGCGCCGCGAGCCCACGCGCGTCGAGCGGATCGAGCACCGGGCTGCCGAACATGGCGAGGCCGCACACCAGCTCCGGCCGGCGCACCGCCACGAGCCTGCCGAGCATCCCGCCGCGGCTGTGCCCGAGCAGGACGACCGGTCCCCCGGTCCGCCCGACGTGGTGCTCGACGTGTCGCTCCAGCCGGGCGACCAGGGCGTCCGAGCATCCGAGATTCATCCCGAGGCGCGCGCCGACCGGCACATAGCCGCGCCGCCGGAGCCAGTGCCGTAGCAGCGCCAAGTTCGCATCGAGGCCACCGAAGCCGGGAATGACCACCACTCCGGTGCCGCCGCCCTCCATCACGCGGGTGGTCCAAACGGGGTGGCGCAGTAACGCAGGCGTACTGAACCCCATGGCCGGGCCCAACGACCGCATGAGCTGCCGGACCGAACGGCGCAGCCGCCGTCCCGGTTGCTCCACTTCCAGTCCGAGGGTCACGGGTGTCATTCCTTCCGCTGATCCCGGGCCCCCCGATAGTGAACTGGCTCGTTCCCGGGTACTCAGCCGCATGCTCCCAGAACGACACCACGGGCGCCCGCTCACCGGGACGGAACAGAAGCGGCTCGACGAGCTCGCCCGCCGGCTCAGTGACGACGACCCACAGCTGGCCGCGGCACTGCAGCGCGGCCGGGCCGAGTCCCCACCCTCGCCGTCGCGGCCTCTCGCGTCCCGCAAGGCCGTGGCCGTCGCCGCCCTCCTCGTGGTGCTCGCCACGGTGCTGGGCGGAGTGGTGGGTGCGGGCGCGATACTGCTCGTCCTGGGCATCACGGTCGGGGTGAAGGCGTTGGTGCGGCGCGCCCGCTCCTAGAGCGCGCTGAACCTAGACCCCTCGCTCGATCGGCAGCACTCCGCGCGCCACCGCGGCGACGAGTGCGGCGTGGTCCGCCTCGGTCTGGTCGGCGTACGCCCTGGCGAACCGGCACATCGCGTCGTCGAGCTTCTCGGAGCGCCCGACGTAGCCCGCGATCATCGACGCACCACTGGTACGGGCGTGGCCCTTGGCGAGCAGGTGACCGACGACGCCCGCGTAGTCGGCGAGCCCGGATGCGTCGATCGAGTCGATCGCGACGGCACCCTTCATGTTCCGGAACTGCCGCACGTAGTACTGGTACACGTCATCGTGCTGGCCCGGCGCCGTGGTCCAGCCGAGCAACGGGTCGCTGACGGTCTGCAGCGCCTGCTGGTACTCCACCACCCGCTGACCCTGATGGGCGTGCCAGGCCGACTCACCGTGCACGTACCGGGCGAGCACCGAGCGGCGGGCCTGCTTGAGCTGCAGGAACACCACGTCCTCCGGGGAGGAGCCCTCGAGCAGCGCGACGTAGGCCCGAAGGCCCACGCTTCCGACGCCCACCACCTTGTGCGCGATGTCGACCAACGTGTAACCCCCGAGCACCCGGCGCCAGTGCGGGGCCAGCGTCTGCAGGTACTCGTCGAGGGCGACGGCGAGCAGCTCGGCCTCACCGACGGGCACCCGCGTGATCAGCGGCGGCTCCTCGACGATCCGGCGGCGGCCCTCGACCTCCTCCGTGAAGCGGGGCAGCGCGCGGTCGCTCGTGCGCTGCCGGGCACGTCTGGCGGCCCGTTCCACCTCGGCACGCAACGGACCAGGGGCCTCCTGCGCGAGCCGGTCGACGTCGAGACGCTCGTAGGAACGGGTGAACAGCGGCAGGTCGGCGAGGTGGCGCAACTCGGCCCGGTAGGCCGACACGCACGACGACACCGCGGCCCCGCAGTTGTCCTCGCTCGCCCCGTTCTGCCGCCCGGCCACCCAGACGCTCGCGACGAGGCGGCGCAGGTCCCACTCCCAACCACCCGGGTGCGCCTCGTCGAAGTCGTTGAGATCGAACACGAGGTCACGTTCGGGCGAGGCGTAGAAGCCGAAGTTGCCCACGTGGGCGTCGCCGCAGACGACCGGCGTGATGCCCGTGGCCGGCAGGCCCGCGACGTCTTCTGCCATCACGACGGCCGAGCCCCGCAGGAAACCGTAGGGAGACGCGGCCATCCGGCCGACCCGGATCGGCACCAGCCGGCCGACCCGGCCCTCGTGGCTGTCCATGATCTGCTGCACAGGGTCCGGCCGGTCCGCCGGTGGGTTCCACTCACCCAGCGCCGAGCGCGGCACCCGCTTGCGCAACGCCTTGCCGAGTGCGTACCGCTCGGCGCGGGCCATGGGCCGCTGCCGCAAGGAGGAGTACGCCGAACCGTCGGCGTCGGCGAGCACGGTGTGCGCACTGACCGGGGGATGGTCAGCCGTACCCGTCACGCGGGCGATGCTACGCCTCGGACCATCCGGTCAGCCGCGCACGACGGCGACGGCCACGGCCATCAACGCGGCCCCGCCGACGGCGTCGACACCCCGGCGCACGCGGGGGCGTCCCATGGCGCGGCGGCTCCGGCCGGCCAGCAGGATGACCAGCGTCCACCACAGCGCCGATGCCACGACGGTCGTTCCGGCCATCAGCAGGATCTGCCCGACCACGCCGTGGCCGGGCACCGTGAACTGCGGGATCAGCCCAAGGAAGAACAGCAGCGCCTTGGGGTTCAGCAGGTTGCCCGCCAGCCCGTCGAGGTAGGGACGGTGCGACCGGGGCAGCGCGGCCACCGTGGACGAGGACGACCTGAACGCGCCACGCAGCGCCCCCAGGCCGAGCCGGACCAGGTAGGCGGCGCCGAGCCACCGGATCGCGACGAGGACATCCGGGCGCGCCGCGAGCAGGGCGGACAGCCCCACGGCTGCCGCGGTGGTGTGCCCCGCCAGGCCGGTGACGATGCCGGCGGCGGCCCGGGCGCCCCGGCGCGCGTCTGCCAGGGCGTGGCGCAGGACCACCGCGAAATCGGGCCCTGGCGTGCACAACACGACGAGCAGCACACCGACGAACGCGCTCCACCGTTCGATCGTCATCGCCCGGCCTCCACCGGCGCGGCGGGGTGGGGGACGAGCACGGAATGACGGGTCACGGCCCGAGAATCTCGTTACTTGTCCGTAGATGTGCAACTCTCTCCGGATACTGTCCGGTCCATGACCCCAATGTCATCACTGGATCCGGTCGACTGGCGAATCCTGCACCATTTGCAGGACGACGCGTCGATCACGAACAAGGAGCTCGCCACGCGCGTGCGTCTGCCGACGTCCTCGTGTCACGAACGGGTGCGCCGGCTGCGCGCGCTCGGCGTCATCACGGCCGTGCGCGCGGTCGTCGACCCGGCGGCGGTCGGACGCGGCCTGCAGGCGTTCATCGCCGTGCAGCTGCGGCCGCACCGGCGCGAGCTCGTGGAGTCGTTCACCACCGCCGTCCTCGCGCTCCCCGAGACGCTCGCGCTCTACAACGTCTCAGGGCCCGAGGACTTCTTCGTGCACGTCGCCGTGGCCGACAGCGGCCATCTGCAACGGCTCATCGTCGACCATCTCGCGACCCGGCCGGAGGTCGGTCACGCCCAGACACATCTGATCTTCGATCGGCCGCTGGTCGCGCCCGTTCGTCCAACGGCTGCTGATCAGGGCGCGGCCGTCCACTCGGGCCGGTGAGCTGGTCGCGGCCCGACCGACGAGCGCGGCACCGGTCTGGTCCGGGGCATTTCCCTGCCGGCCAGGAAGGAGGGTTGGGCGTCGCTCAGCGCAGCACCGCAACCCGTCCGGGAGACGGCTCCCGGACAGTGCCGGGGTGCAAGCACCACGCCAGCGCCTCGACGCCGTCGACGAGCCGCGGGCCGGGCCGGACGACGAAGGACGCCGAGTCGATCGCCACGACGGGCCGCCCGGGAAGCCGGTCACGCACGACCTCAGCCTGCTCGATCGCGGCGTCGAGACCGAACCCGCACGGCGCGACCACCACCACGTCGGCGGGCAGCGCGGTGAGTTCCTCCCAGCTCGGGGCCACCGAACGCCCCCCGTCGGCACCGCCGAGCGGCTCCCCGCCGGCGAGCCGGACGAGCTCGGGCACCCAGTGCCCGGGTAGGAAGGGCGGGTCGATCCACTCGAGCATCAACACGCGCGGACGCGGGCGTCCGGCCACTGCGGCGCCGACCGCGGCGAGGCGCTCGCGCAGCGAGCCGACCACCGCTGCGGCACGGTCGGCGGCCCCCACCCGGGTGCCCACCGCGGTGATCGCGGCGAGCACCTCGTCGAAGGTGTGCGGGTCGATCGAGAGCACCTCGGCCTCGGGCCCGATCAGCGCCCTGGCCTCGTCGAGGGCCCCTGCGGGGAGGGCACACACCTGGCACAGGTCCTGGGTGAGGACGAGATCGGGAGACAGCGCAGCCAGAGCGTCACGGTCGAGCTCGTAGAGAGGCAGCCCGCGCGCCGTCCGGTCACGGACCACGGAGTCGATCGTGGCCGGGGGCAGACCCTCCGGCAGGACGGTGTCGACCACCACGGCGGCGCGGTCGCGGATACCGGCAGGCTCGTCGCACTCGAACGTGACGGCTACCAGATCGTCCGCGTGCCCGATCGCCGCCACCATCTCGGTGGCTGCCGGCATCAGCGAGGCGATCCGCATGCGGTCAGAGTAGGAGTACCGACCGCGCGACGACGAAGGCAGGCGAACATCCGTGGACGTTCACCTGCCTTGGTCACAAACCCGTGATCTCCTGCGGGAGAATGGTCGCCGACAGCGGGGCCGTCATGGCGACATTCGCTCTCAGGAACACCAGGTCATCATGCCCCACTGGTCGGCGCACAGCGGGCTCGGCGCGGAGGGCGCAGAGGCCGTCTGCGACGTGGTGACGCCGCCGGCGGGCATGGGCGCGGCCATCGCAGTCGCAGCCGGGAGCATCGCAGCGCCGGCGGCCAGGGCGGTCGCGCCGGCTGCCAGGACGAGGCGTCGCTTCCAATTACTCATGACGTTCTCCAGATTCTCTCGGGGCAGGACCGAGGTCGACCCCGCCGATGATGGGAATGCTTCGAGGAACTCTGCGAATCCTGTTCCTCGGCGGCCGTAGTTGCCGCAAACAGATTTGAGGTAATTGCGCCGCCGATCAATCGTGGCGCCCCCCGACGAGCGAGTGTTGTCCCCAGTGGGGAGAACCCGAGAGCCTCGACCGGCGCAAACGGCACGGCCGGCTTCTCGACACGGCCTCGCCCCGACAATCAGCACGGCGGGCGTCGACAGTGGTCAGCGAGTCGGCCGGTCGGCGCCGCTCACCTCACCGCGACGTCCTCGGCGCGGCCGCCCACCCGTCCTCGCGGCCGTCGCCCGGCGGACGGGCGTGAGCTCTCCGGCCCTCCACCGGTACGTCGACGGCAAAGCAGGGCCTGTTCGAGCGCTCTACGAGGACCTCACGGCTGAGCTGATCGACGCCGCGGTCGCGGCCGCACGGCACCAGGATCCCGATGACATCAGCCCGAGGCTCCGCGCCGCCACCAGAGCCGTGGTCTCCCGGGCGGTCGCCGACCGTGCCGAGTTCGGCCTGCTGACGGGCGCGTCCTCATGGACGACCTGCTCACCACACTCGGCCTGGAGCGCAGCCCGAGGCTGCGCTGAACGAGCGCATCACGCCACGGGAGTGCAGGTCCGCGACCTGCCGATCACACCGGGCGCGCTGCCGGGGTGAGAGCGCTCAGAGCGCGACCAGCCATAGCAGGAAGAGCAGCACGGTGGCTGCGAACAGGAGGCTGATGACGCGGCCACCCCATGGGGCGGTGGTGAGGCACGGACCCGACTCGTCGACGAGTTCGGGAGCGACGGTGGACATACCCGATCATCGCTGGAGGGAGCAGGAAAGTTACCTGCACAACGGGCGTCTCGGCAGAGCCGGGCGAATTGGCGGTGAACGGACGGCGCGCCGGCCGTTTCCGGGCGGCGATGTGACCCTCGCCCGGGACACGTGACCTCTCCGCCGGCCCATTCCTAATGTCACTGGAATGGACAGCTCCCCGAAGCCGAGCATGAGCCGCACCTGCCCGTGGTGTGCCTCGACGAGCGTCGTCGCGTTCAGCGAGGAGGGCCTGGTCCGGGCGCTCGTCCGGCACCTCGAGGCCTGCCGGGGCGACGGGTCGGATATTCAAGCGCCTGGACCGGCCCGGTAGCTCGCCTGTCAGCCGGTGGCGACCGCAGGCACTCCCACGGCGACAGCGCGGTCGAGCACCAGCTCCGCGATCCGCTCCCGATGCTCGGCGGCGCTGCCCAGAAGGGCGGCGTCGGTGACCGCGCGCTTGAGGTACAGGTGCGCCGAGTGCTCCCAGGTGAAGCCGATGCCACCGTGCAGCTGCACGGTGTCCTGCGCCACCCGCTGGTAGGCCTCCGAACACGTGGCCTGCGCGATGCCGATCGCGAGATCGGGGTCATCGGTGCCGTCCTGCAGCGCCCACGCCGCGTGGTAGGCCGTGGACCTCGCATGCTCGACGAGCACCAGCATGTCGGCGCACCGGTGCTTGACGGCCTGGAATGAGCCGATCGGCCGGCCGAACTGCAGCCGGGTGCCCGCGTAGGCGACGGTGCGCTCGAGCATCCGCTGCGCGCCGCCCACCTGTTCGGCGGCCAGCAGCGCAGCCCCGGTGCGTAGCGCGGCCGTGATCGCCCGCTCGGCGTCGGCGCCCGACGCGAGGGCCCGCGCCGACGTGGCCGCGAACCGCACGGTGGCCTGGCGTCGTGTGTGGTCCAGTGTGGACAGCGGGACGCGCTCGGCCTCGTCGACGAGGAAGAGCCCCACCCCGTCGCCGGTACGCGCGGCGACGAGCAGCACGTCCGCCGTGCCGTCGACCACCTGGCTCACCTCGCCGGTCAGCGTGCCGCCCGACTCCGTGACCGTCACCAGCGCGGAGTCGAACCGGCCGCCGCGGTCGGGCACCGCGAACGCCGCGGTCCGCGTGCCCTCCACCAGCGACGCCAACAGGCCCTCCTCGACCTGCGCCCCGGCCAGGGCCACGAGCGCGGGTACCGCGAGCCCGACGGTGCCGAGCACGGGCCCGGGCACCAGCGCCGCCCCGAACTCCTCGGCCACCACGGCCTGGTCCACGAGGCCGCCGCCGACCCCGCCCAACTCCTCGGGCACCGCGAGCCCGAGCACGCCGAGCTCGCCGCCGAGACGGGCCCACAGCGCCGAGTCGTAGCCGGTCTCGGACTCCATCAACCGGCGCACGGTGCCCTCGTCGAGGCGCTCCGCGCAGAACTGGCGCACGGCCCGTCGCAGGTCCTGCTGTTCGGGCGTGAAGACGAACTCGGTGCCCGCGTCAGCCACGCGGCACCTCCTTCCAGGGCTTGCCGGAGTCGGCTCGCAGGTCGCCGGGCAGGCCGAGGATCCGCTCGCCGAGGATGTTGCGCAGCACCTCGGACGTGCCGCCTTCGATGGTGTTGGCACGGGAACGCAGGAAACGTTGCTGGACGGGGCCGCGGTAGTCCTCGCTCCTCTGGACGTCCCGCTGTGTGTAGTCCCCGTACAGCGTGGCCTCCGGGCCGAGCAGCTCCATGCAGAACTCGTAGACGTGCTGGTTCAGCTCGGCCGACACGAGCTTCGCGATCGAGCCCTCCGGCCCCGGCGAACCCGACGTCGCCGAGCGGCGGGCGCGTTCGTCGGTGAGCCGCTGGGCCTCGGCATGGGTCCAGAGCGCAGCCAGCTTGTCGCGGAGCACGGGGGTGTGCCTGTGCGGGTAGCGCGCCCACAGCTCCACGGCGTCGGCGATGGCCCCGGCACCGCGCACGGAGGACGACCCGCCGATCGCCGAGCGCTCGTTCATCAGCGTGGTCATCGCGACTCGCCAGCCGTTGCCGACGGCACCGAGCCGGTGCGTGTCGGGGATGCGGGCGTCGGTCATGTAGACCTCGTTGAACTCCGCCTGCCCGGTCATCTGCCGCAGCGGCCGCGTCTCGACGCCGGGAGCGTGCATGTCGAGAACGAAGTAGGTGAGGCCCTTGTGCTTGGGCTGGTCGGGGTCGGTGCGGGCGAGTAGCAGCGCGTAGCGGGCGCGGTGGGCGAGGCTCGTCCACACCTTCTGCCCGTTGACCACCCACTCGTCGCCGTCGAGCACCGCGGAGGTGGCGAGGCCTGCGAGGTCGGATCCGGCGCCCGGCTCGCTGAACAGCTGGCACCAGATGTGCTCGCTCGTCGCGAGTGGTGGCAAGAGCTCCTGCGCCAGCTCGCGGGACCCGTGCTCGAGCACCGTGGCCGCGGCCATCCCGTGCCCGATCGGGTTGAGGAAGAACGGGTTGGGACCCCCGGCGCCCTGCAGGATGGCGTCCGCCCTGGCCTGCAGGCCACGCGACACCCCGAGCCCGCCGAGCCCCTCCGGGAAGTGCACCCAGGTGAGCCCGGCGGCGAAGCAGGCGCCGAGGAACTCCCTGGTAGAGGTCGATCGGGGATCGTGGGTCTCCACCACCTGGTGGGCGGCCTTCTCGACGCGCGCCCTGTCGTCCATGACACCTCCGTGACGGTCAGTGGTGACCGTAACTGATGTTGGCACGCCCGTCATGGGTCGCAGAGCACAGCAGCCTCGTCCCGAAAATTGGCGAAGAAATCTCAAACTATGGGAATTGAGTCGGGTCGACTCAGGTTGAACCACGTGTCGGGCCGGGTGTGACCGGCCCCTGATCGAGGAGATGGACCATGAGCACGCTCTCCCTGTGGGCCCGGCGCGACCCGTTCGCCGAGTTCGACGGCCTGTTCCGCCGCTACGCGGAGCCGGTTGCACGACAGGGCTTCGTTCCGGCCGCCGAGGTCGAGCGCGATGGTGAGGACGCGGTCGTACGCCTGGAGCTCCCGGGCCTCGACGCGGAGAAGGACGTCACCGTCGAGATCGACGGCGGCAAGCTCGTGGTGCGCGGTGAGCGCCGCGACGAGCGCACCGAGGACCGTGACGGCCGCACGCTCCGGGAGGTCCGCTACGGCTCCTTCCGGCGCAGCTTCGGCCTGCCTTCGCACGTGACCGCGGACGCGGTGACCGCGTCCTACGACGCCGGCGTGCTGACCGTCCGGGTGGCAGGGGCCCACTCCGGCAACGGCGCACGGCGCATCCCGGTGACCGCCGGGACGCCCGAGATCGAGTCGGACGAGCGTCCGGCTGCCTGACCACCCCCGGCCAATGGCCCCCTCTCCCACGGGAGAGGGGGCCGACCCCACGACTGAACCTCACCGCACACATCTCGTGGCCGCCGCACACATGGCCTTGGGGTTGCCTCGGTTTCGCGGACACCTGTCTGTGGCTGACGATGGTCAGCACGGAAGGAGTTCGGATGCCTGCACC
>NZ_JAKXMK010000062.1 GCF_022524485.1 Pseudonocardia alaniniphila
ATGGCATTGGCGCTCGATCTCGCGATCCGCAACGTGGAAGCCCTCGCGCTACCACAGAAACATGCAACCGACGCAGCGAGCTGACCAGCCCAACCCTGGAGAAGCCCCACCGACAGCCCGACGCCCGATCGGCGGTCAGGTGTCGTTGCTGGGCGTGCGGGTCCACCGACTGTTCTGTGACAACATCGGCCCGCAGCTCCGCCATATCCGAGCGCGGCCATGGCGGGTGTAGTCCTTTCAGACTCCGGCTTCTTGGCCGGCCGGATCGACATCCGGCTGGAGGACCGCGTGCACGCGGGCTCGCAGCGCCGGGACGGTCTCCTCGGCGAACCACGGGTTGCGGGTCTGCCAGCGGAAGTTCAGCGGTGAGGGGTGGACGATGGGCATGCGGTCGGGGAGGTAGTCGCGGAACGCTCGGACTGTGTCGGTGAGGTTCGCTCCGGCGGATTCGGGCAGGTAGTGCTTCTGGGCGTGGTGGCCGATCAAGACGGTGAGCCGGACGTGTGGGAGCTCCGCGAGAAGCCGTGGATGCCAGCGTGGTGCGATGTCGGGGCGGGGCGGCAGGTCTCCGTGGGCGGCCTTGCCCGGGTAGTAGAAGTCCATCGGCAGGATCGCGAACAGTGTCGGGTCGTAGAATCGCTCGTCGGTGATCCCGAGCCAGCGTCGCAGCGTCACGCCGCTCGGGTCGTTCCAGGGGATCCCGCTGCGCTGCGCGCGCGTTCCCGGGGCCTGCCCGATGAGGACGATCCGGGCGGCCGGGTGCGCGGTGTAGATCGGCTGCAGGCCCGCGGCGGTGGCGTCCCGGTTGGCCGGGTCGGCGATGATCTCCTCGCGGATCCGCTGCAGCGCGGGGCTCGTCCCCGTCGCCGATCCGTCCATGGCGGCGATCGTCAGGTCAGCTGGGACGACGGTCGCGACGCGACGTCACGGCGTCGAGGCAGCACCCAGTCCGGCCGCGGGAAGTGGCAGGTGTAGCCGTAGGGGTAGCGCAGCAGGTAGTCCTGGTGTTCGGGCTCGGCCTCCCAGAACGGCCCGGCCGGCGTGACCTCGGTGACGACCTTGCCCGGCCACAGCCCGGAGGCGTTGACGTCGGCGATCGTGTCCTCTGCGACCCTGCGCTGTTCGTCGTCGAGATAGAAGATCGCCGACCGGTAGGACGTACCGACGTCGTTGCCCTGCCGGTTCGTCGTGCTCGGGTCGTGGATCTGGAAGAAGAACTCCAGCAGGTCGCGGTAAGTGGTGGCGGCCGGGTCGTAGATGATCTCGATGGCCTCGGCGTGTGAGCCGTGGTTGCGGTAGGTGGCGTTGGGGGTGTCACCGCCGGTGTAGCCCACGCGGGTGGCCAACACGCCGGGGCGGGAGCGTATGAGGTCCTGCATCCCCCAGAAGCAACCTCCGGCGAGAACTGCCCGTCGCTGCTCGGTCATCATTCGATTCCTTTCGTCTCGTGCTGGGACCCCAGGCCGATCATCCCGAGAATCCGAACCGCTCGACCCTGATCCGTTCAGCGGGCACACCAGCGGCTTCGACCAGCCGGGTGGCGGCATCACAGAAGGCAGTGGACCCGCAGACGTAGACGTCACGGTCCACGTCGAGTGCTGCCGCGAGATCCCGGGCCATGAGCCGTTCCGGTGGACGAACATGTCCGTCGGGGGCAGTGCGGGTGAAGACGATCGAGGCGTCCGGTCCCTGAATCTCGGCGGAGTAGTACAGGTCCTCGGGGCTACGTACCGAGACGACGAGGCGGAAGAGGCCCGGCCGGCCGAGTCTGCGGGCGTGGCGCAGCATCGACATCAGGGGCACGATCCCGGAACCGCCGGCCACTCCGAGCGCGGGCTGGAGATTCCAGGCGAAGTTGCCGCCGATCGGGCCCCGCACGTCGAGCATGTCTCCCTCCTCGACGGCTTCGTTGAGGAAGCCCGACACCTCCCCGCCCGGCAGGATCTCGACAGTGAGGTCGACCTCCGCCGAGTCCGACGGTGCGCTGGCGATCGAGTAGGACCGCTGGGCCCGGTACCCATCGGGTGCGGTCAGGCGCACGACGTAGTACTGGCCGGCCCAGAACGAGCGCGGTTGGGGCAGCGTGAGGGTGAAGGTCTTCGCCGTGGGGGTCTCGCGGCGGATGCCGGTAACCCTGGCGGTCTGCCACGGCCCGGGGCTGGGTGGTCCTCCTGAGGCTGTGGTCATCAATCTCCCTGGTGGCCAATGGGGCGCCGTCGACGTTCCACACGATCCAGGCGTTGCCGTCGGTGAGGTCCTCGAGTGGGAAGTTGGTGGTGTAACCGGTATCGGATCTTGCCGTGTCGATGCTGGGAGTCGGCTCGGATTGTAGGACTGGACAGTCCATGTCGGTGTCGTACTGGCCAGGAGGCGGCCGCGAGTCGCGCGTGCCGCGCCAAGCGACCGGTGAATCCCCTTGTCAACGCCATCTGGGTTTCTCCTCCTGTCGTCGCCGACCGCTCCGAGAGCACGCCTCGGCGTCCGGCAGGAGGCCAGAAGCGGCCTCGACAGACCGAATATGGCCGGACTGTTACTGGACTGTCAAGTCCGATTATATGGCTTGGCACCAACACGCCCGGTTCGATCTGGCGGTCGGAAGGTTGTTACTAGACGGTCCATTTCTCGGGTGGGTATGCTCGCGCCGAGCGTCGGCCACCGGCCGTCCTGCCGGCAGGGGTGCGTGGTACGCGGTCCGAGGTGGGCCGGGTCGGCGATGGCGATATCGACTGATCAGTGCGAGATCGTGAGACCAGGATGATGGCTGGACGCCGGCGCGACGTGTCCAGCGCCGGTTGCGGCGCACGCGTGAACGCCGGGGTGGTACAAAATGGAACAAATAGTCCAAAGTATGTCGGGTGGGAGTGACCGTGCTGGCTTGGATGCGGCATCCCCTGGATGGTGATGGATCGAGGGCGGCGCTCCCCGTCGGCGTGCCGCACTCGCCATGACCAGTGCTCGACGAGCGCGCGGCGGTCCAGATGTCGGGTCCGTCTCCAGCGCTCAACTGCAGGCAATCCTCGGGCCTACCACCGCCACGGTGCTCGTCCTCGAGCTTCACCGGGCGCCACGACGTCGCCTGCTGCAGCCGGGTCCATGCCCTTGGCGAGGACCCGGGCGATCTGACCCGGAGCGTCGACTCACGGGACCCGCACACCGGATTCGGCGCGCCAGTGTGGCGAGGGCTGTTCGGTCCCGTGGTCCTGACCGGCTGCGCGCGTTTGCCCCGATCCGCGGGCAGCGCTACGACGCGCCTACCACCGCAGTGGTGCAGAAGTACCGCCACGACCTGACGACCTGGAGCGGACTCCGCCGCTCCCCAGCCACGTGCGGTCCGATGTATCGCTCGGTCCGCTGAACGCCGTCCTCGGCGATGCCGCCGCTGTCGGTTCCGAATCCCCGGTCACCGCTCCGAGGAAAGAGAGGGCATCATGCGCAAGATCGTGATCGTCGGCGGTGGCTACGCCGGCTTCTACGCCGCGTGGAAACTCGAGAAGAAGCTGCGTCGGGGCGAGGCCGAAGTGACGGTGGTCGACCCTCGGCCATACATGACCTACCAGCCGTTCTTGCCCGAGGTGATGGCCGGATCGATCGAGGCCCGGCACGCCGCGGTATCGCTGCGCCGGCATCTGCACCGCACGCGCGTCATCGCTGGGATGGTCAGCGCGATCGACCACAAGCACCGCGTGGTCACGGTCCGGCCGGCCGACGGCGACACGTTCGAACTGGGCTACGACGTCATCGTGGTCACCGCGGGCGCGGTCACCCGCAAGTTTCCGGTGCCCGGCATCGCCGAGCAGGCGATCGGTCTCAAGCACGTGGAGGAGGCGGTCGCAATCCGCGACCGGCTGCTGACGTCTTTCGACCGGGCGGCCACGCTACCGCCGGGCCCGCAGCGGCAGAAGCTGCTCACCGCCACGTTCGTCGGCGGCGGCTTCGCCGGCGTCGAGGGCTTCGCCGAGCTGCTGTCGCTGGCGACCGCGTTGCTGCAGCGCTATCCCGAACTGCGCCGTGACGAGCTGCGGTTCCGCCTCATCGAGGCGTCAGGCCGGATCCTGCCCGAGGTCGCCGAGCGGCCTGGCCGCTGGGTCGTGCGCTTCCTGCAACAGCGAGGTGGGCAGGTGTACCTGGACACGCAGGTCAAGTCGGCGACGGGTGGGCACGTGGTGCTCTCCACCGGCGAGGAGTTCGACTCGGAGCTCATCGTGTGGACGGCGGGCAACGCGGCTAACCCGGTCGTGGGCATGCACACCGACCTGCCGGTGGACGAGCGCGGCTTCCTCGTCACCCGGCCCGACCTGCGGGTCGGCACCGACACCGAACCGGCACCCGACGCCTGGGCCGCCGGGGACGACGCGGGCATCGAGGACCTCACCTCCCCGACCCCGGGCACCCGAACGGTGCCCAACGCCCAACACGCCGTCCGCCAGGGCAAGCTGCTCGCCCGCAACATCGCCGCGACCTTGCACGGCGGGAAGCCCAAGAACTACCGGCACCACAGCCTCGGCGCTATTGCGACGCTCGGCATCGGTCACGGCATCTTCCAGTACCGGCGACTCGTGATCACAGGGCCGCTCGCTTGGCTGATGCACCGCGGCTACCACGTGCTGGCCGTGCCCAGCTGGGAACGCAAGGTCCGTGTGCTCGTGATCTGGCTGACCGCCGCGTTGTTCGGTCGCGACATCCTCTCGCTCGCGTCGGTGCAACACCCGCGTGACGCCTTCATCAATGGCGGCGAACCCGCCGTGCTGACCGAACAGGACCCCTCATGACCTCGTACCACCGGGGTGCGCCATTGGCCATGGACCGGGAGCCGAGGGTGACATCGACCGACGCGGGCTGCCGCAGCTCCGCCCGTCAGGGCTGATGCCGAGCTTCCGGCACCGCCGGCCGCGCGGCTGTGGCCGCTCACCATGCGGCCTGGTCGGTGTCGACTTCGATCATTCCGATGTAGATCCAGTACTCCTCGACCAAGCCGTGGCTTGCGGTCGGCCCGACGTACACCTTGCGGAAGACCTTCCCGCGCATCTCCACCAGCTCGGTCTTGACCTCTCGTGGCGCGCGCGGCCCGGTGGTGTCGGCCATCAGGCAACGCTGCCCTCGCGACCGACGGTCACCGTGACCGGGCCACCGCGGTGCCAGCACTCGGGCTCCATGACCGTGTCGGTGCCGAGCACCTCGCACCGGTGGCAGATCCAGACGGACCTCAACGTGCTCATGCCGCCCTCCGGGAGCGCGTGTACGGGGGCTTCCGCGGCACCGCAGCATGCACATCCGCCGTGCTCGAGAACGACGCGGGGTAGGCCTCGATGAGCATCGACCGGATCGCTGCGGAGGACGGTCGCGCCGCAGGGGTCCTTGACCAGCAGCTGCTCCACGAGTGGCCGAAGACGACCGGCGCGCGAGGCGAGGGGCAGCGGGTCGTGGAGCACCGCGGTGAGCGTCGGGACGAGGCCTTCGTGCAGGAAGGGAGGCCGGCCTTGGACGGCGGCGAAGAGCACGGTCCCGAGAGACCACAGGTCGGAGGCGGGGCGCGGCGGCCCGCCCAGAACGAGCTCCGGGGCGGTGTACGCCGGAGAGCCGACGATGTCGCCGGTGCGGCGGGCGGGGTGGGCCGGCTCGTCGCCACTGAGCTCGGCGATGCCGAAGTCGATCAGGACCAGCCTGCCGTTGTCCGTGATCATCAGGTTCGCCGGCTTCACGTCGCAGTGCACGACGCCGGCCTCGTGCACGGCCTCCAGCGCGGCGGACAGTTGCATGCCGAGTGCGGCGACGACGGACGGTGGCAGCCGGTGCCGGTCCCGCAGCAGCTCCGCGAGGCTCACGCCGGGGTGGTAGTCCATCACCAGGCAGGCCGAACCGCGGTGCAGCACCAGGTCGTGCACGGCGACGACGCGGGGATCCCGCACCCGGGCGGTGAGCCGCGCCTCGGCGCCGATCGGGTTGTGTGCGCGGAACAGCTTGACCGCGACGTCCCGGTCCAGCAGTTCGTCGCGGGCCCGCCACACGTCCGCCGTCGCCCCACGGCCCACTCGTTTCGCGAGCCGGTAGCGGCCCACGAGCAGCACACCGCACCGGGGAGCGGGGGCTTTGTCGGCGGCGCGAGTGCGCGACGCGCCGGAAGGCGGACGAGTGGGCGGGATGCGACAACGGAAAGTCATGAGACTCCTCCTGACCGGTGCCGCCGACGTCCGGGTCGATGAGGAGGTCGTGCGGACTCCACGGCTCAGGCCGGGCGATGATCTGCGAGTCCCCACCATCGCGGGCTCACGCGGCGCTGTCTGCCCGGTCAGCAGCCAATGGCCGGCCCGGAGACCCGCCCGCCGGAATCCCTGCTAGCCGGGAGGCCGGTCGTTTCCAGGGCGGTCAGGGTGGGGAGCGACCACGAGGTTCTGCCCGCTCGGATAGCGGCTAGCTGCGTAGTCGGGCCGGCGCGGCGGCCCTAGCCTGGCGATCGTGACCCTGCGGTGCTTGCTTGTCGACGACAGCCTGGATTTCCTGCACGCCGCGCGGACACTGCTCGAACAGGAGGGTCTCCGGATCGTCGGCGTCGCCTCGACGGGTGCTGACGCACTTGTCCGCGCTGCCGAACTGTGTCCCGACGTGACACTCATCGACGTCGATCTCGGCACGGCCGACGGCTTCGAGCTGGCGCGGCATCTGGCCGGCCGGCCGAACCTCGACGCCGGTGACCTGATCCTGATTTCCGTGAACCCCGAGGACGACCTCACCGACCTGATCGAGGCGAGCCCGGCCATCGGGTTCGTATGGAAGCCGACGCTGTCCGCCGCGGTGATCACGTCGCTGGTCCGCGACGTCGGAGGCGGCACACGACGGTGAGGTGACTCCAGCTCACCTCGGGCCCACGCCCCCACGCTGCAGGGGGAACCGAGCCAGAACGGTGGTGCCGGCGCCGGGGGCGGAGTGCAGGGCGAGCCGGCCGCCGAGCGTCTCGACGCGGTCCTTGAGCCCGAGCAGGCCGGTCCCGCCGGTGAAGTGCGCGCCGCCGCGGCCGTCGTCGTGCACCTGGACCCGCAGGACGACGCCGGTCGGCGTGGTCTCGATCTCGGCCTCCACGGTCACGACCGAGGGCTCGGCATGCTTGGTGGCGTTCGTCAGCGCCTCTGCGACGACGTAGTAGGCCGCGATCTCGACGGGTTCCGGCAGCCGTCGGTCGGCGGGCGCCGTGATCCGCACGGGGACGCGCGACCGGCGGGCGAGTGCGTTCAGGGCGGGGAGCAGTCCGCCTTGGGCGAGGGTCGGGGGGTGGATGCCGCGGGCGAGCTCGCGCAGCTCGGTCATGGCGGTGGCTGCTTCGGCCGCGAGAGCTTCCAGCTGTTCCGTCAGCGCGCCGGACTCGGGCGGTGCGGCCGCTCGGGCGATCCGCGCGCGCATGGCGAGCGTGACCAGACGCTGCTGGGCGCCATCGTGCAGGTCCCGCTCGATCCGCCGACGCGCCTGGTCGGCGGCGGCGGCGATACGCGCGCGCGAGGCGGTGAGGTCGGCGTAGAGCTGGGCGTTGTCGAGGGAGACGGCGAGCTGCGCGGCGATGAGCCTGACGGCGTCGAGCCGTTCCGTGGTGAAGGCGGCGCGCATGAGGCGGTTCTCCAGCAACAGCACCGCCCGCAGGGCGCCGCGGCCGAGGATGGGCATGGCCAGCAACGAACAGGCGCTGAGGCCGGCGATGTACGGATCGCGGGCGAAGCGGTCGTCGTGGGTGGCGTCGACGACGATGAGGATCTCAGCCGTCCGCTGGACGTAGCGCACTGCCGACATCGGCAGGTCGTGTTCATGCGGCCCGCCCGCCGTGGCGGTATCCGTGATGTGGCTCGGTGTGGGCCGCAGCCAGTCGTGGCGGTCGTCGTCCCACAACAGCAGGTGCACGCTTGTGGCGCCGGTCATCGCACTGAGCACCTCGACGACGCGGGTGTGCAAGCGTTCGATGTCGGTCTCCGAGCTGAGCGCCTGCGTTGCGGCGAGGATGCCGAGCAGGTCGAGCGTGCCGGTCGTGACGGTCGAGGACAGCCGGAGATCATCGGCTCGCTGGTCGTCGCCGGGCTCGCCGGCCGTGAGTGCTCCCAGCCGTGAGGTCGGGTAGGCCCAGTCCAGCTGGTCGACCTTCGCGGTCGCGCCCCATGCGGCGTAGTACTGCCGCGCGCGGGCGAGCAGGTCGCGGCCGGCCTGCTCCAACCCGTGCGCGAGGTAGAAGCGGGCGGCACGTTCGGTGATGAGGGCGCGGTGCCACGGGCGCTGCCGGCCGGCGGCCTCGCGCCGGGCGGTGTCGAAGGCGAGGGCACCGGTGCGGAAGTCACCGACCGCCCAGGCCCGCTCCGCCACCAGCAACCGCGTCAGGTGCCGGAAGTTGTCCGGCGCGTCCGCGGCGCGGGCGGCCAGCCACTGCGTCACCTCGTCCAGTTCGGACAGCAGACGGCCGCGTTCGTCACCGTGGGCGGCGCGCGCCTGTTCGGCGAGGGCCAACCCGCGCAGCAGGCGGGCCACGGCGGTGGGGTAGAGGCCCGGTACAGCCGACGGCAGTGGCATCGCCGCCGCGGTGTGCCGCGACAGCATCGGCATCGTCGCCGCTGTGTGCTGCGTGAGTCCGACCGGATCACCGAAGACCGCGGCGACGAGCGCGTGGCTGAGATGCGCGTGGAAGAGCGCCATCGGGTTGTTGGCGTACCTGTCGGTGAGGGCCGCCGTACCGGTTGTGGCGACGCTTTCGCCGCGCAGTACACCGGCCAGCCACTGGTAGCTGTCGAGCCACTGGCCGGTCTGCTCGTTGCCGGTCCGGCGCACGAAGGCCAGCCCCGCCTCCGTCTCGGCGACGAGGACGTCCAGTGACGGCGCGCAGTCCAGCAGGTAATGCACGGTCGGGTGGTACGTGTAGCCGGCGTTGGCCAGGTCGCCCCCCGCGATCAGCCCCTCGCGGGCCTGCCCCGCGGCGTGGACACCGTTCTCGATCGGCTCGAACCAGCAGCTCAGCAGAGCGAACCGGCGGCGGGCTTCGGAGGTGCCGGGCTCGTAGGCGCGGGCCTCGCCCAACGCCAGGACCCGTCGCACCGCCTGGTATCCGGCGGCGTGGTCGCCACGCAGCGCCACCGCGGCGACGGCGGCGGCGCTCGCAGG
The DNA here is from genome assembly GCF_022524485.1 of Pseudonocardia alaniniphila. Classification (GTDB taxonomy): domain Bacteria; phylum Actinomycetota; class Actinomycetes; order Mycobacteriales; family Pseudonocardiaceae; genus Pseudonocardia; species Pseudonocardia alaniniphila. The sequence goes on from NZ_JAKXMK010000062.1 coordinate 9,124, forward strand.
TCCGATGAGGGTGGGGCCAGGACCGTGCTCGAGCCAGATCCGCAGCGCTTCCAGGCTCAGCCAGGCGACCGTGCCGTGGCCGCCGGTGAAGTACGCCGCCGGCTGGACTGCGCCGATCAGACGGGTCGTGGCCAGCAGTGTGGGCTCTGTGAGGTCGGGCCGAGCCAGATCATCGGCAGCGTCGGTGCGGCTCAGCCACCGGTACAGGCGGTCGAACTGGTGGTCGAGCTCGGCGGCGAGCTGGTCCGCCACCGGCACGGTGACGCCGAGCTCTCGCAGCAGGTCGATGCCGAGCCCGATCGCGTCGCCAAATCGGTTCCGGTGGGTCAGACTGCTCACCTGCACCGCCGTCGCGGCCGCGCGGTCCAACGCGGTGGGGCTCAGCCCTTCGATCGTGCGGTACTCCTCGTCCGCCTCATCCAGGCTCCCCAGGCCGTAGAGGGCGGCGTGGCGGCCGCTGTGCATCGCGATCAGCGTGGCGGTCTCACCGGGGTCGATCAGTCGCAGCGCGGCGGCCAGCAGCGCGTTCACCAGCGCGTGGTCCCCGATCAACGTGGCCTGTTCGGCGGCGCGCCGCAGCAGCTCCACCACCCGACGCCGCTCGCCGGCATCGTCGATCGCGTCGACGACCGGCAGGTACTGCTCGGCGGCGACCGCGTACAACTCAGGCACCCCGGCCAGCCGCCGGGCCGTGGCCAGCTGCAGGGTGCATCGCCGCCCCGGGTCGAGCTCGCGCAGGATCGCCTCGCGGATCCGGTCGTGGCGGAACCGCACCGCCTCGTGGGCGCCGGGCTCCATGACGAGAAGGCCTTCGGCGAGGGCGGGCGCCAGCATCGGTTGCACCTCGCTCGCCGGAGCGCCGGTCGCGGTCTGCAGCAGGCCCAGCTCGGCGCGCCCGCCCAGACAGGCCATCGCCTCCACCAGCTCCCGGGACCGCGGCGGTACGGTCTCGATACGTGCCGCCAGCAGCTCGCGGACCTTTGACCGGCCCAGATGCGCGCGCACCGCCGCCGTGTCCCACCGCCACCCCGCGGCGGTCGCGGTGAGCACGCCGTCGCGACGCAGCGCGTTGAGCAGCTCTACGGTCTCGTACGGGTTGCCGGACGTGTGCGGCTCGATCGCCTCGGCCAAACCCGCCGCTGCGGCCGGGGCCGCGTGCAGCATCTCGGCGACCATGGTGACGAGGCTCGGGACGGGCAGGTTGTCCAGTCGCAGGTGCCGCGCTCCGGCCTGGTCACGCCATCGGGACAGCGGCGCCGCCAGCGGATGCGCCGCGTCCACGTCCTCGTCGCGGTAGGCGCCCACCAGCAGCAGGCCCTCGACCGGTTCCTCGCCGAACAGCATGTCGACGAAGCCGAGCAGGGTGGGGCCGGCCCACTGCAGGTCGTCGAGGAACAGCACCACCGGGTGTTCCCGCGACGCGACCGCCCGCAGCGCCTGCATACCCATCCGCTGCGCCCGGTTCTGCGCGGTCAGCGGATCCCCGGGATCGGGCGGCACCGCCAGCAGCGCGGCGAACTCCGGCACCACCGCGGTCAGTAACCCGGCATTCGGGCCGAGCGCGGCCAGGATCCGTGCGCGGAGCTCGGTCAGCTCGGCCTCCGGCTCGGCGAGCAGCAGCCGGCCCAGCGCCCGAAACGCCAGGTGGACCCCGTTGAAATCCAGATCGCGTCGGTACTGGTCGAACTTGCCGGCCACGAACCAGCCGCCCCGGCCGGCCACCAGCGGCCGCAGCTCGTCGACCAGCGCGGTCTTGCCCACTCCGGGTGTCCCGCCGACCAGCACCGCCCGGCACCGGCCCTCCCGCGCGTCCTCGAACGCCGCGTGCAGGGTCGCCAACTCGTCGTCGCGGCTCACCAGCCGTGGCGGCAGCAGCCGCAGCGGAACGTCGTGCTCGCCGATGCGGACCGAAGCCGCCGCCGGACGCACCTGAACCTCCCGCGCCCGCTCCAGGTCGTGAACCACGCCCTCGGCGGTCTGGTAGCGGTGGTCCGGTTCCTTCTCCAGCAGATGCAGAATGATCTCCGACAGCGGCCCCGGAACAGCCGGGTTCACCTTCGCAGGCGGCGCCGCCACCCGTGCCAGGTGATCGTGGGCGAGGCGCAGTGGGTCCTCGGTACCGAACGGGGGCTCCCCGGTTGCCAGCTCGTACAGCGTCGCGCCCAGCGCGTAGAGGTCGGCCCGCTGGTCCACCGAGCGGCCGGTGCGCCCGGTCTGCTCCGGCGCCAGATAGGCCAACGTTCCCACGATCTGCGTGTGGTGGGTGAACTCCGGGCGGATCTCGGCGATCGAGGTCGCCAACGCGAAATCGACCAGGCACGGGGCACCGTCGCCGGAGATCACGATGTTGGCCGGGCTGATGTCGCGGTGCATCACACCCCGCCGGTGCATCCCCGCCACCGCCTGCGCCAAACTCATCGCCAGCCCGATCAGGACATCAGCCGGCAGTGGCTTGGCCAGCGCTGCAAGGCTGGTTCCACCGACATCCGCCAGCAAAATGGACCCCGGGCATCGGGGCGCCTCCAGCTGCGTCACTCCCGCGACATCGCGCAGCCGCTCCAACATCGCCCGCTCGTGCCGCAGCCGGCGCTCGGCGTCCGGTCCCAGCGGCTCCTTCCGGATGACCGTGCGCCCGGTCAAGAACAGCCGACTCACACGCGTGCGTTCGCTCTTGTGCAGTACCTCGGCCGGCGGATCTCGGCCCGGCAGCACCCCGCCTGCCTCCATCCGCCACCTCCACGCACGGTCGGACCCCGCTCGCACCGTGCCTACACCTGTTAGAGAGCGAAGGCGACCCTCCGTAAGACCGCGCCGCGGCTCAACCCGCTAGCCGTACCCGGCGACGGCGCCCTCCCTCCGCCGGATGAAGTCGGTGCCGGGTAGCGGGCCGACCTGCGCCAGTAGGTGGTCTACAGGACCTCGCGGCCGCCCGGCAGGCTCGCGGCTCCGGTCGGGCGAGGGTGAGGCCGGGGGCGCTCCGGCCGGAGGTGCTCCGCGCATCCGCAGCTGGTCGAGGTCGTCGGCGGGCAGGTGCGACGGGGCGCTCTTGACCGGCTCGCCGTCGATCAGCAGCGGCCGAGCCCGGACCCGCCCGCGCCGCGGAACAGGCCGGCGATCATCTGCGGCCTCCGTGCGTACCGGGTTCACAGTCGGGGCACAGCGGCGACGTGCAGCCGGTGCAGGGCGGGACGTCGAGGGATTGGATACGGAAGTGGTCGGCGGGGTCGACGTTGATCGGCACCATGCGGTCGTCGAGCGACACGCGGACGCAGCTGCTCGTGGCGGTGAGGACGCCACCCTCGACGTACCGCTGCAGCTGGGGGTCGAACACCTGGACCCTCTGGGCAGGCCGGTAGTGGGTCATGCGGCGGCGCTCCGTTCGCGTGGGCGGGGCTTGTCGCCGCGGAGCTCGCTCCCGCCAGCCGCCTGCCCCGGGCAATGGGGGGTCAGCACGGCGATGACCTGCTCCTTCGTCCCGGCGCTGGCGTCGACGTACTCGACGTTGCCGGGGTCGACTTCGAGGGCTAGAAGAGGGCGTCGCGGTCGCCCCAACCGGGCGAGGCAGGCCACCACACGCCGTCGGCGGTGTAGCGGGTCGGCCGGGCGGCGGCTCCGGCGACTTCGCGCTGTCCGTGGGCTTCGTCGGCTGCTTCGGCATCGGGTCAGGAAGAATTGGCATCGGAGGCGCCCCCCGTCCCGCGCAAGCTGGTCGTCCGGCTCATGCCGCACCCCCTGCCTGGGCGCGGATCTGCGCGGCGGCGAAGCGGAGTTCCGCCACAACCTCCTGGTCGCCGGCGTTGTCCGACCAGTCGTAGAGGTCTTCGGCCTCCCGGAACCCGAGAGCCTTCATCGCGGTGGCCATCACGAGATGCGGGTGGTCGGGCTCGGTGACACCGGTCTCAGGGTCGTAGTCGCTGACCCCGACGAACGCCTTCTCGGCGTCGATGCCGTCGCGGTAGCCGGACACGGCAGCGAGCGCGCCCACCGTGCAGCAGGGCATCCCGGGCGCATACGGCTGGAACAGGGCCTTCGTCCAGTAGTCGCCGACCTCGAGGCCATCGGTCTCGATGAGCGTGGCGGCCTGGTCAATGAGATCAGCGACCTGTGCGGGTGACAGATCCCCGGTGATCGGTGTGTCGGGCGGTATCGTTGCCATTGCGGTTTCCACTCAGGGCTCGGGTCGGTTGGCCTGGATGGGGTCGCGTCGCGGGCACGCGGCGGGGCCCTTTTCGCTATCCGGTGGCCGGTCGGCCGATCTGGCCGATGCCGGCGATGAGGGTGAGTGTCGTCACCGGAGCGCGGTACGTCCGCCCGGGGAGCGGCAATTTGCCGTACCCGCGAGCAGGAACATCAATTACCTGCTGGCAGGCACGGGCATGTTCCACAGTGCCGCCCCGTGAAACCGTCGTTCAGGGGAGCGTGCGGGTGAGAACGTGACGTGCCCGCACTTCGGCGACGGGTACGGGCGCGGGATCAGTTGTTTCCGAGGAACGTCAGGACGGCCAGCACGCGCCGGTGGCTTTCAGCAGCCTCCGCGATGCCCAGCTTCGTGAGGATGCTGCGGACGTGCTTCTCGATCGTCCCCTCGGCCAGCCACAGCCGCTGGGCTATGCCGGCGTTGGACAGACCCTCCGCCATGAGCGCGAGCACTTCACGCTCCCGTGGTGAGAGGGGCCGCAGGGGGTCCTCGACCCGGTGGGCGGCGAGCAGCTCCTGCACGAGCGCGGGATCCACGACGGAGGCACCCCTGATGATCCGGTCCAGCGTAGAGAGGAAGTCCTCGACGTCGCTGACGCGGTCCTTGAGCAGGTATCCCATGCGTCGCCCGCCCCTGAGCAGCTCGGTGGCCTGCTCGACCTGGACGTGCCCCGACAGGACCAGGATCGCGGTGTCGGGCAGCTCCTGCCGGATCGCGTGGGCCGCGTCCAAGCCCTCGGTGGTGTGCGTAGGGGGCATCCGGATATCGACGATCACGAGGTCCGGGCGCAGCCGCAAGACGTGGGCCATCAGCTCGGTGAGCGTGCCGTAACGCCCGACGATGTCGAACCCTGCCCCCGCGAGCAGGCTGGCCAGGCCCTCACGCAGCAACACGTCGTCCTCGGCCAACACCACGCGAGCGCCGCTCTCCGCCATGTCCACAATTATTGACCGGCTCACGCCTATTGACCGGCTCACGCCCGGGTTCCACAGACGCTCGCGGTCTGACGACATGTCGGGCGGCGTTCGGGCAGGTCATCCCTTCGGCATCGATACCGGGGGACGTTCACGGACGTCGTTGCCTTCGATGAGGAGGCCGGTGCACTCCTCGACGCCCAGTGACCCGGCCGACGGCCGGCCTTGCCGCCCTGTGACGGCGTGGGGCCGTCCTGCTCCAGGGCGAGCCGGACCAGACCCTTGCGGCCGCCGGTGAGGCGGCCTTCCCCTGCCCGCGTAGGTGCGCCGAGGAGAGCACCCGGGCCAAGCGCCGGTAGCCGGCCAGGCCGCCAGGACCAGCAGTGGGCGCCGGCCGGGCGGGACGCCGTTCTACCGGCCGCGCAGGTCCAGGATTCGGCGCCGGACGTGGTGCGCACGCCAACCTGCTTGGCGGCTTCGGCGAAGCGCCCCACGCCGTCGAGGCCGTCGTGACCGGTCAGCGCGGGGGTGTCGATGTCCAGCCGGGCGGCTTGGCCAGTTCCTCAGGGTGGCCGGCGCCGTCGACGCTGGAGTTTGGAGTGACAGTGCGGGTTCGCACGCAAGGGTGGCGGGCAGAAGCTGTTCACGCACCCGTACGCCGTCATAGTCGGACTTGACAGTCCAGTACGGGTTCGCCAATAGTCGACTGGGCCAGGCGTCGCCGGTCTCCGCACGGGCGTCGCGTCGACTGCGCGTCGGCGTGCAAAGATCTCAAATAGGAGCTCAGATGCCCTCAACGAGGGGCTTCGCCGGCCGTCGTCGCGGCATGGGCGACTCACGGCTGTCTTACGTGCACGACGACGCGATCGTGGACGTGTCGGTCCAATATGGCGAAGCGTTCACGCCGGCGAGGTCGTGCGCCGGCTACACCATCGACATCGCGCTTCAGGGTCTTACCGGGGTGAAGGCCTGGGTCGCGTGTGGAGGCCGAGGCGGATCCTGCCGGGCAGTGGGCGGTCGGCTGCCCGAGGGGCGGAGGTAAGAGGTCTCTCCTCGCGGGCGATCACTTCCGAAGAGATCCACTGAGCCCGCAACTCGATCTGGTTGAAGCGGGGTATCGACTGGCGGCCGACTCCAGCCTTCGGGCGAACGCGTAACGAGATATCGACTCCAGGTAGGAGAATAATGCGCATCGGAATAGGAAAGACCAACAGGCTCTTCACGTTCTTCGCGGCTTTGGTGGCCCTGCTGGTGGTTTCCGCGACATTGAGCCCCCGAGCATGGGCCGAGAGTCGCGAGCACGGCTCAGTGGCGGCGCAGTCGCCGTCGCCTTATCCGCAATCTCGACCACCCGCTGGTTTTCAGTCCAAGTACGCGGAAGTCAATGGATTTCGCATGCACTACGTGCGGGGTGGCACAGGCTCACCTGTGGTGATGATCCACGGGTTCCCCGAGGAGTGGTCCGAGTGGCGGCAGGAGATGGGCCCGCTCTCCAAGACCCACACAGTGATCGCCGTCGACCTGCGTGGTTATGGCGAGTCCCAGGTCGCCGATGGTGGTTACGACGCAGCGCAGCTGGCGAAGGACGTGCATCAGCTGCTGACACAGCTGGGGCTCAACAACGGCGTCCAGGTAGTCGCCCACGATATTGGTGTGGTGGTCGCCTACGCCTACGCGGCGCAGTTCCGGTCGGAAGTGCGGAGCATGGCCGTGATGGAAGCTCCCATCCCGGATGAGAGCTTTTACCACTTCCCCGTGCTCAACGCCGACCCGAATCAGCCCGCGCCGTGGCACTTCGGCATGTTCCAGCTGCCCCTCGCTGAAAAGCTCATCGCCGGTCACGAACGTGTCCTCATCGAGGACTTGATGCTTGAGTATGTGGCGGGCGACAAGTCGCCGTTCACGGCGTCGGACTTCGACTTCTACGCCCACTTTCTCAAGGAGCCCGGCCGCTTGACGGCCATGTTGGGTGTGTACCGTGCGTTCCGCACAGATATTCAGCAGAACAAGGAGTTCTTGGCTCAGGGCAAGTTGCAGATGCCCATCCTCGCGATCGGTGGCGAGCGTTCCTTCGGTTCACTGATCGCCGACCAGTGGCGTGAGTACGCCGTGAACGTCCAGGGACGAGTCCTGAAGGGTTCGGGCCATTTCGTGACCGAGGAGAGGCCGACGGAAGTGACGGCTCTGCTGCAGTCCTTCCTACAGAAGTAGCTCTCAGCGTCAAGGGACGAAGCACGACGATCCTTGCAAACGACGGGAACCATCTACGTCGGTTGGGTCGCGCTGGTGGTAACCAGAATGCCGCCGGCGCGACCCAACGGCTTTCTCTTCGGGTGAACCAGGACGGCCGTCAGCGACGTCCTCAGCAACAACAAGCTCTGGCCCCGGTCGCGCGGCCGTGTCAACCCTTGATGAGTTCGATGATGTGGCCGAAGTCGAGATCTGATGCGAGCGCCGTCAGGTCTCCCTTTGCAAGCTTCGCCGCAGCCGCCTGTGTAGCTCCGAGGGCGTGCGTGTAGGGGTCGACCCCGAGGCTGATCCGGCGGACACCGATCGTCTGGAGTTCCGCGACGGTAGCCGTGTCCTGGGGGCCGACGAGGAGGTTGACCGGCTTGGGGGCAACAGCCCTGATGACTGCGCTGATGGAGGCCATGTCCGGCAGGTTCGGTGCGTAGAGGACGTCAGCGCCTGCCTCCGCGAAGGCCGAGAGGCGGCGGATGGTGTCGTCGATGGAGGCTGGCAGCGTGGACGCCATCGATCCGGCCCAAAGTTGCGGCGAAGGCCGCTGAAGAGGTTGCGATGGACGTGAACCCGGCCTCCTTGAAGAGCAGGGCCGACGGGCCGTCCCATGCGTTGGGCATGATGAACGTGTCGGGGCCACGGTGGAGTTCGACGAACTGTTCGTAGCGTGCTCGGGCCGCAATGCCAGGCATGGCGGAGCTGTCCCTTCTCACCTCGCCGGCAGTCAGGTCAACAGCACGGGATGACGGTGGGGTTCGTCAGGATCACTCATCGTGCCGGGCTGTTCCCGGTCGCGTCGATGTGCGGGTTGCGCGCAGCGACGACTGTGAACAGGGCGGCGACGAGGGCGAGTCCGCCGTATCCGAGGGCGATCTGCGGCAGCGAGAACGTGTTGGAGAGTTGGCCGGCGATGAGGGCGGGGATCGTCGCGCCGCTGTAGCTGAGGAGATAGATGACGCTGAAGGTCGGCGCCCGGTCGGCCTGGGTGCCGCCGTGCAGCAGGGCGCGGGTGGCGGAGCTGATGGCGACGCCTTGAGAGGCGCCCGCGACGATGGTCGCGACGATGAACAACACCAGTGTGCCAGTGGCGATCGCTGTGACGATGCCGATCATTCCGGCCAGGAAGCCGATCATGCCCACACGCTGGGCGGTCGCGGGTGCGGCGCGGCCGGCGAGGGGAGCGCCGAGAACGCTCGGACCCATGTAGGCGGCGAACACCAGTCCGACGGCGAGTGGGCTGCGAGTGTGGAGCTGATCCTCGACCAGCGCGGGCACGAACGCTTGATAGAACGCACCGGCCGCCCAGGTCGCCAGGAGAACCGCGGCCGCGACCGGGAGCAGACCCCTGACCCGGGCCGGCACGTAGACCCGGGGGCGCAGCGATCGCCACGCGCCCGGCGTCCGGGTCACGGTCTCCGGGCTGAGGACGATCAGCGCCACGGACGCCAGGAGGAGGGCGATGACGACCAGGAAGATGAGGTCGCGCGGCCAGGGGCCGAACTGGACCAGTGCGCCCGAGGCGACGGCGCCGACGGCCAGGCCGAGCATGACTGTCTGGCTGGACGCGACGGAGGCCAGCCAGGCCGGCTGGGCCGGTGCGGCGTCCACGATGTAGGAGGTGAGGCTGCTGCTGGCCAGGCCGGCGCCCAGGCCCATCAGCAGTCGACCGGCGATCAGGATGCCGATCTCGTGCACGTTCAGTAACAGCACGCAGCCCGCAAGAAGCAGGATGAGGCTGGCGATCGAGGTAGGGCGTCTGCCCAGATGATTGGACAGTTGCCCCAGCACCAGCAGTGTGGTGAGAGTGGCGACGGAGTAGGCGACGACGGTCATCGAGATGCCGGCGTTGGTGAACCCGTCCTCTGCCCGATAGATGTTGAACAGCGGAATCGTCGAGCCCACCGCGGCAAATGCGGCCACCAGGGAGACCACCGCAGATATGAAGGCCGGCCGGAGCGTTCTCCCCCGGCCGGCCACGTTGGTCGCTGGTGCCGTGCTGTGCATCGAGCTGCGCCTTTCACGTGTCGAGGACCATTCCTGGGCTTCTGCGTGACGCCTTCCCGAGCGCGCCCCGCCGCGCTCCGGTCTCCTCATTCCCTCCGGGCGAGTGTCACGAACCGCGCCGCCATCGCGGCGAGCACGGCGGAGGCAAGGACGATGAAGCCCGCAGTGAGGAACACCGTCTGCAAGGTTGTCGACGAAACAAGGATCGCGCCGAGGCCGGATCCTGCCGCCAGGGCTACCTGAAGGTTCGTCACATTCACCGCCGATGCGGCCTCCGGGGTTTCCGGGGCCGCATCGAGTATCCAGACCAGCGTTCCCGGGTTCACGATTCCCCAGAACAGGCCCCACAGCACGATCAACAGGCCGGCGAGCCACGGCAGGGTACCCGAGTTCGCCAGCCCGATGAGCAATGCGGCCACCACCGTCGCCGCCCCGGCGAAGGTGCCGATCACCCCGCGTTTGAACAGCGATCCGGCGACGAGTGAGCCGACGATGCCACCGCAGCCGTAGATGACGAACAGCAGGGAGACCACGCCGCTGGACAGGTGCGTGCGGTCGATCAGAAACGGAGTGATGTACGTCCAGGCGGTGAACTGTCCGATGAACACCACCGCGCCGGCGGCCATCCCGAATCGGGCGGCCCGCCGCGTCAGGACTCCCACGAGATCACGCAGGTGCGTACGCCGATCCGGCGGAATACCCGGCAGCAGGACTGTCTGCGCAACCACGACAAGCAGCGTCGCCGCCGCCGCAGTGGCGAAAGTGAGCCGCCAGCCCACGAGGTTGCCGAGGAACTGTCCCGCCGGCAGGCCCACCACCGTCCCACCCGAGATACCGGCCGCGATGATGGTGATGGCTCGAGTGCCGCCGGCCGGGCCCACCAGCTTGGGGCCGACCGGTGAGACCACGGTCCAGAAGGCTCCGATGGTGGCGCCGAGGAGCATACGGGCGACCAGCACCAGGGCGAAGTTCGGCGCCACCGCGACGACCGCATTCGACACCAGCACCGTCAGACCCAGGACGAGGATGACCGAGCGCCGGTTGAAGTGGCCGGACCTGAGGAAGAACAACGGCGCCGACACCGCGGCGCTGAAGCCCGGCACGAGCACCATCAGCCCCGCGAGGCCGAGCGAGACGTGCAGTCCGTCGGCGATCTGCGGCAGCAGCCCAACCGGCATCGTCTCCGTCATGACGACGACGAACGCGCCGAGCGCGACGGCACCGACGGACGCCCAGCCCCGCCTGCTGCCGAGCTCCGCGGCGATGGCGGCGCCGTGAGCGGCCGCAGGCCGGGTCGGGACGGCCGCGGCGCACGACGATGCCGCGACCACGCGCACCCGCGTTGCACCGTGTGTCGGCGTCCCCTCTTCGGTGTCAGTCATGTGTTCTCGTCACTCATCGCATGCTCCTGACCGGGGCCTGCTCTACGAACACCCCAACAGCTCGCGTTGCGATCCATCTGTATGAGGCTTCGCCGTCGGCATATTCGGCGGCGCGCAAGGCTGCTGGCCGGAACACGGGATTTCCTATACCGTGAGTTCCGGAGGGGTCTCTGCATTGAAGATCTCTGTCCGAACGCTCCATGCGAACTGCAGCAACAGGGTGACCGGTGAGCGTTCGACGATGTTCACCATCGACTGAAAGTCGAGCTCGGGGACTTCTTCCGAGAGCCTGATCGTGCGCTGGAGGTAGCGCTCGCCGCCAACGATCTGCGGTTCGTGATAAGTGACGTCGACAGTGATGTCGCCAGCATAGTCATACTTGCGGTCAGCATATTGGCGCAAGGTGATGGCAGTGCACGATGCGAGCGCCATGAGAAGATATTCCGTCGGCGTTGGACCGGCGGCCGTTGATTTAGTCTGGGGGTCGTCGGCCGTATAGGTGAAATTACCAGTCCTGATCTCGGTCTCCAGTCGACTGGTTGCCAGGAGCGTGGCGTGGGCGGTCGCGACGATTACGTCGTTGTTGCTGGTCATGGTGGATCCCTGTTATCGGTCTCTGGCGGAAGCGCAGGCGCACGGTGCTGGCTGTGTCGAGGTCACGGGGGACCTCGTGTGTGGACCGCCTGTGGCTGCGCCGGTCCGGCCGTGCCTGATCCAACGGAGGCCGGGCATGCCCCAGACGGGCGATGTAGCGCCCGTTCGGCGTGCGCAGGTGCTGTGTCGCGTACGCGGCCGGGCTCCACAATCAGTTGCTGACTGGTGGACTATCGCTTCAGATGGACTGGACTGTCAAGTCCATTGGAGGGTGGTCCAGGGCCGAAGCCGATCGCTCCTGAAGTGACCCGGCGGAGACCCCATGAAGGTGGAGGGCTCGAGTTGTGAATCTACTCCCGTGCGCCAGTCGCACGGAATCCTCGCGATGACCTGCTCTACCGACCGGGGGCCGGCCCGCCCTGTGGCTCAGCCATCGGTGCTGTCGACGCGCGGCGACACCCCGCTTCCTCGCGATAAACTGGACCAGATGGACCGAATGCTACGGAGAAGATCTATGCTGTCAAGTCCGGTTACCGATTGCGGACGCTGGACTCGACGATCCTGGCTTGCGTGGCCATCATGTTGCGGCCGCCGCGGTCATGGCCGCCCAGCGGGCGACTCCCCGGCGGCGCGCACCTCGCGGCTGATGGCAGCGGCGAACGGGTTCGCATCACGGGTGGCGAGCTGAGGCCGTTCACGGTCCCGGACGCCGTCACGGACGGACTTGACAGTCCAGTAGAGGTTCGCCAATAGTCGGCTGGGCCAGGCCGTCGCGGGCCTCCGCGCGGGCGTCGCGTCAACTCGCCGTTGGCCCGAGAAGATCTCAAACAGGAGTTCAGCTGCCCTCGACGAGAGGCTTCGCCGTCCGTCGTCGCGGCGTGCGCGACTCAATCGAGCGCATGCCAAGGACTGGACTATGGTGTCCGGGAAAACGACTGGCGTGGCATCAGCGTGTGTCGGCGAGGACTGGAAGCAGGGAGGTGCCGGATGAAGGCGGTTGTGGTAACGGACAAGGCCGCGGGCACGGCCGGGATGACACTGGTGGAGCGGCCGGAGCCGAGCGCGGCGGGGAACGACGTCGTCGTTCAGGTTCAGGCCTCGGGATTCACCCCTGGCGAGCTGACGTGGCCCTCGAACTGGACCGATCGCCTCGGCCGGGACCGGACACCGTCGATCCCCGGGCACGAGCTGGCCGGGGTGGTCAGCGCTCTCGGTTATGGCACGACGGGGCTGTCGGTAGGCCAGCGGGTGTTCGGGCTCACGGACTGGACTCGCGACGGCACGCTGGCGGAGTACGTGGCGGTCGAGGCGCGCAACCTCGCTCCGCTGCCGGGCGACGTCGACTTCACGGTGGGCGCGAGCCTGCCGATCTCGGGTCTGACCGCGTGGCAGGGATTGTTCGTGCACGGCCGTGTCGAGGTGGGCCAGAGCGTTCTCGTGCACGGTGCGGCCGGTGGAGTCGGATCGATGGTGACGCAGCTCGCACACGAGGCGGGTGCCTACGTCATCGGTACCGGACGTGCCGCCGACCGTCAGACGGCGCTCGACTTCGGCGCGCAGGAGTTCGTCGACCTCGAGAACGACACTCTGGAAGACGTCGGCGGAGTCGATCTGGTGTTCGATGTCATCGGCGGGGACATCGGGAAGCGGTCCGCAGGCGTGATTCGACCCGGAGGAACGCTGGTGACCATCGCCGGCCCGGCTGAGGCTCGGCCCGCGGACGGCCGAGCGATCGACTTCGTCGTCGAGGCCGATCGCGCCCAACTGAGTGAGATCGTCCGGCGGGTACGGGACGGGCGACTGCTGACGAACATCGGCAACATCGCGACCCTCGACGACGCCGTCGCCGCCTTCAACGCGACCGAGCGGATCAAGGGGAAGACGATCATCCGCGTTCGTCTGTGAGGACCTGGGACGGCGAGCGGTCCTGCCCTCCTCCTGGATCAGCGTCAGCCGCGTTGCCAGGGCGGGCCACCGCGGTTGGCGGCCGAGGAGGCGGTCGCAGGACCGCCACGGAAGGAGTTGACCGTGCTCGCTCTGTTGGTGGACCACGACGCCCCGGCCGGACTGCGGCTGGGCGAGACCGCAGATCCCGTCCCCGCGTCCGGCGAGGTGCTCGTCGAGGTGCGTGCGATCTCGCTGAACCACGGCGAGCTGCGTGGCGCGATCTTCAACTACGGCGAGCTGCGTGGTGTCGCCGACCAACCGGCGGGTTACGTACCGGGGTGGGACGCCGCGGGTGTGGTGCGCACTCCCGCGGCTGACGGTTCGGGGCCGCCGTCGGGCAGCCGGGTCGTGACGTTCGGGCCGTCGGGTGCGTGGGCGCAGTTGCGGGCGGTCCCGGTTGCCGAGTTGGCGGTCGTGCCCGACGAGGTGGATCTCGGGGCGGCCTCGGCGCTGCCGGTTGCCGGGGTGACGGCGCTGCGCGCGCTGCGCAGGCTCGGTTTCGTGACGGGGCAGCGGGTGCTGGTCACCGGGGCGTCGGGTGGGGTGGGGCGGTTCGCGGTGCAGCTGGGAGCGGCCGCGGGGGCGCATGTGATCGCCTCGGTCGGCAGCGTGGCGCGCGGTGAGGGTCTCGTCGAGTTGGGGGCGGCCGAGGTCGTGGTCGGGCTGGAGGGTGTCGAGCCGGGGCTGTACGGTGTGCTCGACAATGTCGGTGGCCCTCAGTTGGCCCATGCGTTCGCCCTGCTCGCGGTGGGCGGGTCGGTGCAGTCCATCGGTGCCACGTCGGGTGAGCCCACGGTGTTCGAGCCGTATGCGACCGTCGGGGAGTTGCGCAGCGTGCAGTCGTTCATGATGGGCGGGCAGCTGGCCGGGGACCTCGCGGTGCTCGTCGGGATGCTCGCCGAGGGCCGGCTCGACCCGCAGATCGGGCGGCGCGGGGACTGGAAGGACGTCGCGAGCGCGGTGGAGGCTCTCTTCGCCCGCCGGATCGCGGGCAAGGCCGTGCTCGACGTGAGCTGAGCGGTCACGTCCAGGTTCACGACACCGCCGGCTCCGCCACATCATCGAAACCGGCAATAGCCCGACTTGGCCGCCGCGCGGTTTCACTGCTGTATCGAGACCCCGAAAAGAACGGCCGAGCGGGTCAGGGGGAAAACAATCATTCGCGTCCGCCCCTGAGGACCGGCCAGCGCACGAGCTGATCGCTGTCACCCGAGCAGGGGAAAGGTCGAAGACATGAAGATCGCTGTCATCGGCGGGACCGGCCTCATCGGATCGCAGGTGGTGAAGAACCTGAACGCGAGCGGGTACGAGGCGGTGCCACACTCGTCGTCCACCGGCCTGGACCTGTTGAGCGGGAAGGGCCTGCCCGAGGCGTTGGCGGGACACGATGTCGTTGTCAACGTGACGGACTCGCCGACCTTCGACGAAGCCTCGCCCGCGTTCTTCCAGACGACGATGGACAACCTGCTGCGGGCCGCCGAGTCCGCTGGCGTCGGCCACGCGGTGGTCCTCTCGATCGTCGGCGCCGAACTGGTGCCGGACCTGGTCTACTACCGCGCCAAGGTGCTGCAGGAGGACATCCTCAAGGCCGGTCCCGTGCCGTACTCGATCGTCCGCGCCACGCAGTTCTTCGAGTTCATGGACGCAGTGCTGTCGTGGACCTCTGACGACAAGACCGTCCGCCTGCCCGCCACGCGCATCCAGCCCATGGCCTCGGCCGACGTCGCCCAAGCCGTGGCAGAGGTCTGCGTGAGTGCCCCGCTGCGGGGCACCCGCAACGTCGCCGGCCCCGAGGTCTTCACGCTCGACGAGCTGGGCCGGATCACCCTGGCCGCCCGTGGCGACCAACGCACCGTCGTCACCGACAACAACGCCGGCGTATACGCCGCCGCCTCGAGTGACGTTCTCATCGCCACGGGCGACGCCGTCATCGCCACGACCACCTATCGGGACTGGCTCGCGCGATGACGGAGACGGCCTGGCCGCTGCGGGTGCGCGAAGCAGATTCCAC
Source organism: Pseudonocardia alaniniphila (assembly GCF_022524485.1). Classification (GTDB taxonomy): domain Bacteria; phylum Actinomycetota; class Actinomycetes; order Mycobacteriales; family Pseudonocardiaceae; genus Pseudonocardia; species Pseudonocardia alaniniphila. The sequence continues at coordinate 24,415 of NZ_JAKXMK010000062.1, forward strand.
CGGGACTCCGGCGGGTACTGCTTGGCTGTGGGGAAGTGACCGGGGGACCATCAAGGACGAGCGGCGCTCGCCAGAGTTGACCATCCGCGAGCTCGCCGGCCGGTGAAACCCTGGTCACAAGGGTGGCGCGCCGATCGGCATATCGTGGCCCACCGTCGGTCATTCCGTGAGCGCGGCTTCGCCACGCAGCCAGCGTCGAAGCAGCTCCTTGCGCACCTTGCCGTTGGTGTTGCGGGGCAGTGTCTCGACGAGCGCCAGGCGGGAGGGCAGGTACCAAGACGTCATGCCCTGGCTGCCGAGGTACTCACACAGCTCATCCAGGGTGACCGGGGGCGAGGTCGACGCGACGACCACCGCACAGGCCAGTTCGCCGCCGTCGTCGGTCGGGTAGCCGACCAGGGCGACGTCCGCGACCCCGGGATGGCCCAGCAGCGCGGATTCGACGTCGTTGACCGGGATCATGAATACCCCGCCGATCCGGTCGGCGGCGCGGCCCATCAGCTTGAACCCGCCGCATCCGTCAGGCGCGGCGAGGTCTCCGGTGTCGTACCAGCCGTCGTTCTGATCGGCGATGACCACGACCTTGCCGGTGTCACGGCCCACGGTCGCCAGGCACACGCCTCCGCCGCGGACGAAGCCACGGCCGGGTTGGTCGCAGGTGATGTCGGTGTCCGACCGCAGGTCGATCTCCACGCCCTTGCACGGGCGTCCGTCACTGTGCGCGGCCCACTCCGGCCAGTCCTCCTCGCGGGTCCGCGTGATCAACCCGGTCTCGGTCATTCCCCACCCGGCCTGCAACGGCACCCCGAACACGCGCCGGGCCTGCGAGACCAGCGGCCGCGGAATGGTGGTGCCGGAGCAGACGAGCGCGTGAAGCGCGGGCAGGCGCTGCGGCTCGCCGTCCCAGGCCGCGATCACGTCCCGGATGAACGTCGGCGCGGCAAGCATGATCGTGGTGCCGGTTTCAGTGAGTATCGCTGCACCCCGTTCGCCCGACCAGGAGTCGAGCAGCACCCTGGACGCCCCGTTCCACAGGGAAAGCAGCGTGCTGCGATACGCAAGCGTGTGCATCAGCGAATGAGGCGTGAAGATCACGTCCTGCTGCCCGACTTCCGGATCCCCCAGACAAGCCATACCGGCGTGCACCGTGTTGTGGCTGTGGAGCGCGCCTTTCGGCTCGCCGGACGTGCCCGAGGTGAAGAAAAGTATGGCCACCCGGTCCGGGTCTTCGGATGCATCATCCAGTGCGACCGGGTGGCGCTGCTCCCACGGCGTTTCCTCGAAGAACGAGCCGAACTCGGTCGCACCGTCGTCCGCCGTGCCGATCACCACCCGGTGGCGCAGCTCGGGCAGCCGCGGCGCCATCTCGCGCAGTGCCGCCGCGTGGTGGAACCCGTCCCACTCGTCCACCGTGACGCAGACGTTCGCGCCCACTCGAGCCAGCATCGGTTCCAGCTCGCGAGGACGGATCGTGGTCATGATCGGTGCCAGCACCGCCTGCAGCCGCATCGCTGCCAGCAAGAGCGCGCTGGATTGCCACCAGTTCGGTAACTGGAACGCCACCACCTGGCCGGGCCGCACGCCCAGTTCGTACAGCGCTCCGGCGAACCGCTCGACGTAGTGGGCGTAGTCGGCGTAGCTGAGCTCCACCGAACACAGCTCCGTCCCCACGGCGGCGGCCCGATAGGCCCTGATCGCGATGGCATCAGGGCTTTCCGCACGCCACCGACGCAGATCTCCGATAGGCCCGGAGTCACGCCACACGCCCGTGGTGCGATATTTCTCCGCTGTTGCACAAGACGGCCGAATCGTGAAAATCGACATCAGCAAGGCCTTCCGACATCATTAATGGGTCCGTGTCCGGAACTGAAATGTAGTCGAAGGGCGTGCGGAAAACACCTGCGCGAAGGACACCGGGACTTCCATCACGCCGACCAAACCGGATCCGGCCGGCGCTCAGCGTGCTCGCCGCAGATCCGCTGGCATAATGCGCCTGCCTCCCACTGCCCCGAACGGGGCGATCTACGAGCCGAAACGGCCGCGGCTGCGAATCCCGGCCGTCGCCGGACGCATCGTGCGGTCCGTGCGGCGCCGCATCCTGCACGTCGATCCCGCCCGGCTCTGCGCCCTTCCGGCCCCGTGAAGCCCGGCCCCCGGCCCTCACGGACACGGACCCGGAGCCGCCGGTCGCATGTAGGGCCGGGGACCGCTCCCGCCCGGACTCCGGCAGCACCGACTCCACGATCACCGAGCCGGGCAGGGGATCACGTACGACCGTTCCGAAAGAACGAGGCCAACTCAGCGTGGTGGCCCTTCCTGCGTCCTGATTTCTGTGGCTAAGCGATGTCTCGTAACTCGGCGCGCCTCCGCAGGGGATCACTGGTCTGTGTTGATCATGTGTGGGTGCAGGTCAT
>NZ_JAKXMK010000063.1 GCF_022524485.1 Pseudonocardia alaniniphila
GCGCCGCCTACTACCGCACCGAGATCATCATCGCCGCCATCGTGTTATGGCTGCGCACCGACTTACAGGACACGCCCTAGTCGCAACGCCGTCGCCCGGGACACGATCCGCCAACTGCTGGCGCGCGCCCGCGGGACGAGCGGCTCCGCCGTGCGGAGCCTTGCCGATCGCGCCGGCGTCGCCGTCTGATGGCCGGCCCGCCGCTCACGCTCGTCGTCTGCGGTGCGCCGTTAGCGGCCCGTGCCGCCGAGGTGGCCGAGATGCTCGGCGGGAGATGGACGGTGTCGGTCGTCGCGACGGACGCCGCGCGGCAGTGGTTCCACGGAACGACCGTGGACGACCGGCTACGTCCTGAGCGCGTAGTTGCCTGCCCGTTGACATTCAACTCGGCCAACAAGGTGGCTGCCGGGATCATGGACACCCCCGTTTCAGGGGTCCTGTGCGACGCCCTCGGCGCCGGAGTCCCCGTCGTGGCGGTTCCCATGGTCAATGACCGGCTGTGGGGCCACCCAGCATGGGAGTCGACACTGCGCGTGATGACTGCTGCAAGCGTCCGGCTCGTCGATCCGCAGTCGGGACGCATCGGCGATGCGTCGCCCGTGCGCTCCGGGTCTGGGTCCGCTGTGGTCGCAGCGTTCGATCCCACATGGGTTCTCGACGCCATGATCTAAGGCCCGCACTGACGTGCAGGCCGCACGGTGGTGCGGGTTCGAGCCTGCTCGTCACGGTGTGCTGCCCGCGTGATCAGGTTCGACGGGTTCGCCCGTGTCCTTGCGGACGGTGATCCCCGTGTGTGGCAACTGCTGCTGCATGAGCACGTGGCGACGGAGGACGGACGTTGCAGAGTCTGTTCGCTGGGAGGCGGCCGGGGTCGTCCACTGTGGCCATGCCGGCTTCACCTGGTCGCTTCCAGCGCCGCTGCTCTCGCATGCCGTCGCAGGCAATTGAGCTAGATATCTCCTGACTTGTGCGAGGGGACGCTGGGAAGACGTCGGTCTGTTGCCATCTAGCTGCAGTGCGTAACACCAGTTGATCGTTCACCGATCTGTGTGTGGCACTCGGAGGGGGACGGCATGGCGAAGCTGAGCACGATCTTGGATCAGATCGATGCGGGATCGATGCTCCTTCCGGAGTTCCAGCGTGGCTACGTCTGGAACCGGGATCAGGTTCGCGGGCTCATGCGATCGCTCTACAAGGGTTATCCGGTGGGTGCGCTGCTCGTCTGGGAGACCGAGTCCGGCGCGCAGGCGGTGCGCGGAGGCACCGTGGTCACGGCCGGGACCAAGTCGCTCCTGCTCGATGGACAGCAGCGAGTCACGACGCTGTACGGGATCATCCGCGGCCGGGCGCCGTCGTTCTTCGAAGGTGACCCGGACACGTTCCGCGGTCTGCGTTTCAACGTCGAGACCGAGGCATTCGAGTTCTACGGCCCGGTCAAGATGAAGGACGATCCGCGGTGGATCGACGTGACGTCGCTGTTCGTCGACGGCCCGAACGCGACCTACGCCATGCTCGGCGCGAATCCCGACACACAAGACCGGTTCGCCGAGTACGTCGACCGGGTGCAACTGCTGCGCAACATCCTCGAGCGGGTCTTCCACATCGAGGCCATCACCGGCGTCGACAAGACCGTCGACGTCGTCGTCGACATCTTCAACCGCGTCAACTCTGGCGGTACCAAGCTCTCGAAGGGCGATCTGGCGCTCGCGCGCATCTGCTCGGAGTGGGGCGACGCCCGTCCGACGATGCGGCGCAATCTCGACCGCTGGCGTGACGCCGGCTACCAGTTCACGCCGGACTGGTTGCTGCGTAACGTCAACGCGGTCGCGACCGGACGGGCACCGTTCTCGGCGCTGGAGGACGTCACCGCGTCGGATTTCGAGCACGCGCTCAACGAGGCGCTCCACCACGTCGATCACTTCCTCTCCGACCTCGCGGTTGGACGGCTCGGCCTGGATCACGACCGTGTGCTCATGGGGCGGTACGCGATTCCCGTGATCTCGCGGCACCTCCACAACCGCGGTGGGCGGTTCATCGACGGTGCCGAGGCGGACAAGGCGCTCTACTGGTACGTGCACGCCGCGCTGCGCGGACGTTTCGCCGGCTCGACGGAGACCTTCCTGGCGAAGGACCTGGAGACCGTCGACAAGAGCGGGATCGACGGGGTCATTGCGGCGCTTGCCCGCACGCGCAAGGGCAACCTGTCGATCGACGCGCAGGACTTCGAGGGCGTAGGCCGTGGCTCACGCTCCTACCCGCTGCTCTACATGCTGGCTCGGGTCCGGGGCGCGCGTGATCTCGCCACCAGCCGTCCGCTCGGTCAGGACGCCTCTGCGATTCAGGTGCACGAGATCTTCCCGAAGCAGGCGCTGTCGAAGGCCGGCTACACCCGCGCGGAGATCAACGCGATCGCGAACTTCGTGTTCCTCACGCCGTCCTCGGCGATGGGCTTGGCGGGGCTTGATCCGGCGCAGTACCTGGGTTCGCTCGATCCCGCCGCGCTCTCCTCGCAATGGATCCCTGACGACCCGCGGCTGTGGCGCATCGAGAACTATCGCGAGTTCCTCGCCGCTCGGCGGGAGCTGCTGGCCGCAACGGCCAACGAGTTCTCGGACCAACTGCTCGCGGGCACTCGCCCGTGGGACAGGCTCGAGCCCATCGTCGTGTCTCCGGAACCCGTCGACATCGACGCTCGCGCGGTGCAGATCCGGTCGTTGGTGGACGAGATGGCCGGTATGGGTTATGCGAGGCCCACGTTGGACGCGGAGATCGCGGATCCGGAAACCGGTCGTCCGCTTGCAGTCGCAGAGGCGTTCTGGGCCGACGGGTTACAGCCGGGACAGGGCTCGCCCGTGATGCTGGAGATGGACCCCGATGAGGCAGATCTCTCACGCTTGACCGAACTGGGATACGAGGTCTTCACCTCCGTCGACGCGCTACGCGGCTTCGTACAGCGACGGAACGCCGTCGCCTCTGGCGAGCGAGGAGCTGGATTAGGCGGAGCCGGTTTGGCGAACCTGGACGATGTTGAGAAGCCCGAGCCGGGGGCATTCGACCACGCGCTCTTCATGCTGATCGACAGGTGCAAGGCCGAGCTCAACTACGTACCCAACGTGCTGCGGGAGATGGCACACCAGCACGGAGCACTCGGGGCCGTTCGAATCCTTCTGGCATCGCCGACGATCAGCGACGGATTCGTGCGGCTCTGGCAGGAAGACCGCCTGGACCTCACTGTCGAAGCGCTCGTGCTCGATCAACAATTCAGCCCGCTGTTCACCGCGGCTGAGCTGGATACCGCTCGCGTGCGATTGGCGCCGCTCGGCCACCCGGTCGGGATTGGCTGATCGTTCGAACATCGGCCCGGAACTCGGCGCCGCAGATGGCCTGACAACCAGCCGCCCCCGCTCGCCCGATTGCAGGGTGCGCATCTCTGAAACCGCTGTTAGCTTCCGAAGCCGGAACGGCGACGTCAGAGGGGGATGCACAGGCAGCTCGGCGACACCGCGGACCAGCTCCGCGGAAGGGGCGGTGGGAATGACCGCGACCGGAAGCACGCTGCGTCAGACCGCGCCGTTCCTGCCCGTCGGGGCGGCACTTTTCTGCGTCCAGCTCGACTTCTTCTCGCTCACCCTGGCCCTCCCCACCATCGCCGACGACCTGCGCACGACGGTCACCGACCTGCAGTGGCTCCTGAGCGGCTACATGATCGCGTTGGGTTCCCTCCTCATCCCCGGCGGCCGCGCCGGTGACGTGCTGGGGCGCCGCACCGTGCTGCTGGTCGGGGTCGCGCTGTTCGGGCTGACATCCCTGACCTGCGGGCTCGCGTCGTCGGTGCCGGTGTTGATCGCGGCTCGGATCGTGCAGGGGGCGGGGGCCGCGATGATCATGCCGACGGCATTGGCGCTCGTCACCAATGCCACCAGCGAGGAGGTTCGGCCGCGCGTCACGGGGGCGTTGTTGGGGATCGCGGGTCTCGGGACCGCGCTCGGGCCCGTGATCGGTGGGGTGCTGGCCTCCACCGCCGGGTGGCGCTGGGTGTTCCTCATCAACGTTCCCATCGCGGCGCTGGCCATCTGGGGCGGTCTGCGGCTCGCGAACTCCCGCGACGAGAACGGCCCGCGGAACCTCGCCGGGCTGGACTGGTGGGGTGTCGTCACCGTCGTCGGCGGCCTGGCACTCGTCAGCATCGCGATCGATGACGTCGGCACCCAGGGGTGGACGAATCCGGTGACGCTCGTCCCTCTGGTCGTCGGGGTGACGCTTCTGGTGGCGTTCGGGGTGGTGGAGTCGCGGAGTGCGGCGCCGCTCGTTCGGCCGTCGCTCATGCACAACCGGCTGTTCGTGGTGCTCACCGTCGCCGGCACGCTCGCGAACGTCGGGGCGGTCGTCTACGTCGTCAGCGCCACCCTGGAGTTGCAGAACGTGCGCGGTCTGACGGCCGCGGCCGCGGGCCTGCTGTTCATGGTGTCGTCCATCGGGTTGGCCGCGTGCGGGCCGCTGGCCGGCCGGCTGAGCAGCCGCTATCCGGCCGGGATCGTGATGGGCATCGCGGTGCTGCTCTCCGCGCCCGCGCTGGCGCTGCTGGCCGTTGTCAAACCGCTGCCGCTCTACGTCATCGTGCTCGGGCTCTGCGGCATCACCACGGGCATGGGCTACTCACTCGGCCAGATCGCTGTGCAGAACGTGCTTCCCGCCCGGCGCTCCGCCGAGGGCACCTCGGTTCTGCTGACGGTGATGATCTGCGTCGGTGCAATCGGCATCGTCGCGGCGACCGCGCTGATCGAGGCGGTCGGAGACGGTCAAGCGACGGAGGGTGGCATCGCGCTCGTGCTCGTCGTGGTGGCCGGGATACTGCTGCTGGCCGGGCTCGTGACGCTCGTCCTCGAAGCAGCGCGACTGGGTGCCGCCCGTTCCGAGGCGCGCTGACCTCGCTTGCCGGGGCCTCTGGCCGAAGCCCATACGGTCATTGTCGCGAAAAGTCCGTCACCGACGAATCGTCACTCTCTTAGCTCTGTGTAACTAACTAGTCATTGTTGGTTGAATCACACACAGCGTGTGTGTGAGCGGGGGTCGGGATGACCGCGGACTGGTCGGCAGAGGTCATCGAGGCAGTCGAGCGGTGGATCGAGACCAAACCCGATCTCGGACGCAACGCCGGGTGCTGGCGCAACATCGGGCCGGCGACGCCACAGAGTGACGGATGGCTGGTACTCGACCTCCGCGCGAGCCGGATCAACCCCGACGCGCTGGGGGAGCCGTGCTTCGCCGGCGAGCGCGGCCCCGAGCACGAGCCCGCGTATCCGGTCGAGGAGCTCCGCAACGTCGACGGCGTGCTGATGCTGCGCGAGCCGCAGGGTCTGCCGGCGTACTGCCGCTACCTGTGGGCCCGCTCGATGTCGCCACGGTTCCTGCTGGAGAAGCTGCGCGACGGCCTGCGGCACGCCGGTCCCGCACCCTTGGCGCAGGCGCTGGTGGAGAAGCGGCTCGGCGGGCACGCGACGTCGTCGGCGGAGCCCGTCGGACTTCTCGACGACCAGGCCGAGGCGTTCCGGGCCTGTCTCAGCCCCGGGGTCCGGCTCGTCTGGGGGCCGCCAGGCACGGGCAAGACGCTGGTGCTCGCCCGCGCGATCGAGGAGTTGGTCAGTCGTGGGAAGCGCGTGCTGCTGGTCTCGACGGCCAATGTCGCGGTCGACAACGCACTGCACGCCGCGCTCCCCGGCCTGCCGCACCGGCCTGGGGTCGCGGTTCGAGTCGGGCCGGCGCACCTGAAGGAGATCGCGGCCGATCCGGACGTGCAGCTGGAACGTCTCGCCGCGAGAGCGTCCCGCGAGGCCGACGAGGCGCGTGAACGTGTGGCCGCGCAGCTGCGGCAGATGGACGACCTCGACGCGGAGATCGAGGGTCTGCGCGCCGAGCTGGCCGACTACGACGACCTGACCTACCGCGCTGCCGTCGCGCGGCTGGCTGCCGAGCGGGAGGCCGCCGAGCGGCGTTCCGGAGTGCGCACTGCCGAGGCCGCGGTCGAGAGCGCCGAGACGGCGGATGCTGCGGCCCGTGCCGCGCTGCACGAAGCGAAGGCCGCGTACGTCGTGCTCGACCCGGCACGCCGGGCTCTCGTCCAGCACACGAAGGCCGCGGACGAGCTCGCTCGCCTCGACCAGGAGCAGCGGATCATCCAGCTCGAACGCGACGCATTCGATCTCGGGCCGCCGCCGTCTGCCGGCTATATGGCGCGCCGACGCCATCACCGTCACCACGCTCGCGCCGTCGCCGACTACGACCGCTTCATCGCGGAGGCGGTCGGCCGGCGCAGGGGGCTGCTGGCGTTGCAGTTCACGGCCCGCCGGATCATGGGCGGGGTCACGGCGGCCGACCTCGATGCGGTCGACGATCGCGTCGCGCGCGCTGAAGCTGCGGCGACCGCGGCCGTCGAGAAGCTCCACTGCGCCCGTCATGAGCTCGACGGTCTGCGGAGCACGGCCCAGGACGTGCAGCCCCACTCCGCCCTCGGCGATGACGATCGGCGGCTCGTCGAGCGGTGCGCGCAGCTCGATCTTCCGGCCCGCTACCAGCGGTTTCAGGACCTGATCGCGCAACAGCACCGGACGGCCGCGCAGCGGGGCGCGCTCGAGGCCAAGCTCCGCACGTTGGTCGGCAGGGTCCGGAGGCTGCGCGCGGACGCGGAAACAGAGATCGTCCGCGAGGCCCGGGTCGTCGCCACGACCCTCGCACGGTCCCGCATGCATCCTGCGATCGCGACGGCGACCTTCGACGTCGTCCTCGTCGACGAAGCTGGCGCTGCGGCACTGGCCGAGGTGTTACTCGCGTTGTGCCGCGCGAGGACCACCGCCGTGCTCTTCGGCGACTTCCTGCAGCTCGGGCCGGTCCTCGACCGGATCAGGCACGACCCCAGCCCCGTCGTCGAGAAGTGGATCCTGGCCACCTGCTTCAAGCACGTGGGCATCCACACCCCGGACGACACGGACGCCCGGTGCGTGGCGCTCACCCATCAGTTCCGGTTCGGCCCCGAGCTGCGCCGGCTCGCCAACAGCGTGATCTACGACGTTCTGCGCGACGCGCGCGAGCTACCCGCGATCACCGTCCGACCGCGGACGGAGATCGTGCTGGTCGACGTCTCGACGGTGCCCGATCTCGCTTCCATCCGCGCCGGGAGTGTGCGCGGCAGGTGGTGGATGGCCGGGGTCGTGCTGTCGCGGGCGCTGGCGGAGCTGCACGCTCCGGACGGACCGGTCGGCGTGGTGACCCCGTACAACGTGCAGTCCGAGGCCACGCTCGCCGCACTGCGCGACCGTGACCTGGTCGCCGGCACGGCCGTCGGGACGGTGCACTCCTTCCAGGGGCGCGAGTACCCGACGCTCGTGTTCGACCTCGTCGACGACGGGCGCGGCTGGGTGGCCCGCGGCAAACGCGGCGACGACCCGTGGGAGTACGACGGCCTGAAGGTCTTCGGCGTCGGGATCACGCGGGCACGCCGCCGCCTCTACCTGATCGGAGACGGGCGGGGCCTTCCGGGCGCGAGCGCCGGGCCGTTCCGTGAACTGCGGGTCGGCATCGACAACGGGGAGATCCGGCGGTGGAGCGCCGCGGCGATGCTGGGGCTGGACGAACCGGAGCCCGATGTCGTCGACGAGACGTTCGTCGAGGTGTCCCGGCTGCTGCAGCAACTGGTGACGGTGACCGACATCCACGACGAGCACGCGTTCGGCCGGGAGCTCGAACAGCACCTCAAGGCGGCGCGGCAGTCGGTGTGGATGTGGTCGCCGTGGATCGCCAACCGGGCTCGCGAGGTCGTCCCGTTGATTCGCGCTGCCGTCGAGCGCGGCGTGGACGTCCGGGTGTTCATCCGCCCCGACGGGGACCGCCTCATGGCGAAGGACTGGGCCCAGCGCCAGCTCCCCGCGCTCCTCGCCACGGGGGCGACGGTGATCCGTTCGGATCTGGAGCACCGCAAGATCGTCGTCATCGACGGGCAGGTCGTGCTGCTCGGCAGCCTGAACGTGCTGTCGAACGCCCCGGGCAGGTCGCGCGAAACGATGATCACGATGGAGGGCCGCGCCTTCGCGTCCCGCCTGCTTGCCGAGCTGCGGGTCGACGAGGTCGGGACTCCCCAGCACTGTTCGGGGTGCCGCCGGCCCATGGAGGTGCGACGGCGCTGGAGCAAGGCCGCTCCGCTGCTGTATTGGCAGTGCCGGCAGTGCAACGTGAAGGTCCCGTTGCACGGTGCTTGGCGCCAACGTCGCTGATCTCACATCTCTCGTCGCGTTACTCCTGTTTACGGTGACCGGGTGAGCAAAGGTGCAGGTCTGAACCGGGGCCTGGCCCTTCTCATCGCCGGCGCGTTCTTCATGGAGATCCTCGACGGCACGATCATCGCCCCGGCCGCGCCCCACATCGCCGCCGACTTCGGGGTCGGCCCGGTCGACATCAACGTCGCGATCACCGCGTACGTGCTGACGCTGGCCGTGCTGATCCCGATCAGCGGCTGGCTGGCCGATCGCTTCGGCGCCCGACGCGTGTTCATGACGGCGCTGGTGATGTTCACGGTCGCCTCCGCGGGGTGCGCGCTGGCCACGAACCTGCCGATGCTGACCGCGACACGGGTACTGCAGGGGGCCGGCGGCGCAATGATGGTGCCGGTCGGGCGCCTGGTCGTGTTGCGGACGACCGCCAAGCCCGACCTCGTCCGCGCCATCGCCTACCTCACCTGGCCCGCCCTCGCGGCGCCCGTGATCTCCCCGGTACTGGGCGGTGTGCTGAGCGAGTACGCCTCATGGCGGTGGATCTTCGTGATCAACATTCCGCTCGGTCTGGCCGCGCTGTTGTTCGCCCGGCGCCTGGTGCCCGACCTGCGCGCCGAGGACGCCGGTCCGTTGGATCGCCGCGGCTTCGCCCTGACCGCGCTCGGCGTCGCCGCGCTGGTGGTCGGGATGGAGAGTCTGGGGGCGGGCGAGCCGCGGTGGGTCGTCGCGGGGACCGGCCTGGTCCTCGCCGCCGTCCTGCTCGGTGGGGCGGTGCTTCACCTGCTCCGGAGTCCACGGCCGCTCGTGGACCTGCGAACCCTCCGCATCCGCACCTTCCGTGCGACGGCGTTCGGTGGGTCGATCTTCCGCGCGGTGATCACCGCCATCCCCTTCCTGCTCCCGCTGTTCTTCCAACTCGGGTTCGGCTGGACGGCCGCCGAGGCCGGTGCCGTCGTCATCGCGCTGTTCCTGGGGAACGTGGGGATCAAGCCGGTGACCACGCCCCTCATGCGCGCCCTCGGGATCCGCACGGTGCTGCTCGGGTCGATCGCCGCCTCCGCCGCGTGCTTGGTGGGGATCGCCTCCCTGGAAGCGACGACGCCGTTGCCGCTGCTGCTGGGACTGCTGGCGTTGAGCGGGATCTTCCGGTCGATCGGCTTCACCGCCTACAACAGCGTGGCCTACGCCGACGTGGAGCCTGCCCAGATGACGCACGCCAACACATTGATGTCGACGTTGCAGGAACTCGGTGCTGGGCTTGGCGTCGCGGTTGGGGCATTGCTCGTGCGTGTGGGCCAGGCCGTGGGGCCGTTCCAGGGGGCGGCCGGGCCGTACCGGGTGGCGTTCGTCCTGCTTGCGGTGGTGCTGGTGTGGCCGGCGATCGAAGGTGTCCTCCTGTCCCGGACGGCGGGGGATGCGGTGACGGGGCGGGCTTAGGGCCGCTCGGGTTGAGGGGACGGTATGCGGCTGACTGCCGAGGGTGTTGGGGCGTGGCTCTTCACGTGCAAATCCGTGCGAGTTTGCCGTGTTTGAGCCGGGATTGCGCAAACAGCACCTCGATCGACGGCTGGTGCATGCACCCGACCTACCGCGTTGATCCAGTGGAAGCGGGGATCTGGATGGTCGGGCGTACCACCAGCGTCGTCGAACGGGATCTGGCCCGGCCTCGCGTCGGACTGGCTATGACACTGCTTCCCGTTGTGGTGCTTGCGCGAGCTGCTCCGTGCTGATCCTCGGACCGCCGGGATGGAGGTTCTGCGCGTGCCGCGACCGACAACTCTTCCGTCGTCGCGATTGGGGCGATAGCGGTGATCGAGCAGTTGGTTCGCGGGTGGCCGTGAGGGTGCTACCGCTCGGGAGCCGGTGTTGGAGCGAGGGCGCGTACCGCGGGCAGTGCATTACGGTTAGGTCCTGCGCGGCAGGCCGTCAGGCCGGATCGGCAGGACCGTCCGCTAACCTCGACGTGTCGGGGCGGTAGCTCAGCTGGTCAGAGCAGCGGACTCATAATCCGTCAGGTCGTGGGTTCGAGCCCCACCCGCCCCACTATTCATGCTGGTCAGAGCTTTGAGACGTTGCACGTCAAGATCACTGCCACCCTTTGGCCGTCCGCAACTTTGCGGGCGCATCGAACCCATAGCGGCATCGAGAGCATCGGCGGCCTGCCGTCCGTCTGCTCGCCTGTCTATGTAGACGTCCTGTGTGATCGAGGGCCCCGAATGACCGCTGTCGCCGACTCATCCCAAGGTGGCGACGAGGTGCCCCATGAGACGACAGATAGTCACCAGATGCCGACGGTGATGCAACGGAGGTGTTCGCCGAATGTCTTCCGGCAGCGCGAGGGCCCCGGGGAGGTGTCCCGGGCGGGCCTCGTTGACCTTCGGCGAGCCCCGCCGGCCGCAGCAGCGAGTCAGTTCCGGCCTTCTCGGCGGATGGAGGTTCAGCAACACGGAAGGCGGATGTTGCTGGCCGGGCGGAGAAGCCGTCCGACGCGGCCTTCGATCAGGCGGACGAGGTTGGGTGGTGTGTGGTCCTGCAGTGTGATCACCCACATGCAGTCCCTGCCCTTCCGCGGTCGTGGTTGCGGACGTGCTGGTGAACGCGAGCCCGGGCTGTGCGGATGCTGCTGCCGACGTAGGTGACCTGCCCGATTCGGAGGCTGGCGATGTAGATGACGTTGCGCGCGGCGGGCAGGATGGCCGGGAGGCCGCGGGAAAGTGGGAACGGGCGTGGGGTCGGCGCCAGTGCGTATTTCCCCGCGGTGCTCCAGGCCGCCAGGTAGAGCTCGCGATTCACTGGGCGGCGCCGCTGACGGCCTCGTCCTCATCATCGTCGTCCAGTGGCAGGGCCGGGTTCTCGGCGTAGTACTGGCGGTGCTTGCGCTCGAGGAACTTGAGCCGGTCGCGGTAGTCCTCGAACAGCGCGAGCGCCTCCAGCAGGTCACTGCTCGGGCTGATGCCACGCAGCCGGACTGCGGGGAGCTCCTCGAGCGCGCCGAGGTCGCTGGAGACGCCGTCCTTCAGCCTGCTGAGGATTGCCCTGAGGAAGTCGGCTTCGGTGGGCTGGGCCTTCTTGACGGCCTTGGCGGCGGAGGGGAACAGCTTGCGCAGGTTAGTCGCGTCCATCGGCAGCGGGGCGCCTGCGGCGTCGTAGATCAGCTCACAGGTCTCCGGGTCCCGCGCCGCGATGTGATCCTTCCCCGCGCGCAGGGCGCGGATGCCTTCGGCCAGGAGTTCCTGCCCGAAGGAGTCCTTCACCATCCGGGGCAACAGGTTGTAGAGGCGCAGGGTCGCGTCGGTCTCGCCGTAGATGCGCCAGAGGGGCCCGAGAATCGCGAGCGCGAGCCCGCCCTTGACCGCGAGCTCGGTCATGGCAGGCCCGTACCACACCTGGTTACCGTTCTCCAGCTCTTCGCCGGCCTCGGCGAGCAGCGCGCTCACGTCCGGGTCACGGCTGGGCCACCACACGTCGGCGTTGAAGAAGGGCGGGTGGGCAAGTAGCTCGTCGAGGCCGCTTTCGATGTTCTGTCGCCGCTTCGCGTCTGCCTCGCGGACCTGTTCCAGGATCGCCCCGGAAATGACCTTGGCGCGCTGGGCCGGCATGAGCCTCCCCAGGCGCAGAACCTCGCGGGTGACCGTGCGAACCGTGTCGCTGAGTGGGTCCTGGTCGTGGAAGAACCGGACCAGCTCCCCGATCCGGAAGTCGGGGTTGTCGGTGATCCCGAGCCGGGTGTAAGCCTCCTCGAAGGCCGGGCCGAGCAGGTAGAGCTCGCTTTCGGAGATCAGGCCGTCGTTGTCGAGCTTGCGCAGGACCTCGTCGCGGGTGTCCACGGCCGTCGCGGCGGTGTCCCACTGCTTCGGGCCGCGCTTGTGGGCGTTGCCGATCAGCTGCTGGGTGGCGTCCAGCACGGTGCCGCGGTGCGGGCGGAACGCGACGAGCGCCCGCGCCGGGATCACGAGGGCACGCTGGGCGCCGTAGAGGCCGTTGGCGACGAGCTCCGCGGCGGGCTGGTGGACGAGCCGCTCGAGCTCGTCACGCAGGTCGCGTTCGGCGACGGGGTCGCGGGCGAGCAGCCCGGCGACCCGGCCCCGCAGGTGCACCCCGAGTTCCTCGAGGCCGCGGCGCCGCTTGGGGGCCATGTTCTTGCCCATGCCGAGGATCGCGTCGACCGCGTCGGCGAGAAAGCCCTGGGCAATCGTCGCGCGGCTGCCACCGTCGAAGGTCAGCCAGGCCAGGTTGTCATCCAGTGCGCCGTGCAGCAGCTCGAACCGGGCCGGTGCCATGAGGACCTGCTCCTCGACACCTTCGCGGCGCAGGGCTTCCTTCAAGTCGGACTGCATCCCCTCGACGCGCTCGGCGGTGGCCTGCGCTGCCGCGGCGAGCGCATCCAGGTCGTGCGCGGTGATCAGCAGCCGATGGTCGTCGTGGGGGTCGGGCCGCACATCGCGGACCGGCCAGGGAAAGCTGACGTGCCCGGACGCGTCGGCCGCCGGGATCTCCAGCTTCGACCGCGCGCGGCTGTTGTGGTAGGGCGGCATGACCCGGGTGGTCAGGGCCAGGCCGGTGACGTAGTAGAGCGTGCCGGCCTGCACCGACACCGCCTGCGGGGCGGAGAGCTGGGCGGCCACCTGCGCGGGGTAGGCCCACGGATAGGCCAGCATCGCCGCACCGGCGTCATCGAACTGGACGATCTCGGTACCGTCGTGCCCCCGGATCCCCTCGCGCCTGATCCTGCGGGCCAGCGCCGCGGTTTGCGAGGCTCTGGGTAGGTCCGGGATGCCGTGCACCAGTGGCTTGATCCCGAGCTCGTCGAACTCGGGCTCCACATCCGGGTGAGTCATGTCGTGCTCCTGTACTGCTCCACCACTTCTGCACACGGGGGATGGAGCTTGTGTCAACCCGTTGAGGGGCCGACATGCCAGGAAGCCGACACCCTTCAGGTCCCGGCCCGGCGGGTCGAGATCCTTCGTGGCGGGCCGGGAGGTACTGGGCCGCACTTGAGGCTCCCCGAACCAGCGGCTGAGGTCACCTGCACCCACCCCGAAGGGCGGGCCGCGGCCGGTCACTACCGGACACCGTCGCGCGGACAGTAACACCGATCACACCAGGGTCAGCTCGCCGGCCCGCCGCACGCCACGATGTCCCTTCTCCTCGAGATCAGGTTCGGCCGTGGGCGCGCAGGCTAAGAGTCAATGTCCTAGGCATTCCGGGAGCGGGTGCCGACCTGGTCAGAGGTCGCCGGGTCGGCAACCGACCACCCACGGGATCGCCAGCTGGCCTGGCCCGGGTACGGGCCTGGTGTCAGTAACGGTGATCTGCGTCGGCGGCCGGCTCGAAAATGGATAGGGCAGCCCACGGGGTTACCTGCTGGCAGGCGTTGCAGCGTGCTGCCATCCGAGCGCGGTCATTCAGGGCTGTTCTGGAGGACTGGCCTGCGGCCCCGGGCGCGCTGCTTCTTCCAGTGCCCGTTAAGGACTTCAAAATCTTGTTGGCGTAGTTTCTCGCGGTCTCGTCGCGAAAGGGGCGGCTTTCGTTACTTGTCGCCCAATCGACTCGATTGCGTGCCGCTCGATAATGATCCCTTCGCGCTGCTTCAACATCTCCTGCGCCCGGGGTGTCACCACCCCTGTGTGACAGAATCACGTCGCGCACTCGCCCGTCGCCCGCCGTTCTATACCGTCGCATTCCATCTGACCTGTGCGGTTTATGCTGGCGCATGCTGGGAAATGAGTAGATCGCTTGCGAGTCATTCGCTCCGGGTATGCTCCGCAAAGTCACAGTAGTTCGACTCGCGGGAAACCTCCGGTGCTCATCCGCCGATACGGACTGTCATAATCCCTCCGCGGCTGTCCCCGAGTCCGTTGGCGCAAATGGCAACAGCCGTTGCTCGGCTCAAAGATCGAGCAACGGCTGCAAATCCAGCACTGGTCCAAAGTTGTCCAGGATCTCCGGATCCAAGAAGCACCCTCGCAGCGAGCCATGCCCCCACGCTTGTTGAAGCTGCGCCGCAGCGCCAGTTACCTAGTCGGCAGAGTCCCATGCTGCCGAGAGTGATCTAGGCATCCGAGGCACGCTGCCTCGAAGCTTCACTGGAACTAGCCGTCATCGCTGCGGCGTGCAGCATTGCTGCGCTCCCGCCGTCTGATCTCTGCCGAGATCGAGCCGGTCGGCCAGGGCTCCCACGATTCGACACGATAGTAAGTGCGGACCCGGCTGCCTTCGTTATAGCGCTTCTCGCTCCTGATAACCCAGCCGAGGGTCCGAATCTCGCGAAGGCGTTTCTGCCAGTCCTCCTGATATTGAACTGCGCTAGCCACGATGCCAATCAGTTCTCCAGGTACCCACGCACCCCTGAAGGCTTTCAGAAGCTCGCCGATGCGCCGGTGTGGTTCTTCATGGGAGATTGCCTGCTTGATCTCCTCTGCGTGCGCGTCATGGCTGCTGTAAAAGTCCTTCTTGCCGTGGTTGCAATCTTCGCACAACGGTTGGAGGTTCTCGATCTCGTTGTCGCCACCCCACGCCTGCGGCACTCTATGATCGACGACGAGAACGATTCCGTGTGTGAGCGGAGTTCTGCCACATTGCGCGCAGCGTCCGGGAGCCAGGACCTCGGCGCGTACGCGTCGAGTAATGGGAGCGCCCACCAGGCCTGTACGCTTTGGATTCCATCCGCGGAGAGCGTAACGGTATTCCCCGTCGATACGCTCCGCGGGCACATCAAAAAAGGTTCGGAGGTCGCGAACCCTACGGTCAATCTGTGAGTGTGCTTCGCCGAGTTCATTGGCGGCCCATGCGCGGATTTCGACCATGCTGGGGGGATTCTCGCGCCGACGATAAAGGAAGCCGTAGATAGTCTTGGTGCTTGTATCCCGCACGTATTGATCTAAATCTGGACCATCGGGGTCCGGCAGCGGCGGGGACTCTTCCTCCATGGTGGACGGAACGTAGCCGGCTGCACCGTTGCGGTCCCTATCGGGCTACCGCAGCCGGGGGCGTCGGGGCTTCGCGTACTGGCATCTTCTCGTCATCACAGAGCCTCAGAGCGACATCCCGCCGACCGGGGCACAGCCGACTGCACGGCGACGCGGAAGTCTACGCAGCCGGTAGAAACCGTGCCCCAGCTCTCCCGGGGCGCCTACGGCCCGGCTGGACGGCATGGAAGCGGCTCTCATTTAGCTCACCTGCTCGTGCTGGCACATGTCGGTCCGTGAGGGCGCTCTCAACCCCTGGGTTTTGCGGATTTCGCCAAACCACGCTGGAGCTCGTGCTTCATCCCGTCGGCCTAGCAACGCCTTACCCGCGCGGCAGCCCGGGCCAACCCTCCACGCGACCGCCGGCCGACGTCCCGTCAGGCTCTGACTTCGAGGTGCCGCGTGGTAGCCCTACCGGGGAGGGCCGACGGGATGAAGCACCCCGCCATCCCGGAGACCTGCCGTCCGGCGAGGGCATCAGTACGGATTCACGTAGGTGTGTGGCGAGCGTGGCCACCGTCACCTTCACTCTGATAGGTTACCCCTGTCGTATTCAGGGAACTTAGGCGGTTTCGTGACAAAAATTGTTGCGCTTTTTAACAACAAAGGTGGAGTCAGTAAAACTACAACTACATTCAATCTCGGATGGATGCTCGCCGAGCGCGGCAAGCGTGTGGTGATTGTAGACGCCGACCCTCAATGCAACTTGACGGGTATGGTTATGGGCCTGGGTGGCATGCAGGACCTTGAAGACTTCTACGAAACTCAGGGTGAACGCAATATCCGGAGTGCCCTACAGCCTGTTTTTGAATCTAGGCCAAGATCTCTGCAAGGTGTTGACTGCCTGCACGTCGCAGGCTGCGATGGACTTTACCTGCTCCCCGGGCATATCCAGTTAGCCGAGTATGAAGTTCAGTTGGGTATCGCGCAGGAGTTAAGTGGCAGCATCCAAGCGCTGTCAAACATTCCTGGCAGTTTCTCTTTCCTCTTTCGTGAGACAGCGGCGAGGATGTCGGCCGACTATGTGCTTGTCGACCTAAGCCCCGGGCTGGGTTCAATCAATCAGAATCTCGTCGCCACTTCAGACTACCTGATAGTTCCCACAACTCCGGACATCTTCTCGGTTATGGCGGTTGACTCCCTTGCTCGCGTCATTCCAAGGTGGATAACCTGGGCCCAGCGCGCATCAGAGTTGGCCGTTTTCAGAGATGCGGACTATCCCTTCGCGGACCCTGCAATCAAGTTTTTAGGTGCGGTTATTCAGCGATATAATCTGCGCCGCGGCGATCCCACTCGAGCTTTCAAGGACTACTTTTATGAGCTCGACCGAGCCCTAACGGAAAACCTGGTCCCCGCACTTATCTCCAGTGGTGCGTCTCTGGATGAAGCTGCCTACAATGCGGCAGGTATGGACGGCCCATACCGTCTTGCATCAATTCCGGACTTCAACTCGCTGATTGCCATTTCTCAACAAGAGCGGAAGCCTGTGTTTGCCCTTACTCGGGCCGATGTCGGCAGGGCCGGCGCTGTGTGGGATGTGACGGAAAAGAACATTCTTAAGTACCGAGATATTTTCGACAAGATTGTTGACAGATTAGAGTTGCTCACGGCCTCATGACGCAATGGGCGGTAAACTTTGACGTCGAAATTCGTCGTTGCAGAGACCTTGTCGGCCTTTGCTTGTCATTAGAGTCCATGATGCCGACCGAAAGTCTCGACTTGCGCGATCTAATGAGGGGCGCCTTAGTCGGGGCAGTTAGCGCGCTCGATAACCTTGTGCATGAGGTACTTGTCGAGCATCTTTCGGAGGTCTTCTCCGGGAGACGTGCGCAAGCCAAGCTGGTTGGGAACATCGCCTTCCCGGCCCATATCGTTCACTTATTGTCTGGTTCAATCTCGGCAAGCGATCGGCAGATTGCTTATCAGTCGGCCGTCAGAGAGATCCTAGGACGAGTTACGTACCAGCGCGCAGATGATATCGCTAAGGGACTCCAACTCATATGTGACCGACCTTTCTGGGCGGCAACATACGGGAAAGGCTCTCAATCGGAGTCTGAGAAGCGCGACTTGAATCTAATTGTCAATCGGCGCAATAGAATCGTACATGAAGCTGATATTGCGGACGTTGTGACAGGCGTCAAGTGGCCAATTGATGCAGTATTAACTTCCGACGCATTGGATCATATCGAGAAGATCGGACACGATCTTTGCAAATTCATACAGACCGTCTGAAGCTGCAAGTTCAGCGCTGCGCGCCGCATCGCCCGGCGGATTGAGAACTGCAAGCTCGGAGCGTCCCTGGCCTACGTCCCCGGCCAGGGCGGGACCTTGATCGACCGGGCGAGAGTAGGTGTTGTCTGCCACTGCTTGTTCCGTCGTGTCCGCCGTTCTCGTCGCCGCCTACTGCGTGCTGGACCGGGCGAACAGTTGTGGGTTGTCCCCGGCCTGTCCCAATGCTGGCTGCTCCGCGGCGAGAGTGACTCTGCTTACAGTGCTGGCCGGTCATACGTGAATCGTTAAGTTGCGAGCCGCCGGGCAGTTTCTTGCCATCGGCGGCTCTTTGCGCGCAGCCTCGTTCAGCTATGCATGAAATCTAGCTGATGCGTGAGCGGTTGGCCTGAAATAGCTCGTTTCTGAGATGCCCCTGTTGGCCGAGAAATGCTCTGAACGAGCCAAGCTTGTATTCCACTGGGCCGTTTCCGTTCCGCACCTGAAGGTCGAAGTCTCGGCTGAGTAAGCTGATGCGCCGTTCTAGCTCTGATGCTTCGAGAGTTGTGCCGATTGCACGTTCGATCTGATGACGTGTTAGGAAGTCGGCCGCTGTGCGTAAGACTTTGTAGATCGGGTCGTGCTCCGCCGGAACTCGTTCGGTGGGTAGTCCGTCGTGTTCGAGTGCACGGCGAATCGAGTGCCCGACGGCTGCCGCGACTGGGGGTGGAAAGGCATTGCCAATTTGCCGGTACTTCGCGGTCTTGCGGCCGCTGAATTTCCAAGAACCTGGCTTCCAGCCTTGGATCAGAGCAACCATTTCTGCGGTGAGCTTTGGTCCAACTGTGAACCGATCCCCAGGCTGTGGGGGATTGTCGGCCACGCCGAGCGCATCCACTCCGAGCTCGGCCCATGCTCGCTTGGCGCGAGTTGGTCCGAGATCTGCGCCTCCGTGCTTCTTGGAGCCCCCGACGATGGTCGGAGCGATTCGGTTCGCCTTTCGTGCCCAGGCTGCAGCGCCCTCCCAGCCATCTGCAGCCATGGCATTAAGCAGGGTCTCGCCAACGCTTGGTGGCGCGTCGCTGGGCTCGGGCCAGGTGAAGTATGGCGCGTCCTCGGCCCGTAGGGCAACGAGTACAAAGCGCGGCCGAAGTTGCGGCACTGAGTAATCGGAGGCCTGCAGGAGCTTCCACTCGCCAATGTAATTGAGCTCAGCGAGCCGATCCAAGACATGTTGCCTGTAACCGGCGAATCGCGGCATGCTCAGTCCGCGGACATTTTCCAGCAGCAGTGCACGAGGCTGGACAGTGGCCGCCAACTCGACTGCCCAGGCGAAAAGGTCGCGCTCGTCGGTGGCACCGAGCTGCTTGCCTGCGATCGTGAAGGGCGGGCATGGCACGCCGCCGGCAAGGAGTGAGACGCCCTCGTAGTCGGCAGGGTTCCAGACCTCTGGGTCTGCGACGTCGCCCTCTGCGACCTTCCAGCTCGGCCGGTTCTCGCGAAGGGTTCGGCAGGCATTGGCATCCAGCTCAACAGCAAGCTCGTGCTCGAACCCGGCCTGCTCGAGCCCTAGGGCCTGACCGCCTGCGCCGGCGCAAATCTCGACGACGTTAAGCGACACGGGCACTCCCTCCGGAGATCGTTGCGGTCGACGCGGGGCTCAGACGGGTATCTTGCCCTAGCGAGCTTGTGACCCGTGCGACCGTCGGGGGTTGACTGGACCTGTGTCGGACAACGACCGCGATACGCTGCGGCAACGTGCCCGTGAGCGCGGGCGCTACCCGGCTCCGCTCAACGCGGGCCGCTCGCGCAACATGCAGGCGAACCGCCGGACCGACACGAAGCCGGAGACCCGGCTCCGAAGCGCGTTGCACCGTCGAGGTTTGAGGTTCCGGAAGGACTTGCTCCTGCGGCTTGGGGGCGGCGTTCGCGTCAGACCGGACATCGTCTTTACCGCCCGTAAGGTCGCTGTGTTCGTGGATGGCTGCTTCTGGCACGTCTGTCCCGAGCATGGCCGGTATCCGTCTACGAACGACTGGTACTGGTCTCCTAAGCTTCGGCGGAACATCGAGCGGGACCGCACTGTCGACGGAGCGCTCCGTGATGCGGGGTGGCGTGTCGTCCGGATCTGGGAACACGAGGATCTTGACCGTGCCGTGTTGGCTGTCGAAGGGGTTGTGAGATTTCCGATCGAACATGTGTTCGATGTTACAGCGGCTGGCCGACAGAACCTGTTGGACATGGCTGAGGTGAGTGAGTTGTCCACAGGTGTGACCTCCCGTGGCCCCGGGAAGCTCGGAACTGAGCAGCTGCGGTAGCGGTTCCGGTCTTCTGGCGACGTTTCCCATGGTTGATCACGCCCCTGAACGGCACGTGATGTTCTCGTCGCGACGAGCGGGAGGTGTCTCTGCTGACTGCGTAGACGGCGATCGGCTCGCGTCCAGGCGGGGTCCGAAGCGGCTTCGCAAGGTCTGCGGCTGGAGGCTTGACGGTCTGCTCTGCGTCGCTCGGCGGGAATCTGACGGACGAGGCAGGCTGAGGATCCTGTTGGGCCGGCCGGGGAGCACGAGCGCTTGACGTGCTGGGCAGGGAACTCTGAGCCGGCTCGCTCACTTCCTGGCCCGTCGCGGTCGGCTAGCCCGCTCCGATGGCTGCCTGCAGGCCTGGCATGGTGATTAGGCAGGCGGGTTCTCCCTTTGCTGACGGCAAGGTTGACGACATGGGCACAGCTGCTTGAGGTGATAGGCGCCTGGGAACGTGAGATGTCGCCCGATGCCGGACCTGTGTCACGCTATGACATGGCGAGGGGCGTCCCTGCGAATTCGACGTCGACGAGGTCTGCAGGCGGCGCTGAATGTCTTCTCGAGCAAGGGCTACAAAGGCGCGACCATGGCAGACCTCGGCGAAGTGACCAACTTCTAGCCGGGTAGCATCGACGCCGCCTTCGGCACGAAGGCCGGACTGTTTAAGCAGGTCGTCGACCGATACGTCGCTCGGGCTCTTGCCCCTGATCTCGCACGTTCCTGCGTTGAGACGACTGTTCGGTCAAGGTTTGGAGCTGGAGCCCCACGGGATGTTCTCGATATGCGTCATATGTTGTTCGCCCCACTCACCGAGCGGCGTGAGCGCGATGTTGAGCGAACGTCCGAAACCTGTGAGGGAGTACTCCACCCGTGGCGGGACCTCAGGATGCACCTCCCGGCGCAGGAGGCCGGCGGTCTCCATCTCGCGCAGCTGTAGTGCCAGCACGCGCTCGCTGATCCCCGGCAGCGCACGTCGCAGCTCGCCGAAGCGCAGCGCCCCGTCCTGGAGCATGAACAGGACCAGCCCCTTCCATTTTCCACCCATGACGGCGATGGCGGCGTCGAGTCCGCAGGTGAAGGTGCGTTTCGTCATCGGTTCTCACTTACACACTTGTTAGTACCTGATGTAATTGTGCGTACTTGCGGGATTGTGCGCGGAGAAGCAGCATGAGCGGGAAATCTTTTCCCGAGAGGAGCTCGATCATGCTGGGGAACGCTCGTACACCTGTGACCGTTGTCGGGTTGGGGTCGATGGGCCGGGCGTTGGCCGAGGCATTCATCGATGCCGGCCATCCGACGATGGTCTGGAACAGAACCGCCGCGAGGGCAACCCCTCTGGTCGCTCGGGGCGCGCGCCATGTCGAGGCGGTGGAGGACGCCGTTGCCGCGAGCCCTCTGATCGTCACCTGCCTGACGACCTACGAGGCCACGACCGAGGTTCTGTTGCCTGCCGCCGGGGCACTGCGTGGGCGCACCCTGGTCACGCTGAACAGCGGCACCCCGGCGGGCGCCCGCGCGATGTCTGCTTGGGCCGGCGGGCACGGTGCGCGGTTCCTCGACGGAGCGATCAAGAACGTGCCTTCGGCGATCGGTGAGCGCGACACCCAGCTGTATTACAGCGGGAGCGGCAGCGCGTTCGCCGAGTACGAGAACACTCTGACGGTTCTGGGCGGTGACACCTCCCACCTCGGGGAGGAGCCCGACTTGGCCGCGCTCTACGAGTCCGCGGTGGGCGCTACGTTGCTGCCGGCGCTGGTCGGGTTCTTCCAGGGCGCTGCGGCCGTCCAGTCCCGCGGGCTGCAAGCGGAGACACTGATCCCGTACACCGTCAAATGGCTGGAGATGATCGCCTCCGTGCTGCCCGTCTTCGCACGCGAGATCGACAGCGGTGACTACACCGAACCCATGTCCTCGGTGCGCCTCTTCCTCGAGGCGGCTGCGTGGGACGAGGAGTTCGGCAGGGAGACGGGCGTCGACGTGTCCTGGAACGCGCCCCTGCACGACCTCGTGAGGCGCGCCGCCGAGGCCGGCCACGCGGATCACAGCATTTCCGCGCTGGTCGAGATCCTCAGGAAGCCCGGGACCGCCGCATAAACGTTGCTCGCGCTTCGAGGAGCGGACACTACAGGAAGGACGCATCAGAACTGGACGTTAGCGGACAAAGCGTCACTGTGATCGGGCTCGGTCCGATGAGTCGGGCGCCCGCCGTGGCGTTTCTGGTGTAAAGAACACCCCGTCGACGGGTTCGGCGGCTACCCAGGCTGATGGTGGGAAGACGCCGACCCCGCGGCGCTCAGGAGTCCCGCCTCAGGAGCCGCTAGGTGTACCCGTCCATCAGGTTGGTGGCAGGCGGCTGGCTGGTGGGTGTCCTTGGTGTGCACCGTGGCGGTGTCGGGGGTTGTGGCCCTCGATCCATGGGGTGATTGCTACTCGGCGTTCGTCGTTCCTGGCGAAGACCTGCCCGACATCGGCCGGCCGCGACCGTCGACGGCGAGATGGCTCCCCCCGCCCTACCACCTCGACCCCGGGCGCCCTTGATGGAGATCGCCTTGATGCCGGGGGTTTCAGCTGACCACGTTCACGGGAGTGTGGATGGCTGCGAATACGCGGTCGACGGTTGCCTGCTTCTCGCCGACGGGGGCCACGTAGTCGACGGCGGCGCGTGCGATGTCCTCTCCGACCGTGCGGCTGATGGCCCACGCACCCAGGTAGAGCGATGCCAGGCAGCCACCCGCGGTGGCGATGGTGCCCTCGGTGTGGAACGGCTCGTCGAGCACCGTGACGCCGCAGTCCTCGACGAAGGGGCGGCTCGTGGTGTCGGTGGACACCGGCATCGAGCCGAGCAGGCCCAGTCGTGCCAGCACCAGCGCGCCGGAGCACTGGGAGCCGATGAACTGGCGGTTCGGGTCGAGCTGTAGTGCTGCGAGCAGGGCGTTGTCGGCGACGACGTCACGTGTCCGGATACCGCTCCCGATCAGCACGACGTCGGCCTCGGCAACGAAGCTAAGGGGGCGTTGCCCGGCCACCTCGACGCCGTTCATCGACGTGACGACCGACGTCGGCGTGGTGATGTATGCGGTGAGCCCGGCCGGCCGGGCCCGGTTGATCACCGCGGATGCGATGAAGCTGTCGAGCTCGTTGAACCCGTCGAAGGTGACCACGGCGACCTGCATTGAAGCTCCCTCTGACCAGCGGAACAGCCTGTCCTGATCACACGGTGACGAGCCCGTGACCTGGGGTCAACAGCCAACTGGCGACAAGTGGCTGGGTGGCGCCGGCCGACCGGGGGCACGCCCCCAACACGGGCTCCCCATCCGAGCCGGCGTTCTGACCGGCGTTCGGCGTTCGGCGCTTCCTGCGAACGCTCCGAACGCGGTGGGAACGGGCCGTTCCTAGCGTCGTGGGCACTGCGCTGGATCGGCCGGCGCCGCGTCGGAGGGAACAAGATGAATGCCGGGACGAGTCCCGTGCCGGAGGCCGTCGATGCGGTTCGTCGCGGGCGGATGGTCGTCGACGTCGACGACTCCGACCGCCAGGACGAGGGCTACGTCGTCACGGTCGCGGAGCGGGCTGCGGTATCCGCCGACACCGACGGCAGCGTGCCACCCCCATCGCGGTCTGCCGACACACGACGCCCACCCCGTGCTGATCGTGGCCTGCGCGCGGGACTGAGGCACCTGGCGGGCGGTATGAGCTCTCGGGACGCCGCGGGGCGAGCCCCCGCACGACCATCCCCGGCGCGCCGCGGGGTGACCGACTCGGTCGCGGTGATCGTCGCCTACATCCCCTTCGGCCTGACGTTGGGTGCCTCGATGGCGGCGACCGGTGTCTCGCCGCTGGTTGCCTGGTCGTCGTCCCCGCTGTTGTTCGGGGGTGCTGGGCAGTTGCTCGCGGTCCAGATGCTCGGCGCCGGTGCGAACGCAGCTGTCGTCGTGCTCGCGGCGCTGGTGGTGAATGCGCGGTTCTTGCTCTACAGCGCTTCGCTGGCCGAGCACGCCGCGGCGTGGCCGCGCCGCTGGCGGTGGGCCGGTGCCTATCTCCTCGCGGATCCGGTGTACGCCCTGGCCACAGCCCGGTTCGCCGGTCCGGGTGGGGGCGGGCCGCCTCGGGAGCGTATGGCCTATTTCTTCGCCGTCGGAGCCGGGCTCTGGGCTGCGTGGCAGGTCCTGACCGGCCTCGGAGTGCTGCTTGCAGGCGTGCTGCCGGTGGGCTTGCGACTCGATCTCGCCGCGCCGCTGACGTTCCTGCTCCTGCTGCTGCCGATGCTCACGAGCCGGCCGGCATGGGGCGCTGCGGCCGCGGGTGGGGTGGTCGCAGTCACCGCGGCCGACCTTCCGCTGGGCCTGGGACTGTTGGTCGGCGCCGGCGCGGGGATCGCGACCGGCGCGTTCTTGGGAAGGCGTCATGCGTGACCTGTTGATTCTGGTGGCTATCGGACTGGGGACCTACGTTCTGCGGGCCGCGTTCCTCGTCCGGGCCCGCCCCACTCCGCCTGCCGCCCTCGCGAGACTGCTGCCACACGTCGGGCCCGCGGTGCTGGCCGCGATCACCGTGCCGGCCCTGCTGGCCCCGCGCGGCGTGATGTCGGTTGGCGACACCCTGCCTGCGCTGCTGGCCGCGGCCACCGCATGGCTGCTGTGGCGACGGACGCGAAGCCTGCCCGTGGCCCTGCTCGGCGCGCTCGGCCTGTCCTTCCTCACGGCGTGGGTGCTCCCGTGACCGGCCCGGTTCGGGTGCGTGAACTGAGACCCGGCGAGTTTGACGTCCTCGACGCCGTCTTCGCCGGCCTGTCGCCCACCAGCCGTTACCAACGCTTCCACGCAGGCCTCCCGCAGCTGACCCCGCAGGCGCGCGAGCGCCTCGCAGCCGTGGACGGACGGACCCACCTCGCCGTCGCCGCCTTCGCCGGCGCGACGCCCGTCGGCATCGCCCGGTTGTTCCGTGCCGGCGACACTCGCGCGGAGCTGGCGGTGGAGGTGGTCGATGCCTGGCAGCGGCGGGGGATCGGCACGCGTCTGCTCCGGGCCGTGGCCGCGCTCGGCGCTGGGGCCGGAATCCGCACCGTCGAGGCCGACGTCCTCGCTGAGAACGTCGCAGTGCAGGTGGTGTTCGCCTCGGTGTTCCCGATCATGGATTTCACCCAGGACGGGCCGGTGGTCCGGTTCACCGCAGCCGTGGCCGGTGCCACCCGGATCGAGCCGCGGGCGGCCTGACGCTGCTCCGAGCGTTCGACGGCCACCCTGCCGCCTGGCACTGGGCGGGCGAGCGATAGGCCAGGACGATGGCAGCGCTGATCCGCAGGACCACGGCGGAGGTCATGGGCGAATGCTGCATGTCACCCTGCTGGGCGCGCCAGATGGCCGGCGCGCACGATGCTGTCAGCATGCGTTCTTCGCCGTCGCGCGCTGATCGCATTCCTCGTCGTCGACAGCGGCTCGCCCCGGACAGGCCGGCAGCATGAACCCAATGCGCCGCGCAGCGTGATGTAGCTCCAGGGGCAGGTTCGTACGTTCCTACCCCAGCACGCCCGGCATCTGCCTCGCTGCGACCGCAGGCGCAGGCGGTTGCGTCCACGGAAGTGGTGGATGGTAGACGACCACTTCGTGACCTTCGCTGGCAACGCTATGCGCTGATCGCGGTCGGTGTCACCACCTCCTCGGGCGGTGCGGGCGCTGGCGTGTGGCGGGCCTTGGCCAGGACCTCCACGCCCATGTAGCGCCGCTGCTCGGCCCATTCGTCGGTCTGCTCGGCGAGCACT
>NZ_JAKXMK010000064.1 GCF_022524485.1 Pseudonocardia alaniniphila
TGTCAGTCAGCTCCCCACGCCCTACCACCAGAGCATGATCATCTACCGCAGGTCACGACCCTTACAGGACACGCCCTGGTGGCCGGCGTCCCGGGGACGGACATCGCCACGGGGCAGCGGTAGTGCCGTCCCCTGGCGCTTTGGTCGATCGTCAGCGGCGGGCCTGGATCTTCAGCTCGCCGCGGGTCTGGACGCGGATGTGGTCGCTCGCGAGCATGGCGTGAGGGAATCCGAGGTCGATCGCGCTGACCTCGTCCAGACGCGCCATATGGGACGGGGTGAGGTCGACTTCCAGAGCTCCCAGGTTCTCCTGCAGTTGCTCAGCGGTTCGAGCCCCGATGATCGGCGCCGTCACCCCCGGGTTCTGCAGGGTCCAGGCGAGCCCCACCTGCGCTGGCGTGCGACCCAGCTCATCGGCGACCTCCTTGACCACGTCCACGATGGCGAGGGCGCGCTCGGTCACTCCGCCGAGGGCCACGTTGAAACTCTTGCGAACGCTCTCGCTCTGGTCGGACGGCGGCGTGGTCAAGTCCTGGCGGCTGTACTTGCCGGTGAGCACCCCTCCCGCCAGCGGCGACCACAAGACCGTCCCCAGCCCCAGCTCCTTCGCCATCGGGATGAGGTCACGCTCCCCGGTGCGCTCCACCAGGTTGTACTCCAGCTGCAGTGCCACCAGCGGCGACCAGCCGCGCAGGTCGGCGATCGTCTGCATGCGTGAGATCTGCCAGGCCGGGGTGTTGGAGATGGCCACGTAGAGGACCTTGCCCTGCCGGACCAGGTCGTCCAGACCCCGAAGGATCTCCTCCGCCGGGGTGGTGGGGTCCCAGACGTGCAGGTAGAGCAGGTCGATGTAATCGGTGTTCAACTGTCGCAGACTGGTTTCGACCGCCCCGAAGAGGCTCTTTCGGCTCGCGCCACCGGAGTTGGGGTCGTCAGGCCGGCGCAGGGTCGTGTACTTCGTGGCCAGGACCAAGCTGTCTCGTCTGTCCCGGGCGAACTCACCGAGCATGCGTTCCGACGTGCCGTTGGTGTAGGTGACCGCCGTGTCGATGAAGTTCCCGCCGCGCTCGACGTAGAGGTCGAACAACTTCCGTGCCACGTCCTGCTCCGCGCCCCAGCCCCAGTCGTTGCCGAAGGTGGCCGCCCCGAGCGCGAGCGGCGAGACCCGCAGGCCGGAACGCCCCAGCTGCCGGTAGGTGTCGAGAGTGAGTGGCATCGTGTTCTCCTGCAGATGTGATTTTCTGACGTCAGAGGTGCGGACCGGCGGTCGGCGAGCCCCCGTTTCAGGCGCCGAGCCCATGGCCCCGCGGTCGCTCTGCCGATTCCGGTCGTGCCACCGGTGACGAGCGCTGCGGGCACGGGAGGCCTTTCTTCGAGCGGTCGAGGGTCGGGGCGTCATCGGTAACCGGGGAGGTCGCCGTTTACGCGACTGTACACTCAACCGGAGATGTCCCCGTTTCGTCGCCGCACCTCGCCCCGACACTCCCGATCGCGAAGGCCATGACACCTCCACGGAGCACCCTGCGTGCCGATGCCCGACGCAACCGCGAGCGCCTGATCGCCACAGCCGCTGAGGCTTTCGCGTCCGGACAGGCGATCTCGCTGGACGCGATCGCCAAGCGCGCGGGTGTGGGAAGCGGCACCCTCTACCGACACTTCCCCACCCGGGAGGACCTGGTCGAAGAGGTCTACCGCGACCAGATCCGCCCTCTGCGCGAGGATGCGCGAGTCCTCCTGGCCACCGAGCGGCCTGCCCAAGCTCTCCACGCCTGGATGTGCCGCTTCGCCGAGTGGGCGGGTGAACGGCGCGGAATCTGCGAAGCCCTGGTCGCCATGAGCGCTTCCGGACGCTTCGGCACCGGACCAGTCTGCGATGAGGTCCAGCGAGTCCTGGGGATCGTGCTCGAGGCCGGCGTCGAAGCAGGAGAACTGCGCGGCGATGTCGATCCGGTCGACGTCGGCGGCATCCTCGCCGGCGTGCTTTCCGTGGCCGGCGCGCCCGAGCAGCGCGCCCAACTCGACCGCATGCTCACCGTCGTCGTCGATGGGCTGAGGCCGCGCTAGTCACACCGCGTCGGGGGATCCCGCAGCGCTCCGGTTCGAGCCTTGCAGTTTGCGTCTTGCCGGGCGGCCAAGGCCGATCCCGGGCGACGGTTCCACTCGCTGTGGGACAAGATCCGTCGCCGGGATGTCCTGTGGCGGGCGTGGATCACGGCGCGTCGCAACGATGGCGACGCTGGTCAGAGGACGATCGCTTGTCGCAATGTCGTCGGCTCACCGATGTGGATCCCACCAAGCTCCGGCAACTG
This sequence comes from Pseudonocardia alaniniphila, assembly GCF_022524485.1. Taxonomy (GTDB): domain Bacteria; phylum Actinomycetota; class Actinomycetes; order Mycobacteriales; family Pseudonocardiaceae; genus Pseudonocardia; species Pseudonocardia alaniniphila. Next base: position 2,310 of record NZ_JAKXMK010000064.1, read on the forward strand.
CTCCTGCCCGGACGTCGAGCGTTCCTCGACCCACGCGCACGACGTATTTCCCCCGTACCACGCCGTCCGCGAATGCCTGATGCGCCGAGGCGACGTCGTCGAGTGAGAAGACAGCGTCCACCCGGGGGCGCAGCTTCCCGTCCACCACGTACGTCGCGAGGTCGTCGAGCAGTGGACGCTTGGGGTTGCCGCTGAACATCGGCACCCGGCGAGGTCCGTGCACGGCGCTGGTCGTACGGACGGCGAGCGTCGCCAAGGTATCGGTGGGATGTGGGGCGACGGTGATCATTCGGCCGCCGGATAGCAGCAGCGCGCGGTAGGCGTTCAGTTGGGTGCCGACGGTATCCAGGACCACGTCGAACCGCCGTGAATGGCGATTCGGCCGCACGCTCGATTGTCGGTGGGTGAGCCGGGATCACGTCTGTCAATCCCATGCTCGGGTCCAGGTGCTCACTGTGATGCGTGCTTGCTGGTCGAGGCATGTGCCGTGTACGCGCAATCGAAGCTCTGCCCACAACAGCATGGCCTCAAGGCGCGGTCACCGGTGCGATGGGCGGCCACGACCGAATACCAGGTTTCGCGCAGGGCCGCTGTCAATAGCCGATACCGTGCCAGACATCCCCGACATCCCGCGACGCAGCACAGGGCCGGCTCGGGGTGTCGATGCTCCCGTGATGGATAGGAGGGTGAGGTGGCCGAGCCGACGCGGGCCGAGACGACGCGGGTCGAGACGATGGTGGCCGAGGTGATGGCCGAGCTGGCCGAACTCGAGGACCCGAAGACACGTGAGGTGAGCGAGAAACACGGTGACGATCACGGTGTGAACCTCAGCAAGCTGCGCGCGCTCGCGAAGCGGCTGAAGACGCAGCCGGAACTCGCATGCCGGCTCTGGGAGGTGGATGACACCGCGGCGAGACTGCTGGCGATCCTGATCTGCCGCCCGAAGGTGTTCGAGCGTGACGAGTTGGACGTCATGTTGCGGGAGGCGCGCGCACCCAAGGTGCACGACTGGTTCGTGAGCTACGTGGTGAAGAAGAACCCGCACTCCGAATCGTTGCGCCTGGCCTGGTCATCCGATCCGGATCCAGTGGTCGCGAGTGCCGGCTGGGCGTTGACCACCGACCGCGTGACGAAGAGGCCTGGTGGCCTCGACCTCGCAGGGCTGCTCGACGTCATCGAGGCGGAGATGAAAGACGCCCCGGATCGCCTGCAGTGGGCGATGAACCACTGCCTGGCTCAGATCGGGATCGAGCACGCGGAGTACCGCGCCCGTGCAATCGACATCGGTGAGCGCCTGGAGGTGCTCAAGGGCTACCCGACTTCCCCGGGCTGTACGTCTCCGTTCGCGCCCATCTGGATCACCGAGATGGTGCGCCGACAGGCTCCTGCTGACACTCGAACCTGAATGGGGAGATGCCGTATTCCGGAGTTGACGTTCGGATTCACCCCGGACACCCGCCGACCCTATGACGCGCCGTTGCTACGCCGAGACACCGTCAACATTGATCAGTCCGTGTGCATGCTGTCTACGCCTACGCCTACGCATCTCAAGTCCGACATCAAATCGAACCGGCGCTAGTCGAACAAGTCAGGCTGCTGGGTGGTGATCTGGTCCCATAGGGGACGGAAGCTCAGCCAGCCGGCGTAATGCGACCCGACCTCCTTGCGTGTGAACTCCGCAGTCTCGTCGTCGATGCTGATCGGAGTGCCCGCCGCCATCGCCAGCAGTTGCGCCTGGCACGAGCGCTCGAGCGTAATGAACCACCACGCTGCTTCACCGACGGTGTGTCCGCAGGTGATCAACCCGTGGTTGCGCAGGATCGCGCCCTTGGTATCCCCGACTGCGGTGGCAATGCGCCGGCCCTCCTCCTGGTAGCGCGCCGGGCCGCCGTATTCGGTGTAGAGCCCGAGATCCCGATAGAACGCCGCACCATCTTGTGTGATCGGGTCGAGTGGCACCCCGAGCGAGGCGAATGCCTTGCCGTGCAGCGAATGGGCGTGTGCGGCGGCGACCACGTCCGGCCGCGCCTGATGCACCGCGGAGTGGATGTAGAAGCCGGCCTGGTTGACCACGCCATTGCCCTGGACGACCTCGCCCTGCTCGTTCACCAGCAGCAGATCCGAGACCCGGATCTTGCTGAAGCTCATCGAGAACGGGTTGAGCCAGAAGTGGTCGGGATACTCGGGATCACGTGCCGTGACGTGGCCGGCGACTCCCTCTGAGAATCCGAGCTCTCCGAAGAGGCGAAAGGCTGCGGCGAGTTCCCGCTTGCGCAGAAGTCGCTCCTCGGCGGAGCTCAGATTCTGCGGTGGGGTGGGCAGGCCACTGGCACCGGCCCGGAAAACGTTCACCTCGCCGTGCCGCCCTCGCTGTTCGACCGGGGCCTCACGAGCATCTGTTGTCATGGCTCGACCCTAGAAGGCAAGCGCATAATGTGGCATGGATAGACCAGCCAGCTTTCATCCTGGAATTGTAGGGTTTCTCTACATCACAACATGGCTCGATCTCCTGCTGGCCGCGATGCGCAGCGGAGTGCGACACCCCGAACAGTTGCCTTCGCCATGTCATGCCTGTGTGAGACCGGGCGTTGACATGATCCGTAGCAGGATGTGGAGGTCCAGGGAGCGGGGCGGCTCACGCCAGGAGTCGCCGAGCAGGTCGTCCAGTACCGCGACGCGCTGGTAGATCGTGTTGACGTGGACTCCCAGCGCCCGCGCCGCCGGAGCTACCCGGCCCCCATGGTCGAGATATGCCTTCATTGTCGCCAACATGGGGATGCTGCGGCGCTGCTGCTCGCACAGAACAGGGCTGAGCTCGTGGTCGAACTGCGCGTGCAGCGCGCGCCGTCCGGTGTGGGTCAGCAGGATCCGGTAGAGGCCGAGTTGCTCTGCCGTGGCCGCCTCGCCGTGTCGCCCGAGCGTCAACAGGGCGTCCAGCGTGGCAACTGCGTCGGTGTAGCAGTTATGCAGCTGCATGGGCCGCTCGGCGGGCCCGGATACGCCGGCGGTCGCTCCATGTCGTGAACCAGCGCTCCAGTCACGCACCAGGGCGTTCGGTTCGTGCGTGGGAACGATCGCGACAAGTCGGTCGCCGTCGGGCACGACCACGCTGTGCGCCGGTAGCCCTGTACTCAAGTCGTCGCGACTATCGCGAGGTACTTCGCCTTGCCGGGCGGCGGCGATGACGCAGTAAGCGGTAGCGGGGTCGAGACCGGCGTTGCGCATCCTCTGCCGCAACGCCCTCGGCTCGGACGCGGGCCGGGTCAACAGGTCGATCACCATCGCGTCCCGGGTCAGGCGGGTCGCTTCGGACACCGCGCGTTCCCCGACCATCGCGAGTGCCACCGCCGGAGCTGCTCGTTCGAGCAGCAGCAGGTCGTCTGCGTCGTCCTCGCTGTCGACCACGAGCAGCGCGGCAAGTACCTCACGGTCGGCGACGACCCCGGCGACGAGCACTGCGTCGGAACCCTCACCGAGCGCAGAGGGTCCTGATCGGGGGTGCACGCTGATCGACGCGAGTGCCTCCGGCAGCGCCGGGAAGCGCTGCGCGAGATCCGCCGGCGCGGGCGCACCCTTGTCGAGGAGGACGACTCGGCCGCTGGCCGCGGCGGCGATCTCGGCCACCAGATCCTCGACCCCGCCCCCACGCAGGACAACTCGGGTGAGCTGCCGGTCCCATGCGAGGGTTCGTTCGAGTCGCCGGTTCGCCGCCTCCAGTTGTGCCGCAGTCTCGCGGTAGCGCTGCAGCGTGGTCGCGTTGTCGATCGCGATCGCGGCATGCGATGCTAGCGAGGCCAGCAGACCGATCTCTTCGTCGGTGAAGTGACGTTCGGTGCGTTTACAGACGAACAACGCTCCGAGCACCCGCTCGCGGATCTGCAGTGGAACGCCGAGCAGCGCATGGAGTTGCTCCGCGGTGGCGATGTCGTCGAACCCCGTGAACGACGGGTCGCCGGGGTAGTCGCTGGTCCAGTACGGCTCGCCACGCCCGATGACGAGGCCGAGCATTCCTGCTGACCGTGGGATACGTCGACCGAGCAACTGTGTGGTCAAGCCGCCGCTGACGACCTCGAAGACGGTCTCGTCGCCGCGGATCAGGCCGATGTAGGCCAGGTCGACACCGAGCAGCCGCCGGGCCTGCACCGTGATCTCCTGAAGGAGATCGTCGACGACATGTGTGCTCGTCAGTTGTGCGGCCATGTCGTTCAGCGCCGTCAGTTCGGCAGCTCTGCGGCGACGCTGCTCGAGCAGCGCGCGTAGCTGCAACGCAGCCTCGAGTTGCCGCTCGCCCTCCGCCAGCCCCTCCCCATGACGGTGCATGTCCTCGACCGGGACGTCGGCCAGCAGGAGATCGAGCCATGTTGTCATATGGAGAAACCCCACAATGCCAGGATGGAAGCTGGCTGGTCTATCCATGCCACACTACGCGCTTGCTTTCTAGGCTCGAGCCATGACAACTGCTGCGGAGGATATGGGCCACTAATTTCTGACATCCCGGCGTATTGTCGTAAAGGGCACTCTGGGCCACATTCACCCATCGCTGAATATATTGGCAATTAATCAACAAAAGGGATTCCCATGTCGAGCCCACCCACCAGCGCCGAGGCCGCCGCCACAACCGAAACCATCGCTGTGGTCGGCACCGGTGCGGTGGGCACGGCCCTGGCCGCCTGGTTCGCACGTGCCGGACACCGCGTAGTGGCCGGCAGTCGGACCGCGCCGGAGCGGCCAGTGGTCGTGATCGATGAGGGCGACGGCCCTCGGGCTTACCCGGTGCGCTGGCACACCGATCCGGCCCAGGCGGACACCACCGCAGACTGGGTCTTCGTGGCCACCAAACTGCCGCACACGCCGGCGGCGGCCAAGTGGCTACCCGCGCTGGTCGGCCCGACCACCCGCATCGTCGCCGCCCAGAACGGGGTCGACCACCGCGAGCGGTTCGCCGAACTCACCACCGTGCCCGTCGTGCCCGCGCTGATCTACTTCATCGCCGAGCGACTCGCGGTGGGCAGCGTGCAAATTCGGCACGCCGATCCTGAGCTGGTGCTGCCCGATGACGAGATCGGCCGGCAGGCCGCCCGGCTGTGCAACGACAGCGGCATCGTCGCCGAAACCGAACCCGACTTCACCACTCAGGCCTGGCGCAAACTGCTCATCAACGCCACAGCGAACCCGCTGACCGTCCTGACCTGCCGGCGGCTCGAGGTGCTCGGCGAACCTCCGGTCGCCGAACTGGCCCTGGCTCTGTTGGAAGAGACCGTCCAGGTGGGACGGGCGGTCGGGGCCCGGTTCGACGAGTCCTCGCCCTCGGAGGCACTTGCCAGGCTCCAAGCGTTCGATCCGCACGGCACCACCTCGATGCTGCAGGACCTGGAGAACAACCGAGGCCTGGAACACGAAGGACTGACCGGCACGGTGGTACGCCTGGCCCGCCGGCACGGCATCCCCACCCCGGTCAGCGGCACCATCCTGGCCCTGCTGCGTGGCCTTTCTGTCAACGACCGAGCACGAGACACGATCTGAGGCCCGGCGCACCCTCCTGCCAGTGCCGTAGCGACGCCCTTGTGCAGGCGGACCGTGTGGCGAGCCATTCACACCCGGAGAGGCAGCATATCCTTCTTCAGTCGAGCTGCCCTCCTTTTCCTACGAGAAGTTCTTCTTCTCGCTCAACCCGGAGGTCGGAACGTGACCCGTCGTTTCTGGCGCCGCGCGATGCCTGCGGCCGCCGTATCTTTGTTGGTTTCGGTGTTTGTTGCCGGGTGCGGCGCAGGACCTCCGGGTGATGTGAGACCGTTTGCCGACCGCGCCAGTTACCACATCGGCGTGTTGCAGATCGACTCGGCCGCCGTGATCGATGCGACGGTGCGCGCGTTTCGGGACGAACTGTCCCGGGCGATGGCACCGAAGCCGGTCACGTTCGATGTGATCAACGCGCAGGGCGATCAGAGCCTTATCGCGAGCGCGGCGCGGGATCTCGCCGGCTCGGACGACGACGCCCTCGCGGTGATCGGGACGCCCGCCGTGATCGCGTTGGCTCGTCAGGAGACCCGCCGCCCGATCTTTGCGCTCGCGATAGGCGATCCGGTGGGTGCAGGCGTCGCGACGAGCCTGGAGCGGCCCGGCGGGAACGTGACCGGCAGCATCGACTACGTCGACCCGGCGCGGCTCCTCGACCCGATCATGACGATCCGGCCGGCGCCGACCCGGCTGGGCACCGTGTACGACCCGTCCAATCAGAACATGGTCATTTGGATTGACGCCCTGCGCCGGGCTGTCGCTGCACACCCCGGGCTCCAGTTGGTGGAAGCGACCATCTCCGGATCCGCCGACATCCCGAGTGGGGCCCGCAGCCTCGTCGGACGCGCCGACGCGGTGCTCGTCGGGCCGGACGCGGCGGTGTTGGCGGGCCTTCCGGCGGTTGGCTCCACGGTCGGTGGGGCCGGCGTCCCGGTCTACGTGTGCGGCGGGGATGCGAACGTCGACGGCGTGCTGGCGAGCATCGGGCCGGACTACCCGACCCTCGGGGTGCTGGCCGCCCAGGCAGCGGCAAGGGTCCTGACCGGGACACCGGTGAGCGAGGTCCCGTTCGGTCGCCCGACCGGAATCACGTTCGCGATCAACAAGAAGACGATGAACCAGCTCGGTCTCAGCTTCCCGCAGGCCATCCTGAGCACGGCGACGGTGCGCTGATGCTCGAGCACCTGCTGCTGGACACCCTGGTCACCGGTCTGCCGCTGGTGGTGGTGTTCCTCGGGATCCACACGGTGTTCCGACTGCGCAGCGACTTCGACCTGACCGTCGAGGGGAGCTTCGCGCTCGGCGGTGCCGTCACCGCGGTCGCTCTTGTGGCCGGGATCGGTCCGGTCCTCGCTGTGCTGGCCGGCACCTGTGCCGGGGCGCTCGCGGGGCTCGTCACGGCTGTGCTGCACTTCGTGCTGAAGGTGCCGGTCCTGCTCGCCGGGCTGGTGATGAGCATCGGACTGTTCAGCGTCACGCTGCACGTGCTCGGCGTGCCGACGGTGAGTCTGCTGGGCGCCATGACGCTGTTCGGGCACGGCGGGGACATCTCGGCCTCGGTGCTGCTCGCCGCGATCGTCGCCGCGGTGCTTGCGCTGTACGGGTTGTTTCTGCGCACCGAGATCGGGCTCGCGCTGCGCGTGTGCGGGGCCAATCCCCGGATGGCCCGCAGCCAGGGTGTCGACGAGCGGGCCATGACCGTGCTGGCACTCGTGCTCGCCAACGGCCTGGCCGGTTTCGGGGCCGCGCTCGTGGTGCAGACCCAGGGGTACGCGGATGTCAACATGGGCGTCGGAACGTTCGTCGCCGGTGTCGGGGCGATCCTGCTCGGCGAGCTGATCGCGCGCCCGGACGGCTCGGCGATCGGGCGGATCCTGATCTGCGTGCTCGTGGGCACGCTGGTCTACCGGCTGATCCTGGTCGGCGCTCTGCGGATCGGACTGCCCGCCGCGGACCTGAAGGGCATGACCGCGCTGACGCTGGTGATCGCGGTAGCCGCACACCGCTACCTCGGCTCCGGCCTGCGCCGGGTTGGCCGCGGCCTGGCCCGCGAGCCGATACAGGCGTCCTGATGCTGGAGATCCACGACGTCCGGCTTGTCTACAACCAGGGCCGCGCAGACGAGATCACTGCACTCGACGGACTGACGCTGACCCTGGCCGACGGCCAGTTCGCTACCGTGATCGGGAGCAACGGCGCAGGCAAGAGCAGCCTGGTCCAGATCGTCTCCGGCGCCACGCGGCCAACCGCGGGCCGTGTCCGGCTCGACGGGACAGACATCACCCGCCAGCCCGAGTACCGCCGGGCCGGCAGCGTGGCGCGGGTATTCGACGACCCGCGGGCCGGAACGGCGCCCGGGCTGAGCATTGAGGACAACATGGCGCTCGCGATGGCCAGAGGCCGGCGCCGGTGGCTGCGGTTCGCGCTCGGCCGCACACAACGCGCGCTGATGCGCGAGCAGCTGGCGCGCCTCGGTCTGGGCCTGGAAAACCGGCTGGCCGACAAGGTCGGGCTGCTCTCGGCGGGCCAGCGACAGAGCCTGACCATGGTGATGGCCGCCCTGGCCCGGCCTCGCGTGCTGTTGCTCGACGAGCACCTCGCCGCGCTCGACCCCGCCACCGCGATCCGCGTGCGCGGCCTCACCGAACAGCTGGTCGCGGAAATGGGCACAACCACGCTGATGATCACCCACAACATGCAACACGCACTCGAACTCGGCCAGCGGCTGCTGGTGATGAACCGGGGGCGGTTGATCGGCGACCTCGATGCCGACACCAAACGCCAGACCACCGTCTCCGCGCTCGTCGATCTGATCACCGCCTTCCAGGACAACGCGAGCGACCGGCTCCTGATCACCGACCGAACGCCACCGGAGAGGACCTGATGACGGCGACACCCCACAGCGCCCTGAGTTATCCGGAGGGTGCGGGCGGCGAAGTCGACGTCGTCCCAGCGCAGGGTGCAGGCTTCGCTGCGGCGCAGCCCGAGCATGAGCAGCCTGGGCCAGAGAGCGTCAAGCCATCCCTTGCCGGGGTCCGGTCGGACTGCGCCTGACGGCATGCGCGGCCGCTCCCTCTCGCTCCGCTCCCGGGCGTCCGCGCGTCAATGGGCCGCCGGCCGGCAAGGGGAGAGCTGTGTGACGTGCGGGAGGTCATCCCTGCCGGCCGCAGATCGTCATGGCGGGAATGGGGCCAGAGGGATAGGTGGCTGCCGAGCACGTGGGTGCTCCGACGTAGGACGTGGGCGTTCCTGCCGCGGGCCGACCTGCTGGTCCGAATGCCAGAAGGGGGGAGCGTCGAAAGCCCGCGCCAGATTATCTCGGAGATTTGCAATTTGTCTGCAACGTCTGATTGTCGGCAATCTCAGGCTGCGCACTTGCCTGTTGTCGGGAGAGTTCCCGCGATAAGTGCGCAAATTTACTCGTCGTAGGTAACCTGTAAAGAAGGTACACCCATGCTTTCGGCCAGCCTTCTCTTGGTAGGAGCCGCAAGGCCGCTCCATGTAATGTAGGCGCCGTCAGCTTCCCCACCTTCGATAATATGAGCTTTTGGTAAGTGCTCCGATCTTCCGAGGTACCGCTTTGTGCCCTGCACGGAGCCTCCGATCAAGGTCAGAGAAAAGTTGTCTCCCAGACCAATGTTGGGGACCAGTCTGCGCAAGCCAGATATTAGGTCCATCCTCCCCGAACCGGAATTTCCGGTGGAGTCACTGTGGATCATGAACGCGATGCTTCCGTTGTAGCCGCAAACCGCTACGCAGGGGCCCATGTCCGTAGTTGACAACACCTTGGACGTGTCGGTTGCCTTTATGACTGCACCCCTGCTATTCCCTTGACGTACTTCGATGCCCGAAAGCGTAGGTGCTACACCATGTGCTTCATCACGTTGGACCGTCAGAACTTGATGGACGACCTGATTGCCGACTGATTGTTGAAGTTGCAGAATCTGGCGAGGGGAGAGTGTATTGCGAGCAGAAATGAGACGTTGGATGGTATGAGCCGTTCGCACGTCCGCGGCTTCGACATTGCCCCTTGGTCGCTCCTGTACGTGCTGTCTTGGCGTTACTCTCTTGTTCCGAGACTGTTTTTCAGTCGTCACGCCTGGACTCTCTCCCATATGAACCAAACGTCCTGTTCATGCATATCTGAAGCTGTAGCACACGCTATCATCATAAAGCCCTGGCGGGCCATGGCGATGCTCGATGAAAAACCTGCCGAGGCTTGGGAGGCTCGAAGGCCAGGCACGGGCGTAGACGGTGCAGAACGGCTCGGTCGAGGCCGGAGGTCAAAAGGGGTCACAGGTCGAAATCCTGTCGTCCCGACGGCGCGATGGGCGGTTCCCTACGTCGGGGCAGCCGTCCATCAGCGTTTCTACCTGTGGAAAATGCCTGACTTGAGATGTAGTCCCTCGGCCTGTCCGACGATTGGCCGGCGGGCGCTCTCGATCTTGGTTCCCTGGTAAGTGACTGTCGCTTCTGGCGCCGAGCGGGAAGAGGCCGTCCGTCGCGGTGGTGCCCTCGTCGAGGACAGCTTGGAGTTGATGGTCGTCGATCCGCTCGGTTATGGGCGTCGAGTGAGGTGGGTTGGCACGCGCTGGCGGTGGCGTCGTCGGGCGTCCCCGCAGCGTTGTGGCATGGCGGGTCGACGGCGTGCGTCACGGTTTTGGTGTCACCGAGTCCCCGGATCGATCCGTACACCGCGACCGCGGGAGGCGTTGCTGGGTGGGTGTCCGGGCGTCCGTCGAGGTCGACCTTGCGCCAGTGCAGCGGCGCGCTCGCAGACGTACACGGCTATAATGTCGCCTTCCTCGCTGAAGCTGCAATCTTCAGAGCTGCCGCGCCGATCTGCGGAACCCTGATCCGAAATCGGAGCGACCATTTCTCGGCGCCGGCGTTAGCGAGACAAGCTAATTCAAGCAGTGGTACTGCTGCTTGCGAGCCTGCATCAGGACGCCGTCGTCCTCCTGACTTCCGGGACGTCGATCTCGTTTGGGAGCCAGCGCCGGAGGAGCTCTTTGCGTACCTTGCCGGTGTCGTTGCGCGGCAGCGCCTCGATGTGTTCCAGGCGGGTCGGCAGGTACCAGTCGGTCATGCCCTCGTCGGAGAGGTATTTCCTCAGCTCGTCCAGGGTGATCGGCGGTGTCGTGGCCGGCACGATCACCGCGCATGCCAGCTCACCGCCGTTATCGTCGGAGTAGCCGACCAGGGCGACGTCCGACACGGCGGGATGCTTGAGCAACTCGGACTCGACATCGTTGACCGGGATCATGAACACTCCACCGATCCGGTCGCCGACCCGGCCCATCAGCCGGATCCCGTCACGCCCGTCCGGCACCGCGAGATCACCTGTGTCGTACCAGCCGTTGTCGAGATCGGTGGTGACGGTCAGCGTCCCGGAGTCCCGGCCCACCGTCGCCAGGCACACCGCCCCGCCGCGCACGAACAGCCGGGCGGGCTGGTTCGTGATGTCGGCGTCCGAGCGGAGATCGAGTTCGATGCCCCTGATGGGGCGCCCGTCGCTGTGCGCCGCCCAGTCCGCAGGATCGTCGTCACGGGTGGCGGTGCAGACGGCCCCGACCTCGGTCATGCCCCACCCGGTTCGCAACTTCACACCGAGGACATCCGCCACCTCCGCGACAAGAGGCTTGGGCACGCTCGTGGATCCGCAACCGACCGCACGAAGCGCCGGCAGGTCCGGTCGTGCACCACCGGTGGCCGCGATCACGTCGTAGACGAATGACGGTGCGCCCAAAAGGTGTGTCGAGGCGCTGTCGGCGAGTACCGCGAGGCCCCGCTCGCCCGACCATGAATCGAGTAGGACCACGCATCCACCGGCCAGCAACGATATCTGCGAGCAGAACTGCCCCAGCACGTGCATCAACGAATGCGGCGCGAAGAACGCATCCTGGCGCGTGACCTCCATGGCGTCGCTCGCGCCGGACGCGGCCGAGTAGCACGTGTTCTGCGTGTGCAGCGCGCCCTTGGGCTCGCCCGTTGTGCCGGAGGTGAACAGCACCATGGCGACCTGGTCCGGATCCTCTGCCATGTCGTCCAGCGCCACTGGATGGTGCTGCTCCCATGGCGTCTGCTCGAAGAACGACCCGAACTCGATCTCGTCCGCAGCCGGGCTTCCGATCACCACCCGATGCCGAAGCTGTGGCAGCCGCGCAGCGATCTCCCGCAACGCCGCGGCGTGGGCGAATCCCGCCCATTCGTCCACCGTGACAAACACACTCGCGCCCAACCGATCCAGCATCCGCTCCAGCTCCCGCGGACGGATCGTGGTCATGATCGGCGCCACCACCGTACCCAGCCGCGTAGCCGCCAGCAGCAGCACCTGCGCCTGCCACCAGTTGGGCAGCTGGCATGCCACCACCTGCCCCGGCCGCACCCCCAACTCGTACAACGCACCCGCGAATCGCTCGACATTCCGCGCATACCGGTCGTAACTTATCCGCACGGGCTCCCCGTCGGCACGATAGGCATTGATCGCGAGCGCATCCGGCTTCTCGCCGCGCCACCTGCGCAGATCCGAGATCAGCCCACCGTCACGCCAGACACCCGCAGCACGAAAGTTCCTCGAAGCTGCTTCGGACGGGCGAATCATCAAGCTTGTCGGCATCACAGGCCCTCAATCGCGGGCGGCTTCGTGCATCTGGCCACGACCTCAGGTCTAACCCCGTCAAATGAGCCTCGGAATAACTCCTGAGGGGTATTTGGCCGAGCCGGTCGTGGCCCCGACTATCAGCGCCGTCCGATATGGTGATCGTCACCCTCGGCGACGCGCACGGGCACGACGCCCCCGGCACGTCCGGGCGGAGCGGCGCCACGGATCCGGTTCCCGTTGAATGCCCGGCTCCGCCAGAACGTTCGTGCGCGGGCACGGTCGTGTACGAACGCCGCGTTCCTGGTCGGTCCACCGGACGGCAAGGCTGATCTTGCCTCCGCCCCGGCGCCGCGCGGGCCGGTTCCTTCAGGCGGGTCGGGCGCTCAACCAGAGCGACACGGCCTGCGCGCGATTCGCGGCATTGAGCTTGCTCAGGATGCTCGACACGTGGGTCTTCACCGTGCCCTCGGAGATCACCAGCCGCCGGGCGATCTGGTAGTTGGTCTCGCCGGCGGCCATCAAGCGCATGACATCCAGCTCGCGGGGAGTCAGCTCGGTGTGCTCCCTCACCACGGAGCCGGGCGCCGAGGCGTTCCGCCCGACGACGGTGGATGTCGTCGACCATGATCGCCCGGCGGCGTCCCGGACCGCCTGCAACTGCTCGAGCAGCAGCAGCCTGCTCAAGTGCGCGGCCAGGCTCTCCGCCGCCACGGCCAGCATGGCGCACTCCTCGCGGTGCACCGGCCGCCCCTGGAGGTAGCAGTCGGCGTGCACCATGCCGATCACCGTGTGCTCGACGGTGATAGGGGCGACGCCGTAGTTGTCCGACCGGGACATCACGGCGATCGGCCGACAGACCCTCGGATGAGTCTGGACCTCGTCCACGACGAAGGTGCTGCCCGAGTCGACCACGTCGGTCTCCACCACCGAGTCCAGGGTCGTCGGCTCGTCCCGCCCGGCCTGGAGGATCGCCGCTGCCCACTGCGGATCGCGCCGGACGAACATGGACTCCGGCACCCAGATGCCGTTGCGGACGCGGGACACCAGGACCCGGTCGAAGCCCAAGCCTGCGATCGCCTCCGGGGCCTGCTCGACCAGCGCCCGAGCCGAGGAGGTCATCCGGAACTCGGTGATCGCGTCGAGAAGCGCGTTCACGCCCGGGCAGGGCGCGATACCGCGCCGTTCGATCTGTCGGTCTGTCGCCATGTCTCACACGGGTAGTTGGGCCGGGCCGTCACACGCTCCGTGTCCGACCAACCTACGCGAGCATTCCGGCCTGTGTCGCGCACCGGCGTCGACGGGCCCGGGCCGAGCGGGAAGCAGCCTCGAGATGCGACGACGCGTGCGTCAGATGCCCGGATCCCGCCGCCGGTCGATCGGCGGGACCCTGCCGAAGGGGGGAGGGCCGGCTCTGTAGATCGACGGATGTGCCTTCGCGTGCCGACTCGGCATCGTGGGCCGGTCGCCGTTCGCGGGGGGAGCCCACGATGAAACTCGCCACCGAGGTGCCCTGGCAGGACCGCCGATTCACGATCCCGCTCGAGCGCATCCGCCGGTGCGAGCAGTTCAGGTTCGATGCGGTGTTCACCGCCGAGGGCGTCGGCAACGACGCGCTCACCCCGCTCGGCTACCTGGCGGCGGTCACGGAGCGGCTGAGCCTGGGCACGCACATCGCCACCCTGACCGCGCGGCCGCCCACTGTGCTCGCCCAGGCGCTGGGAACCATCGACGCGATGGCCGGAGGCGGCCGGGTCATCGCCGGTGTGGGCAGCGGTTTTCCCAGCTCCTGCGAAGGCTGGCACGGCCGGCCGTGGGGCAGGCCGGTGCGCCGCATGCGCGACTACGTCGACGTGCTGCGCCAGGTGTTCCGCACCGCCGGGTCCTACGCGGCGGATGGCGAAGCGATCGAGACCACCGAGTTGTTCGCCGAGCCGACCCGGGTACGGCTGGGCGACACCGTCCACTGCCAGAGCACGGAGATCAGCATCCCGTACGCCGGGGAGGGGGCGCTGGGCGTGCGGCCGTGGGTCAGCGCTCTGGAGCGCGGGCCCGAGCCGCCCGCCGTGCTGGCCGCCGTCGGACCGCAGATGATCGCGCTGACCGCTGAGATCGCGGACGGCTGGTTTCCTTGGGGCTTCGCACCGGGGATGATGCCGACGTTCGAACCGTTGCTCGCGGCGGGCTTCGAGCGCGCTCCCGGCAAGAGCCGCGAGGACTTCGACATCTGGGCCCTCGTCGACCTGGTGGTCAGCGACGACGTGCGGGCCGGGCTCGACCGGTTCCGCCCGTACGTCGTGGAGTGGGCCGAACAGATGCGCCTCCAGACCGAGGCGCTGGGCTTCGCCGGACTCTGCGACCGGTTGATCGAGCTGACGGGAGCCGGCCGGTACGACGAGGCGTTGGCCGCTGTGCCGGACGAGTTCGTCGACCAGGTGTTTCTCGTCGGATCGCACGCTCGGATCGCCCAGCGACTCACAGCCTGGTTGGATTCCGGCGCGACAGGGCTGATCTTCCGCTACGGCCCGCAGGTGCAGGTCGGACGGCACGTCGACCTGGTCGAGGACCTCGACGTGTGGGAGACCATCGCTCGCGCCGCCCATCGCATGTGAGGCCGGAACCGGAACATCTACGCCACATTCTCTGCATTCTTCGCCGCCCAGTTCTTCACCAGCGGAGATGCCAGTAGCAGCTCGCCCCCACAACTCCGGATGGAGCGCCATCGCCTGACGTACTCCGGCCCACCGGGAATGCATCTGGTGATCGGCACACCCGCGCAGGGGACCGACACCGCCGCGGTACTGCGCAACATCACTTACGGCTGCTCGTTGGGTGTCCGTCCAATGGCCTGATCAAGTGGCGGGCCAGAAGTATTCTCCGACCCCGTCCTCAGGAGGCGATCATGTCCCTGTCCTCGCCCGCCTCGCCGCGCGAGTCCATCCGCCGGAACATCGCCGACTGCCTGCTCGACGCGCTCGAGGCCCTCGTGCACAGGCACCGGGCACTCGCGCTCGACCCCGCCCCCGGCGGAGAGCAGGTCGACCTGCACGCCGAGCTCATCATCGCCGACATGGCACACGAACTTGCGCTTGCCCGCAGCGCTCTGCAGTGGCATCCGCCGCTGCGGCGGGGCTGACCTGCCGGGTCGCCGACGCCGCTCTGCAGAACTGGCCGCCCGCCTGACGAGAGCCCCGGCCGCAGAGGTCAGGTCGACGAGCGCGAACCGGAATGCGAAGCCGGTGCACTGTTGCCTGGTGGGGGACGACGCGGACCTTTGTCGCGGCGGGGTGTCACCCGGAACGCCGGTGAACGGGAATCAGGACGTCGGAGAACCGGGCGGCGGTGGCGGCCGCGAGGTCGCGCGCGCGGTCCAGGTCCGCCAGCAGCCGGCCGGACCGCTTCACCACCCGACCGCCGACCAGCACCGTGTCGACCAGGCCGGGGTGGGCGGCGAGCACGACCGCATTGGCCGGCGCGCGCATCGGGGCGAACCCGGGCCCGTCGGTGCGCAGCAGCACCACGTCCGCCGCCTTGCCCGGAGTCAGGGAGCCGACCCGGTCGGCCAGCCCGGCCGCACGCGCTCCGTAGTCGGTGACCATCCGCAGCACCTCTCTGGCCGGCAGCGGCACCTCCTCCGGCGCCTCCGCCCGGTGCACGGCCAGCGCGATACGCATCTGCGTGAACAGGTCGGGCGCCGAGCAGACCTCGGAGTCCGCGCTCAGCGACGGGCGCAGCCCGGCGGCCAGCATCCGGCGCACTGCCACGTCGGACCCCATCCCGGGCATGGTCAGCTCGAGCTGCGGGCTGATCGAGACGTGCCCGCCGTGGTCGGCCAGCCGGCGCAGATCTTCCACCGGCGCCCTGTTGACGTGCACCAGCGTCACGTCCGGCCCGAGCAGCCCGGCCCGCTCCAGCTCGGCGATACCCCGATGGCCTGCCTGGGCGCGCCCACCGGCCACGTGCGAGGTGATCGGGATGTCCAGCTCCCTGGCCAGCGCGAAGTCGCGCGCGGTCCCCTCGATCCCGACGAAGTCAGGCGCCTGCGCACCCATCGCCAGGGTGACCAGGGCGTCGTCGTCGGCCAGCAGGTCGGTGCGGACCCTGCGGATGTCGGCGGGGTGCGGCCCGGGACTGTCGGTCCAGCCACGCTGCAGGGACCACCCGTGGCCGAACACCGCGCGGATGCCGGCGTCGCGCAGGGCGGCCACCGAGGCGTCCGCGTGCGCCGGCGAGTTCTGGATGTGCGCCCAGTCCACCAGCGTGGTGATCCCGGCGTCCAACGCGCCGAGTGCACCGAGCAGCGTGCCGGCGTAGACGTCCGAGGGTTCGTACCGGGCGCCGACCTCGCCCAACAGCAGCCGCGCGTAGTCGTCCAGCGACCATTCGGCGCCGAGGTGGCGCAGTGGTGTCTGCCAGGTGTGTCGATGGGTGTCCACCAGGCCGGGCAGCACCAGCAGCCCGGTCGCGTCGATCACCTCGGTGCCCGGCGGGGCGTCCAGCTCGGTGCCGACACCGGCGATGCTGTCACCGGTGACCAGCAGATCGCCGGCCGGCAGCTCGGTGTCCCGCGCGTCCATGGTGAGGATCGAGCCGCCTCGGATCAGGGTGCTGTCCGCCATCGCCCGCCTCTTGCCGTGCAGCTCTCCTGCCGCTTCGGTGAGCAGCCACCAGATGATCGACTCACCGCAGTGGGTGGACGGGCGCCGAGGGACGGATGCTCGTATCGATCTCGCCGAGTCCGTCGACGGCGATCCGTACCCGGTCACCCGCGGTGAGGTAGGGATACCGGTCGGCACCGTGCACCCGGGACAGCTCGAGGATGCATCCGGTGCCGACCGTGCCGGAGCCGATCACGTCCCCGGGCACCAGACGGGTGCCGCGGGAGGCGTAGGCGATCATCTCCTCGAACGACCAGTAGAGGTCGGCGAGGTTGCCCGAGCTGTAGAGCGTGCCGTTCACCGTCGCGGTCATGCCCCTGTCGTAGCCGTTGCCGCGCCGGTCCGGCGCCAGTTCGTCGGCGGTGACCAGCCACGGGCCCAGGGTCGTGGCCGAGTCCTTGCCCTTCGCCGGGCCCAGTCCGACGCTCATCTCGTGCGCCTGGATGTCGCGAGCGCTCCAGTCGCACAGGATCAGGAAACCGGCGATGTGATCACCCGCTGCCGCGACGGAGATGTCCGAGCCGGGCCGGCCGATCACGGCTGCCACCTCGACCTCGTAGTCGAACGCCGTACTGCCCGGTGAGATCGCCACCGGGTCGGACGGCGCGATGACCGCCGCCGGGTTGGTGAAGTAGAAGACGGGGACCTCGTACCACACGGGGTCGAGTTTCTGCCCGATCGCCTCCACCGACGTGGCGGCGTGGTTCTCGAACGCCATGAAGTCGCGGATCGAGGGCGGCACCGGGATCGGCGCGGACAGCGTCACCGCGTCCTGCGGGACCACCTCGGTGGGGTCGGCCAGCACAGCCGTCCCGGTGGCGGCGAACTCCTCGGGCCCCAGGGCGAGCAGGTCCAGCAGGCGTCGATCGCCGGGCAGCCCGTGGACGTGTCCGTCGTGCACGACACCCACTCGGGCCGCCTGGCCCGGCCCGGGGGAGTAGGTGACCCAGCGCATCAGTCGCGCGTCCGTCCGGGCTCGACGAAAGCCGCGCTCTTGTACAGCGCCTCGATCTGGTGCTCGTCGAAGCCCAGCTCGGTGAACACCTCGGTGTTGTGCTCACCCTGCAGCGCCGGCACCTGTTCGGTCGACGGACCGGTGTGCCCGCTGAAGTGCCACGGCGGTCCCGGGATGGTGATCTCGCCCCCGGCCCGGTCGGGCACCGTCCTGGTCACGCCCCACTGCTTCGCCCAGTCCGTCTCGACGAACTCGCCCATCGTGCGTACCCGGCCGGTGGCGATCTTGCCCTCGTCGAACTGGGCGTCCAGCGACGCCATGTCCCCGAACGTGTTGATCCAGGTCTGGACGATCGAGTACAGCTCGGCATAGTTCTGCCGGCGCAGCTCGGGCGTGGCGAACCGGGGATCGTCCTTGAGGTCCGCCCGTCGCATGGCGTGACAGTAGAACGGGAAGGTGAGGCTGCCGACCAGGCTCATCGGGACGAGGAACTCGTCGCCTTCCGGGCTCGTGAAGAACGGCGCGTCGGTGGCACCGAGGACGGGACGTTCCTGGCCGAGGTCGATGCCGCTGAGGTCGTAGTGCACCCGCTCGTTCATCGACGTGATCACCGCCGCCATGGCGATGTCGATGTACTGGCCCTCACCGGTGACGGCGCGGTGCCGCAGCGCGGCGAGCACCGCGATCGCGGCGTGCAGGCCCGCGTAGACGTCGGCGTGGGACAGGGCGTCGGTGCGTCGCTCGTCCCCTTCGAGGTCGAAATGGCGAAGCGTGTTCCTGGTGAAACCGACCTCGGCCTGCACCGTCGGCGCGTAGGCCATCCGGCTGCTCCACGAGCCGTGCTGCCCGTATCCGCTGATGGAGGCGTACACGACGCTCGGGTTTCGGGCCGCGACCGCCGCGTAGTCCAGGCCGAACGACGCCAGGGCGCGGGGCCGGAAGTTCTCGATGACGACGTCGGCGGTGTCACACAGCGCCAGAGCCGCTTCCCGTGCCTCGGGCACGTTGAGGTCGATGCTGACGTTGCGCTTGCCCGCGTTCTGCTGTGCGTAGTACCCGCTGACCGCTCCCTGCACGGGGAACGCCAGGCGCGACAGATCCCCGCGGGGCGGTTCCACCTTGATCACCTCGGCGCCGAGGTCGAGCAGGTTCTTGCCGCAGTGTGGCCCGGCCAGGACACGGGAGAAGTCGACGACGCGGATGCCTTCCAGGGGCAGGACCATGGTCAGCGCCCTTCGAACCGTGCGGCGCCGGGACCTTCGGCCTGCAGCGATGCCAGGCCGATCTTGAGGTCCTCGGACCGCCAGATGTCGCGTTGCAGCTCGTGCATGGCCTCGTCGGTCGCGCGCACGCCGTGTTCGACCGCGTGCGACACCAGCGCCTTCGTGGAGGCGTGGGCGACAGTGGGGCCGTGGGCGAGCTCCTGCGCGATCGTGGCGGTGACGTCGACGAGCTGCTCGTCGGGCACGACCCAGTTGATGATGTTCCAGCGCGCCATCGTGGCCGCGTCGTAGCGGCGGCCCAGCAGCGCCATCTCCTTGGCCCGTGCCGCGCCGGCCCGCTGGGTCACCCGCTGTATCCCGCCCATCAGCGGGTTCAGGCCGACGCTCGCCTCGATCGAACCGATCTTCGCGGACTCGGCGGCGACGATGAGGTCGCACGCCAGGGCGAGTTCGAGCCCTCCGCCGATGCAGACACCGTTCACACTGGCCAGGATCGGGATGGGCAGTTCGTCGAAGGTGCTCAGCAGCGTGGTCAGGTCGCCGGTCGGCGCCTCACCGCGCTGCGAGCTCTCGAAGAGCCGGACGTCAGCACCGGCGCAGAAGTTGCGCAGCCCGCTGCGCACGACCATCGCCCGGGCCCCCTGCGCAACGGCCCCGCGGGCCGCGGCGACGAGCGCGTCGAGCAGTTCCATGTTCAGGAAGTTGTGGGGTGCGTACCGCATGGTCGCCACCGCGACGGCCCCGTCCATCGTCAGGGTCACCAGGGCCGCGTCCGGGGCCGGGGTCGATGCGACGGCGTCCGCAGCTCCGGTGCGCTCGGTCTCCGCCTGTGCTGTGCCAGTCATGTGCGACCTCCCACGGTGGGTCTCCGTCGGCGACGTTATATACCTGCCGACATACATGTCAACCTGGCGTGCAAAAGGTACGATGGTGGCATGCCTCGACGAAGCGACGCCAAACCGCGCATGGTCGCCGCCGCCCGCCGCCTCTTCCGGCAGCGCGGCTACGTGGCCACGGCGTTCTCCGACGTGCTGGAGGCCAGCGAAGCGCCCCGCGGCTCGGTCTACTTCCACTTCCCCGGCGGCAAGGAGGAACTCGGCGTCGAGGTGGCGTTGCTGCACCTGGCCGAGCTGATCGCGGAGGTCAACCGTGCCGCCCTCCGCGCGCGTACGCCGGCGGAGCTCATCGAGGCCTTCGTGGACGCCTCCCGTCGCGGCCTCGTGGCCAGCGACTACCGGGAGGGCTGCGCCGTCGCGCCGATCATCATCGAGACCACCCCCGACTCCGCGCAGCTCACCGCGGTGACCAGCCGGGGCGTCCGGGACATCGTCGCCACCCTGGCCGCCCGTCTCACCGAGAAGGGCGTGCCCGCGGACGCCGCGACGCCGCTCGCCGTCGCCACGGTCGCCGGCACCCAGGGTGCCCTGATCGTGGCCCGCAGCCTGCGTGACGACAGCCCGTTCGATGCCGTGCGAGACGCGCTGGCCGCTCAGGCGACCGCCGCGCTGCCGTCACCGGCAGACTGACCGTCGCAAGCTATGCACAGCTACATAGTAGTTTCGCAACAGTGCGAGTTTCGGGCTTCGCCTCATACGCGGCTGCGAGCGCGAGGTGACGTGGTGCCGGCGCGGGGCACCGGTCGCCCCCGAGACGGGGGAGAGTGCACATGACATACGGGATCGAGGTTCTTTCCGGCCGGCGACACGGCCGGAGGACCCGCGCGTCAACGGGAGAGGCTTCCGCCCCGGCCGGACGACGCTGCCCGCCGGGTCGACGTATTCCCCCGGCGGCCGACCACTGCCCCGCGAGCTCGTGCGTTGGTAGGACTGTCAATTGGAAGGACTGCCAGAAAGAGGAAAGCCTGGCTGGTGGCAAGATCGACTCGACTCAGGAAGGGGCCACCCTCCGTGGTCTCGTCCGTCCTCGTCGAGCGGGCGGGCGGGCCGGTCTGCGGAATGATCTCCAGCGCCCGCGTGACACGCCTCGCAGCCGGCATCGCACCGTGTATCGAATCCTCGAGACTGGGTTGTCCGCGATGTCGCGTTCAGGCGTTGGGTGTCGCGTCCGCAGGCTAGGATCGCCTGCGTGACG